>CAVZGY010000001.1:0-523611 GCA_963774975.1 uncultured Chloroflexia bacterium
CCTTTGGAATGTATTGGAAGAAAGCCAATCGATATGGCGCAGTGGCAGCCGTGATTGGAGGGTTCGTCAGTTGGGGATGTTAACTTGGGTCGCCTACAACCAGGGGTTGGGCGGGGATCCAACCTTGGTCGTCTGTGAGGGTGACGTGGATTGTGCCTTTTGGGATGCGGTGTATATTGCCTCCTTGGTGCTTTCGTCGTTTCGTTGATTTCCATGGTCGTATTTTCACTCGCCACCCAGAAAAGGGATGTGCCCATGCCGATTACCGATGTGGATGGTAATGCGATGGACACCAATCCATTCCATCACTGGGTTTGACTCCAATTAGGGATGCCTTCGGAAATTGCGCCCTGAAGAGTACGACAAATAGGCATTTCGACTAATATTGATGCCAGGTAATCCAAAAGGAGATTTTATGCCACAGGATCTTAACGCTGCACAAGGTTATTCAAAAAAATGGTTGGAAATCATTGAAAAGCCGGAACGCCCACCGGAAGAGTTGGGCAAATGGATTATTGAAGAGTCAATGAAGAACTTTGCCGATTACTTCAATAAAGGTTGGCTGGATTACAGAAAATCCGTCACTCAAGCCGGCCAATGGGCTGCCACCGAATGGACGGGGACGCGGCGCTAACCTTTGAAGACGTACTGGGGCGCAAGTACATCGATTTCCTTGGCGGATTTGGCATGATGGATTTAGGCTGGAGCCACCCCGAAGTCGTCGCTGCGGTCCAGGCCCAATTGCTGCGTACCCCCATGCCCAGCCAGGAGTTGATCGATCCGCTGCGGGGCGTGCTGGCGCGTATCTTGGCGGATATCACGCCGGGAGACTTGAATACAAGCTGGTTCGCCGCCAGCGGGACTGAATCCATTGAGGGGGCAATCAAGGTTGCCAAGGTCTACACCCAGAAACCAGCGTTCATTGTCGCGGTCAAGGCTTTCCATGGCAAAACAATGGGTTCGCTTTCCATGATGGGCAAAGCCGACTACCGTGTCCCGCCGGGTGTGCTGTACGGCGGCCCGGTGTATCATGTTCCTTTCGGGGATGCCGCAGCGCGGTTGAGAAGCAGCTCGACATCTGCGACAAGGTTGGTGTGGGCGTCGCCGGAGTATTGATGGAACCCATCCAGGGCGAAGCCGGCGCGATCGTGCCCCCCGATGATTTCTGGCCTCGTATCCGTGAGGCGACGAAGAAATATGAGACGCTGCTCATCGCTGACGAGGTACAGACAGGCCTCGGACGCACAGGCAAGTTATGGGGTGTGGACCACTGGGGCGTTGTCCCGGACATCATAGCGGTCGCAAAATCCCTGGGCGGTGGCGTGATGCCGATCTGCGCGGTTTGTACTACTGCGGAGATCTTCCAACCGTTCATGTACCCGAATCCGTTCCTGCAGACCACCACCACGGGAGGAGGCGCCCTGGCATGCTCCGCTGCGATCGCTGCGATCAATGTCACCCTGCGCGACAAGCTGTGGGAGGTGGCAAAGGAAAAAGGCGATTACATCATGCCCAAAGTCAAGGAACTGGCGGCGAAATACCCCAAGGTCTACAAGGATGTGACTGGCAAGGGATTGCTGATCGGGCAGCATTTCCAGACCCCGGAGATTGGAGGACAGGTAGCGGCAGCGTTGTTCAAACGCGGCGTACTTGTTTCAGGCACATTGACGAATGCGCTCTCCATTCGAATCGAGCCGCCGTTGGTCATTACTTACGATGAAATCAATCAAGGATTGTCCGCTCTGAATGAGGCGATCGCTGAAGTAGCCTCGACGGTTTAACTGCCTACCGGATTATTGGGATTGACGTTCCAACACAAAAGGAACGTCAATCCCATGCTCGACTTGCAAATGGCAGCGCTAAGTTATTATTTTGATTGATTTTATTTGTAATTGGTTTCTATTTGAAAATAATAAGAATTACACCGGCTGTACCGGAATAAACCTACAAGGAGGCACGATATGAAAGTCTTGCTCGTTGGAGTTGGAGGGGTGGGTGAAGCGATAGCTCGGATTGCAAAAGATCGCCCCTGGATCGAGCTGATGGTTTTGGCTGATTACAACCTGGCTCGGGCAAAGGAAGTTCAAAAAAAGCTTGGATCGAGGAAGCGCTTCCCGGTGGAGTGGATTGATGCGGGTAAGCGAAAACTCATTGTTGATTTGGCCAAGAAATATGATGTCGACCTTATCATGAACGCCTGTGACCCAAGTTTTAATCAACCCATTTTCGATGCCGCCTTCAAGGTGGGCGTGAATTACATGGATATGGCCATGACCCTGTCAGAGCCGCATCCTGAGAAACCCTTTGAGAAATGCGGTGTCAAGCTTGGTGATTACCAGTTCGAACGATCCAAGGATTGGGAGAAAAAAGGATTGCTTCGCTTGGTCGGGTTGGGCGTCGAGCCAGGCATGGCGGATGTGTTTGCCCGCTACGCCCAGGATTATCTGTTTGATGAGATCGACGAGATCGGTATCCGCGATGGCGCTAATATTGAAGTCAAAGGATATGACTTTGCGCCAAACTTTTCCATTTGGACGACGATCGAGGAATGCTTAAATCCGCCTGTTATTTGGGAGAAAGGACAAGGGATGGTTTACGACTCCTCCATTTTCCGAACCGGAAGTATTTTAAATTCCCCGAAGGTATAGGGCCGATTGAGGTCGTCAATGTGGAGCACGAGGAAGTCCTGCTTGTTCCTCGGTGGGTAAAAACCAAGCGGGTGACATTCAAGTATGGATTGGGTGATCAGTTCATCGGCGTTCTTAAGACCTTGCATATGTTGGGCTTGGATAACAAAGAACCGATCAAGGTCAAGGATGTGATGGTCGCGCCACGTGATGTGGTGGCGGCCTGCCTGCCGGATCCTGCACATCTGGGTGACAAAATGTCCGGTAAGACCTGTGCGGGTACCTGGGTTAAAGGTAAAAAGGATGGAGTTCATCGAGAAGTGTATCTGTATCAAGTCGCTGACAATGAAGATTGCATGAAAAAATTGGGGTGTCAGGCGGTTGTCGCCCAGACTGCATTCAATGCTGTTATTGGTATGGACTTGCTTGAGCACGGTATCTGGAAAGGTGTTGGCGTGCTTGGCCCTGAGGCATTCGACCCCAAACCGTTTATGGATAAGATGGCTGATTATGGATTCCCTTATGGGATCAAGGAAATGACTCCGTAAGCAATTCTGCATTCAATCCCCTTCCCTTGCCAGTAACGGGAAGGGGAGATTGTGTCCAACGAACCATAAGGAGGAAACATGTCACAGGGAAATGGAAATGGCGATTTTACAATAATCCAACGTGAGTCAAAAAAGCTCAAAAGATCGTTAACCCTCCTGCCTTTATTTGGCCTGATGTACTTTACGGTATGTGGGGGGACTTTCGGGATTGAACCTCTCATTGGATATTCAGGTTCTGGGCTGGCAATCCTTCTGATCGTGCTCACACCGTTTATTTTTAGCCTGCCTAATGTTCTAATGGTTCGTGAACTTTCAACCATGATGCCAGCCGAAGGTGGGTATTATCACTGGGTCAAGAAAGCATTTGGTCCGTTTACAGGATTTATGGCTGGTTGGAATAACTGGGTGGTCTCCTGGCTGGACGTTTCCATCTACCCGGTTTTTGCGGTCTATTACTTGAGCTTTTTTATTCCAGCTCTTAGTGAAGGCGCTACGATTGGAGGCATGGAGTTATCTCCGGATTTGTTGTCCTGGCTTACTGCCGTCATAATAATTTGGGCAGTAAGCTTACTTCAGATTCGCGGCTCAAGGATTTCTGGCATTTTCACAAATTGGCTGGGAGTATTGCTTATGGTACCCCTTTTTGTGATGGGCATCATAGGTATTTATAACTGGATTGTTTATGGAGGTCCTGAACTCACATTCCTTCCCGGTGGCGAAGCAGTGAGTGCTGAGACATTAACTGCTGCCTTGAGCACAGGCTTGTTTGTTGTCATGTGGAATTATATGGGCTGGGAACTTCCCTCCGCTGCAGGCGACGAAGTGGTAAATCCCCGCAAGACTTATCCTGCAGCAATGACCCTTGTATTGGTCGCCGCGATTTTGACTTACACAATCCCGACCATCGGTGGAATTATGGGCGGCGGTGGAGATGATGGTCGTACCATCATTTGGGGTGTTGAAGCCACAACAGATGAGGGAATCATTGCCGAAGTCTCAGACTACGGGGTTACCGAGGAACAATTGGAATCCTGGGGTGTCGATCCCGCATCAGACATCGGTTGGGAATTCCCCAACATTGGCCAAGCCGTCGGCACCAAATTTGGCGGTGAGGGCTTCGGCCTCGCCTTGGGTAGTCTTCTAACCATTGCCGCTGTAATGAGTATGATTGGACTCTTTACTGGAAACAGCCTGGGCGGAACGCGCGTTCCATTTGCGCTTGCAGAGGATGGCATGTTCCCCCGTTTCTTGGTAAAAGTGCATAACAAGTATGGAACCCCATTCGTCGCGATAATCGTGACAGGTGTTATTTACTCCATCTTTTCTCTCAATGCATTTGCCTTCCTGGTCGTTGCCGATGTCTTCCTGCAAATGCTCGTCATTCTGGCTGAATTTGCGGCGATGTGGGTATTGAGGTATAAAATGCCCGATCGGCCTCGTGACCGTGTACCTGGTGGGTGGTTTGGCATGTTTTTGGTCACTCTCGGTACCGACCTTCATCATCTTATTGGCGATATACAGTCAAATAGTCGAAGTAGGTTTTCTTGCAATTGGGTGGGCATTGGTTTTCATGGCTATCGGCGTAGTTTTATACTTCCCGTTCCGCAAATACCTGAAACCCGGCGTTCCGGATGTCGATCCATTTCGAGGAATCGCTTGATTACGAATAATCGTCCATAAAGATGTAAAATTTTACAGAACTAGGCGTGACACTGTCATCGCAAACGGTGTCACGCCTACCTTGAAAGGAGTTTACCATGCCCTTCGGTTATAACGGAAAAATCTTGCATGTGGACCTGACTCATGGAGTAGTCACCGTCGAGACACCTACCGATGCCTTTTATCGGAAATATATGGGCGGAAGCGCCATGGGGATGTATTACATCCTGAAGGAGATGCCGCGAGGTGTTGATGCTCTCTCACCTGAAAATGTCCTCACGATCATGACGAGTGTTACTACCGGCGCGGCTGTATCGGGTCAGAGCAGGGTCAATGTCAATGCGAAATCTCCCATCAGTGGCGGGATTGGCGATTCGCAGGGCGGCGGATTCTTCCCTGCTGAAATGAAATTTGCAGGGGTGGACGGCATCGTCCTCAAGGGGAAATCGCCCAAGCCAGTTTACCTATGGATCAAGGACGGGACCGCTGAACTAAGGGATGCTTCACACTTGATCGGCAAGCTCACCGGCGAGGTGGACGCCATCCTTAAGAAAGAACTTGGCGATGAGAAGATTGAAATTCTTCAGCATGGTCCAGCCGCCGAAAAAGGCGTCAGATTCTCGAGCCTGGTTAGCATGTCGAATCGCAATAACGGCCGGACGGGAATGGGTCTTGTGGCAGCCAGCAAGAATCTCAAAGCGGTTGTTGTTCGCGGAACGAAAAAACCGACATTCGCCGATCCCAAAGGCATTGCCTATTTGAACAAACAAGGCCCGAGAGAGATGCCAAACAACCCGGATATGGATGGGTTGGGAAAATTCGGCACTGCATCGGTGGTGATGCCGCAGAATTCGATGGGAACTTTACCAACACGAAATTACAGCGAAGGCCAATTCGAAGACGCGGAACCCATCAGCGGCGAAAAAATGGCAGAAACCATTCTCAAGGAACGCGATACCTGTTATGCCTGTGTTGTTCGCTGCAAGAGGGTTGTTGAAATTAAAGAGGGAGCCTATAAGGTCGATCCCTATTATGGTGGACCTGAGTATGAGACGTTGGGTACTTTCGGTTCGTATTGTGGTATCTCGGATCTCGCTGCAGTATCTTTAGCCAATCAAATCTGCAACCAATATGGCGTAGATACCATCGCCTGTGGGGCTACGATCGCCTTCGCCATGGAATGTTTCGAAAAGGGGATTATAACCACCAAGGAGACGGGAGGATTGGAGCTCAAATTTGGCGATGCAGATGCCATGCTCAAAGTGCTGGATCAAATCGTGAAGAATGAAGGTCCGTTAGGGAAGGTGCTCTCCCAGGGGTCGGAATGGGCTGCGCGCGAATATGGGAATGGCGCTGACGAATGCCTGATCACCGTGAAAGGCGCCGAAGCCCCGGCGCATATGCCGCAAGCCAAACGCTCACTCGGTTTGATCTATGCAGTGAATCCATTTGGCGCTGATCACCAATCCAGTGAGCATGATTGGATGATCGAAGATGGCATGGCTTCGGATCTGTACATGAGCCGGTTGTCCATGCTGGGGATGTCGGATAAGTTACCCGCCCTGTCGCTTGGTCCGGAAAAGGTAAAATTCGCCTGGCTGACCGAGGTTTTCTACTCCATGTTGGATTCGCTCGAACTCTGCCAGTTTGTTTGGGGGCCGGGCTGGACGCTTTATGGTCCAGCAGAGACAGTCGAACTGGTAAAATCGACCACCGGTTGGCAGGTTTCCCTCGATGAATTAATGGCTGTGGGTATGCGCCGGTTGAACTTGATGCGGGTGTTTAATGCGCGTGAAGGTCTTGATCGCAAGGCGGATAAATTACCCAAGAAATTCTTCCGAAAGCTTGAAGGAACAGGTCCATCTGCCGGGATCGCCTTATCGCATGACGAAATTGAATCAGCTCTGGACGAGTATTACAAGCTGGCAGGTTGGACGAAACAAGGAATTCCCACCCGCGAATCGCTTTCTAAACTGGACGTCAGTTGGGCGGCAGAGTATTTGCCCCAATAAATTCGAGGGGACAGGTGATGGAATCACTGTCCCCTCACTAAAAGGATATGAGATGACACAAAAACCATTTGTCGACAATCTTCCGCACATGTCGCCCGTCTGGACGCGGATTTTTCCTATCGAGGCCGAACGCGCCGAAGGATCCTATATTTATGGCATCGATGGGCGAAAATACCTGGACTTCACCTGTGGCATTGGTGTGACCAATACAGGTCATTGCCATCCCAAAGTAGTCGAAGCAATACGGGAACAGGCCGGGCAATTCATCCATGCTCAGGCGAACATTGTTGTCCATCGCCCGATGATGCAATTAATTGAAGAATTGCGGACGGTTGTTCCACAATCCATCGATGGTTTCTTTTTCAGCAACTCTGGCGCTGAGGCGGTTGAAGGTGCAGTCAAGCTGGCCAGGTTTGCGACCGGAAAGCCCAACATTATTGTTTTTTCAGGCTCGTTTCATGGCCGCACATCGGGCACGATGGCTCTGACGACATCCAAAACGATTTACCGATCCGGTTTTCAACCTCTTCCGGCCGGTGTATTTGTGGTTCCGTATCCTTATGTATTCCGACTCGGCATGGATGAGGAAAAGGCAAGCCAGTATTGTTTGAATGCTCTTGAAGAACTGCTGGTTTCTCAGACTTCGCCATCGGAAACGGCAGCCATCCTGATTGAGCCGGTGCTTGGAGAAGGGGGGTATGTACCTCCTCCTGCGGCCTTCATGAAGGGTTTGCGGGAATTGGCGGATCGGAATGGAATCCTGCTGATATTTGATGAAATCCAATCCGGATTCGGCCGCACCGGCAAGTGGTTCGCGCAGGAGCATTATGGTGTTGTCCCGGACATTATGACCGTCGCCAAGGGGATTGCCTCCGGGTTGCCATTATCGGGTGTGTTTAGCCGGCTGGACCTGATGAAAAAATGGGCAACCGGTTCTCACGGGGGCACGTATGGCGGAAATGCAGTGGCCTGTGCGGCAGGCGTGGCAACAATTCGGGCTATGCGCGAAGAGAAGATGATCGAGAATGCCGCACAGCGTGGGACGCAGTTAATGACCGGATTGCGTCGCCTTCAGGAGGAGTATTCGCAGATAGGCGATGTCCGGGGTTTGGGTGTGATGATTGGCTCCGAATTTGTTGATAAAAAAGGGAAGCCTGATAAGAATCAGGCGAAAGCTGTTGTTCATGCCGCTGAAGAACGCGGATTGCTTCTTCTTACTTGTGGGACTTACGATAATACAATCCGCTGGATTCCTCCCTTGAATGTTACGGAGCAACAGGTCTCTGATGCATTAACGATCTTCTCCGACTCTCTGCGGGAAACGATTAAGTAGATTTTCTCAAGCATAAAGCCGGCTCAACCAGAGCCGGCTTTATGAAAGATCGATAACGTTGTATACTCCAATTAAGCCACCAAAGGGATTCGGACCCTTGACCTGGCGTTTACGAAACGTCTGCTCTACCGACTGAGCTATGGTGGCATGTTAGCGGCGGGGATTATAGCGTATTCCCCGTAAACCTGCAAGAAATTCCAAAAGCGAAGCCGTAATGAATGTTGCGATGCTTTCCTACCACACCTGCCCTTTAGCCACCCTCGGAGGAAAAGATACCGGAGGAATGAATGTTTACGTCCGGGATCTGACCCGCGACTTGGGGCGACTGGGTGTGCATGTGGACGTTTTCACCCGTTCGCAGGATGAGCATGTGCCTCATGTCTTGCACGACCTGGGGTTTGGTAATCGGGTTGTCCATATCCCTGCTGGTCCTGAAACACCTTTCCCCAAAAAAGAGCTTTCAGCCTATTTACCACAAGTTCGTGGAAGGGATTAAGGAATTTTGCAAACGAAAAAGAGATTCGTTACGATGTAATCCATAGCCATTACTGGTTGTCCGGGTTGGCTGCAGAATCCCTGCAAACAGCTTGGGGGGTTCCATTTGTTCATATGTTCCATACTCTTGGAGAAATGAAGAACCGCATTGCGCGGTCTCCAGAAGAAAAAGAGGGCGATTACCGGCTCGAAGGGGAGCGCCGTGTTCTGGATCATGCCGAACGGATAATTGCGGCCACAATGGCAGAAAAAGCCCAGCTCGAATGGCTCTACAAAGCGGATGGGAGAAAGATATCAATCATTCCCCCCGGAGTTGACACCAGCCACTTCTACCCAATCCCTGTCGACGAGGCAAAATCCTATATCGGTTTACCGCCTAACGAAAGGATGATTCTTTTCGTTGGACGAATCGAACCTCTGAAAGGTGTTGACACAATTATTCGAGCGATGGCACATCTGAAGCTATCGGATATCTCGAAGCGGCATCCGGTTCACCTTGCCATTATCGGCGGTGACCCTGATGCCAGTCCGGAGCAGATGAATGCCGAGATGCTCCGGTTGCAGCAAATGTGCCACGATTTGTGCATGGATAGGATGGTGGTCTTTCTGGGCAAGCGCGGGCAGGACACTCTACCTTACTATTATTCTGCTGCGGAAGCTCTGGTGATGCCCTCTCATTACGAATCCTTTGGGATGGTGGCTCTTGAAGCCATGGCCTGTGGCACTCCAGTAATCGCATCACAGGTCGGCGGGCTGGCGTTCCTTGTGCAGGATGGCGTTACCGGATATTCCATCCCCGACCAGGATCCTGATGCCTTGGCTGACAGTTTGAAGAAATTGCTGGGCGATTCCTCTGTGAGGGGAGAAATGGGAAAGCAGGCAGCTAACTATGCGCGTGAATACTCCTGGCCTCTGATCAGCACTCAAATTCTGGATGTTTATGAAGAAATCTCGAGAGGGGAAGCCAGCCCGTTTGCAAGGAATTCAGTAATGTAAAAGGACGGTGTCAGCTGAACTGCACCGTCCTTTTGATTTAAAAAGCCTCCTTCGGAAAATTCTATTCTTTGATTTTTACGAAGAATAAAATTGATCCGTCAATTTCCTGTGACCGCATTTCGAATTCGTCTTTCAGATTGCCCACCAACCTGGAGAGTTGGCGCTGTCCATAGCTGCGGGGATCAAATCCTGGGTCGAGTTGATAAAGGGCATTTCCCATCATATCCAACCTTGCCCATCCGTCCTCTCTCACAGCCATTTCAAAGGCCTGGGTGAGAACAGGCATTGGATCGAGTTCACCCTTTTTCCTGGTTTCCGTTTTTCTCTTCTGGGTCCGGGTCCGGGCTGCTTTCTGCTCGGCAACAAGGTTTTCTGTATAAACGAAAAGATCGCAAGCGTTGACGAAGGGTTTGGGTGTTTTCTTTTCACCAATCCCCATTACATAGACACCGGATTCGCGGATGCGCGTAGCCAAGCGGGTGTAATCGCTGTCACTCGATACTAGGCAGAAACCGTCCACTACACCGGAGTGCATGATATCCATGGCGTCAATGATCATGGCGCTGTCTGTGGCGTTTTTCCCAATCGTGTAGCGGAATTGCTGAACGGGTTGAAAGGCATGGAAATTCAGGATTTCTTTCCATCCATTCATGTTGGAAGTCGTCCAGTCGCCATATATTCGTCGGACGGTCACCAACCCGTACTTTCCGGCTTCAACAAGCATTTGCGGCAACAGGCTTGGGGTCGCGTTATCGCCATCGATGAGGATGGCAATTTTTTGTCTGGTTAAATTTGAGAATTGTTCATCTGGCATACCTGAATTATACTTTGTAAATCGAAGGAATAGTGGAACTAGGTTGGACATGGGAGAACTGAGGTGTAGCTTTTTGCAGGGGAAAATGTCTTTACATAATCTTTACATATGGTTGATCCGCCCTTTACTGGACATTGATAACCTGAAGTCGTAGGAAATTCAATCGCATAATGAAATTGATCCTTTTCAGGAGAATAAATGGCTGTCGGAAAAATTCTTGTAGTCGATGATGAACCGGGCATTGTAAATGTAATTACGGCTTACTTAAAACCCGAAGGGTATGAGGTTTTTACCGCCTCAGACGGCAATCAGGCGATAAAAGCTGTGCATGCCTTCAAACCTGACCTGGTGATTCTGGATGTGATGCTGCCGGGCATCGACGGAATCGAAGTACTTACCAGGATTCGACGAGAGTCTCAGGTGTATGTCATTTTATTGACGGCTAAAACTGAGGAAATGGACCGTGTGATCGGTTTGACCGTTGGTGCAGATGATTATGTAACGAAACCCTTCAGTCCACGCGAATTGACTGCAAGAGTAAAATCAGCGTTTCGGCGGCTATCTGCCCAATCCTCGCCGGGTGGGCAAATTCCGGTTCTCTCCTTTAAGAATATAGTTATTGACAAGGAATCAAGGCGTGTGACTGTGAATGAATCCCCAATTGAATTGACCTCGATTGAATTTGACCTGCTTTATACACTTGCTGAAAACAAAGGCCGGGTATTAAGCAGGGAACAGTTACTCGAAAAAGTTTGGGGCGGAGAGTATTTTGGGGAGATGCGGGTGGTGGATGTCCACCTTGGTCACGTCCGGCAAAAACTGGGCAAGGAAGGCTTTATTGTTACCGTACGTGGGGTAGGGTACCGATTTGAGGACGAACCGTTATGACATATATTCGTAATCACCTTGCAGTAAAACTGCTATTGTCCTACCTGGCGGTGATCCTGATCAGCGGAGCGGTCATTTTCATAGTCTCTCGTCTCTCGATTCCCGCCGCTTACAATCGACACATGCTTGGTATTCCAGGGATGGGTGGAGGACAGGGACCTGGCCAGGGAGCCGCCATGATGGGCGACCAGCTTCGAAATTTCCGGGTCATATTTTATGAAGCATTGACTTATGCAGGAATTGTTTCGGTGATTTTTACCGTTGCCGTGAGTGTTTATTTTAGCCGTAGGATTGTGGCACCATTAACTCAAATGATGAAAGCAAGCCAGCGAATAAGTGAAGGTCATTATGACGAGCGGGTCCAGGTAAAAGGAAACGATGAACTTGGCCAACTGGGAGAGCGATTTAACCAGATGGCGGTTGAATTGGAACAAACGGAAACCCGAAGGCGACAATTGATCGGTGACGTCAGTCATGAGCTGCGGACACCCCTTACCTCCATAAAAGGATCCATGGAAGGTCTTATCGATGGGGTTCTTTCTCCCACGCCTGAACTTTTTAATCAAATTCAAAAGGAAGCAGAACGATTAAATCGTCTTGTGGATGACCTTCAGGAATTGAGCCGAATCGAATCAGGCGCTTACCAACTTCAAATTCAGCCTGCCGAGCTTGAAAAACTTGCCCTGATAACCGTCAAAAGGCTCTCTGCAGAGGCTACTCGAAAGGATATCACTATCGATGTCAAGATGGAAAACCTTCCGCCCGTTCTAGTCGACGAAGACCGTATTGTTCAGGTTTTAACGAACCTGGTTGTGAACGCACTTCATTACTCGACTGAGCACGGTGAAGTCAGTATTCACGGCACCCAGGTGGGAAACTATGTCCAGGTGTCAGTCATCGACAATGGAATGGGCATCAGCCCCGAACATATTCCCCACGTGTTTGATCGATTTTACCGCGTCGACCGATCCCGTTCACGTGCAAACGGTGGTGGGTCTGGGATTGGATTGACGGTTTCAAAATCCCTTGTGGAAGCACACGCTGGGCGGATCTGGGTGGAATCTCCAGGGGAAGGTGGGGGAAGCAACTTCTCTTTTACCCTTCCCATAGCCTGAAAATTTGGATTTTTTTTTACGACCTGAAATATTTATTCCAGGTCATTTTTTATTTAGAAAAACAAAATCTAGGGGATGAGACAAAGGTCGTTTGTGGTAAACTTTTATGTTAGCGCATTAATTTCAAGTTGAAATCATATTTTTAGGAGGCCATCCATGGCGAAGAAAGTCGCAACCAAAAAAACTGCCGCGAAGAAAATATCCGTTAAGAAAACGGTCAAGCCGGCAGTGAAAAAATGGGTCTATCTGTTCGAAGAAGTTGGCAAGGCAGAGAAATACTCAGGTTCGTGGGAAGGAGTCAGATCCTTGCTCGGGGGCAAGGGTTCCGGCCTGGCTGACATGACGCGTGCCGGTGTTCCGGTACCTCCCGGATTCACAGTTACCACAGAAGCATGCAACGAATTCCGCAAATCGGGTAAATTTCCCAAAGGTCAATGGGAGCAGCAGCTGGCGGCGATGAAAATTGTTGAAAAACAGTCTGGCAAGAAATTTGGGGATCCGACCAATCCGTTGTTGGTTTCCTGCCGTTCTGGTGCAAAGTTCTCCATGCCCGGGATGATGAATACAATCCTGAACATCGGCTTGAACGATGAGGTCGCCGAGGGAATGATCAAGCTGACCAAGAATCCGCGTTTTGTGTGGGATTCGTATCGCCGCCTCGTGGAAATGTTTGGCACGACCGTTTTCAACCTCGACGACGAAGTTTTCGAGCACCCGATGGCGGAGTACAAATCCAAAAAAGGGTACAAACTTGACGTTGAGATGAAGGCAGAGGATTGGAAATCCCTTGTTGGCACCTTCAAGCAGGCCTTCAAAAAGCACGTCGGCTTTGACTTCCCCCAGGATGTCAACAAACAACTGGAACTGGCCACGAAAGCTGTCTTCGAATCGTGGATGGGCAAGAAGGCAATTGACTATCGCAAAGCCACAGGCATCTCCGATACGCTCGGCACCGCCGTCAATATCGTGACGATGGTCTTCGGCAACATGGGCGATGACTCCGGCACGGGTGTGGCGTTCACGCGCAATCCGTCCACTGGTGATAAGAAGATGATGGGCGATTACCTGCTCAACGCGCAGGGCGAAGATGTCGTGGCCGGAATCCGCAATGCTTCGCCGATCGAAGAGATGGCGAAGACAATGCCTAAGGCGTACACCCAATTTATGGGCATCACCGCCAAGCTCGAAAAACATTACAAGGAAATGCAGGATGTCGAGTTCACGATCGAACGAGGCAGACTGTGGATGCTCCAGACCCGCAATGCCAAGCGCACCGCCAAGGCCGCGATCAAGATTGCGGTGGATATGGCAAAGGAAAAATTGATCACGAAGGAAGAAGCGATCCTGCGTGTTTCGACCGAGAATGTAGACACTTTGCTTCATCCGCAATTTGACGATGCCGCGAAGAAAGCCGCCGAGACAGCTGGCAAGTTCTTCGGCAAGGGTGTCAATGCTTCGCCAGGCGCAGCGGTTGGTCAGGCTTACTTCGATGCTGACACTGCCGAGAAGATGGCGAAGGAAGAAAAGCAAGATACGATCATGGTGCGTCCGTTCACCAAGCCGGATGATGTTCACGGCATGATCGCTTCGAAGGGCGTGCTCACCAGCGAAGGCGGCGCGTCTTCTCACGCCGCAGTGGTCGCTCGCCAATTTGGTATCCCGTGCGTCGTTGGGGCGTCCATGATCAAGATCGATATGGGGAAGCGCGTGATGGTCGTTGGTGATGTGACCGTCAAGGAAGGCGATTGGATCAGCGTCGATGGTACAACCGGTCAGGTCTTCGTCGGCAAGATCACAACATCAGCGCCTTCGATCGAAGAGCAGACTGATCTGTTGACCCTGCTCCAATGGGCGGATGCGATTTGCGCGAAAAAAGGCATCCGTAAAGCACCGAAGGGATGGCCCACCTCGGGCTTGCAAGTTTGGGCAAACGCGGATTACCCCAAGGATGCCCGCCGCGCCCGATCTTATGGTGCAAAGGGAATAGGATTATGCCGCACCGAGCACATGTTCTTCGAACCGGAACGCCTGCCTATCGTTCAGCGTATGATTCTCGCTGGTACGAGCGAAGCCCGCACTGCTGCATTAAATGAATTGCTGCCCAGCCAGCGTTCCGATTTTGATGGTTTGTTTGATGCGATGGACGGCTATCCTGTTATCATCCGCCTGATCGACCCGCCTCTGCATGAGTTCATGCCGGACGAAGAAGCGCTTCTCGAAGAAGTCATCACCATGCGCGTTAAAGGTGAGACGGAGGGCCTGCAAGATAAAGAGAAACTCCTTGCCGCAATTAAGAACTTACATGAGTCCAATCCCATGATGGGTCTGCGCGGGGTGCGGTTGTCCATCGCCATGCCGGAGATTGTGGAAATGCAGGTTCGAGCGATCTTTGAAGCCGCATGTGATTGCTCTCTGCGTGGCATCACCGTTAAGCCCGAGGTAATGATTCCGCTTACAGGTACAGTAAAGGAGCTGGAGTGGATTCAACCTCGGCTTGAAAGGATCGCTGCGACTGTCCTGGCCGAAAAAGGTGTCAAGAAGCTTGACTACAAATTTGGGACAATGATCGAGATTCCGCGCGCCGCGGTGACTGCTGCTGAAATTGCAGAACGCGCTGAATTCTTCTCCTTTGGAACCAATGACCTTACGCAAATGACTTTTGGTTATTCCCGCGATGATGCTGAGCGCAACTTCCTTGTTACTTATGTCGAGCAGGGAATTTTGCCAGTGAATCCGTTCCAGACCTTGGACCGCAATGGAGTAGGCAAATTGATGAAGATGGCGATTGCCGACGGACGCGGTACGAGGTCCAATCTTGAGGTCGGTATCTGTGGTGAGCACGGTGGCGATCCCGAGTCGATAGAATGGTGTCACATGATCGGGAATAATTACGTATCCTGTTCACCTTTCCGGGTCCCGATAGCCAGATTGGCTGCTGCGCATGTTGCCCTCAAGTACGCTGGCAAGGCTGTTGCAGAAGACAAATAACACAAGTTGATTAAGGAACCTCCGAGGTCATACCAATTTGGGTAAATGCCTCGGAGTTTCTATTATTTACAACCTCAGGCTGCCAAGGAAAATGTCCAAAATCGTTCTTGTTACTGGGGCGACAGGGTATGTTGCGACGCGATTAATCCCTTCCCTGCTTGGTAAGGGATACCGTGTACGCTGCCTTGTCAGATCTCCAGAAAAACTTCGAAATCGTCCCTGGCTGGACAAAGTCGAAGTTTTCGTGGGTGACGTTATGAATGAAGAATCACTTTTTCCGGCTTTGAAAGGTGTTCAGTCGGCTTATTATTTAATCCATAATATGGCCAGTGGCGATTCTTATCGCGAAAATGAACGAATCGGTGCAATGAATTTTGGCAGAGCAGCCTGTTCCACTAACCTTGAGCACATTATCTTTCTCGGTGGCCTGGGAGGATCAAAGGAAAACCGCCATATGCAGTCACGCCAGGAAACCGGCAAAATATTAAGAGAATCAGGCGTGGCGGTGACAGAATTTCGCTCCAGTATAATAATTGGCTCGGGGTCCATTTCCTTTGAGTTAATAAGATACTTAACAACCTGGTTCCCATTTATTCCCGCCCCTGTGCAGACAAATCAACCAGGTCAACCTATAGGTATTAAAGACTTGTTGACAATATTGGTAGCTGCACTTGATGATCCTCGGTACAGAGGAGAGATTATCGAAATAGGTGGTCCAGAAATAATCAATTACCCGGACATCATGGCTCAGTTTGCCAGGGACAGAGGGTTAAACCGCCCGAAAATTGCTATCCCCTTTTTCCCCGTTTCACTATCAGCGTGGATAGCTGACAAATTAACTCCTGTCCCTTACGAGATAGCATATCCTTTAATGCAGGAACTGGAAGCCCCTTCTATAGTCCAAGTAGCACCTGCGATTAAAGGTCTACATGACTCTCAATTATTAAGTTCCTACTCAACATCTCTGCAATATGCAATTGGCAGGGAAGAGTATGGGAATCATTTATCCTGGTTGGGAGCATTGTCAACCAGGAAAGCTCTGGTCGGAACCTTGGTGAGAACGATAGGAGAGGGTTTTCTTATTGAGTATAGGGATTTAAAACAAGTAAACCTCTCTAATTTTGGGGAGAGATTCTTAACTGGTAAGTTGGATGGAAAATGGGAGCTTGACGATTTCCATCCCGGCATGTGGATACGAGTAAAACAAAATATTATTACGATTGGAACATTATTTATTGAGATGCAAGTTATGGATAACCGATTAATTCAAACAGCTATGTTTGAACCCAAGGGAATAATCGGATATTTATGGTGGTATTGCCTGTTACCGCTTCATTCCTTAAAGCTAAGAAAATTGTTAAGCAAAATGGTAAAAAACTAATTCTATTTGTCCATCCATACTGTCCGATCCGCATGGTCTGGGCGTTGAGGTAAAACAGGCTGCTTGACCGGGTATCCGATATACAGGAATGCGATAAGATGCTGATCTTTCTCCAAGCCGAGAAATTCTTTGACCAAAGGATCAATGGCTGCGGGTCCCGTTCTCCAAAATGCTGCCAGTCCCAGCTCGTGTGCAGCAAGCAGGATGTTCTGGCATGCTGCTGCAGCGGCGCAAATATTTTCCACTTCTGATATTTTGGGTTCAACGGGTTTATCTACTGCGACGGCGATGATTAAAGGTGCGCGAAGTGGTTTTGCTCGCTCCTTGTCCAGGGCTTCGGGTGAAATATTTCCAGCTTTCAACGAAAGCGACTTGGCAAGTACATCTCCCAGATGCTTAAGCCCTTCACCCGTAAGAACAAAAAACCTCCAGGGTCTGACTTTGTAATGATTTGGTGCCTGCGCACCTGCAGACAAGAGATTCTCGATCAATTCCAGGGGAATCGGATCTGGCTTCACTTCTCCAACGGATTGCCTGGTGTGAATGGCGGTATTTGTGTCCATGCGAGTCCTTTCTTCATGAATTGTAATGTAGAATGCAATTCATAGGAAATTAAATTATGAAAATATATTATTCGTCAAACCATGCGAATCATCATCCTCCCTTTGAGATTTTGGACGGAGGTGAAAGAAGCCACAGCTTTGAAGATTCCCGACAGAGTGGAAAATATTGTATCGCTGCTGAGGCGGAAAACCTGGGCGGAAATTGTTGAGCCGATTCAATATGGTTTGGATCCCATCCTGGCTGTTCACGATGAAGGCTATTTGGAGTTTCTGCAAACCGCTTTCAGACTTTGGACGGCAGGAGAAAACAATTACGATCATGTCGCACTAATTCCGGCCACGTTCCCTCCGGGCGGGATGCGGAGAATTCCCCAATCTATCCTGGGCAAAGCTGGCTATTATATGATGGATCTCTCGGCTCCAATTGGTGCAGAGACCTATCAAACCGCTTTACAATCGGCTTATTGTGCACTTTCGGGTGCCGAAGCTCTCGCTTCTGGAGAACGATCTTCGTTTGCTCTCTGCCGGCCGCCTGGGCATCACGCTGGAAAAGCAAATTGTGGTGGATACTGTTATCTAAATAATTCGTCTATAGCTGCACATTCGCTAAGTCGTCATTCGAAGGTGGCCATCCTGGATATCGATTACCATGCCGGGAATGGGACACAAGAGATTTTCTTTGAGCGCGATGATGTTCTCACGATCTCAATCCATGCCGATCCGGCAGAGGAATACCCGTATTTTGCAGGGTATTCTGATGAGGTTGGGAAAGGTCGGGGCGAAGGATTTCATTTGAACATCCCACTCCCGTTTGGGACTAGCGATGTCAGCTACGTGGAAGCACTCCGGCAGGCACTTGCCAAAATAGAATCCTTTAATCCAGGCTTTTTGGTGGTTGCCGCAGGAATGGATATATATAAGGACGATCCTTTGGGTAAATTCAAAATAACTCGCGATGGTATTCACCGAATTGGCAGCGATATCGCAAAATTACAGTTGCCTACCCTGGTTGTGATGGAGGGCGGCTATGATTTGGAAAGTATTGGGGAGAACTTCATTGCCTTACTTGAGAATTTTAATACCCCTTTTTGATTTTCCAGATTGTATTGTGTTTGTAAGGCTGAACTCTCGTCCTTGCCTGCCCTGACTGAATATAATTAGGGCTGATGGGAGATTATTACTGTGAATAGAAAAGCATTAATCTTAATTGTAGTTGACTATTTTCTTGCTGGCTGCATGCAGTCCAAGCGCCGAACAGGTCGCCACACAAACTTCGATAGCTGCCACCGATACGGCGGTTTCCTGGACAAAAACCTATACACCAACAAACACAGAAACACCAACTTTCACACCGACATTTACGAGCACCTTTACTCCCACTGAAACTTTTACTCCCAGTTTTACCCCAACTCCCACAATCACTTTGACTCCTACCTTTGCATTGCCTGTATTTACTGTCAAAATGCAGGCGCATTGCCGTTATGGTCCGGCAAAAGCCTATCTGCACGCCGGCGATTTATACCCTGGCGATACAGGTCAGGTGTGGGGATTGGATAAAATGGGTCGCGCGTGGCTGTATGTAAAACTCGATAAATATAAATATCCATGTTATGTTGCAAAATCGGTAATCGAAGTTCAGGGTGACCTGAACACGGTTGTGGCAGCTCCGCCATTATATCTGCCCCAATCCACTTTGTATGGCCCAATACAACGAGTGGCAGCGAAGCGGAATGGAAATGAGGTCATCGTTGATTGGGAGAAGGTCTGGATGACTGAGGACGACGACAGAGGGTATTTCATCGAGGGTTGGTTCTGCCAGGGTGGGGCATATTTCTGGTCGGCTGTTGCCATTCCCAACCAGTTTACGACCACCTACACTTTCAAGGACGAATCCGGGTGTCCATTCCCTTCCAGTGCCATGATTTACGTCGTCGAAAAACATGGATACACCGATCCGGTGGATATTCCCTGGCCCGCTCCATAGAGGCTTTAACCTAACGCACCTGACTTAAACAATCAGGTGCGGTTTTTTGCAATATTGGGTAAGAGTTGGAAAGAAAATATGATAGGATTGGTGGCTATTAGGAGAAATTATGCCACCTTTAGCAACGATTTTGGCTGTCCTCGCCCATCCTGATGATGAATCATTTGGAATGGGCGGAACTCTCGCCCATTATGCCCGAAGAGGCTGCGATGTGTACCTGGTATGCGCTACCAGGGGTGAAGCTGGAGAGATGGATCCCGAGCATCTCCTTGGCTTTGAATCCATAGCCGAAAAACGCGAATCAGAACTTCGGTGTGCATCCGAACACCTTGGATTAAAAGAAGTCTTCTTCCTTCCTTATCGTGATTCGGGTATGACAGGCTCACCGGATAACTCAAATCCTCTGGCGCAGATAAATGCTCCATTGGAGGAAGTCGCCGGCAGGGTGGTGAAATTCATTCGCGAGTTAAAACCGGACGTTGTACTGACTTTTGACCCAATTGGTGGATACCGTCATCCGGACCATATCCATATCCATAAAGCGACGGTCATGGCATTTGAGCATGCTGCAGATGCGGACTTTCACCCCGACGCAGGGACGCCCTTTAAGTCAGGAAAGCTATACTTTCATACTTTTCCGCGGTGGTTCCTGAAAATTGTAGTTAATATCATGCCCCTTTTCGGGAAAGACCCCAGGAAATTTGGACGCAACGGTGATATTGACATGAAATCCATTGCGGAGGTCAACTTCCCGACCCATGCGAAGATCGACATCCGCGATGTTCAACACGTTAAAGCGGCAGCCAGCGCCTGCCATGCCTCGCAAGGCGGAATGGGCATGCGCAGGGGCATCATGGGTTTCTTTATTAAGTTATTCGGTGAGAAAGAAGACTATATGCAGGCTTCCCCGCCCATAACCGGTCGGTATAAGGTAAAAACCGATTTGCTTCAATGAAACTCGAAATGGGAATAACGCAGAGTTGTTCTTAATCAGGAGAGCCTGCTTATGCAGGCTCTCCTGATGGTTAGACAAGGCCCAGAGCCCGTGCGATAGTTGCAGTGGTAAATGTAACAAGAAAAGCTATTCCAAGTGTGATCACCACGCTCAGGGTAGCCCATCTCTTGCTGTTGGTCTCCTTATAAATCGTCATAATCGTTGTGGCGCAAGGATTGTGCAGAAGACTGAACAGCATCAAATTGATGGCAGTTAATAGTGTCCAGCCATACGTCCCGACCAGAAGGGTGTACATGCTGGCTGAATCAGGTATGTCGGTCATAGCTGCAGCGCCCATGTACATCATCATCATGGTGGGAACCACGATTTCGTTTGCAGGGATGGCTATGATGTAGGAAAGCAGGATGACTCCATCCAGGCCAAATAGAAGCCCGATCGGATTCAAGAAATTCGCAATAATCCATGCCAGGCTGGTCCCGTTGTAGGTGATATTCGCAAGCAGCCAGATCGCTGCTCCTGCCGGCGCCGCAGTTTGGATGGCGCGCCAAAGCACAAAAAGGGTGCGGTCAATGATGGATGTGTAAACAATTCGCTTCACGTTGGGACGACGGTAGGGGGGGAGTTCGAGTGTGAAAGCAGAAGCCTCGCCTTTAAGCACTGTGCGTGAAAGCAGCCATGATACAACAAATGTAACCGCTACGCCAATCATAACGATGAAAACAACAGTTCCGGCCGCAATAATGCTGGTGATTGAAGCAGGAAACGATGCAGCAACGAATACGGTAGCCAGCATGATCAAGGTGGGAAATCGTCCGTTGCACGGAACGAAGTTATTAGTCAAGATGGCAATCAGCCTCTCGCGGGGGGAATCAATGATTCTCGTGGAAATCACCCCGGCTGCATTACACCCGAATCCCATTGCCATGGTGAGCGATTGCTTGCCGTGTGCCCCGGATTTTCGATATAGCCAATCCAGGTTAAATGCCACCCTGGGAAGGTATCCCAGGTCCTCCATAATCGTGAAGCATGGGAAGAAGATCATCATGGGCGGAAGCATGACACTGACCACCCAGGCAAGCCCGAGATAGACACCATCCCAGATAAATCCGGTAATCCACCAAGGCATGCCAATTGTTTCGAAAATCATCTTGCCTTGTTCGCCAATCCAAAATAGCGGTGCGGCGATCCACGCGGAGATGACATTCGCGCCGATGACCGTGATCCAGATGATCACTGCTAAAACCAGGAACATGATTGGCAGCCCATAAATCGGCGAGGTTACAACCTTGTCGACTCGCTGGTCTAAATCATATCTTTTATCATCTCGTGTTTTTACAGCCCTGTTTGCGACTTTTTCCGCTTCAGAATACAGAGATTTGACAATTTCGTCACGGAAGCCAGTGCTTAGACCTCCGCGCAGCTGCTCAGCCTTATTTAATAGGTTTTCAGGAGTAAATGGTGTTTCGGCCATGTCATTGTCTTCCTTCTACGGCCATCTTTCGGCTGAATTGTGTATCCGCCCGGCGCTGGCGCGCCATTAATTCGGGTAATTCTCCATTGAGAAGTGATGACTGAACTTTTGAATCTCCGTCCAGGAGGCGGATGGCGACCCACCTTGCATTTGGAATCCCGGGCACCATTTGTTCGATCATCGGCACAAGCTGGTCGATAGCATTCTGGAATTCAGGTGTACCGTTAATTCGCAACGGTTTTGTGGAGATGGTCTCATCGATTACTCCTGCCACAGTGGAGAGCAGATTGGACATGCCTTCGCCGGTGCGTGCGGTCACAGGAATGGCTGGGACGCCCAGATCCCGGCTCAATGCGCGCGTGTCAACCTCCATCCCTTTTCTCTCGGCTTCGTCCATCAAGTTGACGGCGACCACCACCTTGTCGGTAATTTCCATCACCTGCATGACCAGGTTGAGGTTGCGCTCCAGCGCAGTTGCATCGGTCACGACGATCGTGCAATCCGGTTGACCGAAAAGGATAAAATCGCGCGCGACTTCTTCATCCTGGCTTGCGGATAAAAGAGAATAGGTTCCAGGCAGGTCCACGAGCTTGTAACGAATGTTATTGAATTGGTAGCCGCCCTCAGCGCGCGTAACGGTTTTTCCCGGCCAGTTACCGGTATGCTGCTTAAGTCCGGTCAACGCATTGAACAGTGTGGATTTTCCGGTATTGGGATTGCCAGCCAGGGCGATGACTCGGTCAAAGTTGTCGACCTTTAACCCCATCTGCTCCAATTGCGTGAAAGCAGGGCACGTTTCGCAATGCTCTGTTGGGAGTTGAACCTTGTTTGATGTGGACATATTTACCTCAATGGATATTTCAAAATAGCGAAAAAGAAAGGTTATTAAAGTGTTTTTATAAAAATCTTGGCGGCCTGTTCTTTTCGCAACGCTATCAATGTTCCTCGAACCCGGTATCCGCGCGGGTCTCCGAAGAAATTCTTCAGCTCAGGGGCGATGACAGTTCCGGGCGTGAGCCCCAAGTCGAGAAATCGCCGACGGGAAAATCCTTGGATTGAATCGTCCAATGAAAGGATTTCTGCCTTTTGGCCGTGTTTCAAATCGGCAAGTGAAAGCGCGTCACTCGAGAAAGGAGCTCTGTCGGAAGTCTCCATGGCTGTGATATTGGCTGCAACGGTCGGTGCGAGGCGGTATTCATTTTCTCCGTCGGTTAGAATATAGCGCTCAGGAGATTTTTTCAAGATTCGGATGGTTTGCCCCAGCCTTAAGCCTTCCGCAGTAATTTGCGCATAGGCAATAGCGGGTTCATCTTCAATATGGACAATCTTCGCTGGGATGTTCTCAGGCCAAAGCGTGATGGGTTTACCTTCGGCAGAAGCAATTTTCCCTTCCCGATTCGGTATCGGGTCACCGTGCGGATCATGTTGCGGGTACCCAAGGGATGCATCGAGCGAATCGAGCTGCGAATTGGTCATCGCATGTTCCCTGCGATGGGCTTCCCCGTGAACTTTTTCCAAGGGCATACGGGCTTCATCCGCAAGATATCGTTCCCAAAGGCGGTGGGCGCGGACAACATGAAGTGCCCAGCGCTCACCCTCAGCCGTCAAGCACACGTCAGTGCCCTTGGTTTCAACCAACCCTTGAATCTCCATCGATTCAAGCAGCGTAATTACTTTTGATTGCTTAAAGTTGAGGGCTCCTCCAAGATAACTCGCGGATGTTAGAAGCCCTTGCTGTTTCTGGTCAAGCATAATTTTTAGTGCGTCTTCCACCAATTCGCGTTGGCGTGATTCTTTCCAGCGACGAAATCGCGGAATGAATAAAACCAATCCGCCTAAAACGAGGAGAACAGATACTGTAACCCAGATGAGTGTGCTCATGATAAAACCTCTACGTAGATACGATTGGTTATCGGATTACCCAAAACGATTGCCTTCTGATGGTTGATTTCGATCGAAGAAGTCTGGTCGTAGTCTGAATAGCCGATGACTCTGACTTGAGCTCCAGGGACGAGTCCCAACTCTTTGGCATGCCGCAGGAAGCGGGGATCTTCAGCATGAACCCGGCTCACTCTTGCTTGTTGTTCCGGTCGAAGGTCATTCAGATTAACTGAGGAATCTTCAGGCATTTTCAAGTCCGACGAGGGGATGGGTTCTCCGTGAGGATCACGAATCGGATTTCCGAGCAGCTCAGCGATCCTCGATTCGAATTCCTCGGAAATGACATGCTCGAGCTTTTCTGCTTCATCATGTACTTCGTCCCAACTGTACCCCAGGTTTTCAACAAGATAAGACTCAATGAGTCGGTGATGACGAATCACCTCTAGGGCGGCGCGTTCGCCCGGCTTGGTTAGAGTTACACCTTGGTGTTTCCGATAATTCACCAGAGGTGGCTTGTTGGAAGCCAGTCTTTGAATCATTCCGGTGACCGAAGCCGGCGAAATGCCAAGCTTGCCCGCCAGGTTATTCGTGCTGGCAACTTGGTGACTGCGCGATAGTTCATAGATCGCCTTCAAATAATCCTGGGTGGGTTCCGTCAATTGATTTTCCATTAGACTAATCCGAAATTTAGGATATCCTAAATTATTCTATCAGTGCGTAATTTATTTGTCAAGGCTATTCTACTTAGGGTTATTTCCACCTGATGCAAATGAATTGTTATTTTACAAGCTTGGAGAGGTCTTTTGTGCGGGAATCAATTGTTCTGGCCAGCTCGATGCTTTCCTGGTTTTTCTTCTCAGAAGGCGCAATCAAATTGCCATTTAATTCCGCCAGAGCTGAATAAAGCATTCGAACGGTCCGTTTGGCTTCTGTTGGACCGCAGCCAATACTATTCAGTGTCTTGTCGATCTGAATGGTGTGCTGCCTGGAATGAGCTTCAAATCGATGCAACCTGTACCCGATATGAAACCTGGTTTCCTCCCAAAAAGTGGCTGGCAATGTCAATTCCTCATTACTTATCTCTGCGAACTCATAGATAATTCTCGTATGGAATTCTTTGTGAAAAATCACCATGTTTTTTAAGGATGCCTTCATAAGTTGAGAAAATCCCTTGTCTTTCATCTTATAAAGACGCGGATATTCCTTCTCTGGGATTGGGACAGGAAGCCACTTCTTGGCACGATGATTTTCCAACGCGTAACGTAGGACGGCAGTAAAGGATAGCTCGGCCTCAAGAATATGAGCGTAAATCTGCTGGACAGTCCATTCTTTTTTCGACGGTAATTGGGTCGTTTTTTTGGGCGTTAAACCGGCTATCGATGCCTGTAAATCCATGTACGCGGAGTGATATTGCGCAAGGATGCGTTGTGCGTTGGTAATCGGGGGAAGCTTTAGCCCAGCAGCACGTTCGGCCGCAAGTTTGACGGTAAGTTGACGTAATTCGAGCAGGGTCACGAATAGGGCAAACCGAACACCTTCGTCGTGTCCCTTCCAATGCCAGGGGGTTTCCAGTTTTGTGTCCGGGAGATTGGTAATTGTTGTTGCTAATCTTTCCACGGATGTGGTTAATTCCTGGTTAATCACTTCGCCCTCCTTGACGGTTGCACAGGCAGGAAATTACATCACGCCGAAACGAATTGAATGCTAAACCCCTTTTGAGGATAGTTTCCACATGCCCCAACGTGATTGGGTATTTTTCGATCTCGGGTGAGAAATTGCCTCTATTTCCAAAGATGAATACTTTCAATTTTAACTCCCAGAATAACCGATCACACCTCTAGTATAGTGTGAAAAACCTATCTCGGGGTCTGTCAATTCTTTCTTCAAATAAAAAAGACCGCCATCCACGTGACGGTCTTTCCAATGGGTTGCGGGAAATTTATGATTTTACAAAAGTTCCATTTCTCAAATCGGCCAGCGCTTGTTGAATTTCCTCCGCTGTGTTCATGACGAACGGACCATACGGCGCAATGGGCTCTTTTATGGGGGCACCAGACATCAACATGAACCGGGCTCCGGAGTTTGCCGTTGTCCTAACTCGCAGCGCATCACCATCAGCAAATTCGAGCATTTTTACAGACTCCACCATTGCCCCGATTCCTTTCTCATCGAGTCCGAATTCACCGCTCCCCTCAAACACATAAACCCGAAGAGTATGCCCCGGAGGGATGTTATGCTCCCAGTTTCTTTCTGCTTCAAGAGTAACATCAAGGTATAGCGGAGCTATGGCTATGTCCTTGGCGGGACCTGTCAAACCTCCAACTGCTCCCGCAACGATGCGAATTCGCCCGCCTTCATTATCGAGCACTGGAATGGAATCCGCCTTGATTTCCTGGTATCTGGGAGCACTCATCTTTAGTTGTGCTGGTAAATTCACCCACAGCTGAAACCCGTAAATTGCTCCATTGGGTCCACGGCGGGGGAGTTCCTCGTGCAAGATTCCTCCTCCGGATGTCATCCATTGGACATCGCCCGGACCAATTAGCCCGGAATTGCCGAGACTGTCCCTGTGGTTGACCGAACCCTCCAACATGTAAGTGACAGTTTCAATCCCGCGATGGGGGTGCATCGGAAACCCCTGGATAGGGCCTTCAACCGGGTTATTAAAGGCAAAATGGTCGAATAAAAGGAATGGGTCGTGGAGGTTACTGGCATGTGGTGAAATGGATCTCATCAACCGTACATCAGCACCTTCAATGACAAATCTTGGTTCAATTACATTAGAAATCTTGCGATAATGGGTCATTCAAGTACTCCTAAAATTTGTTAGTGATAAATTCGGACAGAAGTAGGCTATTTTAGTGGCAAAGATGTGATTTTGTCCAGAACTATTCGAGTGGTTTTCGAATACAGAGGATCGTCTGTGGAAGCATCAATGTGGACGACTTTCTCCGAAGGGATTTCGTCCAGCCAGTCATTGATGAACGATGTCATCAGTTCAAGGTCAGCTGACCTCGCGATGTTTATCCTGTCTCTTTCTGCCAGTCTTTTCGAGATAATCGCATGGTCGATGATCAAGTGAACGATCAGGTCTGGAGGCGGGAGGTAGGATCGGAAAAAGCCATAAAGCTCCTCGCATAATTGAAATTCCTTGTTGCTCATCCACCCTCGAAAATGGAAAAGGCGGGTGAAACCTTGAAAATCGAGGTCGAGACCTCCATCGACCAAGGCAATCCCTTCCATGGTTCGAAATTCTTGTTCCTGTTTTGCCCTTTGCAGCATGTAGTCCATTTGATTGGCTAATGCATATCTAGGATCGTTCTTGAACAATTGTTGGAAAGGACGCTCAGTATGTTGTTCCAGGCCGATGTTGAACTCACCAACACGACAAAGAGCGCGTACAAGTGTCGTTTTGCCCGCGCCCGTATTTCCAACTACCGTTACGATTTTTCCCATAAAAGATCGCGGCGGGGACTGTTGTCTTAAGGCAACCGAGGAAGCCGCGCCGCCGGGAGGCGGCACTCCTTTCCGATCCGGATGGCTAAATGATTGACAGACGTAGAACATGCGTGCTATCATAGGGCTATGACCCATGCACTCGCTGGTGGCGTGTTTCCCCCGAAAGTGCGGACGGGAAAGATGCTGCGCACCTACAAGTACCTGCTGCGTCCCACGCCCGAACAGGCAGAAAAGCTCGACTTCCTGCTCGCTCAGGCACGCCGGGTCTACAACGCCGCACTCGAACAGCGTATCAGCGCCTACCAGGACACCGGGAAAGGTATTCGCTACCCGGCCCAGTGGACGACCTTCCGTGATCTGCGGCGGGCAGAGAGGGATACGCTTGGCCGGCTGAACGCCTCAGCCCTGCAGCAGACGCTGAGAAGGCTGGACAAGGCCTTTGCCGCCTTCTTCCGCCGGGTCAAGGCGGGTGAGACGCCGGGCTTTCCGCGCTTCAAGAACCGCGACCGGTTCCACAGCCTGGAGTTCACCTACGGCGACGGCTGCAGGCTGCTTTCGGACAATCAGGGACGCCGGGGTTTCTACGTCCAGAATGTGGGCGAGCTGAGGGTGTGTTTTCACCGTCCGCTGCCGGAGGGGGCGGCGATCAAGCATGCGGTGATCAAGCGGACGAACGACCGCTGGCAGGTCTGCCTGATGCTGGAGCTTCCGAACTCTGCGCCTCAACTCGGTGTCCACCCGGTCCGGGGAGTTGGGCTGGACATGGGTCTGCACGCGCTGGTGGCATTGTCTACCGGGGAACGGGTCGAGAACCCGCGCTGGCTCCGCTCCAGCCTGGCTCAATTGCGCATTCTTCAGCGCCATGCTTCCCGCCAGGTGAAGGGCAGCCGCCGGCGCAAGGCCACCCTGCGCCAGGTCGCCCGCCTGCACGAGCACATCGCCAACCAACGGCGGGACCTGCAGCACCAGCTCTCCCGCCGCCTGGTGCAGGACTACGACCTGATCGGCCTGGAGGGCATGTCTCTCGCGTTCATGAACCGAAACCGGCACCTGTCCCTCTCGTCGCACGATGCGGGCTGGGGCGGATTGCGGCTTATGCTGGAATACAAAGCGGAAGAAGCTGGTATTCCGGTCATGGCTGTGGATCCGTCCTTTACCTCGCAGAAGTGCAGCGGGTGTGGCAGGCTGGTGGAAAAGACTCTTGCGGTTCGAGTTCATCGCTGTCCTTCCTGCGGGCTGGTGCTTGACCGGGACGTGAATGCGGCCCGGAATATCCTGCAGCTGGCTCTAGACACTTTGGCAACTCCCACTGCCCGGACGGGGCAGGCAGGGCATAACGTGACCCACCGGGGTGTGCGTGCTCTGCGAAGCTGTCCGCGATAGCGGACAGTGAACGTCACTTAGACTTTGGCGAAATTTAGAGCCGACCTGATCTGGTCAATATGGGTTTCAATGTGTACGGGACCTTGTACAACCTGGAGGCCGATGGCGTAATAACTGTCTTTTCGGGCAACAAATTCAGGCGGTAGTAGTTCGATGAATTTGATCGTTTCTTCGCAAAGGCGTTTCAACTCCTGAATTAATCCATTTGTATTTTTGTAGGCAAAAATTGTGGCTTGGATTCTGGCGTCCACGTTGCCTCCCCAGTCATCCGCCCAACGATCGTACCCGCCGACCATATCATCCAAGTAGCTTTGGAAGCCTCTCTCGCTGTGGATTAAATGGGCGATAATTTCCCGAACGCTCCACTCTTGGGAATTGGGTTTCTTGGCAACCTGCTCTTCAGATGCACCTTTCAAACACTCGAGAAGTTCTCCTACAGCCATCTCATATTTTTCCCGGGCAAGAGTTGCCAATCGGGCGGGCTCCCACGGGACGACAGGCATCGGACGTTTTGTCAGTTCCATCGTTACCGTGCGCTTGTCGGTGCCTCGGTAGAAGATCACTTCAACTTTATCTCCACCTTTTTTCCCCTGCAGGGCAGCAGGGAGGCTTTCTGGATTGTTTGTGACAGGTTTTCCGGCCATGCTGATGATCACGTCATCGCGAATGAGGCCGGCATGGGCAGCTCCCATCCCTTCGACAACGCCATCCAGGCGGATTCCTTCTGTAACCGGGACGTGGAGACGCATGGCCTGGTCCGCGTTAAAATCACCAGGCATGATCCCAAGCATTGGGCGCGTTACGGTTCTGATATCCTTGCCAGTTTCAAGCAGGTAAGCCAGGTTTTTCACTCCCACTGACCATTCTTCCTGGAACCCATCCAGAAGCCCACTCCACTGCGAACCCTCTGGAGTTGTATGTGTTATCTTGACATTCGTTCCTTCGTTCCCTGGGGAAAATTCGACGTGAACCACGGACGCCCCGGGTTCGTCCTTGCCGACCCATTTGAATTTAATGGATTTTTCCTTATCAACGGAAAGGAATTCACCCGCCGCGTAGAAGCCGGCGTTCCAGTACAGGTAAATTCGACCACCGGGACGAGGGGAAACAGTAGCCAAGTCGCATAGCCATTCTCGAAGGGAGGTCGCGTTTGTAAATGCGTAATAGACACGTGCCAAAGGCGCGTTGATGAACTGCTCAACGACTGTAGAAGGCATACATTCTCCTTATATTTCGTGAATTAAGAATTATTATACAGTGATTCCAATTTTTTGAAATGGTTATTGAGTAATGCCTTGAGGAGTTGTATCCCTTGCGAGGAACTTGATTTTCAGTTACCTATATTTGACCAGATTTCCTTGTAATTTCTGTGGGGAATCTCTTGATTTTCCAAGTCATCTCATCATGCGTTTGGCTACTTGATTGGCTATGTCCTGGGGAGTCTGTACCTTCTCGGCCATGATGGCCGGTGCCTGGTTTTGAGAGTCAAAATAATCTTTCATGGCTTTTCGACCTGCGGCTACAAGGAGTTCCCGTCGTTCGTCGCTCATTTCAAATTCGGTGGTCCCGTATCCGTTAGCTGGCAAACGGACCACCAGTTTCTCAAACGTGGCAATCACAGACTTGTCATGTGCTTCAAGCATCGTATTGACCAATCCACTAACGCGCTGCACTGTCTTCAGCTGCGCGATATCGATCCTGCCATGTGATTTCGAGGCAGATGCAGCGCCATCCACCTCCAATGTTTCGTCGATAAGCAACCCAAGCACATTGTTGGTGGATTTCGGACCCATCAGTGCTGTTATTGAAGGTAGGTCAGACAAAAATAGTTCGATTGGAAAATTAGAAAGGACACCTCCATCCACGATGGAATGCCCGTTAATATCCTGGCCTCGATAGTTGCCCCAGCCGCTGTCCCAGACGACTTCCTGCCATAACAACGGGATGCTCATGGACATGCGGACTGCCCAGGTCAATGGGCAGTCCGGGGCAGTTCGATGGTTGAGGGCTAACATCATATGCCAGGTGGTATCCGTCACGCATAAGGTAAGGTCCCTGCCAGTTGCTTGATAGAATTCTTCGAGAGTCATTTTGCTGAATGAGCGTTTCTTCCCGCCGACGGAGCCCGAGTCCAATTTTCCAGCAAACCATTCGAGAAATTGATCAGCGGAGTACCACCCACCGAGTTCCACGAACGAAACGAGATGCCGGGCTGGCAGCGTTCCGCCAAAGTATGAGAGTAAAGACCGCTTGACGCCTTTTTCAAGGAAGTTTGGAAAGTAAGGTATGTCAAAACCATCAAGAAAGGTGCTGATCGCCCCGTCCGCAATCACATTTTCCGGGATCGGTGCAGGGGGTGACATGAAATCGGAGAAAACTGACTTTCCATCCCTTTTTTCTCCAAGCGCAACGAGCATTTCGTCGGTGGTGTATCCTGCTGCGACCATTGTCGCGCTGATTGCGCCTGCCGATGTACCCAGCAGGCGATCATAGGTGTGCCCTCGTTGTTCGAACTCCTGTAAAGCGCCAACAAAAACCATTCCTTTGGCGCCACCGCCTTCAAAAACCAGATCGTATTTCATGAGTGCCTCCTCGTAAAAGATTGTAGATAAAAGTGACCATATTTAGATAATACCGCTAACGGCAGCGATTTACAATAGCCATAAAAAAACCTCTGCTCGTCAGCCAGAGGTTGATTTCAAAGCAGGGTTTTTAACCTAAATACATACCAGATAATGGTGGCAGCGTGATAGGTAGTTTGCCTTTTACCACTGAAAATGGACGATGGTCGAGGAGAGATCTCAGGATATGTCCATCCTGCCAATTATGTGTTTTCACTGGGAGCTGGATATCCTGCAGCTCCATGGTGGAGTTGAACACGACCAGGGTTTTTTCCTCTCCTAGAGTTCTGGTGAATGCAAAACACCCCTTGTCTTCTTTCATCGCGATTCTCGAAAATTCCCCTCTTCTCAGTGATGCACGCGACTTCCTAATCGCAATTAATTCCCTGACCCAAAGCTGTAAATCCCCTTTCCAAACTGCGGGATCCCAGGGAAAAGCCCCGCGGCACTCCGGGTCTCTGCCTCCTTCGAGTCCTACTTCGTCCCCATAATAAATGGCCGGCGCGCCAGGATATGCAAATTGAAACAGATAGGCAAGTTTTAGTTTCTCGAGATCACCGCCAAGAGCGGTCAGAATTCTTTCGGTATCATGCGATCCAAGAGGGACATACATCGCGAACGCGTTTTCCTGTGGGTATATTTTCAGTAGACGGTCAATTCTCTCGGAGAATTGTTGAAGGTTTTCCCGTTTGTTCAGCAAGGCGATCAAGGCGTCCTTGACGGGGTAGTTCATCAGCCCATCAAAATGGGTGTCGTTCGCCCAACGTGGATCAGCGTCCCAAATTTCACCAAAAATGTAAGCTTCTCTGTTTGCGTTTTTTACCACCTGCCTGAACTCCGCCCAGAATTCATCATCATTTATTTCGTTGGGCACGTCCAAACGCCAACCATCCGCGCCTTTTTCTATCCAATATCTTGCCACTCCCAAGAGAAATTTCCTTACCTCAGGATTGTTCGTGTTGAATTTCGGCAGGCTTTTATGACTCCACCAGCCGGAGTAGTTGATCGCATCACCTGGCGTAAATGCATCAAGCGGAAACCTGTGGATATGGAACCAGTCTCGATAGGGTGAGCGATCACCGTTTTCAAGAACATCATTGAAGGCAAAGAAACCTCTACCGCAGTGGTTAAAAACCCCATCTAGGATGACACGAATGTTGTTACGGTGAGCAATATCCAATAAGGCACTGAAATCACCCAAATCTCCAAGTTTTGGGTCAATTTTGTAATAGTCGCTGGTGTTGTACCGGTGGGAGGATGTCGCCTGAAAAATCGGGTTAAGATAAATGGCATTGATTCCCAATTCCAACAGGTAATCGAACCTGCGGATGATTCCGCGAAGGTCGCCGCCCTGGAAATCCCAGATGGTCGGTTTTGCCCCCCATTTTTGAACATTAGGCGGGTCATTGGTTTTATCGCCATTAGCGAATCGATCGGGGAAAATCTGATAGAAAATGGAATCCTGCACCCAGTAAGGCACGGACATGGTCAACCTCGATGATGGTAATGATGTGATTTTGGAAAATGCTGGTCTATTTTACCACTGGGCGAACATGGTTAACTTCGATTATTGCCCATCCGCGAGGAGGAAGATCAAGGTGCTGTAAGGTGGAATCTCTTCCAAGGGCTTGAAACCAGTAAAATCGCCAGACTGATCCACAGTGAGAGTCGCTTGCTCTGAAGCACCCATCAATGGGATGATTTGCCTATCGCCTTGTTTCAAACTGCTCTCATCCAGAGATAATTCGTAATCGCTGACAGGCTCACCGCTCATATTCACGACAATGATTATGGACTCGTCGTCGTTTGAACGCAGGCTTGAAAATACATTTGTGTTCTTCGATTTCACAATTTGGAAATCACCTGTTTGCAGGGCTGGATGTGCGTTTCTTAGTTGAATTAAATCCCGATAATGAGACAGAAGTGAATCGGGGTCGTTGTTTTGCGACTCGACATTGATGAACTTGTACTTGGAATCCGAGGCTTTCCAGGGAGTGCCATTTGTGAATCCGCCAGATTCTTCTGAATTCCATTGCATGGGTCGCCGGATATTCTCGTCTGGCTTCATGCCCTCCATTCCGATCTCTTCGCCATAATAAATGAAAGGCATCCCCGGCGAGGTAAGTAGAAGGGAGGCAGCCACCTTGGCTTTATTGCGATTCCCCTCGAGAGTGGACATGACCCTATTCTGATCATGGTTTGTCAGGAAGGGAGAATATTGTTGTGGTTCAAGGATCTTGTCAGTCGCGTTTAAGCTCCCGAAGACGGGGAGCGCACTGCCGGATTTCGCACTTTGTACCATCGCTGATGCCAATTCAAAATTGAATGCCAGGTCAAACTGGTCGCCATCCGTGTAGCTGTCCACACTGGCAAGGTTGTTTCCAAATAATTCTCCGATTGTAATTGCATTTGGGTTGATCTTTTTATAAACATTTCTATATTCTTGAAACCATTCATGTGTGGCAGAGGTGTTTTCCTGCATGCGCTTGTTTTCAATCAGATGTTTCGCCGCATCTAGGCGAAATCCGTCCACACCGACTTCATCCAGCCAAAATTCTGCGACTTTTGCCATCTCAGCGGTTACTTCCGGGTTGCTGTAGTTCAAGTCAGGCATGAACGCTTCAAAAATCCCATAATAGTATCCGGACAGTGAGGGATGCCAAACATCTTGATTCCAGGGCCCGTTGTATCCAGGGTCTGATTCCGACCAGATATACCAATCGCGATAGGGTGAGGCGGTGCCCTTTTTTGCTTCCTTGAACCAAGGATGCTGGTCGGATGTGTGATTAAGTACCATGTCGATGACAACTTTGATGTCCCGCTCGTGAGCCTCTTCAAGTAATTGTCGAAAATCATCCATCGTACCGTATTGGGGGTTAACGGAGTAGTAGTCCGTCACGTCATACCCATGGTAAGAAGGTGATGGGAAGATCGGCATCAGCCAAATCGTTGTAATTCCCAGATCAGTCGTAGAATTTGGATTGCCATCATTTAAATAATCTAGTTTTTCGGTGATTCCATTAAAATCGCCAATCCCATCCCCGTTGCTATCGTAAAAGCTGCGTACAAAGATCTCATAGCCTATTGTCTCGTTCCACCACGGATATCCGGGTGGTATGGGTGTCTCGACTTCCGCAGTCAGCGTAATTGGTTGGGAAGTGCCTTGTACAGAATTACACCCCATCACCAGGATGGCAATAATTAGCATAATGGGGAATATTTTCATCATTAAATCTCTCAATTTGTATTTACTTTGCAAACTGCTGACTGGACAGAACGACACCGGATCTTTCGTTAATTTGAATTATTATATTTTCGCTGTCACTAGTTAATGAAGCTTGCCCCCAGATGATATTCGGCGATGCGCCAATTGATTCGATGGGTATCGGCATTTTCACTTTGTTAATCGATGCATTAAGGACAATTACTAGTTTGTCCTCATCCAAATTCCGTGCAAAAGAATATGCTCCGTTGCCTGCATGCATTTTTTGGAAAGTTCCCCGGCGAAGTGCTTTATTTGCGTGACGCAATTGGGTTAGCAATTTAACGTAGTCGCGAAGCTGATTATTCCAGGATGCTTCATCCCAGTTAAATGATTTTCGACAGTCTGGATCCTGCTTCCCTTCCATTCCAATTTCATCACCGTAATAAACACAAGGGGCGCCGGGATAGGTGAACATGAAAAGGTAGGCGAGCTTTAAGGAATTCATATCTCCACTTGCGCATGTAAGGAAACGAGGGGTGTCGTGGCTGTCAAGAAGGTTGAGTTGAGCTTGAGTGATCTCAGGGTCATACCACCCGAGTATGGTTTCAATGGCTTGACCGAATTCCTCCGCGGATAGATGCCTGATTTGATTTCGATACCCTCCCGCCTTGTTCGTTTCGATAATATCAAGATGGTCTCCGCACAAGAACCCCAGCTCTGCGGCGGTTACGGGATAGTTCATCACCGCGTCAAATTGATCCCCCTGCAGCCAACGTTTTGATTCGTGCCAAATCTCTCCAACGATGTAGGTTTCGGGATTGATTGACTTGACCCGATTCCGGAATTCCACCCAAAAGGAATCGTCATTAATTTCAGATGGGACATCCAGCCTCCAGCCGTCAATGCCGAACCGCAGCCAGAATTCCGCGACCTGGAAAATGAATTCCCGTACAGCAGGTGAGTTCGTGTTCAGTTTTGGCAATGCAGGGAGATTCCACCAGGCTTGGTAACCAATTGCCTGAAGGCTGTCCACTCCGTTCTTCAAGTCTAGATGCTCGTCTTTTCCCGGGTACGCTCCCCAGGGTTTTTTTCCGGATAAGCGGTCATTATCAAAATGAAACCAATCCACGTAGGGAGAACCGGCGCCATTTTCAAGGACGTGGTGGAACTGCCAAAATCCCCGGCTGGCGTGATTAAAAACGCCGTCCAAAACCACGCGAATACCTCTCTTATGGCAGTCGTCCAATAACTCTTTTAGAGCTGCATTTCCGCCAAGCAGAGGGTCAACGTTGTAGTAATCATAGGTATGATATCTGTGGTTTGATGCCGATGCGAATATTGGATTAAAGTAAATGGCGTGTAATTCCGAGATCCTGCAGGTAATCCAATCGTTCCGCCACGCCAAATAAATCGCCTCCCTTGAATCCATTTGATGTGGGATTGGAATTCCATTCCTCAAGCCTCAAGCCCTGGCGATCAATTCTTGAAGATTTCGCAAACCGGTCTGGAAAAATCTGGTAAAAAACGGAGTCTTTCACCCAATCAGGGGTTTTGATATAGGTCATGCCACTTTCCTTGAATAGTGTGCAAGGCGCGGAACCTCCGCGCCTTGCAGTTGATTTATTTGACTAGCAGCAATTTGATCTGGGCATAGTCATCTGCCGTCAATGTCCCGGGATCACCTGAACTGGAAGGATAATTCGAAAGCATCTCCTCCTGAGTTGGAGATTCGCCTTCCGGCCATGCCAGGTCAATAATGCGCGTATGATTTTCACCATCCGGCGCACCTCCAAATCTCCATTGTTCGGAGGATTGATCTACATCGCGAACGCGCCATACACCCGTTGATGGGTAACCTTCCTGACCCAAGGACCGCAGCGGCATACCCCCATTGTTTTGGGTCGCCATCGCCAAACGCGCTGCGTGGAATCCGCAGCGTGACCGTGCTGGTGGCGGGATCAACGATGATCTTGAAATCCACGCCGATGACTTGTTTTGGTTCGAGCGAATCAGGATCCGGAGCGACGAACTGCGGAGTCCAACCTTCTGCCCATACTGCATATTCCCAGCCGTTGCCCGCCTCAAAGGCGGCGTTACGACCGGGCAGCAGCATGCGCGCACCTGTTCCTGAACCGGGATCCTTGTCCACGTAAACATCCAGTGTCTGTATGGCGAGGTTGTTGCCTGAACCCCAGGGATTCGGCACTGGACCATTGAGGATAAACTTGAACACCAAATTCTTCTCGTCGTAGGCAACCGTGAACGATTTCAGGTCGTAGGCTTGCTCAATGAAAACGCCATCGGTAGGGTAGGTGTAGCTCCCAGGACCGTGATCGTCTCCCGCAGGATCGTTGACTTCAAGAATGGTGGTCGCCGTGCCGAGGTCGGGAAGTACAATTTGCGCAGGTCCTTGCGCCGGGAGAAGTGTGCTGGCTGGTTGAATGGCGGTGATCAAGCGGAGATCATCTCCAGCCTCGAGTTCGCCAAAAGATGACCACGGAATGGATGCTTCGAACACCGTCGGGCTGAGAGCTGCTTCCCCGGCCGTTGATCCAGCATCCCATCCATTTTTACCTGCGCTAAAACTATTCAGCTCTTTGCCTCCATCCCAGTTAAAGGCTTGCGAAGCGGCGATTCCCAATTGCGATGCCTCTTCATCACCTGCTGTCAGAGAGAAAGGATAACTTTCCTTGGATCGCGGCACCGAAAAATAAAAACCGATTTGGGAATCCTGGTCAAGCGGCTGATTGAGAAGCAGGCGCAGGTATAGATTTTTCGCATCATAGGTGTAGGCTAGGTTTGTACCGGCTTGTGCACCGCTCGTATAGACCGCCGCTGAAGCCCATTCATTGGTTCCATCCTTGCCGTCGATGACAGGAGTGGTGAACCCTTGCACGTTTTGCTCAGCCTGAGCTGGTGATTTGGGAATAATCGGCACATTGACGAACGATGGTATCGGCTCGCCTAAAGATTCGTAGACTTTAGAGAGTAACGCGCGAAAGCCTTCATCAAAATAGGCATCATTTCCAGAATTTTGGTCACTGCCATACCACCAGAACCAGTCTGATCCTTCTGCGAGGTACATGTAATCCAGCGCTAAAGCTAATGCCTCAGGGCTGGTCGTGCGAGTCTTCTTCATATCATATTTTGCCAGGTCATTCCGAGTTTGTCCGAGATAATTCCAGGCGGTTTTTTCCTCGGATTCGCCGATCCATGTGTCATAGTTGGCGCTGAACCAGGCGCCAGGGAAGAGTTGCTCCAGTTCACGCTGTTCCGGGAATTTGGTCAGGTATTCAGTCGGTGTGATGGTCTCAATCGAATCGGATTTTGATAATTCTTGATAGAGTGAATTCAGAAATTCTTTGCCGTCATTATCGTAGTTCTCCCAGGCATTTTCGCCATCAAGGATGATGGAAACAATGTGAGGTCCTTGTGCCCCCTCGTCGGCCAATTCAGCCTTGATATTCTCCAAGCGGTTCATCAAATCTTTGGCAGCTACCGCTCCAGGTGTTCCGGAATATGTGAATCCCACCTTGTCGGAAAGGGTCCAATCGCGGAAAAACACTGCCACTTTATCCCCAGTTTTTCCCTCGACATAATAAGGTCGGTAGAGGTCGTCTGCCTCCTGGACGGTTTCCTTTGAGTCGCGGGTGAAGCTGCCGATGCCGAGCGACTGGGCTAATACAGGTTCCCCTGTTGCCATCCATTTATAGCCGGCCTTGGAGACTAAAGGAACGATTTCCTCGGCAACGGCACCCTCCCCTGGCCATAATCCATTGGGCTTCTTTCCGAAGTGTTCTTCGTATACCTCTACACTTTTGTTCAGGTGTGTAATCACATCATTCGGATAGGAATATCTTTCTGGCATTTCCGCACTTGGATTTCCAACCAAGGCGAGATTGGAATCATAAAGCAGCGGCAGGATCGGATGTGCATAAGGGGTTGTGATGATCTCGACCTGCCCGCTGTCCTGCAATTGCTTGTGAACATCAAGAACATCTGCCATGATCCTGCGGACTTCATCAAAGAGGACAGTTTTGTCTTCCTCGGAAAATCCACGATCCTTTCTCAATGAGCGACTTCAACGGTTCCTTGGCTAATTCATCGGGGTCGATCCACGCCAGATTGAACCAGATTTGCAGGTCGCGAAAATCCTGTTCAGTGAAATTGGCTATGGCGTGCATTTATTTCCTCGTCGGTTGTTCCTCCGCGTTTATCGAGAAGGATCTTGTAACCTTGGTTCACCCTGATGACATGGTCCCAGTTGGCATCAAAGAACCTGCGCATCAGAAAATCCTTGTCCTCCGGAGTCAGGTCAGCAGCTGGTTTTTCGGAAAGGACCCAATACTTGTCCTTCGCACCGTTGTTTACGAAATCATCCAACTGACGAATGAGAACGGGGGTCAGGTTGAAGGTTACTTTGACATCGGGATAATTGACCAGCATGGCCGCCATGTCATAATAATCTTTTGTGGCATGGACTCGCACCCATGGCCGGGTATAGACCCCGTCATCATCCTTGTAATAAAGAGGCTGGTGTTGGTGCCAAATCAGGTTCAAGTAAAGTGGTTCTTCCTGCGTCGCGGATTCCGTCGGAATGGACTCAGGAGCTTCGGTCGCCCCTTGCGGGGATGGAGTGACCGCCCCTGAGCAGGCGGTCACTGTGATGGAAACAAGAATAAAAAAGTTGAGCAGAATAAACTTATTTCGCATGGTTATCCCTTGACACTGCCCAGTGTGAGACCTGATATCAGCCATTTAGACGCATACAAGAACAGAATCATCGCTGGTATAGCTATTAAGACGGATGCAGCAGCAAATTTACCCCATGCAACGGTGAATTGTTGGGCAAAGGTGAAAATACCCAATGGCCAGGTGTAGATTTCATTCTTTTGCAGCACCACGCGGGCTACAAGATACTCACTCCACCCACCCATGAAACTAAAGAGGAATGCAATTGCCAGTGCAGGAGTTGACAAGGGGGAGAATAATCTTTGTGAATACCGTCACCCTGTTCGCGCCATCGATCAGCGCAGCTTCCTCCAGATCAACGGGAATGGTGTCGTAGTAGCCCTTGATCGTCCAGATCGTCAAGGGTACCGAACTGACCGAGTAGGCGATGACCAGGCCACTCGCTGAGTTGATCATCTGTAATTTTGCGAGCATGATAAACAGGGGAAGCAATAGCATCCCGGCGGGGATCATTTGAGTTGTCAGAAGAAAGACCATTGCTGGTGTTCGCCCCGGAAAGCGAAATCGTGAAAATGCATAAGCGCTGACTGCTGCCAGAGTGACACTGAGTGTTGATGTGACGACAACGATTGAAAGCGAATTCCACACCCAAAGGAAGAAGTCAGATGAACGGTTAACTGATCCGAAAAGAACTTCCCGGTAGTTATCCAGTGTTGCATTTTCCGGGATAATCGCCAGGCTCGTGGTTAGCAAGGTGTCGTTTGGCCGCAGTGAAATTGTAATCACCCTTAGAACCGGGTAGACAGCAACAATGCACGCAATTATTAATGCGCCGTGTATCAGAATTGTCTTAAAAGGGCTATCTCCTCGCGCTCTGAAGAAAAACCATCTATAGAACTGGTAAAGTGAATTCTTAGTTGCAGGTTTAGAGACGGTTGTCATGTCTTATCCTCCTAGGCTTCCGTGGCTGATTTTAATCCGCCTGAGACTCGTAGATAGATGATCGTAAATACGAGCAGGATGGCGAATATGATCAAGGCGAACATGGCGGTGAACCCATAGCGGTAGAACTGAAAGGCGGCTTTATACATTGAGGAGACGAGAATGTCCGTCTTTTCCTGGGGACCACCCTGGGTGATCAAATAGATCACATCGAACTTGTTGAATGTCCAAACAACACCTAGAACGATGGCTGGCGTTAGGACAGGTTGGATGAGAGGCAGGGTGATATTGCGAAACATCTGAATTTTGCTTGCACCATCTATCTCAGCCGCTTCATAATATTCCTGCGAGATACTCTGTAATCCTCCGAGGATGATCACTGCCATGAATGGAATGCCCAACCAAATATTTGAAATCAGGACTGAGACAAATGCCCAGGTGGGATCTTGCCGCCAGCTCACCGGCCCGATGGTTGCTGCCAGCCAGGTAAAAAGGGATCCAATTCCGATTACTTGCTCCGTGGATAGTGCGATCGATCCCAGGGAATCCCGAATTCGGGTCAACAGAATATTAAATAATCCGTAACGGCTGTCAAATTCATTGCGAAGCGCCAGAATACCTATCGCAGAAGGCAACGCCCAGGGGAAAATGAGTAACATCCGATAAATCCCCTTGAATTTCATAGGGCGATTCAACAGCAGCGCCAGCCCCATCCCAATGGCAACGGTCACTGAAACATTAATCGCCGTCCAGAGGATTGTGCGCCAAAACACCTCAAAAAAACCAGCTTCCTTGGCTACTTTTCCCGTGAAAAGCGTCACCAGATTATCCCAGCCGTAATTGAGTCCATAGAGGGCATTTTTTGTCGCCTGAGTGCCAAGAGAAGCGTTGGAAAAGGCAAGCTTCACCTCGAATAGAAAAGGATAAATGATCAGGAAGAGCATGCCCAGGAATGCGGGCAGAACCAGCATGTAAGGAAGACCGTACTTGCTGTATTTTGGGATACTAAGAAGCTGAACGATCCCATAAATGATCAGGAGAACGACGACTATTGCTCCCGACCCGAGGTATTTGGCGGAAGCAGGCGGAGTAGCCGGTAATTTTAATTAAAAATTCGTTAAATGATTTAAACCAGAGCGCTGGACCGGATGTGATTATTGCAAAAGGTGTATCTTGTAAGCGTATCAAATCGGTGAGCTCGAAGAAAGAAACGACTAGTATTAGAAGCATGAAAAGAAACCCGAGCTGTATTCCGCGTGTGATTATTTCGGCGGTCAGATTCTTGGGTTTTCTAAAAAAGATCTGATAAACAAAAATCTCGACGAGAGCCATCCCGCCAAAGATGGCCAATAAAAAGCCGCTGAGTTCCTTGAGGCGATCAATGATGGTTTCTAGGTCGAGAGTTATTCCATCTCTATTGGGAACGATATACGTATAAAAAAGATAAATAAGAAAAAGAATTACTGCACCCCACAGAATTTTTGGCAGGTATCGACGCGTTCGCGACTCGGTTTCCATGGTACACACCTCCTGCTATATTGAAGGGAAGAGGGGGGCATTATGCCCCCCTCTTCTGTAGTTATGAAATTACTTGAGTGTTGCAACGCATTCGTCGGCAGAGGTCTGGGCAGCAGCGGCAGCATCTTCAGCGGTGACCGTGCCGGCCATGACACCTTCCAGGTTGGGGCGCCAGGCATCCCATGCGCAGCGCATCTGGGCAGCAGCAGGCTGACCGCGACCATTGGAGAGCGCGGCCATTGAGCCAGCCAGGACGGCGTCACTGGCGATCGAAGGATCCTTGGCAACTTCGGTGTTGGAGGGCAGACGCTTGAATTGGTCAAGCCACATCTTCTGTACCTCGGGTGAAGTCATGTAGGTGATGAACTTCTGCACCGCTTCTTTCTTGGCAGGATCATCAACTGCAGCGATTGAGATCATGAAGTATTTACCAGCGGTCATTTCGGTGTAATTTCCACCATTAATGGACGGAACAGGAGCGACGCCCATGTTCTCGCCCAGAGCAGTGGTGTAATCACCAAGTGACCAGTCGCCGTTGATGATCATGGCGGCTTTTCCATCCTTCATCAGGGTATCGGCGCAAGCATAATCGCATTCCTGCGGGACGACGCCGTCAGCTTTGAGCTGGGCAACGAACTTCAGGTAGTTGATGAACGAATTCGTTGTTGAACTGAGGAGCATCCGTCTCATCCAAGAGGCCAGCCGCCGAAAGCGCCATAGAAACCAGCGCCCCAGTAGGGCTCATTCAGGTTGTAAGCAAAGCCCTGAATGTCACCAGTGGTGAGTTCATTGGCTTTGGCGATCAGATCTTCAAAGGTGGCAGGGGGTTCAGCAATCAGGCTCTTGTTGTAGATCAACATGAGGTGGTTGCCATAGTTATCCGGAACACCCCAAAGAGTGCCTTTAACGACAGCAGGATCGAGCGCGCCAGGGAAGAACTGCGCGAGGAATGCATCATCAAACAAATCGCTAACGGGAGCGACAATTTCCAGCTCGCTGAAAGGACCAGCAAAATCGTTCGGGACGCGGACAACTTCAGGAGCAGCGCCTGCCAGGGAGGCGGTCTGGAACTGATCGCGCAGCGCTTCATTTTCGTAGTGGCTTCGCTCGACGATGATGTCAGGGTTGGCAGCCATGAAGTCGGCGATCAATTGGTCGATGAACACGTCAACGTCGTCACCTTCTTGTTCCCAGAAGGAAATGGTTACGGGTTCCATGGAAGGAACTTCGGTTGCAGCAGGTGCTTCAGTTGCAGCTGGCTCCACAGGTTCAGCAGGAGCTTCGGTTGGGGTTGCAGCGGTGCCGCAAGCTGCCAGGGCGAAGCTGGCGATCAACACGAGGCTGATCAGGGCAAACAATTTCTTATTCATATTTCTCTTTTCTCCTTTTTTGATTTAAGAAGCGATCGCGCTTCTTTTGGACTTCGAATTGTAATGCAAATTGCACGATAGAATTTAACCAGGCTTGTATGCTCAAGCGGTTGGTGATTGAATCACCTCCTTTCGATCTGCAGTCTGGTGGATTGCAATGGAAAGCGCTTCAACTGCTGCGCCAATGCTGGATGAGCGATGACCGAGAATGGCGGTCGTGATTTTCACTGTCCTGGCTGCGGCTGGTAAACTTCGCCGCATGACGGCATCTCGAACCGGCTGCAGGAACAAATCGCCGATTTGGGCAATTCCGCCACCGACAACCACCATACCGGGATTAAACAAATTAACTAAACCCGCAAGTGCAACCCCAAGGTGGCTGCCGGCCTCTGAGACTATTCTCTGGGCGACCAAGTCCCCACGTTGGGCGGCGGAGGCGACATCCAGGGCGGTAATTTTTTCCGAGCGTGCCATGGTCGATAACGCAGTTCTTTCTCCGCGCTGCACCGCTTCCTGTGCCTGCCGGGCGATAGCCTGTCCACCCGCCAGTGCCTCCAGGCAACCGTTGTTGCCGCAGTTGCAGAGTGGGCCGTTTTCGATCATCGTGAGATGACCGATTTCGCCGGCCGAACCCGTTGCACCACGATAAATTTTACCATCGAGTAAGAGCCCTGCGCCAATTCCGGTACCCACCTTGATGTATGCGAGGTCGCGCTCACCACGGCCTGCCCCAAACGCCCATTCGCCAAGGGCACCCGCTTCAGCATCATTGGTTAGTGCTACCGGGCGGTTCCAATTTTTTTCCAATGTTTCTCGAATGGGGTAACGATCCCAACCGGGCATGATTGGAGGTGCAAGAACAATCCCAGCATCTGCGACAATTGGCCCGGGGACATCGACGCCAATGGCGTTGATGTCCGTCAAAACCATGTTATTCTTGGCCAATAATCCCCGCAATTGTTGATCGACTTCCGGCAGGCAAACTTCGGGTCCGCGATTGATCATATAAGGAACTTCTACTTCGTCTATGACCTGAGCGTAAAAGTTCGTCAGAATGATGGCGAGATGGGTAGCTCCCATATCAATTCCAACCACATAGCCGTAGGCGGGGTTGATTTCAAGGATGATGGGCGGCCTGCCGCTTGAACCGTTTCGCGATTCTGTCTCTTGAATGATGCCTGAATCCAGTAAATCATTAATGATGATGGTTACCGCCGCGCGGCTGAGCATCATCCGTTGGGCTAACTCGGCGCGCGAAATTCCCCCGGGCGTGAACCGAATCAAATCAAGCACAGAATGTTTGTTAATATTTTTTACATTGGGGTTTGGAGGAGACCAGAGAAAATCACTCAACGATACCATCCACGCGTATTGACAAAATGATCAAGCTTTAATATCTTACCACTAAAAGGCACTTTGTCAAGTAAATTAACATAATAACAAAAACGCATGGTGCAGTTTGCTGCACCATGCGTTGGTTTAACTAATTCTTGAGATTTAGCGAAGAATAGCCTGCCACCCAGCGTATTTTGCCGTGGATCCTAGCTCAGCTTCGATGCGAAGCAGCTGGTTGTACTTTGCCACTCTGTCAGACCGGGAAGGCGCGCCTGTCTTGATTTGCCCCATATTTAAGGCCACAGCCAGATCGGCGATCGTCGAATCTTCCGTTTCTCCAGAGCGGTGGGAGGTTACAGCCCGCCAACCGGCGCGATGACAAGTTTCGACGGCTTCGATGGTTTCGGTCAACGTGCCGATCTGGTTAAGTTTTACGAGCAGAGCGTTGGCTGCTTTTTCCTTGATTCCCTTTCGAACACGCTCGGGGTTGGTTACCAAGAGATCATCCCCAACGATCTGGATCTTGTCGCCGAGTTCCTTGACCATCAATTTCCATGATTCCCAGTCATCCTGGGCAAGTCCGTCTTCGATAGAGACGATCGGATATTGATTCACCCAGCTCTTCCAAAAATCCACCATTTGAGGACCGGTCAGTTTCTTGCCTTCTTTTCTCAGGTTATATGTCTTGGATTCTTCGTCATACAGCTCTGAAGCCGCAGGATCGAGGGCGATGGCCACATCCTGGTTCATCCCCGCCTTGAATCCAGCTTTTTCGATGGCTTCGAGAATGACCTCCACCGCCTCGTTGTTGGCTTTCAGGGCAGGCGCGTATCCGCCTTCATCGCCGACGAGAGTTGCATATCCCTTGGTCTTCAGAACAGCCTTGAGCGAGTGATAGATTTCTGCTCCCCAGCGTAATCCTTCTGCAAATGAAGGGGCGCCAAAAGGCATAACCATAAATTCCTGGGCATCAGTGGACTGCCAACCTGTGTGTGCGCCGCCGTTGAGTATGTTGAGCATTGGAACAGGCAGGATGTGTGCGTAAACGCCTCCAATGTATCGGTAAAGGGGCAGCCCGAGGGAATTGGCAGCAGCTTTAGCAACAGCCAGGCTGACACCCAAGGTGGCATTCGCACCCAGTTTTGATTTGTTTGGAGTACCATCGAGCTCAAGAAGGGTAAGGTCCACTCCTCTTTGGTCGGTGGCATCCCACCCAAAGAGCTCATCCGAAATGAGGGTGTTGACGTTCTCTACTGCTTTTTGAACGCCTTTACCCAAATAGCGATTCTTGTCTCCATCGCGAAGTTCCAACGCCTCATGCACGCCCGTCGATGCTCCCGAAGGAACGGCTGCACGCCCCCAGGCTCCATCCCCAAGGACCACCTCAACTTCGACAGTGGGATTTCCTCGTGAATCCAAAATTTCCTGGCTGCTGACTGATTCGATTGTTGTATCCATGTCCTTTTTCTCCTTATAAAATGATTGCGCGTGAATAAAACCTATTTAGTATATCGTATTTTAAATGTCATAAGGCGTTTTCTGGACCTGTTTGGTAAAATAACCTCAGAGACAGCTGGAGGCTAGTAATTGCTTATGGCATCTATCGATATGCCCGTTCAGGATCCTCGCGATCGGCAGAAATTTGTTTATCACGAAACGGCGGTCAGAAAAACTGCCATTGTCATCATTGGGACAATCCTCAAAGCGTTTATGGTTATGAAAGTCGAAGGTTTGGAAAACCTGCCGGAGCAAGGCGCTTGCATTATCGCGTCTAATCATTTGTCCAATTTTGATGTATTTCCCATGCAGCTGGCTCTTCCTCGTCCTTTGTTCTTCATGGGAAAAGCGGAATTATTCAAGAATCCAATAATGGGGTGGGTGTTTCGTCAACTTGGCGGATTCCCGGTTCAAAGAGGGGTAAGTGATCAATGGGCGCTTAACCATGCCCGAAAAGTCCTTGACAAGGGGTTGATCCTTGCAATGTTCCCGGAAGGAACCCGATCCAAAACACTTGGTTTATCGGTGGCGAAAACTGGGGCAGCCAGGCTGGCAATTGAGAAGGATATACCTATAGTCCCATTCGCGCATTATGGCAGCGACAAATTATTCTCCGAATTTCCTCGGCGAAGCGATGTACATCTAATGGTTTCTCCGCCGATCTTCCCGGATATCGACGATGATCCTTTGTCACTGACAGACCGTGTGATGTTCGCGCTGGCGAGCAATCTCCCTCAACAGATGCGAGGCGCGTATTCGGATTTCCCGCCCGGTTTTAAAATCTAGCAATCTCGAACATTTGCTTTAGGTGCGTTTTCGGGCACTTTTCTTAATGCCCGATTTTTCTTTCGCAGCGCGCACCAATCCCACAAAGAGCGGGTGTGGGCGATTTGGCCGGGATAGGAACTCAGGGTGAAACTGGCTGGCGACCATAAAGGGGTGATCCGCAAGCTCGGCGATTTCCACCAATCGACCATCCGGCGAAATGCCCGAGAAAACCATCCCGTGCTTTTCGAATTCCTCCCTGAAGGCGTTGTTTAATTCAAAGCGATGCCTGTGACGCTCCTCGACCTGTGAAACGCCGTAAACGCCGGCCGCTTTGCTTCCCGGCAGAAGGCAGCAGGGATACAGCCCCAGGCGCATCGTCCCGCCCATGTCAGTGACGGAGCGCTGGTCAAGCATGAGATCAATCACCGGCGCGCTCGTACCTTTATCAAATTCGGTCGAGTTGGCATCTTCCAACCCCAACACATTTCTGGCAAACTCGATGCACATCAGCTGCATCCCCAGGCATAATCCGAGGTAGGGAATTTTGTTTTCCCGTGCGTATTTCGCGGCAATAATTTTTCCTTCTGTGCCCCGTGAGCCAAATCCTCCCGGGACAATGATGCCATGGGCTTGCTGGAGAATATCCCAGCCTTTACCTTTTTCCAGGTCGGATGAGTGAACCCATAGAATTTGGACTTCGACTCCAGACGCCAGTGCGGCGTGTTTGAGTGATTCGCGAACCGACATGTAGGCATCGTGAAGTTCCACATATTTGCCGACAAGCGCTATCTTGATTTCGGGTTTGGATTTTTTTACGTCCGCAACTATTTTTTCCCAGGCTTTCCAGTCTGGTTTTTGACGAGAGGCGAGACCCAATTTCTCGACGACGTATTCCCCGATGCCGGCTTTTTCGAGCAGCAAGGGGACTTCGTATAGGACCTTGGTGGTGGTCATTGGTACCACGGCTTTTTTCTCCACGTCGCAAAATAGTGCGATCTTGTCGCATAAATCATCGGCGATTGGAAAATCCGAACGCGCGATGATCATGTGAGGTGATATACCAATCGACCGCAATTCTGATACGGAGTGCTGGGTGGGTTTTGTTTTGAGCTCATCTGTTGCGCCAATATAGGGCAGCCAGGTGACATGAATGAAAAATGTGTTTTCTCTGCCCACTTCTGTCCTTAGTTGACGCAATGCCTCCAAAAAGGGAAGCGATTCGATATCGCCCACTGTGCCGCCTACCTCAACCAGGACGATATCCGCCTTCATCACTTTTTCCACGAGCAGGATTCGTCGTTTGATTTCGTTGGTGATATGCGGGATGACCTGGATGGTCCCGCCGAGGTAGTCTCCGCGGCGCTCCTTTTGAATGACTTCGGCATAGACCTGGCCGGTGGTGAAGTTGCACACCCTTCCTAGCCGGATATCGATAAAGCGTTCATAATGTCCCAGGTCGAGGTCGGTTTCTGCGCCATCATCGAGCACAAAGACTTCTCCGTGCTGGTAGGGAGACATGGTTCCCGGATCAACGTTTATATAGGGGTCAAGTTTTTGCACCGCTACTGAAAAACCGCGCTGCTTGAGAACACGCCCAAGCGCAGCGGCAGTAACGCCTTTACCCACTGAACTGACGACGCCGCCTGTAAAGAAAATATATTTTGTTGTCATATCTTCGTCTCCAACTGATTAATCTTCCGGAACCTATGCCATTTAATAGAGAAGTGGGGAGGGAGCTTTGTCAGCGCCCTCCCCACTTGGGTAGACTGGACTTCGATTGGTTGGGTTGTTTGATTATCTTCTTCATCCTACTAATTTTAGAAGGTCTTCTGCTGCTCGGCGCATCTCCAGGAAGATCAGCCCGAGCTTGGCCTCCTGTCGAGCCAAAGCAGTCAGAACAGCCTCGTCTCCAACTGCGGTGAGAACGATAAATCCTTTGGTACCTTTGATGTATACCTGTTCGAGAGAGCCTCGCCCCAACTCGGTGGCAATCCTTTCACCAAGGGAAAGCATCGCGGCGGACATGGCCGATACTCGATCCTCTTCGACTTCAGCGGGCAAGGCTGATGCCATGATGAGCCCGTCGACGGAAACAACGGCCGAGGCTTCGATGTCTGGAGATGCAGCCTGCATAGCACGCAGGCGGTCCACCATTTGTTGGCTGCGGGATTTACTCATTCAGAGTTCTCCGGGAAAAGTGACTTCTTAAAGATACCCTGAAATTATACGCTAAAAAAATGAATGTGACCAATGGACATCGAGGGGAAATTTCCGAATGTTGCATAGGGAAAGTTTGCTGATTTCATGTTAAACTTAACGATTGCTTATCGTACCGGGATTGAGATTCTTATGCGACTCCAGGTAAATCGACGATTTATTTCTCTGGCTTGGTCTGGGATACCATTCCTGATAATGGTGGTTTTATGGGTTCTCCCTTCGTTAGCCTATGCACAAGGTGCAAAATCCACTCCTACGATGACTGCAACAGTCACGGCAACTCCAACTATTACACCGACGGATTCGTTGAATGTTTTCGAAACGCCGAACACGCCTACACCCGATCCGCAAATGATTATCATATCCAACCCGGTTGAAGGTAGTCTGGTGCAAAATCAAGTAAGCATCACGGGCAAAACGGATGTAAATGGTTTCTCCCGCTCAGAGGTTGAATTTTCATACAGTAGCAGCCCTGTTGAAACCTGGTTCCTGCTCGCCCGGAGCGACCAGGCAGTTAAAGATGGACAATTGGCCGTGTGGGATACTTCCGCACTCACGGATGGGGACTATTCCATTCGGTTGAGGGTTTTCTTTACAGACGGATCCTGGCGGGATGCCACCGTGCCGGGGGTCCGAGTGCGTAATTACACTTCAACCCAGACACCCTTGTCCACGCCAACCGAAAGAGTGGATCGCTACGACCCTTCCCACTATGACTTTTACACCGACCTCCTCGCCGATGCCCACTCCGACCTTGTTGCCTGAGAATAAGGCTGAATTATCCATGTCTCAAGTTCTGTCCAGTTTGGGAAGAGGCGCTCTGATTACGGTTGTGCTTTTTATTCTTTTTGGATTAATCTTGCGTATTCATAATAAGAGACAATAACCATGACTGAAGACCTTCCTTTGCTTATCGTTGGACTGGGAAATCCCGGCCGGGATTACAAAGAAAACCGCCACAATGTCGGTTTTATGCTGATCGACCGGCTTTCGGTGCGGTGGGATGCCAGGAACATGAAAATTCAATCCAAGGCCATCGTAATTTCGACTCGCTGGGAGGGCAGAAAGCTTCTGCTTGCCAAACCTCAAACTTACATGAATCTTACGGGCACGTCTGTGCAGGGTTTGGTGAAATTCTACAAGCTGCCCCTCGAAAATTTATTAGTTGCTCACGACGATCTGGATCTGCCTTTTGGAGCGCTCCGAATTCGGCCTGGCGGTGGCCCAGGTGGGCAGAGAGGGGTGGAAGATATTATTAATCGGCTGGGCACACAGGATTACGCCAGATTGCGCGTAGGCATAGATCGACCTCCCGGCGGATGGATCCAGCCAATTATGTCCTTCAGGATTTCCCTTCCAAAGATCTGATCGCCTTATCGCAGGTATTAGATCGGGCGGCTGATGCTGTTCAAGCATGGATCCTGGAAGGTCTTAATGCTGCCATGAACAAGTTCAACGGCTCGATTGTTGTGTAATTCCCATTGCTAATTTCGCGCCAACACATATTTGCGTGAATCATGAACCAGATCCTTGAAAAAATACAAAATTCGATTGAATATCAGGATTTTCTAAAATCCATCCGCGGGAAAAAGCATCTCCTTGGCTTGGGGTTGCCCAGAGCGGCGCGATTACCTCTTATTGCATCATTCCAACGTGATTTGGATAATCCAATCATCCTTATTACGGACAGGGCGGATCACGCATTGTCCGTGTTCGACGAATTGGGGTTTTGGGCACCAGATTCGTCGCGGTTTCTATTTTCAGAACCCAATCCGTTGTTTTACGAAGATGCCGCTTGGGGAAGTGTGACTCGCCGGGAAAGGCTTCTGGCATTATCCTCATTGGCTCAATACCATCTCCCTTTTAGTGATAAGCCAACCACGCCTCCCGTTATTGTTGCCAGCGCACGAGCGGCGATGACACTTACCATGCCTCGCCGGGATTTTCTCAAGGCCTGTAAAAAATTATCAGTAGGACAAACGATTAAATCCAAATCTCTCCTCCATAATTGGGTGCAGCTTGGTTACCAGGTGGAGGATACGGTCGTCGAGGCAGGGCAGGTGTCCAGGCGAGGCGGTATCCTGGATATTTGGATACCTGCAGAAAATCACCCAATGCGGTTGGACTTTTTCGGCGACGAACTCGATTCCATCCGGCAATTTGATCCTGCGTCCCAAAGGACCCTTTCCAAACAGGAATCGCTCCTGGTCACCCCTGCTCGTGAATTTATTATCGAACATGCTTCGCTTGATGATCCAACGCCTGCTTCCGGAAGGGAGGAATCGGAATTTCAAATCCCCCTTCTTTATAAGAATCCTGCAGGTTTTTTGGATTATCTGCCTCCGCGCTCCCTGGTCCTGGTGGAGGACTTAAGTCTGGTCGAAAGCATGGTTGAAGAAGTGGAGGAGCAAGCGGTTCACTTTCGACAGGAATGCATTGAGGAAGGGACACTTCCTGCGGATTTTCCTGTCCCATACATGACCTGGTCGGAGTTATTCGACAGCCTACAAAGCTTCTCATGGGTCGAGCTGGGTCATTCCACACAATCTGACCAGCCCTCAGAGACCACCCTTGCCGGGCTGTTCAAACACAGCCAAAGGTTCGGTGGTCATCTCAAGCCCTTCATTGAGGATCTGACCGAGGTCAAGAAGGCTGGTGAGAGGATCATCATTGTCTCGCGGCAGTCTGAGCGTCTCAGGGAGCTGTGGACAGAATCTTCAAGTCAGGCGGGGAGCGAGGATAATCCTCTTTTCGTTGAAGCCAGCTTGAGCGAAGGCTTCGTGTTTGACGATATCCACCTGATCACAGATTCTGAGATTTTTGGATGGGAACGGCCTCAGCCGCGTGCCCGTCAAAAGCCTGCTGCCGAAGCGCCAGAAGCTTTGTTTGCAGACTTGCGTCAGGGTGACCTGGTGGTCCACATCGATCATGGAATTGGACGTTACAGCGGTTTGGTCCAGCGGTCTTTGGAAGGACACGAGCGGGAGTTTCTAGCTGTCGAATACGAGAAAGGCGACATGGTGTTCGTGCCTGTGCACCAGGCGGATAGGTTAACCCGGTATATCGGTTCTGACGGAGGTGACCCCACACTCTCGAGACTGGGCGGCGGGGATTGGACTTCGACCAAAGCAAGGGTAAGGGAAGCGGTTCAGCAAGTCGCAGAGGAGTTGTTGAATTTGTATGCGCGTCGTCAGGTCTCGCGAGGATTTGCTTTCAAGCCTGATACCACGTGGCAAAAGGAATTGGAGGATAGTTTTCCGTATATCGAAACAGATGACCAGGTCCGGGCGATCGGGGACATAAAGAAAGATATGGAAACTCCGAGGCCGATGGACCGGCTGTTGTGCGGGGACGTCGGGTACGGCAAAACCGAGGTGGCCTTGAGGGCGGCTTTCAAAGCCGTGATGGATGGAAGACAGGTGGCCATTCTGGTTCCCACAACGGTGCTCGCTCAGCAGCATTACGAGACCTTCAAACAGCGACTGGCAGCATTTCCGGTCACAGTCGAAATGCTCTCTCGTTTTCGAACCCACCGGGAACAAACTGAAATTCTAAGATCGCTCCTTCTTGGGAAAGTGGATATCGTCATCGGCACACATCGCTTGATCTCTCAGGACGTGGAATTCAAGGACCTCGGCCTGGTGATTATTGATGAAGAGCAGCGCTTTGGAGTCACCCACAAGGAACATCTGAAGAAATTCCGCACGGAAGTGGATGTTCTCACCTTGACCGCAACACCTATTCCGCGGACTCTGTACATGGCGCTGACGGGGGTGCGCGATATCTCGAATCTGAATACGCCTCCTGAGGAGAGGCTGCCCATCGTGACCCATGTTGGCCCATACTCCCAGCGGCTGGTGCGGCAGGCAATTCTTCGCGAGCTGGAGCGCGGAGGCCAGATATTTTTTGTCCACAACCGGGTTCAGACCATCCACTCGATGAAGATGCACCTGGCTAAATTGGTTCCCGAAGCACGGATCGGGATTGGTCACGGTCAAATGCCGGAAACTGAGCTTGCCTCCGTTATGCACCAGTTCAACGAAGGTGAAATCGATATCCTCTTATCGACCACGATCATTAAATCCGGTCTCGATATTCCCAATGCAAATACGTTGATCGTGGACCGCGCCGACACCTTCGGACTTGCCCAGCTTTACCAATTGCGAGGCCGAGTCGGGCGGGGAGCCGCAAGGGCTTATGCTTATTTTTACAGACACCGGAAGCGCCTGCCCACAATTGACGGGCAGGAACGGCTGGAAGTCATTGCAGAAAACTCACAGCTGGGCGCTGGTTATTCCATTGCAATGCGCGATCTGGAAATAAGGGGGGCAGGGGAACTTCTTGGGACGCGACAGTCCGGACACATAGCCAGCGTGGGATTCCACCTTTACACCCGTATGCTGGCGGCTGCGGTCAAAGGCTTGCGCAAGGCGGCTGAAGCAGCAGCAATAACCGGACAGATGGAAGGGACTTTTCCCCTGGCAGCCCTTTCCCAATTTCCATCATCAGTGCTGGACGTGGATATTAAAGAACCCGTTACAGTGGATCTGCCATTGGCGGTTGGCATTCCTCGTGCTTACCTCCCGAACCAGGACCTTCGGCTCCGCCTATACCGCCGGCTGGCCAGCTTGCGCGACGAAAGAGAGATCGATGCCCTGGCTGCGGAATTTAGTGACCGGTTCGGGCCGTTCCCGGAGATGGTGGAAAACCTCTTCTACCAGATGCGAGTCAAGCTGCGGGCGGATGCAGCCGGTCTGACTTCGGTCAGCGCAGAAGGCGGGCAACTTGTCCTAAGATTTCCAACACTTTCTGAAGGGATGGCAGCCCGAACCCTTCCTGACCTCGGACCGCAGATACGCGGCGGTAAAAATGCCTATTGGTGCGCCTTCCTGAAAAATGACGATTGGATGGACCGGTTGTTGGATGTGCTGGAACAGATCAAGAATCAGACAGTGGATATTATCGATGTAAAGCTGCTTTCATCTGGAGAATGAATGGCAATTACGCTGGAAACCATTCCTCAGATGGAGATTTGTCCTATAATTACTTAATATTATTTTTCAGGAGGATATACCGTGTCAGAAAATAAAATCCTTTACTTATCCCGCGCGGATGTCGAAGCGGTCAATCTCGAAATGTCCACCATTATAAAACTGTTGGAGCAAGCTTTTAATGACAAGGGACAGGGGAAGGTGGAAATGCCTCCGAAGCCAGGGATTCACACCATGCCGGATGCGTTCATCCATGCCATGCCCGCTTACATCCCTTCGATGAAATCAGCGGGAATTAAATGGGTTAGCGGATACCCGGAAAATTTCCGGAGAGGGCTTCCTTACATCACGGGGCTTTTAGTCCTCAACGATGTGGAAACCGGTCTGCCTTATTCGGTCATGGACTGTACGTGGATTACAGCCTATCGCACGGGGGCTGCGTCAGCCTTGTCCGCCAAACACCTGGCAAATCCCGGCAGTGGTGTAGTGGGTATCCTGGCCTGCGGTGTCCAGGGACGCACGAACCTGGAAGCTTTATCATGCCTGTTTAAAATTAAAAAGGTATATGCCTACGACATCCGCTCGGACATCCAAACCACCTATGTAAAAGAGATGTCAGAAAAACTTGGATTGGATATAGTCGGTGTTCTCGACCCCAAACAGGCTGTAGTGGAGTCCGACCTGATTGTTACCGCCGGTCCCATTTTGAAACACCCCAAACCAACCATCGAGAAGGACTGGATGAAACCGGGCTCTTTTGCATCCGCGGTTGATTTTGATTCCTATTTCACTGGTGGCGCCATGTCTCAAATGGACCGCATCTCCACGGATGATCATGCCCAGTTCCAATATTACAAATCCGTTGGCTACTTCCAGGAGACCCCCAATCCTTACGCTGATCTGGGCGAGCTGGTCGCTGGACTAAAATCTGGAAGAGCCTCGGAAAATGAGAGAACCATGGCGATCAATCTTGGCCTGGCCATGGACGACATGGCTGTTGCCCCTGAAATTTATCGCCGGGCCAAAGCCATGAGCCTGGGGACAATACTTTCCTTGTGAGTGTGGGTGGAGATGCTTCTTAAGCGCTTGTTAATCCTGCTCGTAATCCTGCTGGCAGCTTGTAATCTTCCGCAACCCACTGCCGAACCGACATTTGACCCGAATGTGGTGGCTACCATGGTGGAGGAAACTCTGGCAGGTTTTTCCACGCCGACAAGCCAGGTTTTACCGGCAACGGTCACTCCAGACATTTCGACCCCCACGATTGAAGCCAGCCCGACCGCTGTAGTAAGCAAAGTGACTGGAAAAGTTTGCTTCCCGAAATCCGGCAGGTCGGATTTGCGGGCATTCTTTCAAGAAATTATAGAAGGAACGGTATCTGAATTAGCGATAAGCGCAACATCCAATGACTATGAGATTTCATTGGATCCAGGCAACTACATCGCCTATGTGTGGCTGCCGGATTTCTCCTTTGGCGGGATGTATTCCACGGGCACAACCCCCTCACCCTTTGCTGTTTTTCCCGGGGAGACAACCTCCGGAATTGACCTTTGTGATTGGAATCATGGCCCTTTCGATGTACCCTATCCTCCTGGATATGAACCACAGCAGACGACCGGCAGCATCACCGGGAGCATCTCCTATCCCCATGGGGATATCCCGGCATTGACATTGGTTGCATTCAGCAAAAGCACACCCTATTGGTACTGGGTCGGGACGGGTGCGGGGCAGAGCTACTTTACAATAGCCAGCCTCCCGCCCGGGAACTATCAAGTGGTAGCTTATGATGGTTCCGGACGAGCAGGCGGGTCCGCTGTGGTCACGATCAAAGCCGGTGAATCTGCGACAGCCAATGTCACTGATTGGACCGGATCGTTCCCTGCCAATCCAGTTAAGTAACAAGCTCAACGAAAAAAAAGAAAATCAGAATCTCGGGGCCTCTGAAGTGATTCTGGCGTTTATGTGAACTTTGAAGTAAAATGTAGAACTACTGTTCTCTTTTCGTCCCTCCTAGGAACCGAGCCATTTCATGGAATTCAAACTTCAAGCCCCATTCGTGCCCACAGGCGATCAACCTGAAGCGATACGCCAGCTCGTGGAAGGCATTCAAAAGGGGATGCGACATCAGGTACTTTTGGGCGCCACCGGCACAGGGAAGACTTATACCGTGGCATCGGTCATTCAGCAGCTTCAAAAGCCGGCGCTAATTATGGCTCATAACAAGACTCTTGCTGCCCAGTTGTATTCAGAGTTCAGGGAATTCTTCCCCGAAAACGCGGTCGAATACTTTGTTTCCTATTACGATTATTATCAGCCCGAGGCATATGTCCCGAGGAATGACTTGTTCATCGAAAAGGAAACTCAAATTAACGAAGAGATCGAGCGTCTGAGACTGGCCGCAACAACGTCATTGATGTCACGCAGGGATGTGATCATCGTGGCATCGGTCTCATGTATCTATGGACTGGGCAGCCCGGAGGAGTTTGGTCGCGGGGCGGTGAAGCTGCAAGTGGGTGAAGTCTACCGGCGCAATGCACTGATGCGCCAGTTGATCGAAGGGCAATACCAGCGAAACGATATGGAGTTGCGCCCCGGAACATTTCGTGTTCGTGGGGACACACTCGAGCTGATACCGGCTTATCTGGATAAACGAGGCGTTCGGGTTTCCTTCTTCGGCGATGAGGTCGAGCGCATCATGGAATTTAATCCATTGACGGGCGAGATCTACTCCGAGCCGGAGCAGGTGGAGATTTACCCGGCCAAGCATTACATCACCCAGGATGAAAAACTCAAAGAGGCGATCGTCGATATCGAAACCGAATTGAACGAGCGGATTGCAAACTTTAAGGCTAACGACAAACTGCTTGAGGCGCAGCGTATCGAGCAGCGCACGCGTTATGACCTTGAAATGCTCAAGGAAGTTGGGTACTGTTCCGGTATTGAAAATTACTCCCGACACCTCGACCGGCGTGACCCGGGTACGCACCCCTGGACGATGATCGATTTCCTCCCCAGTGATTATTTACTCATTCTCGACGAGAGTCACATGACCGTCCCGCAATGCCGGGGGATGTACAACGGGGATCGCTCGCGCAAGGAAACGCTGGTCGAGTACGGATTCCGATTGCCTTCAGCGCTGGATAACCGCCCGCTAAAGTTTTCCGAGTTTGAAAAGGTCATGGGTTCCACGATCTACACCTCTGCAACCCCAGGTCCTTATGAGATGGAGCGTGCGCAGCAGGTTGTTGAGCAGATCATCCGCCCGACAGGACTTGTGGATCCCGAAGTGGAAGTGAGACCCACCAAGGGGCAGGTGGATGACCTCGTAAAAGAAATCAGGCTGCGGGTCGAAAATGGGGAGAGGGTTTTGGTGACCACCCTGACAAAAAGGATGGCGGAGGATTTGGCTGAATACTTGATGGAACTCAGTCTCAAGGTTCACTATCTTCATTCGGAGGTGGAAACGCTTGAACGGGTGGGGATTCTGCGCGATTTGCGGCTGGGTGTTTTCGATGTAATCGTCGGGATCAATCTCCTCCGCGAAGGGCTGGATCTCCCCGAAGTATCGCTGGTGGCGATCCTGGATGCGGATAAGGAAGGTTTTCTGCGTTCTGCAACGGCATTGATCCAAACCACAGGCCGAGCTGCAAGGCATGTCCACGGCCGGGTGATCATGTACGCCGACAGGATGACCGATTCGATGAAAGTTGCGATCGACGAGACGAACCGCCGGCGAGCCAAGCAAGTTAAATTCAACGAGGAGCATGGAATCACACCAGTCAGCATCAGCAAGGCCATCCGCGATATTACCGATTCGCTCTCGATCGAAGCCAGGGATTCCGCAAGGTCACTCGGAGAATCCAAAGCTGATTATCGCGCCGGAAAACGCTCCGATGACCTTTCACGCCGCGAACTGGTCCGTGTTATTGGTGAACTTGAGAAGCAGATGAAGGAAGCGGCCAAGAATTTGGAATTTGAAAAAGCAGCCGCAATGCGCGATGAAATGTATGAATTGAAAGCCCTGCTTGCAAACGATGAAAACCTGAAACCCTGGGAGCGACTTAAGTTGCTTTCAGGCGAGGAAAGTTGAATTTGTGAACCTGAAAAGGGCACCTGCGGCCAGCCGCAGGTGCCCTTTTCTTATAAAGAATATTTTCATTTCTTTACTGGTTCTTTACAATGCCAAGCTATGATGTAGGCAATAAGGCAATATCATATATCAAAAAGGAGAACAAAATGAAAAAGATTATTTTTACAAGTTTGCTCGTCATGGTTGCTCTCGCGGTGCTTTCCACGGGGGTCGTTTTTGCTCAGGGAACCCAACCGCCGACCCAGCCTCGTGGTCCCATGCAGGGTGGTGGCACTGGGCTGCTGCATGACTATATGGTCGAGGCGCTGGCTGAAGTGCTTGGATTAACCACTGAACAGATTGAAGTCCGTATTGATGGCGGCGAGACCGCATACCAGATCGCCCTTGCTCAGGGAATTGCGGCAGAGGAAATCCCTGCCTTGCTGAGCGCTGCTCGTGCCAAGGCGCTTGATTCGGCTGTGGCCGCTGGCGCGATCTCGCAGGAACAGGCTGATTGGATGAAGTCCCGTGGTTTTGGCCGTGGCGGGATGGGAACTGGCGCTTGTGATGGCACCGGGAATTCCCAGATGCACGGCGGAGGGCGCTGGCAACAGTCGACCCCGTAGTCATTACTAGGAACCAAAGGAAGTCTCAGATTGCAGGGATGATTACCATCCCTGCAATTGATTTTAAATTAACCCAATTTGAAAGGAGGCCGTAAATTCATCCCCAAAATCATAACGTTCTGCTTGCTGAATTTAAGAACCGCTACCGAGCCAGTGTGGCAGGAGAGCCGTTGAAAATGATCGAGGGACATCCCCAGGTAATACGCCATGACGAGCCTGACCGGATCTGCGTGAGAAAAGCATGCAATTAATGCATCATCTTTTTCACGGGAAATGATTTCCTCGATCGTTTTCACTTGCCTCGTTTGGGCGTCTACAAATGATTCCCCGCCGGGAAACCTAAACCGGGATGGACTTGTCTGTACAGTTTTCCACTCAGGTAGTTTTCTGGCTTTTTTTATCTCCATGCCTTTCCAATGCCCAATATCGGTTTCGATCAATCCCTTAGCAATCTTTATCTTTAGTTTTTTGGCTTTCGCCAAGGGTTGAGCTGTCTCGATGGCACGCTCCAAAGGGCTTGAGTAAATGGCAGATAATGGAATATCTTTCAATCCGTCAGCGATTTCTCTTGCTTCCTGCTGACCTTTTTCGTTCAAGTGAACACCAGGTATCCGCCCGGCGAATTTTCCTGTTTTTACGTAATCATTTTCACCATGTCGAATAAGCAAGACAGTTGTCATTATTTAATTGTTCCCTTGAGTGTGTTGATTTGATCCTGGGAAAGATCAGGCGGAAATTCACTGCGTTCAATCCCGAGAACTTTGCGTTGAGCTTCCCGCCACATGTCGAGACGGGAGACCACCTGCGCTTCGTATCCTTCACTGGAAGGTTGATAGAAATAGGTGCCCAGCAATCGTCGCGGAAGGTATTGCTGCGGGATGAAGTGCCCCTCAAACTCATGTGGATAGACATAGTCCTTCCCCTGACCTGTCGGTGCCGCATCCCGGTTGCCGTCCTGAAGATGCTTCGGCACGGACACAATCCCCTCATCTTCGATTTTTTTCATCGCCTTGAAGAATCCCCCCGCGCTGTTGGATTTTGGCGCGGTGGAGAGGTAAATCGTCGCTTCGACGATGGGGTAGACACCTTCCGGTAATCCAATGAATTCGTAGGCATGCAGGGCTGATGAAACAACCACCAATCCCATTGGATCAGCCATTCCAATATCTTCGCCAGCGAGAATGATCAGCCTTCGTAAAATGAACCGGGGGTCTTCTCCAGCATAGATCATTTTTGCAAGCCAATACAAGGCGGCGTCAGGGTCCGATCCGCGCACGGATTTTATGAATGCGGAAATTGTGTCGTAGTGAGCGTCTCCATCCTTGTCGTAAAGTACCGCCCGGCGCTGGATGGATTCCTGGGCTACGTCGAGGCTGATGTGAACGACTCCTTTTTTATCGGCAAGGGTTGACTCGACAGCAAGCTCCAATGCATTGAGCGCGTTCCGAGCGTCTCCCCCTGAGACTTCAATAAAGTGCTCCTTGGCATCTTGATCGAGTTTCACCTTGCGTTCCCCATACCCGCGTTCTTTGTCCGAAAGCGCCCTTTCAATCAATAGACCTACTTCATCCTGCGTCAAGTTCCGTAATTGAAAAACACGCGAGCGGGAGATGAGCGCCTTGATGACCTCAAAATATGGATTTTCTGTTGTCGCTCCAATTAATGTTACTGTTCCATTTTCGACATGTGGAAGCAGCGCATCCTGCTGGGCTTTGTTCCATCGGTGGACTTCATCGACGAACAGAATGGTCCGCAGGTTGTAAAGCCGTCGTCGTTCGAGGGCTTCGTCGATGATTATTCTCAGCTCCGGTTTTCCGGCAAGTATCGCTGAGATCGTCACAAAATGAGATTTGGTCGTGTTGGCGATGACCTGTGCGAGGGTTGTTTTTCCAGTTCCAGGTGGGCCCCAGAGCAGGATGGAAGAAAAAAGTTTGTCCGCTTCGATGGCACGGCGGAGCAACTTGCCTTCACCGACGATGTGCTCCTGCCCGATAAATTCATCCAGTATCCTGGGACGCATCCGCGCAGCGAGAGGCGCTTCCTGGTTCATGCGATTAATCATGGCGTGATCGAACAAGTCAGTCATGGGGCAATTATACGCTGTCGAAGAATGTTCTGCCTCGAAAATTGAAAACCCGACATCGAATGTTTCCAATGCCGGGTTTGAGTTGTTTTCCTGGCCTCTACCCTTTTTTTGCCCGATCTTCGGGTTTTCCGCCAACACTCCGGACATTAACCAGCTTGCCCAGGATCTCGAACCAGAAGGGTGCGCCTTGCGCTGCCGCCCCGCCTGAGATTAGTATCCCCAGCAGCCACTTGAATCCACTGGTTGAATTGGAATTAACAGCGGGGGAGTAGCAGAGAAATTTTGCTGAATTTGAAAAATAGAGTTTTACGTCTTCAAGCGAAGATATGGCAGGTAACTTAAACCCGAACCGATCTTCATCTGAACGATCAGCCGTAGGATTCCATTTGCACAAAGAGACTGCGTAATTTTCTTTAGGGATGAGTGTCCAACCAAGGGGGAGACTCAAATCCTTTAGTTTCTCCTGCAAATTCGCAACAGAATTGCTCGATGCATCCCCCAACACCTGGCTGGATTCTCCGGCTTGAGCCACCTCCAATTCGGCTTGTTTGATTAATGCCTGCCGAAGTGTGGGCTCTCTCCACAGCGCTTCTGTAACGGAAACCGAATCGATATTGACAATCAGCGCCAGCGTTATACCTACAATGAATGAAACAAATTGCGCCCTGCGCTTATACACACCGGAAAGCCGTTCCATAGTTTCGTTAAACCATTGTTCAACATTCTGCCTGGCTAAGGCGATGGCTTGTTCCTTGTCTGCGACGTACCTTTCAGCGTTGAGAATCAGCGGGGCAAGCGATTCCCTGAGGTGTTCATTTTGAGCTCCGATTACGAAAATTCCATGCCCAAGCCGTTGCAACGTATTACTAAGCGGTTGATCGGGAGGGGGGAATGTCAGGAGCGTATCCACCAGGGGTTTTACGGATGGGTATCGGTCGGTGTATTCATCCACTTGTTTTCGCAGCTCCTGGATGGCCTCCGTCCCGGCATTGGTTTGGGCAGCATGGTTGGCAAGCTCTATTAATCCCGCCAGGGTCTCTTTAGCTGCTTCCTGCTGGTTGCCTGCCACGAGCGAATTTAGGTTTTCCCGCACCTTTTCAAGAGAAAATCGTATTATGGATGCATCGGTACCCGCGGTCAGGAGCATGTCGAAAATGACATCTGCAAATTTTCCCACAGAAATGTAAGATGGCTTTTTGTGCGGTTGCCGGAGTACTCGAATTAGGTGATGATTATAAAACTTCTTCGCGAAGGAATTCTCTACGTCCAAAGGCTTGCTTTCCCTTAAGGACTTATTCCAAAATTTTCGCCACCATGCAGAAAACCCCTTTTCAAAATCGGGATTATCGAGCATCCTGAGGAGGGTTAATTCAAGGTAATTCGCGCGTAAATTGAATAGTGATGCAATCCATTCCTGGATTGTCATGGCGAACATGCTGATCACGAACCAGACAAAGACCAGTCCAATCGCGACCTCAAGAATTTCCTGAAGGTACATAGTTGCCTCCTGGCGAAGTATAGTTACCTATTAGTATACGGATAAATAATGTCCAAATCAATACCCTGAATAATCAAGAGACCAATTAATGCTCCGGACCGTTGGTTTTGTTTTCGTGTGAAACATTCACCAAATAAATTCCCGCCAATGCGACAAATCCACCGATGATTTGCGAGGGCACCGGCAATTCCCCAAGCAGTGGGACGGCAATTATTGCAGTGACAATGGGTTGCCCGATCATTGTGACCGAAACTACCGAGGCTGGCAAATGACCGAGCGAATACGAACTCATTAAGTAACCGATCAATTGGGAAATGATAGCTGTAGCAAAGAAAACCGCTATTGTGTTTTGATCATATCCTGTGAGTGTATTTCCTAAAAATAGATTTAAGATGAATAATGTGAGACTAGCGCTTACAAAAACCACCCAAATATAAGTGACCGCGTCGACCGTTCGTCGTCCCAATTCTGTTGTCAAATAGTAGCCTGCATAAAGCATGCCTGTGAACAGGGCTATGGAATCTCCGATACCCAGGCTGGGGTGCATAAGGAAATCGACCCCAATAATCAAGGCGGCACCAGCCATGGCGAGCAACATTCCGACCCAGAATCTCTTCATCAACTGCTCTCTGAAAAACAACATGGCTCCCAACGCGACCCAGAGCGGAGCGGTATTTCCCAGAATAGTGGCATTGGCTGCCGTAGTGTAACTAAGTGCAATTGTCCAGATCCCAAGATCTAATCCGGAAAAAATACCTCCAGCAATGGGAATGTAAAAGTTATTCCTGTTGATTGTTTTTCTTTTGTGCAATCTGAAAACCGCAAAGGGGGTAAGAATAATTGCCGCGATTGTCATCCTGTAAAATCCGGTAACCGGGCCAGGTGCGTCGGCATATTTTATAAAAATTGCCGATGTACTTAATGCGAGAATGCATATTCCCAAGGCTGTGTAAGCCAATAATTTCTGACGTGATGTTATACCAGATGGATTATGCATAATGGAGGTTGTTCGGGGTTTGGCTGGTGATGTAAACCCATATTCAATGGGTTTCTCAAAATCGAATTGATTAATAGCCCCTGTCTCTGTTGAATAAATTGAACAATGGCAACCCCGCGAGATATCGATGCAGGTTTTCGGAGAATAAATGGCAAGCTTGATGATTGTAGTTGCGGCTGTTGTCGGCGATATGTGGCGTAATGATCACATTATGCATACCCCAAAGCGGATCGTCAGGGGGCAAGGGCTCCTCAGGGAACACATCCAGCGCAGCGCCGGCGAGCCTGCCCTCTTGTAATGCTTTTATCAAACTTGCGTGATCCACGACCCTGCCGCGCGAAATGTCGATCAGAAATGCCCCCGGTTTTATCGCTGCCATCGTGGAGTGGTCCATAAGACCGATTGTTTGTTGAGTGAGCGGCACGCAGATAACAATAAAATCTGATAGCTTAAGCATCGACTTAATTGCTTCGGCAGGATACAGCCTGTGTACTTTGCTGGCTTCGGGATCCCCCATACCTTCATGAGTGAAACCGAAGTCCTCGGGCGACTTTGCATCCCGCTTTGTCGCCAGAACAGTTGCGCCAAATGGTGTCAGTAAGTGAGCAACCTGCCTGCCGATACTGCCATACCCGACAATTCCAACGGTTGATCCACGAAGTTCGACAGGTTGGTACTTTTCCAGGCGGTCTTTCGGCCATTCGGATTTTCGTTGATTGGTATACAACAAAGGCATTCGATGACCGAGAGTAAGCATCATCATTACTGCGTGCTCTGCTATTTGAGACACAGTTGCACCGCTAAGCGAGGTAATTTGAAGACCAGGTACTGAAAATAGAGGATTGTTGCTCCATCGATCCAGACCTGAATAGGTAAATTGGATCCACTTAAGGTTTTTGGCTTTTTCTGGAGTCGGTAATATATTTTCAGTGAATAGGATTTCAGTCTTTTCCCATTGTTCGGTGGAAATATCATCCACCTTATTGGCAGGATTTATTATGATGTTGAATTTTGGCGATACGCCACGCAGCTTGGTAATTAAAGTATCCTCAAGAGGAAAGGTGACTAATATGTTAATCATGTTTTTCTCGATTTTTGGAATATAAGAACATGAGGATTATGCCCAGTAACAAGGCCGGTAACAATAGCAAGCCAGCCTCGGGACCAAACTCTCCTCCTGTCCAGGTTTTAGGGCCTAATGTTTCCAACAGGATCAGCTTGTATGTGTTCATCCCGCTAACGGGGAATCCGAACACTACTCCCTCGAAGAAATTCCAGCCGATGTGCAAGCCTATTGGCAGCCACAACTGTTTCGTCAAGATGTACCCCAGAGACAGGAATAACCCTGCCAGGAAGATTCCAAGAGTGGAAATCCACGTTGCTCCCGGATTGAATATATGAAGGATGGCAAATGCCAGTGAAGAAATTATTACTCCCCATGTGATATTGATGCCATCTGCCAGATTTTGAAGATGATATCCTCGCGATAGAAGCTCTTCCTGCCAGCCGACAATTAAAAAGATAATCAGCCAAATTGCGGTTTGCTCAATCGCATTTGGAATCCCTTCAATTTCCCACGAAAATGACTTCACGTTGATCCAATTTAAGAAATATGCAATTACGAAAATTACCCCCATCATGATCGCGGCGATGCCGACACCTGCGAGCATATCTTTAACCCAAACCGTTTTAAGGGAAAGTCCCAGACTTGCAAAAGACCGCTTATCGAAAAAGCGTCGCGAATAGAAGACGGAGATCGTTATTGCAAAACATTCTGCGAGGGCGAAAAATCCAAAGACCCACGTTTCCGTTTGGCCTGGACCGAACCACATGACCGGGAAGGACATCACACAAAAAAAGAGACCCAGGAGGACTGACTGCAACAGGAGTCTCCATCCTGCCCGAAGCCGTGTTTCTTCGGAGGAGAAAAATATGACTTTTACAAAAGATCGTCTCTGAGTATTATTTTCCAACCTTATCCGCCCTTTGTGTATGTGCCTGAGGGATCCAGGTCGTCTCGAAGTATTTTCAACTCGCTTGTCGTTACTTCTTCGGTTTCGCGCAGGCTCTCGGAAACTTTCAACTTCCAACCGGTGTTGGCTTTCGCGTCTTCCGATGTCCTGCCCGGATGAAGCGCGGTCAGGATTAATTCTCCGGACGAATCGGGCTCAAGGATGCCGATATCGGTCACGACCGCGACCGGGCCCTTCCCTCTTAATCTCAGATTATCGCGACTTTGTCTCCCATCTAAATAACCAGCTGAGGTTAGAAAGTCCACTTTTTCCGGAAATCGCCTTAATTGGTGGGGAGTCATGATGTAACATCTATTTGCCCAGGCTGCAATTTCTTGAGAACCACCTGATCCGGGCAGGCGGATTTTTGGATGAGAGTAATCCAACCCAACGATGGTGGCATTTATGTTTCCAAAACGGTCGATTTGAGCACCGCCCAAAAATCCCACGTCAACATTTCCCCGTTGAAGATATAAAGTAAAAATGTCATACATGCTGACTACGGATAAAGCCCCACTAACAAGTGTGGGATCACCTATCGAAAGTGGCAAGCGAGCAGGTTCAGCGCCAATAACTCCTGCTTCGTAAATCATGACTAGATTTGGTGCGTGTGTCCTCTTGGCGAGATTGCATGCGAGATTTGGTTGCCCAACCCCAACAAACACGACATCGCCGTCTTGCAGTAAACGCGCTGAGTTGATAATCATTAGTTCTGCCGAGGAATATTGTTTTTCAGTCATAGAACAGTCTCCAGAAAATTAATTATTATCCTTGCCACTTCTTCCGGTTTTTCAAGAGGAACCAGATGTGTAGAATTTTCCACGGTCTCAATACTTGCAGATGGTAAGGTTTTTTTAACCAACCTGGCAGTTTGAGGGAAAAAGGTATCCGTTTCCGAACCTCGTATGATCAAAAGTGGCATTTTAAGCTTTGGTAGTTCACTCCATAGGTCTGCATCCGATGAAATTCCTGAATAATAGATTTGAACCTCCCATTCAGGAGAATAAGCCAGTTGATAACCATTCCCAGCAATCGGTTTGATCATCCCGGAAATCATTATCTTAAGGTTCTTGTCGCTTATGTAGCGGAATATCTTTTTCTGGCGATACGCGTCATAAACATCATCTGGGTTGTCGAATCTCCGTCTTCGTTTTTGAGCGGTAGATATTAATGGGTGTAGTTGATAACCCAGACCGACCTTTTTTACAATACGCCATCCATGAATGATGGCTGAGGGGAAAATGACCGGGTCGATAAGGATTAGTGACCGATAAAATCCAGGTTCCTGGATGGCAGATCTGAGGCCAACTACTGCACCGAGTGAATGACCAACGATTATAGCTGGTAGTCCGCCGCGAGGCTTAATAAATCGGTTCAGATCATCGCTTAGTGGCTGCCAATCCTGAATTTTTTCGTCCTGATGCCCGTCCCAAAGTGGACGCAATTTCAGGCCATACGTGTGATGTCGCTCTGATAACCTTTCCAGCAAAGGCAGGTAACAATTCGGCGGGTAACCGTTTGCATGAAGAAAAAACAAGTCATGACCGTTTCCGCCATAATCGCAAACCGGAAAATTCTGACTAATATTTTCCATAATCAACTGGCGAGCTCAACCTGCTTTCAATTCTCAACCTCGAATGGACCGCTGCTCCAAGTTTTTCCCAATACTCTTCACGATCTTTTATGGCAAAAACCCATTCGTCGAGGTATTGTTTAACTTGTTCTGGAGATTCGCTGATTTTATCCCACTTAATGTAGAACTCATTATCCCTATCATAATATCCCTGAGCATAAGAGGGATGTGCGGCGTGAGGCACCTGGCATACTGCATTGACTATGAATCCCGGAATGAGCGTGCGATTGGGGTCCGACCGGATGATATCCTCATCCACGATCTCTTCTGTGGTTAGTATGACTTTCTTTGACGCAAACGCGACCTCTTTTTGTTCTCCTACGATTCCCCAGAGATGAGCATTGCCATTTACGTCAGCACGCTGCACATGGACTATGGCGACATCCGGATTGAGAGCTGGTACCGCAATCATATCCTCCCCGGAATAGGGATCAGAAACACGCTTGATGAGGGGGTTAGCTTTTTCCAGGTCGTGTGCCCCTGTTTGTTTCATGGGCAGGAAGGGCAACCCGGAAGCCCCAGCCTGAAGCCGGGTTATCATTCCAAAATGGGAATATTCCTCCCATTCGAGGTCTCCATGCTCAATCGCTGTTCTTACGATCCTGAGCGACCCAACGCCCGGATTTCCCATGTAAGAAAAAATAACCTTCCTGGCGCACCCTGCTGCAACCATTTGATCGTAAATTAAATCTGGAGTAGCCCTGGCGAGAGTCAGGTTCTTCTTGCCCTGACGAATGATTTCATGACCGGCCGCAAATGGTATCAAGTGGGTGAATCCTGCCGCATATACCACATCGCCGTCCACCACGTACTTTTTAATCGCATCTCGTAGGGATTGTAGTTTGGACATTTTTTATCCTGTTCTTATGGGCTTATCGCTAGTGTAATCTTCCCAAGTTGTTCCCCATTTTGAAGGCGTTCCTGAGCGCGACGTGCTTCGAACAATGGGAAAGTTGTGTCGAGCGCCACTTTGATTTTTTTGTTGCAAACGAGCGACATCACTTCATGGAAATCCTGTATCGTCCCCATGGTCGAACCAATGATGGAAAGATGCTTTGAGAAAATATACCTGTTATCTATTTCGAATTTTGCCCCTCCCGTGTTGCCTACGGTGAGGATGCGGGCGCCTTTTCTGGCCGCTTTCATGCTGAGCGGAAAGGTTATTCCAACATTATCAACAACCAGGTCGACTCCCCTGCGCCCCGCAGCTTGGTAAACCGATTTTGACCAATCCTCTCCTTGCGACCGGTCTATTACTACATCCGCTCCTAGAGATTCGGCCAACGCTAACTTTTCTTTACTGGAACCAACGACAAACACTTTTGCGCCTGAATATTTAGCAATGGCGATGCAGGCAGTGTTCACGCCGCCGGATGCGCCAACAATTAGAACAGTCTCCCCTGAATGTAATTGACCTCGCGAGATCAGTGAATGCCAAGCTGTGTGATATACCAATCCCGCAGCCGCTGCGGATATGTAGTCAAAGTCATCTGGAAGTCTAAATAAATTCCGAGCGGGAACAGAGACAAATTCAGCATAAGTCCCCTGTGTGGTTTCTCCGAGTAAATGCCAATCCATGCAGCGGTTATCCTGTCCTGTAAGACAAAATTGACATTTGCCGCATCCAAGATTGGCGTTGATAACGACTCGATCCCCCACCTGCCAGCCGGATACGCCTTCTCCCAAAGATTCAATCTCGCCTGCGCCATCCGCACCTGGGATATGCGGAAGCGGTAATTTCAGCCCCGGCCAGCCTTCTCTGACCCAGATGTCCAGGTGGTTCAATGAAGCCGAATGGAGTCGGACAACGACCTGATCATGACCTGGTTTAGGATCAGGGCGATCGCCATACTCTAGAACATCTATCCCGCCATGATTTTGATAAAAGACACATTTCATAAGTTGATTTTAATAGACCTTTTCACAGGTGATTTCCAGGCAAAAGAAAAATGGTGAAATAGAGAAATTTGGCTTATCTAAGCTGCAACTCTCGAATATGGATATTGGTGGGATCTTCGAGTGTGTTGTGTTTTATTTCAATAATTAGTTTCTTCACGGATTGTGGTCCATTTTCGAGGTCAATACTTACCGTCGGGTCAGATGGCAGGTCTTTATAATTGTTCTCGTAAACAACTGGAGAATCGGCAGTATCTCCGTAAGCTTTTACCGTGACGTCGAAATCCTTCATCGTGGCTGTTGTCAAATCAACTTGCTTAATGGATCTAGGTTCATCGTATTCCAGTTGAATAATGAATGGATTTGCTTCAAGCCCTCGCATCAATGTATTCGAGTCATTGTCAAAGATATTTAGAAGCTCTCCGCCGTCTATGCGCGAATACACGACATGCACACGCTGGCCTTCCAGTTCGATATCTTCTTCCATTGGCTGACTGCGCGCTTCCTTCTCGGCGGCAAAGATTTCATCAATATTATCCGCGTATTGCATTCTAACAACAAAGAAGCCGGGTTCCCCATCGGGGTAGGGAATTATTTTTTCAATATTTAGGGATTCAAACTTGCCGCTTTCAACTGCTTTTTTGTATTCTTCTGCTGTCCAGACAAAAAGATCGCTGGGATCGATATCCAGCTTTCGTAATAAAAATGCGTCTAATCCTTCAATGGAAATTCGATTTTGATCTTCTTTAGATGAAAAGAAGAATTCAACAAACCTATTAGTTGCATTCGCCCAAACAGGTGACACAATGATATTTCTGGTGCTTTCATCCTGAACATAGGTCGGCAAAGTCTCTTCGAATATTTGAACTGCACCGTATTGCAGTCCATAAAGTCCATAAACGTTGGTCCATAAAGGGCCATTGATCACAACATTATTTAGAGTGTGAATACTTAGCGCTGCAAGGATGATGAAAACGCTAACTGCGATATAGGCAGGCTTGAACTTCTTTTCCACCCAACCAAATAGCCATTCCAAACCCAGTATCGCCAGAATCGTGGCTGGAACAATTATTGCTAAAGTACGGGCAATGCTGATTTCCAGCATGGACCCGCCAACCGGAGCCGCAAGTAGTGAAATGAAAACTGCCCTATAAGAAGACTCGCGGATGTTCTTTATTGCAAGCGCTATTCCAATTAGTACCAAGGGGAGCGACCATAAGGGGAAATGTCCATAACCCACCATCCTGTGCCTGATCAGGTCCCTGCTGTTTTCGATGAACCAATAATTAGGGCTTAGTCCTATAAAATAATTCTTTACAAAAATTAGAAATTTCTGGTCGAGTGATATGGGTTGAAACCAGTATGAATTTATCGCCCTTAGGTGGGTGGATAGCCCATCCGGGACTTTCAATTGAAAAATTATGAATGGGATTGCTGCTAAAATAACCAGGGGAAGGCCCCGTAAAAGGGTACGCCGATTTTCCTTATGGTAACTGAAATCTGAAATTGCCAAACCAATCGTCACCAATCCCATTAAAGCCTGGCTGTTGGAATAAGAATAGAATGTCAACGCACCAAAGACCACAGCTCCAAAAAAGAAATAAGGGTTCCGGTAGCGATACAGCAAATAAAAGAGAAGGAAGATAGCAAAAAAGGCAGTCGCCATGACCGTCTCGAAGGCTGTACGGGAGTGCAGGAACCATGCAGGCAATAAGGTTAAGAAGAGAATCGCCACCCACCAATATCGTTGCTTAAAAATAAATTTCAGGATCAGTCCAGTAGAGATGACCCCCAGCAACCCGATGAAAATGGAAGTGGCTCTGGTTTGAAGGACGGATTTCCCAAAAAGTAATACCGTCGCAGCCTGAACATAGATCGAAGCCATGGGTGACCAGCGATCCCCTTCGACCATCACATAAACTGGAACATTCTCATTGTTTGCGGCAAGAAAGTTATTGTCAATCAGTTTCTCCGCAAAAATAGTTTGCATAGCCTCGTCTGAGAAAAAGTATGCCGGAAATCGGTTTAATCCCGCAAACCTTGAAAACGTGTAAAGCAATAAACTTAGAATGACCAGAACGGTTACCAGAGAAATGCTGATTTTATAATTGCCGATTCCAGGTAATCTGCCTTCTTTTACGCCTTTTTCTGTAGTCCTCGAGATTCTTTCACCCGAGGATGGATTGACGTCTACCCAAAGCTTTTCGGTTTTTGGAGATGAATCCACCTCCCCCCGGGGTTTATCATTTTCGATCCCGGTTGAAACCTCCAGGTTAATTGAACTCCCTGCGGGAATAATCACAGAGATATCGACCTGGACCAGACCGATACCGGAATTTGATTCGATGGGCTTGGCTAACTGTAAGTCATCATTGGATTCTGGCTGAGTAATAACATTGGTGTTTTGAGATCCGTTTTTTCGAAATGACTCCGGTCCTCCCTCGGGAACCCTGATGAACCATTGTTTTGGATTCTTGAAGTAATTCTTCAGCCATTCCCAAATAGAGGTATCATTTTCGCTCATAATTAATGGCTGCTGAGTTCGTTTCGAGCGATCACCAATCGCTGAATTTCACTCGTTCCTTCATAGATTTCGGTAATTTTTGCATCCCGGAAATACCTTTCCACGGGCAGTTCCTTGCTGTATCCCATCCCGCCGTGGATTTGAACAGCTGCATGGGTAACGAACATGGCCGTTTCTGACGCGAACAGCTTTGCCATGGATGCTTCAAGAGAATAGCGCTGACCCGTTGTTTTGGACTTTTCCTTGGCAAGGGCGGCTTGATAAGTTAATAATCTCGATGCTTCGATCCTGGTTTTCATATCTGCGATTTTGAAAGAGATCCCTTGAAATTCCCCGATTTTCTGGCCAAATGCCTCGCGATCGTTTGCGTAACCTACCGCAGCGCCATAAGCTGCCTCGGCAATCCCGAGCGCTTGTGTCGCAATCCCAATTCGTCCTGCGTCAAGGACGGTCATGGCAATTTTAAATCCATCACCTTCCTGCCCAAGCCTGTCTTCCACGGAGCAGCGATAATTCTCAAAGACGATTTCGCTTGTGGCGGAAGCGCGGATTCCAAGCTTGGGTTCCTTCTTGCCGCGGATAAATCCCGGTTTTTTAGCATCAACTAAAAATGCCGTGATCCCTTTTTGCTTTTTTTCGGGATCCGTCATCATAAAAACCACCATGTAATCCGCAACGGGACCGCTGGTAACCCAGGATTTTCGCCCGTTTAAGACGTAAGCATCGCCATCCAAAACAGCCCGGGATTTCATCGTGCCTGCATCCGAGCCGGACATGGGTTCTGTCAAAGAGTAGGCACCTATCGACGAACCGGATGCGACGGGTTTAAGAAATTTCTGCTTTTGGGTTTCTGACCCAAATTTATTTATCCCGAAACAATAAAGGGAATTATTTACAGACATAATGACGCCATGCGCCGCATCCACCTTGCAGATTTCCTCCAACGCAAGAACGTACGACAGGGTGTCCATCCCGGCACCGCCATATTCCTCGGGAATTTCGATTCCCATCAAGCCCATTTCCCCCATTTTTTTTATTGTTTTGTATGGAAATTCACCACTTTCGTCGAATTCAGCGGCGATTGGCGCAATTTCGTTCTGGGCAAAATCGCGCGCGGCACTTCGTAGCATTTCGTGTTCTTTTGAGAATGGGAAAAGTTCACTCATCTGGACGCTCCGGTTTTTTGACATTATAGCATTATTGTTGTTGTCACACTTGCCGCCGGTAACTCCAACTGTTCGTATAGCACGCATATGGAATATAATGCCCTGCAAGAGGAAACCTATGCCTGAAGAAATCTCCCCTGAATTGTTCGCTCATCTCGTAGATTTGGCCGCCTTGGAGCTGGCGCCTGACGAGGCTGACTATTTACGCAGGCAAATGAATAACCAGTTAAAAGCAATTAATGAATTGGCATCCATCCCTATTGATTCCGAAACAGTGGTTACGTCTCATGGAATCGCATACTCTCCAGAAATTTCATCAAAGAACCGAAAAGATGAATGGAGTGCATATCCTGATCCGGGTTTGCTTTTGAAGCAGGCTCCCGAAATTGAAAATGATTATATTATTGTCCCTGAGATTCCCCACAAGGACCTGGATTAATGGATATCCTTGCGCTGACTGCCCAGGAAATTGCCCGACTTGTCGCACGTAAAGAGTTATCCGCGAGAGAGGTGCTCGAAGCCAATCTCTCTCATATTATGCGTGTAGATGGTGTAGCAGGCTCGCTTGGCGGTGACCACTCAGCGGAGCCGGACAAAGTTCATGCATTTATTAATGTGACCAGCGAGCGTGCCCGCAAACAAGCCGATGAAGTAGATAAGAAGATCGCTGCCGGAGAGTCTGTGGGATTGCTAGCAGGCGTCCCCGCAACCGTGAAAGACATTTTTTGTGTTGAAGGTACATTATCAACCGCAGCGTCCAAAATACTGGCAAATTATACATCCCCCTATACAGCGACACCGGTTGAGAGAATGGAGTCAGCAGGTGCTGTTATTTTAGGCAAAGTAAATCTTGACGAATTTACCTACGGCTCATCCAGCGAATCGTCCGCTTTTCAGCCGGCACCTCGCAACCCGTGGAATACTGCCCACGTTCCGGGAGGTTCATCGGGCGGTTCCACGGCTGCTGTTGCAGCCTATGAGGGGACATTAAGTCTGGGGACGGACACCGCCGGTTCGGTCCGCCAGCCCGCCGCATTTTGCGGTGTGGTGGGAGTGAAACCCACCTACGGCCGGGTATCACGATATGGGTTGATTGCCTTCGGATCCTCGTTGGATTGTCCCGGTCCTGTCGCGCGAAACGTGACCGATGCCGCGTTGCTGTTGAAGGTAATCGCTGGCCAGGACCCAAGGGATTCGACGGCGGTGACTGCCCCGGTCCCCGATTATTTAAAAGAAATTGAGAGTGGTGTCAAAGGGATGCGCATCGGTTTATCCCCTGATTACTTCAAGATTACTTATATCGATGCTGAAACCGGGGACGTGCAAGAACAAGAAGTTCCCGCGGAAATAAAAAGGGCAGTCATACAGGCTGCCGAGTTGCTTGAAAAGCAAGGTGCTGAAATTGTCGAAAATGTCCCTATGCCGCATACCAAATTCGGCATCCCCGCCTATTTTGTCATTTCCCGGGTGGAGGCAGCATCGAATTTGCATCGATACGATGGCGTAAAGTATGGTTATCGCTCACCTGAACAGGTCGAGACCCTCAGCGAGATGTATAAGAAGACCCGCGGAGAGGGATTTGGCCTTCAACCTAAATTACGGGTTCTGATGGGGATGTACGTTTCCGCCGCCCAATACAGCGAGCAATATTACATTCGAGCATTAAAGGTCCGCGCTTTGATCCGGCGTGATTTTGATAGGATATTTGACCCAAATGGAAATTACCGCCTCGGCGCTCTTCTCACGCCGACTACTCCTACGTCTGCATTTAAGATGGGAGGCGTTTATGGCGATTCAGTTTTGATGCAATACGCTGATCAATTGACAGTTCCCGCCAACCATGCGGGGATTCCCGGTATATCCATCCCGGCTGGATTTGACGCGGATGGACTTCCGATAGGGATTCAATTCCTCGGTCCCGATTTTTCGGAAGGTGATCTCTTCAGAATTTCCCGCATGTACGAAAAAGCTACAGAAAACGAATTCTGGAGATCGGTCAGGCCACAAGTGATCGGTGGTTGAGACTCGCCATTTTTAGAAGGAATGAACCTTTGAAAATCCTGATTTCTTGTGACATGGAAGGGATTACGGGTGTGACCTCCTGGGACCATGTCGATCCCTCCCGGGCAGAGTACCAGCGGTTCCGTCACCTTATGACCTGGGATGCCAACTCGGCCATTGAGGGAGCCTTCGAAGGCGGCGCGGATGAAGTGGTGGTCACCGATGGGCACTGGAACGGCTCCAACATTTTGATTGAAGAATTGGACAGGCGCGCGAAGTTAAACTCGGGGATAGGGACCTCTCAGTTTTCAATGATGCAGGGAATCGATGATTCATTTGATGGCGTATTTTTTATCGGGTATCATGCGCGCGCGTCTTCGGAAAACGGGATTTTGGACCACACCTGGTCGACGAATTTTATCAACGTATGGATGAATGACAACCTGGTCGGCGAATTTGGGCTGAATGCTGCGCTTGCAGGTGCTTTTGGAGTTCCGGTGGTAATGATTTCAGGTGATCAGACAGCCTGCCGGCAAGCGCGGGAATTGCTTGGCAACCTGGAGATAGCCGAAGTAAAGCATGCTTCTGGGCGTCATTCTGCTTTATGCCTGCCCTCCCGCTAAATCGCAAATGCTGATTCGAAATGCATCAATAAGAGCAATTGGAAATATACAAAAAGGATTGGCTCCGAAGCCGTATGTCATGCAATCGCCTATTCAGATCACCATAGAACTTGTTTCATCCGATATGGCGGACCGGGCGAGCCGGCTTCCAGGCTCTCAACGGGTTGGGAATAAAATCTCGTTTGCCAGTCTTGATATGGCGTTAGCGTACAAGTCATTCCGGGCGGCTGCGGGACTTGCTTCTCTTTCGTAGATGATCATATTTATACGGCTGCAATGTTGAAATTCTGAGAATATCGGTGATTAAGGAAACTGCGGGATGACCATGGAAGAATACGAAGCGATTATTGGGTTGGAAACACACATCCAGTTGAATACAAAGACAAAAATTTTTTGTTCATGCAAGGCAAATTCCTGGATGGACCCGCCCAATTCAAACATTTGCCCGGTTTGCACCGGCATGCCTGGGGTTCTCCCAGTGTTGAATGAAAGCGTGGTCGAGAAAGGCGTTCTTCTCGCGAAGGCCATGAATGCCGAGCTTCAAGATGTTTCGTATTTTGACCGCAAGAATTATTTCTATCCTGATTTACCCAAGGGTTACCAAATCTCGCAATACGATCGCCCCCTTGCAAAAGGTGGTTTTCTGGATGTTCCCATGCCTGCAGGGGTATTTCGTCATGTCGGTATTTGGAAGCTTCATATGGAAGAAGATGCAGGAAAGACAAAGAATGAGCTTGGACGTCGGCTTATAGATTTTAATCGTTGTGGTGTTCCGCTGATCGAAATGGTGACCGGACCCGACATCAGGTCTGCTGCCGAAGCTGCCCAGTATTTAATCAGGCTGCGACAGCTTTTACGGTGGATTGGGATATCCGAAGCGGATATGGAGAAAGGTCACCTCAGGTGCGATGCGAATGTTTCCTTGCGCCCAATTGGCGCTGATTACTTGAATCCCAAGACGGAAATCAAGAACGTCAATTCCATCGATGCGGTCAAGGATGCCATAGAAAAGGAAATTGAACGCCAGAAACGTGAATATGCTGCGGGTAAAAAGGTCGAAGCCTGGACGCTTGAGTGGGATGAAGAAACCCAAGTCCTGAGAAAAATGCGCTCGAAGGAGACAGAAGCAGATTATCGATACTTTAGAGAGCCGGACCTGCTTCCCGTGGTGCTGGATGAGACTTGGAAGCAAAGAATCCTGTCGGGATTTCCGGAATTACCACTTGCCCGCAAGGCTCGGTTTGTTCTCGATTACGGCATTCCTGAATACGATGCGGAGATACTCACGGGCGAACGCTCCCTTGCAGAATATTTCGAGGAAGCTGTCAAGTGCTATGGCGGGGATCCAAAACGGATGTCGAATTGGATAATGAATGATGTGATGCGGCTAATCAATGTGTCGGGCACGGCCGCTGAAGATTTGCGGCTATCCCCGAAATACCTGGCTGATATCGTCAGTATGGTGGACGGTGGTGTAATTAATACCAATACAGGGAAATCCCTGCTCGAAAAAACCAATTTGTCAGGTAAAGCGCCTCAGCAGGTTGTAAGCGAGGAGGGACTTGGCCGGGTCAGCGATGATAATGCCATTAGAGCAATTGCAGCTGAGGTGTTGGTGGAATCTCCTAAAGAAGTGGAAAGCTACAAAGCTGGGAAGACCACTCTCATGGGCTGGTTCGTCGGGCAAGTTATGAAGAAGATGAAGGGAAAAGCAGATCCCCAAACCGCAAAGTCGATACTGGAAGAATTATTGAAGTAACCGTCCACTTCAATGAGACAGCAAGCATGGATAATCGAAAGCTTCCCTTCCCAGTTTTGGTTTTTTTGGTTGCGCTTGTCATTCGACTGATTCCTGTGCTTCTGAGTAGGAACTTGGGAATTGGCCTGGATGACATGTTTCAATACGACATGCTGGCGAGAAGCATTATCGCCGGCGATGGATATCGATGGTATGCCCAGGACGATCTCTACCTGGTTCAAAACTATATTCCTTTTGATCTTACAACCGTGGATTATGATCCAAGAGGGGTGGTGACTTCTTTTCGGCCGCCTTTGTACCCTGCATTCCTCGCAATTGTTTATTTTTTCTCCGGCATTACCCCCGATCGTTTTTTTGCAGCCCGGTTAGTCCAGGTCCTCCTTAATTCCTTGCTGGTCCCAATGACCTATTTTGCGGCGAGACATATCTTTCCGCACCATATGCGTGCTGCCAAATGGTCAGCCTGGGCAATCGCTCTTTACCCGATGATGGTGATTTACCCTCTATCGCTCGCAACCGAGAATTTGTTTTTTGTCCTGGTTTTAGCATTTACCTTGTCTTTATTTAAAGCTTCAGAAGATGGAAGATTGCGGTGGTTCTTCCTTTCCGGTTTTTTGATTGGATTATCAGCGTTAACCCGATCAGTGATAATCCCGATAAGTGTCATCGCCGCATTTTGGGCGTGGATTGCATTAAGAAACCGGAAAGGCGCAGCAGTGTTGCTTATTACCGCAATCGCCGTTTGTTTGCCTTGGATCGCCAGGAATTCAATGCTTCACGACCGGCTGGTAGGAATTGAGAGCTCACTCGGTTATAACCTTTACGTGGGTTACCACCCTAAAAGCACCGGCACATTTCAATATGGAATTTCACTGGACCTCATCCCGATGCTTGATGATGGGTTGCGGGATCGATTAGGTACTGCTAAGGCGATTGAATTCATCAAGAGTGACCCTTCTCGAATCCTACCCTTGGCAGTGATGAGAACCGGCCATTTTTTTGGTCTTGAAAGAAGGGCGTTGACGTATTTTTACTCGAATAATTTCTTTGGTTATATTCCAACCCCTGGATTACTTGGAGCCAGCCTTCTCTTGTTGTTGCCATTTGTGTTTCTGGCATCGTCTTCGGTTTACGGTTTGGTTCTTGCAGACTGGCGCCGCAACGAAGTTATCTTACTGGGATTGGTTTTAGCTACTTATATCCTTCCTCACATCCTATTACTGGCTGAGGATCGATTCCACTTGACCATAGTACCGTTTCTTGGAATTCTTGCCGCCCGTTTATGGGACGGAGGGGTTCGCGACCTCAAACACTTATTCAGGCTTTCAACAACTGGGAAAGCATTGGTTATCACAGCGACCTTACTCGTTGTTTTGTTGGTATTTAACTGGGGGCATGAACTAGCCCGTGATCAGAGCAAGCTGTTGTTATTATTTGGTCCGGAAGGCAACCGGTCAGGATTTCCTTATTAGGCTTTTTATGAAAAGCTTTTTAGATATCAAACAACGCTTTGATTGGAAGATTGCTGTACTTACAATTGTGAGCACACTGGTGATATTAATTGAGAGATATAACAAAATCACCCAATGGGAGACTTTGGATCGCGTAATATTATTTTTTTTGATCCCGATGACTGTAGTCTTGATTGTGTTTAGAGATAGTCCACGTGACTACGGCTTTCAACTAGGTGACTGGCAAGCAGGATTGATTTTGACAGCGGGCTCCATCCTCCTTATTGCCCCTATTCTTTTTTTTCTTGCCAAGTCCGATCCCTCGATGAGGGAATATTATGATTGGCAAGTGCAATATCTTCCATGGCAACTTCTTGTCGAAATGTTTGCGTGGGAATTTTTATTTCGTGGCTGGCTGCTCTTTGGGTATGCTCGAAAATTCGGTCCTGAAGCCATTTGGCTGCAGGCTGTTCCATTTGCCCTTGCTCACCTTGGAAAACCCGAGATAGAAACACTATCTACTATTTTTGGCGGATTTGTTTTCGGGTGGATTGCGTATCGTACCCGCTCATTTCTTTACCCGTTCATTATTCATTTTTTTGTTTCATCATTTACAATTATTGTTGCGGCTGGCTTGCTTGGTTGAGTACACGATCAGACCCGCTTCGAAAGAAGATCTTAAGGATATTCGGTTATTGGTGCGAAACGCCCGAATTAACCCGACCGGTCTGGATTGGCATCGATTCTTGATCGCGGTCACTGCTTCGGGAAAAGTCATTGGGTGTGGGCAAGTAAAGCCTCACGGAAGAGATATTCTCGAAATCGCTTCAATTGCTGTGAGGCCTGACCATCAGGGTAATGGAATTGCCCGTTCGATTATTACGCAACTAATCGATAAAAATCAAATGCCGTTATATCTCATGTGTCGTTCCAGTTTGGAAGGATTTTATAAGAAATTCGGTTTCTTCGTGCTTGCCAGGCAGGAGATGCCGCCTTATTATCGGAGAATAGCAACTTTTGTCGGAATGATGTCTGGATTTCAATCTGGCAAGAAAACCTTGCTGATAATGAGGCGTGATTGATTAGGAATCGGATATGAAGACAATTCTTTACGTAGTGATTGGCGTTGTAGTCGGAGTCTTTCTGACGGCTCTTGTCTGGCTGGCGGCATCGCCACCTCGAGGAAATGCAATTGAATTGAATAGCGCTCCCACATTGCAACCAATCTTGGTACATGTTACCGGTGCGGTCCTGTCTCCCGGGTTGTATTATTTGCCGGAAGGTAGTCGAGTGAATGATGCCATTGAGACGGCTGGAGGATTTCTGGAAAATGCCGATACATCTTTCATAAACCTCGCCGGGATAATCAATGATGGCGAAAAAATCCACGTCCCCGAGCTGCTGCCTGGATTGTCCATCGGAGGAAGTGGATTGCTTGTGAATATTAATTTTGCCACTCAAACTGAATTGGAGAATCTGCCTGGTATTGGTCCCACGTTGGCGAAGCGGATTATCGATTATCGGAACCAATATGGGTTCTTTGACTCGATCAACTCGGTAAAGGAAGTCCCTGGTTTTGGCGAGGCAGTCTTTGAGCAAATCAAAGATTTGATCACGGTGGGGCAATAATGGCTGGTTTTGACCATTTCACCCATCTGGCACCTTTTTATGATCGGGCGATGCCTTTTACTACCCTTGAGCGACTTCTCGCGCATGGAAAATTTTCAGAATCGGATTTTGTGCTAGACGCTGGGGGAGGCACAGGACGCGTCGCCTCCGCGCTAGCCCCGCATGTTAAAAAAGTGGTTGTGGCGGACCTTTCACAGGGAATGCTCGTCCAGGCGGACGAAAAAGGGCTGGACGCGGTGCATACTCCTGTTGAGTCTCTTCCATTCGGAGACAATGTATTTGATCGCATCGTAATGGTCGATGCGCTTCATCATGTATGCAACCAGCAGGAAGCAGCCGATGAAATGTGGAGGGTATTGGCTCCCGCCGGAATGATCGTTATTCAGGAACCTGACGTGAGGCGATTTCCGGTTAAATTGATTGCGCTGGCGGAAAAAATTGCATTCATGCGAAGTCATTTTCTTTCGCCAGATAGAATCTCAGGCCTCTTCAAGGGACAGGTGTGCGAAATTGTGCAGTTGGATGAAGATTTTAGTACCTGGATTCTGGTAAGAAAACCTGATTAGCCAGCTTCGATCCAATTAACTTTCAGGTCAGTGTAAATCATCGGAGGACTTGGCGGGCGATCACCATCCTTTGTACCTCGCTGGTTCCCTCTCCAATTGTCATGAGCCTCGCATCCCTATACATTCTTTCAACAGGGTATTCCCGGCTGTACCCATATCCGCCCAGAATCTGAATTGCGTTTCGGCAGACACGCTCGGCCATTTCAGTGGCGTAGAGTTTCCCTTGTGAGGCTTCCATTGTATAGGGCCGTCCCTGTTGTTTCAACCAGGCAGCACGGTAGATCAGTTGCCTGGCAGCTGCGATCTCGGTTGCGGCATCGGCAATCATCCATTGAATGGCTTGATGCTGTGCGATGGGCATTCCGAATGTCTGGCGATTCTTGGCATACTCAACAGCGACCTCAAAGGCAGCCTGGGCTAAACCAATAGACAGGGCACCGATGCTGATACGGCCTCCATCGAGCGTTCTTAGCGTCTGCGACATTCCAAGTCCTTCCTCGCCTACCAGATTGCCCAGCGGGACTCGAACGTCTTCGTAAGTAACTCCATTTGTAGGGGATCCGCGGAGTCCCATTTTCTTTTCGGGAGGATTAATTCTCAAGCCAGGCGTATTGGTGGGTACCAAAATCATGCTGAAGGCATGCCCGTCCTCCACCATGCTTGTTCTGACAAAGGTAATGATATATTCGGCAATCGAGGCATTGGTTGTCCATGCTTTAGCGCCGTTGACGATCCATTCGTTGCCGCTTTTTTCCGCCCTGGTCGTTATTCCGTGAAGGTCCGAACCAGCTCCTGGTTCAGTGAGCGCAAGTGAGGCCAACCTGCCCTGCCCGCTAATCACCTTCGGAAGCCAGGTCTGCTTTAACTCATCTGAACCATAGACTATTAATGGCGTCAGGCCAAGCCCGTTGTGGGCGGCTATGGCAAGAGCCGTGGACCCGCATCCCCAGCCGAGCTCTTCAATCCCAATCGCAGCACTTATCGCCTCGACTCCCGGCCCGCCTAACTCCTCCGGAAGGTTCAGCGCGAGCAACCCGATCGCCCCCATTTTTCGAAATGCACTCCAGTTGAATTCCCCGGTTTCGTCCACTTCGTGAGCCTTGGGCTGGACCTCCCTGGCCACGAACTCATGGACCGTGTGCTGCCACATCTTTTGTTCTGAATTCAATTCAAAGTCCATCTGCCCGCCTCCTCTTTGATCGGAACAAGGATTACTGTTTGTCAGTTATTCTCTTCTTCAGCAGGAAATTCACCTCCTTGCGAATTGAAGTTTTCCAAAATGGATCGAGCGTCATTGATTTTATCGTTTGGGACAAAGACCTGCACCATTGCCAAAGGGCCAAAGGTCACCGGGTAGATATCCTGCCCGGCACCTTCCTGGAAAAGCTGCACTTCAATCCCCTCCGCTTCGAGGTATGACTTTAATAAGTCAGCTTCAAAACGGCCTGAGGATTCTGTCAGTAGCTCCCATTTCAATTCATCCATGTTTACCTCCAGACGATAACAAAGAGTAAAGTGAATAGACCGCTTACAATAAGTTGACGGACCCCAATTCTTGTAGGTTTATAGCCTATTGCAGGATTTAAAGTCCCCCACAACGTTTCAAGCCATTGTAACAGGTAGGGAAGAAAAATTAGACTGGGTAAAATATTTCCGAAAGAAAGCATAATCGAGAAAAATAAATTAAAGGAGGTGTACCACAACGCCCTTCTCCCCATATCAAATCTTTTCTTCTTGGTAGGTAATTCCTGCAAAGTCCGTTGTTCAAGTCGTAAGTAGGCATACACAATGGACGCCGCCGATTGCAGCCAGGTTAGGATCCACAGCCACCATCCATCAGGCGCGTAAGAGCCGAGACTGACCCAATATGCTGCTGGCGCTGATAAGGCGAGAACGCCTGTTGCAAGAATTTCCACACCTGCCTGCCCGCGTTCTTTTCGTCTGCTAACGAGAAATAAGTGCCAGGAAAAAACCACCAGAGCTGGAACTGCCAGGTAAAGAATAAATATGTAGCCATTCGCCAATAAAAAAGCTAATGAAATGACTAGAACGATACTGTAAATGACTATCCAGAAGAAAGCAGCTGGTAGATCGGATCGAGGTCGCCTGCCTGAATAGGCTTTCGTCGCCATAGTGACCGGTTGCCTGATAAGGAATGCGGTAACCGCAGCGATGGTCAGCGCCAAAGAACCGGAAGAGAAATCTTGTCCTGCAAATAATCCGATCAGCAAAGGGGAAAATAGGAATACCCATGAGCCATGATCTTGTGGTAATGCAATAACGCGTTTGAAGAGCTGGCGAGGCTTCACTATCAAATTATAAATCAACTGTCCCTGCGAATGGTGTCGCAGGGACAGTACAATTTGCTCTAATGGATATCATACCGCGCGCATGGATGTTAGCCGCATCCACCACCACTTTTGTCGCGTTTGAGTTCGAGCTTGATCTTTGGTTCGAATTCGAGATCGAATTCGTGCAGATTGGGATCTGAACATTCGTAACGGCTGCCCAGCGCCGATTCAAATAGGTAGCGAAGAGAGTCGTTTTCAACTTGTTCGGAGGTAATTGGAGTGATCTCCGATTCTTCCTTGCCAAAGGCGGTTATCCAGTTATTAATTCCACCCTCGAGGATGTAAACATTCGCGACACTAGCCGCTGTTAAAGTCTTCCAGGCTTCAGTCGCAGCATCCTCGTCGTTGCTCATAACCGCCACGACCAGGTTCGGCGCCGACTGGGAAATGATGTCTGCAGCGACTTCTTCAAGTGCCTCTGGCTGAACATTTATTGCTCCATCGATGTGGAATAGGTTGTACTCGGATTCAGGTCGAATATCGAGCATTACCAACCGCAATCCGTCATTCGCCTTCGTGGACAACAATTCAGCGGGTGAGATTTGAACTTCCCTGGCTGCCAACGACGCTTCTTTTACGGACGATATTTTTGCCCATTTCTCCGAAAGTGTAGGCTGGCCGATGATCAATACCGCCACGGCTCCCGCGATCAACAGGGCTGCGCCGGCTATTCGAAGTTTAGGCTCAGCCTTTAAGTCCCTTTTTCCAATAAAGGATTCCATCAGTTCGGCAAATGCAAACATCAACAATGCCATCAGTACGATGATGAGCACCACCTGGCCGGTGGTTAATCCCAGCCAATCCATAAGCGTCAATCGACCGTAGTTGCTGCTTTCCCAGAATCCCTCAAAATACTGGACGGTCTCTCCGAAAAGGAAGATCCCAAAGAGACTCCCGAGCACAAAGAAAAGGCCATCAACTTTGAATGTCGCCATGGAAACCAGGGATGTCCCGGGGCAGAAGCCACCGATAATGAACCCAACTCCCATGATGAGGCCGCCGACGATTCCAGGCCAAAGGTAGGTTGGATTAATCCACACCTGGTTGATGTCCAGAATTCCCAAACCTGTGGCGATGGCAATCAACACCATCGCGACGACAATGGCCGTGAACATGACCTTGAGAACCGTCATCTCTGTAAAATAAAACTGGGCGGCAAGTTTCTTAGAATTGCCAAATCCAGAAATTTCCAGTACGAACCCAAAAGCAAAGCCGATCAACCCAAAGACCAAATAGGTCCAGGGGTTGAGAGCGGAAACGTTAGTAAAAGCCGCAAGGGGAAAATTCATCTCATCCTCCTTTTACAACCAAAGCCTGCGTACAAAATATGCGAGTGCATACCCACTGCCGAAAATGCAGAACATCAATACCCATGACCCGGCGGCGAGGGTGGCGCCTCCCGAGAGTGCCTGTCCGGATGTGCAACCTCGAGCGAACCGGGCGCCATAACCCATGATCGTCCCGCCAATGAAAGCCATCATCCAACGGGTTTTTACTGTGATTCGCGGACCCTTGTTAGTTTCCACTTTCAGGCGTCCGTTAAACCACCCGGACACAAAGCCCCCAAGCATGGCGCCAAAGACAACGGGAATGATCCAGTCATCCAGCGGATTCTTAATCCCGCCCGCCATCTTGAGCAGGTAAGCCACCTGGTCGATATGAGCAGGAGCAATGAGGTCTTCGAAGAAGACAACGATCCTGTTCATGCCACCGGATGCGCCAAGGCCGTTGCCGGTCAGGAAGAACGCCAGGAATAGCACAATTCCCAGGAGTGTGCCGCCCAGGTAGGGGTGTACGTAGGGTTTCACCGGGCGGCCAAATAGAAATTGTTTAAATTTGGAAGGTTTTTGCGCAGGCATATCTGCAGTAGTCATGGATTAATCCTCCTTTTTTGGAGCTTGATCGTTATTGGTTGATTGAACCTGAGAAACATCATCGAGGTTGGGTTGTTCGTGATGAACTTCAACGTCCTCCCAGCCTGTCACCATCCCCTTGATCCCGTCAAGAGGTTTTGTGCCTGTGGTGGTGAGATACACATGTCCCAGGATAAAGGTAGCGAATGTCCAGGCAATGAGGGTGTGGAAGGGAGCAAGCCAAACCAAACCGCCAAGCGCTGCCGAAATATCAGGCCATCTCTGCAAGCCCCACATGGCAATCCCGGTCAATCCTTGCAGAGGCAGCAGGACATTGAGGATCCCAAAGTAGGTAACCTGCTGAAGCGGGTTCATTTTCTTATCAGGGGTCTTCTCGAACGGGTGGGACTCGTGTTTGAAAATTCCCTTGATGTAATATTTAGCCTGGATAATCGCTTCATCAAAGAATCCATACGGACGCGGGATAAACTGCTTGATTCTTCCACTGGCGAGGTGGTAAAAGAGAGACAAGGCCGCATTTATCGCCAGCAGCATCCAAATGATGTTATGGACATAAACCATATTGCGGAATGAAAAGGCTCCAAATAGGTCCGGACGGTGGATGATCAAGCCAGTGAACAGCAGGATGACGATTGCTGCGGTCTGCAACCAGTGCCATAACCTTTCATAAGAGTCGTACATGTAGACTTTGTGAACATCGTATTTGGTAGGTTTGTGGCGGAAGTTTGAAATAATGCGTATTGTCGCGTGTGCCAGGATAGCCAGCAGCACACCAATAAACATGATGGCTCCAAATGCATCCACCCAGTAGACATGGCTGTAACCAAGAATGTATACCTGTTCATTCTCCAGCTGAGGGGTAAAGCTGACGGCCCCGTTATCGTTGTGGTCGATTTCTCCACTAGTGGAAACTGCATTATCCGACTCGAGCAATGGAATTTCACTGCCGGGCGTATAGTCCGCAAGTAGAATGGACGACGCGATCCGTGAATCCCGGCTATGGCAGACGGTGCAGTCATTGATTGCGTACTCACTCGATGTGACGCCATGGCTTGCGCCATAAGCTTGGACATATCCCTGGATGCGGGGCTCGTTGATGCCCTGTTCCAACAATTTGGATGCAATTAAAACCTGCTTTGCTTCGTTGTCGATAAGCAATTCTGATTTGTCAATTTGTTGGTTTCCGTTCGCGTCAAATGCGGCAACAACGTCTTGTGAATAGTTGCCATTATCCAGGTAGGCTGCTTCGAGGTCGAACAAGCGGACAGGACGTTCGTTTCCATTGTCATCCGTATAAACCCAAAAGAAGGAGGTGATCAGGTTGTATGGTGCGAGAAATTTGCCGCCATCCGCTTCTGTGCGCTGAAGAATGACCGGTTGATACCCCGTCACGAGATCGTTGATGGTTCCCGTGTCGCCTTCAACGCCTCGGCAGGTGGCGACCGGTGTGCCATCCTGATGAACGACTGTCCAATCGTAGCTTTGGATGGCAGGCGCAAACATTTCGGGGATGTGACAGGTTTCGCAGGCAACAGTTTCCATGTGCCGCTGGATGTAAGGAAGCCAATCTTCGTGACTTGTTTGTGCATCGTGACAGGAATCGCACCGGCGCATTTCTGGTGCATCGCTGAGTTCGTTCGATTCACTTTTCCCACGGGCAAAATTGTGATCGGGCTGTTTTAAGTAAGCGCCGAGATCCAGGGTTCTGGGATCGAAGAGGAGATGTTCCGGCGCTTGTTCATCCGGCAAGGCATAAATAGGATTATTGATGGAGTAGTGGCAGTCAGTGCAGGATAAGGCTCGTTCAGCGTGAATGTCCCAGGAGCGGGTAAGGCTGGCCTTATCCTGAATATTCATGCCCGATTCAGATATTTGCTGCGAAGAGATGATCTGTCCGGTCGTGGCCGATTCGGGGTATTCGAGCTCACATCCGGAAAGTACCACCGGTGTGGCAGGGTTGGCTTGGACCAATCCGTGGCACAGGGCACAATTCTCGTTTTTTGGATCCTGAACAAGTACAAAGTCTGTCTTAAGCTTGCCATCCTGCTCAAATGCCCCAGTATTCCATTCGTATCCGCCAGCGACTTTTTCAACCAGGCCGGTTCCGATTAGCGTGGCGGTGTTGGCCCAGGCAAATTCTCCATCCGAAATTGCAGCGAGGCGTGCATCATTATTTGGCGATGTGAAATGGCAGAGGAAGCAATTCATCTCGATGGTGCCGGATTCGTCCCAATTCCAGCGTTGCGCTTTCCCCGAGCTTTCATTCAGGATACTCGCTTCAGGATCCTGGAAGGAGGGATCGAGCGATTCGAGAGGTTGACCATCCCTGCTCATTACCGCGGGACCGCTGCCTACGTGCCTCAAGCCGTAGGTTTTTATCCATTCAGCTGTACTTAGGTCAAGGATTTGGTCGCCCGTGGCTGAAAGGTAACGATAGAGCAAGGGATCCCACTTCCCAAACAGTCCATTGCTCGAGTCCCAAGGGAGGCCGTCCGTTGTCTGCCCGGGTACTCCCATGCTTCCAAGCCCTGCATCTGAATGGTAGCTGTGACTTGTGATGAATTCTGTGTCATGGCATTGTCCGCAGGTCTTCAAGGTGGACACAGCCTCGCCGCTCTCGATGACACTGATCCCGTTTTCATCCAGCATCGCAAACGCGGGATGGAGAGGGGATGGTTGTTCGTCCTTGGTCTCGCCAACTTGCGCGAAAACATTCTGGACAAATAGCGCCACGCTGGTCGCTGCCAGAATTGCAACGCCCGTAAGAACTAACCTTCTAGCACTTGATATGTTTTTCCAATAGGTCATAGTGATATCTACCTGGAGTGAAAGTGATGCTAAAAACATTATGATGAAAAACTTTTATTGCCCGAAGCGCCCGCCCCATTCGATCGGATCGCCGGGGTAGCCCAGGCTTTCCCAGTCAAGTCGGCCGCTTTCGCTGTGGCATTCGTCGCACTGAAGGGCGTTCTCCTTCGGCTGGACCATGTGAGTGGTAGGCCAATACATCCAGGTCTCAGCAAAGCCGTAATTTCCGCTGTATTCAAGGCCGGTGATGGGTTCTGCCAGTTCGAACGCATTATCCCAATCAAAGTTCGTCCAATAACCATCCGGACCTGCAGTAATTGGTGCGAGAAGGTAATTGAAGCCAGAATCATAGGGTTGGTTTCCTACATGTAGCTTAAAGGGCATGATCTTCGCCAGAGAGTCGTTTATGTCACCCGCAGGTTGGTCTATTACCGTAGGCACTGAAGGATCGATCTTGTCGCCCAACAGGTATCTATAGGAAAGGTTTCCGTTTGACCACATGTAAACCGGCGGGACATCTTCGTCGTATACAAAATCGCCTTTGATTTTTAGATATGTATAATGATCTTCCGGCTTGTCCTGCCCGGAGGTGGACCAGTCCCAGTTCAGTTTTGTTGGATTCTTTACTGCCATCGATGGGATGTGACAGGTTTGGCAGGCCACAGACTCAGTATGTCCATTCAAACGCTCATCATCGTGTGGTTCCTGGTTATGGCAATCTGTGCAAGCGACCTGCTCGGTGGGATCCACTTCGTAATTATCCGCTACGAGTTTTCCTTTTACGGCATGATCGTTCGTCTGGTGGCAATCAGTGCACAGAAATTCATAGCGACCCATATGAACATCGGTGGTTTCGGTCGGGTTATAAAGGCTTTCGTCAAGGTCTCCGTGTTTGACGTTGTTGCCGCCGCCTCCATTGAAGTGGCAGGAGCCGCAGTTGGTCCGGTCGGGTGCCTTCACGCTTTGTGCAGCAGCCAGGAGGTCGATACCCTCGGCCGGATTGCCATATTCGCCTTTTGCGTAAGTTGACTTTTCTGCATGACAAGCCAGACAGTCAATGTTTTCAGTTTTCGTGAAATCGAAGGGCTGCTCGCCTTCCTGCCAGCCAACTCCGATATGGCAGGACATGCATTTCTTTTGGTTACCCTGTGCGCTGATGCAAAAATTATTGAGTTGATTGAGTTTACCAATCGTGACGGGTTCATCGCGCCAGGGTACATCGAAAGGTTCACTTTCCCAAGTCCAGTGCGAGGTTGCCATGACCTGTTCTGCGGCTTCCGGGTGACACTCCAGGCAACGTAAAGTAACTTCTTGCGAGGTTTCGAACGGTCCCTGGACGATGTCCTTATGATCGACATGCACAGCCTTGACAGGCATATGTGCCCAGGGATCATCTTTGGCTTGTGCATCCTTGGGCAAGAAATAAAACACCGGGAGGATGATGATGATAAAGATGGCGATGGCTCCGAGTATCCAATAAGGTCGAGTTTTCTTCATTGTCGCTTCTCCAAGAGGGGAGGGTGGGTTATTCGAGTTCTTCAACCAGGCTGGCGCGGCGAACAAGGCTGTCCCTTAAAACGCTTCGGAGCAAGTCCAAAGCCTGAATCAGCCGCCGGTCGACCAGATTGTAGGTGATGGTTGTACCCAATCTGTTTGTTGTGACGAGACCTCTATCGCGCAGGATTTTTAAATGCCTGGAAGTGGAGGGCTGTGAAATGGTGAGTGCCGCAGTAATCTCGTTCACGTTTTGAGGCTTTTCATCCAATGCGTAGAGAATCAGAATTCGGGTAGGGTCAGAAAGTGCGAAGCAAAGATCTGCTTCCAAACGGGAGACTTCTTGAGCGAGAGTAGGTGTAATCATATTGTCTTGGCCTATATACGAATAAACGAATATAAACGCAATAATATCCCTTGTATATTGTGAAATATAGTGCAAAGTGTCATGCGAAAAGTAGTAATTCGTCACATAAACCTGTAGTAGAATTGGGACATTAATTGACTAATTACAAACACTCGGAGGTGCCATGGTCTACGAAAAAGAAGCTTTGTCGGTGAACGTTGGCCAGCGGCTGAAGCATCTGCGTGAAGAACAAAATATCTCCATGCGGGGATTAGCTGCCAAGAGCGGATTGTCTGCTAATGCGCTCAGCATGATCGAGCGCGGAAAGACATCTCCTTCAGTGAGCACGCTGTATAAGTTGTCGGATGCATTAGGCGTGCCAATCACGGAATTTTTCAGTCTACAGCTTGAGAAGCAGGAAGTGGTTTATCTCAAGTCGAACGAACGAACTCACCTTGCTTTTAATCGCGGCAACATGGAGGGTTTAGGCGGGGAGCAGTTTATTGGAAAGGTATCACCCTTCCTGGTGAACTTGGAAAATGGCGCCAGCAGCGGACTTGTTCCGATGTCTCACACCGGGCATGAGTTTGTGTTTTGTTTACGAGGTAAACTGGAATATCGTGTCGAAAAGCAAAACTATATTTTGGAGTCGGGGGACAGCCTGTTATTCGCCGCTCAGTTAAAGCATAGTTGGAGAAGTTCTGGAGGGAATGTCGCTTGTGCGTTAATCATCATCTCCGATCATGTAGAAAGCACCAAAATGCTTGGGAGACACTGGGAAGAAAACGAATAGATAACAAACAAAAAAGATGGATGCGGAAGCATCCATCTTTTTTGTTTGTTGGTAACCAGATCAATTACTCGCCTAATGCAGCAAACGCAGCATCAATCAAGGCATTGACGTAGTTCGGGTTATGAACACCATTACTGCCGTCTTCTTCGATCGCACCATAGTTCCAGAGTGCAATAGCTTGCTTTTCGTCGTACGATCCCGGAACAGGTGAGCCATTAGCATCGAGAAGCCCAGCGGCCTGAAGAGCAGCCTTGAGTTCAGCCATTCTCTCTTCGATCTTGGTGACACCACCATTGACGTCGAGACTCTCGGCATCAGTATGGCATTTAACGCAAGTGGAAACCTGCGCTTCAAAAAGGTGGTTGTTGCCTTCGCCCAGGTGGCAGGCCACGCAGGAGTCTTCCAGCATGGCATAGTGCGCGCCGGGTTTGCCTTCCACGCCTTCACCGCCGGAGCCCATGAGGAAGTCAGCTTGAACGCTCAGATGGGGATTAAAGCGAATAGTAGCCGCATACTTGGTCGCGTCGTTCTTGTCGACGAAATTTGCCATGTAGCGGCGTGCCTGGTGGCAGTTCGCGCACAGGTTGCTGTTGCCTTTATCAAAGGTCAAACCGCTCACAACCATGGTGACAGGCGTGGTGGTCTCGAGCGCCCAGTCCTCACCGGTGTAGGTGGTATGGACCTGATGGCAGGCGCGGCAGTCCTGGCGGGCAGGCTCAGTAGCGCCGGCTTCGACCTGGTTGAAACTCTGTCCAGCGGCAATCATGGCGCTGAATGAGTTGCCGGAGTGACAACCCGCGCAGCTTGGGTTGCCGTATTCTTCTACCATGGCTCCACCGTTTCCGTGTGCTTCCAATTCCCAGGCGGCGGTCTTGCTGGCAATGAGGTGAGTGTCATTGTGGCACTCGGCGCAAGATAAATCTGTGGCGGCTGGCATCGCGCCTGGCTCGCCTTGCGGGCCTGGCTCGCCTTGCGGCCCTGCGGGACCCTGTGGGCCTTCGGGGCCGGCGCAGGCAACCAGTACGAACGAAAGGGCTACAACAACAGCTGCGAGCAACAACATTTTCTTATGCATTTTACATTCTCCTTATTTTAGTTTGGGCAAAGTAGATAAAAAGTTAGGTGAGTGCTCTTATACGCTCCTCCTTATACATAATTAATATTCTTATAATCCACCCTTAATGATAAACAATCACAGGATAAAGGAACATGCACATTTATCACGAACACTTATGACAAATGTAATTAGATTAATGTAAAATTAATGAATATCGTAGAATATATCACAAATTCAGACTAATTTTACGAATTTTCTTATCTGAAGGGGGGGATAATTACCGGGGGAAGAGTTTTACAAGCCCAGCCATTTCGCCGCTTGCTTGGGAAGATCTGAAAGCGATCCCTGCCGCATTGTGCATTGAGGGAGCGATTCGATAAACGACCGCCCATAGGGCTTGGTGAGCAGCCGGCGGTCGAGGACGACTACTACCCCCCGGTCAGACGCCGTCCGAATTAGGCGACCGAATCCCTGTCTGAATTTGAGTATTGCTTCAGGGAGTTGGTATTCGTTGAACGGGTCCTCGAAGGTCTCGGACCGGGCAGCAATTAGCGGGTCTGAAGGGACATCAAAGGGTAGCTTGACCAATACCACGACGGAGAGCTGCTCTCCGGGAATATCCACGCCTTCCCAGAAGGAACGGGTGCCCAGCAGCACGGCGCGGTCGGTGGTCTTGAACGCGTCGAGGAGCGTGTTGGGTGAAGCACCTTCGCCTTGTTCGTAAACAAGAATGCCATCGTCCGCGAGAGGACCAGTGATGTTCTGGGATGTCCGTTTCAACTGCGCATACGATGTAAACAACACCAGCGTCCGCCCGCCCGTGGCTTTACAAAGATGAATGAGTGTCCTATCCACTGCCTGTTGATACCCGTGCGCATTGGGTTCGGGCACGTCCTTGGCAAGGAACAAGAGTGTCGAGTTTTCGTAGTCAAACGGTGAACCAAGAAACAGCTCATCGGCTTCATCGGCATTGAGCGTGTTACGGATGTAGTTAAAATCCCCACCGGCCGTCAGTGTGGCAGAAGCGAGAATGACACTGTTTTTCTCGTGCCATAAATATTTTTCAATTAGAGGCCCCACTCTTAACGGGGCAGCTTGCAGCGACAACCGATTGCCGTTCGGCTGGATTTCGATCCAGTAGATCATTTCATGCGAAGGATCGTGGATCATGCCGCTGATGTTGTTTTCCGCTTCGGACAACCGGCGAAAGATGGAACTGATACTTCCATTAACATCCTCGAGTTCATCATGCCCTTCGGCGTAAAGATCACTGGCTGTTTTATAAATCTCCGCCATCAAATTCAACAACAACCTGAGCGTTTCGCCTGAGACGCCCCAGGCAATTTCTACCTCGTCCCATCCGGGAAGTGTCCGCGACGAAGGAAGGATTCGTTCTTGATAGGCATACTGGCTCTGAGGTTTACCCTCCCTTTGCTGGCTGATGAAATACTGCAGCGTGGAAAAGAAATCCCTGGCTTGATTCTCCAGACGAAAAGCCATTTCTCCCGCTCGGTGCACCACCTGGCTCAATTGCGCAAAATCGGAAGGGCGCATGGCGTCCTTGATCGTTGTCAGCAGAAAGCCGAGAACCCCTGATTGATGGCTGCCGACTTCGCGCAGCATCCGCTCGAGGTCATTCTGTGTGAGTTTGAAGCTCAGGGCACCCGTTGTAGCCGCTTCGAGGTGGTGTGCTTCGTCGACGATCAGATAGTTGTATTCAGGGAGCACCTTGCTCCCCGTAGCGACGTCCGCCAGGAGAAGGGCATGATTTACAACGAGAATATGCGAGGTGAGAGCGGCTTGTTTTGCCTGATAGAAAGGGCAGGCGCCACCCTCGCGACCGAGACATGTTTCGGTGGTGCAGGCGTCGTCCTCGGCCGAGATCTTGGTCCAGACATCTTTCTCCGCAGGCCGGGTGAGGTTAATATCGTTCCGGTCGCCGCTGGCGCCTCCGTCTAGCCAGACCAGGACCTTGGCAAGCACCCGCATCTCTTCAGCATCCCGCGGTCCGTTGTGGCGAAGAATTTCCATTCGTCGCGGACACAAGTAATTTGAACGCCCTTTGAGCACCGCAGCGCGCAAATCCAGTTGAAGCGCTTCCCTCAACGCAGGGATATCCTTTTGAATGAGTTGATCCTGCAGGTTGATGGTGTTGGTTGAAACGATCACGCGCGTGTTGTTCTGAGTCGCGAACAAAGCGGCAGGGACGAGGTACGCAAACGATTTCCCAACGCCAGTGCCGGCTTCGACCATCAGGTGATGGCCTTGTGAAAGGGCGTTGGTTACGGCGCGCAGCATCTCGATCTGTTCAGGCCGTTGTTCGAAGGATTCAAAATGTTTTGAGAATGGGCCTCCGTATTCGAGAATTGACGCAGTTTCGTCAGGGTCGAGGGGAATCGGCTCATCGACTGGCTTTAGCGCTTCCTGGCGGGCGTAATCCAGATTCGCCAATAGTTTTTCTTGTGTACTGCGCCTGACGGATTTCTTGGCGATGCCTTCCTTGGCGCGAAGCCTCATCAGTTGTTGAAAAAATGGATTTGCATCCCAGTCAAGCGGCTCACCGAGTCGAGTGATCTCAGCGAGGACATCAAGGGGGAGCTCCCTTCCGTATTCGTGTAGGCATACATAGGCGCGGTGGGTCACACGCGCGTCATCCAGTGCGCGATGCGTTGCGGGAAGCGGAATCGCAAGCAGCTGCCCAAGTGCTCCCAGGTTGTATCTGCTGGCCGTAGGCAGCAAGACGGAGGCCAGTTCGTATGTGTCAATGACCTCATTGAATTGTAAAATCTTGTGCTTTTGGAGAAAACCCAGATCGAAGCGTACATTGTGACCTAGAACAAATGAATCGCCGACAAACGCCTCAAGTTCGTCGATCACTTCCTGAATCCGCGGCGCCTGGCGGACCATTTCATCAGAAATCCCAGTCAACTGAGTGATGAATTCAGGGATATGTCTTCCCGGGTTAATCAGAGTGGAAAACTCATCCTCGATGCGGTGATCTTTAAATTTCACTGCTCCGATCTCAATAATGACATCTTTATTGGAATCGAGCCCGGTAGTTTCGATATCGATCGATACAATGGAAGCCATGACGAATATTTACCTGGATGATTATTAATTTAGCGGGAATTTATTTTGACTATTAAATATTGAGAAAATCCCGTCGATTACTTGCCATTTTCAGATTTAACAGGCTTTTCTTCTCTCGGGAGAATGGATTTTAACGAGGTGAGTAAACTTCCCGGCATGGGTTTTTCCTTCGCCTGTTTTCGGATAAATTCCTTTAAGCCTTCTGCGGCCATGGTGGGGATGGGTGCCCCTTCCACTTGCAGATCTGCCCGATTATCAGTAAATACCAGAACAGATTTGATTTCTGGAATTTCCGTTCCCAGGGCTTGGGTGAAGAATTCCGTCAATTTATCAACATCGGATTTTGAGTCGAGATCAGGTCGGCCAAGTCCCTCCTGGGCAAACACCTTGAGATATGCCAACCCGAGACCGCCGCCTCTTTGTTTCCATCGATTCTTTTCGAAAGTGATCGTCCCTCGCTGGAAATAAGGCAGAATCGTCCAAACACCGGCTGGTCCAACCAGTAGATGTGAAACCGGTGTGTTGTAGTGATATAACGTGTAATCGTTCGTCAGCCCTTTGAGGCTGGCGGTAATTCGTTCATCCGGACGCGGTCGGCGCCCCCAACGATTGATGAAAAATATACTGACTTGTGAAAGGATAAAACCAGCCAGGAGCGCGATCATTGCAAGATAAAACAAGTCAATTCGCAGCCATGAAATTGCCATGCCGCCAAAAAGGATCGCAATCGCGCCGATGTTGAGATATTTCCCCAGGTTGCTGTATTTTTTAATTAACTTCTCGTTTGTAATGACTTTCATGCTAACCTTCGTATTTCCTAAGGACCAGGCAGGCGTTTTGGCCTCCCAAGCCGAATGAGTTTGACAGTGTCACCCGAACATCCTGTCTGCGTGCCGTATTGGGAACATAGTCCAGGTCAAGAGCCGGATCGGGATTCAGGTAATTGATTGTGGGAGGAATGATCAACTCGTAGATGGTGAGTGCGCATGCTATTGCCTCCAACGCACCGGAAGCACCGAGGGCATGTCCAATCATTGATTTGATGGAGCTGATCGCTACCTTGTAAGCGTGATCGCCGAATACCTTTTTGATGGAATTCGTTTCGCCCGCATCATTCAAAGGCGTGGAGGTGCCATGAGCATTGATGTAATCCACCTGGGCTGGTTCAATATTGGCATCAGCCAGTGCCCAGCGCATGGCTCGAATCGCTCCAGCGCCTTCAGGGTCGGGCGAAGTAATACTGTAGCCATCGCATGAGGAAGCGTGTCCAACCACCTCGGCATAAATTCTTGCATTTCGACTGAGGGCATGATCAAGGTTTTCCAGGATCAATGAACCGCTGCCTTCAGAAAAGACAAAGCCTTCCCGGTCGATGGTAAAGGGGCGCGATGCTTCCGTTGGGTTGTCATTGAAATTGACAGGTAAAGCGCGCATGGCGCAAAAACCGGCTAAGGCAAAATCCTGAACCAGGGCTTCTGTTCCGCCAGCGACGACCAGGTCTGCACGTCCCTGTCTGATGAACTCAAAGCCATCGCCGACTGCCTGGGTCCCGGTTGCACAAGCGGTGGTTACGGTGGAATTTGGTCCCAGGCATTGAAATTGTTGCGAAATGAGAAAAGCGGGGACATTGGGGAGCCCGGAAGGTATTGTGAAAGGATTGACCCGCGCAAGTCCATGCGAGCGCAAGGTGCTGATCCCTTCGTCGAATTTTTCGAGCCCGCCGATGCTTGTTCCGAAAGATACTCCGGTCCGTTCCTTGTCTGGTACGGGAATTGAAATTCCCGCGTCTTCAATGGCCATTTTGGCAGAAGCTAGCGCCATTTGTGATGATCTTGCCATCCGCCTGGCTTCTTTTCGCTCCATAAATTGCTCGGGATTAAAATCCGGGACCTCCCCGGCGATTTGGCAAGGGAGGAAGCTTGCATCAAATTGAGTGATCTTCCGAATTCCGGATCTCCCTGCAATCAAGCCATCCCAGAATTTTCGAAGACCAGTACCGAGAACGGATACCGCTCCCATCCCAGTGATTACAACACGACGATGACTCATTTTTCTCATCTACTTTCCTGCAAGTTGCTGCTCTATGGCTATTTTCATTGACTCCAATACACCGGCTTCAGCAGCTTCCTTGGCAACTCGAATGGCATTCTTGATCGCGACCGAATCGGATCGCCCGTGGCCTATAAAAACAAGCCCATTGATACCCAGAAGAGGCGCAGCGCCTTCTTCGCTTGGATCCATCAATTTCTTGAGTTTCTTGAGAGTTGGTTTGACCAGTATCCCCCCAAGTTTCGCCGTCAGGGGACCGGATTTTATCAATTCCTTGATTTTATCGGTTAGCAGTTTGGCTACCGCTTCCGAGGATTTCAACATAACATTTCCGGTGAACCCATCGGTCACCGCCACGTCCACTTCACCGCCGATGACTTCCTTGCCTTCGACATTACCATAGAAATTCAAATTCGAGCCTTTGAGAAGTGGATAGGTTTCCTTGACCAGTTGCGACCCTTTTCCTGCTTCCTCGCCATTTGAAATCAGACCGACGAGTGGATTTTTCACCTTTCGAACTTTTTCTGCATAGGTCGCCCCCATGATCGCAAATTGAAAAAGATTTTCCGGTTTGCAATCAGGGTTGGCGCCGACATCCAGAACGACACAAGAACCCTTTGCCGTTGGGAAGACGGGCGCCAACGCTGGTCTTTCAACTCCCGGGATAGTCCCCAATCGAAAGTAAGCGGTCACTGTCGCAGCGCCAGTATTTCCTGCGGTCACGAAGGCGTCTGCTTCTCCATTCTTGACCAGATCGATACCCACCGCCATGGAATTTCTTGAATTGGGTCGACGGGCTTTTAGTACCAAGGCCATGCCTTTGTCTTCCATCGTCAGCATTTCCGGGGCGTGGACGGTTCTGAGTTTCAATTCAGCAGTTTGGTATTTCTTTAATTCGGTAGATATTTTGCCTTCATCGCCGACCAAAATGACTTCGATGCCGAATTCTCGAGCTGCCAAGACCGCTCCTTCGACATCCGGTATTGGGTAAGTATCGCTCCCCATGGCGTCCACGACAATTCGCTTCATTGGGCAAACTCCTCATATTCGGTAGTCTGACATAAAACTTTGCTTGACAGACAAGCGAACGTGATTATAATACGTCCTGCCCGCGCTGGTGCTGGAATTGGCAGACAGGCATGGTTGAGGGCCATGTGCCGCAAGGCGTGAGGGTTCAAGTCCCTCCCAGCGCACTCTTTGAAATAAAGCCGCCCATCAGGCGGCTTTATTTTTTTTCTTCCTGCCGGAATATTCGAATTATTCCTCAATCCTCATTTTCTGTTCAAGCCAGCGTACTCCTGCGGAAAGGAGTAACGTCATTGAGAGATACATGAAAGCAGTAACATTGAAAGTAATCATGATCTGGAATGTGCTCGCCCGCCTCAGCCGGCTAAGTTGAGTCAGTTCATTGATCGCCAGAACGGTCAGGAGGGCAGAGTCTTTCAGCATGGCAATGAAATCATTTCCCAGAGGAGGCAGGACTCGACGAATGGCTTGCGGCAGGATCACAAAACGCATCGATTGCAGGTAGGTCATGCCGAGGGATTTGGCAGCTTCCATCTGCCCCTTCCCGATGGATTCGATACCTGCCCGAAATACCTCAGCTTCAAAAGCTCCATAGCCGATCGCCAGCGCGAGAATACCCCGTACTTCTGTTGGAATCGACCGAATGCTCATATTCGCTAATCCGGTAAATAAACCACTCCCGGGCATGAGCGTTAAGCCCAGATTACCCAACCCATGTACACCAGTAACGACCAAGGGGATAAGTGCATAGGCAAAATATAAGATCAGAACAATCATTGGAATTCCGCGCACGACCTCGACGTACAAAGTCGCAATATTGTAGACAAAAACATTTTTTGAAACACGGGCCAATCCCACAAGCAAACCGATGATGGTCGCTAAAACATAGGCAGATATGGTAACCCGCAGCGTAACAATAACGCCATCGATCAGGTATTTAAACGTCTCGTTATATTTGGGGTTGACAACAAGGACAACCGAGATTATTACTCCTGCAACAATCAGAATAATCGCCCACCAAGGCCATTTTGAGGGGTCTACGCCATCCTTGATCATTCCAGGTGTTTTACGCTTTTCAAGGGTCTCGGTTGTCATCTTTCCTCGCAAAATTTCTTGGGAAGGGATAAACCGGATGGGAGAGTTAGGCCCCCATCCGGTCAAGTTACACCCTTAGCATGGGCATTCAGAAACGGCGGTTATGGAAATTATTGTGAAAGACCCCATTCTTTATTTAGAGCATCTAGTGTGCCATCAGCTTCCATGGAGGCAAGCGCAGCGTTTACAGCAGCGACCAGTTCGCTCCCTGGGGGGAAGACAAAAGCCAATTGTTCGTCGGAAGTGATTTGAGAAGCAGATTTGATTTTTCCGGGATTCTCAGCGATAAAGCCACCTGCGGATAGGTTGTCAATAACGACGGCATCAATATCGCCTGATTGAAGTGCCAATATGGCACCGGGGAAATCTTCGAAAGATTGAATTTCCTTGTCCGGGAATGTTTCCTTGGCTACGATCTCGTTGGTTGTTCCAAGCTGAGTACCGACCAATTTTTCAGCGTCGTTCTTGAAATCTTCAAGTGTGCCAGTCTCATCAGCACGAACAAGAAGAACTTGTCCGATCGTCACATATGGTGTGGAGAAATCCACTTCAATGTCACGTTCTTCGGTGTACGTTACACCATCAGCCAGCCAATCGTATTCGCCGGCTGCCATGGCGGGGAAGATGCCATCCCAGGCAGCTTGCTGGAATTCGGGAACGCAATTGATCCGTTTGCAAATCTCGGTGACTGCATCATAATCCCAGCCGACACCTGTGTTGGTCGCTTCGTCAATCATGTTGAAAGGCGGGTAGGCGTTTTCAACGGCGACGACAACCTTCTGCCCCTTCAGGTCAGGAAGACCTTCCATGGCTGTTCCGCCTGTCTGATCACCAGCGGTCGATCCGCATGCCGTGAGAACCATGCTGGCAATCACCAGGGCACCCAATACAAGGAATATCTTTTTCATCTCATTCTCTCCTTTGGTAGATTGAGCCGTTTCTGATACGTACTGCCATCCATGTCATTAAGGATAGAGCAATTACCTTAAAATTGCAAGAGGCGATGAACGGCAATTTACCGTCCAGGTTATTTCTGTATAGCCCACAGGTTGACGAGCATGAAAACGATTTGTTTCGATATAAGGTGAGAACTTTATCGCAATGGTAAAATAAAGTCTGGAGGTATGCATGGATGCGATATTCCCAACACCTGACTGGCTGAAGGCTTTTGAAACCAAATTAAATTCCGATGAAAAATATGCCAAAATAGGAAGCAAGTGGGAGGGAGATTTTTATTTTGTAATTCAACCGGATGGTAACCTGAAAGAACAGGTCATCTATTATCTGGACCTGTGGCACGGAAAATGCCGAAGCACGGAAGTTGTGAAGGATATTTCTTCCCACTCGCCCGCCTTTACCTTGAGCGCTGCTTATGGAAATTTTTCACGAGTGCTTACCGGCAACCTCGACCCCATGCAGGCCATGATGACAAGAAAGCTGGAAGTAAAAGGAAATATGGCTGTCATGATGAGAAGCATCCCAACGGTTCTTGAGTTTGTCAGGTGTGCCAAAGAGGTTACAAAAGGTATCCTTTAGGCAATGCAGCCCATATTAAGAATTGATCTGTCCAATAATCTAATCGATTCCTTCAGCGTTCCTTCAAACTGGGAATTCGATTTTATCGGAGGAGCTTCGTTGGCGGCTCGAATTTTGTTTGATTCGCTGACTGCTGACTTGGATCCATTGTCTCCTTCGGCGCCTCTTCTTTGCATGACAGGCCCGTTGACTGGGACAGCTGCTCCTACTGCAGGAAGATTTACAGTTTGCGCCAAGTCCCCGGCAACTGGGTTGTGGGGAGAGTCGCACATAGGTGGGTTCTGGGGGACTGAGCTGCGCATGGCTGGTTGGGATGGTATTTACCTTACGGGACGGGCTCCTCACCCGGTGATTATTCAAATATTCAATGACCAAGTCGAAATCAGACCAGCATCTCACCTTTGGGGTCAGGATACTTATAAGATTCAAGAATTGATCAAAGGTGAATTGAATGATCCTGGTACACGCGTATTGGCAATAGGTCCAGCTGGCGAATCCCTAATTCCTTTTTCGCTGATGCTATGTGACCATGGTCGTGTTGCCGGCCGCACTGGAATGGGCGCCGTCATGGGATCAAAAAACCTCAAAGCCATTGCCGTGCGGGGTACAAATAAGATACCCGTTAAAAACCTTGATCATTTTGCAAAACTGCGTGGAGAATCCAACCGGGCACTAAAAAACGATTCTCTAACCAATGCGCTAACTGACCTGGGTACGGCCAGTGCTGCGGATTATTTTGATTACCTCGGTATGATGCCAAAGAAATATTTCTCGGCTGGGACCCTGGAAAATTCCAACGCAATTACCGGCTCAAGCATCGCTGAAACCATTTTAAGCGGGAAAAGCGCATGCCATGCCTGCGTGGTGGCGTGCGGACGTGTCGTCACGCTCGATGACGGAAACAAGAGAAAAGGCCCGGAATATGAAACGCTGGTCGGGTTCGGGACCAATCTGGGCATTACTGACACTCATGCAATAACCCGGATGGGTGAATTATGCGACCGATACGGTTTGGATTCGATATCCACCAGCGGCGTGATTGGTCTGGCTTTCCGTCTTTATGAAATGGGCATACTCACCGACGAACATACTCAGGGACTCGAGTTGAGGTGGGGGAACGCTCAAGCTGCCAGTCAATTAGTCCACCAAATAGCCAGAAGAGAAGGAATAGGCGCACTCCTTTCCAGGGGGACCCGGTCTTTTGCCGATCATTTTGGCGTTCAAGATGAAGCGATCCAGGTAAATGGATTGGAACTTGCCTATCATGATCCACGCGGCGCGTCTGGCATGGCGGTGGTGTATGCCACATCACCTCGTGGAGCCTGCCATAACCAATCGGATTATTTCCTGGCTGAAATTGGCCAGGTTGAAACAAAAATCGGTTTATCACTTCATGACCGGCATGCCGGTGGCGAAAAATCGGCCAGCATCGCGAGGCATCAGGATTGGAGAACGGTTTTCGATTCCCTGATCATGTGTTTATTTGGGAACATTGACCCTGACGCGGTAGTAAATTTGGTGAACCTTGCCTGCGATACAAATCTTTCCCTCGATGAATTGATAACCTCCGGTGAACGAGGCTGGAATTTAAAACGGATGATCAACCATCGATTAGGCCTGACAAGGGCAAATGATCGATTGCCAAAGCCCCTTCTGCATCCCTTGCAGGATGGTGGCAGCGCTGGCTTTGCCCCGGATTTTAGTGGAATGATGGAAGCTTATTACCTTGCAAGAGGTTGGAATCCAGAGACGGGAATCCCATCTGACGATAAGTTGGAATCTCTCGGGCTGGGATGGACTCTGGGTACACTGGATAATACAAAAACGAAGGACTGGAGCTGAAGATGAAATTGGTATCGGTATCTGAAATGAGAGCGATAGAACAGGAAGCAGATTCTACCGGCTTGACATATTCTCAAATGATGGAAAACGCAGGCTCCGGCCTTGCACAAGCGGTACTGAATATGATCTACGAAGAAGATGAGCAACCGGGAGTGGTTGGCTTGGTCGGACCAGGGAACAATGGCGGCGATGCTCTTGTTGCATTGGCTCATTTGGCAGCTAAAGGGTGGCGCACACGAGCCTATCTGATCAATCGACCCATGGAAAAAGATCCGCTTATTGAGCGGTTGAGGGTTGCGGGCGGAGAGATCACGGCAGCGAATCAGGATGAACGCTTCGAAATGCTATCCGCCTTTATAGGTTCCGCTACAGTGATCCTGGACGGTATCCTGGGCACCGGTTTCAAGCTACCGTTGAAAAAAGAGATTTCCGAGGTGATGCAAGCCGTCAATACAGCTATTGCCGAATTGGAATGGCCGCCGTACGTCGTGGCTGTCGATTGCCCATCCGGAGTAAATTGCGATACCGGCGAAGCGGTGGAGGAAGCCATCCCTGCCAGCGTCACCGTGACCATGGCTGCAGTCAAGCATGGATTAATTAAATTCCCTGCTTTTGAGCTGGTGGGCGATTTGCAGGTGGTGGATATTGGATTGAGTGATGAGATAGCGTCCTGGACCGCGATCACGGGATGAAGTTGCGGACGACAATTTGGTTGAAGAGATACTTCCCGTGACGGCCGGACGATTCCCATAAAGGAACATTCGGCACCGCTTTGATCGCAGCGGGTTCCGTGAATTATACAGGCGCGGCAATGTTGGCAGGAAAATCAGCTTATCGTGTTGGAGCAGGTTTGGTGACCATGGCAGTTCCAAGCCCTCTCCACCTCAGCACTGGCGGGACAATTCCCCGAAGCGACTTGGATTTTGCTGCCGCACGAAATGGGTGTGATCTCCTCCGAGGCAGCCGATGTGCTGTTGAAGAATCTTAATCGTGCCAATGGATTTCTGATCGGTCCGGGATTGGGCACCGAAGAGACCACAAGAAATTTCCTTGAAAATTTGATTAAAGGGAAACTGGATGGAAAGAAGGGCTACTTCGCAGAATCGGATTTGTTCACGAGAATAAGAAATCCGAGGAAGGCCATGTCAAGGTTCCTTACCTCCCATGGTTGTGGATGCAGATGGATTGCGGTTGATGAAGAAAATCGACGGCTGGGATAAATTACTTCCTCCACGTACAATCCTCACTCCTCACCCGGGAGAAATGGCTGATTTGACGGGGAAATCAGTCGAGGACATTCAAGCTGACAGGTTGAATACCGCTCGGGCTTTTGCAAAAGCCTGGGGGCATATCGTCGTTTTGAAAGGCGCTTTTACCGTCATTGCCGAACCTCAAGGCCGGGCTACAGTGATATCCAATCGCCACTTCGTCGCTGGCCAGGGCTGGCACGGGAGATGTACTTGCTGGGAATCATTGTGGGTCTATTAGCCCAAGGGAGTGGAGCCGTATAAGGCAGCAGTAGCGGGCGCCTGGATTCATGCCCAGGCGGGATTATTCGCATTGGACAGTGTCGGTAATCCTGCTTCTGTGATTGCTAGCGACGTGGTTGATTCAATCAGTGACGTGCTGAATTATTTGTTTTAAACTTTTCAGTGATACTAAATCAGGAATAAACCAAGGAGGATAAAATGCCAGCACCTGCCAAACCTGCTGTTCGGTACACACCCTTTTCAAGAAAGCTGACTGGGTCTCTCGATCAAATCAGTAAAACCATTCAGGAGAATGCCAAGGTAATAGATATGATTCAGGAGGTGGCGCTGGAGCTAACCACCTCCATCAGCACAATGCATGCTTTGACAGTGAAGTATGCAGGAATAGCAAATGGAATTCTGGATGGACTTTTACCTATCGTACGAAATTTACCGATCGTTCCTAAAAAAGTATTGGACATGCTGGTCAACCTTGAAATCATCACCCAGAAAATTATAGACAATCAAGCCGAGACGACCAGGACGATCAATGACGTCAAGGCTGGGCTGACTACCGGCGATGTCACAAAACTTCAGGGGCTCAACGACGAATTGCAGGTGTTAACAAAGACATTGACATCTATTCTACCGAAATGATACTTTGGAACTATCGTTTTACTGTTAATAGTGTGTATAATTAAAAAAACCATAACGTGAAACCTGTCGAACAGGTTTATGAGTAGAAAGGACAATAACATGGGAATTCTGTCAACAATATTTGAAAAATTGGGTTTGAAGAAAAAAGAAGCAGCTGCGCCAAAGCCGGTAGCAGCTCCAAAACCCGCCGCACCTCCAAAGTCGGGTGGACCGTCGGGCTATATTCAACCCGCCAAGACTTCAGAACCGGCAGCTCCCGTCAAGCCAACTCCGATGGAGATGGTGGATGTGGTTAGCAAACTGGATAAAATGGCTGCGGGAAAGAACCTTGACTGGAAGGTGTCCATTGTGGACCTTCTGAAAGTGCTGGGGATAGACAGCAGCCTGGAAAATAGAAAAGAACTGGCCGTTGAGCTTGGCTGCCCCAAGGAACTTATGGGCGGCGACCATGCCAAGATGAATATGTGGCTCCACAAAGCTGTACTGAAGGAAATTGCGGAAAACGGGGGAAACATTCCGCGAGAGCTAACAGATTAATTGCAAATTAAAAAAAATTGGCCATCCAGCAATTTGGATGGCCAATTTTTTTTGTTTCTTAGCCTTTGAGAAATTCCTCAAGCGCGCCTTTACTGATCCTGTAGGCGCTCCCGAGTTTCTTGGCTTTTAAATCACCCGCTGTAATGGATGCGAGGACATCTTCTTCGGATACTCGAAGAATGGCGGCTGCTTCTGCCGGTGTCATCACATCCGGGATGCTTGCCGCAGCAGCCGCGCCGGCTGCCTGCTGTTGTCCACCCTGCATGGTCCCCTGAAGCGACTGGTTCATGATGTTGCCAATTCCGATACCCGCGCCGATACCGGCAGTAAGACCGGCTCCGCCAGCCGGGTTCTGAGCGGCATCCCGCATTGCATCTGCAGCTTGAAGTTGAGTATAGGTTTGCATATCCAACATACCCATTGCGCGAAGTTCCTCGGCGGATTTGTCTGACGGCTTTAGGTTGCCGATGTAGAATGACTTAAGCGTCATGCCGATGGCTGTGAAGTCGTCTTGGGCTTTCGCGCGGACACCCGCTCCGAGCTCCTCGGTCAACCCAATCAGTTCGACCACACTTTTCTTTCCGGTGGTTTCTCCGAGTAAATCCTGGAGTTTCGAGAGAAGCATATTTCGCAAGCGCTCTTCGATTTCCGTCGTTCGATAAGTGCCTGTCGCACCGACAATTTTTGTGACAAAAAGCTGGGGATCAGATACCTGGAAGGAGTATGTGCCAAATCCTTGAAGGAGTGCGACGCCCAGTCCCATCCCTGGATTGCGAACGATGATGGGCTGAGGTGTGCCCCATTTTTCATTTGCAAACTCCTTCCGTGAGACATAATAGACTTCCGCCGTAAATGGGCTGCGGTCATTGAAGGCTTTTCCAATGAAGTCTATCAACAGTGGGATGTTTGCGGTGGCGATGGTATGCCGACCGGGTCCAAATGTATCCAAGGCGTTGCCGTCCCGGAAGAACACAGCTGTTTGTGATTCGCGGACTATGACTTGCGAGCCGATGCGAAAATCACCGGCACCCTGCTCGGGAAATCGGTGCACAATCTCGCCTGCCATCTCGTTGGGATACTCAACAACATCGAAAATCCTTGCCATGGTCAATCTCCTTTGAGTTTGAATCGTGTATTTGGCTTGATTCATTATAGCCCAAGCAACTCTGCGTTACAAGTTGCTTTCTAGCTAATGTACGCAATTACTCAGGGTTGGTTGCACAGGTTGGAAATAATGCCTCACTATTGTTTTTTGCAACTATGAAGTTTTTGCCGTATCTTTCAACGGCTTCCCCGTGCCTCCGCTTTGAACCAGGATTATCTCCGAGAGGATGCTGACCGCAATTTCCTCGGGTGTTTCTGCATTGATATTCAGCCCAATGGGAGAATGAATGCGCTGTAGGGCGGTTTTGGATATTCCTGCTGCCAGCAGTTTCTTTACTGTTGTCGCCCAGCGTTTTCGGGAGCCGATCACACCGATGTATGCGGCAGGGGATTCGATCAACGCCGGAAGCCCATCCGCATCAACTTCCACGCCTCGAGTGGTCAAGACCAGGTGTGTAAAAGGGGTTATGGCTAGTTTTTTGGGGATGTCTTTCATGAGGATCGGGAGCAGCAGGTCCGCATCAGGATTTGCCTTCCTGGTGCAAAATTCTGGTCTATCATCGGAAACGACCACCCGATAGCCCAGCCATTTGGCTAGGTGCGAGACTGCCTTGCCGACATGACCGCCACCGATGACGACTATGGTTGGTGCGGGAAGAATGGGTTCCACATAGACCTCCACCTGGCCTCCGCAAATGCCAGGATCTCCTCGCTTGGTATCTGTCATGTTATAACTTAAAGTAACAGGGCGGCCATTCTTGATAGACTCAAGCGCCGCTTGGCGGACGCGGTTTTCAAGCTCGCCTCCGCCTACGGTCCCAGTGATGCTTCCGTCGTGGTAAACGATCATTTTTGCGCCTGCACGTCGAGGGGTTGAACCTTTGCTGGAAATGACCATGCATAAAGCCCCGGCATTTCCACTCATTTCAAGTTCAGCCACTTGTGAAAATATTGACGTCCGCTTATTCATGCGATTTCGGCCTTTTCGCTGGATTCCCGTGCGGCACGGGAACGCGATGTCAGGTGCTCGATTTCTCCGAGAGTTCGTCTGGTATTGGCTGATGTCAAAGCGAGATCATATTGTTCTGCGGCCAGGTTGAAATTCGCCTGCTTTTTCGAAATGTTCTGCTGACATAACTTTATGGATTGTACCTTCAAATTGAGCCAACCAATAGGCGACTGCTTTATGATATGTGTTTCGGCTGCGAATGGGGATCATTCCATACGCGACTTCGCTCAAATAGGAGTTCTTGAAGATATATTCCTGCTGATCGGAAAATTGCGTGCCTGAGCGGGGAAATGCCATCTCAGCTCGGACGAGTTGTCTTAATCCATCCTGAAGCAGGCGGTCCATGACCTGTTCAGGGAGGGTGCTGAGTGTTCCAGTTCCGGTATTGGCTCTGGCTATCTCTTTGATCGCTCCAACCCAAAAAACGCGGCCGACGACCGATGCCATCAAGGCGACTGTCCGAGCTTCCCGTGTTAAATTATCGAGTCTGGCTTGCAGCATCGCCCTCAATGACTTTGGAATGCGGGATTGAATGTGGGCAATCGTCTCTTCCGGGGCAGTTCTAAGGTCATCCAGACCGGATTTGACCAGTCCCTTGATGATTTCCTCAAGGAAATAAGGATTCCCTTCTGCGCGATTTGCCAATTCTTCCAGAATATGCCCCGGCAGAGTCTTCAAGTCTGGATAAGCGAGGGCAACCATTTCGGCAGTAAAAGGGATCGGATTCAACGTCAGGATATGAGAGGCATTCCACCATTGTGGATAGTCTTTCAATAGACCCAGCCTTGTTCCACCAATGATCAAGGCTGGCAGCGGCTCGTTTCCTGGTCTGACCAGTGATAATAACAAACCAAGACTTTCCTTATCCGCCCATTGCAGATCGTCAATGACGAGAACCAACGGTCCTTTGACCACCAGCCTGTTGACCAATGCCCGGGCGGATTCCATGGCCTGTTCCAACTCGTCGATTGCGGATTCCGGTTGCCTCGGGTTAATTTTTTCGGATTGAATATCGATCCCGATTAATCTGCCCAGGGTGGAGAAAGCTTCATCCGCCGAAGGATGACCGGGAATTCCCTCCCACAGCCGGTTGACTTCGTGTTCGAATTGAAGGGCAAGTTGGTCGTGCGGTGTTTCTTCCGCCAGGTCGAAGAATCTGAAAAGAACCTGTTTCCACGTGTTATAAGGAACACGAGCGGTCTGGGCGAGAGCCCTGGTTTGAAAGACTTGAGCGTTTACGGCATCGCGTTGCATCTTTTGGGAAAATTCCATTAACAACCTGGATTTGCCAATGCCTACTTCTCCCGTAACAAGTAAAAGATTGGGTGTAATTGAAGTGCGGGCTTGTTCATAGTACATCCTGAGCCTGGTCATTTCTGAATCGCGGCCAACCATATGCGTTTCAAGCCGCTCCATGCTGTCGTAAGAGACCTTGGATGTGGAAGGGCGGGTTCCAGCGATTTGAAAGGCTTTCAGCGGCTCAGCCTTGCCTTTGGCATGGATGGGGGGAATGCCTTTTAATTCAAAGATGGATTTGATGAGCTGGGCAGTATTTTCCCCAACGAGGACTGAACCAGGTTCCGCAGCCTGTTCCAACCGGGCGGCGATATTGACTGTATCTCCAATGACCGTATATTCGTGTTTCGTGCCAACGTAACCGGCAAAGACCTGACCGGAATTGATCCCCACGCGGAGCTTTAATTTTTCGGCGCCGGGAATCGATGTTGTTCGAGTATATGTATTCAAGGACTCGATCATGGCGAGGGATGCATGCACTGCCTTTTCCGCATCCCGGTCGGATGCATAAGGTGCTCCCCAAATGGCCATCACGCCATCGCCCATGTGTTTGTCGATGTGACCGCCTGCATCCTCGATCACCGAATCCAGCCGGGACCATAGTTCCTTGATTAGATCACTCACCGTTTCAAAATCCAATTTCTCGGCAAGCATCGTGAATCCCTGCACGTCTGCGAACAGGACGGTGGCAGAGCGTCGCTCTTCAGGGTAAAGGTGCGTCGCCATGATCTGTAGACTTATCCGAATGGGTTATTTTTCGAGAATCCCTAGCAATGAAGGGAGCAACTGTTTCTTGCGTGAAACCACTCCGACTGCATCACGAGTACCGTCTGGAAGTGGTGGGTAGGGAAGTTCGTCCAGGACGGCGGGTGGGGAGGATGAGATGATCAGTCGGCTGGAATTTCGGACTACATCGGTAATTAGCAGCATGGCAAAATCCAGTCCTCGCTTGTCGCGCAGGTCATTCAGGGATTTCGTCAATTGGTCGAGATAGTCGTTGATCTGCATCACGTCGGTCACTTCTGCCTGGGCAACGGCAAATTTGTATCCGCCGGCTTCGTAGGGTTTGATATCTGTGCTGACGACTTCCCTGGGGTCACGGTTCGCCAACCCGGCTCCTGCAGAGATTACCTGATTTCCAAAGCTGGCGATGGTTTCGCCTTTCAAAGGACCATTGCCAACAAATGCCCAGCGTGCGAGTCTTTCCGCAGCCTGTTTGTCTCTTGGAGTTGTTGTTGGAGAAGTAAGGATGAGCGTATCCGCGAGCAGACCGGCGAGCAGCATGCCAGATATTGCAGGCGGCATGGATAGACCGGCTTCTGCGGTCAATTCCGAAACCAGTGTGCTGGTGGACCCGACGATATCTACTGTAAAGCGGATGGGCTGATGTGTGTGAGGATTCCCCAGGCGGTGGTGATCAAGGATTTCAAGGAGTTCTGCCTCCTCCAACGCAGCGATCGCCTGACGAGGTTCGTTATGGTCCACCAGGATGATCTTCAGGCGCGGTGGATTGAGCACACCCCGCTGGTGGCAAATTCCCACATAGTGCCCGATCTCGTCCACAACAAAAAAATCGTTACGTTCTTCGCGCAGTATTCGATTCAACGAATCCCGGATATGGCCATTGGCCTGGAATTTTGGAACGCCAGTATCCGCGGCATCCTTACAGGGAGCAGAGAGCACATCCCCGATGCTCTGACTGCTTAAGTCCAAACGCGGGCCGATGGTCTGTTGGAAAAAACTGAATAAGGTCATGCCGTCGATCATGCCGTATGGCAAGCCGTCTTTTGTTACGACGGGGGCGACGCCTCCCGTCCGACTGGCAAGCGTCCATGCATCGGTGAGTGGGCTGTCGGGGTGGATGGTATCCAATTGGCGGGTAACAGAGTCAAAGCGTGGGGATGCATCTGTTAATAAAAAGGGGGGATCCAGTTCAAGTTTTTTTAATACCCAAGAAGTCTGCGCGTTCACCGCGCCGGCTCGCGAAGCAACCGTATCGTGTCCATCGCGCTGCTTCAACAGCCAGGCATATCCCATGGCGGATGCAATGGAATCTGTATCTGGATTAATATGTCCGATCACGTATATTCTATCTGCCATGCCAACTCTTTCTATGCCGGTGTTAATTTCTTCAAAGCTCTCCACACACGCTCAGGTGTGGCTGGATTATTATCGATGTTAACGCCAACCGCGTCCAATATGGCATTCCCAACCGCTGGAGCGACTCCGTCCATTGGGATTTCCGCCACGGCTTTCACCCCAAAAGGATGGCTGGGCTCGAATGTTTCCACAAAGATCGTCTCCAGGGCTGGAACCTCATCGGCTCGGAAGATGTGGTAAGTGCGGAAATCCCTTTCGCGGGCATTGCCATCAGAATCATACCGCATCTCCTCGCAGACCGCATAACCAAGCGCCTGGATCATGCCGCCCTCGATTTGACCGGACGCTGTGAGTGGATTGACGATGATGCCTGAATCCACGGCCATGACAAGTTTATCGACGGTGACCTGGCCCGTTTCCTGATCGACGGAAACCTCCGCAAATTGGGCCGCAAAAGGAGGAGGCGAGGAAGGTGAAACATACGAGGCCACACCCATGATCTGCTCCTGTTGCTGCCGGTGGAGAGAATCAAGTGCGATCTCGGCCAGCGTTACGCTTTGCCCATCCGGAGTGATTGCTTTTTTATCTTTTAGCGTGATGCGCGAGTAATCTTCAAGCTTAAGGATCAGGGCGGCTCGCTGTCTGATTTTTTCAGCTACAATTTCCGCTGCCTTTACGACCGCTGCTCCAGAGATGTATGTGGTGGATGATGCATACGCTCCCTTGTCGAAGGGAGTGAAATCCGTGTCCGACGAATAAGTGATGATATCGTCCAGCGGCACACCCAAAACTTCTGCAGCCATTTGTGCGAGAACGGTATCTGACCCGGTCCCCAAGTCTGTCGCACCGACCAGGAGGTTAAAGGACCCGTCGTCATTCATCTTGATGGATGCGCCTCCCATGTCCAAGTAAGGGATGGCTGTCCCTTGCATGACCATCGCGACACCAATGCCTTTTTTGCTGTAACCTTTGCCTGAAGTTTTGGTATCGTGCCATGCGGCATTGGCAAATTTGTCATCCCAACCGATAGCTGCTTTTCCCTGCTGGACGCATTGTTCCAACCCGACCGTGTGGATGATCTCGGGACGCGGTTCCCGGCCTTCGTTCCAGGCGGTACTAAAGGGATGGTATTCACCCGGACGGATGGCATTCTTCAGTCTGAACTCGAGAGGATCAAATCCCATCGCCCGGGCTATCTTTTCCATGTGACGTTCGACCGGCCAATATCCTTGAGGAACGCCATAGCCTCGGTACGCTCCAGCCGGGGGAGTGTTGGTGTAGACGATGTCCGCGTAAAAACGAATATTGGGAGCTTTGCGATATTCTCCATCGCCAACATAAAGCGCCATGGATTTGTGCCCGGTGTTGCCGGTTACCGTGAGAGCGTGGCAGCCATAAGCGCCTGTGTCCGAGAGTACTTTCATCTCATTGGCAGTCAAGCTTCCATCGCGCTTCACGCCGGTTTTCATCCAAATCCTCATGGGATGACGGGATCGCGCTGCGATAAATTCCTCTTCGCGTGTGTATTCGTAAATTACCGGATGTTTTGTGGCGATGGTCAGGTGTGCAGCCACATCTTCCATCAAGACTTCCTGCTTTCCCCCAAAGCCGCCGCCTATTCGCGGCTTGATCACGCGGATACGCTTGACAGGCAAACCTAATACTGGAGCGAGCATTCTCCGCACGTGGAATGGGACTTGCGTCGATGTACGAATGACCAAGCGGTCATCTTCGTCCCAGTAGGTGATACAGACATGCGGTTCGATATGAGCCTGCTGGACCTTCGGCACATCGTACACGCCTTCAAAAACTTCATCGGCCTCGCTGAAACCTTTTTCCACGTCACCGATATCGATACGGATTTCCGCCGCCAGGTTCCTGGCAGCATCCGACTCTGCAAAATTGACATACTCAGATTTCGTCATGGATGCGATTACCTTGATTATTCAGTGCTTTTGACGGTTCCAGAATCGGTTCAAGCACATCGTATTCGACTTCGATCAACCTGCAGGCTTTCTCTGCAATTTCAGGCGATTCGGCCGCGACAAATGCCACACGGTCGCCCACAAACCGGACTTTGTTATCTAGTGAGAACGTGTCAAGCGGTCCAGGGATTGGATCAGACTGCCCGGCAGTTGAGTACACCACCCGGGGGATATCTTTCCAGGTCAGGATTGCAGCGACTCCTGGAAGCGCTTTGGCTTTGGATATGTCGATGTTTTTAATCCGGGCATGAGCATGCGGTGACCTGAGTACCTTTGCGTGCAGCAGCCCTCGCGGATCCATGTCCGCAGCAAAGGCAGGTTTCCCTTGCACGAGCTTGATGGCATCTACTTTAATCTCCGGCTTACCCACGGTTTGGTAAGTCGATGTCTTAGGTGCAAGGATGACCTTGGGCATCACACTGAGCTGCACTCCGTTTGATCCAAGCAGATCGTAATTGGACGGAAAGGAGGATGGGGGATTGGCATCCGGGACCAGGTATTCCGTGCCATCGAATTGATCCTCCCCTCGCATCACCGCAGCCGCTTTAAGGACAGCCTGTACCGGCTTGGCGTAACCTGTGCACCGGCAAAGTACTCCGGACAACGCTTCACGAACTTCGATTTCGGAGGGGTTCGGATTAATGTCTAATAACGCTTTGGCAGCCAACACCTGTGCAGGAGTGCAATATCCACATTGGATCGAACCGTTTTCAATAAATGCTTTCTGGATTGGATGTAATCCGCCCGTTTTTTGCCAGCCCTGGTCCGGATGTTCGCCAAGGGCTTCGATCGTGGCGATTTTATGGCCTTCGGCTTGAACAGCGAAAATCAACCCTGCATTGACCGGTCGGCCATCGAGGAGAATAGTATCTGCGCCACTGATCCCTTGTTCATCTCCAAATTTGACTCCATGAAAGCCTAATTGGCGGAGTGTTTTCAATAGCGTCAAATCGGGGGGGATATCCAGGGAGTGGTCTTTCCCATTAATTTGCAAAGTGATATTCATATTGTCCTCGAAAATTAGTCTTTACAATCCCAATTCTTTGCGGATTTGAGTCCGTAATTCATCAATGGGCCTTTTTTCTCCTTGTGCGTCTTCGAAAAGCCAAAAATCCCATCCATTTGCGGGTGTATTCGTCAAGACTTTTGCCATCCCGTGGATGGTGTCGATCCTGTCCTCGCATTTAATTTTTCCGTTGGAAAGGATTATTGCCTTGTCTTTGCCTTTCACAGGCCAAAGCCGTTGACCGGGCGAAAGAAGACCGCATTCAACCAGCAATCCGAAAGGAATTCGCTTCGGGCGATGGTTATCTTCGCAGCACAAGGATTCGAGTGGTACGGGTTCCACCGAGTTGATCCTCTTTTGTGCTGACTTGATGTATTTGTTTTCCCGTTCTATTCCGATCCAATTCCTATGGAGCATCCTGGCAACGTACCCCGTTGTTCCCGACCCAAAGAAGGGATCAAGGACGATGTCACCTGGATTCGTGGAGGTGAGCAATATTCTGTAAAGGAGCGAAGATGGCTTTTGAGTTGAGTGCAGCTTTGAGCCGTTGATCTTTATACGTTCCTTACTGCTGGTGAGAGGGATTGTCCAATCGCTTCTCATCTGGAGGTTGTCATTGAGAGACTTTGCGTCAAGGTGATTGAAAGTATATTTTGCACCTTTCTTCTTTTGCGCCCAGATCATAGTCTCATGAGCATTTGAGAATCGCACGCCTCGGAAATTTGGCATTGGATTGGTCTTTATCCAGATGACGTCGTTTAATATCCAAAAGTCCAAGTTCTGAAGGATAGCGCCGACTCTATAAATGTTATGGTAGCTGCCGATGACCCAAAGGGTACCTGAATCTTTCAACACTCTTCGACAGGCTGACAGCCATTGAGTTGTGAAGTGGTCGTATTCTGAAAATCCGGAGAATTTATCCCACTGGTCGGACACTGCATCAACTTTTGTCAAGTTCGGCCGGTAAAGGTCTTTTTGTAACTGAAGGTTGTAAGGTGGGTCTGCAAAAATTACGTCGACTGAACTCTCAGGAAAAGTCGCCAGAACATCAACGCAATCACCACGAACAATTCGATTTAAGGGTAAGGATGCTGACATGGAATAAATACTTGAATTATTTTAGAGTCGATCGTTGCATCGTCCGGCAAGCGTCGCTGCAACATCCGCTCTGTACTCTGCAGATGCCCATTCGTCCGCAGCTTCGTGATATCCATTTCTTGCCGCGGATCTAATGTCGTCGGCTACGGTCCCGTCCATCGCGAGGAGTGGGGACGAGCCGTAACCACCGAGTGATAGTCTCGTTCTTCCGGAAGCCCACTTAGCGACCGTCGCACAGACTATTGGGAGATCGAACTTTGTCCTTCCGACATGCTCGAATGCAAGAGAAGCATTCAAGGGAATGGTAATTTTTGTGATCAGTTTTCCGGTAACCAGTTTCTCGCGCAGAAGTAGAAAGTTTCCAAGGAAGGATTCCTCTGTTCCCGGTTCAATGGATAATTTGGCATCCAACGCCAGCATTGCACAGGTAAATGCGGAACGGCCGGTGCTCGAAACTAAAGTTCCGGCAACGGTCGCCATATTGCGTATATTCAAAGGGGCTTCCAGTTTTATTGCCTTTTTTAGGTCTTCTGAGGTGTGAGCGTTCTCGCACAGCTGTTGAAGAGTGACACAGGCGTCAATTTCAAGGGTATTTCCGTGCTTTCGGATGTGATTCAAGCCCAAGTGTTGTAAATCTACCAGAGCGAAGGTTTGGCTGCTATCTTGTGGTTTCAGTTTCGTTTTATATTCAGGTGTATTTAGAAAGGTTCCGCCTGCCAAAGGAATGGAATTTTGCAGTTTCAGGTAATCCAAGGCTTCTGATATGGAATTGGGTCGGTATAATTCAATTTTCATAGCTCTCTCGGTAGATTCCAAATTGGACGGCTTAACTCTATTATACAAGACATGCGGCGCGGTGACTTAAATCTACTTGCCACTAATCCGGGTATACCCTCCAACCCAGGTCATCGAGGTTGGCTGTATCGATCGTTTCCTTTGGAAGGTCGATCAGCAAGGTTGAGGCTTCCGCAAGTAAATCACCTGCTTGGTCGTAAATACCCGCCCAGCCTTCCGCGGACTTTCCTCTGCTCTTAATCGCCTTTCCAACTATCCGGAGTGGTTTTCCAGTCGGGACATTTTTACGGTATTTCACTTGAAGTCTTCCGGTGAACATGAATCTCGGGGATGACGGCTCGCCCATAAGTGCCCGCCCGCTTATTTCGTCAAGGATCGATGCCACAATTCCTCCGTGGAGAATGCCCGGATAACCCTGGAAATGATCGGGGGCTGTGTAAGCGGTCTCAATCACACCAGGTGAGGTCTGATAAATCTTTAACTTTAGACCAATTGGGTTTTCCACTCCGCAAATAAAGCACATTCTTGAATTGGGTTGTTTCTGATTAATTGAAGCCATAGATCTCCTGATAACTGAGCATTAGTAGTGTGAAAGTAATTATAGTGCAGCACGGGAAAAATATTACCGGTGTAGAATTAATCACTGACAAATAAAGAAATGGAGATTCTTATGGAAATTAAAAAGCTTATTAACCAGCTGATCGATAAAATGACGCTCAAAGAAAAAGCATCGCTATTATCAGGAAAAGATATTTGGTACACAGTGCCCATTGACCGCTTAGGCATTCCTTCAATAGTGATGACGGATGGACCGCATGGAGTTCGCGCTAGCAACCCCGAGGTGGGACGGAAAGTCGAACCGACGACTGCGTTCCCGACGGGTATATCGATGGGAGCCTCGTGGAATACCAAATTGATCGAACGGGTTGGCCAAGCCCTTGGGGATGAGACTCGCGGAATGGGATGCGATGTCCTGCTCGGACCTTGTGTGAATATCGTGCGTTATCCGCTGGGAGGGCGCAATTTCGAAACTTATTCCGAAGATCCGTACCTTGCCGGGAAGATCGCCGTCGCTTATATCAAAGGCGTTCAAAGTCGAGGCGTGGGTACATCACTGAAGCATTATGCGCTGAATAATTACGAGATCGAACGTTTTCGAGCCAGCACGCGCGTGGATGAGCGCACCATGCGGGAAATCTACCTGCCTGCATTTGAAATGGCGGTCAAGGAAGCCGACCCGTGGACCGTAATGTGCTCCTACAACCGCATCAATGGGGTATATGCGAGTGAAAATACCTATTTACTCCGGACGATCCTCAAGGAGGAATGGGGATATGAAGGAGCCGTGATTTCGGATTGGGGCGCTGTTCATAGTGTTTTCGAATCCATCAAGAATGGCCTCGACCTCGAGATGCCTGGTCCAGCCAAATACCACCAGCTTCTTCACGAGACTATCCAAAACTGGCAAATCGACGAGGAAACCGTGAACGATTCTGTGGGCCGGATACTTCGCTTGATTTCGCGAACGGGCAAAATGGGCAGGAAAATTCAAAAAGGTGCGGTGAATACTGCCGGGCACCAAACACTTGCAAAGAAGCTGGCTGAAGAATCGATTACATTATTACAGAATGAGAACGACATTCTCCCGTTGAAATTAAAACCCGGGCAGACTCTGGCAGTGATTGGTCCTAACGCTGCCAACGCAGTTATTGAAGGTGGCGGTTCCTCAAGGGTAAATCCACCTTATCGCATAACGCCTCTGGATGCTTTGAAAAGAATGGTCGGGGATAAGGTCAATCTTGTATATGAAGAGGGGTGCGACAACTTTGTTGAACCCTTTGATGTCCCGCGATCATGGTTAAATCCCCAGGGTTTGACGGGCTCATTCTTCAAGAATAAGGATTTTTCCGGTGCCCCAATTTTTGAACAGGACGGTTTTTGGCCTGAATTTTGGTTTCACACCGAGTGGTCAGCAATGTCTGAAGCGCCATTGGCAGCCAGGTGGGAAGGAGAACTGACGGTTCCTGCGACAGGCGAGTACCGATTACAGCTTGGGCATAATGGGATGATGCGTATTCTTTTGGATGGAAAGCCAGTTATGGAAAGTAAAACCTCTTCCGTAGACGGATCTCGAAACTCATCCCAATTAATTCGACTTTCAAGTGGAAAAACAAACAAGTTAGTGATCGAATATACCCGACATCCCGGCCAGGAGGTCATTTTCTTCAGATTAGGAATGGGGATTCATTTCAAGAAGGGATCCGACCCGAGGTTCGCCAAGGCAGTAAAAATCGCCAGAGGCGCAGATGCTGTGTTGTTCTTCGGCGGGATGCCTGATGGATTTGAGACTGAGGGTGATGATAGACCTGATATGGAGTTGATGGGCAGGCAAAACGAATTGATCAAAGCAATCGCCAGGGAAAATCCTCGCACGGTGGTCATTCTGAACACGGGGTCCCCTGTCTGCATGCCCTGGGTGGATGATGTTGCCGGGATAGTCGAGGCTTTTTTCCCGGGTATGGAAAATGGAAATGCTATCGCAAATATCCTGTTGGGAAAAGTAAACCCTTCTGGCAAGCTACCTGTCACTTTCCCTAAACGGCTTCAGGACAGCCCAGCTTACATTAATGCATCCTACCCGGGCTGCCGTGAAGTGAATTATGGCGAGGGGATATTTGTCGGTTACCGTTATTTTGACAATGTTAACCTCGAGCCGTTATTCCCGTTTGGCCACGGCTTGTCTTACACTCAATTCAAGTATGCGAATCTAACCTTGCCAAAAAAACTAAAGAAAGGGCAGCAAATCAAAGTCGCGGTTGACGTTGCCAATGTCGGTAAACTGGCCGGCGCGGAAGTTGTACAGCTCTACGTTCATGATGTTAAATCCTCCCTTGTGCGTCCAGCCAAAGAACTCAAAGCATTTACGAAGGTCTTTCTGAGGCCCGGAGAAAAACGGAAAGTCGAGTTGCGGCTCGATGAAAGGTCATTTGCTTTCTACGATCCGCATAAAAAAGCCTGGGTGGCAGAACCTGGAAAATTCGAGGTGTTGGTTGGAGGCTCGTCCAGGGATATACGATTGAAGAAATCCTTTGAGTTGGTGTAACTCTCATTTAGGTATAAAAAAATGGCAGGAGAACTCTCCTGCCATTTTTTTATCGTGTAATTGCTGCCGGTGGGCTTAGCAGCGCGCCAAGCTCTGCGAGATGGGAGTCGCGGAGCAGGGCAATGATCTCATCGGCGGGAAGCAGCACTGTGTCACCCTTGGGAATGATGAGTTGGCTCTTTCGGATAATGGCCACGATCGTCGATTCCGGAGGCATGGTTAATTCACGCAGCGACTTGTTCGCCGCTATGGAATCGGGATGAACCTTCTCCTCGATCAATGAATACTCGCCCCGCCTCAACTTGAGCAATGTCATCATGTCACCCAGGGACATTTCTTCCGCAACCAGGTGGGCGAGGATTTCTGCTTGATTAAGGGATACGTCCACTCCCATTTCGGGTGTAAACAACCAGGCGTTCTTGGGATTATTAACTCGCCCAATCACGCGCGGCACTTTGAATTCAAACCGAGCCAGCGAGGATATAACAAGATTGGTATCATCGTCACCCGTCACGGCTGCCAACACATTGGCATGCAGTACACCGGCCTGTTCGAGAACCGAAGGGGAACTTCCATCTCCTGCGATGATGGAATCTTCAGGGATTTCAATCTTGAGTTTCTCGAGCAGGTTGGGACGTTCCTCGATGACCCGAACTTTATGGCCGGCGTCGATCAACAGCTTGGATAGATAGGAACCTGTATTGCCACCTCCGACAATGATGACAAACATCGTTATACCCTCCTTTCAAGGCCAAGCATTTCTTCCAGGCGGGGCATCGCCGTTGATATTACCGCCAGGTGGACGACATCGCCCTCTTTGAATGTTGTCCCGCTGGACGGAATGAACGCCTTATCGTCCCGGGTAACCGAAACGACGGTGATCTCACCAGGGACGGTAATATCCTTTGCTGTTCGTCCTGCCAGCAGGGTGGAGATTTCATATGAGAGCATGGAAACTTCACCCCGGCCAAATGAGTAGAACACGTCCAGATCTGAATGGGTAATCAGCTCAAAGATCCGTTCAGCACCCCATGTGGTTGTCGAAATAGTCAGTAACCCAAGTCTCTGGTAAATTTCTGCACGCCGGGGATCGTAAAGTCTTGCGACTACGCGAGGAACTTTGAAGATATTTCTCGCGATGCGCGCAGCCACTATATTGGCATTGTCGGAAGAACTGACAGCCGTGAACGCATCGCAGCTTTCAATGCCAGCCTCCAACAGCACTTTTCTATCAAACCCCAGCCCTCGCAGCAGCCTGCCCTTGAAGTCCGCGCCGAGGCGGTTTTCCGCATTGTTATCATGGTCGATCACGGTGACATCGTGTCCATGTGCGGACATCACCAGGCTGACCTGAGACCCGACTCGTCCGCAGCCCATCACAATGATTTTCATAATGCGTGTCCTCCTTTTGATAATTAGCGAACTGATTGCTTCCGATATCTGCGACGCATTGCAGCTTTTCGTATCCATTCGAGTGCGTATAGGATCGCAGCGTACATGAACAAGCCTGGCCAATAATACAGCGGAATCTCAACGTGATTAAAGACTCCTGCCAGGAACGGGATATAGATCAAAAGAAAGATGATGATTAATTCTATTCCAATTCCTATCCAGATGTATTTGTTGCTGAACCAGCCTATTTGAGAATTGTGAGCTGTCTCTGTTCTGCAGGCAAAAACGTTGCCAACCTGCGCGGTCACAACGCCGGCATGATACACCGTATTGGCGATGGCGTATGCAGCTAGCAAGCCCATCGGTGTGTAAAGATTTTCGGGAACGGCTATTCCGGCGAAGAATGGAACATACCTCCCCAGATTGCCGGTCACAAAAAATACTCCAAAAAAACCGGCATAACATAACAACACTTCGATCATGCCCAGCCAGCCGAAGGACCTCCAGAGCAATCCGCTGTCGACAACGGTTTGCTTTTTTGACCGGGGCGGTTTCTTCATGATACCGGGTTCCGGTTGTTCCACTCCAAGCCCGAGGGCGGGCATGAGGTCGGTGCCAAGGTCCACGGCGAGAATTTGCCTGACGGTCAAGGCAAGCGGAATAGGGAACATGGCCGTCACAAGGAAGGGAATCATCTCGGGCACATTACTTGAAAAGATATATGTGAGAAATTTCCGGATATTATCGTAAACCGCGCGCCCCTCTTCGATGGCTGAGACGATGGCGCCAAAATTATCGTTGGTAAGAATGATATCTGCCGCTTCCTTGGCAACGTCCGTTCCGATAATACCCATTGCCACACCGACATCCGCTTTGCGAAGCGCTGGGGCGTCATTGACGCCGTCTCCGGTCACTGCGACAACATCACCCCTGGATTGAAAAGCCGAGACAAGCTTTAATTTGTGCTCCGGTGCCATTCGCGCAAATAGAACCTCCTGCTCCAGAGTCTTGGCCAGGTCCGTTTCCGACATTTCTTCCATGTCCTGGCCGGTGACGATGCGCGGATTGGGCGTGGACAGCATGCCCACACGTCGCGCGAGCGATTCGGCGGTGAGGCCATAATCCCCGGTGATCATGACGATGCGGATGCCTGCCTCTCGAAAAGTGCGGATCGCCGATTCCACCTCGGGGCGAGGCGGATCCATCATGGCCATTAATCCGAGGAAGGTCAGGTCGCACTCAATGGAATCCCCCGCGTAGGAAGATGGTTTTGGTGGCAGTTCCCGGCGTGCCAAAGCCAGCACCCGAAGGGCGTTTCTAGCGTAGTCGTCGTTGGCGGTCAGGATCTCAGCGCGGATTGCATTGGTCAGAGGGACGGCTTGAGCGTTGATTTGGATGTGGGTGCAAAGCTGCAAGACTTCTCGAGGAGCGCCTTTGACGAAGGCTACTTCTTTATCGAGAACTTTATGGATTGTGGTCATCCGTTTTCGGCGTGCATCAAAGGGTATCTCGTGGAATCTTGGGTGGGTAATCTCCAACGAGTCTTCGTTCACGTTGAATTTAAGCGCTGCGACCTTTAATGCAGCCTCGGTCTGGTCGCCGAGGTTGGTCCACATGGGATGTTCAAGTGAAGGTGCGATCACCCGCGCGTTGTTGCAGCAGGCGGCCGCCTCCATCAATGTTTTGAATTCGTTTTCAAACGCCTGACCGACCGGCGAGGGGATGAATTCTCCTCGAGGTTCATAACCAGCTCCAGTCACCTTGATGCGCTGATGGGAAACCCAGGCTTCGCGCACGGTCATCTGGTTTTGGGTAAGCGTGCCGCTTTTATCCGTGCATATCACGGAAACATTCCCAAGTGTCTCAACGATGTTCAACTTTTTTGCCAAAACGCCTTTTTGCGCCAATCGTTGAACGGCCATGGCCAGCGAAAGGGTCAGTGTGACCGGCAATCCTTCGGGGATGGCAGCCACCAGGATGCCTAGTGCCAACAGGCGCGGGTCGGAGAGCCGGCTGCGTACAGCGGGATCGGTATAACTTACAAGAAGAATGAGCCCGGCGATACCAATGGCGACCCACGTGATGATTCCCATGGTCCGCTCGAGTTCAACTTTCAATCGGGATGGCGGTTCCTGGGAGGACTGGGTCAAGTGGGCGATACGACCGAATTGGGTCAACATGCCTGTGGCGTAAACGACCGCTCTGCCTGTCCCGGCTGCGACGGAGGTACCGGCGAAAATGAGATTAGGCTGCTCGAGCTCGCTGCGGCCTTCGAGGTAGGAAGGATCTGCAATTTTCCGGGAGGGCACAGCCTCTCCGGTCAAGGTGGAGTTATTGGTCCGCAGACCGTATTCTTCGATTACCCGTGCATCTGCAGGAATATTATCGCCCTCTTCCAGGATGAGCACGTCGCCAGGGACGATTTCCTGGGCGTTGGCATGTGTCTCCTGTCCATCGCGGATAATATGGGCATAGATGGGAAGGATCAGTTGCAGTTTTTGGATCGCCTGCTCGGCACGGTATTCCCGCCAAAAGAGAAATATACTATTGGCGAAGGAAAGGACGAGTATGACCAGTGCAAGTATCCAATCCCCGATGATGGCGGCGATAAGGCTTGCCCCGACGGTCACCCAAATCACCGGGTGCCTTAAGTGATCGATAAATTTTTGCCATAGCGGGGTCTTGGGTTGTTCATGCAGAGTGTTTTTGCCGTACAAAGACAATCTTGATTCGGCCTCAACAGAGGAAAGTCCTTCAGGCGATGAATCCATCGCAAGAAGGACTTCTTTGACGCTCATTGCCTGAATTGGCGTGGTTGGCATAAATTGAAACTGCTAAAGAAGGTGCCGGAACTTTGGATTATTCAGGTTCCTGGTCGACCGGGCCAGCTTCGGGGGGTGGTCCACCCAGACGGGGTTGCTGCTTGGGTTGATTTTCTTCTACATATTCCTCTAAGAAGGTTTTTTCCCCGGTATGATGCACGGCCTCTTCAAATGTACCGAATGGTGCAGGCGCTTGAAGTGTGTCATATTTCATCGGTTTGAATATTCCGAACCATCCCGCCACTTTTGAAAATCCCATGAGCAAGGTGTAACGATATTCCTGGATCTTCAACGATTGCCATTCCACAATGTTACCAGTGGAACCCTGGATTCGAGATTTTTCTCTTATGACGCGATGGATATCCTCCGGATCTCGGTATCCTGCCGGAGACATAAGGACAAGGTGCGCGAGAATGATCAGCGCAGTGAACACGATCAGCACCACCCAGCCGCCTTCATTCCATTTTGTGACAATCTGACCGACAAAAATAAATGTGGCAAGCGCAGTCGCAAAAGTTGTACCGATTAATCCCAAGGTTCGATTTCTGCCGGTCACTTTTTCTTTAACATGTTCGCGCATGGCCAGACCCATGATGGCAATGGGCATAAACACGCCCACGCCGTAATAGGGAATGGCTGTACTTGTGTTGCCTCTGACCAAAAGCTGGATGAAAATCGCAACGATGGCTGCAGCTGTGACTGGGCGTGTAAATGTCCCTTTCGGGTTTCGATACACAACCACCTCCGGAAGCTCGCCGATCGCGACGTTTCTCCACGTGATAGCCTGCAGGTCCTGAAAGGCTGTCATGGATGCTGCGGTAAGCAGCGCGACAGCTAAAATTTGATATGTCCAGAATAGGACAAATCCTCCGCTAGCGGAAATTGCATTAAAGCCGATGAAGGCCAGGTTCCCAACCAGGCTTCGACCTGCTACGTCATCATAGGCATTAAAGTGGATGGAAAAATAGGTCAAAAATAATGTTGTGATAGCGCCGTAGAACAGAAATGAAGTCTGAACTATTCGGCCGATGCCTGATTTACCGCTATAGAAATGCCAGACTTTCTCCAGTTTCGGTAAGACTCTACGACCCCATGCGACAACTGAAGGGTCCTTATCCATAACAAATTGGATGCCGTTCGACATGGCCTCCAGACCGGTCAAAGCGACCAGCCCTTTCATAGAAGCACCCAGTAAGTGAAATAGTGCTTCCGATATGGATGTCGTCTCAATTATCGCCTCTTCGGTGGGCAGAGGCGGTACATTCGTATATTTTGCGATAATCAAACCGATGACCATGGTGAGAGTCAGGAGCACGAAAAGCCCAAGCCCCGTGAATACAACCCGCGCCGATTCCCCTCGACCGCGAATGGTAATGTACCAGGTAATTCCGACGAGACTTGCTCCGATTAGAAAATGCCAGTACCAGGCAATTCCCCCGGCCTGCCGGAGTGAAAGCAGCTGATCCACGCCGGAAAGAGTGGAAACGACGATAGTAAAAATATAATCTTGGAGAAGAATAAAAGCGACAATCAGGCTTAGTGATGGTCCGAGATAGCGAAGCGCAGCGGTGAATGAACCACCTCCCTCACTGAACACCCCTAATGAATACATATACAAGCCGCCAAACACGAGATTGGCCAACCCGATAACCATCACCGCGTAATAGGCAAGATGTTCCAGACCATAGGGATGCAGAGCATGCATCATTTCGCCGGTGGCGTAGAAATAGGAAGTGAAATAATCCACGCCAAACAGTGCCAGGGCAGCCAATAATCCCACTTGCCCGGCGCCGTGGATGTGCGCATCTTCCGCTTTTTCCCGCGGTGCAGCTCGGAGCGAAAGAAAGAAGAAAACGATCAATAAACCCGCTGTAAAAAGGATTGACATTTGGAACCTTAATGAATTTCTTCGGAGGATTTGAACGCATCCTCCAGGAGTTGAAGTTCAGCAAGCAGGTGTCGGCGCGAGGATGGATTTAACCGTGTATCCTGGGCAACTTTGGCTTGTTCTTCACGGGAAGCGCGCACCACGAAGGCAGGCACAAACATAATTCTCCCAGCCGGGATTACTTCGAATTTGCTGAAGTTCACCTGTAGTTCCTGGTCATCAAAATAGGGCAGACTCAAACTTAAACCTCTGTTCAAATCATGTGCTTTTGCCCGGGATTTAATTTTGCTGATGATTGCCTTGGTCTGATAGGTGCATAGCGCACGTCCCTGGTTAATCAACTGTCCCAAAATGCCGTAGCGTTTCTTTTGGTATTCCTCGTCGGCGACGATATACGACGCCAATGCAATCGCGGAGTGCAGGACTGTCATGAATCGCTGCATGGAGGCAATATGCGCTTCAGCCTCTTCGATCGAGCCAACCAGCAGGTTGTTCTTCTCGTCAAAGGCAACCCATTGAGGTAGGAAAAACCTTCTTGCGGCCGGGACAAATGGAACGAGCAGCTCGCCTCGTCCTTCATCCGCTTTTCCCTCCTCAGCGATGGCATCTGTCGCAGCCGTGATGGCTGATTCAGGTTCAAGCGCATCGACTTGGGGAATGGTGGGAATTTCGTCATCTTCATCGGCAATATAGGTGACGCTGCGACCCGATGGCAGTATGTTATGAACCATATGGATCACTGTGGCAAAACGGATTAGGCTTGTACTGCTAGCGATTGCCTGGTCCGGGGATTGTTCAAGTGCGTTTAGTCGTTGGCGCAGCTCCAGCCGGACGTCTTTATTGAGCAGCCGGTTCCTCACACCACCCACGACTTGTTCCCGAGAACTTTGAGGGACCGACATGGGTGCATTCTCGCCAAGATGTGCCACATTTCCTACCACGCGATCGGGGAGCGAGAACCGTACTTGAGGCATATGCTCGATTAACGCCTCAGCGATGACACGCGCCTGGGCTTCAAGAAAACGCTGAACGATGCCGGGCTGTGCATCAAAGAGGGCTGCCATCCGTTCGTATTCTTCTCTCAAATGGGGGGAAGAAGCCAATGTTTCGGTCGTCATAGTCATTCCTTCAAGATTGTCGCGCATACAGCCGCAAATTGGATATCATACCACAAACCAGATTAGGACTGCCCATTCTCGGTCCTGGTTTCACGACGTGTATTGAGACAGCTTTACGCTGTGTGCCAAAAGTGTCGATGAGAAGTCTCACATTTCCGCCGACCGGGTAAAGGATCGGGCAAGTGCATCCATTGTTTTCGTATTCCTTAACCTTCTGCCTGGCTTCTTCGGGTGTGCCTGAAGCTGTGATCCGTAATACCAGGTCATCGGGTACGAGATGTTTCGCCTTGTTGATCTGTTCTTTGGTGGCCGGCCACCCCAAAATGGATTGGATCTCCGCAACGATTTCTTGCGACACGCCGCTGGCCTTGGCGATGTGAGGTTGCTGTGCAAGGTATTGGCAGAGCAGCATTTTGGTCGTCTCAATAGCCCGGTCGTGGTCCTGGTCCACCGAGCAGACGATAAGTTGCGGCCGGTCCAGGTCGTTCAAGGTTCGTCCAGCTTTTTTGGCTCCTTTTTCGAGCAACTCAAGCGCCTTGTGGTTGTAGTCAGGCGGTACGCAGTAATTGAGCACCGCGCCGTCGGCAATTTCACCAGTGAGTTCCATCATCTGGTCGCCTGTCGCTCCGATCATGATGGGCACGTTCCGCGGCTCCCTGCGGCCGTGAACGACGTCCAATTCAATTCCGTCCACGTGGATGAATTCACCATGAAAGGTGACCCGCTCGAGTTTGAGCAGCTGCCGCATAATCAACACGGTTTCTTTCATCGCGGTGAGTGGTTTGCGGCGGTCTATTCCGACATTCTTCGCAAGTGGATCCCACCAGGCGCCAATTCCGCAGATAATTCGGTTCGGAGCCAGGTCATCCAGCGTCAGGTAGGTGGCGGCAAGCAGGCCGATGTTTCGCGTCCAGTTGTTGATGACGCCTGAGCCGACTTTGATCCGATTTGTGACGGCTGCGTACGCTGCCATGGGGACGATGGCATCGCGTACCAGGCGCGATTCCGCCTGCCAGACTGCCTCAAAACCCTTCTCTTCGGCGTATTTCACGTAGTCGAGCCCGTCTCGAAGGTCGTGCGAATCCTGCAAGTAAAGTGCTACTCTCTTTGTCATCTCGTCTCCTGTCTTGTAGTTTGGATTTGTTCGAAATAATCCAGGTCATCCGGGAAATCCAGGTCAAGACCCAGATTGACCCGCCTGACGATCTCCAGCTTGGCGCCAGCCTCCAGTGCGTGCATGCAATGACGGTTGAAGGAGTTCGGGCCATAATCGAATTTGATCAATCCCGTCGGACTCATGAGCATGGCATTCGTCCCATCGTTGTGACGGTCCGGGGCGATGATGACCACCGGAGATTTTACGGTCTGATCCACCAGGGCTTGGATATCCTCCGGGGAAATCAGTGGAAGATCAGCCGGAAGCACCAGTATCCCATTAATTTCAAACGCCTTTGCGACCGTCGTCGCCCGTAAAAGAGCCAGGTTTAGATCGGTTTGAGTTTGTCCATGCTCGAACACTGTTCTGGAACCAAACTGGCGTGCAATCGCCAGGGCTTCGGGATCCCTGCTCACGACCAATGAGCCATCAATGCTGGGTGTATCCTTCAAAACTCCAAGCGTTCGTTCGAGCAGCATCCGGTTTAGCCTGGCGCGTTCCTCGCCGGAGAGAACGCTGCCCAGGCGGGATTTTCCAATTAATAATGGCTTAACAGGTACGATCGCCCAAATGGTCATGCCGTTCTCTGCACAAAGTTTAGCACATCTGCGGCAAGCTGGCGTCGGTCATCCCGCGTTTTCATCACCGTGTTGACGGCAGTCGTTTTCATCCCCAGGCTGGAAATACTCCGCTCAAGATCTTGGTCGATTAAATCCATGACGAAATGTGTAATCATACCTGCGTAATGTTGAGCTACCGCGAATGCAGAGGGTTCAATGTTCAACTCCGAGAACATTTTTGCAGCAGGCCCTTTGATGGCGGCTCCACCTACGATGGATGAAACCCCTGCAACAATTTTCCTGGATTTTATCGCCGGGAGGATGCCGGGGACGGAAAGAATTGGATCCAGGCTCACCCAGGGGTTGGACGGGCATAAGATTACTGCATCCGCACCTGCGATTGATTCCAATACCCCGATGGCTGGTCGCGAGAACTCAACTCCGGCAAACTTAAATCCTTTAATCTTTGGATCACAATGTTGGTGTACAAAATATTCCTGGAAAGACAACTCGCCATGTTCGGCGGTATTGACGATCGTTGCGACGGGGTCGTCGGACATGGGCAAAATCGTGACCTCGATCCCCCAGGATTGGCAGAAGTCGTGTACGATCTCAGAGAGTCTCTGACCTGATGCGAGGCGTTCTGTCCTTTCGATGTGGGTGGCAAGATCGCGGTCCCCGATTCTGAACCAGTCAACTCCATTCAACCTGGAGATCTCGGAAATCACATTCCAAGACTCATTACTGCGCCCCCACCCTGTTTCGGGATTAGCCAACCCGGCGACGGTGTAACAGACGGTATCCAAATCCGGGCATATTTTTAATCCCCAGTGGTGAAAATCATCTCCTGTATTGACCACCACAGTTAAATCATCAGCCGGCAGGATCTGCGCCAACCCATCCACCAGCTTAGCTCCACCCACTCCACCTGCGAGGGCAACGATTTTCATCGTCTCTCCGTTTTTTGCAATTAATCGATGAATTTTACGACTTCTTCGATTGATTTGATTTCCTTGCTTCGAGGAGACTCATCCGGGTAACCCAAAAGGATCATACCTTGCGGTTTCCATGATTCAGGAAGATGAAGAACCGATCGGACGGTATCTGGAGCAAAGAGGGGACCGCATGTCCAGACTCCCCCTAACCCTTCGGCTGTCGCTGCCAACAAGAGCTGAAGCCCTGCCATCGAAACAGACTGGATGCCCATGATTGTTTCCGCGCCTTGCCTTCGGTCATCGTTGTATTGATCGAGATTTGATTCATCGAGGCAGAGAATGATCACGACCGGTGCCTGTTCGATTCGATTCCGGGACCGCTCCAGCCTGCGGTGGATTTCAACTTCCGCAAGGCCATCCATTGAAAGGTCGCGTGTAAATTCTATTGCCATGCCATCCGCCAATAACTTTTTCATGCGCTGATTGGAAATAACGGCATATCGCCAGGGTTGGCTGTTATGGGCTGAAGGGGCAAACGTTGAAGTTTCAATGATACGGTTGAGCAGGTTAGTGTCTACAGGCTGTCCACTGAACCTTCTAACGCTTCGTCGAGATCGAAGAAAGAGTTGGGCATCCACTTAATGTGCATCCACTTTGTCGATCTGGACCTTATATTTGATTCTCTTTTCACTCTTGTTTCGCCATTCGTATTGCGGCTTGCCTGTATATTTGAACGACAGCGCATCGATGTGGTCGTCAGCGCCGTCGTGGGAAAAATCGATCACTCTGCCGCGCAATTGTAGATACCGGTAAAAGGTGGCAGGATCCTGGATGGTTATGGCAATCACGGGGCGCGCGCGCATGTTTCGGTCCTTGATGCGTCCTTCTGCAGAATTTATATAAATATTCTCGCCATCGAAGTTGAACCAAACGGGCGTGACCTGAGGTGAGCCATCTTTCATGATCGTAGCAAGGTAGGCGATGGCCTTTATTTCGTCTTTTAGCAAATCCAAGTGGCTGTCAGGAATTTTTTTCATTTTGATCCTTTTCTATTGGGGGTATTACCTAAAGAAGTCTTGCTCCTTCGGTCTCAGGAGCTCTCCGAGATGGCTTTCCCTCAGAGGGTAGGGAAAGCCGCGAACATGGACAATTGGTGTCCCTTCCGCAGCCTGTCCCATCACAAGAGAGGCTGCTGCGGCCAGCTCATCGGCAGCCCCTACTTCCGTTATCTTCAATGTATATCCTGATAAGTCCTTCCATCCACGTTCATCAACGACTGCGGGAATACCGCTGATCCCGACGGTTATCCCGACTGTTCCGATGCGCCATGCGCGCCCATGCGAATCGTTGATGAGCACACCTATAGGCACGCCGTATTTTGTTTCCAGGGATTTTCTGATATGACGAGCAGATTCGTCGGGATTTTCGGGGAGGAGTAAAACCCACTCTTCGTTCACGCTTCCTTCGCCTCTCACGTTGGAATGGTCAATTCCTGCGCTGGCACAAATAAAACCCAGTTTGTGCTCGACGATGATAGTTCCCGGACGTGTGCGAAGTACTTTATTGCTCTCTCTCAGGATTAATTCAACCAGCCGCGGATTCTTGTCTGCTTTGATCCCCAGTTCAATTGCAGACTCGGAAGGGGTTACTGTTGCAAGATTAACCAGCCTCCCTTCGGACTTGCTTACAATTTTCTGTGCGATGACAATTATGTCACTGTCTTGTAGTTCAAGGTTGGAGGAGTCCAAGCCCGTTATTATCACCTCGACAAGGTCCATACCTGGGGTGACGATCGGGATCCCCTTGAGCGGGGTTAACGATAAAGCCATTTAATTTGATATTTCCTGAGGTGGTTGTTTTTTATTCGCCACACCGGTTATTGTAATTCCGGCATGATTAGCACCGTATTGCTTGTTAATATGAATCAGTATGCTGGTGAGACCTTCAGCCACCATCGAGTTTTCTAAAGGACCTGCGTCCCACCCTGTCAATCCGGCTTGTGAGACCAGTTCCAATGCGACCGTCCGTGTTTCTTTGCTTGTACCGGTGACAAGAACATCACAGCCAATTTCTTTATCCCCCTGAAGATGTTCGTAAGAAATGTTTTGGAAGGCAGATGCGATTTCGGCAGCGTCACCAAGGATTTCCCTCGCCTCGAGGGCAGCCGATCCCGCAGGCGGCAACTGAACTTTGGTTACCCTGGGAGGAACCAATGGCACCGTGACATCCACAAGAATTTTACCCTGCATGGCGGGTTTTATTGACTCGAGCGTCTCCCGGTGGGCTGAATATGGAACCGTTAGAACGACAATATCGGCCGCGCGCGTCGCATTTAGATTATCTTCTCCCTGCACCAATATGGGACAATTTGCTGTGTTTATCTCTGCAGCAGTCTCTTTGGCCTTGTCCTTGTTCCTTGAGCCAATGACCACCGATAACCCAGCCTTTGCCCACCTGGCGGCGAGTCCTTTACCTTCTTTGCCTGTTCCCCCCAATACCGCTAGGGTCCATCGTTTGTCGGTTAACATGTGAGTTTCCTAACGAGATGATTTAAATTGCTTTTCGTACCTTTTCCAAACCTGGACTGACAGCTCTCTGGCATGTCTCATGATCTGAACTTCATCCAGGGTGGTCAGTTCTCTGTTCCTCATCAATACCTTGCCGTTGACGATGGTAGTCGTCACCATCCCGGATCGAAAGCCGAACAAGATATGCCAGGGTAGATTCCCGGAGGTCAATTCTGTGTACGGGTCGTAGTCTATGAAAATCAGATCCGCTGCCGCGCCTGGTTTTATGACTCCAAGTTCCACCGGGAAAAACATATTGGCCAGGGCGGCATTGTTGTAAATTCCTATATCCACAATTTTATAACCATTCATCGCACGCGGGTCTTTTTGATGAGATTTCGGGAGCAAATAGGCAGCGTTCCACTCCTCGTACATATCATTAGAAAATCCATCATTCCCTAGACAGACTTTAATCCCCGAATCAAGTAATTCCTCCACCGGTGCTACGCCTACTCCATTGTTCATGTTGGACCGCGGCTGGTGGGTGATCCATGTGCCCGATTCGGCAATCATTTTTCTCTCAGCATTGGTTGAGTGAACAAAATGAGCTGCGATGGATTTCGGTCCCAGGATGCCATGCTTCTTTAACCAACCGGTCGGCGTCCCATGACCATCCTTTTTCACTTTTTTGGCGTCCCAGGGACTTTCGGAGAGGTGGGTGTGAAATCCCCCGTGCGATGGGTGAGCCGACAGGCAAGAATCAAGCGTGCGATCGGAAAGCGTCAACGGCGCATGAAGCCCGAAGGTGGCAGCCAAAAGGGAGGTCCCATCGTTGGCAACTTTATTACTAAATCGCACATTTTCATTTATGCCTGCAATTGCTTTTTCTTTTCCTCCTCGGTCGGTTACTTCGTAGCACAGCACTGCCCTGAGCCCGGATTGCTGAACCGATTCAGCAATGACGTCCAAGGACCCGTCAATAAAGTTTGGGGAAGCGTGATGATCAAATAAAGTAGTCGTTCCGTGCCTGATGGCATCTACCAGGCATACCAATGTTGAATAACGGATATCATCTTCGGACAGGGCTTGGTCCAGTGGCCACCATAGCTGCTTCAGGATATCCGGAAACGCAATGGGAGGTTTCCCGTGTACTGCCATGCCTCTTGCAAAAGCTCCATAAAAATGCGTGTGCGCGCAAATATTTCCAGGGAGTACAAGCTGAGATTGCGCATCCAGGAGAAGAGCCCCTGGATGGCGGGCTATGATTTCACGAGAGGGACCAATATCCTCAATTTTTCCATCATGTCCGATAAATAACCCATGATCCGCCAGGATCTGATTTGGTTTTTCCCAGGTTACTAGAGTTGCATGGATTATAAGCATATTGAAATCCTTTGACTGAATTCCCCGCGGAACACATCGCAGGGAATTTGGCTTAGCCTAGCCCATACTGCATCGGAGAAGGAATTTTAATCCCCCCCAGTGCAAATTCCCATAGGATCAAGAAAATGGTTTCCTTCATTGGCGCATCATCAGTCGAGAAGAAAACTTGAAAAAGTCCGCTCATAACGCTTTCGGATGGCATGTACTTCAAGTAACCCAGGGCTGCGAGACGTTCTTCTTCCTTCTCGCTCTTTAGTGCCCGAAGAAGCAAATCCGTAGTAGGTGCGCCAGGAGCAATGCCAACGCCATACTTGCCAGCAATTTCTATCAACCAGGGGGCTTCGTGGGGTGGTTGCAGTTTTCTGGGGACACGCGGGCTTACCTTGGTCCTCGATTCAAGCACTTCGACCGCTGCATTCCTAACCACCCATTGCTCATCTTCCACCTGGATTTTTTCAAGAATTTCAGTGACCCACTTCTCGTGGAGCCTTGCCAGTCCATAGACCACCGCTCGACGGAGGAGAATATCCTTGGCGCTGCTGCCTTCCATGAGGGCGGCATGTCCTTCAACACGGTTGTTTGCAAGGGATTCGGCAGCTGCTCTGCGTAAGTCCTCATCTCCCCGAAGCAGTGCGCGAGCGACTGCCTCTAGAGATTGAGCTGTGCCTATGGATACCAGAGCGAGGCATGCTGCATGTCGGACTTGCGGGTTGAGGTCTCCTATCAATGCTATCAATTGATCGGTTGATTTGTTATCTCGAATAGCGCCACTGGCCAGTACGGCCATGCACCGAATATCCTTGTCCGATAATTGAAGAAGCTGCCTGAACAACATCGCCCCAGCTTGATCTTCGCTTATGGCGATGGAAGCGACTGCCTGCATTCGAAGCGCTACTGGCTTGTCAGTCTTTATCAGCTCCACCAGAGCGGACATCACTTTTGCGCGCCAGGGTGCCTGCCTGGGAGCATCTCGCAGGAATCGTCCTGCGGATAATTTATTTCGATCCAGCATTTCATCTTGTTGCGAAAGCAGAGTGGACACCATCTCGGTCGCATCGCCCTTGGCTGCGAAAGAACTTAACGCCAGGTTGCGACCACTCCAAGGTTCCTGGTTGAGGATAATCGCCGCTGAGGCTGAATTCATTACTTCCCCGGCAAGGATCCCTCCAAAGGTCAGATGAACAAAGCGCATGCGTCCATTGCGGCGGTTTTCGAGCAGGCCGCTATCCGTCAGCTTGGAAAGCAAGCTGGCTTTAGGTGCAGGAGCTTTTGCACCACCTTTCTTTTTCGTTTTCTTTTGTTGCGTGCTTTCGAAATTGTCGACGATTATTTCGTCCTGGTTGGCGGAAGGCGTATCTGAATTGCCGGCTTCCGAGGAATTGGACGTACTTGCGTTTTCCTCGTCGGCGGGTTCAAATGACCTTATCCACGATTTGCCTTTGCGACTGTCAAAAACCGTTGACGCGTTGGCAATGACTTGATACCCGAGGACTCCCAACGCCTCGAGGGGAATCCCGTCGGGCATCATCCGGCGGACATGCGTTTCCACAAAGTCCATGGGTCGCGACCCTCGGATATCGCCTGCATAGGCTCCCCAGGTTTTTAGCGTGAATTCGAGCGGAGAAAGATTGACCACGTCGGTTCTCAGCCATTGATTCAACAGGACCGGGTCGACGCTGAGAACAGAAGATTGTGCCCACGCCTCGTTCGAAATAAACCTGGTCCAAAGATCGGCCCATTTATCGAGAAAATCTTTTTGTTGATCAGCACCCCAGGGAAGAACCACGAGGGGTGAAAATCCCATGTTGAAAAACCCGTCAATATATTCCGGCGTACCGGTTGCAACCACCTTCGTTTTTGGGTAATTCTTTATTACCTGCTTTACGTACTCGCTGACCTGCCTGAGAGATTCGGGGGCAAGTTCATCGAGACCGTCAAGTAATAAAATGGCCTGTCCGTTCTCGAAGACCTGCCTGACAAATTTTGGCATCCGCCCAGCATCGAATACCGATGCCTGCTCTGATAGGATATCGATAATGGAATTAGTCAAGTCGTTAGACTTTGGAGGAATATCAAGATCGCTGATGTGAGCGATAAATGGAATGTATCCTCTGAGATGACTGGTCTCAGGAGATCGGTTTATCAGCAGATTTGCGAAGTGGGCTAAGGCAACAGTTTTTCCAGCGCCAGGTTGCCCGATCAGCACAATGTTTGTATTCCCAGCCAAGGCTTGGGCGAGCGAGAAGCTCGATGCTCTGTAAGAGGCAGCAAGTTCAGGGAAAGCAGGCAGGTATGGAAGCGTTTGGCTGACCACATCCTCTTCTGCATGGGTCATACCTGGTTCGATGCGGGCAGGTGGCGCCAAAAGTAACGGTGGAATGACGATCTCATCCAGTGAAAACAGGGATGCTGCCATGTGCATTGCCTGCACTTGTCTCATGACAAGCTTGCGATATCTGTCCTCAAGTCCCTTTGATGGCTTTTCGACTTCCTTGCCCTTTTTCTTTCTTAGGCTTTCACGAAATTGCTTCCATTGCGGGCGCATGAATTGTATCAACCACCAAAAAACCGTGGCCAATATGGCACCCAGAATCAACGAAAGTAAATCAAACTCGACTTGGAAACCCGGGAACATAGGTCTATTTTATTATGGAATTATACGGTTGTGTTTTGACTTTGCCCCCTTGAAAGGGGTTTGTTAGTCCACCCTGGAGTAGTTTACGAGTAAATAAACCTCCCACAGGAAAGGCATCGGTACAATTGATGGGAATGATGTGCAGACTGCTTCTGCGCAGGGGTCAATACCGCTCCGCAGGAATCGCAGGAGTTGTCGGTTATGGTGGTTACTGCAATGCCATGCCGCTGTTCTCGAATCTCATTATAAAGGGATAAATGTTTGTTTTCGATCGACTGCGTTGTTGCTAGACGCTCCACGGTCAACCGCTCTGCTTCCTTTTGCAAATTACTTTGTTCAAATACCAGGTCCTTGTTTTCCAGGGTGACTCGATTGAGGATATCAGTATATTTCTCAGATGCGATTTTATATTCTTCTTGTAACATGTCGAGGGTCAGCATTTCCTGTAGTTCCTGATCTTCAAGCGAGGCAAGGTTTCGTTTCAGCGAGTCGAGTTCCGCTTGCAAACCCTGCAATTCCTTTGGGTTATGGATGTTGCCCGCATAAAGATTTGATTCGATCTGGTCGATTTTTATCTTTTTTTCAGCAGCATCCATTTCTTTTTGCTTTAATTCGCGTGAAACCGTCTGTTTCCTGCCGGCGGTCGATTCCAAAATCGATTTCGCTTCCTGTAGTTGGGCATTGGAATTCAAGGCTTCAGCGATGGTTTTTAGCCTGGATTCAATTTGAGCCAGGCGCGTGTCCAGTTGTTGCAGACGATAAAGGTTTAATGCATCACTCATCGCAGGAGGTCAATCTGAAATATTGAAATAGTTATAGGATGCTTCAGACATCTTTGCAATCATTTCTGATACGGGTTCCCAGATGGCTTGAACGGGATGGTATACATAAATGGCAAGGATATAGTTCCCGCCTGGAGTATAAACAATGGCAGCGTCACTGATGTTTTGAATAATACCCGAAGGTCCGCTTATCCAGCCGTGTTTGTGGGCGAGTTGAGTTCCCTCTGGAACACCGGCTTCTATCAAAACGCCGATCCTGTCCTGTTTTAGAAAATCGACCATTTCCTGGCAGGCTGCTTTATCGATTTTCCCCGGAAAGGCTGCGATTAAAGCGCCTCCCCCCGTTACCGAACATTGGTAGAGGTCTTCGAGGATAGTTCCGATATCCGAAGGCGTTACCTGATTGTAAGCGTCAGGATTAGTAGACACATCTGTTCGAGAGTTGGCGGGTGTCGATATATTTTCGAGAAGGAAAGCGCCTTCCTTGAAATAACCGGCAATATAGGTGTTTTCGATCCCAAGCTGTCTAAGGGTCTCGGTAACGATCAGTGGTCCGCGGTATTCGTCGAGTCTGGCCATCAATGCATCAGATTGGGGATTCTCAGATTTTGTGATCATGTCAAGGATGAGATCTCTTGTTTGCTCATCCAACGCCGGACCTGAGTTCTTGTATGTCGAAATCATGATAGGAATTTTGATCGTGCTCGAAGCGGTGAAAGCCACATCCGGGTTGACCGGTTTAAATTCTCCGTCCTGGTAGGCGAAGTGGAGGACTTCTCCAGACTGTAAATCCTTGAGATAGAAGCCAACGATCCCGTCAAATCCGGCCAGATCGATAATTTGCTGGATTTGTATTTGCAGGTTTTCTACCGAAGGACGAGGCGGCCTAACATTGGAAAACGGCAAGGTAACAGAGCGGTTCGAAGGTGAACGCAGTGCATCTTCAATTAGAACTGCTGCGCGCTCTATATCAAGTGATTGGCCGGGGACACCGGTTTGAAATTGTGTGCTCCCAGCCACCGGTTGAGCTGGAATGGCTGGCGTATCGTAGCGCGCTGAGATTTCGTTCAGAAGATAAGCATCAAGTTGTTCGTGGTCGAGCGCATCGATCAAAGGGATTTCAACAGGGGCGGGTTGGCGATTCAATAGATAGTCCCAAAATCCAAGCCAAAAAGCGCCGCCTGTCCTTTCGTAATCCGCTGCTGCAAGCATCGAATCCAGATTGATCGAATATCCTGCGCTTGATGGATCCAATAGAACGATTTGATTTCCGAGGCGAATCTCAACAGGTGTGTTGGCGTACACTTGAAGTAAGCGCTGGCTGGCTGTTTGCGGATCTGTACCACCGACTTTGATGCCGGCTATGGTCATTCCGGGTGGGAAAAAAGTGCGCAGCCTGCTATAAGTCACCAATTGAAATATTAACAGCACGACTGCAATAATAATTAACGCAAGCGAAAACCAGCGGGTCAAATAGGAAGTCTCTCTTTTTCTCACACTGCCTCAAGATTTGGATCTGGTTTCAAATCGCCCGGGACAAGAGAAAGTGTCGCGGCTGTAAATAGCACCAGGGTGATCCAGACCAGGTCTGCGAACAGGAGATGAATAAGTTGCATCGATACAGGAGCAAGCAGGATAACGTTCACGAGCCCGGCTGCCCATTGTATCAGAATTAGTACGAACAATACTGAACCGAACTTGCGTGAAGAAATTTCCTGCCCCGCGGTTCCGCAAGAGTTTAACGAGAAGCAAAATGTATGCCCCCACAAGAATTGCAATGAGCGGGTGATATATCCGTAAACGGATAAGAAAATGCGCGTTGGCCTCAGAATCTTGCTCAAGTCCCTGGGCTAAGCTTTCGGCTGGAAAAAGTGTGTCACCTAGGGCTGTGATGGCACCGCTCATCCCAATTAGCGCCACGCCTACCAACGCCAATATTAGCCAAAAGGGGATTTTTCCCTGGTTTTTCACCACAATTGGCTTTCCCGTGCTTGCCCACCAGGCGGAAAGAGTGATTGCTGCGAGAAGAAGAAAAGTGTTCAGTAGGTGGAACGCCATAACCACTGCCCGTGTGACGGACTGGTTGGCAGCAACGAGCTCAAATAGTACAAGACCTGCGCCCAGCAAAGCTTCGGTAATTATCAAAACAGTTGATGCAATGAGGCCTTTTCGAACAGGATGGCCCTTATCGGAGACCTTCCATCCCCAAATTAGCATAGCAAATATCAGGAGTAGAGCGACTCCACTAAGCAGCCTGTGGGTAAATTCGATGGACGTTTCGACTTGCTCGGATTGGGGAATAATCATTCCGTTGCACAGCGGCCAATGGCTGCCGCAACCTGCGCCCGAGCCTGTTGCTCGAACAAAAGCACCCCAAAGGATAACCAGAATTGTCCACGCCAGTACAAACCAGCAGAATTTCGCGAACCTTGGCATACGTCACCTGATATTGGTGCTTTTCCTTACTATGAGCAAAAAAGCGAAAAAAAGTATAACACAATTGAGCTTTTGACTTATATGCTACAATATATTTGCGTAAAAATTCACAACCGATGCGGATTATTAAGGAGAGGCAGAAATGTTGCGAACCTTTTTCATCTATCTTTCAAAGGCCGAATGGGCACATAACCTTGTTACAAAATGGGACTTTGCCTGGCGCATGGCTTCCCGATTTGTGGCTGGAGAGCGCATGGAGGATGCAGAGCGCGTCGTCGCTGAATTGAATTCCAGAGGGATTAACGCCACGCTGGATCAGCTGGGGGAACATACAACCAATGCAGATGAAGCGAACCAATCCGCAAATGGAATCATCGCCATATTGGAGGACATAAACAAGGCTGGAATAAGATCGAATGTGTCGATAAAACTGACCCAGATCGGCATGGGGATGGATAACAAGCTTTGCGCTGAGAACCTCACCCGCATCCTGGAACGTGCACGCCAGTATGGAAATTTTGTAAGAATCGATATCGAAGATTCGCCTTATTCAGATACAACTATCGAGCTTTTTAATGCCATGTTGTCCAGCGGGTTTACCGTCCAGACCGTAGGCATGGCGGTTCAGTCGTACATGTTTCGTGCTGAAAACGATGTGAAAAGCTTGTTGGAGAAGGGAACCAGTTTCAGGCTGGTTAAAGGGGCTTACAAGGAACCTTCCAGCGTGGCTTACCCAAAAAAATCTGACGTGGATGCCAATTTTGATATACTCGCCTCCATCCTTATTGATGCTTCCCTGGCAAGGAAAACAGTGATAAGTGCGAATGGCAGGATTCCTCCAATTCCCGCAATTGCGACACACGATGAAAAACGCATTGCCTTTGCCAAGTCATATGCCGAAAAGGTCGGGCTGCCCAAATCAGGCTTGGAGTTCCAGATGCTCTATGGAATTCGGCGAGACCTTCAGGAGCAACTTTCCAAGGAAGGATATCCCGTGCGAATTTATGTCCCGTTCGGGACTCATTGGTATCCTTATTTCATGAGGCGGTTGGCCGAACGCCCTGCGAATATCTGGTTCTTTGTATCGAACTTCTTCAAGAAATAAAGATTATTATTTTACTTGACCCTGGAGCTGATTTGCCTCCAGGGTCTTTTTTGTGGTAAAACACTGCTATGATGAGTGGAGAAAAACCTCGCTTGGCTGTTGTTACGGGCGCAGCTCATCGTCTCGGCCGCGAAATGGCACTGTCGTTGGCGCGGTTGGGATACGCTGTCGCGCTTCATTACAATACCTCAACCGATGCAGCTGAGCGCACCCGGAAAGACATTCTTTCCCTAGGAGGTGTAGCGAATATTTTCAAGGCAGATTTACGGGATCCATCAAAAATCGAAAAATTGTTTCAAGAAATTGATTCCATGGGATGCAATCTTCGTATATTGATTAATTCTGCATCCACCATGAATACTGATCGATTACCGAATGTGGCAGCAGAAGATTTCGATTCTGAAATGGCATTGAACCTTCGAGCACCCTTATTGTGCGCTCAATACGCCGCCTCGCGGATGGATGCAGGCGGATTGATAATCAATATCTCGGACGTAGGTGCCAATAAGACCTGGTCCGGGTACCCGACATATGTGATGAGCAAGGCTGGCGTGGAATCCCTGACGCGTCTGCTTGCACGTTCTCTGGCGCCTGATATCCGTGCCAACGCCATCGCACCAGGGTTTGTTTTTCCGAGTAAAACCATGCCGGACGGTGAATGGGAGAAGCTGGTGGCAAAAATCCCTTTGCGCCGGGTTGCCAAGGCAGAAGAAATTACCGGTGTAATCGAATTCCTTCTAAAAAATGAATATATTACCGGGCAGACCATCGTCGTGGATGGTGGTTATTCTCTTGTATAACGGAATAGGATGACAGAGACCCCTGCTTTTTTGGCGGATCGACTTAAGTCTGAAGGCGATAAAACAATCGCTTTTTTCAGCTCCCTTATTGACGAAAATTGGGGGATTATGGTTTATTCCGAAGGCTCGGAATGGACCGTTCGAGATGTTCTGGCACATTTTGTATCGGCAGAGCAGGGGTTTTTCCGGTTGTTCAATGATATTCTTGCTGGCGGAAAAGGTGCAGCGGAAGACTTTGACATCGATAGGTATAATGCCAGGCAGCAGGATTTGATAAAAGACGCCTCACGCCAAGAAATAATGAAGTTGTTTCAGGACGGACGCTCCGAAATGATCTCCTTGGTAAAAAGCCTAACCACCGAAGATTTACAGCGGGAAGGCCGGCATCCTTTCCTTGGAATAGTTGCTTTGGCCGAGATGATAAAAATGGTTTATAGGCACAACCAAATTCACCATCGTGATTTACGTAAATTTATTAACGACTGACCGCCGGGATTAATGAAAATTTCGATTCGAGATTTCCTTAAATTATTCCACCCTGCTAGTTTGCTTTTGGCAGGGCTGACCTATTCGCTGGGAATAGCTGTTGCCACATACTTAGGAATTTCATTGGACAGGACCCTCCTTTTGGGTGGTGGCTTGTTCGTTATTTGCGCAATTGCGGCGGCAGGTTCACTAAATTCATATTTCTCCCCGGAATATTTATTTCCGAAAAACATAGAAAACCTGCAGGAGCGAAATGCGGCACTAAGATTCCTGTTCTATAGTTCGATTGCATTGCTTGGAATCTGCTCCGTCATTGTTTTTTATTTGATTTTTCAACAGTTAATTCAACCGGCGACGTTGTTTCTTTGTGCCGCTTTTATTTTAATTGCATTATTCATCTCCGTTCCACCGGTTCGATTGATTGACAGAGGGTATGGCGAGATTGCGCAGGCAGTTTTGATTGGTGGTCTTCCTGCAATTATTGCCTTCATGCTTCAGGCTCAGAGTATTCATCGTCTGGTGAGTTATTTTAGCTTTCCAATTCTGCTTTTATCGTTGTCTTATTTATTGGTGCTGGAATTTCCTGATTATGCAATTGATCTCAAGCACAAACATCAATCCTTGTTGATCCGACTTACCTGGCAGCGCGCCATTCCTGTACACAATATTTTAATGATCGGCGCTTATGTGTTTTTTGTTGCTGCACCGCTTGTTGGGATACCGCTTAGTTTATCCTGGGCACCTTTGCTGACAATTCCACTGGCAATTTACCAGATCATCGTCTTGCGGAATATCGAATTGGGATTGAAACCCAATTGGCAGATTTTACGAATTAATGCCTTGGCTATGGTCGGGTTGGCAATCTATTTGTTATCTTTTACGTTTTGGATAAGGTGATATGGCGGAGTTTTTGACATTAATTCCCCCAGCTGATGCCCTGAAGGTTTTATTTTCGTATCTTGATTTCACCGAAATAGAATCTGAGACAGTGAGTGTTCTTCAGTCATTAAATCGGGTATGCGCAGAGGATGTTTTTACCCTGCACGCTCTCCCGAATTTTACGCGAAGCTCTGTGGATGGGTATGCGGTCAAGGCAAGCGACACATACGGCGCGACCGAATCGATGCCCTCCTACATTAAAGTTGCTGGAGAAGTCGAGATGGGTACTAGCCCGACCCTCCGTGTTGAATCCGGTTGTGCGTTGCTGATCCATACGGGTGGGATGTTGCCGGTTGGTGCGGATGCTGTCGTGATGGTGGAATATGTCCAACAAACGAGAGATGGGGAGGTGGAGGTCAGTCGGCCGGTTGCTGTTGGCGAGAATATCATTCAGATTGGCGAAGATGTAAAAGAAGACGAATTGATTCTCGCAAAGGGATCAAGAATTCGGCCGTCGGAAATTGGCGGGCTGGTTGCTCTTGGAATTATCCAATTGCGCGTAGTCAAAAAGGTACAAGTTGGAATAATCTCCACCGGCGATGAGGTAGTTCCGCTGGGTGCTGAAATTCAATTGGGGCAGGTCCGGGATATCAATTCTTATACTTTGTCGGCATTGGTGGAATCAAGAGGTGCTTTAGCCAGGCTTTATGGAGTTGTTCCCGATCGTGCGGAAGACCTGGCTTCTGTTGCCCGACATGCATTAAAGGAGTGCGAGGTAGTTTTGATCACAGCCGGCTCTTCTGCGAGCGTGAGAGATATGACCGCTGATGTGATTAACCAATTGGGTACCCCGGGAGTTCTTGTGCATGGTATCAACACGAAGCCGGGGAAACCAACCATTTTAGGCGTTTGCGAGGGGAAGGCAGTTATTGGCTTGCCGGGAAATCCTGTCAGCGCGCTGGTAAATGGTCTATTATTTGTCGTGCCGTTGATTGAAAAATTGTCATTGCAAACAAACGATTTACCGCATCCATCAATTCGAGCGACTCTTAACGTAAATTTGGCATCGCAGGCTGGTCGTGAAGATTGGCAGCCTGTTCGGTTGGTCCAAAAAGAATCCAATTGGTATGCTGAACCGGTGTTTGGAAAAAGCAATTTGATATTTACACTGTCCTCCGCGGATGGGCTTGTATGCATCCCTGCCAATGCCACCGGATTGAGCGCCGGAGAACAAGTTGATGTATACCCATTTTAGTCAAATGGTGAGTAACAATGTCCATATATCTTAAAGATATTCCCCTTGAGGACGCGATTCGAAGACTTGAATCTGCATTGATGGAGATCGATTCCTGGAGAGTCCTTGGGGTTGAAGAAATACCGCTTGATGAAAATGCTATTGGACGTGTATTGGCCGAACCTGTATGGGCGAGGATAAACTCGCCGCATTATCACGCATCAGCGATGGATGGATTTGCTGTTCGTGCGGAAGACACCTACAGTGCGGGACCAACGAATCCAACCATTCTAAAAATGGGGGAATCGACCATCTACCTGGATACAGGTGACCCTCTCCCCCCTGGGTTCAATGCTGTAATTCCAATCGAAAATACGGAACCCCTCGATAACTTGGGCGGAATAAGTCATGACATTCGAAAACCTGACTCGATCCGCATCCGTGCCTCGGTCCCGCCTTGGTCCTACATACGACCTGTTGGTGAAGATTATGTAGCTACGCAGCTGGTTCTCCCGGAAGGTCAAATATTGCGGCCAGTGGACCTGGGCGCCATTGCTGCTTCGGGGCATAGCTCTGTAAGGGTTTCTCGCAAGCCACGCGTAGCAATACTCCCCACGGGTTCGGAGCTTGTTCCGGTAGGGAGCGATTTGAAGCCGGGTGATATCCTTGAGTACAACTCCGTCGTTATGGCTGCGCAAATCAAGGGGATGGGAGCAGATGTGACCAGGTTCCCTATCACCGAAGATGACTTCGAAAAAATCAGGGAACAAGTTCTCTCAGCCTCGAAAGGTTTTGATCTCATTCTTCTTAATGCAGGGTCTTCTGCTGGCTCCGAGGATTTTTCATCTCGAGTGGTTGAAGATCTTGGCAGGTTGCTCGTTCACGGGGTGGCTGTCCGACCCGGGCACCCTGTTATCCTTGGGTTGATCAATCCAGTGGATTCAGACTCATCATCGAATCAAAAGCCCATCCCGATCGTCGGTGTGCCGGGCTATCCTGTTTCTGCAGCGCTGACCGTGGAGATATTTGTCGAACCGATCATTTCCTGCTGGTTGGGCAAACCGACCCAGAAATACGAAAGTGAAACAGCAATCCTAACGCGGAAAATTGTCTCACCGGCCGGCGATGACGATTTTGTGCGGGTCGTATTGGGAAAGGTGGACGGACGATTGTTGGCAGCACCATTATCCCGGGGTGCTGGGGTCATATCTTCTCTTGTCAAGGCGGATGGGTTGGTCATTCTACCGCGAGGGGTTCAAGGATGCGATTCGGGCGAATCGGTCCACGTGCAATTGTATCGATCAAGGCAGGAATTGGAGAAGACCATTTTTTGCATTGGATCACATGACATGATCCTGGATTTGCTTGCTCAATTCCTCGCAAAGAAAGATCGCCGTTTCGTGTCTGCTAATGTTGGCTCACAGCGCGGATTGATTTCACTGCAGTTGAGGGAGGCGCACCTGGCGGGTTCGCACCTGCTTGATCCCGACACGGGCGATTTCAATATCAGCTACATCCGAAAATACATTCCCGATCGATCAGTTCGTTTGGTGGCATTTGTTCATCGCGAACAGGGATTAATGGTTCCAGGTGGTAATCCCCATGGAATCAAAAGCCTTAAGGATATAGCTGAAAAGCATGTCAAGATGGTCAACCGTCAACGAGGGTCAGGTACACGAGTTTTGTTTGATTACCATCTGAAAAATATGGGATTACCTCAAGATGCTTTTTGGGGCTATGAAGATGAGGAGTATACGCATCTTGGCGTTGCGGCTGCTGTGGCTTCGGGTCGCGCCGATACCGGACTGGGAATTGCCGCGGCAGCCATCGCGCTTGAGTTGGATTTTGTACCACTCTTTACTGAGAGGTATGATCTGGTCATTCCGCATGACTACCTGGAAGGGGATCTGCTGGCGCCATTAATGGAAGTAATTGCGCTGAAAGAATTTAAGGGATCGATATCTGCCCTCCCAGGATATGATGTGAGTGAAATGGGAAAAGTCATTGCAGATTTGGTAGTTGGGTAAGCAACTTCGCAACTTATGTGCTGGACAGTAAATGTTATATAATACGATTAGTTCCATAAATGTATCAGGAGTATTCAATGGCTTACGCGCTGGTCGTCGACGATAACAGGCAAATGGCAGACGCATTAGTTCAAATGCTCACCGTATTAGGCTTACAAGCCAAGGCGGCTTATGGATCGGGGCCGGGCATGGTGGTGCTTGGCGCCGAAACCCCGGACATCGTATTTTTGGATATAAATATGCCAGGCGTTACCGGCCACGAGGTTCTCATGTTTTTACGGCGCGAGCCTCGATTGTTGAATACGCCTGTAGTTATTGTGACATCCGACGATCAACCTGAGACGCGTCAAAGAGCGCTTAGCTTGGGTGCGTCACAAGTTATTTATAAACCAGCTGAGTTTGATGCGATCGAGGAAGTTCTGACGGAGTACGACCTGATCTAGCATTGATTTGATCACTTGCAGGGGGTGCGCATCGGAGTTGAAATGCGCAACCCTGCATTTTATTTTATTTGCCCCATCAAATTGGAGATTATTAGATATGCCGATCAAGAGTGGGTCACTGGCCCCCGGTTTTTCCCTGAAGGATGACGAAGGGAAAACAAGAACATTATCTGAATTTAAAGGGACGAAGATCGTCCTTTATTTTTACCCCAAGGATGACACTCCAGGCTGCACAACTGAAGCTTGCATTTTTCGCGATGATTACAGTGAATATATCGGTGCAGGGATTACGATTTTGGGAGTCAGCCCTGATTCGGTTAAATCTCATAAAAAATTCAGGGAAAAATTCAATCTCCCCTTTTCGTTGTTAGCCGATGAGGATCATCAAGTATCCGAAGCATATGGAGTTTGGGGCAAAAAGATGTTCATGGGTAAGGAATATATGGGTGTTTTGCGTACCACGTTCATTGTTGACGAAAAAGGACGAATTGCGAATGTTTTCGAGGACGTAAAACCGTCCGAGCACTCAAAAGAAATTTTAGTCTTTAATCTGAAAAATCCTATCTGGCTTCAGCAATAATAATTCGTGGAAAAGAATATCGTCGTTGTCCGCTGGGTAACTTTCTCTGCCTTGATCATTACGGCAGCGACTTTGTTATTGCCAATTGTCGATTGGTCCTCAATCAATTTTATTGCGACTGGCATGTTGGTTATCTTCGCAGCTGCCATGCTGACTTGGGCTGCAGAAACCTGGATTCGGTTTTTAGTGACCCAGCTCAGGGTCGACTCGCGTGTAAACGATGAGCAGGGTGATTTAGAAGATAAGGATACATCTCTCCTTCTTAACGCAAGTCGTGATCTTTGGTTTGCCCAGTCTCAAAAAGAAATCATCGAAACTGTGATGAAATCCGGCATTAGCCTGCTGGATGCTGCAGGAGCTTCATTCACCAGGTTGAATGAATGGGAGCCGCAGTCTGAAGTGTTAACGATGGGCGTCGTGCCTTCTGGTAAAGAGGACGAATGGACAGACCGGTTGACTCGAGTCTCTACGCGGCAGGCTTGCAGAAGATGCAGCCTAAGAGAGGCAGGCTCTGAATGCATTCTGGGCAAGGATATTGTTAATCGGCTTTCGAAAGTGTTTTGCCTGCCGATCATGAGAAGCGAAAGAGAATTCGGGTTGGTAAATTTCTTTTTTGTTACCCCAGTTGTTGTTAGCGAAACACAAAAACGGAACCTCCGTCTACTCTCTGAGTTTGCTAATTTTGCTCTGGAAAACCATTTCCAGATGAAGCGCGGGGCTGCTGCCCTTAATCATCTGGAATCTTCTCGAACGATAAATAGATTTTACATCTTCACTTACAGATATCTCTGCCGCCATAAAAAAAGAATTGAATTTTAAATTTGTAATATTCTGGAGCCCATCAAAAGGTGAATATGACATTTCAGCCAAGCTTCTAACATCATTACTCAAGGATACAGGAAGCGATAGATGAGATTGGAATTGATGGACTCGCCATGGAGTTATGGCATGAGCTATTGAGGACGAAGTGGTCTTTTTCAAAGGATCTGGAAATTGATCAGGGGAAAAAGATTGGCGTAATGGTCATTCCAATTGAAGGGTTGGCGAAAAGCCCAATCGGCATGATGGTTTGCGCTAGTGACGACTCGATCAACCGTGATTATTCCCGGCAAATCCCCATGCTCAATTTAGCCGCACAGAGCATTAGCGCAGTACTTCGAGCGTGGACAATGGTCGACCAATTGGAATATCGAGCGGCTCGGGATGAGAGATTTAGACTGGCAAGGGAGATTCATGATGGCTTGGCGCAAACCCTCGCTTATCTGAAAATCCAAACAGCGCAAATGCTCAACTATCTTAATCGCGGAAAAATGGATAACCTTGAGACCTCATTAACTTCAAGTTATCAAACTTTATCTGCGGCTTATCAGGATGCCCGTCGCGAAATCGATGACTTGCGCTTTGTTTCGGAGACCGGAACTCAGGATTGGATTATAGATCTCGCAAATGGCTTTCGGGATGACACAGGCATGGAAGTAGATGTTTCGAGATTGCTAATTACCGAAAACTTGCCCCTAGCGATTCAATCGCAGTTGATCAGGATTGTTCAGGAAGCGCTCAACAATGTCAGGCAGCACGCGCAGGCGGAAAAAGTCTCTATCGCCGGGTCTGTTCAAATGGGAGAGGTGATTTTGGAAATTTCGGATGACGGTCGTGGTTTCGAACCTGAAATGGTGGTTACCGGATCGCGATATGGTTTGGTTGGGATGCGCGAGCGGACAGATATGATTGGAGGGGAATTCCAAATTATTTCCATGCCGGACAAGGGTACAACTGTTCGCGTAACAATTCCTTTGGAAACCATGAATAGGTATGGTGCCCAGGGTTACGAAGGGGAAAGCAATGCCTAAAATTAAATTGGCAGTGGTCGACGATCATGCCCTTTTTCGGCGGGGACTTGTCAGTCTATTGAGTGAGATGGACGAGTTTATGGTTTGCGGCGAAGCCAGCAATGGGGAAGAGTCATTGCCTCTGGTCCAATCTGTGAATCCCGATATTGTCTTGATGGATGTCAATATGCCGGTCATGGATGGCGTGCAAGCACTTGAGGCAATAAGAGAGCTCCGGAAGGATCAAAAAGTAATCATGCTTACCATTTCGCAGAGCGACGATGACCTTGTCAAGGCGATTGCAACCGGAGCCAATGGTTATTTGTTAAAGAATGCCGAACCGGAAGAGCTGCGAAATACCATCCTTGAAGTAATGCGGGGAAATTCAGTGTTGGCGCCTGAAATGACTGAAAAGGTATTTGCGTCACTTCGTCGTGCCCATATTGGACAAAGACAGACGATATTAAGCGACCGCGAAGTGGAAGTCCTCAATTTCATGGTAAAAGGGCTGACGACCCACCAAATGGCTGAATCGTTGTATATTTCTGATAACACCGTGAAAACACATATCCGGCATATTCTCGAAAAGTTGAAAGTAAATAACCGGGCGCAGGCCGTCGACAAAGCAAGAGAGCTGGGGATTATATTAGCTCGAATTTAAAGAATTAATCTTGAAAACAGGCGGGTGATAAAAATCACCCGCCTGTTTTCATTTAAATCGCCCATCAATTAGGCTTGTTAAAGTGACAATTTTGGGCAAATTTGGTAAATTTGATATCAAAGAGAGCAATGCAACCTTATTATGAGTAGTCGTAATCGGTTAAGAAGAGTTTTGATCGCTTCTGCAAACCCCTTATTTAGAGATGGTTTGCAGAAAGTTTACGTACAAAATTGGGGAAGCGCTGCAGAATTGGTGGGAATCACCGCCTCCGTTGACGAAACAATGACAGCTTTGGAGGAGCTCAAGCCCGATCTGGTGATCGTTGATCATGACGATTTTGCGATAAGCCAAAGCGAATTTCTTGATCGTTTCATCAAAGGTAAGAGTTCAATCAAGGTTGTGCTTGTTTCATTGAACGAAGCGGGTCAAGTCGTTGTATATGACCGGCGGCAGATGACACCGGAGCAGGCGGATGAATGGTTCCAAGATCCCTGGGAGGAAGAAAATGTTTTTGAAGAGCATATCAGGAGAGCGAGGAAGTCACATATGACGCGAAACAATCTAAAACATTTTTTTTTCGTTGGCATTTTAGTTGTTTTACTATCAGCGGTTGTTTATTTGGGTTTGGATGCCGCGAAATTGCTGCCGGTTGCCGCGGCAGTTCAGGCAGGACCCATTGACAGGTTATTTAGGCTCGAACTAGTCGCGATTTCGTTCTTGTTTTCGTTGATTGTGGTTCCGTTGGTCTACAGCCTGCTTGTGTTTCGAAGAAGAGCTGGTGATACAGGCGATGGGCAGCACTTTGAAGGCAATACTAAGCTCGAGATATTCTGGACAGTCATCCCATTGGTGGTTGTGCTTGGCCTCGCCTATCTGGGAGCGGAAAACCTGGCTGAAGTTACCCGTGCGGACCCCGAAGCAATGGAAGCCAAAGTCACCGGATTTCAATGGGCATGGCGTTTTGAATACCCCGAAGTTGGGGTGACATCTGATGAATTGCATCTGGTTGTCGACCGGCAGGTGGTTTTACGGATGACCTCTCCTGATGTTTTACACTCCTTCTGGGTACCGGAATTTCGTATAAAGCAGGATTTGGTTCCCGGAATTGAGACAGAGTACAGGATCACGCCCTCTGAATTAGGGACATATAAGGTGCGGTGTGCCGAGCTCTGCGGGACTTCACATGCCTATATGGAATCCCCGGTTATCGTTCAAACCCAGGCGGAGTTTGATGCCTGGATCAAGGATCAGGTGGAAGCGAATGCCGCTGCAGAGGCTTCGGGAGTCCCGGATGCATCAAGAGGTCAGAGAATATATGAATCATCTGGGTGCAAAGCTTGCCATTCGATCGACGGGAGCCCGCTGGTAGGTCCCACGTGGAAGGGCTTGTGGGGTGAGGCCGTGGAGCTTGAAGATGGCACCACGCTTACTGCAGACGAAGCCTATATTATTGAATCGATCAGAGAGCCTAATGCCAAGATCGTTAAAGGTTTCGCGCCTGGAATGCCGCAGTTCAATCTTTCGGATCGGCAGATTGCGGACCTCATTGAATTCATAAAAACGCTGAAGTAGCCAAGGAGAGTCAAATGAGGAAATTTATTTCGCTCGGGTTAATTCGAGGATTATTATGGCAAGTCGCAGGGATGCTCGTCGGAGGGATTTTGGTTACCGGTATTCGCTATGCGATGGGACTGGAGCCCTTCGGTACATTTTTCTTTACTGAGCCAGCCTGGGTCGTCTCGGGCTTGTTTGGTGTGATCTTCTTCCTCATCGGCATTGGTGGCTTTACAGACTGGACCAAAATGGCTCTGGGAGATGAAGTCCATGAAGACCATGATTCGCTGTCGGGTTGGGAGAGGTATTTTGGTTATTCACTCGACCATAAGGTGATCGGTATTCAATACACTATCACGTCGTTACTGTTACTCACCATCGCAGGTTTGTTTGCTTTGATTTTTAGAACCGAACTTGCTTCATCGGGACAACAGTTCTTAAAAGCCAGCGACACATTCATGAGCCAGAATGGTCTCCAGTGGTACAACACCTTGATGAGCCTCCACGGGATCGTGATGATAGTTTCGATCCTACTTGGAATTGCAGGCGTGATGAACTACCTTGTTCCAATGTTGATTGGCGCCAGGGACATGGCTTTTCCTAGATTAAATGCTTTTTCGTTTTGGCTGGCGGTGCCGGCGGCAGTTTTATTGCTCTCCAGCATGTTTTTGGGTGGCTTTGACACAGGTTGGACAGGTTACCCGCCTCTATCCGCTCGCGCGCCAGTCGGCATGCAAATGTTCTTTTGGGGTGTTTTTGTTGCCGGTTGGTCGTCAATTCTTGGCGCGATCAATATGATAACGACAGTGATACGATTACGCGTCAAGGGAATGACTGCTTTCAGGATGCCGATATTGGTTTGGGGTTCTTTGGCAACCGCGATAATTTCACTGACAGCCACCCAATTGATTGGGCTTTCATTCCAGCTCGTAAGTTTCCAACGATTGTTTGGGATGGGCTTTTTTGATCCGGCCAGTGGCGGAAATCCCATCTTGTTTCAGCACTTATTCTGGTTCTACTCGCATCCTGCCGTCTACGTATTTGTCCTGCCTGGACTGGGCGTGATCTCTGAATTGCTTCCTGTATTTGCGCGCAAACCTTTATTTGGCTACAGATGGGTCGCCTTGTCCTCGCTGGGAATTGCGCTAGTGGGTTTTCTTGTATGGGCGCACCATATGTTTACATCGGGCATGAATGAATATTTACGAGTGCCATTTATGTATAGCACGCTTCTGGTGGCCATTCCGACCGGCATCAAGTTCTTTTCCTGGGTCGGGACACTTTGGGGAGGAAAAATCTCAACACCCACGCCCATGTTGTTTGTTCTGGGAGGAATAGTGGTGTTCCTTCTCGGTGGATTATCTGGTCCGCCAAACGCAACGGTGTCCACTGACCTGCTGCTCCATGACACATATTTTATTGTAGGTCATTTCCACGACACGATGTTTGGCGGGTACGTGTTTCCTTTCTTTGCCGCCATTTATTTTTGGTTTCCGAAAGCGACCGGAAGAAAAATGAGCGATAAGCTTGGAAAGCTCCATTTCTGGCTGATGATCATCGGCATGCTTGCATTGACTTTGCTGATGATGTATTCAGGGCTGCAGGGAATGCGCCGTCGTATAGCTGATTACGACATTGCGCTGGGGATTGATGTGGTCCACCTCTGGATGACCATCAGTGCATTCATAATTGCCGCATCGGTGTTGGTTTTCTTCTATAACTTAATTCATAGCATTCGACATGGCGAGTCGGCTACGGGAAACGTATGGAATTCCCGATCACCGGAGTGGCAGGTGCCATCCCCGATGCCTGTGCATAATTATGACCGTGAGTTCGAGGTGGTTGGTGAACCTTATGATTATGGTTTGCCGGGATCGGTTTACGTCAGGTTTTCTGAAGAAAAGGGAGTGACAGAACATGGAGCATAATCCGTCAAACGGTTACCAGCGCGGATTCTACGTTTTCATTGCGCTGATTGCACTATCTTTGATTGAAATCGGGGTGGCTTTATTTTTCACCTCCAACCTAACCCTTGGCATCATCATCCTTGCCAAAGCCGGGCTGGTCCTTTATTACTACATGCATGTGGGAAAGCTGGCTGGCGGGGAAGATGCAACCGGGGATCGTGCTGGCATTTCCTATAAAACCGATACCAATCGTCTGGGACTATGGTTGTTCCTGGTCTCCGATGCATTCGTTTTCGCTGGTTTGTTGGTGACCCGGTTCAGCTTGTTGGGGCTGACACGTCCACATCTCAACCAGACGCTGGGTCTGGCGGTGTCGCTGGTTCTGCTCATTTCGAGTTTCTTTGCGAATCGCGCAGAGGTTGCCGCTGAAAAAGGCGAGCGAAAGACATTGCTTACCAGCACGATGGTAACCCTGCTTTTGGGTTTGGCCTTTCTACTTGGCGTAGTTTTCGTGGAATGGCCGGCTGCTGCAAGTGAGGGGATTACTCCTTCATCCGGTGTGGGCGGAGCCGTATTTTACATGATGACCGGTATGCATGCATTTCACGTGTTAACCGGGCTGATATTCCTGGCGCTGATCTACCGAAATGCGCGAAGAAACCTCTACACCCCTGAGAAGCATTGGCAGGTGGAAGCGGGTGTAGTTTACTGGCATTTCGTTGATGTGGTGTGGATGTTCTTCTACCCAGCGTTGTATCTAATCGGTTCTTTGATCAAATAACGACAAGTTTGAATTCCGGGTTGGTTCTTTCACCTGTTTCGGTCTTGGAGTAATGATGGAGCGCAAAATTTTGTGGATTGGGATGATCGTCCTGGTCGGATTCCTTGTTCTTGCCGTGGTGACCACGTTGAACAAGCAGAATGAATTTTATGGCGTTGAGATATCTCCCGCCCCTGTTGCTCCGAATTTTTCAACTTTATCAAGCCAAGACGGGCAGAGTATTGATTTGGAGAATTACAAAGACAAGGTTGTCTTATTGTTCTTTGGCTATACAAGCTGTCCTGATATTTGTCCTGCAACGATGGGTCGCCTTAAACAAGTTGTCGCAGACCTTGGCGATAAAAAAGATGAAGTTGTTGTGATGATGATAACCACCGATCCTGAGCGTGATACTCAGGAGCAATTGGGAAACTATCTTGGGAACTTTGATCAAAGTTTTCTGGGATTAACCGGGCCGAATTCAGACCTGGAAAAGAGCTGGAAGGACTACGGGGTGACCGTTCTCGACAACGGCGCTACCCACTCCACGCGAGTCTACGTTATCGACCATTCGGGGAATCTGCGAATGACTTTTCCAAATGAGATGTCGGTCGGCGAAATGGTTTCGGACCTGCAGATGTTAATTGGAGAGCGATGAAGTATCAACGCGAAATTCTTTATATTTCACTCTCCTTGTTCATTGGCATTCTTCTAGCTTTTGTAATGACCGAGTTAACCTATAGATTTCAGGTGAAATCACAAGACCGCGACAGTAAGCAATTGAGACTGGTAATTCCTATGGGTACAGCAAACCTAATTATGGCTGGGGGAGAATCTCCCAGTATACCCACCGAAATGACAATTGTCGTTGGGGATGTCTTGATTGTTGAGAATCAGGACGATGCTGACCATCAATTAGGTCCTCTATTTATACCCAGAGGCGCAATTGCAAAGTTGACTTTCAATAAACCTGAAAACCTGGCCTATGCATGTACTTTTACTCCCGATAAGTACCTTGGCTTGGAGATTAAACAACCTCTGACCATCGCCACCAGGATAACTGGCGTATTTTCAGCTGGAATACCGTTGGGAACTCTTATAGCGCTCTATTTGGTGTTTGCTATCCGACCGGGGTTACAGAAAGAAGCAGAGGAGAAAGTCTTAAATTGAAACAGGTTCGCAAGTGGTTTATCCCAACTTTGCTAGTCGTCGCAGCAGTTCTGGTATGCATTCGACTTGGAATATGGCAGCTTGATCGCCTGGCTCAACGTCGGGAGTTCAATTCCCATTATGCTGCAATGACCACTATGAATCCGCTCGAGTTGCCTGTCACGGGTAGCCTTGAAGAGATGGAGTATCGGCAAGTTGTTGCCGAGGGATTTTTTGACTATTCCCAACAAGTCGCCATACGCAATCAATACCACCAAGGCCAGAATGGTTTTCATCTTCTGACTCCGTTAGTTTTGGCAGATGGTTCTGCTGTCCTCGTGGATAGAGGTTGGATACCTTACGAAGGAAATTCCACGCGCTCAGATTGGATGGGATACAACTATCACGGGAATGTGAAAGTAAATGGTGTTATTCGCCGTTCAAGAGAAAGAGCAGATATCACTGGGAAATCCGATCCGGAGTTATTACCTGGACAGAACGAGCTCCAAATATGGAATTTTCCAAATATTTCCAGAATTCAATTACAGATGACTTATCCATTACTCCATATTTACATACAAGAAACCACCTCGCATAACGAGGGAACATATCCGATATCAATTCAGCCCGAGGTTGAAATTTCCGAGGGACCTCATTTGGGATATGCGCTCCAATGGTTTACCTTTGCTGGAATATTTCTGTTTGGTTATCCTTTTTATGTAAAGAACCAGCTCGCGATCACTAGGAAAAATTCAATTAGCCCAAAGGATGATATAAGTTGAAATTCTCTATGAAATCCCCATCCGCAAAATTATCACTGCTTGTGCTTCTTCTTGTATTTTTTTCGGATATCATCGGCCGAATTTCGTACTTGAACGACGCTACAATCTCGTGCGTTGGATGGCCTTTGTGTTCTCCTCAGGGGATCGACGGTTGGATGGAAATACTTCACAGGGTTGCGATTCTCGTATCATCAATTTTGGTGATTTTTTTATGGCGGCAAGCGTGGAAAAAGTATCGAGACCACACCGTCTCACTGCCTTTGTCGACGCTTGTCCTTGTATTCTTTTTTTCCAATGTGTTCATTGGGGCGATTCGAGCAGGAAGCATCTCAACTTCTTATATCGCAGTTTTGCATAGCCTAACCGCGGTGCTTATGTGGATTTCCTTGTTTGCCACTACCATCGCAGCTGGTTTTTATTCAAACGTGACTATTGTAGAATTCCCGCCTGTCAAATTCCGTCAAAGAATTCGCGACCTATTTACGCTAACCAAACCCATTGTTGTTTCCTTGTTGCTGGTAACAACTTTTGGCGGGATGGTTGCCGGGTCGAAATCCTTTCCTCCATTCTGGCTGCTCTTTTGGACCTTGCTTGGAGGTGCCCTGGCGGCAGGAGGTGCGAGTGCGCTAAATCAATATATCGACCGCGACTTGGATAAACATATGCAGAGGACTGCAAATCGACCGCTGGCAGCCGGCAGGATGTTTCCCGCCGAAGGTCTTGCATTCGGATTGGCGCTGTCAATTTTCAGTTTTTATCTGCTGGCAGGATTGGTTAACTTGATGTCAGCGATTCTGTCTTTGGTAGGAATCGTTTACTATGTTTGGTTATATAGCATCCTGTTGAAGAGAAGCACAGTTCAGAATATCGTGATAGGCGGTGGAGCTGGTGCTATTCCACCGATGGTTGGGTGGGCGGCCGCGACAGGAAATCTATCAATTGCAGCCTGGTTCATGTTTGCGATCATCTTTTTCTGGACCCCGCCACACTTCTGGGCGCTTTCCATTGTCAGGAAAAAGGATTACGAACGAGCAGGCGTTCCGATGCTGCCAGTTGTGCAGGGCGAAAAAGAAACTCGACGTCAAATTTGGTTGTACACCTTGTTGCTGGTCGCAATAACGTTATTGATGCCGCTGCTTGATTTAGCGGGGACAATCTTCTTGATCAGCGCATTAATTCTTGGATTGTGGTTGGTCGGTGTTGCCCGAAGGGTTTACAAGGGGGAAGGAAATAAAATTGCCTGGAAAATGTATAGATATTCCAGTATGTACCTGATGTTTATCTTCCTGGCGCTTGTGGTCGATGCCTTGGTCTAGTCGACTTGATGGCGTTATGGTGTAGTTGAGCAAGGATCGTTTGCATTTTTGGTAACATTTGTGAAATCATAAGGATGTGCTTGAGGCGAGAAATAGATGGTGTCCGGTAATAATTCATAACTTGTACCAAAGTAGGAATTGAAAATGACCCGGAAAGTATTTACGGGGGTGATTTCTGGATACAAAATATCTTGGCTGACACCGGGTAGATAATAAGCGTTTAGTATAGACGACCTTTCCCAAATGCACGTGTTATCTATATCGTCACGCCTGAGTAATGAACCGGGTCCATGGTCACCCTGCAAGATGATTATTGGTGGGATGGCTGATTTGGCTATAATTTCATCTACAGATTTTAATATTTCCATATTCAGAAATTTCACTTGCTCGACATACTGTCGCTGATATTCAGCAGAGTTTCCGCCGAATGCCTCGCCATCTCCTGGCAAGTAAGGCCGGTTTGGTGCGACATCGTTTCCCGATTTATCTAAAACAAATGGCGGGTGAGGTGAAACGATGTGAACAATGACAAGTTTCGGGCTTTTCATCCCGGGAATTGTATTAATAAGTGTCTCTAATGAAAAACGCACATTTTCCCTGTGAGTATCATAGCTTGGAATGGGTATCCATTTTTGAAAAGGATCAAAAATCGGTTGTTTGGCCTCTGAAATCGCACCTACCGCTGTCGTGCTCAGATAGAATTTTTCAAAAGCGGAGAGTCTGGTAGAAAACGGGGATAGATAAACATCTGCCGATCTCAAGGTCTGTAAAATGGAAACCACTCTCGGTTGTAACCAGTTGGTAGCCGATTTCTTTAAGCGATGTTATTACTTTGCTAAACTCTATAAGATTAATCAGGGGTAGGCGATTTATCGACTTGTCGCCTAATAGTTGTGTTGCTGTGTCGATGTGTGAATAATTCAGAAATGACGTGAAGGAAAGTGGTGTTTGTAGGTAATTACTATGACTTCTTTCCGCAATGAAAAATCCCCTTTGAGCTAAGTCATCGGTAAAATTGGTGTTTTCAAACGCATAAATATCCCTCAAGACATCGTTGCGGGCATAACCGTCCAATATGATTAGATATATATCTGGCTTACGGGTCCCCGCGAGTGCATTCTGATCGTCGTTACCGGCAACTGATTTAGTCCATGTCGATATTGGGTCATCAACTATGAGAAGACTAAAATTGGCAAGCGTCAACGCTGGGTAAATCAAGATAAGCAATGAAAACAAATTTGCAAACCTCGTTACAGATACATGACTTATTTTGGTTATGTATTTATCCCATACCTTGTTATTGGCTACTAGAATAACCAGGAGGAGCTCTAAAAGAATCAGAGCTGGGTGAAGATTTTGGGTGATGTCAGGAAAAAGATATCCCTTTAAAATTCTAAATACGTGTCCGGAAGATGATAAATAAAAAACTAGAAGCGAGGTTATTATTGCCGCTTTGTATAAGTCCCTGAACAAAATCGTGAACAGACCCAATAGTATCCCGGTAAAAATGAATGCGGATATTACTGGCCAAACCACTGTTTGAAATGGAATTTCTCCTGGATTGCGTGCATATAGTGTAATTATTGGATATAACGCGAATAGAAAAGGAAAGATTGGCAAGCTTTTTTTCATTTATAAATTTCCCTGCGATGCAATTATTCTATGGTGACAGCTGCTTTAATCGTTCAATAGTGCATTCTTCTGCGAGTTTTTCAGTCACGTCGATAAACTCGTAAGGCCGTGTCCAAGAGGCGTAATAACTTCTGTCCTCCAGAATCGTAAGATTTGAAGAAAAATAGGTATTGAACAAGGTTGGGAAAAGGTTAACCAAACTCATATCGATTCGAAATTGTGAGTAATCCTGATTAGGGAGATAAACTGCAAGAAGCACCGAAAACCTTTCCCGTAAACAGGATTTGTTCGAGTCAACAAAACTGGTAAAGGCTCCTGGACCGTGGTCTCCATGGATAATTATGATTGCATTGCCGTTAGTTTTCTTTAGAATGGTGTCAATGGCAAGTGAAATCTGAGAGTTGATATAAGTTATTTCTTGTGAATAACCCTTGATATACTCCTCGTTGTTACCTAGGAAGCCTGTAGCATCTCCAATAAAATATGGCCTATCAGGTTGGGTCGGATTTCCGTATTGATCAAAAACAAACGGCGGATGGGGAGCGAGAATATGTGAAAAAATGAATTTAGGTTTTGCCGACCTCTGGATGTTTTTCAGAGTATCAAGATTGAACTCGATAGTCTTTCGATGGGTAAAGTAGTTGGGTAATGGTAATTCCAGTTGCAGATCTTCAATAAAAGCTCCGATAACCGTTTTGGTGATAAGTAAACCCTCGAATTCAGTTACAGGGCTCTTGGAATATGAAATGTAATTATCCGCGTTTCTGATTTGAGTGAATAATACTGCGCTTGGCAGGGCTGTAAAATTGTATCCCGATTCTGTCAAGGCTTTTCTTGCCAGGCTGTTATGAATTAAAATATTAAGTGGGCCTCGATTTTGCGATTTTCCCATATTGTCTGTAAGATAATCCAGATATTGCATATTCAAAATCGACGATAGCGATAGCTCAGTTTGCATATAGTTGCTGGTCGCTTGATGGGCAACAAAGAAACCTTTTTCCGTCAGGTAATCTGTAAACTTATTGTTGTTGATCCCGTACAGGTCCTCGAGAATATCATTCCTCCCATAGCCATCTAAAACAATGTAATAAATATCTGGTGGATTGCCCCCGCTTGTTAGGTTGGGCACAACCTGTTCTACCTGATGTTGGTATATGATATTATGTTGAGCTTCTGTTTCATGTGCAATATATGCCGTGGTTGCCAGCGGGAATACCACGACGACGATTGAAACAATGTTCAACAATCGTGTCACAGAAACTGGATTTTTGAAAAGTTTCCATATCTTCTCGTTTCCCAAGCCGAAAAGCAGCCCCGCCCACGCTAATGTTGCTAGGACTTGCTTATAGGGTATGCTTTTTATGGCCGGAAAGAAAGATGTGAAAAAGAACAGATGGCCGAAATAAAAAAACCACAAGATCACCAAGGTAGTAAGATATCCTACCCTGTTTGGATCATGGTTGCGCTTGGAAATGTAATAATAGATCATCCCTGTGAAGAGGAGAATTATTATCAAAGGGCGAAGGTTTTGAGCGACAGGAATTTCATTTGCGTTTGTCGCATACACCCCAAGTATCGCGTAAGTGGAAAGCAGAAAGGGATGAAGTGGGAAATCTATGATTTTTTTCACTTGCATCCTATTTGCCAAATATAATTACAGAGTCATCCCGGTAAAGGGTTTTCCATTCAGCCGCTTTGTCTAGTTCCTTTGAAAGTTCGCCCCCAGACGGGATTATCGCCCATTGAATTTGATATTTGCGAAACACATCTTCCCATAGAGGGTTTGCCGAAACTGCGCTGGCATAATCTCGGGTCAATTCTTCTCCGTAAAAATCAGTTTGACCATCAATGAAAACTCTTTCGGAGGGCCAGAGCCGATATAGTAAATAGCCCCCCCAGGGGAAATAATTAAACATGTTCCCGGATTGCGGATTCTGCTCTAACCATGTTACTGCTTCGACCGGGAATGTGTTTGCGTCAAATTGATTTCCTTTGCGTTGAATATCTAGAGAAAATCCCCTATGAAATAGAAATGCAATCGCAAGGATTAATCCGAAAACAATTACATTACCCTTAAGCTGATTTTCATTGTTGTGAATATTTCTCTCAATCCTTAGCGTCGTCGGAAATCTATTAGTCAAATCGGATAAGTAATATCCAAGGATGGGAGCTGCGATAATGGCATACAGCGGGATGTTCCGGGCGCTGTATAAACCCATTGCGGTCCATCCGGCCAGTAGCAGCCCGTCTGAGATTGGGAGCTTTTTCAAATTTCTGCTCAACATCAAAATCGAAAACGAAATAAATGCCAAAAATGGAAAAGTTCCGGCGAGGTGAAAATTAGGGGAAAAATATTCCTGTGTATGGCTAACAAGGTATGAATTTTGAATGTAACCTAAACTCGTGACCCATAAATGCCAACCGGCAGGATTGATTAGTGTCGCTATAATTGACAAACCTCCGACAAGTAAGAGATTTTTTAAGATTTTGGTTGGAGGTTTCTCTTGAGAAAAACAGTGATCATATACCCACCCAGCCAGGTAGCATGCCAAAACGACAAAACCAGATATAAACGCTCCATGAGTATTTGCCCAGATGAGCATAATCAATGGAGGTGCCCAAAGGAATTTCGAGTTGCCCGCTGAAATTTTCCGGATTATTGGTGTCCAAAGCGCGATGAAAAAGAAAGTAAAAATGTGGGGTCTCGCGATCCAATGAAGACTGGATGCTGCGGCTGCCCAAAGGGTAATCATTGAGGTGATTAGGTAAGTATTCGATCTTTTCAAGGTATCCAGGAAGACAATAACAAAGGTTGTGGCGATTACCAACCCCTCCAGGAGCACAACTCCATCAAGCCCAAGACTCAAATTGGAAAAAGCGAATAATACTTGGGCGAGCCACTCATGCGGGGTGAGAGGTTGTCCAAACATGGTGTGCGAGAAAATGTCCGTGGTTGGAACAACTTGATTGTTGAGTATGTAATTACCGATGGTTAAGTGGCGTCCTAAATCGCCATCAATATTCAGAGTTCTTGGACCGATAAGAATTACTCCGATGAATATTGAAATAAAAATGATATCTCGGATGCTTGGGACTAAATATCCGATATAACTAGCGCCTTTTCTCATAGATAAAAAGTATTTTACCTGAAGAAACAAGAACGGCGCACTGTTGATAGTGCGCCGTAAGGTTCATTTATAAAAGGGTTATTCACCCAGGTAATCCCGCAGTTTCCTGCGAATGGAAGGGTGCCGCAGTCGGCTGAGGGCTTGAGCTTCAATCTGACGAACCCGTTCGCGAGTGACACCCATTTTTCGGCCAACTTCTTCCAGCGTGTACGCCTGACCATCGAGCAATCCGTAACGAAGCTGAAGAATCCGCACCTCGCGCGGAGGAAGCCCGTTGAGTACTTCGCTGAGATGCTCGCGAAGCAGGTTATAGGTGGCCGTATCGTCAGGAGGTGCAGCCTCGTCGTCTTCGATGAAGTCTCCCAGAACCGAGTCTTCCTCATCGTCGGTGGGGGTCTCAAGGGACAAAGGCCTCCTGGCCACCTGGATCATGTTCTCAACTTTTTTCGGGGGAACCTCCAGGGCGTCTGCCAATTCTTCCACGGATGGCTCACGTCCTAATCGCTGCGTCAATTGGTGCTGGACTCGCAGCAGCTTATTGATTTGGTCGCCCATGTGTACGGGAACGCGGATGGTGCGTCCCTGATCGGCAATCGCCCGGGTCACGGCCTGACGAATCCACCACGTAGCATAAGTGGAAAATTTATGCCCACGCCGGTAGTCGAATTTCTTGGTCGCGCGAATTAAACCAATATTGCCTTCCTGAATTAAGTCAAGGAAGGGAACGCCTCTTCCCATGTATTTTTTGGCGACCGAGATCACAAGCCGTGAGTTGGCGGTAATGAGATGTTCGCGGGCTGCCCAACCATCTTCGATAAGGCGGCGCAATTCCAGACGTCGGCGGGGATTGACGTTTCCTTTGGCGAGCTCTTCCCTCGACATGCGGCCTCTCTCGATCCGCTGAGCCAACTCAACTTCTTCCTCCGCAGTCAGGAGCGGGACACGGCTGACTTCTTTGAGATAAAGGCCGATCGTGTCGTCGGTATCGATGTTGGCAAGGTAGTCGTCCAGTGCGAGTTCAGGTTCTGCTTCCGCCTCGGATTCCTTGCTTTCCGCGGCAATTAATTCATCTTCAGAAGGTTCGAGAGTGGACGCGTCTTCGATAAAAGGAATTCCAGCACTGAGGAGCGCGGCGAATGCCTCCTCAAGCTGTTCAACGTCCTGCTCAGCTTCCGGGAAGAAATGCAGAATGTCGTCGATTGTGACGTAGGATTTCTGGCGTCCAAGTTCGATCAGCCTGGAAAGCGCAGAATATTCATCGTCCTCTTCCTCGACGCCTATCAATAAGGGGTCTTCAATGCGTTTCTTTATTTTCTTGTCCTTCATATTAATCAGAATTAGAATACTCTTTTTTCCATCATAATTCAATACCCATTTGCACCATGCGGAAATGGGCAATTACTAGGCATGGTTCGCCTGTTGTGCAATATGGAAAAGCTCGCTACAATCCAAATCCCCACCAAAATCCAGGAAATGTGATTATACGAGCTCAGAAAAGAAAAGCACTGCAATCAGGAAGATGCAGGCCTTTCTAGTAGACCGTCTATTACTATACAAAAAATAAAAACCAAAGTCAAGTGGCTAAATAAACTCTAATGAAACCTTAATAAATTACAAATATCACGTTGAAAATATTTGTTTAAAAAGCAAGATAGTGTAAAATTATAAAAATCCTTCACGCCACTAGGCGTGATGTGATTAAATTTCCAATCTCCTGGAGGAAGTATGGATATTTTTGGCATGGGAAGTCGTCACGGCCTGAATGATTTTGAACAGATTGCCATCGTTTTTGTTTTGGTTGCCGCCTTTATAAGCCTGGCTTATGCCTGGTGGTTGCGAACGATTGTGCTGAAAAAGGATAAAGGCACTCCAAAGATGCAGGAAATTTGGAATGCTATTCGCATAGGTGCGGATTCTTACTTGAATAGACAGCTCAAAACCATTCTGCCGATCGTGGGTATTTTATTTGCAGTTATGTTTTTCAGCGTTTATATCGTTCTTCCCAGTCTCGAAGCGCAAGAGGAGTTTGCAGCGTACGGGCCTCAAATGACATCGACGATCATCGCCGTTGGTCGTTCATTCGCCTTTCTTATGGGAGCGACATTCTCAATTATTGTCGGTCAATATGGAATGCGAATGGCGGTGCAGGCAAATATCCGAGTTGCGTCTGCTTCCCGCAGAGGATTTAATGAATCGCTATCCATCGCGTATTATGCCGGAACAATTACAGGCATGCTGACCGATGGGCTGGGTCTTTTAGGTGGCACCCTGATTTTCATTTTATTTGGAAAAGCCGCACCTGATGTCCTGCTCGGTTTTGGTTTTGGCGGCACCTTGGTCGCGTTGTTCATGCGTGTAGGCGGTGGTATCTATACCAAGGCTGCTGATGTTGGTGCTGATCTTGTTGGTAAGGTCGAAAAAGATATTCCGGAGGACGATCCCCGGAATGCTGCAGTTATCGCGGACCTGGTCGGCGATAATGTGGGTGATTGCGCTGGTATGGCCGCGGATATTTTCAAGTCGTACGAAGTCACGATTGTTTCGGGATTGATTCTGGGTCTTACATTAGTTGCCATAACCGGTGACCTCAAGTGGATTGTGTATCCGTTAATTATCCGCGCCGTTGGCGTGATCAGCTCCATGCTGGGGACATTCACGGTTCCGATCTGGGAGAAGTTTCCGATCAAATTCTTACGCGCGCATGATGCCGAAGAAGCCATGTTCCGCTCCTATGAAGTTTCCAGTGTATTTACGGTTTTGATCTCGTTTATTCTGGCGATCACATATGCCAATGACTGGCGCCTTGCTGCACTCACCGCTATAGGTGTCGGTCTGGCGGTCGCCTTTAACCCTCTCACTTCCTACTTCACTTCGACCAAAAAATCTCCGGTCAAGGAAATTGTCAAATCGACCAGTACCGGCCCCGCCACGACGATCCTTTCGGGGCTTTCCACGGGGATGGAATCCAGCGTGTGGGCGGTTGTGGTCATTGTCATCAGCTTCCTATTGGCGATGGCATTGTACAGCCAGGACGGCGTTGTTTATGTTCTTTACGCCATCGCCATGATCGGCATCGGCATGCTCAGCCATACGGGAAATAATGTCGCCATGGATTCGTACGGACCGATCAGCGACAATGCGAACGGCATAGGCGAGATGGCCTGGCATGACATGCACGATGAAGAGACCAAGAAAGCCAGACAGATAATGGCCGATTTGGATGCGGTTGGGAACACAACGAAAGCAATTACAAAAGGAGTGGCGATTGCATCGGCTGTAATTGCTGCGGTAAGTTTGTTCGCAGCTTTCATAACGGATGTCAGCCGGGCACAGGCATTGCTCAATATCCAGGAGGATGTACGACTGGCGGCAACAGGCTTGCGAATTTCGGAGACCGGTGTCTTTGTCGGGTTGCTCTTGGGCGGGGCGCTGCCCTGGCTGTTCAGTTCGCTCTCCATACGCGCAGTCAGCCGGGCGGCTGGGAAGATCGTTGAAGAAGTTAGGCGCCAATTTAGAATCCCCGGGATCATGGAAGGCACCGTCACACCCGATTATGGGCAGGTTGTAGGGATTTCAACAGCCTCTGCGCAAAAAGAATTGATCCCTCTGGCAACGATTTCAGTGTTAATGCCACTGATCATCGGGTTGGTGTTGGGGGTTGAGGCGCTGGGAGGTTTCCTGGCTGGGATCATCCTTTCTGGTCAGCTGCTGGCGGTTTTCATGTCCAATGCCGGTGGCGCCTGGGATAATGCCAAGAAGTCAATCGAGGACGAACCCAGAGATCTGGCTGCCAATACCGGCAAGGGATCCGAGCGCCACAAGGCAGGCGTCGTTGGCGATACCGTCGGCGATCCTCTCAAGGACACTGCTGGTCCTTCTTTGAATCCCATGATCAAAGTTGCCAACCTGGTTAGCCTGCTTGCTGCACCAATCATTGTGAAGTTTGGTCTGCAAAATCAAGATGGCACTTTGAATTGGGGGGTGGCTGTTGTTGCAGCTGCGCTTTTGGCTGCAACGATTTGGGCAATCACCAGGTCAAAGGCGCCAATGGCCGATTTGGCAGCCTAATTCCCATCGCTTGTTACGAAAACAGGTCTGTCGGCAAAATGACAGGCCTGTTTTTTGTGCAGCTAATTTATCAGTTGCTCGCGTGATCTTTGGAGGATTTTGAGTATTTTGTCTGCCACTCGTAAAGCTTGTTCAAAGCCTCAATGGGCGACAGACTATTCATGTCAATATTGTGGATTTCCTCAAGAAGCGGATTCGTTTCAGGGAAGAGTGCGATTTGTTGTGGTTCAAAATCGTTTATTCTTACAGTTCTCCCTGAAGTTTTCTCGAGTTCAGTCATTATTTCATTTGCACGCAGTATGACCGGTTTGGGAAGGCCGGCCAATTGAGCCACATGAATGCCGTAAGACTTGTCCGCGCCTCCTGCAATGATCTTGTGCAGGAACACGACCTGTCCATCCGCTTCCGTCACAGCGACATTGTAGTTTTTTACTCCCGGCAGTAAATTCGCCAATTGCGTGAGTTCGTGATAATGGGTGGCGAAAAGGGATTTCGCTCTTACTGAAGGGTGGTTATGAATATATTCAACAACAGCCCATGCAATCGATACGCCATCGTAGGTACTAGTCCCGCGCCCGATTTCGTCAAGGATTAGCAGGGATCTCGGCGTTGCGTTGTGGAGGATATTGGCCGTCTCGACCATTTCAACCATAAATGTGGAATGGCCGGAATGAATTTCATCCTTTGCGCCGATTCTGGTGAAAATACGGTCGACGATGCCAATATGCGCGGATTGCGCAGGCACGAATGAACCCATTTGCGACATCAGCACGATCAATGCGGCTTGCCGCAAATACGTCGACTTGCCGGACATGTTTGGACCAGTGATAACCCGGACGATTTCCCCTTGTTCGAATAGGATGTCGTTTGGGACAAACCGTTCATCTCGTAGACTCTTCTCGACTACCGGATGCCTTCCTTCGTGGATTTCAAGGGTACCGCTCGAATCGATTATCGGTCGAACGTAACCATTGAGCGCGGCAACTTCTGCTAATGATCCGAGGGTATCGAGTTCGGCCAAAGTTCGGGCGGTTTGTAATAATCGGTTAGCGGTATTAGATAATTGCGAGCACACTTCCTTGAAAAGCCGGATTTCAATTTCTCGAATCCGTTCCTCGGCATTGAGCACAAGTGTCTCGTATTCCTTCATTTCCGGGGTGATGTATCTTTCAGCGTTGACTAATGTCTGTTTGCGAATATAGTCGGTCGGCGCGTTCGCAATTTGCCCTTGGGAAATTTCGATATAGTAGCCAAATACCTTGTTGTAGCCTACTTTGAGAGTTTTTATTCCGGTGCGCTCACGCTCCACGATTTCAAGGTTATTGATCCAATCCCTTGCATGCCGGGATGCTTCGACCACACCATCCAGTTCTGATGAGTATCCTGTCTGTATGATCCCGATGTTTTGCAGAGTTTGAGGAGGATCTTCTTCGATTGACGTTTCCAGCAGCGCCAATTCATCCTCGCACGGATCAAGAGGGGCTACGGGGAGGTCCTGGGTAGCATCGTCAGTGAATATGTCGATGAGGGATGGAAGTCGTCTTAGCGATTCCCGAAGAGCAACAAGGTCGCGTGGCAAGGCGCGATTTGCCAGGATTCGATTAGCCAACCTTTCAATGTCTGACAAAGGTTTAAGTTTGGAACGCAGATCCGCTCTTAACATGGAATTTCGGAGAAGTGCATCAACGCCGTCCTGGCGTTTTCTGATTTTTACATCATCCAAAAGCGGTTGGCTGACCCACTGCCTGATCAGTCTTTTTCCCATTGGAGTCATGGTGGCATCCAATGTTCCCAGTAAGGAGCCTTTAAGTTCACCCTCAAGAGTATCGGTCAGCTCCAAATTTCTCCGCGTGGCGCTGTCAAGGACCATAAATTCGGATGTGGAATAGACTCTCAGGGCAGTTAATAGACCTAGCGCTTCGCCATTGGTTTCCTTGAGGTATTGGAGAATCCCTCCAGCAGCACGGATCGCCAACGGGTAGGGTTTAATGCCAAATCCTTCCAATGTGGATGTTCCAAAATGCGACAACAGCATCTCGGTTGAGCGACCGGTTTCGAAACGCCAAGCAGGCCAGGGGGTTTGATGTCCTTGAATTCCAGTCGGGAGTATCAGGTTATCGGGAAAAACTATTTCAGCGGGATTGATCCGTGTGATTTCTGCCCTGATAGAGTTTCCATCTCCAAGATCTATTTCGGTAGCTGCGAATTCTCCGGTGGATATATCCAGGTAGGCGATGCCTGCTTTTCCGTCATCGATCGTGACAGACGCCAGGTAATTGTTTGCGTCACCTGGCAACAGGTTCGAAATCTATAAGCGTACCCGGCGTAACGACCCTTACAACCTTTCGTGTGAAAATCCCCTTTTCTGGTTGGTCGCCCATTTGTTCGCAAATTGCCACGTGGTAGCCCTTGTTGATCAATCGGGAGAGGTAATTGTCCACGGCATGATAGGGGATCCCTGCCAAGGGAGCCCGCACTCCCTTGCCAATCGGACGCGACGTTAAAACGATATCCAATTCCCTGGAGACGGTTTCCGCATCTTCGTCAAAGGTTTCGTAAAAATCCCCGAGTCTAAAAAACAGTATTGTCGTAGGATATTGCTTCTTGATATCCAAATATTGCTGACGAATGGGTGTGATCTCGCTGGAAGTCATAGGGAAATTCTAATCCGAAACTGGAAATAAGCAAGGAACTTAAAGATTGAGTTAAGAAGATGGGGAGGTTTTTCTTGCTCCTCGTTGCCAACCGTGATTTTTCAACGATAAAACGAGTAAATTACACACTTGATCTAAATGATGTTTGTTACATAACACATGACTTGAAGAATGCTTTTTTTCACAAAGTTGCGCTATAATTAATTCACTATACTCAGAGAAAACGGAGGCTCAAATGGCAAGCGTAACTTATGATAATGTTTCAAAAGAGTTTGGCAATGTAACAGCCGTAAACAACTTAAACATGGTCATCGAAGACAAGGAATTCCTGGTCTTTGTTGGTCCATCGGGTTGCGGAAAGACAACGGCATTACGTCTTTTGGCCGGTCTGGAAGAGATCACGCGAGGCGAGATACGCATTGGTGACCGCGTGGTGAACGATGTTCCGCCCAAGGATCGCGATATTGCGATGGTTTTCCAGTCCTATGCTCTTTATCCACATTTGACAGTCTACGACAACCTTGCCTTTGGCCTCAAGCTCAGGAAGACCCCCAAGGACGAGATCAAGCGTCGCGTGCAGGAGGCAGCGGATATTTTGGGGATCGGCGAGTTATTAACTCGCAAACCACGTCAGCTTTCAGGTGGTCAACGCCAGCGCGTCGCAGTCGGTCGTGCGATTGTCCGTCATCCACAGGTGTTCCTTTTCGATGAACCGTTGTCTAACCTTGACGCTAAGCTGCGCGTTGAGACTCGTGCAAACATCACAAAACTTTGGCAGCGACTTGGAACCACGTTTATTTACGTGACCCACGATCAAATTGAAGCCATGACCATGGCCACCCGCATTGCGGTGATCAACAAGGGTTTACTTCAGCAACTGGATACTCCTCAAAAATTGTATGATCTGCCCAACAATATGTTCGTTGCCAGCTTCATCGGGTCGCCGGCGATGAACTTCTTCCCTGCCACTTTGAAGAAAGGTGATGGCAGGCTCGTCGTAGACACTGGGACGTTCTCGATCCCAATTCCGACTGAAAAATCTGCACCTTACGAGAAATTTGTAGAGAAGAAAATTGTATTTGGCATTCGACCGGAGGACATTCACAATCCTGCCTTCCTACCGCCTTCAATTCATGCCGAGAAGGTCCCCACCAAGGTGGATGTTACTGAACTGATGGGTAATGAAATCTTCCTGTATCTGGTCAGCGGACCCAACAATTATGTTGCCAGGGTTGACCCACGGACGACTTTCAAAATGGGCGATGAACTGCAGGTTGCTTTCAATATGGATAATTTCCATATCTTCGATCCTGAAACCGAACTGGCGATCCGCTAACCCGGAAGAAAATTAAAAACCGCCAGGAGCCTCGTTGTCCTGGCGGTTTATTATGCTTCAACACCTTATGGAGAAAACATGAGCACGAAATTTAAACTTGTACTTGTCCGCCACGGACAAAGCACCTGGAATCTCGAAAATCGATTTACGGGTTGGACGGATGTGGACCTAACGGATCTGGGCCGAAATGAAGCTCGATCCGGCGGACAATTGCTCAAGGAAGGTGAGTATAAATTTGATATTGCATATACTTCCGTCCTCAGAAGAGCCATAAAAACACTGTGGCTGGTTCTAGAAGAAACCGGCCTGGAATGGATTCCCGTTATTCGTGCCTGGCAGTTGAATGAACGGCATTATGGCGCGCTCCAGGGATTGAACAAATCGGAAATGGCTGCCAAATTCGGGGACGAGCAGGTCAAGATTTGGCGCCGCAGTTACGACGTCCCGCCTCCCGCGTTGGATTTGAACGATGAGCGCCATCCATCCTTTGATCCTCGGTATGCGGATGTGAAAAAAGAAGACTTACCGTCGACCGAATCTCTGAAGATTACCCTGGAACGTGTCCTGCCGTATTGGCATAACACAATAGCCCCGACAATTCTCTCGGGCAAACGAGTACTAATTGTCGCCCATGGGAACAGCATACGGGCGATGGTGAAATACCTGGATAATATTTCGGATGTCGAAATTCCTGAATTGAACATTCCCACGGGGATCCCATTGGTCTATGAACTTGACGATAATCTTAAACCGGTCAGCCATTATTATCTAGGAGATCCTGAAACAGTCGCAAAGGCTGCAGCTGCGGTAGCCAATCAAGCGAAGGCAAAATAAATAATAAGAGCCATCGACCAAAGATGGCTCTTATTATTTATTTTCTTTACTTTCCAATAGTCGGATGAATCCCAGGGCAATCCCGTAGGCAACGGATACGTTAAATGAGTTCTTCAATCCATACATGGGGATAAAAAAGGATTTCATGGCATTGCTCAAGCAGTCCTGGATCCACCCCTGCTTTTTCGCTTCCCATAATCAGGATTATCCCTTTTGATTGTCGTGCGAAATCGAGAAAATCTCTCCATTTGCGAGGCTGGCCTTGCCCGCGAATTTATTTCCAAAGCCCAGAGTAAGTAATCTTCTTTTGCTAGTTGTTTCACCAGCGTTACAGCGTTTCTGTGAAGTGACCACGTGACAGATTGTTCAGCCCCCAGGGCGGTCTTGCCAAGGTCTGCGGTATCCGGAGTGGAGGTAATTCCCGTTAGATATAAATGCTGTACCCCAAAACCTTCAGAGGTGCGGAATATTGAGCCGACGTTCCAGGTGGATCGGATATTGTCGAGCAGACCTGAAATCGGGATTGGATCGAGTAGGGTAATTGCAGGCGTTCGCTTTCTGTCTTTTGCTGAAAAAGTGAGGACTTCCTTTGTTTCGCCAAGGCAAATTGGACATCGCAGCCCATTCGGGTGACCTTTTTCTGCCGGGAACCGAAGACCGCAATCAGAATTCTTACATAGACGAATTTCCCATTCAATCATAAGCAGCGTTATTAGCCAGGATCGTTTCCAGCGCCCAGGCAACTCCATCGTCATCATTTGAAGGCGCAACCCATTTGGCGATTCGTTTGAGCGCGTCAGGTGCGTTTTCCATCGCTATTGCAAGGCCTGAATAATCCAGCATGGATAGGTCAATGAGCTGGTCTCCGATGGCGGCAACTTCTCCAACCGTAAAGCCAAGGTGATTCGCCAGGATTTCAAGTGCAGAGCCTTTGTTCACATCGTTGCGAGTCAGGTCAATGTACCGCATGCCTGCATAGACGTGGTGCAGCGATGGGCATTGCTTACACAGCGTCGCTTCAGCCAGGTGCAGGATATCAGGGTCAGCGATCAGTGTAATTTTAAGCATGGGATGAAGAAAATCTACTTCCGGTGAAAAGGTTCTGCGGCTTTGCCATGCGTAGGCTGCCGTTAGAGGGTCAAGGTCCTCTCCCAGTTCATCGGGACCAAACCACCAATTGCCATCCATCGAGTCAGCAATAAGACCGGCACCATGTTTCCGCGTGAAATGAACAATTCTCGTAAGCTCGTCATTTATCTGAAAAGTCCGAGCGGAAATAATCTCCGTGCCGTGGTTTTCAACGATCAGGGAACCAGCGGAACAGATGACTGGCATATCGATGCCCAGCATGGTGATGGCTGCCATTGCGCCTGCCCGGCCCCTGCCCGTGACGATGGCGGTCTGGATCCCGCGATCAAGGGCAAGTTTGATTGTTTTCTTGTTTGATTCGCTTATCCGTTGTTGGGAATTGAATAATGTGCCATCCAGATCGAGAGCGATCAATTTGATCATGGAATATTACTTTGTGCTTCCTGAGCAGCCGCACTTTTTGGATGCATAAATCGACCGGCCAGGACAGCTAGAATGGCCAAATTTGCCAGTATGTCAATGAATATAAGTGCTGGCATAATGGTTGGCCCGACTGACGTAAATGCCTGTCCGATAACCCACGGCAGAAACATGCCGCCCAGGCCGGCACCGATAAGGAACCAACCGGTAATCTCGCCCGAGAGGTGAAGTTTGCTGTCCGCGAGGGTCATGATCGTCGGAAACACGGATGCCATAAACAATCCTAAAAGGATCGTCCCAATCCAAAGTGCTTCTTGAGATTGGGATCCAAGAATGATCAGCCCCAAAGCAAACAGACAACCGATCAAATCGATAAAAAGTATCTTAGTGGGAGCCGCGCGAACCGCCACCGGGATCCCGATCAGGCGTCCGAGTGTAAAGAACCCCCAAAATGCGGAGGTGAGATACGCAGCAGTCATCGGTGAGCCGAGTTCGAGCGCAGTCGTGTAAGTGAATATCCAGTTGCCGTAGCCGATTTCCGCACCCACATAGAGAAAAAAGAAGAGTACAACGAGAATTACGACCAGGTAATTAATCTGCGTCTCTTTCCTGGCGGCGTCTTTTTCGTGTCGTGAAGGATTCTTTAGAAACCACGTCCACGCTGCCAAAGGCAGTGCAATCAGGCCAAAAAGCCAATACGCCCATTCGATATTGCCTGTGATATTGAAGATCTGCGCTACGATGATTGGAGACAATAAAGCGCCTACGCCGAAGAAGAAGTGCAGCCCATTCATGAACGGGCTTACGCCAGCACCATGGTGCCAGATGAGAAGTGTATTTCCGCCCACGTCGATTACACCCTGCGCGAATCCCAGGATTAAAAAGCCAAGGGTAAGAAAAATTAATTGAGAGGTGGTCGGGATGAAAGCGGCAGTTAAGGCGAGTAACACGAGTGCAAATGGAAGAATCCGGTTGCCGGGTAGGCGATCGTATGCCTTTCCTCCCAGCCACGAACCCGCCATGTATCCGAGAGATCCGGTCACGAATATGAAGCTGATCTGGTCAATGCGGCTTGAAGTGCGGGATGCTAAGTTCAGGCAAGGTCGGCCCGGTCACCGCAGTGGTTAGACCCAAGAGTATAAATGCGAGATAGAAAGCCAAGGTGGCTGCGATGGATTTCGTTTTTTGGCTTTGTTGGATCATGACTTTTATCGTTCTTTCTCAATAGGGAGGAATGGTGAATTATACCGATAAAAATTGATATGCAATCACCTATTATTGGCAAGTGATTATCCTGTCGAAAATCGTGACATCGAATTTGTATTAAGTATTTCCTTAAAGGTTGTTGTTGCGAATTGATTATTGTATAGTACTTAAGAGTGAATATGGCATGTGCCATATTATCCAATTCTGTATGACCAAAGGAGGCATCAATATGGAACTCGGAGGATATGCTAATAATATTGCCTGGATAGACCTGGCAGCCGGCAAAGTGGACTACAAACCGGTTCCTGAAGACTATGCCCTGAAATATATTGGTGGGCGTGGCTTGGGCGTGAAGTTTGTTTTCGATAACGGGCCAAAGGTAGACCCGCTTTCACCGGACAACATCCTTTGTTTTATGAATGGACCTATGACGGGTTCAGAAGCAAACATGAGCGGGCGCATGGCTGTTGTGACAAAATCCCCTCTAACTGGGACTATCACGGACAGCCATCATGGAGGCTGGTCTGCTGCAAGATTGCGTTGGGCAGGCTTTGATGGGCTAGTCTTTAAAGGTAAGGCAGCTAAACCCTCGTATGCCTATATCCATGATGGGAAATTAGAACTCCTCGACGCGAAGGATGTTTGGGGCAAAGGCGTTCATGACACAATCAAATTCTTCAAGGATAAATATGGCGAGAAGGATTTAACTGTCATTGCTATCGGACCTGCAGGTGAGAAGTTGGTCAAATTTGCTTGTTGGATTAATGAAAACGACCGCGCAAGCGGTCGCGGCGGGACTGGTTGCGTTGGCGGCAGCAAGAATCTCAAGGCAGTTGTGATCAAGGCTGAGAAGAAGATCGTTAAGGCCGTGGATCGCGACGCCTGGAAAACCGCTCACGATCGTGCGCTTAAGAACATCATGGCTGAAGAGAACATCACGAGTCCGCGTAAAGGCGGCCTTTCAGTCTACGGCACAAACGTCTTGATGAATATCACTAACGGAATTGGTGCTTTGCCATCCAGGAACAGCTCGGTGACTTCCTTTGGCGAAAATGCCGAGAAGATCAGTGGCGAATTTGTCAAAGAACATTTGCTGGTGAATGATCCCACCTGTCATGCGTGCCCCGTAGCCTGTAAAAAGGAAGTTGAAGTAAAAGATGGACCATACAAGGGCTTGCATATGGAATCCGTGGAATATGAACCCTCCTGGTCTGTAGGCGCAAACTGCGGTAATAGTGATGCCCGTCTCGTTGCAAAGATGATCGACCTCGCAAACGATTACGGGTTTGATGCGATTGAAGTCGGTCACCCGCTTTCGGTTTGGATGGAAGCCAGCGAGAAGGGTTACACTAACGGTGACGGTAAACTTACATGGGGTGATGCAGAAGGAATGACCAAAGCTGCTGCGATGATAGCCAAACGTGAAGGTCTTGGCAATGTGATGGCTGAAGGTGCGGATGCAACTGCCAAGCATTTTGGTCATCCCGAGCTTGCGATGACCGCGAAAGGGCAGGGCATTCCTGCATATGATCCGCGAGGTCTAAAAGGAATGGGTCTCGGGTATGCCACATCCAACCGAGGGGCATGTCACCTGCGTGCTTACACGCCAGCTGCCGAATTAGGTGTTATGCCTTTTGGTTCGCTTAAGGTGGATCCTCTTGAATGGAAAGGCAAAGGTGGGTTGGTCAAGGTCTTCCAGGACATCCATGCCTTCTCAGACAGCATGGACCTTTGCAAATTCAGTGCATTTGCCATGGGAGCAGAAGAGTATGCACAACAATATTCTGCCATGGTAGGCGTGCCCTTCACTACCGACGACGTGTTGAAGACAGGCGAGCGCATTTACAATCTCGAACGATATTACAACAATCAAAACGGTTTCCGCGAAGGCAGTGACACTTTACCCAAGCGATTCCTTGAAGAAGCCTCTGATCAACCTGGTTCCAAGGGTCATGTCTGTGAGCTGGACAAGATGCTAGCAGAATACTACGATGCGCGTGGCTGGAAAGATGGAGTTGTGACCGAATCGAAGCTAAAGGAATTGGCGATTATCTAGATCGGTTTCGAAAAGCAGGGTGAGAATTATTCTCGCCCTGCTTTTTTATTACCCCCCCGCACGCAAAGTCTTCTTGCTTAGCATTTCAAAAAAAACATCAACCAGATCATCTTCTATTTGGATTTCGAGCCGAGTTTGGCCGATAACGAGGGAGCCTATCCGGTAAGGATCCATTCGGGATAACCGTACAATCCAGCCTGCGCCTTGAATGAGGTTCTCCTCGACCAATTCGCCTCCCATTTCCTGTAAGTACTCTTTTAACAAAAAAAATGGAATTCCTCTAATTTCCCGAGAAGTTGTTTGCATTAACCCCCGCCCACGGCTGGAAAAATATTGATGATGTCTTCTGGGGCTATGATCGTATCCATGCCGGTTTCCAAATATCGAACATCTCGTCCATTTATAAAATAATGTACGTAGTTGTGCAGCTCACCATTATTAGTTAGTAGTTTTTGTTGCAGGGTTGGATATTTCCTGGTGATTTCATTCAAAAGTTGAAGAGCCGTAGCCCCGGGCGGCAAATCAAAGAAAACGGTTTTTCCTCCAACGATATCTCTTAGTGTGGCAAAAAAATGGACTTCCATTAGCTTTGTCCTATTGTTTTTCAGGATTTTATCATTATTTCATTATGGGCATTGAATTATTCCTTGAGCCCATAAGCAACCCCCGCAAACTGGAAATATTGTGTTTCCGATGCAATCTTCTTCGTTTGTTTCGGACAAGTCGCAGCCTCCGCAAAAAGAACAAGGTGCAAAAATGAAATTATGCAGCCTCTCCCGATAGGCGACATAATTTGGGTCCTGCCATAAATCTATTAGTGGTTTGTCTGCGACATTTCCAATCACGTGTTTCTTGGAAAGTCGAGGTTTACCGTGCAGGTAGCTGGTATGTGTGTGCATCAAAGGCCAGCATGGACTGACATCTCCATTCCAGGCAATGGACATTGTCCCACTTTCAACGAAGCTGCATGTATCGCTTGCGCCTCCCCAATGGTTGCCCGCAAAAGAAATACTTAATTGGCTGTTGAAAGTCTGAAATAGCGCTTCCGCAGTGTCTTGGTTGAAATCGATCCTTGGAAGACTTAATCGCGGCAAATGAGGGGCTTGAAGAAAGGCAATATTATGCATTGTCTGGACGTAAAGGCGGTCTTCTTGCATATCCTGCGTGGCGGGTTGTAAATTACTTATTGAATAATATTTTGCTTTTAATTTTTTTCCCAGTTGAATCACTTTGGGTAAATCGCCAATATTCCTTTTCATGGCAACGAATGCAATTCCAATTTCGGGTATAGGAAAATGGCTGGCAGGGCGCATTTCAGCAAAACGTTTTATGTTATTGATTATCGTCGGCAGTTCGGCTCCTAGCCGAACATCCGCGTAGGTTTCGGGAGTAGCTCCGTCGATGGAGATCCAGAGGATGTCCAGGCCTGCATCAATTAATTTGCGTGATATGTTCTCAGTGAGGATCGTGCCATTGGTGATGAGCTCAACTTTTACGCCAAGCTCCTTTACCCTGGCGACCCATTCCACCGTTTTTGGATGGAATAGTGGTTCGCCAATGCCTCCAAAATAAACATTCGGGATCGGATCAATTGATTTCAATCCTTCAAAAAACTCATCAAAAGTCGTGTCACTCATTCGTCCAAGGGGTTGGTCCCAGCAATTTCTAAAGCAGGTGATGCAATCCAGGTTGCAGGCAACCGTCGGTTCTATATAGACCTTAGTCAACTGTGTAACAGGTCGATGTATCCTGATAAAATTCCCCTCTTCGTCGAGCCGAACTTTGGAGCCTGGTTCGAGCCCGTAGCGGGAAATGACGTCAGCTGGTAGTGTGAGTTTCCCATCCTTATCAACTTCAGCCCAAGCGGTTGTATTCTTAGTAGAAGGCATCGTCTTATCTCCGATAAATAAATCATACCTTGTCGCGAAATTTTAATAGATAATTCATTTTATCTTCTCGAGCATGATTTACCTATGATTTTCATCGCCATTTTAGACGATAATTGTCCTTTTTCTGGCTTCGATTATGGTTTGTTGAGTGCGCGAAATTCGAAGTGTTATACTAATTTGTAAATAATTTTTCTTCCTCGAGGTTTTCCATGCAAACAACTAACCTAAGAATAAATACTCATAGATTGCTTGACAACCTAAACCACTTGTCTCTTATCGGTAAAGTTACAGATGGAAGTGTCAACCGGCTAGCGCTGTCTGACGAGGATAAGAGCGCTCGAGACCAACTAGTTTTATGGATGAAGGAATTGGAATTGGACGTTCGGGTAGATCAGGTTGGGAATATATTTGGGATACGGAAGGGATTATTAGGACATCCTCCGATCATGCTTGGATCGCATATCGATACGGTTATTGGGGCAGGGCGGTATGATGGTTGTTATGGGGTTTTAGCAGCTTTGGAGGTCATTAAAGTTCTAAATGAAAATAAAATTGCGACAAAGAATCCGGTAGCAGTAGCTTCTTTTTCAAACGAGGAGGGAGTCCGGTATCAACCCGGTATGCTCGGAAGTTCAGTTTATAGCGGTGCCTTGGATCTCACTGATGCTATGAATCTAGCAGGGGTGGATGGGAGTATTTATGGCGTTGAATTAGAACGGATCGGTTATGCGGGTGATATGAGGCCGGGCGACATTGTTCCCGGTGTTTATTTGGAATTACACATCGAACAGGGTCCCGTTCTTGACCGGGAAATGATTCCGTTAGGTGTCGTAGAAGGGGTCGTAGGCATTTCCTGGTGGGAGGTCGTCATTACGGGACGCGCAAACCATGCCGGTACGACTCCAATTGAAATGCGTAGAGATGCCGGCCTGGCTGCAGCAAAACTTGTTGAAAAAATCAGGGTAATTGCAGTCAATGTTGGAGGGGATCAACGGTCAACGTGTGGAATGATCAAATATTATCCAAATGCGATAAACGTCATCCCTGGAAAAGTGGTCATGACCGTTGATTTACGTAACAGTAACGAAGCTGGACTCGCTGAAGCTGAACATGAATTAATGGCTTGCTCCAAAGAAATTGAGATGTCAGAAAATGTGAGCGTAGAAGTTAAGATGTTGGAAAAAGTGGCTGCTGTTGAGTTTGACAAAAATGTTGTCTCGACCCTGGAACAGATTGTTACATCCCTGGGTGTTCATTCCCGGCGGATGATTTCCGGAGCCGGACACGACGCGCAACTTATCGCTCGGATTTGTCCCACGGCGATGATCTTCATTCCAAGTATTGGCGGAATTAGTCACAGCCCGGATGAATATTCGTCTCCTGAAGCTCTCGCTGACGGCGGAAACGTACTTCTCCAAACTCTCCTATCACTTGCTGGAGTAGATGAAAGAAACCTAGCGCCTGCGCATTCCAATAAATCGCATTGAAATGATCGCAGAAGTGAATATAATGGAGATGGACCAAGCGGCGCTCTTTTTTCTTTATTGTTCTCTTTCTTAGTCGAGGAGGCAATATGTCAAAGAAGAAACATAAAGGTGAGAAGAAGGGATCGGACACATCAGGTGACGAGACATCGGACCTCTCCCATCCCAATGAACTCGAAACAAAAGAAAAAAAAGGAACTTTACTCGAACCCGTAGCTGTTGATAAGAAGTTCTATGCCTCAGAGTTGCAAAGACTTCAAGTGGAGTTGGTGAAGCTCCAGGAATGGATCAGGGAGAATAAACTTAAAGTTGTTGTGATTTTCGAAGGCAGGGATGCAGCGGGCAAAGGGGGGGTGATCAAGCGGATAACCGAGGGTTTAAATCCACGCATCTGCAGAGTGGTGGCATTACCCGCCCCTACCGAAAGAGAAAAAACCCAGTGGTATTTTCAGCGGTACGTTGCGCACCTGCCGGCCGCGGGCGAGATGGTTCTATTTGATCGAAGTTGGTATAACCGGGCAGGCGTGGAAAGGGTAATGGGGTTTTGCACTGACGACGAATACAACGAGTTTCTCCGATCCGTCCCTGAATTTGAGCGGATGTTGATAAGGTCCGGGATTATTTTGATTAAATATTGGTTCTCGGTCAGCGACAAGGAACAGGAGCAGCGCTTTAAGGATCGGATGCGTGACCCTACCAAGCGATGGAAACTCAGCCCGATGGACCTGCAATCGCGTGCCAAGTGGGTCGAGTACTCCAAGGCGAAGGACGTCATGTTTTCATACACGGATATTAAGCAGGCTCCCTGGCATGTTGTGAATGCCGATTGCAAGATGTGCGCCAGGCTGAATTGCATTCACCATTTACTGAGTATGATTCCATATGAGGATTTAACTCCGGAGGCGATTGAATTACCTCCTCGACAAGCTGATGAAAAGTATATCCGACCACCAAAATCTGATCAGACATTCGTTCCAGAGACGTATGTTCTGAAGAAATGATATAAGTTCCCAGGAGGAAGGTTTATCCCTGGGTAGAATCTAAACCAATAATAGAGGTGATCATGATCCGTAAAAAAATCTCTGGCAGTGGTTGTTATCTTGGTGTTTCTGACGATTGTCGTTTCGTGTGCTCCGGCGAAAACTCCCGAGCAAGCCAGTCCGGATTCAGCTTCCCCGAAAATGGTGGGAACCAAGGAATACGAGAGTGCTCCGCCGATGATGATTGATACCGGCAAGGAGTATTTTGCAACCGTAAAAATGGAAAACGGAGGCGAATTTGTAATCCAACTTTACCCCGATAAGGCTCCGGTCACTGTTAACAGTTTTGTGTTCCTTGCCAATCAGGGGTATTTTGATGGTGTGACCTTTCACCGGGTTCTTGATGGATTTATGGCGCAAACAGGGGATCCGACTGGAACTGGGAGCGGCGGTCCTGGCTACATATTCGAAAATGAAGATAGCGACCTGCGATTCGACAAGGAAGGTGTCGTTGCCATGGCCAATGCAGGTCGAGACACCAATGGCAGCCAGTTCTTTATCACGTTCGATGCTGCCGATTTTCTTAATGGGGGATATACCATTTTCGGACAGGTGATTGAGGGGATGGACGTCGTGAACGGCATCACCCGTCGAGATCCCATGGAGAATCCGTCCTTCACCGGGGATGTCATTGAATCCATAACCATCACTGAGAATTAGTAAAAGGATTGCCTTTTTGAAACCATCGGAACCTTCTTCCGATCCTTTTGATATACCTGCTGAAGAAATCCAGGTCTCCCATGTTGTCGTTAATTCGCGATTTATCGCCAGGCTGGCTCCCGTATTTGACATCGACGAAGCAAGGGCATACATTGATTGGGTTAGAAGGAAATTTCCGGACGCGAGTCATCATGTGCCGGCGTTTATCATAGGCGGTGGGAAAACCAAAACCGAGTATTGCTCTGACGATGGGGAACCCTCGGGTACTGCTGGCAAGCCCGTCCTGACTGTCTTGCGCGGATCATCTTTGGGCAATGCGATTTTGGTCGTAACCCGGTATTTTGGCGGTACCTTGTTAGGAAAGGGCGGATTGGTCAAGGCGTATACCGAATCTGCCCAGTTGGCGGTGCGATCGGTAAATCGGGCACGGAAGAAGCATTTCTTAATTGCGGAGATGGTGCTTCCTTATAACCAGTTTGACCAGATACGTGCCTTGGTCGCTTCTCAAAACGGGAAAATTGAGTCGGAGGAGTTCACAGATTTAGTCCGAATGGTTGTGAAGATACCGGGTGAAGGATTTGACTCGTTCGAGGCATCCATCCGCGAATTGTCTGCCGGAAAAATCAGCCCAATTGTCATTTCATCCACCGATATCCTGGTTCCGGTGGACAGGTGATTGTGGGGATGAAATATCTTCTTTTTTATAAGCCTTATGGTGTGTTATCTCAGTTCACGGATGAGGGAACTGGGCACCCGACGTTAAAAAAGTATATATCCGTCCCGGATGTCTATGCGGCGGGCAGGCTTGACCGAGACAGTGAAGGTCTCCTTCTTCTCACAAATGACGGGAGACTGATTTCGCGATTAACGAAACCCGATCAACATGTTTCGAAGACCTATCAAGTTCAAGTTGAGGGGATTATTACGCAAGAGAAATTGGATACTCTCTCTCAAGGTGTCTCGCTTCGCGGATACAAAACTCTTCCCTGCAAGGTAAGGAAAATACCAGAACCCCAATTGCCTACCCGCGAAAAACCAATTACCCCGCACGGACCGGTGGGTTGGCTTGAAGTAACACTTGTGGAAGGGAAAAAACGTCAGATTCGCCACATGACCGCAGCTGTTGGATTATTTACTCTTCGAATTATGCGCGTAGCTATAGGGAAAATGGAAATAGGGTCATTGCAACCTGGTAAATTCAGAGAATTGACCCTTGATGAGATCAAAGAACTTGAGGCGGATTCGTTAGTCTAGATAATGGTTCTTTAATCAGCGCCTTGCCTAATTGCTTCTTCTCTCAATGCCAGTATGATGCTCTCAATGTTCAACCCACGAAGGCAACTGTAGCGCGATACCTTAAGAACATCATCCGACCAAAGAGTGCGGCAGCTGAGCACTTCCCGGTCGTCGTGGATAATCATTTGAACCATGCTGCCCAGCGGAATATCCGCGTCATTATCTGGTGGGAGAGCGCAATCCAGACAGCCCTGGCATTTATACACATCCTGACCTGTTTTGTGTTTTATCACACGACGAAGAGTAGAAGGAGCCATACGAATTCCTTATTCCGGTATCCTTTAGAATTCGTCGGTCTTGGGTTTTAAATTCATCGTCATGAACACCACATCGCTGGTATCACCATCGGGATACATGAAATAATCTTCAAGTGTGCACCGGGATGTAAACCCAATTTGCTCAAATGCCCTAACGACCTTTGTATGCTCGGCAATGATTTCGGCGATAAGGAATTTGATATCCTGTTTCCGGGCTATATCCACCATGGCACGGACGATTTTCATTCCCAAGCCCCGATGTCGGAAATCCTTGGCGAGGAATAACCTCACCTCCGAGATGTGCCTTTTTGGGCCATCAAAATAGTGGAGCGTGCCGCTTCCAACTATCCGCTCTTTGACCAGCGCAATGATGGGGATGACCTTATCGTAATCGAGATTATCACACCAATCCTGCACCAATGCTGGATCCTTGACATAGTGGCGAAAATTCTTCATGTCCTCTTCGCCGACCGCATTGTAAAATTCCATTAATCGATCTTTATCTTCACGAGTCAAAGGGCGAAGAAGAACGCGCACGCCATCACGCAGGGTGACGACATCACGATGAGATTCAATTTCCTTTATCAGCATATGAACTCCTTGAGTGCGATTGGGCTAGGCTTTTACCCTGCCACGCCGGCCTTCTCAACCGGTTGAGGGGGGATGAAGTTCTTTGGAAGCAGACCAGCGTCTGTAACTATGCGGGGAACAATCTCCTCCCATCCGACGGGCATGATGTGCAATCCGTGAATTCCCTGTTTCCCCTTAATTTTTTCAATTATCTCCAGCGTAATACGGACCCCTTCTTCCTGGGCGGCAGGGGGTCCACCTTTGGCATCCGCATCGTCCATTCGCTTGATGATAGCATCCGGCACATAGACGCCTGGGACTTGCGTCATGTAATGGGTCATTTTCGCACTCTTGAGCGGCGTTAATCCAATCATGATGTAGACCTTATCAAGGAAATTGCGCTTGGCAAGCTCGTTCAGCCAAATTTCCATCCGATCCGGGTCATAAACAAGATTGGTCTGAAAGAATTGCGCACCTGCATTGACTTTCTTATGCTCTCTGAGCGCCTGGAATTTGGGATCCGATGCAAAAGGAGAGGCTGCAGCGCCGAGGAAGAACTTGGGCGGGAACTTGAGCTCACGTCCATCGAGATAATGTCCCTCGTCGCGCATCCGGCGAAGTATCCAAATCATCTGAACAGCATCCATATCATTGATGTCCATTCGACCCCGGGGAGTGGGAGCCAGAACTGGCGAATCGCCGGTCACGCAAAGGATGTTCCGTACTCCCATTGCGGTGGCACCAAGGATCTCTCCCTGCAGGCTGGCGCGTGTCCGGTCCCTGGCTGCAATTTGCATGACAGGTTCGGCACCGTTTTCCACTGCGATTTTAGAGCATGCCCAGCTGGTCATCCTGGGAGTTGCCGAGGCGTTGTCCGTAAAGTTTATAGCGGTGACATAGGGTTTAACAAGATTTATATTCTCGATCAGCTTTTTTGTGGACATACTGAGGGGCGGTGCAATTTCGCAGGCCACAACAAATTCGCCCTCTTTGAACTTTTTCTCAAGGTTTGACATCGGCTCAGTGTAGCCGGGGGCATGATAGACGGCATCGCCTTTCCACCACTCTGGTTGGCGGACGGTGCGGAATACGAGGTCCCATGTCTTCCAACGTTTCTCGCCCTGATCAAACGCCATGCTTTTTATTACCTTGCCGGTCCCATTTTTCTTAATGGTGGTGATCACATCTTTCCAGGTCTCTTCTCCAACTTTCTCCCAGTCCAATGGCGGCAGGACTTCCATGAGCAATTCCTGTCGTCCGAGCTTGAAAGCACGCTCGTAGATTTTGAACCAGATGCAGGGACGAGTCTTGTCCACGTAACAGTGTTCGGGTGTCGAGCCGCCGCAGGGACCGTTACGCAGCCCCTTGGGGCATTCCATCGGGCAGATGAAGGCAGTCTCCTGGAGCATGCAATTCCCGCACATTCGACATCCAAAGAGAGGCCCTTTAAGCACGTATTCAAGATTTTCCATTAATCTGCTGGAGAATGATTCCTGCTTGAATGGAGAGTAGGCAGGTTGCCAGCGGCGTCCGGGGGTAAAGATGGGCATGAGAGTCTCCTTTTAGGTGTCTAAATGATTACCATCAACAAAATTATGCGGTGTTCGGTATTCCGAACCTGCAGGCAGAAATTCAACGTAACCTGCAGGCTTTCGTTCCTAAAGCGTAGGCAGCAGATAATCGTAGGCGCTCAAGGCAGCCTTGGCACCTTCTCCAACGGCAACGAGCACCTGTTCGGCATAAGAATTCGTCACATCGCCAGCTGCAAAGATTCCCACCATGCTCGTTCGATTGGCATTATCCACAATGATTCGCCCGCGGTCGTCGAGCTTGACCAGGTCGCCAAGCATTTTCGTATTGGGGATCAAGGCCATTTCGACAAATGTACCATCCGCGACGATCCTATGTTGGGTGCCTGACTTATCTTTCAGAATGACGGATCGTGCGTATGTATCGCCTACTACCTCTACGACGGTGTGCTGTTCGAGTATGGCGATATTTTTCGAAGAGGCCAGCTTTTTACTCAGAGGCGTATCCAGCAGCGCACCCTGGGTGACGAGCGTGACGTGACTGGCTACTGTCGCCAACTCACCCGCCGCTCGCAAAGCCAGCTCATCATTTCCGATGACCACGGCTTTCTTGTCGAAGAACAAAGGTGCATAACTGAGGGCGGAATAGCATACACCTTTCATCGTATATTCCTTCTCGCCGGGTACATCCAATCGCACCTGATGAGCTCCGCTGGCGACGATGACGGCCTTGGATTGGTATTCCTTCCCGCTTTTGGTCTTTACGGAAAAGTATTTCTCCATTTGTGTGACCGATTCCACGCTATCCAGGTCGCGGGCATACTCAAGGTACTCAAGTTCATTTCGGAATTTACTGACAATTTCCAATCCGCGGATTACCTGATAATCTTCAATCCACGGCAGCGAGAGCCTGTAGTTGGTTTTACCTCCAAGGTCTTTTGAGATGAGCATGACATCCAGGCGTTTGCGTATTGCATAAATGGCCGATGTGAGACCTGCCGGTCCTCCGCCAATGATAATGAGGTCATTCATTTTCTGTTGTCCTCTCTGGTCAATAGGCTGACTTGATCGATTCCAGATCGACGTGGTGATCGCTTTCATCATCAGGAGCCCGTGCGATGAATTCCTCATCCATCATCATTTGGGTTAGATCTCTTGAGCGCTTGATGATCTTTTTGGCGTTTTCGATTTCCTGTTCATAAGTCATGGTAATCCGCGCCAGCCCTTGTTCCTGGGCTTTCATCGCCACCGCTGCGGCTTCTCTAGGGAACACCTCCCAGTCATCCATGTTGGGCAGGATGTGAGAAGCATCCAGTTTGCTGCCGACGTGATCCGCCATCGCCGTCGCGGCCGCAAAGCACATTTCATCGGTAATGGTCGACGCGCGGACGTCGAGCGTCCCTCTGAAGATGCCCGGGAACCCAAGCGAGTTGTTGACCTGATTCGGGAAGTCGGATCGTCCGGTCGCGACGACAGCCGCTCCAGCTTCAGCCGCTTCCCATGGCCAGATTTCCGGTACCGGGTTTGCGCAGGCAAAGAGAACCGGATCCTTCGCCATGGCTTTCACCCATTCAGGTAATATGACTCCCGGTCCGGATTTGGACAGCGCGATGACCACATCCGCCCCCTTCATGGCATCGGGGATATCGCCTTCGCGGCCTTCCGCGTTGGTTATGTTGCAGAGCTTCCACTTGTCGACATATTCCGCCTTGCGCTGCTCAATGTCCTTACGGTGTTTTCCGAGGATGCCCTTGGAATCGACCATGAAGGCTCTGGCAGGATCAGCCCCCCATCCAAAGATCATTCTTGCGCAGGCTACATTGGCTGCACCGGTCCCGATGAAGGCGATTTTAACCTCGCTCATTTTCTTGCTCACAACCTTGAGGGCGTTGATCAGCCCAGCCAGGGTTACCGTGGCTGTCCCTTGCTGGTCGTCGTGCCAGATCGGAATCTCAGCCTTCTCTCGCAGCGTATCGAGAATGTAAAAACACTTGGGGTTGGATATATCCTCCAGGTTTACACCACCAAACCCTGGCTGGAGCATCAGGACGGTGTTGATGATCGCGTCCGGATCTTTGGTGTTGAGCATGATCGGGATGCCGTCCACCCCGCCAAGGTATTTATAGAGCAGCGCTTTGCCCTCCATGACGGGAAGCCCCGCCTTGGGACCAATATCGCCCAACCCGAGGACTCTTGTGCCGTCACTCACAACAATGACCGTGTTCCATTTATTGGTGTACTCATATACTTTTTCCGGGTCGGCTGCGATAGCCCGGCATGGCGCTGCGACGCCTGGCGTGTACCAAATGGCAAAATCGTTGAAACTATGCACGGAACACTTAAGCGTGGTTTCGATTTTTCCCCGGTAAAAGGGATGGAGCTTCATGGCATCAGCAGAAGGTTTTTGTGCCTTGGCAAGGAGTTCATCCACGTTCAACTTCTTATCTGTTTGCATCTTGTCTCCTTCATTCCCTGTTTCATCATTCCCACCCGCCTCGCTTTCAAGGATGAAAAACTATCCCCGTGAGGCACCATCTCTTGATGAAAAACGGGATGCTATTGATTTAAATATCCGTCAGCGTAGATGACCTTATTGAGAAGAATCTGAGTGGTTTTCCAAATGGCTGCCTGTTCGGTGTCGGCCATGTCGAAATCCTCTGGTTGCGGTTCTTCCGAAGCAGCGGTGCGGTCCGCGATTTTATTGTAAAGCCTCCCGAGGGATGAGGATGTGTCCTTGGTCTCAATCCACTTGATGACCTGATTCTGTAATTCGTCCATGGGGTTGGCGATCATCATTTGAAGCCCAACGCCCATCAGCATGGCTAAGTAGACACGATTGATGAGCGGGCGGTTTTCATTAGGCACCGCGTTGGATACATTCGAAAGCCCGACCGAGATCTTGGGAGCAGGGTCCCAGGCATATTGAAGTGTTCGGACTGTTTCGATTAGATGGGGACAATATTGTTGGCAGCCCGAGCAGGTCAACACGAGAGGATCGATAATCAGGTTTTCCATCGGAAAGTCGATTTCCATCATGCGCGGGATCAATTTTTCGATGGCAATATTCACGCGCTCCTCAGCTGAAACAGGTACACCTTCAGCCGCCATGGTGAGGGCAATGACTTTCGCCCCGTATTTCTTTGCCAGCAGTGGAACTTTCTCCAACCGTTCTGGCTCCGCTGAAGTTGAGTTCAGGATGGGCTGCGCTTTTTTGATTGATTTCAGGGCTGCTTCCATTCCATCCAGATTGGTGGTATCTATAGAAAGAGGTACGTCGACTACACTTTCAACGGTCTCTATGATCCAGGGAAAGACTTCCGCCCAGTCTTTCTTGCGCGGACCCAGGTTGATGTCCACCGCTTAGCACCTGCTTCGACTTGCTTGACAGCGAGATCCATGAAGAACTCACGGTCCCTGTTTGTCAAGGCTTCCTTGACCTTTTCCGATATGATGTGAATATTTTCGCCAATTATGTACATTGTGTCCCTCCGGTTTAGGATTTTTCAAATACCGCTTTTACAGACGGGAATTTCGATATGTCTGTGTGCGGCAGAAATAAAGCCGATGTGAAAGCTTCGTAAAAAGTATTGTCTGCTGAAAGTTCGATATAGGTCATCCGTTTTGAAATGTCCGTGATCCGTTCGCGCTGAGAGGTTTCCAGTAGCGCCAGATAGGCTCCTTTGATCGAAGTATTTCCCAAGAAATGGAATTTTTCCCAGGGCATATCGGGTAGTAAACCGATTTGGATGGCTTTTTCCACATTAATGTGTTTGCCGAATGAGCCACCTATGATCATCTGTTGGACATTCTCCAGAGTCATGCCCACCTGTTCAGCCAGAACGCTGTACCCGGCATAAATGGCAGCTTTCGCTCTCATGAGATTGTCCACGTCAACGTGGGTGATGACGATATCCTTGCCGTTTTCGGTTTCGTTCGCCCAGGCAACGACATATTCGCTTCCATGGTCGCCTTCGCGAATGCAATTCGTGGGCAAGGTGAGGTTGATGTTTCCTGATTTGTCCAAAATTCCTGAAAGGAACATTTCAGACACCAGGGCGATCAATGCCGACCCGCAAAGACCTGCGGGTTTTCCGCCTCCTATGACTCGATATTGCGGTTCCTGGGTGGTCTCGTTTATCCATACTTCTTCGATCGCCCCGGTCGTGGCTCTCATCCCGCAGACCACACCTGCTCCTTCGAAGGCAGGTCCAGCGGAGCAGGCACAGGTTACCAGCCAATCCCGATTGCCCAGGACGATTTCACCATTCGTCCCAATATCGATGAAGAGAGTGATCTTCTCGGTTTTATCCAATCCGCTCGACAGGACGCCTGCCGTGATATCTGCGCCGACATAGCTGGCGACGCCGGGCAGGCAATCGATCAGTGCGTCCGGGGCAAAATTTAATCCAATTTCACGAGACGTGGATGGAGGCGGCTGGTTGACGGTGGTGATAAAGGGGGATAATCGAATTGATGAAGCGGGCAAGCCCATCAAGAGGTGGATCATGGTCGAGTTTCCAGCAACGGACGCCTTGATGATTTCCCTGGGTTTCGTGTGGGCACGCTTGCAGGCTGTGTCACTGAGTTTATTTATGGTTGAGGCGACCTGACGTTGAAGCTCTTCACCGCCGCCATTCTTGGAGGCGTAGACTATTCGAGAAATTACATCTTCGCCTCGGGCGATCTGGCCATTGTACTCCGCGGCATGTGCTTTTACTTTGCCCGTCACCAGGTCCACCAGCCAAAAGCTGACAGTTGTGGTGCCGATATCCACGGCAGCTGCCCACAAAGGATCGCCTTCATCGGTAAGACCCGGTCTGACATCCAGAATGCGGTGCGTCTTGGCTTGGTCACCCACCGCTTCGAGAACCATGATCACGGTGACCTGCCAATCTCCTTCACGCAGCGCAGCGCTTAATTGCCTCAAAAGTGAGATCGAGCTAGTCACAGTATTTATTCGGTGCTGTTGGCGTAATGCGGTCTGGAGTCAACTCCAATCGTCAGTTTGGTCTTCCATTGATGGTGGATTGAGTATGAGGTTGACTCTACTGACAGGTTGAGACCAAGTGAATTCGTAATCAATGGGAACGCTGATCTCGGATGCGACCCGGTCCGTTGTGATATGCCTCTCGATGATTTCCTGGGCGGGGATGAGAACATCCAGGTCGCCTTCGATGGTTGACTGGCAGGCGAGGGCATACCCCTGCTCGATATCCACATTTGACAGGCGTACGGTTGACCGGCGGCGGACCTCTCCAGACCTGACCTGCACAGCGCATCGTCCACAGCGGCCCTGGCCGCCGCAGGGCTGACCAATTTCAATGTTGACCATTTTCGCAGCGTCCGCCACCAGTGTACCGGATGGTACCGATACACTGGTTAGAACGCCAGCCGAAGTGGTGAAAGAAACGGTATGGTCAGCCATTGAAAGTCATACTCTTTTGGTAGCCAGCCTGGCTTTGCTTTTGTTACCTAATTTAGGGCTTGCTTGATAAACGCCGGCAGATCGACTGCTTCGCGAGGTCCGACCCGGATCTCCCATCCGGGCAACTCCTCTTCCAATTCGCCGGACAGGACCGCCACATGCCCTGGGATGACGATCCGCTTCTTGGAGATTTTGCTTTCAACATCGAATCCCTTGACCGCCTTGGCAATCCGTTCCGCATCGAATTTCCCTGCAGCCCAGGCAGTAAGGACCGACATACCGTCCGCATCCACCACGAGCAATCGGGCGGGCAGCCCGGAGCTTTCCACCTCATTAGCCACCGAGAAATAGGTGATGCTGAAATTAGTGGTTACGAGAACGGGACTCTCTGCCTTTGGAGCGTTGATCTCGTAAATGCCCGGTGTCACCTGGATGGGCTTTTGTGGATCGGTGTAGATATTCTCCCTGAGAACAAGTAATGCATATAGAAGCTCGGGAGAGAATTTGTCCAATACCACAAACCCGGCATATTTCGCCACGGATTGCGCCGCCATGGTTGATTCGCGGGCGGGATCACCAGCATCGCAGGGGAAAGTGACAATCGGAAATCCTAAAGCACGGAAGTTCTTAAGAGCCAGCCTGCGGATTTGCGATGACCTGGAAAGTAACTCAGCCATGGTTTTCCCGGCGGGATCCAGGACGATGTCCTCAACGCCTTTGCTTTTTACTTTTTCAACAATGTCCACCAGAGCGTCGAGCGAGTCGGCGCTGACGGCGAGTGCCGCCTTGGACTGCGCGGCAAGAGCAGCCATGCCTTCCCAGTTCGTGGGATCTGCTCCTGCCAGCAAAGGTGTTTCTCCCGGAAGCGCTGCTGTCCCTGCCTTGAGGACGTTGGGGTCTTTGGAGATCAGGATCAAGGGTCGTTTGGTTGCAGACCTGAACCGCCTTGACGGCATCTGCGAATTTGGCAGGATCATCCGCTTCCACTGCAAAGCCGTCCAGGCATAAATCCATCCCGACGTAAACCACCTTGAAAGCATCGGCCTTCGCGACTGTGGCGGCGATGTCCGGTTGTGACGACTTGATTCTTACGAACAAGCCTGTCTTGTTGTAAAATGTTTTTTCATGTCGATAGAGGCAGACCTCATTGCCTACTTTTACTTCGGTGCCGACGCCTTTCAGGGTGATGAGCCTGACAGGTGGGGCGGAGGATTCGGCCAGCTGCGTCTTGCTTTCTTCACTGACGTAAGGGCAGCTGGAAAGCTCGACCTGTTTGGCAGCCAGCTTCATCGCAAAGGCAAGGCAGGTTGGAAATCCGCATTCCTTGCAATTGGTCTGGGGGAGTAATTTATATATTTGAATACCAGAGAGTGCCATGATGTCCTCCTATGCAGCCATTAATTCTGTGATGGCAGCGCGTACCCGCCTGGCAAACTCGGGATGGCGCAAAACGACGATGGACGCACCGGATTCGATCAGCGCCATGGCCGTCAGTGTTTCCCAGTGGATGGCGCGTTCCTTCCAGTCCCCCCAGGATTCGGGCACGCCTGTGCCGACCTTGGCTTCTTTGGTTTTCCAGGTTTCGGTGCCGACCGTGACAATCATCGGAGATTGAGTCATGGCATCGCCCTGAAGAGCAGCCAGGCGGAGGCGTTCCATCACCGAATAGCCATATTCCATCCCGTAACCAAGCGCACCGGTGGTGGGATCCATGATGATGCGTTCGTGGGGCATACCCATGTCGCTGATCAGAGATGTGCAGCTGTTTGGCGAGGTTGACATCCATCGGGGTGCGAGCGCTGACAAGGTGACCATTCGCCATGGCGGTCGCTACGATGGTGCGGTAGTTCTTGTCCTCGCATATTCCAAGAACGAGTTTTTCACCTTTGGCTGCTTCCGATACCGCAACCAGGAGTTCGTTGTCTTTCTCCACCTGGCCTGGACCAAATACGATGAGCGGCAACCCGGTGGATGCCAACACCGATTTGACGGATTTAACCGCGTCTTCAGGTGAGTCATCGAGAGTTAGCCAAAGCACGATCAGGTCCGCCCCTGCAGCTTCCGCAGCCTTGCTCCAGGCTGCCGGATCGTTCGCTGCCTCCCCCCAGGTTTCCATTAGTAGAGCCGACCAGTCCTCCGGTTTGCGATCTTTGATTTCGATGGCAATGACCGGTGAATGCGGGGTGGGAGCCTCAAATTGCATGAAGGGCATGGTTGTCTCGCCGCCCACCACCACCGTTCTGGAGCGAGTCCCCCTTCGCCTGATGTGGCCCCCAAGGTTACTTCCTTGATCTTTCCTGCCCACTTATCTTTTGGAATTTCAACTGGCATAGTGTCTCTCCTTCTCAATGTCGGGTTTATGGTTCCGATGCGAACCCTGCCTTCTCGATAGGGCTATTTCAAGGCAATCCTGCCTTCTTTCTTGCCTCATCTCTTCGTTCAATGAATTTCTCGATCGGCGATTTTCTCTCTGCAGCGAGACCCAGGTCTTTCAGCTCAGTGTCGTCCAGGGCTGCCAAATGCCGGACAATATGTCTGTAGGAGATCAACGCTGCCGGGTAGATTATCCCTGCGGAATTGTGCAGCATGTAGGCGACCCGGATGCCTTTATCCTTCATCATTTCTGCAGCGAGCGCGATGGTAATATCCGCTGGCAGCTCAGGCACACCTTCCCGCATGATGTTTTCTGCGGTTAACGATTTGACGTTTTCCCTGCTGTATGATTTGACCAATTCTTCGTAACCGACGACGCCAACACCTTCCCCCTCATCTCCGAGAACAACCATTTCTTCGACCTGATTTTCGACCAGAAACCTCGCTATGTCCACTAGGGGGGTAGTTGTCTTGCAGGTCGGTACGCCGACGGTCATTAAATCACGAACTAATTTGATTTCTGTCATTGATGTCTGCTTGATGCAACAACAAAATATTGGGGCGGATTGAAACCTTGTGAGAAGGTAACAATCCGCCCATATAATTTAGAACATTGGCTCCATGACCATCGCCGGGTGGTTGTGTGCTTCCAGCCAGGCCAGCAATTCGTCCACGGTGGACACATTGCGTTCGTCGGCGATTTTTTCGAGCAGTTCCGGGTCGCCTTCCCGCTCAGCCACAACTTTGAACTCGTCTGCCATGGTTTCCTTCAGCACCGAGGACATCCAGACCACCCGTTTGAAGCCGCCATCGGACGAGATGAATTTCGGGCTGATCAGGTAATATTTTCCAACACCCATCACGCCGGGGGTCTGAAGGCCGCCGCCGGCAATACCGGCCAGAGTTGAGAAGGTCATACCGGCGGGAGTCATGGAGGTGTCTTCGCGGCTTAGCACCATGACGCCGTTGGCTTCTGGGATAAGCATGACGATGCACTCGAAACAACCGCAAGCGGTCATGGGATTTTCCATGATGGAATACATGGATACTTCATTGACCACACCATGTGAACCCATGGCTGCATATTCGTTCGTGCCTTGCCAGTATCCCTTACGGTCATCGATCTGCTTGCCCAGCTTGATGGGCTGGTTCGGACCAGTTGGATTAATGCTATAGGATGCTTTGCAGTCGAGCCAGTTATAGGCACCGCATAACCCTAACCGTTGAGGACTGACCACGCAGACATGATTCGGCGCAAAGGATTGGCAAAGCGTGCACGAGTAGAATTCCTCCACCTTGTCGTCCGTGAGATCGGCAAGGCGTCTGTTGCGGAAATCGTAAGATTCGCGTGCCTTTGCCAGCCATTCCTCAAACAATTTTTGATCGGTGTAGATGGTCACCTGGACTTTGTCAACGATCGCTCCAAAATCTGCATGGAAGCGCGCATGCAGGATCTTACCGATATGTTCCAGGTTGAATCCTTTTTCTGCCGCACCGTTTGAGACTCTGATCCAGGCAATGTCCCTTTGTCCAACGTGCTGGATGCCCGAAGCGCCGTTTACAAAATAATGGATTTGCCGTTCAAGTACAGGTTCGAAATCGGATTGCATCTGTCGGCCGGCGACCTTAACCACAACTCCAACATTCATGTTTCCCTGAGGCGGGATGGAGGAGAAGTCGTTCCCAACGATATCCACCTTCCCGTCAATAACCTCTTCTAAAGGAGCGGTGGATAGATATTCGAAGCAGCGCGAGTGCTTGCCGCCAAACTCCACTCTCAAATCAGTCTTGCGAACCACTTCGCCCTCGAAAGCGGACCCATACGGAACTGGAATCGGTACCTCGGTCATCTTGATCTTGACCCCGCGCACCTCGATACACTTCTGGACCAGCTGCTCCGCCCGCTCAAGGTCATCCGCGCCTTCGATTTTGGTAAACGGCATGGAGACAACGTGCTCGTAAGTGGTGACTCCGGTTGGAAGAATTTCCGGGATGACGGTATCCGCGATAACCGGGAAGCCGTAATTGATCGCACCGGCAGCAGCGGCATATTTCAGGTCATCCACTTCACCGAGGGCCAGCACGAAAGCGAATACACGATCCTTGTTGTACAAAAGGATTTCGCGCGCCTGCCCGGCTTTTAATCCACCGAAGGTCAGCGCGGAACGGGTGGCGAAACCGAGCGCGTAGATCGCCGATATGGTATCCGTGCCAAAGGGAACGGTGTAGGTGTCGTATCCTAATTCCACTCCTTCTTCTTGCAACTGATCAATTATGCTTCGTCCATTGACATTTCCGCTCAGGAAGCAGAGTATGTTCCTTTTTTGCAGTTCGCGGACGATTTTTACCGCCACTTCATTAGACTTGGCGCATCCCACGATTGCTGCAAATCCGGGCATGCGTCCATCTACGAGTTGGATGCCCCATGACCTCAAGCGGATGTCGTCGATTGGGCCATTTAGATGTCCAGTGAGCGCGTCACTTTTTTCCGAGCCTCCATTGTTATCAGGGCTGGTGAACGCGGTTCCACCCGCCAGAGCAAAGCCTGGGCGGGGCTCAGGCTGCAGCCCATAAACAAAACGAACCGCTTCGATGGTCTCCGCGGCGAATAAAGTCGCCATGCCCGAATCGAGAGTCTCGCCCAGGTAGGGTGACCATTTTTGATTGGATGGAAGTGGATGGAGCAGCTCCCGGGCATGTCTGAGCACATCCTTGAGCTGCCCGAGTTTTTCAACAGCTATCCCGGTCATCCCGTAGATTGTGGGGAGGTAGTAGGCAGTGTTGGGGAAGGAAACAGGCGTATCCTCACCCTTTTCAGCAAGCGCTTTGTTGAGCATGAACTCCGCTTCGGTGACCAGCGCACTTGCTCCGCGGATGGCTCTGGTGGCAATGTATCTCGACATGTCATCCTCCTCTAATCGGAAGCAAGGCCGTAAATTGCTTCACGTCGTTGTTCAACGGGCAGCGCTTCGACTTCATTCATTCGCGCATCACCTGATCGACCGAATTTATCCGGATTCCAGTCAGGCAGCCCCAGTGCAGCACGTTTCTTATCGATGTGCTCGAGAGTCTTTTGGATCATTTCATCCGGATCAGGGATAAACTCAAGTTTGCCGCCGTACAGGTTTTCCCAGCCCTCCGACAGGTATTTAAGCACCTTGTCGCTGTCGGTGACTCGGTCCGGCATGCCGCTGACCGGTGACGCTCCTCCGAAGATCACGTAAGCGCCGGAGGCCACGCAATAGGTGGCGATGGCAAGCGCTTTTTCGGACATCCACTCAGGCGCCAGGCCCACTGCAGGGATTTGGTCAATGTCATCGCCCAGACCGCCCTCTTCCGCCATCTGGGTAAGCACAGTCAGGATGCGGGTGTTATCTACACAGGAACCCATGTGCAGGACCGGCGGGATACCCACCGTCTCGCAGACTTCTCTCAGCCCGGGACCGACTTGATCGAGACCAGCCTCTCCGAGCAGCAGCCCAAGCTTGGCGGATGCGATCGCTCCGCAGCCTGTCTGAACGACCAGTACATCCTTTTTAAGTAATTCTCGAACCACCTTGACGTGCAGGTAATCCTGTTTCGAGCGGGGATTATTGCATCCGACAATTGCCGCCACGCCGCGGATGCGTCCCGACATGATGGCGTCGTTCAGCGGCCGGAAGGATGCACGATAGGAACCTCCCAGCATGTAGTTGATGTATTCATGCGAGAAGCCCGGGATCAGGTCTTCCTTTTCATCTGGAATTTGAATTTCACCTCTGTTGGCGTAATTATCAATGGCTGCCTTCAGGATCTGCTTCGCCGTGGTCAGAGCATGATGCTCATCGAACTCGATATGCGTCGCGCCCTGAAGTTTGACTTTCGGAGACGTCGTGATGATTTTTGTGTGAAAATGGCTGGCGAGTTCGACCAGTGCCTGCATGATGCACTGGACATCTACTACCATGGCTTCAACAGCACCGGTCATGATCGACAGTTCCTGGTGCAGGAAGTTCCCGGCAGCGGGGATTCCCTGCCGCATCAAGATCTCGTTCGCCGTGCAGCAAATGCCTGATAGCTGGACTCCCCTTAGCCCCGGCTTTTTTGGCATATTCGATGATCTCCGGATCTTGAGTGGCGGCAACGATCATCTCGCTCAATGTTGGTTCGTGACCGTGAACCACCACATTGACCATGTCCTTCTTCAGGACTCCCAGATTCGCCTGCCCAAGTATTGGAGCAGGTGTCCCAAAGAGAATATCCGAAACATCCGTGGCGATCATCGAGCCGCCCCAACCGTCCGCCATGGCTGTTCGTATTGCGTGGCTGAGGATATGCTCATAGTCCTGGTCATCGCCGATGTGCGTGCGGTGCAGCGCTTCAACTACCTCGCGGTCGACGCCGCGCGGGATGATACCCAGTTCCTTCCATTTTTCCTGCCGCTTTTTCGGAGCGCGCCTGGCGGGGACTACTTCTCCCCGCTGCTGCCCGAACTGTGAAATGTATAGATCGGCCAGGTCGTTGGCTATTTCATCCGGCCAGCGTCCCTCCACTTTGATATCGTAATAAGAGGCAACCATGCGCAATTTTGCAATGTCCTTGATGGCATAGCCTTCCGTCTCGTGGTTGGCAACAGCCTTCAAAATGAAAGCCATATCGCGCCCGTGATCGGAGTGGGCTGCCGCACCGGCAGCGATGGCGCGAGTCAGGTTGCGCGCCTGGATGGTCTCCAGCGTGGCGCCGCATACTCCGACTTCGCCGTTCTTCGTCAATCGGCAGGGGCCCATACCGCACTGCTTGCAGCACATCCCTGCACCGCCAATGTTGCAGGGGGCCATATTATCTGCGCGCGAGAACGCCGTGCTGATCCCCATTTCTTCCGAGCGGGTGATCATTTGCTGTGCAGCAGGATCTATGGAATACTCTGTTACTTCTCTCTTCTTTGGCATCTCACACCTCTATTCGTCCATGGATTTTATTACACCCATCCCCGGGCAATTCCAGAGTGGGCGGCCGCTATAAGGAACTTTTTGTTGAAAGCTGACTGTCTTTTTGACAGTCTCATAGGTGGCTGTGTGGCGGAAAGCGCTGTCGTTTTCCAGGCGCTTTTCGGGGGCTACGCCGGTTTCCGACAGGACAGCCAGATTGCCAAGATAACCTGCTTCTTCGAGCTTGCGCAGCAAATCGTCGTGGTTGATTTTTTTCTCATCAAATTCAACCTGCACCACTTGAAAGGCGCTGCTGGCATAGACCTCCTTCACGCCAGGGCTGGCAAGCAAAATACGCCTGACCTCGGTGACATGGTGATCCCCAAAAAGCGCTGGCGTATCGAATGTTGATTTTTGCATGGTGCCTCCTTGAGTTCGAATGGGGTTCCTGTGGCTGTACTTCTATTTTCTTAATCGATAAATCTATATATTCCCTTTTCGTGAGAATTGTCACAAGCGAGACTATATTTTTTTCCTTATAAAAAGGCCTAAGAAATATTATAATGATGAAGGGCAACCTTATCCAATTCCAAATGTAATCGACTTGTACTGACAAACATGATATTGCGCAAAATTTCACAAATAGTCCTGCTTCTCTTAATTTTATTATTACTACCCGCTACCCTGGTCGGTCCTCGGTCCTCGCTTGCGATGGAGGTAAATAACAATGATGCGAGAGGGCAAGCCCAGTCGTATGACCCTTACACGCTTATCGCCGAGGTCAACGCACTCCGAGCTGCGAATGGTCTCCCGGAACTGATCCCCGATCCAATCCTCATGTCTGTCTCCCAGGCACATGCTGACTATATGGCCTCCATCGGATCCGTTACACATTACAGTGCTGACGGCTCTCGCCCATTTCAGCGGTCGCTTGCCGCGGGCTACCCGGTAGCGGGTGACTTGAGCCAGGGCGGTTTTCACTCGGAAAATATAACAGCTGGGACTAATATGACTCCCGCTGAAGCAGTCAGCCAATGGACGGGTGACGCGCCGCATCTTAATACGATGGTATCCCCGCAATACGTTGATATCGGTGCAGGGGTATCCATTGTGGGGAATAAGATTTATTATGTCATCGACACGTCGCGTAAGTCCGGATCTGCCGTTCCTGCCTATACGCCTCAGGTCGTCAACGGTACGCCGGTGGTCAACTTGAATCCCCTGGTGTCCACAATTTTTCCAAGTACACCGGCAGCAGATGGGTCAGTGGTCCACCAGGTTCGACCGGGGGAGACGTTGTGGCTGATTGCCATCACTTATGGAGTAAAGATTGATGAAATTCTGTCATTGAACAATCTTCCTAAGGATTCGCCGATTTACCCAAAACAGGAGTTGATCATCAAGAAAGCCCTGGTAACCCCCAACCCAGCGGTGGAAGTCACTGGTACCCCTGCGGCTTCTCCGCCAACCTCGAACTCCGACCATAACACCTATTGTTCAAATGGTCGAGGAAGCGACGGTGGAGAATCCGAACTCGCTCAAAAAGAATCAGCAAGCCAGTTTCATAACACCCATACTCATTGTGGCAGCAGCGTTATCGGTTGCGGGATTTGTCGCGTCTAAAAGCGGACGCCGCAAGCGGGATTGACAGCCCTTGGCCGTTTCGAATCCCCCCGGTCAATTCGGGCACATGGGTTTACAGCAATTGGTAAATCCAATAATATTTGACTTGCAAAGTATTTTATACAGAATTCTGTAAAAGTTCCGAAGCCTCACTCTGTCGGAATTATTGTTTGTCATGATAACCTCCTTCAGACACCTAGTATAATAAATGCCAGGAAAATCCCGATACCCGATGTTTAATTTTGAAAATTTCAAAGTAAAAGACAAGAATCCAACATTGTCCAGCCAAGCGTTGTCCGATCGGGTTTCGGAATTGCGCAGCATCGTGCGGGCAATTCCGCCAGAGACTCTTGCCTCCCGCACGGATTCCATCTTCTTCAATTCAAGTCAAGATGAAGGGCACTTTGTGCTCTCGCTATTTAATGACGAAATTCTTGTTTTGTATCCATCCTTCGTTGTATGTAGCAGCTCCAGAAGTGAGCTTCCTGTTTTTCTTCAGGCATTAATCCTGTATTATTTTGTGACATCCACTGGCGCACCTCTTACCGGTAATTGGGTGTCCTTTGCCGACCTGCCGGATGGCCGGATGTACGCGCAGGCCTTCCAGGGTTACAGCGGGAACCTTGTGGTGAAAGCGGTAGGCGCAGATTTGGGCAATTTCCAAGAGTGGTGCAGGAAAGCCGGCGGTCAGCCTTGCGCAATCGCGGACTCTGCATATGTATTCCGTGGTCTTCCTCGTATGCCTTTGGCTTTGGCGTACTGGTTGGGCGAGGATGATTTTCCATCTGCGTGCAAAGTGCTATTTGATTCGGCGGCTTGTAATTACTTACCCATCGACGGATGTGCCATTATCGGCAGCTCACTTGTCAAGAATGTTCTTCGGGCAAAAGCAGTATCGGTATAAATAATTCAAATGGATTCAGAGGAATCAACTCTATGAAAATCGCAATCACAGGCAAAGGCGGTGTGGGGAAAACCACCCTTACCGCATTGATGGCGCAATGTTATGTCGACTCAGGAAGACAAGTGCTGGCGGTCGATGCCGACCCCTCACCGTGTCTTGCGGGTGCTTTGGGTTTCCCTGATGAGGTGCGCGCCAGGCTGCATCCCATATCCGAAATGGACGAACTGATCGAAGAGCGTACGGGAGCCAAACCTGGCACCACTGGCGGATTCTTCGCTCTCAACCCCCGGGTGGATGACATCCCCGATCGGTTTAGCGTCGAACATCGAGGGGTGCGATTGCTGGAGATGGGGTCAGTTGACACGGGCGGCTCAGGCTGCATTTGTCCTGAAGCGGCCATGTTGAAAACTCTCTTTGTCAACCTGATGTTCCGAAAAGACGAAGTCCTGCTGCTCGATATGTATGCTGGCGTTGAACATTTAGGACGGGCAACCGTGGACTTCGTGGACGCCATGCTAATTGTCGTTGAACCAACGCGACGTTCTCTTGGAACCGCAGCGCAAATTAAAAAATTGGCAAACGATATCGGCCTCGCCCGGTTATATCTGGTCGGGAACAAGGTTCGCAACAATGAAGAAGCCGGCTTCTTAAAGACTTATTCGCCGGATTTGCCAGTTCTGGGATTTTTACCTGCGGATCTGGCTGTTCAAGAAGCAGATCGATTGGGTATTCCTGTTTATGATCACGTACCATCGTTAAAAACTGCCGCAGAAGAGATCGTCCAACGCCTTCAACTGTGATAAATCAAATCAAGAAAAAAGGAAAATGAAATGTCCATTCCCCTAACATTGACGCTCATTATAGGAGCGATTATTGCAGTAATTGTTTATATCTTGCTGGTGCAGCCATCGATGAAAATTCGGAAAAATCTTTCGCGGCTGGGTCCTGAAGCGCCAAGCTTGGTAGTGGGTGGAAAAACCTTCAGAGATCTGAATAAAAACGGAAAACTGGATCCCTATGAGGATGCGAGGTGTCCTGTCGACGAACGCGTCCAAGATTTACTGTCTCAAATGACGATTGAAGAGAAGGCAGGTTTGATGTTCCACGCGATGATCGGCATGAACCCCGATGGTACTCTTGTGGAAAAAGCAAGCATGCAAAGCGGACCCACGGTTACTTCCGAAGTGATCGCTGTCAAGTTATTGAATCACTTTAATCTCTTATATGGACAAAAGCCGCGCGTGATGGCTGAGTGGCAAAATAAGCTTCAGAAAATGGCGGAACGGACCAGGTTGGGAATACCTGTCACGATTTCATCCGACCCGCGGCACGCTTTTTCGAATAACCTCGGAGCGAATCTTCCTCCTGGCGATTTTTCCCAGTGGCCCGAGCCTACCGGTCTTGCCGCGACAGGCGACGAAGCTCTGGTCGAAGAGTTTGCGGACATTGCCCGCCAGGAGTATGTTGCTGCCGGTATTAGGGTCGCCTTGCACCCGATGGCAGATCTTGCCACTGAGCCTCGCTGGTGCCGAATCAACGGGACATTTGGCGAGGATGCTGCCCTTACCTCGAAAATGGTCAAAGCTTATATTCGAGGTTTTCAAGGGAAAAGCCTGGGGTCGGAAAGCGTAGCCTGCATGACCAAGCATTTTCCCGGCGGTGGTCCACAGTTGAAAGGGGAAGATCCTCACTTTTCTTATGGGAAAGAACAAGTTTATCCCGGTGGAAATTTTGACTACCATTTAATTCCCTTTGAGGCGGCCTTCGAGGCAGGAACGTCGCAAATTATGCCCTACTACGGGATGCCTGTCGGCACCCAGTTTGAGGAAAAAGGATTTGGATTTAATAAGCAGGTGATAACCGGGCTCCTGCGTGAAAAATATAAATTTGATGGGATTGTGTGCACAGATTGGCTGCTTCTAACTGGCTTTTCACTTTTTGGGAAAACTCTGATTGAGGCCAAAGCCTGGGGAGTTGAAGATCTATCTCCCATTGAGCGCATGAAGGTTGCCCTTGATGCCGGCGTGGACCAGTTCGGAGGTGAAACCTGCCCGGAATTGTTGGTGGAGCTGGTCAAATCGGGAAAGATTACCGAGGATAGGGTTGATCAATCAGCACGACGAATACTCAGGGAAAAATTCAAACTGGGATTGTTCGACAACCCCTATCTCGACCCTGGTCTGGCGGAAAATACAATTGGCAAGGAAGAGTTTGTGGCTAAAGGAGAGATTGCGCAGCGAAAATCGCTCGTGTTGCTTAAAAATGGAAACGAGAGTCCTGTCCTGCCGCTTTCAGGTAAGCCTAAAATCTTCATCGAAAACATTGCCCCGGAGGTTGCGGGTCAATACGGAGAGGTGGTTACCGATCCGGAAAAAGCGGACTACATCATCCTGCGGCTTCGCACGCCGTTTGAGAATCGAAAGGGCATGCTCGAGAGTATGTTCCACGCAGGCGGCCTGGATTTCAAGAGCCCAGAAAAAGAAAGAATTCTAGCCATGCTGTCAACGAAACCTTCAATTGTGGATATTTATCTTGAGCGCCCGGCAGTGTTTCCCGAGATCAATCAAAAATGTTCTGCGCTTATCGGTAATTTTGGCGCCAATGACTTTGCCGTACTGGATCTGATATTTGGCAAGGTCAATCCAACTGGGAGATTGCCGTTTGAAATTCCATCGTCCATGGAGGCCGTGGAGCAGCAAAAAGAAGACTTGCCTTATGATTCGGAATCACCTTTGTATCCATTCGGGCATGGACTGACTTACAGGAGACCTTCATGACTACGACGATAGCGCTTGCCGGAAAAGGCGGAGTCGGCAAAACAACCATCGCCGGGATGGTGATCAAGTATCTCGCCCAAAATCAATCCGGGTCCATCCTGGCCATTGATGCCGATCCATCCAGCAACCTAAACATGGTGCTTGGATTGGACCTCGATTTTACTGTTGGAGAGATCCGGGAGGATATGCTTCAACAGGTCAAGTCCTCATTGGTGGACGGTGGCGCTGCCATGGGTGGTTTGCCTGGCGGGATTTCCAAACGTGAATATCTAGAATATCACATCCGATCTTCATTGGCGGAGGGAAGCAGATTTGATTTGATCGCAATGGGGAGAGGGGAGGGGCAGGGGTGTTATTGCGCGGTCAACCACAATCTGCGGGAGGTGGTCGACGGCATGAGTCGCCATTATGCGTATGTCGTTATCGACAACGAAGCAGGCATGGAGCATCTCAGCCGGCGTACAACACGCGATGTTCAGCATTTGCTTATTGTGTCAGATCCATCTCAACGTGGGTTGGTTGCCGCCCAGCGAATTGCAGATATGAGCCGTGAGCTTGACATTCGCATTGAAAAAGCATATTTGATCATCAATCGCGTTCAGGGGGAATTGTCCCCTGAGACAAAGGCGTTTGTGGAAAAAATGGGAATTTCACTCCTGGGCTCCATCCCTGCCGACGATGCCATTACAGCGTATGATCTGAGCGGTCGTCCACTCGTGGACCTACCCGACGAGTCGTCCGTTTACATGTCGGTTGCAGATATGCTGAAGACTGTGTTGTAAAACAAAAACAACGGCAGCCTGAAGGCCGCCGTTGTTTGTAAGTTTTTCTGAGCTAAATCAATCTTGACACAGGCTAGAATTTCGCGTAGTCATTATGCTGCTTGTTCCAGAAACCAAACTGATCATCGCTGATGCAATTTCTGGGCAGCGACAAAACTTAAACCAGCCTCCGTGAGATTCTTTGCGGTATGGTTGCAGGCGTTGACCTTCTCAATGAAATTCCGCTTGAGATTATCCCAATCTCCACTCTCGATCACTTCCTTTTTCTCCCTGAAGTAATCCAGGATATCGGATGGGTGAGTCAGGGTAGGCTCGATTTCAGGGTCGCCTCCTTCGTGTTTGGCGGAAATATTCGCAACGCGATCCGCAATTTGGACCAATTCCTGCCGCCGGTCATAAGGCTGTACGACAATCGATTTCCAGGTCTCGGTGATGTGGTGTTCAAATCTGACGACGTTCTCAAACCCCAACGCTTTACGGAATTGGGATGTCAATTCCATCGTTTCATTGTTTATCGAGTTGGACCAATTAAACCCAATGAGTGGAGATGTGCCATCTTCCCGGCTGAATAATTTTGCGGCCAGCATGATCCATAACGCATGGTAGGGATTGTCTGATCCAAAAAAGACGGAAATCTTAAATTGAATATCGACTCCAAGTCGATAGAGCAGGAAACCGAGCAGGATTGTACCTGCATTGAAATTCAAGACGTGCTGCACACCGAAATTTGTGTAGTAATAAAGGAACTCATCGAGCCACATCAAGGCATGATCATTCGGTTGTCCAATTCCGCCAAAGTAACCTGTTATCGTGGCTGGTCCTCCCAGGTGCGGATTTGATCCATCCGTTCCTTTTGTATCCAGCGTTTCGACGAAGGACGCGCCAATAATGTCGAGGGCAGCGACTATTGCTGGTAGATCGCCGTCCGCCTCCGATTCTTTCATTTTCCTGACCGCGATGAAGCGTCCCGGAACAAGGCTTTTATCCCGGATGGCGGCTTCAGCCATCTCCCTGACCCAGGGAAAGTACTGCAATGCGGATACCTCCAAGGTTACTGCCAAATCTTCCTTGAAGGACATGCTGTCCGCCCGGGTGCCAAGAAGATTACGCCGATAATCCTTGACGGTGATGAATTTCCCTGCATCCCTCTGTTCGGTCAGCCATTCCAAGTCTTTAATGTATTGAGGGGCGCGCTCCCTAACTTGCCTGAAGAGACTCTCGGGTTTTCGAGACTCGGCGTGCTTTCGATTGATCTCCTCGGGTGTGCCATATTTCGCAACCACAGCCAGAAATTCCTTCAGCACGCGTTCGTCCGGATCGATCAGGATGCTGTTGATTGATGCGAGCCTGTCTGCTGGAATGGAAAGCCGATTTTGCAATTCTGACATTTTTTCTCCTCGGGATAGGGATTCTATTTTGGGGATTCGACCAGCTTGAGCAATTCTGAGTATTCATCATCTTTCATTCCAAACCAATTTTCTTCGGCTGGAAATTTCTTCGAGATGACTTCGTCGTGATAACCTTTCAGGCCATTCAAAATCACTTCACCGGCATTCCCAAAGACCTTGGCCATCTTCGGCCGGAATCGCGGGTACAGACCAAACATGTCGTGGTAAATCAATAATTGGCCGTGGGCGTCTGGTCCCGAGCCAAGAGACATGATGATGCAATCCTCCGCCCTCTCTGTGATGAGTTTGCATACCCTGTCCGGGACCAATTCGAGCAGGATGGCAAATGCCCCTGCCTTTTCCAGCGATTTGGCATCGTCCACGATCTTTTTTGCGAGGGCGGCATCCTTGCCCTGAACTTTGAAACCTCCCAGGGCTGAAACGGATTGAGGCGTAAGTCCCAGATGCCCTATCGCCGGAATTCCGGCATCGACAATGCCTCGAATTCGATCTACCATAGCTGCTCCGCCCTCGAGCTTTATAGCGTCGCAACCTGCTTCTGCCATGAACCTTCCTGCATTCCTGATCGCGCTTTCTACGGATGGCTGGTAGGTCATGTAGGGCATATCCCCGACGACGAAAGCTGTAGGCGCTCCGCGTCTGACGGCCTGCGAGTGGCGTATCATGTCGTCCATTGTCACCGGCAGGGTGGATTCGTACCCAAGCATGGTCATCCCCAGGCTGTCCCCAACAAGGATCATTTCAATCCCGGCCTGTTCCTGGAGATACGCAGTCGGGTAGTCATAGCACGTCAACCACGTGATCGGTTCTCCTTTTGATACTTTTTCGAATAGATAGGGAAGGGTGATTTTCTTTCGTGCTTCAGCCATTTTTGGACACTCCTGATTGCTGATTTTTGGATATCGATATTGTTAGTATAGAGCAAGTCACCACGAAGTGCAACAGGTTATTCCCATTGTGGTTATTGGGAGTTGAGGATTTGCAATTTTTGCCTTGTGGTTTATCTACTTCGTAGTAAAATTGGAAAATCAAATTATGAGAGGAGGTATGACAATAAAATGAGAAGCATTCGCCGACTTTATAACCTGTCAATTGGACATGCCTCCTTGCGCGTCAAGTAATCTGCACAATCGAAATACTTGGACAACCGCAGGCGTGTCACACCCTGCGGTTTTGATTTAATCGATCCACAGGGTGGGAATCCGATCATTTTCAAGTGGATATTAAATGGATACCAACTCGACATTCGAATATTTCAATGAACTTGATGATACCGAGGGGATAAACTCAGCCATCGATAAATCAAAACGCAAAGGGAAGTTCCCTCCCCGAAACCCCAAAAAAACTTGCCCAGCCTGATCAACAATTTGTTCACGGACAGGACGATTCCGCGTCTGGATTTAAATATACTTACAAAGCCGCTCGATTTGAAGAATGGTGGCTGCTCAATTCCCTGGGGGATTTCTATGAGCACAAGTGGATTTCGGATGTGCTAAAACGGGTCAAAGGAGGCAAGGAGGCTTCGGTCTATTTATGCCTTGCGGGAACGGAAGTTGCGACCGATTTGATCGCCGCCAAGGTCTACCGTCCGCGTTCGCTGAGAAACCTGAAGAATGACCATGTTTACAGAGCCGGTCGGGCTGATTTCGATAGCGAGGGCAGGAAAATCACCGACAAAGGGATGGCACATGCGATGTACAAAAAGACCGACTATGGAAAGACATTACTCCATCAGTCCTGGATTGCCCATGAATACACAAGCATGGAGAAGCTATATTCCGCTGGTGCGGATGTTCCACAACCGTTCACCATGGCACACAACGCCATTCTGATGTCATTTATTGGCGATCTAGATGGATGTGCTCCTGCTTTAAGCGAAATCAGCCTTGATCGACAGGAGGCCGTCACGCTTTTTGATAGGACGTTGTCAAATATCGATACGCTGCTTTCGTGCGGGGTGATTCATGGCGATCTCTCGGCATATAACATCCTTTACTGGGAAGGAGTCCATCACCCTGATTGATTTTCCGCAGGTTGTAGCTCCTTTCGAAAACAAGAATGCATTGTCGATTTTCCAGAGGGATGTCAGGCGCGTATGCGAATATTTCTCCCGACAGGGGGTTAGAGCCAATGATCGAAAGATCGCCGCTGATATTTGGACATCAAGAGGGTACCCGATGAAGGAAGATATTGATGTTCGGTTATTGGATGAGAACGATCCAAAAGACCGAGAATTGTGGAAAACACGGCATAAATAACAAGAAGGAGGAGCTTCTCCTCCCTCTTGTTATTGTTAGACAAGAAGGTACCAGTCGAGGAACCTTTCGATACGTTCCACGGCATCTGAATAATTCTTTCTTTGCAGGAAGCCATGAGGTTCACCGGCATAGGTCTTGTATTCGAATTGCTTTCCATGCTTCTTGAGCGCTTCGACCCACTCTTCGCTTGATTCGGGTGGAACAATATCATCTAAAAGCCCATGCATAATCAGTACGGGTTTCTTGATATTCTCAGCTTGGTACAAGGGAGATCCATCCAGGTAAACTTTTGGATATTCTCTTGGGTGCCCCAGAAAAATCTCCGTGTACAGTCTGAGTTCGCGATTGCATTGCGCCCAGGAACTATAAAGATTTGAATCTCCGAATTTTGTGATCCCGCAGGCAAAGTGATAACCTAGGTCTCGGGATAATGCGCATATGGTCATATACCCGCCATAACTTCCTCCCATGATGGCGATTCTCGCGGGATCGACTCCGGATTGTGCGAGGAACTTTGCTCCGTGGATGCAATCCTGAGTGTCACCGCCACCCCAGTCCCCGTAATTCTTGTGCTCAAACTCAACCCCATAGCCCGTGGATCCGCGATAGTTCGGCGCGAGAACGGTATAACCCTTGGCTACGAGATATTGGACCAACAGGTCCCATTCGAATAATGATTGAGAGGATGGACCGCCATGGACATAAACGATCCCGGCTTTGTTGGGTTTTTCTGGTTTGTATAAAAACGCAGGGATTTCCAAGCTGTCATTACTCTTAAAGCTAACTCGATCCGGCATTACGAGCTTAATGGCTGATACAGCAGGGAGAGTTGAGAAAGTGAGTTGCGTGGTTTCTTTATTGATTAGGTCGATCTTATAAATCTCAGGCGCAGATACTGGGCTTTCGTATTCGAAGGTGATTAAGGACCCATCGTGTGACCATTGCGGATTTGTGTAGCAGCCTTGCCCCGAGAGTAACGAATCGGCGTTTCCAGAAGCAACGTCAATCAAGGCCAAATTCATTGCCCCTGTTTCGTTGACCGCACAGGCAATTCTCGATCCATCCGGTGACCAGGACGGCCAGGAAATATCGTAACCAAGCTTGGTGAGTTGTCTTAATCCACTGCCATCAGAGTTGACGAGCCAGAGGTCATCGTGCCCTCCCAGTTGGCCGATGAATGCGATTTGTTTTCCATCTGGCGACCAGCGTGGATTCCATGCCCTGGTTTTTGGGTGCCCGTAAAGCACCCGTTGTTCCCCTGTCGAAAGGTTGATAAGGCAGATGTCCAATCTATTGATATCATCGAACCTGCGAAAAACATATGCGACTTGATTGCCGTCCGGAGAAGGCTGGGGGTCCCAGTGGTCGCCTTTTGGGTCATTGGTAATCAACCTGGCTTGGGTCAAGTCCGTGGTCACCAGCACCAGTTGGTCAGCATCCTCGCGCTCCACGCTGACAATCATGGATTCGGAATCGGGCATCCAGCGAGGACCCCAGCTGCTTGTCCATGTTTCGGTGACCTTCTTCGGGATTCCACCTGCAGCTGGGACAATGTTGACATGCTCCTCGAGAGAGAATGCCAGCCATTTTCCGTCCGGAGACCATTGCGGGATCTCATCCGCCCAGTAGGGAACGGCTGTGCGACTGGTGGTAATGCGCGAAAGCCAGCCTCCTGCGGTCGGGAGAGTGAAAATATCCGATAAGGATTCGCCGTCTTTTATGCAGGCAATTGTTCGACCATCAGGCGAAAGTTTGTGATTCCGAATCCTTTCGTGAGCCGTGACAAGAGAGGGAGCCCAACCTTTAGGCGGTTTTATATCCGGCCTTGGAAGGGATGGCCAACCGTTTCGTTCATATTTTTCTGTGATTTCTATGAGCTTCGGCATGGTGGTCCTTTCTGATTTACTTAAGTATATTATTTTCGGATAAATTGAACAGGATGAAGCTTCCCTTTAAAATAATATTCTTGTAAAATGGTTATGTAATGGTAACTCATATTTTCATGCGCCATGGCTTTGCTTGCTATTCGGCGGTTCAATCACCGGTGTTTATTCATGACGCTGGTGTTTTTGTTATCCTAGCGAGGAGGAGATTATGAAGCTCAAAGTTGTAGTTTTCCTGTTTGTTGTAATGGCCTTGGTTCTGAGCGGATGCGGTGGAGGATTGACAGGGGGCGAACCGGTTGTCGTCCGCATTGGTTATCCCGGCAGCCCGGATACGCTGAATCCAGGTGTAGCCGTTCTGGCAGAATCCTACCTCATGTTCGAGTTGGGGTACGATTCGATGTATGAACTGAATTTAGACGGCACATTTTCACTGGACCTGGCGGAAAGCGTCGAGACCTCGGACGATGGCCTGGTCTGGACTTTCAAGCTGCGTGACGCCAAATTCCATGATGGCACGGCGTTAACCGCCGAGGATGTCGTCTTTTCCTATAACCTATACGGCTCGACGGAAGGATATCCCTGGATGGGTGGTTACACATCCTACTTTGAGAGCGTAGAGGCGCCGGCTGTAGATACTGTCGTCATCACCTTATCCGAGGCCATACCCAACCTGGACAGCCAGTTGGTATTTTTATATGTGCTGCCTAAGCATGTGTGGGAGAACGAAGACCCGCTGGATTTCGAGAATACCGCCATGATTGGCAGTGGACCATTCAAGATGGTCGAGTACAAGCAGAATGAGTATGTTCATCTTGCGGCCAATAAGGACAATCCGAGAGCACCAAAAGTCGACGAAGTTATCTTCCAGACCTTTGAGAATAATGATGCCCTGGTGCAAGCTTTAAAGACCGGGCAGGTCGACATGATCACGGAAATGCCCGCCACCGCCGTGGAATCATTAAAGGCAGAAGCCAACATTGATGTGGCCATAGGCGCTCCATTTTCGCCCACTGTCACGGATGTCATCTTCAACCAATGTGCGCCTGAGAACTGCCCGGAAGGAGATGGGCTTTGTACAGGGCACCCGTCGCTTCTTGATAGAAACCTGCGCCTGGCTTTGTCGCATGCGACGGACAAAAAGAAGATCAGCGATGTGATACTCCTCGGGACTGGTACTCCGGGAACGACATTAATTCCGGACGGATTGGGCGTATGGTACAACAGCTCAATCAAGGATTATGAGTACGATGTCGCAAAAGCCAATCAGATACTTGATGACGCCGGATATTTGGATACGGATGGGGACGGCGTCCGGGAAATGCCGGATGGCTCCAACCCCCTCGTGTACCGTGTCAACTGGCCGAGCGATTCAATCGATGGTTCGCGGCTGGCTGAATTATTGAGCGGGATGTGGAAAGATGTCGGGGTTAAGCTGGAGCTGCAGGCGATGGACCCCGGTGCTTTAACCGCAGTTTGCTGCCCGGCCTTCGATTTTGACATTATTCTATGGGGCTGGGGATCCGATCCGGATCCGAATCTACTCTTGAGCGTGATGACCACGGATGAAATCCCCACCGGAAGCAGCGAGACTGGGTACTCTAATCCCGAATACGATGCACTTTATCTTGAGCAGGCGGTGGAAAGGGATTTTGAGAAACGCAAGGAATTGGTTTGGAAGATGCAGCAGATCGTCTTCGACGATGTGGTTTATATTATTCCCTACTACGATCCTAACATCCAGGGATACCGCACGGACCGTTTCACGGGTTGGATCACGGATATGCCAAAGGTCGAACTGGCTGACCCATCCTCGTTGACGGTCATAGAGCCGGTGAAGTAAGCGTCAGATTTTACCTTTACGGTTCGGTACTCTAATAAAAGGCATTGCATTCAACACTGGCTGTTGGATGCAATGCCTCCTGGGTAAATCTCGACCTTGGCTGCCTGAATGAAACGAACCCGGTTTTTTCTAAAAAAGCTTCTCTGGGCGATCTTTACGATTGCTTTTGTGATTGTTCTAAATTTCTTCCTTTTCCGAATCCTCCCGGGGGATCCGGCGAAGCAGGGGGTGCGCGATCCGCGGATGACCAAGGAAGCGATTGAGACGATACGGGTCAGGTTTGGGTTGGACAAACCTGTCATTAATTGTTTCGTGTCACTTAATCCGATCGAGATGGGGGAGTGCCTGGTTAATCCTTTGGATACCCAGTTCTTCATTTATGCAAAGAACCTTATTCAAGGCGACCTTGGGATAAGTTATCACTATAATCGACCCGTTACCATTATCCTTGTGCAAAGATTATGGAATACCATTCTCCTCATTGGCGCAGGTCAGATATTGGCAATTATCGTTGGGGTGGTTTTTGGAGTGGTTGCCGCCTGGAAAGCCAGAACTCCTATTGATTACAGCGCCTTGTTGCTGAGCTTGCTGGCCTGGAGTTTGCCGACATTTTGGCTGGGTATGATCCTGCTATTTTGGGGTTCCAATAATGGCTTTCCAATCGGTGGGAAAGCAACGCCCGGAATGAGCCTCGCTTCCCCGGCGGACCAGATCGCCGATGTTCTGCAGCATATGTTTCTCCCTACCTTGACGTATACCATCATATTCATGGGTGAATACATGCTGATCATGCGTTCCAGTTTGATGGACGTGCTGTCCGAAGATTACATCTTGACCGCAAAAGCAAAGGGGCTGACTACATTTCAAGTTCTCAAGGATCATGCCTTGAAGAATGCCATGTTGCCGCTGGTTACCGTCATTGCCCTTAATTTGGGTTTTACGATGGCCGGCGCGATACAAATTGAGACTGTATTCTCCTGGCCAGGACTGGGTGGCGCCATCTATCAGGCTGTCGTGCAGAGAGATTACCCCATGCTTCAGGGGGCATTTATGATGATCGCCGTCAGCGTGATCATTGCCAATCTGCTGGCTGAGTTGGGATATTCAATGCTTGATCCGCGCGTACAAAGCGAATAATATGGCAATTTCGACAACTCTGGAAATCCTTTCCCCGAAATCTTCGCCATTCCAGAATTTTTGGAAATCCTTTCGCAAGAATCGAATGGGCGTGGTGGGATTGTTTATGTTGATTGCAATCATTCTGGTCGCCATTTTCGCTCCCTGGATCGCCCCATACGATCCATATGCAACAACGGATGTCACCTCAGCGGATGTTTATCAGCCGCCAAGCCCGGAGCATCCCCTCGGAACCGATGACGCCGGCAAGGACGAGCTCTCCATGTTTTTGTATGGCGCCCGGGTGTCCCTGGTTGTTGGTTTTTTCGCATCCTTTATAGCCATTGCTATAGGCGGGACGGTAGGGATTTCTGCCGGTTTCTACGGCGGGCGAACTGAAAATATATTAATGCGGTTCAACGACATTATGCTGGTCATCCCTGACCTGGCGTTGATGGTTGTGATTATCGCCCTGACGAAACCCAGCCTGTGGAATATCATTTTGGTAATCGGCCTCCTTGGGTGGACGTTTACTTCGCGTGTTGTTCGCTCGCAGACCCTGGCGGTGAAATCGAAGAAATATGTTTTACGCGCGCGGGCTATCGGTGCGGGCAACTGGCATATCATTACCAGTCATATTCTGCCTTTGGTGCTGCCTTTATTGGTGGTCAACGCTGTCCTTGTCATTTCTGCATCCATATTGAATGAAAGTGCACTGTCATTTTTGGGCTTGGGGGATCCCACCAAGGTTTCCTGGGGGCAGATGTTGAACTACGCCTTCGAAAGAGGCGCAATGAGTTCCGGCGCATGGTGGGCTTTGGTGGTGCCTGGCTTCGGCATCGTATGGGTTGTCCTTGGGTTGACCTTGCTCGGGCAGGGACTTGAACAGGTTTTCAACCCTCGCCTCGAATCACATCATCTTGTTGCCCGAAAAACGACAGCCCCGCTGACTCTGCCTTTGACGACGAGTGATTTGAGCCCCATACAGGAACCTTTATTAACGGTCAAGGACCTTTCCATCGAATACAAAATCAACGATACTGCCGCTGCACGCGCTGTCGATAAGGTAAGTTTTACCTTGCGGAAAGGCGAGATGATGGGCCTGGTAGGAGAAAGCGGCTGCGGAAAAACAACCCTGATGCTGGCCCTGTTGCATATTCTGCCGGCTGTTGGAAAAATCGTCAACGGGAGTGTCGATTTCGATGGGCATGACCTGACAAAATTCAGTGAAGAGGAAATGAAAGATATCCGCTGGAAACGAATATCGATCATATTTCAAGGCGCCATGAATGCCTTGAATCCCGTGCGGACTATCGGCGACCAGATTGCCGAAGCCATCTCCCAGCATGATTCAAATATCCCAAAAGTAAAGCTGGATTTACGAGTTGACGAGTTGTTGGATCTGGTCGGAATCCCACATGACCGCAAGAATAATTATCCACATCAGTATTCCGGCGGGATGCGTCAACGGGCAATGATCGCGATGGCGCTGGCTTGCAATCCTGAAATTGTCATCGCCGATGAACCGACCACCGCGCTGGATGTCATGATTCAGGCTCAAATCCTGGAGTTACTATCATCGCTCAAGGCGAGGCTGGGGCTCTCGATCATCTTTGTGACGCATGATCTGGGAGTCGTTGCGGAAATGTGCGACACGGTGTTGGTGATGTACGGAGGTGTGCTGGCTGAGTATGCTCCGGTTGACATGGTTTACAATTCCCCTCGGCATCCTTATACTCGGGAATTGTTAAAAGCTTTTCCCGATCTGGGTGATCCGGAAAAACCCCTCAATTCCATCCCTGGTTATCCTCCGAGGTTGGATAATTTACCTGCGGGCTGCAGGTTTGCCCCCCGTTGCTCCCAGGCTTATGAGCGCTGCCATCAGGAAATGCCCGTTGTTCACGATTTGGGGGACAACCATTTTGCAAGCTGCCACTTGTTGGAAGAGCGATGACAGATACGATCCTGGAAGTCGAAGCTCTTAAAAAGACCTTTGTGGCCGAAAAGCCCAGCATGTTTTTTGGCGGGCAGGAAAGGCTTGTTCACGCCATTGATGGCGTTGATTTAAGTTTGACGCGCGGAGAAGTTTTGGCGTTGGTCGGCGAAAGCGGTTGCGGTAAATCTACGCTGGCACTGTCCGTCATGGGTTTGGAACGGCCAACCAGTGGAAAAATTTCCTTCGAGGGGATTGATTATGCGCGTCTCGACGATGCCGGGATGAAACGGATTCGCCGCCGAATACAGATGATTTTCCAGGATCCTTATGAAGCGCTCAATCCAACTCAAACCATCGAAGAGATTATTACGGAGCCGCTGCAGGTGCACGGATTAGCCCATGGCAGGGACGAGCTCCGCAAATTGGCGATACGCGCGTTGGAAGATTCCGGGCTGAAGCCGGCTGAGATCTACCTGGAACGGTACCCGCATCAGTTATCGGGTGGTCAGAGGCAGCGTGTGGTGATTGCTGGAGCCCTGGTCCTCGAGCCTCATCTTTTGGTTGCCGATGAACCGGTGTCCATGCTGGACGTCTCCATTCGAGCGGAGATTATCAATTTGCTGGCGGAGCTTCGGCGGTCACGACAGATTTCAGTGATTTTTATCACGCACGATCTGGGAACCGTTGGTTATTTTGCGGATCGAATCGCAGTCATGTACTTGGGGCGGATTGTGGAAATCGGCCCGACTCACGAGGTCCTGACCAACGCCGCTCACCCTTACACGAAAGCGCTTCTTTCCGTTATTCCGGTCCCCAACCCGCGATTAAGGCGACAGAGAATAATCCTTAAAGGCGAGACTCCCAATCCGATCGATATCCCTGCAGGCTGCCGCTTTCATCCGAGATGTCCCGTCGCTGTTGACCAATGTAAATCGATCGATCCTCCGCAGGTGGAGATTACGCCCGGTCATACGGCTGCTTGCTTAATGGCGAAGGCAAGGTAAATTATGGATATCACGAGTCTTCAAAATCCGCGAATTAAACAGCTTGTTAAGCTCCGAGACAGGCGCGCACGCGAAGAGGAAGGTTTGATGCTCGTTGAGGGCATCTATGAAATAGAGACTGCCCTGCAATCTGGATTGTCACCTCAGACAATCTACACGTCACCTGATGTTGCTGGTGAAAGGAATTTGGAGTTCTCAAACATAGAATGTGTTACGGTGAGTCCGCAGGTGTTTGCCAAGATCTCTTATCGCGATAACCCTGATGGTTGGTTGGCTGTTTTTCCCATCCCGCAACATACCCTTGATGGACTCGTGTTGCCTATTTTTCCATTGATTGTCATTGCTGAAGCTGTAGAAAAACCCGGCAATTTAGGCGCAATTCTTAGAACCGCGGACGCCGCTGGTGTGGATGCGCTTTTGGTGTGCGATCCCCGGGTTGACCTGTTCAATCCGAATGTTGTCCGCGCCAGCCGTGGAACTGTGTTCACCGTGCCGGTTGTCCAAGTCTCCAATCAGCAGGCGCTCGATTGGCTGCGCAAAAATAAAATCAAGGTTCTGGCTGCAACGCCTGGAGCTGACAGGATATTTACCGACATCGATCTATGTGAATCAACCGCGATCGCTGTAGGAACCGAGGATGAGGGATTGAGCGAATTCTGGTTATCTCATGCAGACGAAAAGGTGTTAATTCCGATGAAGGGGAAAGTGAACTCTTTGAACGTTGCAGCCTCCGTCGCGATAATTGCTTATGAAGCCGTCCGCCAACGAAACGCTCGTTCACCTTCTTGATGTATCCAAAAGGACTGCCAATTTCCACTGGCAGTCCTTTTTTTACCATTCTGATTATTTAATGGTTGGGATTACCGCCGGCAAAGGGGCGCCGTATTGCACTTCGCGTTCATATTTGAACTGCTGAGTATAGAGGCTGTAATAGTGGCATCGTTGGCGCAGCAGCTGGGCATGTGTCCCCATTTCCGCGATACGGCCTTTCTCGATGACCACGATCCGGTTGGCTCGGCGGATAGTCGACAAACGATGGGCGATGACAAAGGAAGTTCGCCCCTTCATCAAATTTTCCATCCCTTTCTGGATCAAGGCTTCGGTGAGGGTGTCCACCGAGGATGTCGCCTCGTCCATGATAAAGATTTCAGGCTTTGCCAACACCGCGCGGGCGAGACTGATCAACTGCTTCTGACCAACAGAGAGCATGTTGCCGCCTTCGCCAACCTGGGTATCATACCCTTTGTCAAATGTCATAATAAAGTCGTGGGCACCCGACAGCCTCGATGCATCTTCGATCTCCTGGTTTGTAGCCCCTAGACGGCCGTAGCGAATGTTCTCTCTAATGTTGCCTGAGAACAGGTGAGGGGTCTGAAGCACGATCCCCAATCTCGAATGGATGGATTGGAGCGAAAAATCGGTGTAATCCTTCCCGCCGATCCTTACCTGTCCCTTGCGAGGCTCGTAGAACCGGCACAGCAGGTTCACGATCGTGGATTTTCCTCCGCCGGTCGGACCCACCAGCGCGATGGTTTCTCCCGGTTCGACCGTGAGCGTGAAATCCGTCAGCACGGGATGTTCCGGATCGTCTGCATAGAAGAAATCAACATGGTCAAACTCGATTTTTCCAAGCAGCGTTTCGGCAGGGATAGCATCCGGTTTGTTGCTGACTTCCGGAGCTGTGTCCACAAGCTTGAATATCCGCTCGGCTGATGCGATGGAATGCTGCATTTCGGCATAGACCCTGGCCAGGTCCTGAATCGGCCACATCATGAAGGTGACGTAGGCGACGAACGCTTGGATACCGCCAATGGTCATCAATCCTTCCGTGATTTGCAGACCACCGTAATAAACGATGACACCCAGGGCAATTGACGAAACAATCTGCACGGTCGGAAGGAAAAGCGCTGACAGCCAGGCAGCACGGTAGGACGCTCCGTACATATTGTTGGTAAGGACCTGAAATTCTTCAAGGTTCTCGTCCTCCCGCTGAAGCGCCTTGACCACGCGCACACCCTGGATGTTTTCATTGTACGCCCCTGTGATCTTCGAGTTTGCCCGGCGTGATGCCCGGAATTCCACAAGGATGCGTTTACGAAATTGCACTGCGATTACAACCAATACAGGGATGGCCAGCAGGACGATGATCGCCAGCTTCCAGTTGATGATCAGCATGAAGATGGCTGACGTGGTGATGTTCATCACTGCCCAGGTTGTGTCGACCATACCCCAGGTCAACAGGTCAGCGACGCGTCCCGAATCGGATGTTACGCGCGCCATTAAACGACCGACGGCGGTTTGTGCATAATACGATAGTGACAGATCCTGCAGATGGTGAAACATCATCTTGCGAAGGTCATATTGAACCCGCTCGCCAAGTATTCCTGCCAGGTAAATGAATGAAAAAACAAATATCGCCTGAAAGAAGATTAACGCGCCATAAACAATCGCTATCGGCACAAGTGCAGACTTGTCACCCGGCACGATAGCCGTATCAATGATCTGCTTGTTGAGGTAGGTGAAATACGCATCGATCACCGAGGTAAGTGCGATCATGATCAGGAATCCGATCACCCAATTCTTGTGGGGTCGCAGAAGCGAGAGGATCCGCTTCAGGACAGGTGTGGTGAGCTGACTCGTATATTCTTCTTCTTCGATTTCGATTAATTCGTCAGACATGACTTATCTCCATTTCGCAACGATTTTTCAATGCGAAAATTAGCTTACTTTGCTGCGGCAATCTCCTGCTCGAGCTCTTCCTCGATCCGCGTTTGGATATCGTAGATCTTGCGGTACATCCCGTTGCCAGTTACCAGCTCCTTGTGATTGCCGATTTCAACGATCTCACCTTTATCGAGGACGACTATGGTGTCGGCGTTCATGACCGATTGAATCCGGTGGGCAATGATGAACGTTGTGCGGTTCTCCATCAAATTGTTCAGCGCTTTGCGGATCTCCGCCTCGGTCTCCGTGTCTACCGAAGAGGTCGAATTGTCCAGAATGAGGATGCGCGGATTCTTGAGAAGCGTGCGGGCAATGGTCACGCGCTGCTTCTGTCCACCTGAAAGCGTCACTCCTTTTTCGCCGACGAGAGTATCGTACTTGTCCGGGAACTCCATGATCACATCGTGGATCGCGGCTGCCTTGGCAGCCTTTTCAACCTCGTCCATCGGCACGTGCCTCCCGACCCCGTAAGTGATATTCTCGCGAATGGATCGGCTGAACAGGAAGGGCTCCTGTTCCACAATCCCGATGTGTCGTCGTAGGTAGTCCCGGGAGTAATCCTTGAGGTCGTTTCCATCGAGCAGTATTCGCCCCTTGGTGTAGTCGTAAAAGCGAGGCAGTAAATTTACCAGCGAAGTTTTTCCAGATCCCGTGGATCCGAGCAATGCCAACGACTGTCCGGGAAGTACGTGAAACGAAACACTTTTCAGCACTTGCGATTCGTCGCCGTTGTAGGAGAAGCTGACTTTTTCAAAAGCCACATCGCCTCTGGGGCTTTCGCTTGGGGCGATAGTGCCGTCGGTCAACGGCTCGCGATCCTGCTTGACGATGTCCATAATGCGACCATAAGATACCATGCCCGTGGACGTTGACACGATCAGCCGCCCCAGGTTTCGTATAGGCCAGATGAGCCAGACGACAAGACCTGTGTAGGTCACATAGGTACCTACCGTGATCACTCCATTGATGGCCATCGTGGCACCGAGTAAATAGCCGGCGAGCATTTGGAAACCAAGAACGATGTCGGATAGCGGCCAAAAGAGCGAATGCATGTAAAGAAGTTTTTTTCCTCGAAGAAACTTCTCGAAGTTATCCTTCTCGAATTTGTTCTTCTCGAAATCCTGCCGCGCAAAGGCTTTGACCACCCGAACGCCCGTCAGGTTTTCCTGGAGTGTGGTTGAGAGCGTTGCCTCTTGCTCCTGGTATTTTTCGTAAGCCGTAGTGACCTTTTTGAAGAACCAGAGCGATACAACCAGGATGAATGGTATGACAACCACTGACGCCCAGGCCAAAGTCGAATTGAGCATGAAGATTGCCAAAAAATTTATCAGGAATAAAAGAACGATACGGCCCACACCTATAGCTTGTTCGCTGTAGAACCGGCGCAGGGCATCGACGTCAGATGTGACCCGTTCGATCTGGTCGCCAGTGGGCGTCTTTGCATGGTACGTAAAGGTCAGCCTCTGCAGGTGATCGAAGAGGTAGTTTCTCAGCCGGCGGGTAATCCCTTCAGCGGTGAAAGCAGCCAGGCGGCCTGAGATGTAGCTGAACAATCCTTCCACCGAGGCAAGAAGAACGAATCCGACCGCAACCAGCAAAAGTCTGTTGGTAAAAATCCCTAAAGGATCAATAACACCGGCGGCAAGAATCTTGTCGGTGAAATACCCCAAAAGCAGGTAGGTGGATGTCCTGGCGAGCGCAGAGATGGCGAGGGCAGCGGTTGCCCCCGCATAGGCAAGTTTGTACCCCGTCATCATCCGCCAGATTCCCTTGAGCTTGTTCGGGGATAGGGCTTTACGGAAGTCGAAGTAGGTGACCTGTTGAGTAGGTTCGATAGCGGCCATAAGAATGCTCTTTTCTACCTGATGCTAACATTGTGCGAATAAAAAAAACCGCAGGCGAGGGTGCGCCGCGGTTGAAAGGACAACAAATACGATCCTGACGATCAATAGGCGCACTCCAAGAAGGTAATTAATTCACTACCGGCTCGAGAAACTTTGGTGAAGCTGTTCATCTTGAAGCGCTGCCTCCTTTTCTTAAAATATTATTAACGGCGCTAGTTTATCACCGGGGTCGATACTTTGTCAAGGATTTGCGAAAACGCCAGTGTTAATCCTGGCAAGGGTGGATGGGGGATGCTTCTTGAGAGATTGTCCCTTTGGAAGAGCATTAGCTGTTTTTCAAGCCGCCTACTTAGGTTAGAAATCATAAATCAGCAAATAGCGCGATGCAAATTGACGCCGATATGCTAAAAATTCGCGTAGCCAATATATTATACAGTTAACAATAAACACAATAACCATTAACTTACAACCGCAGTTAAATTATGTATCCATTTTCCAGATACAAATCGACCAAGACCTAATATCCACTTTGCCAACTCTTCAGATATCACAAACAAGTAAACCAGATAAACGGGTAAGTTCAGGACAAACGCTGCGAAATAAGCCATTGGTACGCCTAACACCCAAATGATCAAACCGTCCAACACTAGCGAGTAGGTGGTATCTCCGCCAGCACGCAAATTACCGACGATGTTGATCGCGTTCATTGACCTAAGCCAGATAAAGCAACTTGCAATGATCAATGTTTTTTGAGCCAATTCGACAACTTCAGGACTGACTTTATACAGGGAAAGGATGGCAGGAGAGAGAATAACAACCAGGATCCCAAGAATCACCCCGATCCCGGCACCCAATCCCAATGAGCGGGCTCCATACAGATATGCCCTTTCGAGGTTACCCGCCCCAATTTGATTACCTACAATGACCGATGTGGCGCTGGTTAAACCAAATAAAATTACCAGTGCAAGTTGATCGATGGTGCTCACAATATTCATGGCGGCGATGGAATCCGTGCCCATGCGGGCATAAATCACATAATAAGTGGTGATCCCCATGGACCAAAGAAACTCATTGGCAATAATGGGAAGGACAGGCACCAATACTTTCCCTATGAAATTGAAATCCACCCGTAAAAAGTCATGAATTGTTGCAGCAGCCGGCGATTTTGCGAGATAGGTATAACCGACGATCGCAAAACATTCTACAGCCCGCGCAATAACCAAGGCTACGGCGGCACCTGGAACACCCATTTCTGGCAGACCCAGGGTTCCGAACACCAAGCCATAGGTCAGAATGGCATTAAGAGTTAATGCACCGATACTGATTATCACAGGTGCCTTGACCTCGCCAATGGAACGAAGAGTTAATGCATAAGAGAAAGTCACAGCGAAAAAGAAGAAACTCCAGGCAAAAATGGACAAGTAACGACTGCCTTCCAGGATTACTTCCGGATCTTCGGAATAAATGCCCAGGATAAACTCAGGGAAATATCTCGAAAGAACGAAAAACACACCCGCCGCAACGAGGCTTAAAATAAGAGCAAGCGCCAACACCCGCCGGATTTCGGGTATATCACGCTTTCCCCATAATTGAGCTGTGAACATTGCAGCTCCAGAACCAATGCCAAAAAGCAGCAGATTGAGAAGAAAGAAAACTTGTCCCGCTAAACCGACGGAAGCAACCGCGACCTCGCCTTTTTGCCCGATCATCAGACTGCCCACCATATTCAATGAGGCTGAGACAGCGTTTTGCAGGGCAATGGGTATGGCGATTTTTACCAATAGCCGGAAATATTCCCGGTCGCTAAAAAAATCGACCACTCTTTGAAAGATATTCACAAACACCCCATGTATGACCACCAGGTGTTGATGCTATTTTGAATCTTCAAAAATTTCATGGTACCCCTTGTCAAGCTCGTCATTGGAGATATGAGCATACCGTTGCGTGACGGCAATATTTGAGTGCCGGGCAAGCTCCTGGGCAAGTTTTAAATTCCCCGAAGCGCGAAGGATTGTCGTGACGAAATAATGACGAAACGAGTGTGGCGTGATTTTTCCTTCTGCCGAATCGCCCAGTGCCTGCTTCACTCTCTCGTCCACAATATTGCGTCCGGTGGCCGTTGTGATCGGCTTGATCTTTTTTCCTGCACCTTTATCATGGCGTGCGAAAAGTGGGAGAGACGCCAGCGGCTTTCCTGAAGCACCGTCCAGCGTAGCCCTGGTTGCCAAATATGCCTTCGAAGCGGAGAGCGATCGGGTGGAAAAGCGAACGACAGCTTGTTTGTCACCCTTGCCGATGATCACGGCGCGTCCTTCGTTCCAGTCGATATCTCCCCGCCGAAGCTTGCAAGCTTCGTGGACCCGTAGTCCGGTATCCGCAAGGGTTAATAAGAAGGCAGTGTCCCTCAGGTTTCGCAGGTGCTCGTTCGGGTCGCTGGAGGGGGCGATGACCTGGACATGATCCAGTACTTTTTCGATATCGTCCCGAGGAAATTGGGGCAGTCTCTGACCCGCGCGTCGTCCACGTTGGCGGACAAGAAGCCTCAATCGCGGCAGGTTGGGGGAGTGGAGTCTCTCGGCGGCGATAAATTCGTAAAACCCAACCGTCGCCTGCAGATACAGCGCTTCAGTGGCGGGAGCATGATCTTTTAAATCCGCAGCCAACCAAGCGATTGCACCTTCGTCGAGACTGGTGATCGGAGTATCGTTGGGATCTATCCCATTTTTCTTCAGGCATGCTGCAAAGGCATTCATTGCGAACGAATAGGTCGCAGTGGTATTGCTGCTTCTTGCAAGTTTTATGTTTTCAATATATTGATGAATTGCCTGGTTAATTGTGAGCATCTGATTTAGCTGAATTTCGTATAGCTTTTTGGTTTTGATTTATGTATTGTATGTTACAGGGATTAGGCTAGCACCTCAATCGCTTGCTCTTAATTTATCACACAATTAGTCCATGGATGAAAAGCATCCGAAACAGAAGTCGGGAGGTATTCTTAATCATAAAATATTTTGAAACACCTATGGGCAAATCTGTGCAGGCGATCATTCGTAAATCAAAACTTTGTCCATGCTTACGAGATGATTCCCTGATATCGCATCAAATTCCGATCGACTAAGATCATAAATCATTGTTTCTCTTAATGATACTTAAGTTAATCAATAATATTTTACGCTTGTTCAATTGCCCTGTCAATCCCCTGCTTAGACTTATTTTTCTTTCGGAGATAAGTTTATCTTAGTGGATTTCAGAAAATACGCATGGAATCTTTGTTGTGTGGATGTTATGACATGCTTTCTTGCCAAGGACCTTATACCAGAATTCCCCCACTCCAGTCTTCCCTCCGCCGAATCCTGTATTCGTTCTTGGCTTCCGCCACCTGACGGATCGATCCGCTAGAACTATGCTTATCGAGCAGACAGTGCAATTTATCGTATCGAGACCTAAGTACAAGCAAATATCTTAATGGGTTTATTTAGCCAGGGATAGACTTCGAGCCAAAATCGGCGAGGAATTGGCGGTTGACAGAATAGAAATTATGTTCTATTATTGCATTAATGGATGCTATCGAAAAGCTGAAGACGCTTACAAACCAGATGTCCCTCGAACCGGCTGAAGAAGCGCGTGGGCCGAATCCTCTCATTGCTAAACGCCAGCAGGATATTTGCATTCAGCCTGCCCAGATGCCAAACGGTAAGCAGATCCTGCTCCTAAAAACCCTGCTGACTTCGGTTTGTGAACGGAATTGTTTTTATTGCCCCTTCCGTTCCGGGCGTGATTTTCGCAGAGCGACATTTCGACCTGAGGAATTCGCCAATCTTTTTTTCTCCCTGGCTAATGCAAAGGCGGCAGAGGGGATCTTCCTCAGCAGCGGCGTTGCCGGCGGCGGGATGCGGTCTCAGGATCAACTCCTTGCGACGGCCGACATCTTGAGAAACAAATTGGGGTTTCGTGGATATATCCACCTGAAGATCATGCCTGGTGCAGACAAATCTCAAGTCGAACAAGCCATGAAATTGGCGAATAGACTTTCGATCAATTTGGAGGCTCCCAACCCTGAAAGACTTGCCAAACTCGCCCCTCAGAAAATATTCACAGAGGAATTACTCAGACCCTTGCGCTGGATCGACGAAATCAGGCGATCCTCTCCCCCCACGCACACCTGGAACGGTTACTGGCCATCAACCGTGACCCAATTTGTTGCCGGCGGAGCGGACGAAAGCGACACCGAGCTTCTTTCCACGACCAGCTGGCTTATGACCAATGTCAAGTTGCAGCGCGCCTACTTCTCGGCATTCAATCCCATTCGAGACACTCCACTGGAAAACAAATCACCCACCCACCCGATGCGCGAGCATCGCTTGTACCAAGCCTCGTACCTCCTCAGGGATTATGGATTTAGTATGGAAGAGCTGCCGTTTGAGCAGGACGGCAATCTCCCCTTACGAAGTGACCCAAAATTACTTTGGGCAAAGGACCATCTCGGTGAAAAACCGATCGAGATCAACCGCGCAGATCGGAGCCAGCTGTTGCGAATACCTGGAATCGGCCCCAAAGGTGCGGAGGCTATCCTCCACGCTCGGAGGATCAAAAGTCTGGATGATATCTCGAAATTACGGAAGTTGGGAATTTCTGCCGCAGATAGGGCAGCGCCATTTGTGCTTCTTGACGGAAAAAGACCTGTATTTCAATTATCACTTATCTAGTCTTGGGAGAAATTTCAATGTCTGCCATTTACCCCAATCCCGAATCTGACGATCTGTACACCCGCGATTTTCTCGTCCGAATTCCGAATTTACTTCCGCAAGACTCACGGCATCACAAAGGACATCGACTTTCTGCCTCGTTACCGCTCGTAGTGAGCTGTCTTTCGATAGCAGCCATGGTCGTTTACCAATTAACACGAATCCGCGTTATCGCCTGGGACTTTAATATTTGGATCCTTGTGCTCTTCACCGGCGCTGTGAGCTTTGCCATGACACACATATTTGTAACACTCTTTTTCGGCGAGGATTAATAGGTTAATTTTCAGCAAACAACACCAATCAATCTCACTGCTTTTTTAAAATTGCATGAGCGCCCACCCAGGGTGTCCCCAGTCGGTGCCGTTCTGGGACTTTGATTTTCACCAATTTTTGCCCAACTTGAGCAGAAATCATCGCAACTGTACCCCAATCTTCTCCGAGCACCGCTGTCCGCATTTGCTCCCCCATTTGCTTGGTCCACATCCATTCCATCCGGAATTTATCCGCCTTTACCCAGTAGCCTCGTTTTTCCCAGGCTTGGACCGAGAGTTCGATCGTCGCGTCTATTCGCATCAGAGCCAGGGCTATGAAAGCAGTGAGGTCGCGGGTTTCATCATTGACCCCTGTTTGTTTTGCCAGCGTTCGTAGAACGATGACAATCGACTTGGTTAAATGGCTGCGTTCTTTGCCGGCGCTATCGGGATTGATCACACGAGACATCAAGATTAGCCTTGTATCAAGATAAATTATTGTTTCTGGCAATTTCCGACCAACGGTCGCTGATTATACTTCTAAACGCTCAGAATCCTTGTATCGATTTCTTATTAACGCCATGTTCCCTTTCATTGACGCACGGTTATGCAGGCTTTATAATCTCGCTCGCGTTCCGGGGACATGCTGGAATTGGCAGACAGGCATGACTTAGGATCATGTGCCGAAAGGCGTGTGGGTTCAAGTCCCACTGTCCCCACAATCGGCGCAATATATTTGAAAGAGGAACTTACATTGAAAATCGAATCCCAACCGCGAGAAGACCACCAGGTTAATTTAATCGTTGAGGTCGATCCCGACCAAATGGAAAAAGCCAAGAAGAAAGCCGCCCGCAAGATTAGCGAGCGCTCAAAAATCCCAGGCTTCCGCCCGGGAAAAGCACCCTACGATGTGGTAAAACGATTTTATGGCGACGGCGCGATCACGGAAGAAGCCGTGGAAGTCCTTGTCGACCAGATTTATCCGGATGTGCTGAAGGAAGCCGGAGTCCAGCCTGGCGCTGCAGGTTCACTGGAAAATATCGAAAAACTTGACCCACCAACTCTTAAGTTTTTAGTGCCTCTGGCTCCAACGGTCGAATTGGGCGATTACCGTTCCATCCGTAAGCCGTATGAATTTGATCCTCCCGGCGAAGACAAACTCAATGAAGCCATTGAGAATTTACGCTCGATGTACAGCACCACTGAGAATGTCGATCGGGAAATCAAGGAGGGAGATTTTGTCCTCCTGGATGTGAAAGGTCAGGCAGACGAAAAAGAACTCCCCGACCTGACAAGAGCCGGGTATCCCGTTTTCGTCCGAAGCGAAGAAAAAGAAGCCGACTGGCCTTTTCAGGGATTCGGTAAAAAACTTGTTGGAATGAAAGCCGGCGATACGTCAACGATCAAGCACACATTCCCAAAGGATCATGCCAACGAAGAGCTGAAGGGTTTAGCCGTTGATTTTGAAGTGTTGGTCAAGTCCGTTCGCGGTGTCACTCTCCCCGAGTTGAATGATGAATTTGCGAAATCTGTTGGCGTGGAAAATATCGAAGAGCTTCGCGGCAGGGTTAAGGACAATATCGAAGTCCAAGCCAAGGCTGATTACGACGATAAATACTTTAATGAACTGTTCGATATGATCAAAGCCGGGGCGACCATCAAATATCCGCCTCAGGTCCTCGAACATGAATCGGAACATGTCCTCGATGAATTGAAGCGCAGGCTCTCTGATCAGCATCTCGACCTGGATACCTACCTTAAGATGCAGCAGACCGACATGGAAAAATTCATGGCCGATGAGGTCCGACCGACAGCCATTCGCCGGCTCGAAAGGTCATTGTTGATCGAAGAGATCACCCGCCAGGAAAAAATCGAACTGGATCAGACCAAGCTTGAGGAAGCGTTCCACCAAAATTGGGCGTCCTTGTCCTCCACGGATGAAAAATTCGCCAAGCTAACCAAGGGAGGTTCCCGCGCCTCCAAGGATTTGGTCGATGCGGTAGTGGTGGATACCGCCAATCGCATGATGGTCTCCCGGGTACTCGACCGCATCAAGGCCATCGCGACTGGTCACGGTGACGATGTGAAGAACCCGAACCGCAACCCGTCGTTGTTGAGAATTCCGACGACGTGCCCGTAACCTCTGAATCAGATAAGCCTAAAGAAAGTGAAACGAATTAGCCTGCTGGAATCCTTTGACCAGCTATTAGTACAGGAGAACTATTATGATACCGAATATCTCAAATGTAATTCCAATGGTAGTTGAATCGTCAGGTCGCGGCGAGCGGGCGTACGACATCTACTCACTGCTGTTGAAAGAACGAATCATCTTTCTTGGGACTGCCATCGACGACCAGGTCGCCAATGTGATCGTCGCCCAGATGCTTTACCTCAATCACGAAGACCCGGAACGGGAGATCCAGATGTACATCAATTCGCCTGGTGGTGTGATCTATGCGGGGTTTGCCATATACGACACCATGCAGATGATCTCCAATCCGATCAGCACCGTCGCCGTCGGTGTGACGGCATCCTTTGGGACAGTCCTTCTCACGGCGGGGACCAAAGGCCGCCGATTTGCCCTCCCCAATTCCACAATTCATATGCACCAACCCCTGGGCGGGGCGCAAGGTCAAGCCACGGATATCGAAATTGCAGCGAAACAGATCCTGCTTTTGAAATCCAAACTGAATGAAATCATGGCCAAGCACACTGGTCAAAAATTGGAAGCCATTGTACACGACACTGACCGCGACTTTTATATGAGCGCCCAACAAGCGGTCGAATACGGACTAGTCGATCAGGTGCTGGTCGTTCCAGAAAAGAAATGACCAATGATGTAAACCACAAAATCGCCGTTTCAAGTGAAACGGCGATTTTGTTTTATAATGATGACCGTTGAAGCGAAATTTCATTAGGAGTAATTAACTCTATGCCTGTTAATAAAATATCTGACTTGGATTCCACTCCCACTGGACTGATCCTTGACATGGACGGAGTCCTTTGGCGAGATGACTCTCCCGTTGGGGATCTGCCGGTCGTCTTCGAACGCATCAATGCGATGGGGTTAAAATTCACATTAGCGACCAACAATTCATCAAAATCCGTAGGCCAGTATCAGCAAAGGCTGGAGGGATTTGGCGTCCACGTGGAACCCTGGCAGATCGTCACATCGTCACACGCTGTGGCGGATATGCTAATCAAGAAATTCCCGGAGCATGGTGATATCTTCGTGATCGGCGAAGATGGAATTACACAAACCCTGGAAGAAAGGGGGTTCACAGTTGTACCGACCGGTGAAACCCAATCCGCGATTGCCGTGGTGGTTGGGATTGATCGTGAGATTAATTTTCAAAAACTCAAAACGGCGACATTACTCATCGGGAGAGGAGTGCCGTTCTATGGGACGAACAGCGACTTGACGTTCCCAACTCCTGAAGGATTGATACCCGGAGCAGGCTCATTCCTTGCATTAATTACTGCCGCCACGGGAATCGACCCCATCGTTGCAGGCAAGCCGGCGCCTTATCTCTTGGAACTGGCTCTAAATCGCCTGGGTACACCACGGGGAAAGACTCTGGTTGTGGGCGACAGGCTTGAAACTGATATCGCAGGAGGTCAAGCGGTCGGATGCCCTACTGCACTTGTATTATCGGGTGTCTCGACCAGAGAAATGGGTGAAGCGTGGAGCCCACCAGTGGATTTAATCGCTGTCGATTTGATGGCACTGCTGGCTTGATATGGCAACCCCTCTCATTTACGATTTGACCTTTGAAGAGTTGAAAACAATACTGGTTGATGCCGGCGAGTCGGATTATCGAGCTCGACAAATTTGGGATGGCTTGTATAAAAACTATTGGCTGAGTCCTGACGAATTTACCAATCTCTCAAAGCCACTACGCAGCAGGTTGGAAGCACTAACCAAATTTGATTCCATCACTCCCACTCAGAAACTGGATTCCGCTGACCACCGAACGCGCAAAACGTTGTTCAAGTTACAGGATGGATTGTCTGTTGAAGCAGTTCTGATGCGTTACGATCGCCGGCAAACATTATGCATCTCAACCCAGGCTGGATGCGCAATGGGATGTGTTTTTTGCGCCACCGGACAAATGGGGTTAAAAGACATCTCACTAGTGGTGAGATCGTTTCGCAAGTTCTATATTATGCCCGATTACTTTCCGAGGAAAGTCTTCAAGTCACGAACGTTGTCGTCATGGGTATGGGTGAACCCTTCCATAATTACGCGAATACATTATCCGCGGTAGATAGGCTGAATGACCCAGAAGGTTATAACTTCGGTGCGCGAAGGTTCACAATATCCACATCAGGTTTGGTGCCGGCGATCCGTCGATTTGCCGATGAAAGGAGACAGGTCAACCTGGCTGTTTCCTTACATGCGGTTGATGACGAGCTGCGGTCAAGCATGATGCCGGTAAATAATAAATACAATGTTGAAGAGTTGCTCGAAGCGTGTCGCTATTACATCGACATGACCGGTCGTAGATTAACTTTCGAATGGGCATTGATCAACGGAATAAATGACACGCCTGATCAGGCGAGAAAGTTATCGCAAAAATTAAAAGGGATGTTATGTCACGTCAATGCCATCCCCCTCAATCCGACGAACGGCTATGCTGGAAAAGCGACCACTCATGAAAGAGCAGTTACCTTCAAGGGTATTTTGGACCAGGCAGGTATTCCTTGCACGGTTAGAATCAGGCGGGGGATCGACATCCAAGCGGGTTGTGGTCAATTAGCGGTCGAAGTGAAATAAAAGGTGATTATCCTAGTGATATGATGGCTACGCGAAGTTTTATTTTAAACAGATCGTAACCTATACAGTCGCACAATTTCGATTAACATTAGCACATAATGAACAAGGATCTTCTCTCACGCCCGCTATTGACATCCATTCCCTGGTTGACATGGGAAGTAGTTTTTTTTAGTACCCTAATAGCCTTGGCCGCAATCACCCGGTTCTTCCTCCTCGGCGAGAGAGCCATGAGCCATGACGAAAGTCTTCACACCTACTACTCGTGGAGATTCGCAGAAGGTTTCGGCTATCAGCACAATCCGATGATGCACGGTCCCTTTCAGTTCCATATTCTTGCATTGACCTACTTCCTTGCTGGAGCATCGGATTTTACGAGCCGCATCCCGGCTGCTCTTTTCAGCCTGGCCACGATCTGGATGGTCTGGTACTGGCGAAGATTTATCGGCAACTGGGGAGCTCTGCTCGCTGGGCTTATGCTGCTTTTTTCGCCCTACATGCTTTTTTATGGACGCTACACCCGAAACGAAGCCTTTGTGGGATTATTCGCCATCCTTTTGCTGTATGCCGTTCTTCGCTACTTCGAGACCGGCTGGCACCGTTATTTGTACTTGATGACTATTGCCATCATCTTTCATCTCATCACTAAAGAAACTTCTTACATCTATGCCGGATTGTTGCTGATTTACCTGACGGGTGTTTTTGTTGTAAAAACAACGAAACAGCGCTGGGAAAATGAAACAGCCTTCCGGGGATTCGTTATTTCTTTGGCGGCTGGATTTTTATTAATGGGCGCAACAGTTGCACTCCCATTTTTCACAAACAGTCAAGCACCGATCAGCCCCGGTACAATCCTTCCAGCAGATCCGAACGTGCTCATCCCAGGCGCTACTACAAGCACCATTACCCGCCGGCTCTCTGATTCTTTCTGCGGTTGGGCTGGCAGCATTTGGATTTGCGATTTTCTTTTTGATATCAGGTATAGGACTGAAGAAAATTCGCGCAGAGCGGTCATTTGACATGCTCATGCTCGTTGGCACGCTGCTCCTCCCCACTTTGAGCGCTCCCCTGACGAAATTATTCGGCGGAAATCCATTGGACTATAGTTCCGCAGGCCTGGCGCGATCGTCAACCTTCATAATTCCCCTCACGATTTTCAGCATCGCACTCGGGTTATGGTGGAACAAAAAAGTATGGGCAATTTCGGCGGCAATCTTCTGGGGCGTTTTCATCCTGTTCTATACTTCCCTCTTTTCATACGGGACAGGTTTCTTCAGCGGACTGATCGGGTCGCTCGGCTATTGGCTGGAGCAGCATCCCGTCGAGCGAGGCAGCCAGCCACTTTATTATTACCTGCTCATTCAAATCCCTGTTTACGAATTTCTACCTGCGCTTGGCGCAGCCATCGGTCTTTACTATGGCTTTCGGCATAAATCCTCCGACTCCGAAGTACCTGAAACCAACACGCAAGAAATAAATTACAAAAGCACATTCAGTCTGCTCGCTTTTTGGAGCATTGCCAGCTTTGTGGCTTTTACCGTTGCCGGCGAACGAATGCCCTGGCTTACGTACCATATCGCATTACCGATGATTTTCCTCGGCGCTTGGGGCTTTGGCCAGCTCGTGGAACGCACGGATTGGCAGGGACTCCGACAACCGTCATGGTCTTATCGCCGTGTTGTCGATGTTGATTCTTGTGTTGAGCTTGCTTTCGATAATTTATCTACTTGCTAGGTGGAAATCCGCCCTTGGGAGGGAAAGAATTAGACCAACTTCAAGCCACAAGCGCATTTCTGCTTTCCCTGGCTGGATTTGGCTTAGGCGCTGCCGGACTTTGGTATCTTTTACGAGGCTGGACTCTCTCCAATGTCTTCAGGTTGGGAATGCTGACACTGGCAAGTATTCTTCTGGCATTGACGATTAGCACCAGCTTACGGGCAAATTTCCGAACACAGGGAGAAGGCACAGAATATCTTGTCTATGCGCATGGGGCAGACGGCATCAAGGAGATGCTTCGCCAGATCGAAGAAATCTCTTTTCGAACAACAGGCAGCCCGAACAACATCGAGGTTGCCTACGACGATGACACCGCCTGGCCGCTCACCTGGTACCTCCGCGACTTCCCGAACCAGCGATACTATGGAGCCCAACCCAGCGCGGACTTAAGCAATGTCCCCGTAATCATCGTTGGGGACAATAATTATGGTGTTATCGAGCCGATCGTCCGGGATAATTTCTATCGCCAGGATTTAATTCGCATGGTTTGGCCGAACTTGGATTATTTCAACCTGACAGGCGAACGAATAAAAAATGCGCTCATTAACAAAGATATCCGTGCTGGACTTTTAAGCATCTGGCTAAACCGAGACTATTTACCGTATGCGAACGCCATCGCTAAACAAAGCGAAGGAGTGTACGTGAACAGCTATACTCCGGCTGAATGGAGCCCGGCGGACAGGATGCGGCTATACATACGCAAAGACATCGCGGGGCAAATCTGGGAATACGGCTCCAGCCCGGTCGTTGAAATCGCACCTGATCCGTACGAAGGCAGCAAAATCGATCTAACTTCAGACCTCACGATCGGCACCTCCGGAGCTGAATCCGGTCAGTTCGATGCGCCGCGCGGCCTGGCCTTGGCACCAAACGGCAATATCTACGTAGCGGATTCGCGCAACCATCGCATCCAGTACTTCTCACCCGAGGGCACCTACCTGGGAAGCTGGGGCACCTTTGCAGATATAAATCAAGGCGATGCCCCACCTGGAACTTTCAACGAACCGTGGGATGTGGCGGTAGCCAAGGACGGCTCTGTCTTCGTCAGCGATACCTGGAATCACAGGATACAGAAATTTACCGCCTCCGGTAAGCCTGTCACAACCTGGGGCGTATTTGGACAGAGCGCCGATGTCAACGGTTTCTATGGGCCTCGCGGATTAGCAATTAGCCCAGATGGGATGCTCTATGTCGCGGACACGGGCAATAGCCGCATCGTGGTTTACGACCTGGACGGAAACTTCATCACAGAGTTCGGTGGACCTGGCATCGAAGTGGGGCAATTCTCTGAACCCGTCGATGTTTACGTAGGTGCAGACAGCTTGGTCTACGTCACCGACACCTGGAATCAACGCGTTCAGGTTTTCGCGCCAAGTTCTGACCTGTCCGAGTTCTTACCCGTTTCCGACTGGACGATATCCGGGTGGTACGGAGGTTCCAACGAGAACAAGCCATTTATCACAGTGGATCTATCGGGGAAAGTCTTTGTCACCGACCCGGAAGGTTATCGCGTCATCGTGTTCGAAAACAATTCGGGGTTTTTCTCGTTCACCTGGGGAAGCTATGGAACCGAATCCAGTCAATTCAACCTCCCCATTGGAATTACAGCCGATAAAGTAGGTCGCATCTGGGTAAGCGATTCAGGCAACAATCGCCTGATGAGATTCACTCTTCCAGCGCCATAACATAATTAACGAAACCCTTATCCCCCTCTGCATGCGCAACACTCACTTGCATGCGGATGGTATAATCATGTCGGAATTTGGGGCAGATATCAAAACACGGAGCATAAAACTCAATGAAACTTCACGAATATCAATCCAAGCAGGTATTTGCAAAATATGGCATTCCGATCCCAAAAGGACGGGTAGCCGCAACCGCAGCAGAAGCCAGGCACATCGCAGAAGAACTGGGCGGTCGCGTTGTTATCAAATCCCAGGTATTGGTGGGCGGACGGGGCAAGGCTGGAGGGATCCGGCTTGCCAAGGACCCGGCCGAAGCTGAGCAGGTGGCCACTCAGATTCTTTCCATGGAAATCAAAGGCCTGCCGGTTCGCAAGGTTCTGGTGGACGAAGCAGCCGCCATCGAACAGGAGATCTACCTGGGAATCACCAATGATCGCGCTGCGAAAAAACCGGTCATCATGGCATCCGCTGCCGGGGGCGTGGAAATTGAAGAAGTTGCCAAGGTCAACCCCGAAAAAATCATCAAGGTTCACGTCGACCCGCTGCTTGGTATCAAAGACTACCAGACCCGGGATATCGCCGGGGGCATTGACCTCGCCAGGGATTATTGGCGTCAATTTGGCGAAGTGCTCAAAGGTCTTTGGCAAGCATATGAAGAAAACGATGCCACATTGGCAGAGATCAATCCTCTGGTAATAACCAAGGATAAGCGGCTGGTTGCATTGGACGGCAAAATGCTGATTGACGACAACGCCATGTTCCGTCACAGTGATTTGTCCGAGATGCGCGACCTTGACGTGGAAGCTCCCTCCGAGATCGAGGCGAGAAAATACGGTTTGACCTACATCAAGCTGGACGGGAGCATCGGCTGCATGGTGAATGGCGCCGGGCTGGCCATGGCCACCATGGACATCATCAAGTATTTCGGCGGTGAGCCCGCCAACTTCCTGGACATCGGTGGAGGCGCCGGCTCGGACAAAGTCGCGGCAGCCCTGCGCATCATTCTCGCCGACCAGAATGTAAAAGCAATCCTCTTCAATGTGTTCGGCGGGATCACCCGGTGCGACGAAGTGGCACGAGGTATTTTATCCGCCATGTCCGAGGTAAAACCCAAAGTACCGATGGTCGTCAGGCTCGTTGGGACCAACTACGAGGAAGGCCGCCGCCTCCTCGCGGATGCAAATATGATCACTGCGGACACCCTGGCGGATGCCGCTCAAAAAGCCGTCGCCGCTGCCAAGCCCGCTTAACCCTGGAGAAATTTGAAATGAGCATTCTAGCCGATAAGGATACACGCCTGATCGTTCAAGGCATCACTGGAAACGAGGGGCTTTTTCACACACGAGCCATGGTCGCTTATGGGACGAACGTCGTCGCCGGAGTAACCCCCGGCAAAGGCGGCGAATGGGTGGACGAAAAAATCCCCGTGTTCGACTCCGTCAAACTGGCAGCGGAAGCCACCGGCGCGAACACCAGCATCATCTTCGTCCCTGCCAGGTTTGCAGCCGACGCCATCTTTGAAGCGACGGATGCCGGCCTGCCTTTCGTCGTATGCATCACCGAAGGGATTCCCGTCAGCGACATGATGCGCGTCCGGAATTATATTGACCAAAAACAAAGTCGCTTGCTGGGACCGAATTGCCCGGGCCTTCTCACGCCAGGCGAGGCAAAGGTCGGAATCATCCCCGGCGATATCGCAATTAAAGGCAATGTTGGCGTTGTCTCCCGCTCGGGTACATTGACCTACGAAGTCCTTTATGCACTTAAGTTGGTGGGAATGGGAGCGTCCACCTGCGTGGGTATTGGCGGCGACCCCGTGAACGGTACAAACTTCATCGATGTTCTCGAGCTTTTCGAGCAGGATCCCCAAACAGAAAAAGTAGTCCTCATCGGTGAGATCGGCGGCAACGACGAAGAGAAGGCGGCCGATTATATCAAGACGAAAATGACAAAACCGGTTGTTTCATTTATCGCCGGACAAACCGCCCCTCCTGGAAAAAGGATGGGGCATGCCGGCGCGATCATTGAAGGCGGGGCTGGCACAGCGGCTGACAAGATCAAAGCGCTTGAGTCTGCCGGCGTCCGGGTGGCAAAACACCCTGAAGAAATCCCCTCTCTCCTGAAATAAAATTCGGAAGACATTGCAGTGATAACGAAAAAAAGAGCCGCTCGATTGAGCGGCTCTACTGTATAATATCGCTACGATTATCGATGCGAGTCAATATACTTGACCGCTTCACCAACAGTGGTGATCGACTGGGCATCTTCGTCGGAGATCTCGGCACCAAACTTATCCTCGAAAGCCATGATCAATTCGACCAGGTCGAGGGAGTCTGCTTCAAGATCTTCGCGAAAACGAGCTTCCATTGTGACTTTGCTCTCGTCCACTCCGAGCAGGTCAACGATCACCGCCTTTATTTCGGTATAAGTATCAGCCATGGAAAACCTCCTGTTTTGAATAATGCAGGGGATATTTTACCACCATGCATCGAATTATCCCATATGGGATTTATATAGACAGGAAACACTCCCTGATGCGAAAAGTTGCGCCGATTTCAAATAGAAAAGACGACCATATTCGGATCAATCTGGAGCAGGATGTTCGATCGAATTTGTCATCCGGATTGGAACCATACCGCTTCATCCACGAAGCGCTGCCAGAACTGGACCTTTCTGAAGTTGACACGACAACGCACTTGTTTGGGAAAAAACTCAGCTCGCCCATCCTCATCTCCTCGATGACCGGAGGGACCAAGGACGCCGGGAAAATCAACATGCGCCTGGCCGAAGCTGCCCAGGAAGCCGGCATTGCGATGGGCGTGGGATCTCAACGGGCAGCATTGGAAGATTCCGGGGCAGCTTCAACCTTTAAAGTTCGCAAAGTGGCACCGAGAATTCTTCTATTTGCAAATCTAGGTGCTGTTCAACTCAACTACGGGTATGATGTCAGTCACTGCCAGCGTGCGGTGGAAATGGTCGACGCAGATGCATTGTATCTGCACTTGAATCCACTTCAGGAAGCCGTCCAGCACGGAGGAGACACGAACTGGAAGGGGCTGGCAAAGAAGATCGAACAAGTCTGCAAGACAGTCGGTGTCCCCGTGGTAGCAAAAGAAGTCGGATGGGGAATTTCGGAAAGAACAGCGCGCCTCCTGGTCAACTGCGGTGTGTCAGCCATTGACGTTGCCGGGGCGGGTGGGACAAGCTGGTCGCAGGTGGAAATGTACAGAGCTCCTGATGATCTCACGCGTGAATTGGCCGGCTCCTTCGTGGGTTGGGGAATTCCCACCGCCGAATCGATTCAACTGGTTAGGAAAGGGGCGCCTTCCCTGCTCATATTTGCTTCTGGCGGTTTGAAAGACGGGATCGATATTGCAAAATGCATCGCGCTCGGTGCTGCCCTGGGAGGCATGGCAGGACCATTCCTTAGAGCCGCTGCGGTTTCTTCAGAGAAAATAAGTCGACAAATCGAATTGACCTGCCAGCAACTTCGAATTGCCATGTTCAGCACCGGCGCTGGCACGCTCAAATCATTGACTCAATCGAAGCTCAATAAATCCTAAAAAACCTTACAGCGAAGATTATAAGGATTAGGAAATGACCGACCTTATCTCCAGTATGCTCCCGGAAATCGAATCAGAACTAATGCGGCAGGTTTCAAGGCTTGACGAAGAACACTCACTGCCCTTCAAGGAAATGCTGACCTATCACCTGGGATGGACTGGCGAAGGTGCCGGCGAGGAGGCCAGCGGAAAAAGAATTCGACCGCTGCTTCTCCTTCTTACTACGGCCTCCTGCGGGATGGATTGGAAAAAAGCCCTCCCGGCAGCGGCTGCAGTTGAATTGGTTCATAATTTTTCCCTCGTTCACGACGACATTCAGGACAATTCACCCAAGCGCCGCGGGCGGCCTACTGTGTGGGTCAAGTGGGGATCACCTCTGGCGATCAACGTCGGGGATGCGTTGTTCGTGCTATCGACTCTGGCGTTGACCGACCTCGGTCGCGAATTCCCACCTGATCGCGCGTTGGAATCCGTCCGCATTCTCCAGCAAACCTGCCTCGACTTGACCCGAGGCCAATTCCTCGATATGTCTTTCGAGGACCGTTCCGATGTCAGAGTTGAAGATTATTGGTTGATGATCACAGGCAAGACCGCTTCCCTGCTTTCTGCATCCTGCCATATCGGAGCCATTTTAGGTAATACGGACGAAATGACTGAAGAAGCTTACCGATCTTTCGGTCATTTCCTCGGCCTCGCCTTCCAGGTGCAGGACGACATCCTTGGCATCTGGGGAGACGAAAATGTCACAGGAAAATCGACTGCAAGCGACTTGATAGAGAGGAAGAAATCCCTACCTGTGCTGGCAGGGCTGAGTAAACAAGGAAATTTTGCAGAATTCTGGAATACCAACGACATAACAACTGAGAATGTTGAGGAAGCTGCCAAACTGCTTGCGAGCGAATTCAGCCTACACGTACACACACGATATTGCCAGGCAGATGACCGACCTGGCCAACAACAGTTTGCGCGAGGCGGATCCCCAGGGTGAGGCCGGCGACGCATTGATGGATCTGGCGGATAAGCTTCTGCACAGAACTACATAAAATAACCATGCATTCTGAACTCCGGAGACATCAATGAAAAAAACCTGTATTCTGCTCTGCCTGTGGCTACTGGTGGCTTGCGCGCCAGCTCCAACCCCACTCCTGACCAACCCGCCTACCGCCACGGACGCGCCAACGGCTACCTTGACCGCTACATTCACGCCTGCGCCGAGCGCCACGCCTAGCCCGGTCCCAAGCGGACCGTGTGATAATCCGCTTGTACCACTGGTGGTGGGCAACCATTGGACATACCGCGCCACGACAGGCAGCGGCGAGTCGATTTATACGCTGGATGCGCTGGAACGGCAGGACGCTCGCACGATCGTGGTTCTGATGAACTTTAACGACCTGACACGTGGCCAATCCGTGCAAGAGCGGGTCGTATGCCTGGACGGTGCGATCGACAACTTTCCATTGTTCGTGATGGACATGCTATTCGCTGACCAACTGGAGAAACTGCTCAATACCTACCACGAACGAGGCGCGTATGCACCTCCTTACGCCTTCTTTGCTGACAAGAACTGGATTTCGAACTGGGAGTCCGATTACCTGACAGAAGATAGTGCGGTTATTCGAAACCCGGCGTTTGACCAGTCGCTGATCATTTCGTCATCGAGCCCTATCGCATTGTTGTTCCAGATGGATGGCACGCGTGAACCACTAAAGGTGCCCGCAGGAGATTTTCCGACGGCTCTCAAGGTAAGTCATAGCTTTGAGTTAAATGCAACCATTGGCAACTCGGCCGGTGTTTTGACTGTCCACACGACGCAGTGGTATGAGCCATATGTTGGGCTACTGCGCGCTCAAGTAGATTCCGCCACGCTGGAGGCGTACGGGCAGTCCTTCGAAATTTCTCTGCCGAGCGTTGTGGAGCTGATGGAGTATACGACCGGGAAGTGAGTATGCTCTCCGACGCATTGATGGATCTGGCGGACAGGCTCCTTCATAGAACCACGTAAACCTGAGCAGTACATGAAGCGCTTGACATGGAGAATCACAGTCGCTTATAATCCCGTTCGCACACGCGGGTGTAGTTCAGTGGTAGAACGCTTGCTTCCCAAGCAAGATATCGTGGGTTCGAGTCCCATCACCCGCTCAAGGTGTGAGTGGATTGGCCATAAAATGACCATCCACTCGTTTTTATTTTGATATAAAATATACTTGTTCATTGTAAGGTGGTTGTATGGCGGGTTTGTCTATCCGAAGGGTAAAATTGCTCGCGGAGGTTTGCATTTAATGGAAGTTGCAGCCAATAAACCTACGATCCTGTATGTTGAAGATAATCCGGATAACCGACTGTTGATACGGCGGGTGCTTGTTTCAGAGGGATACGACGTTGCGGAAGCCGCAAACGCCCGGGATGCCTTGGCGAGTATCAAAGAATCTGCTCCCGCGCTCATTCTCATGGACATCAACATGCCCGACATGGACGGTTATGCACTCACAGCGAAACTGCGCGCGATCCCTGAGCTTAATCAGGTACCGATCATTGCCCTCACCGCAAATGTCATGAAGGGCGACCGCGAAAGATCCCTGGAAGCCGGGTGCGATGGATACCTGCAAAAACCGATAGACATAGATACGCTGACTTCCCAGATCGAAAAATTCCTCACGGCTAAGAGACGTTAAATGAACGATCAGGAACGAGACAAAAGACAGGACACCAAACCGATCCCGACAGGACCCTCCACCCCATCGGAAACGCCAAAGGGTATTCCGAAGGACGCGACGGTACTTGTCGTGGAGGACAACGTCTCCAACTTTGTGTTGATTGCCCGCCTGCTCGGCTTTCTCAACATCCATTGCGAATGGAAAACTTCCGGTTACGAGGTCGTTGAATATGCCGACACGCTCCCCAGATTGGACTTGATCCTTCTGGATATCCGCCTTCCCTACGAAGATGGATATGCCGCCTTGAAAAAAATACGGTTATCCGAGAAATTAAAGGACATCCCCATCATTGCCGTCACCGCCGAAGGCACACAGGAACAAATGAACAAAGCGAAAGCCGCCGGCTTCAACGGTTTTATCGGTAAACCTCTGGACCCGGATAAATTTCCGGACCAGATTCGAAGGATTTTTAACAACGAATCCGTTTGGGAAATACCGTTCGAGGAACGAGGGTTCTAGGCGGGCAACTCCTCGCAACGGTGATTGGATTTCCTGAAAAATCTGGATTCAAAATTTTAGAATTAACGCAGGGAGCGATTCCTACTCTCCTAACCATTAAGAAAGTTGCCTATGACTAACGGATTTCAAATCGCCCAGAATTCATCTGAAGCTGACCCGCAGGTCATTATTAAGCTGCAGAAAGCGGGTTATGACCTCTTTCGCGCAAGGACTGAAGAGGAGATTTTATCTACAATTGTTTCAATTCTTAACACTTCCCCCTACATTATTGCCTATTACGAAGTGACAGACTATCAACTACGCCTCGTGGGAATGGCTGGAAAACCGTTTGGCTCGACAACAGGATCTGCCCCTAAGTCACTGGAGATAACACCCGCGGATATTGCAGCCAAATATTCAGGTGGTTTTGTTATGACCGAAATGGAAACCGGTTCGTTGCTCCCTGATGATTTGGTCAAGGCATTTAAAAAAGGTGGATGCTCAAAGGGAGCCTATCTCCCCGTTATCGATTCGGTGGAAACGGTGGGATTATTTGTGTTTGGTTTCTCCGATGACCACCCGCTGAACCAGGATTACCTCGACCCTTTCATCATGCTAGCCGATCTGTTGCCCATTGCCCGGGAGAAAGTAAGAACCAATCGTGCCATCCAGCAACGGTTGCGGGAAGTGGAATCCATTGCCACAATTGGTCAGGCTATTTCTGCAGTTACTGACCTGGACAACCTTTACAGGACGATCCACGAACAAATCCGCGAGACAATAGGCGATGTCTTTTTCATTTTAGCCCTTTTCGATGCCAAGACAAATACCATTCGAATTCCATACAGGTACGAAGATGGAAAAGTGGACACCATAGAATCATTTCCTCTTGGAGAAGGGTTGACCTCCATTCTGTTGCGCGATCGTCAACCGCTCATGATCGTTGAAGATACGGAAAGACGAGCTGCGGCATTGGGCGCCAAAGTGGTCGGTCGATCTGCAAAATCCTGGCTGGGCTGCCCGCTCATCATGGCGAATGAGGCAATCGGCGCGATCATCATCCAGGACCCTGATCGGGAACACCGATTCTCCCAGGATGATATGAGATTTGTCATGTCGCTCTCCGCGCAAGTGGCAGGGGCGTTCTATAACGCCCGCTTGCTTGACGAAGCCCGCCAGCGTGCGCTTCAGCTCCAAACAGCTGCAGATATTTCCCGCGACGTATCCGGCTCCTTGATCGTCGACGATCTTCTCGAAAAATCTGTCAATTTGATTCGTGACCAATTCAATTATTATCACGCCGCTATTTTCCTTGTGGACAAGACAGGAGAATATGCCTCCATTCGGGAGGCGAGCGGTGATATTGGCTCGAAAATGAAAGCCACCGGACACAAACTGAAGGTGGGATCAAACTCCGTCGTTGGTCATGTAACCTCAAAGGGCGAATCACTGATCGTCAACGACACCAACCAATCCCCCATCCATCTCCCCAATCCGCTGCTCCCCGAGACCCGGGCTGAGGCCGGCATCCCGATCATGGTGTCTGATCGAATTATCGGAATGCTCGATATTCAAAGCAGGCATCCCTTCGCATTTTCTGATGAGACCGTAAAAATCCTGCAGATTGTTGCAGATCAAATTGCCGTCGCCTTTGTAAATTCAGAACTGTTCGCAGACGCTCAGGAAAGGCTGTCGCAGCACCGGTTGCTCCATCATGTCACAACAGCGGCCGCTTCCAGCACGACCATCGAGGAAGCACTCAACAGCGCAGTCCAGGGCTTGCAGGTCACCCTGGGCGGTGATCAAATATCGATTCTTTTGGCCGACCGGGAAAATAAGCTCCTCGAAGTTAAGTCCGCCATGGGTTACACCGATAGCGATGTCTACTCCGTGAAAATTCCTTTCAATACAGGTGTCACCGGGTGGGTGGCAACGCATCGCCAGCCGTTGCGGATCAAGGATGTCACCAAGGAATCGAGGTATATCAGCATCAACAATCGAATCAGGTCTGAAATGGCAATTCCTTTGCTCTACCGGAATGATGTTCTTGGCGTTCTTAATGTAGAAAGCACCCAGCCTGATGCATATTCTGAAAATGACGAGGAGATGCTGGGGACCCTAGGCGGCAGCCTCGCGGCGATTATTGCGCATTCGCTTCTACTCGAGAAATTCCGCCAGCAAGTGGAGTTCGACCGCGTTCTGTATGAAATCACTTCAAAGTTCAGACGAACGAGTAATATAAACACGATTCTCGAGACAACGGTCAATGAGATCAACAAAACCTTTGGTGCAAGGCGGGCAGTAATTAAGATCGACCTGGAGAACATCAAGAAGGACTAGCGATTTTCGTCACAAGGAAGATGTAATGGAAAACCCTAATACTACCAAAGGCATCCTCACGCGTTGGCTCCAAAAAACAGGCGGCTGGTTCATCATCCAGGTTATCGCCTTGGCGCAACTGCTATCCTTGCCGGCGCTTGCACTTGGGATCGTCGTTGTTCAAACCAATGCTGTTTTCACTCCGGAACAGCTCCAGGCAGCAATCACATTTGAATCGATTTTATTGCTTATCGGGTATCCAATTGTTTTGGTAATATCCTTTTTCTTCAGCCGCGTGGCTTTTAGAAGGTTAAGCGCCCGCTTCGGCCAACAGACCTTACCAATCGGCACGCCTGAAGAATTGACAGCCTGGAGACAAATCACCAATATCTCCTGGAGATTTGGCGGTACAAATTTTGTCGTTTCGATACTTGTTTTCGTAATCCCCCTGTTGATCTACCTCGCAAACTTCCAGGATGCCACATACAATCAAATTATGTACACGCTATTTGGCAGCATAGTCTCCACGCTGACCGTCGTCATTCTCTCTGTTCTTCTTATTGAAATTATGATGCTTCCCGCACGGAATGCATTAGTACCTGTATCTTTTGAAAATCAAATCGCAGGCGCGACATCTGCACGGGTTTTTTTCAAATTTCAATCCATCATTCTAGCCCTGATCGTCATCAGCATTTTGCTGATCGCACCGCTAGGCTATCATATGGCCTATACGATCCTCTATGAGGAGATTGGATCTCTCGAGGTTTTTGAACAACTCCAGCAATTATCATTGGCTGCCAGCGCAATAGCGCTGGGTCTTGGCTTTGGCCTTTCCTTTTTGCTTTCCCGATCCGTTTCGAACCCAATCAACCAGCTGATCGATGTCTTTAAGAAAGTGGAAGAAGGTGATCTGCGCCAGCGCGCAAAGATCATGGCCACAGACGAAATCGGAAGTCTGGCGGTCTACTTCAATCGGATGATCTCCCGGTTGGAACAATTCCAGCGCAGCCTGGAGGATCAGGTCGCAGAGCGAACCGCCCAGCTTGAAGCAACGAATGAAGTGGGTCGCGTGGCAAGCTCCATCCTGGACCCGGATGAATTAATCGCGAAGGTCGTGAATCTGATCACCGATCGATTTGGGTACTACTATGCGGCGTTGTTCTTAATTGAAGAAACAGGCACGTGGGCCGAATTAGCCAATGCAACCGGGAATGCCGGAAAGGCTCTGAAGGAACGCCGCCACCGCCTGGCTGTCGCCGGCAATAGCATGGTTGGTTTCGCGATAACAAACCGCAAGGCGAGAATCGCGCTGGACGTGGGCGAGGAATCCATTCGGTTTGATAATCCGCTTTTACCGGAAACCCGCTCAGAAATTGCCCTGCCTCTCATTGTCGGCGATCACATCATTGGAGCGTTGGATGTGCAGTCGAAAGCAGCTTCAGCGTTCAGCCCGCGGGATGTCGAAGTGTTACAAAACATGGCCAACCAGGTGGCTGTCTCGATCGAGAATGCTCGTCTATTCCAAACCACCCAGGTGTTGCTGGAAGAGATGAGGGTGACAAATCAACAGTACCTCCTTTCGAGCTGGTCAGAATTAACGCGGGCATCCGGCAAAATTGAAGTTCAATCAAGAACCCCCTCCCTTGAAGAAGAAGGTGTTTTTTCCACAGAAGTCCCACTTATGATACGCGACCAAATACTCGGCGAGGTGCTTGTTCAAGGCGACGAAGAATGGACGCCAGAGCAAAAGCGCTTGCTTGAAGCAGTTGCCACCCAGGCAGCGTTCGCACTCGAAAATGCCCGGTTGCTTAGCGAAAGTCAACAGACCGCGCTTCGTGAGCGTATTGCTGCAGGCATCACGGAACGAATTTGGTCCTCCCAAAGTGTGGATGGGATTCTTCAGACTACGATACGCGAGTTGGGCCGCGCACTTGAAGCGTCCGAAGCAACCATTGAGTTGAAACCTGAGGAGTAGGAAGGATATGTCCAACCAATCATTCTCCACATCTGCAGAGCCAAAACAGTCATTTTTCATTGTCAGGTTTTGGCTTTGGCTCACAGAACCTCATTCTTCAATTACAGAGATCGGAAAGCGTCGTCAAACCCGGCTGGCCTCCGGACTGACACTAATTTTTACGGTTTTCAGTCTTATTGGTGTGCTGGCAGCTTCTTTTCAAACCGAATCATCGACAGGCAACATCGCTTTGGGATTTTCTTCGGCGATTGGCCTGATTTCGTATCTGATCACACGTTCGCCATATTATCAAGTTGGCGGATTCATTTTTGTGCTCGGGGTATCGTTTTCAGCTTATTACTCAATTGTTACAGGTGGTGCAAGAACCTTTAGCGGAACCATATTTGCATTCGTGCCTCTGGCTCTCATCTTTGGCAGTGCAATCCTCTCGCCTTGGGCTGTCGTTGCACTCACCGGATTGAATGTTGCTGCCATTTTACTGCTGATCTTTGGCATGGGTGTAGAGGCGGCTTCCTCTGAATACCTGACCTCGGTGGGTATTATCACCGTTATTGGATTAACCCTTGCCGCTATCGATAACTACCGAACAGGTACCGAACAGGCAAGGCTGAATGAGGTCACCCTGGCTAACCTGGAACTTCAGACAATGCGGGCGACGCTAGAACAGCGCGTGACGGAAAGAACTTCAGCACTCGACAGACGGACTGCTCAACTCGAAGCCGCGTCCTATGTATCCAGACAAACTGCGGCCATCCAGGACCCCAAAGTTTTATTGACGAATGTCGTGGATCTCATTACCTCCCAGTTCGGATATTATCACGCCGCAATATTCTTCCTGGATGAGAGAGGCAAATACGCCATCCTTCAGGCGGCCTCCTCCGATGGCGGGAAGCGAATGTTGGAGAAGGGTCACCGCCTGGAAGTCGGCCGGGAAGGTATTGTAGGTTACGCCGCTTTCCAGAGACGCGCCCGAATTGCACTGGATGTGGGCGATGAAGCGATATTTTTCAACAATCCCGACCTTCCGAACACACGCTCTGAGGTTGCCCTGCCGTTGACGGTACGCAACAAAGTTATCGGTGTACTGGATATTCAATCCTACGACCAAGGCGCATTTACCCAGGATGATTTGAACACCTTGCAGGCGATGGCAGATCAGGTTGCGCTGGCCATAGACAATGACCGCCTTTTATCTGAAAGCCAGACAGCTCTTAGACAATTGCAGGAGATGACCTCTGAGAGCACCTACCGTACCTGGAAGACCAGACTAAGCCGAAAATCTCATGGATATGTTTATACGCCATCAGGTGTGTCCACATTCACCAATTTTGAACAACCGCTCGAACCTGCCAAGGTGGACAATCCATTTGAAGACAAGCTTATTATTCCAATTTCCCTGCGTAACAGCAAGATCGGTCAGATCACCCTAAAAAGACGTGGAAAGAATTCCAAATGGTCTGAGCGCGAGCAGCAACTTGGAAACCAAATCGCAGATCAGGTCGCCCTTGCGCTTGAAAATGCGCGTTTGCTTGAAGAAACCCAGCTGCGGGCTGCAAGAGAACAAACCATCAGCAATATGAGCTCCAGGTTTGGGCAGACTACCGACATGGATACCTTATTAAAATTGGCCGTCCAGGAACTGCACCAACTCCCGAACATTACTGAAGCGAGTATTTTCATTGGCAACACAACTGAGAAGAACAAATAATCGCCTCGAAAAGCAGAGAATGTATGGAAAAAGAATTCCGACAAAAACCGATTGAATCAGACCCACTGGCAATGCCTGATAACTTCACCGCAGCCTTGGAGGTGATCGCTTCTTACGCGCCACCTTTCGCGTTTCTGATTTCGCTTGGTTTCGGAGTTATTTATGCGATTACCGTAAATGGTTTTCCCAACATCGAACCCCCGATTGAACTATTGTGGCTGGCAATTTCTGCGGCAATCGCAGGATTGGTCTACCTAACCGTTCCCTGGCTAATTAAGAAACGAATAATAGTGTTAGCTGAAACCATCATCCTGTTTTCGTATGAGTTATTTTTGTTAGCCTTCGCATTTCTATGGAACGTATCACAAACCTACCTATATGTACTCGTTTGGGTGTTACCGATATTTATATTATGGCTATGCGATAGCAACAAGCGGAGGATCATGCCGCTTATTGCCGGTGTTGTCGGCTCGCTTGGCGTTTTCATCCTGACAAGAATCCCCGGTTTAGTACAGCGCCCGGTGGATACTTTCATCTCAACGATATCCACCTTCTATCTTGTTTTCGTTATCGTCGCATGGATTGGATTAATCATTGTTGTAAGAATAATTCAATTTAGAAGACTGACTGCCCGGCTTACATCTTCATTCTTTTTTCTGGTAATGATACCCACCGTGATCACCGCTCTGATTGCCGCATTCCAAAGTTATGCTCGCGATACCAATAACATCTACTTGCTGCTGGACGCCACCACAATGGTCAAGGAACAACAAATCAACCAGATCATAACCGGGATGTTCCAGGACATGGGATTTATGCTTCGCGATCCGGTGGCAAAACAGAGGTTTGAATTCGTGTTCACTTCCGAACCAAATGCCGCCATCAGCAAGATAAACAAATCGATCGTACTAAGTTACTTGGACAATGTTATCGAGCAATCCAACAACGAGTACGAAGAAGCATTGTTATTGGATATTGGCGGAAATGTTGTACTGTCCAATATGCCTGAATCCATTGGCCGCAACTATGAGAATAAGACATTTTTCAGGCAGGGGTTATTAGAATCCATTCTCAACCACGGAAACTGAAGTATCCGAATTCGGACCCAAGTCATTTCTTGTTTCTGAAGCAATTAAAGACAGAACTGGAAAAGTAGTGGGCGTCATCGCCCTTCGGTCGAAGTTCGACGTTTTCGAGCAAATCGTTGAGCAGCCATCTGGAACGGGCGTCGAAGATGAAACCTATCTCATTGGAGAGAGCCTTATCCCATTATCCACTACGCTGGCCCAGCCAGAAGGTACTATTTCAAAAGCGGTCTTGAATGCAATCAATGGACAGCAATCGGGATATGACTCCTACCAGAACTATGCAAATATTCCTGTACTCGGTGCTTATCGTTGGTTACCAGGGCTTCGCGCAGGCGTCATCTCTGAAGTGGCAAGCGCCAAGGCGCTGCAGGATACCATTTCCCTGATAACCACAATTTTCGCGGTGGGATTAATCGCAATTCTACTTTCAATGATCGCCGTCTATCAGACTGCCCGAACGATCAGCACACCTATAACATCATTAGCCAATATAGCCGGACAATTAACAGCCGGTGATCTATCCAGCAGGTCGACACTTCGGCGTTCGGATGAGATAGGCCAACTTTCAAACTCGTTCAATGGCATGGCAGACCGCTTACAGGATTTCATTACCAGCCTTGAGAAGAAAATTGCCGAGCGAACGCACGATATTCAACGTCAAGCAGTTCGCTTGAGGGTGGCCTCCGAGATTTCCCGAGATGCCGCCACGGCAACAGAACTCAAGGAACTGCTCAACAGGTCGGCGCAGCTCATCCGTGAAAGATTTGGTTATTACCATTCAGCGATTTACCTTCTCGATGATAACCGGGAATTCGCCGTTCTATCCGCAGCGTCAAGCGATGCTGGCCGACTCATGCTGGAGACCGGTTATAAATTGCGCATTGGGGATGGAATTGTCGGTTACATTGCCCAGACGGGCGAATCTCGTATCGCATTGGATACCGGTTCTGATAAGATTTTCTCCAAAAACCCCATGCTCCCGGCAACACGATCGGAACTGGGACTTCCGCTCAAAGTGTACAGCCGGGTGATTGGCGTTTTGGATGTCCAAAGCGACTTGCAGAATGCCTTCACCGAGGATGATATTGCTACACTCCAAATCATGGCTGATCAGCTTGCAGTGGCCATCGAGCGTACTCGGGTTTATCAGGATTCTCAGGATAGCCTTCGCGAATTAAAAAGAAGTTATCAAGGTTACACGGAAGAAAGCTGGAGCAATCTTGCCAGATCAAGAAAATTCACCGCAGGCTACACGTTTGAAGGTGTGTCCGTTCGACCTTTGGCCAACATGCCCGGAGAAGCAGTGGAAATATTCAATACCGGCGCGCCTCAGATGGTGACCGATTCGACGGGAAGGCAGAAAATCACCAGATTGTCCGTCCCGGTGAAGATCCGAGGCGAAACAATCGGTATGATCAGGCTGAACCTTAAGGGAGAATCCGTCCCGGACGATACCATCGCCATGATCGAAGAGATTATCGGCCGATTAGGTGTTGCGCTTGAAACCAGCCGTCTTGTGTACGAATCACGGCAACTGGCTGATCGGGAACGCGCTGTTTCAGAAGCCTCAGCGAGGATTGGCTCATCTATTGATTTTGAGGATATTCTAAAATCAGCGGTTGAAGAATTGGGAAAGATTATGGGCGAGTCAGAAGTAATTGTTCAACTTGCTTCTGTCAACCAGGAAAAACGATGACCAAATTACACCTTGCGTTAACTAAGTGAATTATCGGATAGCAAAATGGAAAATAGCAAATCGGTAATTAATCAAACCCAAAATAAAGACCTTAAAGGCGCGAAATACCCCACTATCCAAACGCGCCTGACCATTGCCTTTACATTATTAGGAATAATGGTCGTTGCAGTTGTGTTATTCATCCAATTTAATAGTTTCCGCGAAGCCCTGCGGAATGAGATTCGCCAAAGACTGACAAGTATTACCAAAATCGCAGCACTGCAACAAGACGGGGATCTTTTAACCAAAATCACTTCCGGCACAGATGAATACTACCAGAAATTGAATGCAATTAATATAAAAATCAAAGACTCTGACCCTGACCTTGTCTTTGTTTATACGATGCGTAAAAACGACGAAGGGATCTACTTCGTGGTTGATGCAAACCGTCCCGGGGATGAGGACATATCGGCATATGGAGAGTATTACCAGGAACCTGGCCCTGCTCTTTCAGATAACTTCGATTCCATGAAAGAGACCATTATCGAACCTGATTTCTACACGGATGAATACGGTACGTTTTTATCCGCCTATGCACCAATTCTTTCATCTACGAACGAGAATGTTGGGGTTCTCGGTTTAGACATCAATGCCAGTAAAGTAGTTGAGAAGGAACGCGCTTTTCTTCGCAATGGCTTAATAATATTAATTGCAATCATACCAATAATTTATCTTTTAGGACTTTTCATTGGCAGATTATTAGCCTCTCCCCTTTCTCATTTAGCAAATGAGGCGCGAAAGATTGGGGAAAGCAATTACAAAATGCAGGAAATAAAAAATCCAGGCACAAGCGAAGTCGCTGACCTTTCTTCAGCCTTCCACTTGATGACCGAGAGAATTACTGAACTGGTCAATTCCCTTGAAGACAAGGTTATTGAGCGAACTTCACAACTTGAACAAGCCACCAAGCGATCGGAATACCGTGAAACCCTTCTTTTAGCAGTTGCCGAAGTATCGAATGCAATTGCGTCGATTGGTGAATTGGAAAGTCTTCTGCCAAGAATTACTGAAGTCATCAGCGATCGATTTGGGCATTATCATGTTGGCATTTTCCTTCTGGACCAGAAAAAGGAATATGCCGCACTAAAAGCAGCCAATAGCCCCGGTGGGCGCAATATGCTTGCCCGGGGGCACAGATTAAGAGTTGGCGAAGAAGGAATTGTGGGATATGTTACAGGGACAGGCAAGTCACGGCTTGCCATTGATACAGGGGAAGATAAAATCCACTTTAAGAATCCCGAACTCCCAGGTACGCGATCGGAGCTTGCCCTTCCATTAGTCATTGGAAAGGAAATCATCGGCGCATTGGATGTCCAAAGCCAATCTCCAAACGCTTTTTCCGAAGACGATATTAAAGTTCTATCGACATTAGCCAATCAAGTTGCGATTGCGATACAAAACGCAAATCTGTATTCGGAAACAATCGTCGCATTGAGCGAAGCCCGATCCGCGTATCAGAATTTTGTAGAAACCGGGTGGCAAAATTACATGGAAAAATCCACCCAGTTCGGTTTTCAATTTTCAAACAACCTGATCCAGCCTCTTTCCAAAGCCCTTGAACGGCCTGAAATTACTGCTGTGATTGAATCTGGCGAAACTGTAACAGATTCGACCGAAGGAATAAAACTTGCGGTCCCGACCGTCGCAGTACCGGTCAAAGTCAGAGGTGTAACCATCGGTGTGATTGATGTCCGGTCCATTAACCCCAACAGGAAGTGGGAAAAATCGGATGTCGCAGCCGCCCAGACAATCGCAGACCGTCTCGCTTTTGCATTGGAAAACGCCAGATTAATCGACGAATCCCGAAAACGGGTTGCCAGAGAACGCGCCATATCAGAAATGTCAGCCAAGATCGGGGCTTCAGTGGATGTCAACATCATCCTGCAACAAACAGTCCAGGAAATTGGAAAATTAATAGGCAACTCGGAAGTCGTTATCCAGATTAACAAAGACCACAACCGGCAAGTTGAGGGACAATGAGCATGTGGGCCTCCATTCGCAAATACATCTCCCCTCCCGTCTTTGAGGGCGACGAGGAGAAAACAAGAAAAGCCAGATACATTAACACGATATTATTGGCTGCGATAATCCTCTTGGCGGTTTTTTTACCCTTGGTGATCGGAAGCGATTTCGAGACTGCGGGAGGATGGTTTGGACCCTCCACGGCTGTCGTAACTTTCCTTTTACTAACGATGATTGCCTTATTCGTTTGGATTCGATTTGGATTCATAACCCAGGCCAGTTTCATACTAGTTACACTCACCTGGCTGGCATTAACTGTTCAAGATTATTCCGCGGCAGGAATTCGCGATACGATTTATTTGGGATATGTTGTGGTGATCCTGCTTGCAGGTCTCCTGTTAGATGTGCGTTACAGTATCGTCGTAACATTCGCCACCGTTCTTGCCGGTTGGACGTTTGCCTACATGGAGTCCTCGGGAATGTTCGTTCCGAGAATCGACACCGCCTACAATATGGCAAGGGATTTCACGGTTATATTCATTCTGGTTGCGGTTTTGACCTACATCACAGTATCCGGTCTTCAGAATGCGATTAAAAACCTAAAGGAAAACGCAAGTGAATTGGAAAAAAGCAACAAGGAATTACGGGAGCTTCAAATTTCTCTTGAGAACCGGGTGGAGCAGCGCACAAACGAGCTAGTATCAACAACGATTCAGACTGAACAACGAGCCAGGCAGCTTCAAACAGTTGCTGAAGTTGCACAGGCGACAGCATCCGTACAGGACCTTGAAACATTATTACCCTCCATTTCAAGAGTAATCAGCGAGAGATTCGGTTTTTATCATACAGGCATCTTCCTGAATGACGAACGCGGCGAATATGCTGTATTAAAAGCTGCAAACAGCGAGGGTGGCAAACGAATGCTTGATCGAGGACATTCCCTGAAGATCGGCGAACAAGGCATCGTCGGCTACGTGGCTAAACACGGCCAACCTCGAATTGCACTGGACACAGGCAGAGATGCGGTTTTTTTCAATAACCCTGACCTACCCTCGACTCGTTCAGAGGCTGCCCTGCCCCTTGCCATTGGAGAAAAGATCATCGGAGTACTCGATGTTCAAAGTCAAGCATCGTCCGCTTTCAGCGAGGCGGATATCAATGTGCTAAGTACACTCGCCAATCTGGTTGCGGTTGCGATCGTCAACGCACAATTATTTGACCAAACCAATCTCGCTTTAAAACAACTCCAGGAGACCTATGATCGATATTCAGGCACGGAATGGGAAAAATTCTTGACCGAGTCGCAAATCTCCGCTTACCGCTATAGTGGTTTTGACGCCGAACCCGTTGACGAATCGTCAACCCTGAGTTCAGAGGATGAGAACACCATCAGTATTCCAATCAAACTAAGAGAACTGACCCTGGGATACGTTAATGTGAAACCTAAAGGATCCAATCCAAATTGGGGCGAGAACGAATCGGCCATTGTTCAAGCCGCCGCCGACCGTGTTGCTTTAGCGCTGGAAAATGCACGCCTCATCCAGACTGCCCAGAAGAAAGCCGCCAAAGAGCAAAAAATCGTGGAGATATCAAACAAGATCAGTGCTTCCACGAATTTGGATAACATTCTATTAACCGCAATCGTCGAATTAGGACAGGCGATATCCGACTCGGAAGTGGTCATCCAATTCGAGGACAATGATTAAGGGAGTTCATGTGGATAGTTCGACAACTCAGGTAAACCGACGTTACACGAGCATACAAACTCGATTGGCGATCTCTTTTGCAGCGATGGCGGCGGTCATTGCGATCACCGTTGCATTATTGATATTTATTCAAGCACGCAGAAACCTTTATGCACAATTCGAAGACCGTGTGACTGTTCTTCTCAAACAGTCACTGGATGAACAATTACCAGACCTTCTATCAGATATCAAGGCTGTAACGGATGAAGCTACAACTAATTATTTTTTCCTTCAACAGCAGCAGAAATCATTCATGGCGACAGATCCAACCATTGGCTCAGTTTATGCCTTGCGACAGGATCAACTTGGGAATATTTATTATCTGGTTGGTACGTTAAGTTCTGAAATGGCAGAAAATAGACCGCCAATCCATTTCGGCGTTTTCTTTGATTCTCCTCGACAGACTCTTATGGAAGCTTTCGAAACGGATTCACAGTTCTTAATTGAAAAGGAAACCCACAGAGACGATCTGGGGACATGGATATCTGCCTATGCTCCAATCTTTGATACGGATGGCAAACGTATTGCCGTTTTTGGATTCGATATTTCAGCAAACAGCCTGGTTGACGCAGAGCGAAATGTGCTCGTCACGACTCTCATCCTATTGGCTATTGTATTACCTGTTTTTGCTGGCGTGGGTTGGTTGCTGGGTCGCCGGTTTGCCCAACCGATAATCCAACTGAACGAAGGGGTAAATCGGATTACATCGGGAGAGCTCAACTATGTCGTAAAAGTAAAATCCGGTGACGAAGTTGAAGCCCTGGCCGATTCGTTCAACACCATGACTGGGAAATTGAATGAACTGGTCAATAATCTTGAAAGCATCGTTGACGAGCGCACGAACAATCTGATCGCCAAAACCAGTGAATTGGAAGAGGCATCCAAAAAAATGCAGAACCGCGCATCACAATTGACGGCGGTATCTGTCGTCGCACGATCCGTCACCACCATGCGCGATGTCAATCAGCTGCTCCCCTCCGTCGCTGAAATCATCAACAAGCAATTTGGGTTCTACCACGTAGGAATCTTCTTGAGCGACCAGGTAAATCAGTACACCGTTCTAAGAGCAGCGAATAGCGACGGTGGTAAGAAAATGTTATCCCAGGGTCATCGCCTTAGAATCGGGCAGGTTGGCATCGTAGGTTACGTTGCCAGCACGGGAAAGCCACGCATCGCATTGGATACTGGCGAGGACGCTGTATTCTTCAACAATCCTAACCTTCCGGAAACAAAATCTGAAATGGCGCTTCCATTGAAAGTGGGGGAACAAATCATAGGCGTGCTTGATGTGCAGAGTACCGAATCGGCAGCCTTTAAATCGGAAGATGTAGAGATTTTATCCATTCTTGCCGACCAGGTCAGCATCGCTATTGACAATGCGCGATTATTCGAGGAAGCCCAAAAATCGACTGCCGATGCACAAAGTGCACTTCGGCAATATACACGTGCGGATTGGATCACGCTCCAAAAAACAAGAAAAAACCCAGGTTATCGATATACATTCAAAGGCGTTGAGCCGCTCGAAAGAAAAGCACGTGGCGAAGAACAGTTATCGGAGTCTGAAAAATCACTGGTTCGGATTCCCATCACCATTCACGACGAACAAATCGGTTCTCTCGGCCTTGCACTCCCTCCCAGCAAGGTACTTTCCGAAGACGAAATGGATATTGCCAAGGCGATCGCTGAACGCGTTGCGCTTTCGGTGGAAAACGCCAGACTCTTCGAGGAAACATCAAGCCGAGCAGAGCGCGAGAAGACTGTGGCACAAATCAGCAATAAAATCCGCAGCACGAATGATCCTGAGTTGATGATTCAAACTGCACTTCAGGAATTGCAGCAAGCGCTTGGAGCAAGCAAAGTGCAGATTCTTCCGTATTCCACCGGTGAAAAGCCGGCAGCCCACACTGTAAAAACCAGGAAACCTCGCGTCAAGCCTCAAGATAAGCCGAAAAACGAAGGGGAAGCACAATGACCTATGTGATCGCTGTTTCCAATGAAAAAGGCGGCGTTGCAAAAACAACGACAACATTCTCCCTCGGCGCAACATTAAGCGAGAAGGATTTGCAGGTCCTTTTGATCGATCTCGACCCGCAGGGAAACCTGACCCTGGCGACTGGGCTTGAGCCGAAGGAAATCCGATACACGAGCGGAGATGTACTCATGGACGGGTTTCCAATGGCGGAGTGTATTTTAAAAACAAACATAAGAAACGTGGATATTGTTCCAGCCAATAACAGGATGGATGTTGCTGAACAGTCCCTGCCCGTGAGGCTGAATTATGCGCTCATCCTCCGCGAAGCCATTCATAAATCTCATTTCTCCATATGATTTTATCCTTTTGGATTGTCCGCCGGCGCTTGGAGCCGTAACCCTAAATGCTCTAGCAGCGTCGAATTTGTTGATCATCCCCACGCAAGCTGAATATTTTTCAGCATACGCCCTTCGTGACATGATGACCTTGATCAGAAAAGTCAGGCAGGAATACAATTCGCAACTGGCTTATAGAATCCTGATAACACTTTTGGATCAAAGAAACAGGACTCACCGCACGATAAGGCAGCAATTGCAGCAGACTTTTGGGGTTGGTTTATTCGAAACAGTCATCGAAATTGACACCAGGCTCCGCGAGAGTCCGATCGTCGGAATGCCGATCACGCAATATCGGCCAAACAGTCGCGGATCACAGCAATATCGAGTTCTGGCACAGGAGTTGGTACAGTATGTCCAGCAAACGAATCACCAAACGGCTTGATAAGCTATTTGACAAAATCAAATTGGATGAGGCAGGAGTGGCTGTTGAGCAGCCGCTTACGCTGCAGCCGATTCCCACCCCTCTACCCCCGGCCACCTCTCCAAAAATTCCTGCGAGAGCTCCAGCTGCCGAATCGATTCACACACGGTCATTAGCTGGCCTTTTACCAGTTGAAACAGAGACCATTGTCAAGCCCGGATCCGATCAAAACCCGGCATCCATGTCGCTGATTTTCAAGACTCCTGAGCAGGACTGGAACCAGTTGCAGGTCGTTGCCGAATCCCCCGGGCGAATTTGGGGGCCTGATGAGCAGCTCCTTGTCAAGCAGGTCGTCGATCAGCTCACACTGGCACTTCAAAATGCACAGCTGTTTCAACAGACCGAACGGCAAAACGCGGAATTGGCTGTGTTGAATGAACTGGGCAACGAACTCGTCACGCTATTGGACAAGGAGCAAATTGTAGAGACTGTCTATAAGTTCACCTCCAAACTTATGGATACTGAAAATTTTTTTATTGCTCAATACGATGATGTCACCCAGGAATTCTCTTTCCCATTCGTGATAAATGATGGAAAAAGAGACCAGGCTCCAAATCGAAAACTTCAGAACGGATTAAGCGATTACGTCGTCAGGTCAAAGCAACCCTTGTTCATCCCGGAATATATGGAACAAAGGATGACCCAAATCGGCGTGGATATCATCCGCATGGGAACGGGTGAAGTCGCGAAGTGCTGGCTGGGTGTCCCCATGCTTGAAGGTGACCGCATCGTCGGAGTGATTGCTGTTCAAAGCATAAAAAGAGAACGCGTTTATTCAGAGCGGGACAAAGACCTTTTATTGTCCATCGCAAGCCAATCCGCCATTTCACTGCAAAATGCAAGCTTGTTTAACCAAACCCAGGAACAAAATGCTGAATTGGCAGTGTTGAATGAAATGGGACGCGAACTTTCAGCCCAATTCAACCTGGAGGGGGTTTCGGAAACAGTCTATAACCACACCGGTCGTCTTATGGACGTAACCGATTTCTTTATTTCCATTTATCATCCGGAAAGTGAAGAAATTTCATTTCCAATTGTTTATTTCAATGGAAAACAGACCACACTTGAAAGAATAAGCATAGGGAATGGACTATCCGCAAAAATAATTAAGGATAAAATTCCCGTCTTTTTGCCGGACCGGGTGGAGGAACGATTCCAAGAATTGGGAGTTGAATTTGTCAAGGTCGGCGATGATGATCAAGCGAAGTGCTGGCTTGGTGTGCCGTTAATGATCGGCGATACCGTTCTGGGTACTATCACCGTTCAAAGTACGGTATACTGAAAACCTTTACACCGAGCACCACCGTGACCTGCTCATAGCGATCGCCAGCCAGGCAGCGATTTCATTGCAAAATGCTCGTTTGTTCCAGGAAACTGCTCAGCGAAACGAAGAACTTTCTACACTAAATGAGATTATTGGGTCAGCCAGTCAATCCCTCGCTTTGAAAGACATTCTGGATATCGTACTAACAAAGACCATGGAAACCTTTGGGTTTGAGGCTGGCTTGATCACGATGTTCAATGTTGAACGAGGCAAGCTTGAGAGGATTGTCAGGAAAGGACTACCCGGAGAAATTCCACCAGATCCCTCAGAGGGTTTGGAAGATTCGTTATGTAATGTGGTATTCACATCTCGACAGTCGCTGATCATCGGTGATCTCCGCGAGGGTGCACCGATTGATGTCAAAGGTGAGATAGAAGCTGGTTTTCTCGGTTATGCCGGTGTGCCGCTTGAATCCAGAGGGAAAGTACTGGGCACACTTTGTATTTTCAAACAAGCTGCCGGTTCAATTGAAGATTCAACGGTAAATTTGATGCAAACCATTGGCCGCCAGGTCGGTTTTGCAGTTGAAAATGCCCGCTTATTCCAGGAGACTGCCCGCCGAAACGAAGAACTCGCGTCGCTCAATGAAATCATAAGTTCTGCAAGTCTATCCTTGGACATCAATGACATCCTGGCGAAAGTGCTTGAGCAGGTTTTGAAAAGCATGAATCTGGATGCCGGCTTAGTGAGCCTCTTTGACCAATCCAGCGGCAGGCTCGAATTGACCTCGTCCCTCTATTTACCTGATAAAATGCGCACCAAATTCGAGGCTGAAGGATTACAGGGAACCTTGTGTGATTACGTGTACCAAAACGGACAAGCGTTAACCATGGATGATTTACACAAAGATTCTCCGGTTAATGTCAGCGGTCCAATAGCCGCTGGGTTTCAATCGTACATAGGAGTACCATTAGAAGTTAAAAGCGAAATAGTGGGAACCTTGTGTGCCTTTAAAAATTCAACTTACTCTTTCCAGAAAAATACCGTCGATTTGATGCGTACAATGGGCCGCCAAATCGGATTCGCAATCGAAAATGCCCGTCTATTTGAAGAGACTTCAAAGTTCAAATTAGGAATAGAACGCTCCGGTGATGCTATATTTATGACGGACACGGTCGGGAAGATTTTGTATGTCAATCCTGCATTTACGAACATTTATGGTTATTCTGCGACCGATGCGATTGGTCAAACGCCCAGGATCTTTAAATCCGGACTGATTGACAAGGAATATTACCAATCCTTCTGGAACACATTGCTTGCCAAGAATTCGGTTACCGGTGAAATCATCAACAAGACAAAAGATGGCCGGTTGATTAACATTGCTGGAACAAACAGCCCAATTCTGGATGATAAAGGCAACATCCTCGGCTACCTTGCAGTCCATCATGACATCACAAGCACAAAGCAGGCTGAAGAAGCCATTCGGAAAAGTGAACAGGCCCTCCAACGTCAAAACGAATATCTCGCAACTGCAGCTGAAGTTGGAAGGCTTGTTACTTCGACACTGGACCAGGCCGTACTTTTCGAGCGCACAGTAGACTTAATTCGGGGCAGTTTTGGTTTTTATCATGTGTCAATATTTACGATTGACGATACGGGTTTCAATGCTGTCATGCGAGAAGGGACTGGCGAGGCCGGCGAGAAGATGAAAATCGCAGGCCACTCGCTGGCTGTTGGGTCGCGGTCGATCATCGGGCAGGTGACCGCCACGGGTAAGACGATCATCGTGAATAATACGGCTGTTGATCCGCTTCACCGCCCCAACCCACTGCTCCCGAATACAAGAGCTGAGGCAGGAATTCCATTAAAGATTGGAGATCGCGTCGTCGGTGCCATTGACTTGCAGTCAGAAGAAACTGGAGCTTTCAACCAAGAGGACATGTCCGTGCTTGAGATTCTGGCGGATCAAGTGGCAGTAGCGCTGGAAAATGCACGATCCTATAACCTTGCTCAAAAAGCCATGGAGGATTTACGCGAAACCGACCGCATCAAGAGTCAATTCCTCGCCAACATGTCGCATGAACTCAGAACACCGTTGAACTCCATCATCGGCTTTTCACGCGTGATTCTCAAGGGGATCGACGGACCCATCAACGAGCAGCAGCAGCAGGACTTGTCCGCCATCTACAATTCCGGCCAGCATCTCCTGGGATTGATCAATGACATCCTCGACCTGTCCAAGATCGATGCCGGTAAAATGGAATTGGCTTTTGATGAAGTCAACATGGGCGACACCCTCCACAGTGTCATGTCCACTGCGACCGGGTTGGTCAAGGATAAGAAAATCCGCTTGCAGGAACAGGTCGAGGCAAATCTCCCCGCAGTACGCGCGGATTCCATGCGGTTGAGGCAAATTCTACTTAATTTGCTTTCAAATGCAGCAAAATTTACCGAAGAAGGCGCGATCATCGTCAGCGCCAATTTGCACACAAACTCACTTGGCAAGCAGGAAGTCATGGTGAGCGTGACCGACTCGGGTCCGGGAATTGCGCCTGAAGATCAAGACAAGCTCTTCAAACCGTTTTCCCAGGTTGACGCATCGCCGACAAGAAAAACCGGCGGAACCGGGCTTGGATTGTCCATCAGCCACAGGCTTGTTGAATTGCATGGCGGCCGAATTGGCGTTCACAGCACGGTGGGCAAAGGCAGCACATTCTATTTCACTGTTCCCGTGTACGCATCCAAGCTGACTCTACCTGAAATCGGCGACGGCAAGGTCATCCTATGCATCGACGACGACGTTCAAGTGATCAGCCTTTATGATCGTTACTTGACACCGCAGGGTTATCACGTGGTTGCGCTCACCGATCCTACCAAAGCCAGGGAAGTGGCCAAAGAGGTCAAACCCTTTGCCATAACACTCGATATCATGATGCCCGGATATGACGGCTGGCAGGTTATAAATGACCTCAAGAAGGACAAAGCGACACAGGACTTCCCCGTGATCATCTGCTCGATCGTGGAAGAAGAAGAGAAAGGCTTCAGCCTTGGTGCAGCAGATTATTTGGTGAAACCCATACTTGAAGAGGACCTGGTAAATTCACTCAACCGGCTTAACGGCGATGGAAGTATCAAGGAAGTATTGGTTATCGATGATGATCCAAACGACCTTCGACTGGTCGAAAAGATCCTAATCGACCACAGTCAATTTAAACCCATTCTGGCCGAAGGCGGATTGATGGGTTGGGAAATGCTGCTCGCGAAACCACCTCAAGCCATCATCCTTGACCTGTTTATGCCCGAACTTGATGGTTTTACGATTCTCGAAAGGATGCGTTCCACGCCCAGGCTTCGGGATGTTCCGGTGGTGGTGATCAGCGGCGTGGACTTAAATCCTGACCAAAAGCGTCAACTCGAAAACCTTGGCAAGCGCCTGCTGCAAAAAGGGATGCTGACCGAGGATGAATTATTCGCGACGCTTGAAAAGGCACTGAGCCGGCTCGAGACCAAGAAGTCCGGAGAAAGTTAAATGAGCGTGACGGTCCGCTGCCTTGATTGCGGCAATATCTCGACTTACCATCCAACAAAAATTGCATGCACAAGTTGTGGCAGTCAATGGCAAACAGCAGAATACGACTACGAGAATGCCTCGAAGCGGTGGAGAAGCGAACTTCCCAATCGACCCTACGACCTCTGGCGATACTCGGAACTTCTGCCCATAAATAACCCGAATCCGATTTTAAAACTTGGGGAGGGCTGGACGCCGCTTATCCAGGCTGCAAATTTAGGGATGATGCTTGGCTGCCCAAAAATTCTCATAAAAGATGAGCGGCAAGGCCCGACCACATCGTTCAAGGATCGTCAAGCTTCTGTAACCATTGCCGCCTTGAAAGAGGCAGGCATTACGGAGATGGTGGCAGCTTCAACCGGAAATGTCGCCATCTCGTATTCCGCATATACTGCCCGGGCTGGGATAAAACTCTGGGCGTTCGTCACCAGCCTGGTGCCGGCTGTGAAAATGAGGGAAATTGCTCTCTACGGGAGCCAGGTTGTCAAGGTCACAGGTTCCTACGACCAGGCCAAACAAATCGCAGCAGAATTCGCCAATCAACGTGGTTTATATCAGGATATGGGGGCTCGAACAATTACATCCATTGAGGGGATGAAAACCATCGCCTTCGAAATTGCCGAGCAAATGACCCAGCTTTTTGGTCCCGCTTCGGACTCTGACAGTGGCCCCAAATGGCAGACCCCTGATTGGTATGTTCAGTCCGTAAGTGGAGGCCTTGGACCAATTGGCGTTGCGAAAGGCTTCCGTGAATTGAAACAAATGGGGTTCATCGACCGAATCCCTTCGATGGCAGTGATTCAAGCGGATGGTTGCGCTCCGATGGTCCACAGCTGGAAACAGCACCTGGACACTCCCATCGTTGTGACATCCCCGAAAACTCATATAGAGACATTAGCCACTGGCAATCCCGGGAGAACTTACAACTTGCTCCGAAAAGAAGTCGATGCCGAGCATGGTGTTTTTGAAAGCGCAACCGACGAGGAAGCGTTCCGCGCAATGCATGTATTGGCAAAAATGGAGGGAATTTCTGCGGAACCCGCAGCGGCTGTTGCTTTTGCCGGACTGTTCAAATTAATCCGGGCGGGTGTTATCAAGCCAACCGATACGGTTGTCGTCAATTGCACGGGGCACACAGTACCCGCGGAAGCGTTCATTCTTGGGAGCGGATGGGCAAAAAGCATAATCATGCCCGGTAAGGATGATCAGCCGCCGAAAGAAGAAGAAGGGCTTTTAGCCGCCCTTAGCCGTGTCGCACCGGACAGGTTCCCGCATATCGCGATCATCGATGACACGGCGGAAGCCCGGCGCTTGATTCGTCGAATCCTTCAATCGCAGGGAAATTTCATTATCTCTGAGGCTGCGGATGGTAAAAAGGGTTTGGAGCTTATCGCTTCTGAACAGCCCGAGTTAATCATCCTGGATTTAATGATGCCCGAGATGGACGGCTTTTCAGTTCTTGAAGCTCTTAGGGCAGATCCAAATACAGCAGACATCCCTGTAATTGTATCCACCGCAAAAGAACTCACTGTAGAGGAAAAAGGTCGCTTGAAAGGGCAGATACAATCCTTGATGCAAAAAGGGGATTTCATGAATGATGATTTTCTGGATGAGGTTCGCTCAATAATTCGATAATCTGCTGATCGCTATGAAAATCCTTCGAGGACGCACCACCGGAGTTATCTATTCTCTGGCATCAGCACTTTTTCTTGGATTTGCCCCGGTTTTTGGCAAGGCAGCTTTGGATTATGGATTTAGTCCATTGTTCGTCGTTGCGGTCCGAACGAGTATGGCCGCCCTCCTGCTGTTTCTCATCGTAGCATTATTTAGAAGGCATTACCTGTATATTTTTCCAGCCGGGCTACTGGGATGCCTGCTGGCAGGTACGCTCAATGGCGCAGGTTCGATTCTTTATTACCAGTCACTCAGTCACCTTTCAGCAAGTGTGGGGCAGTTGATCTATTCTATTTACCCGTTGTTTGTAGCGCTTTGGTTAATTTTGGATAACCAACCTCCAAGCCGATTAACCATCCTCCGGATGGGAATGGCACTTGTGGCGGTTGTTTTATTGATCGTACAGGACTTTTCTTCTCCAGACCTGATTGGTGTGCTATTAATGGTAGGTGCCTCCGCCCTTTATGCGTTGCACATTCCGATCAACCAGAGGGTTCTATATGAAATTCCCGCCCCAACAGTAACTCTTTATACTCTTTTCGCCATGAGCCTAGTGGTGGTTCCGGCATATTTATTATTCGACAGGAGTTTGCCTCAACCGGGCACGAATTATGGACCGCTGGTTGGGTTAACTCTGGTTACTTTCTTTTCACGATTGACACTTTTCCTGGGGGTAAAACATCTGGGCGGGATGCAAGCCGCATTGTTGGGATTAGCCGAATTGTTCGTTACGATCCTCGCCAGTTACTTCCTACTCGGAGAACAACTAACAGCCTTGCAATGGTTAGGCGCGTTAATTCTTGGCTTGAGCCTGTTGTTATTCGGCTATGAAAAAAATATCCCCACTCGGAGATCCGGTGGGTGGTTAAGTTGGATTAGTGCGCCAAAACCAAATATTACAATTCCCTTTGATCAGTAACCTCACTACTCTCTACTTTGGAGAGTACACATAGCCTGCTCCACGGACGCTCTGAATGCGATTGTTGAGTGCAGGAATTTTCTCGATTTTTCTGCGCAAACGGCTGACCAGAGGCCGCAGGATTTCCTGAGCTTCCTTGAGGGAGACGTCATAACCTTGAATCAGCAAAACCAACTCGCGATGTGAAAATACCGTCTCCGGGTTTTCCATTAGAACTTTTAATAATAATCCTTCTGTTGGGGTCAATTTCAGGATTTCACCGTTCCATTCGATAGTTCTACGGCTGAAATCTATAGCAGTATTTTTATCAATTTCAATTATTAAAGGCAATTCATCCGAAACGACAACACCATCTTTCTTCTGTTCATGCCTTTGAGCCTTCCTGGACAATCCTCGCTTGATGCTTGCTAATATCTGGCTAGGGGAAGCAGGTTTAATAAGATAATCATGCACTCGATAACGCAGCGCATCTACCGCAGTTTCCATGGATCCATGAGCTGTCAGCAGGACGATCTCTGTATCGGGTGAAATCTGACTGATTGCCTTCATCACCTCCATGCCCCCCATTCCGGGCATTCGTAAATCCAGCACAATCAGGTCAACTGAATACATTCGAATATGTTCAACGGCAGCCTCGCCATTTGGGGCAGAAGCAACTTTATACCCTTCGAGGCGGAGGATATCCGTCAGCGATTGCCTTGTGATTGGTTCATCATCAACCACCAGTATGGATGCGTTCATAACTATTGAATCGCCGGTAAAGTCACCCGGAAGCACGAACCCAGACGAGACGATGGGAGCAACTCAAGATTGCCGCCATGGGAAATAACAATCCCATAACTCACTGACAACCCCAGACCTGTCCCATTCTCCTTGGTGCTGTTGAAAGGTTCAAATATCGTTTCTCGTATTTCAACCGGGACTCCATGCCCGGTATCTTGAAAATCAACCTCGATAATTTCGCCCATTCCATGAACATTGATCATCAATTCGCCGCCGTCTGGCATCGCATCGTAGGCGTTGAGTATCAAATTAATAAAAACTTGTTGAATCTGGTTTCGGACTGCAAGAACTTCTGGGATTCTCGCCGGCCAGGCTGAGGTCACACGAATTCCTCGATTATTGAGCTGTGTACTTAATAAAAGCAACACATGATCCAGAATATCTATCAAATTAATTATTTCTCGTTCAGCATTTGGACGGTAAAAATCAAGCATCCGTTGTACCGTCGACATTAACCGTTCCAACTCGCTTGTGGTCATTTCAAAATATTTCTCCCGCACATCGGGGGGTAAATCCTGTCTTGCGGCAAGGTGCAGGCAATTTTGGACCGACTGAAGAGGATTATTTATTTCGTGCGCAATGGACGCGGTCATTCTTCCAGCCGTTGCCAACTTTTCCGCCTGCACCAAAGCTGCCTGCGAATCCTCTATCTTTTTAACATAATCCCTCAAGTCGTTATATAAAAGGGCGTTTTCCAGGGCAATGGCTGCTTGCCTGGAAAATATTTGACTCATCTCAAAATCCGCATCGCTGAAGACGCTTCCGGTTGCAGCCCGAGCAGCGAATAGTACACCTCGAAAATTCATCCGGCGGATTGGAATGCATAAAACAGCCCCAAAACCGGATGCACTAATTTTCTGTTGAATACCTGCTTCGCCTGGTCCTGCTGCATTTACGTGATACGGAATATCCGAATTTTCAGCTTTATGAACTATCTCCTGCACGGTTACCGGATCAACATCAGCCGAATCACCTGCTGAGTTCAACAACACCAGCGAATTATTTTTCTCAGCATGAAAGTAACTCACGTAAGGACATTGAAGAAGCCGGCTGGCTGATTCGACGATAAAACGGACGAGATGATCCGGTCTCGTTTCTGCCAAAAGCGCCTCGGATTCATCAAATAAAGGTCGAAGCACTTGTGCTCGGGCAGAATCGCGCTTATGTTGTTTATCTGCTAATGCTCGTTGAACTGCATCCACAAGTTCTTTTTTTTCAAACGGCTTCAATATAAGTCCGTCAACCCCCTCGTGTAATGCCTGGATGGCAGTCTCCACTGTCCCGTAACCGGTCATGACTAGAATGGCCAAGTCAGGTTGCATCCTGTGCGCTTCCACGATCACTTCAAACCCGCTCATACCCGGCATCCGGATATCAACAACAAGAAGATCGACCGGATTATCTTTCATGAAGGCGAGAGCTAAAACTGGATCTACGTATGTTTGAGTCCGGTATCCCTCGGAAGTAAAAATCCGATCGCATAATGCTATAATTCCGGGTTCGTCGTCGAGGACGATGACTTTTGTCTGATTTATCATTCCTCCATGAGCGGTAAAAATACTGTAAATACTGACCCGTGGCCTGGATTACTTTCAACTTCTATCGCGCCGTTGTGTTCACTTATGATTCCATATGTGACAGATAGCCCCAGACCTGTTCCCCCCCGGCCAGCACGAGTCGTAAAAAACGGCTCAAAAATCCTGGGTAAGTTTTCCGAAGAAATCCCCATCCCGGTATCCTTTATGCCGACACACGCATAAGGTGATCCATATCGTTTGGTTTGCCCGGTTTCAATGCACAATTCACCGCCATCAGGCATGGCGTTAAGAGCGTTGTGAAATAGGTTGAGAAACACTTGTTTCATTTGGTTTCTGTCAATTAAGACCCAGGGCAACGATTCGTCAAATATTGGTGAGATGGTGACGCCATTAATGTGGAACATGTGCTGCATTAAGGATAGGACATCTCGAATCAGCTCGTTTAGATCAGCTTTCATGCGTAGAGTTTCAGACTGCCTCGAAAAATCCAGAAGCCGGCGTACCACGTCTCTGGCGCGACGAGCTTCCTTGAGGACAACGACCATATCCGCCCGTTGAGGCGAGTCCGGTGGAAGCGACTCCAGGACAAGTTCGCTGAATCCCACAACTGTTGTCAAGGGGTTATTCAGTTCGTGTGCGACACCAGCAGCCATTTCTCCTACTGCCGCGAGTTTAGTGGTTTGAATAAGTCTAGATTCGGCAGCTTGCTGCGCAGAAACGCGCGCCTGCAACTCCTGTTGCAAATTCTCCAATTCCTGCAGGGCTTCTTGAAGTTGCGAAGCTTGATTATCCTCCACCAGCAGGATTTCTGCTATATCGGATACGACCTTCCAAATTTTTTTTGTTTGCGTTTCTAATAAATCGGCGCCGACGAGTAATCCAGATTTTTCATGGATAGGGACAACGTAAAACCGTCCAACGCCCAAACCATATTGTCTTTCAACTGCTAACCGGATTATACGGTTATTTTTAATTGAATTTTTAAGTTTATTACTATATGCATAGGAATTAACAAGCTTCAACAACCGATTTCCATGTTTAGCCGTTAGCGTACCATCCACCAGAGACCATTTGCCATCATCGATGGTTGCAATAGCCGCCCAGCTGGAACCGGTCTGCTGAGAGATTTCCCTGAGAAGTCTTTTTAGTCTCTGATTTATCTGCATACGACTATCAGAATTATACAGGCGAAATGGGCTGAAGCCGAGTGGTAAAATTGACCGACCTCATAAATTTCGATTTCTTCCTCTACTGAACGGGTGCCGATTGATAAAAAAAATCATCGTGATTGGGGGCGGGTTGGCTGGCAGCGAAGCAGCATGGCAGGCTGCCCAGCGTGGATTGAGGGTAGAGCTATACGAAATGCGTCCGGAGATAAGCACCGGAGCGCATACATCGTCTGATCTGGCCGAACTAATCTGCTCAAACTCACTGGGATCAAAAGTTCCTGACCGGGCGTCGGGAATTCTCAACACCGAGTTGGATCGATTGGGATCTATGCTCCTGGACTGCGCCAGGAAGACTGCAATTCCCGCAGGCTCAGCACTCGCAGTCGATCGTCGGCAATTTTCCAGACTGGTTACGGACCGTATCGACAATCATCCAAATATAACCGTTGTCAGACAGGAAGTGACAAAAATCCCAAGCACCCCTACCATCATCGCCAGCGGACCACTCACCTCGCCAAATTTCGCACAAGCGATTACTACATTGTCGGGAGAAGATCATCTATTTTTTTATGATGCCATTGCTCCTATTGTGACTGGGGAATCAATCAATATGGATATCGCCTTTCGAGCATCCCGGTATGGCGACGGCAGTCTGGGCGAAGGGGATTATATAAACTGTCCCTTCACGGAAGGTCAATACGCTGAATTTGTTGATGCCCTCTCAAGTGCAGAGAGGATAGAGATCAAAAGTTTCGAACGAGATCTTGAGAAAGGAGTCAAGGCGGGATACAGTCACTTCTTTGAGGGGTGTCTTCCGGTTGAGATCATCGCCGGCCGCGGGAGGCAATCTCTTGCCTTTGGACCAATGCGCCCAGTGGGCTTGACAGATCCGCACACAGGCCGCAGGCCGTATGCAGTTGTCCAGCTCAGGCAGGAAAATTTAACAGGAGATTTGTATAACTTGGTCGGATTTCAAACCAATCTGAAATTCCCTGAACAAAAACGTGTTTTGGCTTTAATCCCGGGACTCGAAAAAGCGGAAATTGTGCGTTTTGGCCAAATGCATCGAAATACATTTATTGCGTCTCCCAGACTTCTAAAAAACACCTTGCAATTCCATAATCGGGCTGACTTGTTTTTCGCAGGGCAAATCACCGGCGTTGAGGGATACCTCGGAAATATCGCAACGGGTCTGCTTGCAGGCATAAATGCGCACCGGGTTGTGAGTGGCGTTACCCCCATCTCGCTGCCCCCAACCACGATGTTGGGAGCATTGTGCAACTACATCACGACTGCGGACCTGATAAATTTCCAGCCCATGAAAGCCAATCTGGGAATCTTGGCACCCTTGAATGATCGCATAAAATCAAAATCTGAACGGGCAAAGGCATATGCAGAGCGCTCTGAAAAAGAGGTGGACTCACTACTAGCAGAAATTGTGTCTGGGCGACTCTTAATGAAGAAGAAAATCATTCTCTTGTCAATTCCAGTGATTTTACTGACAGCGGTCGGAGCCTATTTACTACTTCTTCAACCTAATGAACCCGTCTCATTTGACGGAAACCGGGCCTATGCAGATGTGGAAAAACAGCTTTCCTTTGGACCCAGGACACCGGGATCCGCTGCGCATCAAAATTTCATTGCTTGGTTGACGGAGGAGTTGAAAAACTCTGGCTGGCAGTCTTCGATCCAGCAGGGAGAGATGTTGGGCAATCCCGTTAAAAATATCATTGCCCACCGCGGAGAAGAATCACCGGAAATCATCCTGGTCGCCCATTACGACAGCCGGTTATTTGCAGACAATGATCCAGATCCAGAACTACAATGGCAACCTGTTCCCGGCGCAAACGATGGAGCATCCGGGGTTGCAGTCTTGGTTGAATTAGCCCGCGTGTTACCGGATGACACCCTTCCGATTTGGTTGTTATTCACGGATGCGGAAGATAACGGGCGGATTTCAGGCTGGGACTGGATTTTGGGAGCCCGCTATTTTGTCTCCAACATGAAGTTCCACCCTAAAGCTGTCATTGTTGTCGACATGATCGGTGACCGCGACTTGAACATCTACAAGGAATTGAATTCCGACCCTGAACTCACTTCTCAAATCTGGGAAGTGGCCAAATCCCTGGGGTATGAAGCATATTTCATCAATGAACAAGAACACAACATTATCGATGATCATCTGCCCTTTGTCGAAGCAGGCATCCCTGCGGTGGACATTATTGACATCGATTACTCATTTTGGCATACATCTCAGGACACATTGGATAAAATTTCAGCAGACAGCCTCGCTGTGGTTGGGGAAACACTTTTACAATGGATTCTTATGCAAAATTCGAGCACCTCTCATAACAATAATTAATCACGCAGGCAAATTGCACAAATCGGTTACTTCGCGTAAACTATAGATAAATGACAACAAGTCAACTTGTATACAAAGTGAGACCTGCGCTCATCCGCCGATCGGTTTTTGCGATCGCTCGCGGTGCCGGTGTGCGGGAGGATTTCGAGAGTCAGCTCGTAAAATTCTTCGACGCACTGGAACAAGCGGTTGACACGGGTGATCCCACCTGGTTGGATGGAATTATCCAGGAATGGGCAACCGCCCGAACAGAAACGGATCTGACCGGGGGCGAACATAATGCTGTCACTGTCTTGAATGAAATCATCACCCTGACTTACGATGTCGCCCGGGAAAACCTGCCTTCCGATCAGGCATTGGATATGATCGTTAACCTCACTCCGTATTACACGCATTGTCTCGCCAAGGCTGGCGCCTACGATATGGAAAGCCGAGTGGCCTATATCTCAAGTGAATTGCAGCAATCTCAGCAAAAGCTCGAGAAGCTGGATAAGAGCAAATCCAATTTCATATCTGTCGCTGCGCATGAACTAAAAACACCACTGACACTTATCGAGGGCTACACGGCAATGCTTGGTGACTTGCTGCCCAAGGAGAATGACAGTCCACCCAGGACTCTTCTAAATGGAATTCATACGGGCATGCATAGATTAAGAGAAATCGTGGACGACATGATCGATGTGTCGCTAATCGATAACAAACTTTTATCATTGAACCTGCAGCCCATATGGATCAACCGGATTGTTGGACTTTTACTTGAAGAGTTGAAGTCTACAATCTCGGATCGCAACCAGAAGATTGATTTCCGATTATTCCCGGGAAGCGAAGAATTGATTTTCGCCGATCCAGAACGGATTTATCAAGCTTATAAGAATGTGGTCGTTAATGCGATCAAATTTACGCCCGACGAAGGGACCATCACAATTGACGGCCGCGTATTGCCCGGCTTTATCGAAACAACGATTTCTGATACGGGCATTGGGATTTCCATTGAAGACCAGGCGACCATTTTCGAAAAGTTCGAACAGGTTGGTGAAATTTCCTTGCATTCGAGTGGTAAGACAAAGTTTAAGGGAGGCGGTCCCGGGTTAGGGTTGGCTATCGCGCGCGGGATCATCGATGCGCATGGGGGAGCGATCTGGGTGGAATCTCCGGGCTTTGACGAGGAAAAATGCCCGGGGTCAACTTTCCACATTCTTCTTCCACAGCGTTCCCAGGCATCCGACCCTAAACTTGCCAAACTCTTCGGAACCGAGTAGACGTTCGGGAATAAAAATAAACAGCTCCCTCTCCCTGGATTGGGAGAGGTGAAGTTTTAACGATAAAATTATGACATGGTAAAGAAAACACCGCATCCCACTCAGCCTCCTAGGGAAAAAGCATTTTTGGTTGGCGTCGATTTTTACAAGAAACAGCGCCTGCTTTCTGTTGAGGATTCTCTGACCGAACTGGCTTTGCTTTCAGACACAGCCGGGTTGGATGTCGTGGGTGATTTGACCCAGAAACTCGATCACCCGAATCCGGAAACATTTATCGGCGCGGGAAAAACAGAGGAATTAAAAGCTCTTGTCGAAGAAACTTTGGCAAACGTGGTGATCTTTGACGACGAACTTTCTCCTCGACATCTTCGTGAGCTTGAGAGAATTTTGGGAAATCAGGTCCGGGTGATGGACCGGACCGCGTTGATCCTGGATATTTTTGCACTGCATGCTCACACCCGTGAGGGGATGCTTCAAGTCGAACTGGCGCAATATGAGTACTACCTTCCCCGCCTGACCCGGCAATGGACACATCTCGCCCGTCAGGCAGGTGGTGGCGGTGGACGTACGGGATCAGGTGGAGGCGTTGGACTGCGGGGACCGGGAGAAACGCAGCTCGAGGTGGATCGACGGCAGATTCGTTCCAGGATCTCTCACTTGAAGAAAGAACTCGAAAAAGTCGAAGCTCACCGATCTCGGTACAGGTCCCAGCGGAAACGAAGCAGGATACCTACCGTTGCCCTAGTTGGTTACACGAATGCTGGTAAGTCCACCCTGCTGAATAAAATCACCAAATCCGACGTTTATGTGGCGGATCAACTATTTGCCACCCTGGACCCAACAACTCGTCGTGTGGAGCTTCCTGGAGGCCACCAGGCGCTCTTTACTGATACCGTTGGCTTCATCCAGAAATTACCGACGATGCTGATCGCTGCCTTCCATGCCACTTTGGAGGAAATCGCTGAAGCGGACCTGCTGCTTCACGTCGTGGATATGGCGCACCCCAATGCGTTCAGCCAATTCGAATCAGTTCAGTACACCTTGAAAGAAATAAATGCGGGTCACATCCCCGCGATCACCGCATTAAATAAAATTGACCTGTTGGGCAATCCCGAACGGGCACAAGAAATTGCATCTCAATACCCGCAATCAATTGGGATTTCCGCATTAAAAGGCACGGGAATCCGTGAGCTTTTGGACCTTATCCAAAAAGAGCTGTTTGAAAAGCTGGTTTCTATCCACGTTAAACTCCCCTACCAGCAAGGTCAGCTTATCTCCCTGTTTCATGAAGCCGGCCAGGTCGAACGGATCGAGCATGGCCATGGAGGTATTGAAATAGTCGGAAAAATTCCCGGAAGAATGACCGCTCAGTTTTCAGACTGGCAATACAAAGAAGAACCCCCCACGGTCGAAGAGGAGGAAATTTAATGAGCAACTGGATATCGAAGTTTCTTGACCGCACCTCTGAATTTCTTGCTCACAGGAAGGGTCTTCTCCCCCTTCTTGGGATTCTGCTTGTTATTCTTAACTTCCTCTTGAACCTAATTCCAGGTGTTGGGTGGTTGGCGACAAGCCACCTCCTTCTCCATCTTGGGGTGATCATCGCAATAATGGGCTTTTTACTAGCCCAAGCACTGTAGATTCCGAAAGATCACTCTTCGCTACAATACCCTGAAATCTTTTTTAGGGTATTGTTTTTTTAAGAATATTCTTTATACTGATAAATATAGTCCGATTATGGAAGGAGAAGACATGAAACGAATATCTATTTATTGCATCGTCCCTCCGCATATGCTCAAGCAAATTGCAACCAATGGAACAGAGGCTCAGAAAAAAGTGGCCGTTAAGAATATGGTTGCTTCGTCTCGAATGCGTGGACAACGTCAGGATGCGAGGGAGCTGCTTGCATTATCCCGAACTTTGGTTTCTGATATCAAGAAACGGACCGTCTATAATGCGCAGCAAGGGAATTCGCTTCCTGGACTTTTAATCCGGCAGGAAGGCGATCAGCCCGTACAAGATCAGGCGGTTAACGAAGCCTATGATTACAGTGGCGCTACCTATGACCTCTTTAAAACCATCTATAACCGTAATTCCATAGACGATAACGGGATGAAACTGGATTCAACCGTACACTATCAAAAGGGTTACGACAACGCCTTCTGGAACGGGAATCAGATGGTCTATGGCGATGGAGACGAGGATCTGCCTGCTGATCAACAATTATTTAATAGGTTTACAAAAGCCATCGATGTGGTCGGCCACGAATTGACCCACGGGGTCACTCAATTCGAAGCGAATTTGACTTATTTTCAACAATCCGGAGCGCTTAACGAGTCGTTCTCGGATGTGTTCGGCTCGCTGGTCAAACAATATCACCTTCAGCAAATGGCCGTGGACGCCGATTGGATCATCGGTGAAGGGTTGTTTACTGCGAACGTCGCAGGTAAGGGAATCCGCTCCATGAAGGCACCGGGGACTGCTTACAACGACCCGATACTTGGCAAGGATCCTCAACCCGATCATATGGATAAGTATGTTAATACGAGCAGCGACAACGGAGGCGTCCATATAAATTCGGGGATTCCCAATTATGCATTCTACGTCACAGCAACTGAGATCGGCGGACACTCTTGGGAAAAGGCAGGTCTTATCTGGTATCGCACATTGAAGGATAAGCTCAAGTACGATTCCAATTTTCAGCAATGCGCATTTTATACCTGGCAGACTGCGGGTGAGCAATTTGGGAGCGGGAGTCTCGAGCAGCAGGCCGTGAGAAAAGGCTGGAGTGCAGTAGGGATAGACGCCACGCAGGGAGGATCTGGCACTCCATCGCCATCAGGGTGCTTACCAACAGTGATTCAGAAACTCGGTCTCAGTTAATCACAAACCGCACGAGAGGTCATATGAACATCATCTACGAACGATCCGGTGGGTTTACGGGAATGACAACGACTTACACATTCAACCTGGAAAACCTGCCTGACGAGGAGGCGCAGAAACTCAAAGAGCTGATAGATCAGATTGATTTTTCCACCCTGCCGGAAAATTTTGAGAATACGAAAAACATCCCTGATCAATTTTCTTATACGATCACTGTCGAATCCCACGAGTGGACACATACCATAAGAACCGGCGATGGAACGGCTCCACAGGAAATACAGCCCCTCATCGAGACTTTAAATTCACTTAGCAGAAGTCAGAGAAAAGACAACGTGTAAAAGACCTGTGAATGCGTGGATGAATTTCTCGGTTAAATTGCTTGTTTTGAGTCGGGATCCCGCATTCGGGTAATGACGAGCAGACATCCCAATAAGAGGGCAACGGACAAGAGCAACGATGGCGTGAAAGAACCATCAGGCGCTCTCATAACTTCCATTAAATAAACGAACACCACTGCTGCCTGCCCGCACAATTGAACCAATCCATTCGATGTACCTTCAGGGGTGGGATTGGTGATTTCAGCGGCGTACTGCATCCCAACCGGAAATGAACTGACAAGGAAAAATCCTAGTATAAACGCTGACACGTACAAGCCCCAGCTCGTTTCTGCGTAGGTCAACCCTATCAAGGCAGGGATCGCCAGTGAGAATCCCAAAAGAAGAAATTTCTTTCTTTTCTTTTGTCGATCCGAGAAAGCCGGGATAATAACCGCCCCGAGCAATCCACCGACCAGCATCAGTGCTCCAATAGTACCTGCATCAGCCGGTGTAAAACCTCTCGGCCGAACTATCCCTTCCACCCAGGTCGTTAGTCCATTGAAAAGACCCAATCCAACGAATACAACCACCAGATACAACAAAAAATCCTTGACTTTCAATGCATGCCGCAGTCCATCCAACACCAATGCTCGAACTTCTTTTCCCGGAGGGCAAGGCGGGGTGGGTGGAGTCTCTCTTGCCAGGATAACAAACGCCACCGCCGACAAAGCGGCGATGCTCCCATAGATCAACTGGATTTCATCTATCGACATAGATTCAAGCAATAGAGGCGTCACGGCCATACCAATGCCAGTTCCCAACAAGTTGCCAAGCGTGACGATCCCCACTGCTGTTGCACGCTCTCCCAAGGCAAACCATTTTGCCGGAACGGTCGTCCAGGCATTAAGCAAGAATGGCTGCGCTATTGCAATCCCAATGGTTGCCAACAAGACGAGTGAGTAATTTTGCCCTGCAAAACCACGCAGGAGTCCAAATACGCCCATTAATACCACGCCGATGCCAACCGCCAGGCGAAATCCATAAGTGTCAATCGCCCACGACACGGGTATCGAGAGTGGGATGAAAGCTATCATGAATGACATCGCAAGAAGTCCTATTTGGATGTCATCCACGCCATAATACTCAGCCGCCGGTCCTGTAATGGGAGCGTATGAAATCCAAAGTATTTGGATGGTTAGATTAACAAACGCGAATACCGCAAGAACCACCCACCTATAGGCATACAACTTGTATTTCGTGTCTTCCATCAAATTCTCCATCATAAATAATAAGGTAATTATAGCCTAGGATAAAAATAAAGGACTGACGCTTAGCCAGTCCTTTCGAAATAAAGGGAATATCCAAAAAATCAACTGAAACTCTTTAGAAGTTTCTTGTAATTCAATATATAGCCAGTGATAAGAAGAGGAATGGCATCGTAGAATCCGACCCAAACGGTTGCGGTAAGCACCATGTGGGCGGCCATCTGAATAAAGGTTACAGTAATATACAAATAGAGTCCCCACGTTTTCCAGAACCACATGCCAATAACTCCAATAACCTGAAGAAATGCTGCGATAACGAGCGAGGTCACGATCAAACTCCGGTTATCCGCATATTCGGGGTTCTGCGAGACATACGCAAGCCATATTGCGCCTAACCCATGTAGCATCAATAAAACCAACCAGGTTCCCCATAGGGCTCCGCGTTTGGGTTTTGAAGTTGTAATTCCTTTATCTTGTGCTTTCGACATATCCCTCACTCCTCAAATTTTTTATACAAGTATATCAACAATTCTTCCGTGGAACTGAATGGAGATTACTTGACTTTAGGACCCGCATCAATCACCTGTTGAGAGGCATGATCAGCGAACTTGGAGAAGTTCTCCTGGAACCTAGCAGCGAGGTCGCGGTACCGTTTATCATACTCATCCCGGCTCGGCCATGAGGACCAGGGTTCCAATACCCCCTCTGGCACATCCGGGCAGGATTTTGGAACTTCAAATCCAAAAATCGGGTCGCCGTAATATTTAACTTTGTCCAATTTTCCCAAAAGTACCGCATTTAATAATGCCCGCGTATGCTTGATCGAAATTCGTTTCCCTATTCCATACGGACCGCCCACCCAACCGGTGTTCACCAGCCAGCATTTGACTCCATACCTTTCAATCTTCCCCCTTAGCAGTTCTGCATAGCGATAAGGATGATGAACCATGAACGGACCACCGAAACAAGCTGAAAAAGTGATCTCTGGTTCCTTTCCGAGCCCAACTTCAGTCCCGGCGATCTTGGACGTGTATCCGGAAATAAACTGGTACAACGCCTGGTCAGGAGTCAACCGTGCAATTGGCGGCATGACGCCGCTCGCATCGCATGTGAGCAGGATAATATTTTTCGGATGGCCGGATTTTTTCTCCGGCACCGCATTGCCGATGAACTCAAGCGGATACGATGCGCGCGTATTCTCGGTAATCGAATCGTCATTGAGATCGATTAATCGAGAGATCGGGTCGAAGGGAACATTTTCGAGAATAGTCCCGTAGCGATGGGTGGTGGAGTAAATCTCAGGTTCAGCGGTCTCCGACAGGCCGATAACCTTTGCGTAACAACCACCTTCAAAATTAAACACCCCTTCATCGCTCCATCCATGTTCATCATCGCCTATCAACCTGCGATTAGGATCCGCCGAAAGCGTGGTTTTTCCAGTGCCGGAAAGGCCAAAGAATAAGGCTGCATCATTTGTGTCTTCAGGATTAACATTTGCAGAACAGTGCATTGGCAGCACACCATCCAAGGGCAGCAGATAGTTAAGGATGGTAAATACTGATTTCTTTATCTCACCGGCATAGGCAGTATTCCCAATAATGGCAAGTTTTTTCTCAAATGATAGGCAGATGAAGGTGTCACTGGCAGAATTGTCAACTGAAGGTGCCCCTTTGAAAGAAGGCATGGCAATGATCGTAAACTCAGGAACAAACCTCTTGTAGTCTTCCAGAGATTCCGGAAGAATGAACATGTTTCGGGCAAACATACTGTGCCATGCCAGTTCGGTCACAATTCTGACGGGCAAACGGTATTGCGAGTCCGCTCCGGCATACACATCCTGAACAAATAGATCCCGGCCCTGAAGGAAACCAAGCATCCGGTCATACAACACTTCAAATTTATTTGGTTCAAATGGACGATTGTAGACTCCCCACCAGACATTTCCCTCTGAGGTCACCTCGCGCACAACAAACTTGTCGTTGGCTGATCGAGCCGTGTGCTTGCCCGTATTGACAACGAAAGGTCCTCCAACGACGATGGCACCTTCTCCCCGAAAAACCGCTTCCTCATAGAGCGATTCGACGGGTAAGTTCCAATACGCAAGCCGCAAGTTGCCAATTCCGTGATTGGAGAGGTTATAGTCTGCCTTGCGGGTCTGGGCCACACTCTCGGCAGGAGTTTTGATATTAAGCAAATTATTCATCCACAAAAGCTCCTATAACCAATCACGAATCATTTTCTTATCACCGATATAAATTTCGTTCGGGCTGGTCGGATCGAGCGCCCACTTGATGCGGGCAATCCCCTCGGTGACATCTTTCACGGACCCGGAGATGGATAACCGAATATGCCCCTCCATGCCAAATTCCTTTCCCGGCACAGTAACGACAAGTGCTTTTTTCAGCAAGAATTTTGAGAGTTCAACCGAATTACCATTGAACGCTCGCATATCTGGCAAAGCATAGAAGGTACCTTCTGGTTTAATCAATCGCACTCCGTGGAATGTTTTCATTTCCTGGAGCAACACGGCCCGGTTGTTCTCAATTTGCAGACGGATGGCTTCCACAACGGACTGAAGACCATTGAGCGCACCCTCAGCTGCAGCCTGGCTGACCGGCGACACACCGGACGTAGTCTGTGCAGTGACATTGGTCATCACCCGGACAAGCTCCCGGGGACCAACCACCCAACCCACCCGAAAACCCGTCATTCCATAGACCTTGGCGACCCCATTCACAACAATGATATGAGAATCCTCGATCTGATTCTTGCTAAATTCATAAGCAGGATGTGCAATAATCCGGTCGAATACCAATTTGTGATAAATGTCATCGCAGACCAGGAAAATCCCCTTTTGCTCGCAGAATTCCACAAGCCTAGAAATCAGTTCAGGAGGATAGATCGCGCCGGATGGATTATTCGGACTATTGACAATGATCACTCGCGTGTATTCAGTAATTGCCCGTTCAACGTCCTCGAAACGAGGAGTAAACGTACCATCCTCCGGGGTAACAACGACCGGTTTTCCGTAACACATTTTAATTATTTCCGGATAAGAAACCCAATAGGGGGCCAGGATGACCACTTCGTCCTGGGGATTAAGCAAGGAATATAAAATATTAAACAGAGATTGCTTGGCGCCATTTGTGATAATGACATTTTCCGGCGCCACCAGGCGGTCATAATTCTCTTCGGTGTATCTTATTACCGCCTTTTTGAGCGACAAGGTCCCATCCGCGGGGGTGTATTTCACTTCTCCACTGGTGAGTTTCGCTGCAGAACTGAGTATGGCGCTGATAGGTGTTTTGTTCTTGGGTTCACCGATTCCAAGGTGAATAACCGCTTCACCGCGCTCTCTAAGTATTCGCGCTTCTTCATTAAGTGCAAGGGTCGGAGATTTGGCGATTTCGCTGGCTAATTTGCTTAATTTCATTCCAATTCCCTCTCGATCCGTGAAATAAAAACTACCTGGCCGGATTTCAAACCAGGAAGGGTGAAAGGCTTAACCATCGTATCGTAAATAATCGCACCCGATAAAGCTGTGCCATAAAATGATTATACTATGCCCCCGCCGTGGGCTAACCCCGATGAATGTCACAAATGCGGGAGATTTAGTTAATGGAAAAGGAAAGTGTAACTCTCAATTCAACACGTCGAAATCCGTTGGGGTTCCAAGCGGCAGCACTTTCGCATCCGGAGAAATCCTTTTAATTAATCCCCCCAGGACAGTCCCGGTCCCCACCTCAAGGAATGTCTCAACTCCCCGTTCCATCATAAACCGTACTGATTCCACCCAACGGACCCGGGATTGCATCTGTGCAGAGATGTCTTCCTTAAGAGCATCAGCTTTGTTCAATATTCCGGCAGTAACGTTTCCAACAACAGGAATGGACGGATCACTACACGCAACTTGCTTAATGGCCTCATCCCACTCAAATTGAATACTGGACATCAATCGAGAATGGGCAGCAATGCTTACCGGTAGAGGCAGCGCTCGGCGTGCACCCGCTTCTTTCGCAAGGACCAAAATCCTCTCAAGGGCTGGTTTATGGCCGGATACCACCACCTGCCCCGGAGAGTTGTCATTGGCTACCGTAACAGTCTGATAAGCTGTGCTCGCCCTTAGACACAATCGATCCAAAGTGGGGATATCCATCCCCATAATTGCAGCCATCCCTCCAGGATTCATCATCCCCGCCTCTTTCATCAATTCACCGCGAGTTCGAACCAGCTTTAACCCCTCTGCAAAGGTTACAGCACTGGAGGCTACAAGCGCGGTCAGCTCACCAAGTGAATGACCGGCAACATATGCAGGGGTAAAGGTAGGGTAAAAAGATTTCAATACCTTGAGGGCAGCCAATGAGTGAACAAATAATGCCGGCTGAGTATTGACTGTGTCGTTCAACTCAGAATCGGGACCTTCCCACATGATCCGGGTCAGACTGAAACCAAGAATCGAATCCGCCTCTTCGAACACTGTCCGGGCAACTGAAAAAGTTGCCGCAAGGTCTTTTCCCATCCCCACAACCTGGGAACCTTGACCGGGGAAAACAAGCGCGGAAGCGGCTGGATTTATGGGCATCTGAACTCCTGCTGTGAATTAAACACAAACGCGCCGCAATTGTTTCGTTACGGCGCGCCAGTGATCAACTAGGATTTCTTTTCTTTCTCCACCTCGATCACTTCGCGTCCTTTATAGTGACCGCAGTTCGGGCAGACGGTATGTGGAAGCCGCATTGTTCCGCAGTTTGAGCAGGCGACAAGATTACGCGACTGCAATGTGTCCTGCGATCGCCGGCGATCGCGGCGGCCCTTGGAATGTTTTCGCTTGGGATGGGGGGTCATTCGTTACTCCTTGAACATATCACCAGTAATATGACTGGTTTTCGATTAAGCGGGCTGATTATACGGGAAGCAGACGGGGGTGTCAAGGCGATTTTCGCAAATGTTATTCAAACTTGAAAGGTGAACTGTTCAAACCTGAAAAGTGAACCGTTATCAGTTGAAAAGTGAACTGCGGGTCCGTGATAGATTTTTGCGAAAAGGAGAACATCATGGGCCAACTGCACAAACGTTTTACGGTTGAACAAGTCAAGGTATTATTTCAGAGCGATTTTCGCAAACCAGTAGCATTCAAATTGCCAAGGTGGATCAGCGCCATTGCAAGCGCGGCTGTCCACGAAATGACTTTGAATTCGCCTTGTTTCATTGCACTTTCAACCTCATCCCAATCCATTAACAAAAGTTCCTGTTCTTCGAGATCGTCTGATTGAGGTTCGCAAACCCTTATTGCGTCCATCGCCAGGAATAAATTTCCTTTTCCTGCTCCTCGATTGGCATCTACACTATATTCTCCCAGGGCTATCCACCGGTCTGCTTCGAACCCGGTTTCTTCTCGGAGTTCACGCATCGCTGCAGCTAAAGGCATCTCGCCAGGGTCAATAATGCCTCCCACGATGGCAAGAGAGGTCCCCTCTACGGCATATTTAACTTGCCGAAAACAGATGAATTTTTGCTCAGTGGTCACTGCCACGACATTGACATAATCCGGGATTATCACCCATGGCCAATTGTCGATGACCTGGCCGTCAGGTAATTCGACAACATGGTTCTCCACCTTAAGGAATTTACCTGTATCCAGGAGCATGCTTCTCGATACTGTCTTCCAGGGTTTCACATTATTTCCCCAGTTTCAGAAACGCTTCCATAAAACTGTCAAGGTTACCGTCCAAAACGGACTGTGCGTTGCCCACCTCAAAATTAGTGCGATGATCTTTGACCATCTGATAAGGATGGAGGACATACGATCGGATCTGACTCCCCCACTCCGCCTTGGTGTAATCGCCCTTGATCACCGCAATCTCTTCTTCCTTTTCAGCTACCTGGATTTCCAGAAGACGCGCTCTCAAAACCTTCATGGCAAACTCCCGATTCTGTGCTTGGGAGCGCTCATTTTGGCAGGTTACAACGATTCCCGACGGGATGTGGGTAATACGAATGGCTGTTGCGTTTTTCTGGACATTCTGCCCCCCGGCACCTGATGACCGATAAACGTCCACCCGAATGTCGCCGGGGTCGATCTGTACCTCCGGGCTGTCCATCGCCACCTGGGGCAGAATTTCGACCAGGGCAAAGGAAGTGTGGCGGCGGTGAGCTGCATCAAAAGGCGATAGTCTCACCAGACGATGTACACCTTTTTCGGATCGCAGATATCCGAACGCGTATCGACCATTAATGGCAATCGTCGATGACTTGATTCCCGCTTCCTCACCTTCGGTGGTGTCGATAATCTCAGTTTCGAACCCTTTTGAATCCGCCCAGCGCAGGAACATTCGCTGCAGCATCTGAGCCCAATCCTGGGAATCGGTTCCTCCCGCCCCGGCATGTATCGCGAGGATCGCATCGTCCTCATCATACTTGCCCGAAAGCATGGCCGTGAATGACCTTGAATCAAGATCAGATTCAAGCGCGGCAATTTCAATTTCAAGTTCTGGACGCAGCGTCTCGTCATCCATCCTCGCAAGTTCCAGGGCATCCTTGATTCGGCGCTGAAAGGACAACCAGGACTCAACTTCATTCCGCAAGGAGGCGGCTTGTTTACTTACCCGTTGAGCTTTTTGTGGATCATCCCAAAATTCAGGTGAAGAGATTTGCTGCTCCAACCCTGCAAGGTTTTCACTCTTTTTTACGAAGTCAAAGACGCTCCAATAAATGTGAAGTCAATTCTTCAACTTGCAGTAAGCGATCAACAAGGTCTTTCATTATTCCTCCTAGCATTAATCCGCAAGAATTCCATCGATAAATGCATCCGGGTCAAACAGAATGAGATCTTCAGCCTTCTCGCCTAGCCCGGCAAACAATATGGGCAAATCCAATTCTTTTTGAATTGCAAAAGCCATGCCGCCTCGCGATGACGAATCGAGCTTTGACAAGATGACACCAGTGACGTTCACCGCTTCTCTGAATGCCCTGGCTTGATTCAAGGCATTCTGACCGGTGGTTGCATCAAGGACCAACCAAACGTGATGCGGCGCTCCGTCCAACGCTTTCTTTACAACACGATAGACCTTTTTCAATTCTTCCATTAGATTGTATCGTGTGTGGAGCCTGCCGGCAGTATCAATGAGCAGGATATCGGTGCCACGCGAGAGCCCCGCCTGGACGCAGTTGAACGCCACCGCGCCGGGGTCTGATTCCGGAGCACCAGTTATGACCGGCACTCCAAGTCTGTCTCCCCATACCTGGAGTTGATCCACAGCCGCAGCCCGGAAAGTGTCGGCAGCGCCAAAAAGAATTGACTTCCCTTCTTTTTGAAATCGCGCCCCAAGCTTGGCGGCTGTCGTGGTCTTCCCGGAGCCGTTAACGCCCACCAGCAAAACCACGCTTGGATGGATGGAAAAATCCAAAGGAGGTGAGACCGCAAGCCTGGACCTAAGTTCAGCCCGAATCAACGGCCTCAACTCCGATGATTTTGTTAAACCGTCTCTCTTGACCGAATCCTTTACGGAGGTCAGCACAGAACTTGCTGTGTCTATGCCGATATCCGCCTGGATAAGAAGAGCCTCAAGCTCATCCCAGGTCTGATTTGATATTTCTGTTGCACCGAGTAATCCGGAAAGACGGCCAAAGGCAGCTTTGCTTGTCCGCGCTAAACCGGTTTTCCATTTTGAGTAAATTTCTGACATCGCGGGGGCATTATATCATGTGATATACTCGCGGCTGAAATCGGAGGGAGACCATGACTGAAGAAAAACCAACTAACAAATGGAAAGAGATTTCCGCGGAGTGGGATGGCATTGACGGTTATACCGCCCAAACAAAGGCTGGCGCGACAGTGCTGATGGGCAAGGATGGAAATGGAAAGCAAGGTGTCGGTCCGATGGAAATGCTGCTTGCAGGATTGGCCGGCTGCACCATGATGGATATCATTGAAATACTTAAGAAAAAGCGCCAGGTTCCTGTTGAATTTAGGGCGATTGTTCGGGGGAACCAGCAAATTTCCGAATATCCTTATCTCTTTACCGAATACCAGGTGGAGTATGTGTTATGGGGGGATAATCTGAAGGAAAAGGATGTTGATCAGGCGGTTAAACTATCGGAGGAAAAATATTGCTCGGTAGGTGGCACCCTCTCAAAATCCGGTCCGATTCGGTCGACCTTTCGAATATTAAAACCCGGCGAGTCGTTATAACCGTGCAACTTCTGTGGTAATTCCGCATCAAATAGTAGACAACTTACTATTTTGTTCGAGAAAAGGAATTAATTATGAACGAACCCATTAACGTTACCGATGCTGCCTTCGAAAAGACCGTTCTGCAATCCACGATGCCTGTCATTGTGGATTTCTGGGCTCCCTGGTGCGGACCCTGTAAAATGGTAGCGCCTATCCTTGAGAAAATTGCCAAGGAATACGATGGGAAAGTCATCGTTGCCAAAGTAAATACCGATGAGAACAACCAATGGGCAGAGAAGTATGGAGTCCGAGGAATTCCGACCATGCTCTTCATTGCCAATGGAAAGGTGCTTCATCAGCAAGTTGGCGCCCTCCCCGAACCCATGTTGCGAAACGTCCTAACGCAATTTCTCGAAGTCGCCGGCAGCAATTAGGAATAACAAAAACCGCGGATAGATTGAACTAATCTGATCCGTGGTTTTTGTTATTCAACAGCACGTTCGATTTTTGCACCTAGTGACCGTAATTTTTCATCCACGCGGTCATAACCCCGGTCGATCTGTCCGATGTTCCTGATCTGAGAGCGCCCATCTGCTGCCAAAGCTGCCAGAACGAGCGCCATGCCGGCGCGAATATCCGGGCTTTCCACCTTCTCGCCAAATAGCCTGGCTGGGCCTGTGACGATGCAACGATGCGGGTCGCATAAAACGACTTGGGCACCCATTCCCACCAGCTTATCAATGAAGAACATCCGGCTGGGATACATCCAATCGTGAAATAGAATACTCCCTTTCGCTTGGGTAGCAATAACAATGGCAATGGACATCAGGTCCGTTGGAAAAGCCGGCCAGACGTTGGTTTTGATTTCCGGGATCATGCCGCCGAGGTCAGGCTCAATCTCCAGGTGTTGCCCGGAAGGGACCACGATATCCTCACCATCGACAGACCAATCCACACCCATACGGTTGAAAACCATTCGAATCATATCCAGGTACTGCCAGCCAGCTTTTTTGATACGTACAGAACCTCCAGTGACCGCCGCTGCTCCAACAAAGCTGACAACCTCGAGGTAATCCGGACCAATGGTAAATTCTCCGCCATGAAGCCGATCGACGCCTTCGACGGTCAATGTGTTCGAACCGATGCCCGAAATCCGCGCTCCAAGGTTATTCAATAATTGGCAGAGTTCCTGTACGTGTGGCTCAGATGCGGCATTCCGCAGAGTTGTTGTGCCTTTCGCCAGTACCGCAGCCATAATGGCGTTTTCGGACCCCGTGACAGAAGATTCGTCGAGAAGGATATCCGCGCCTTTTAAGACGTTGGCTTTGAAACTGAAATGACCGCCCATAAGTTACTTCAGCCCCCAGCTTTTTCAAAGCCAAAATATGGGTATCCACTCTTCGTCGGCCAATGACATCCCCACCAGGAGGTGGTAATTTCAACTCCCCAGCCCGAGCCGTCATGGGTCCAGCCAATAAAATGGAGGCGCGAATCTTTCGGGTCACGTCCGGATCAAGGTCCGCCGGTTTAACGGTCCTGGCGGTGATCTGCCACGAATTTCCGCCGAGGTCACTCACCTCAACCCCGAGGCTTTCGAGCAAATGGCGCATTGCCTTGACATCACCTATTGCAGGGACATTATGCAGCCTGACTGGTTCTTCGGTCAAAAGACAGGCGGCGATCAGGGGGAGCGCGGCATTTTTATTTCCCGCCGGAGTGACCTCCCCATTTAATTTAATTCCGCCTTCGATTATGAATTTTTCCATTAATTTCTCCGATGCAGTCACTTAATTTTCAATAAAATCTCAATAAACGTCCGAGAATATGTGTTCTAAGATCGCAGCTTTGCTTGCTTTTCTGTAAGGCACAACTACCTCATAATTGTATAAAATTAGTATGAATTAATATGGGACCCATAGTAGCAGCGCTCGCCGGGTGGTTTGCGGGCATCTTCATCAATTATTCTTCTGATGTCCTTCCGGTACAGCGTGAACTTGGTAAAGCATTATGTCCCAAGTGTAGCTCCTCATCTGGCTGGCAGCATTACCTGTACTTTAAAAAATGTGGTTCATGCGGACGCCCAACCGGCGCCAGGGATTATATCGTTGTCTTTTCTACGGTGGTTGCCAGTGTGTTCATTTGGCTTTTCCCGCCAGCACAACTGAATTATATCCTTGGTTTACTGGTACTGACCTATTTCGGGGTCGTCGTTGTCATCGACTTGGAACACCGGTTGATTCTCCATCCCGTGAGCATAGTCGGTGCAATCCTCGGCCTAGTGGTCGGAACAGTGGCTCACGGGATCACCGTCACTCTACTCGGTGGCCTGGCCGGACTAGTGATCATGGGCTTTCTTTATTTCATTGGCTCTCTGTTTGCCAGATACCGCGCCAGAAAGCTTGGAAAGGATGACGAAGAGGAAGCGCTCGGTTTTGGTGACGTGATACTCGCAGGAATTTTAGGGTTGATGCTGGGATGGCCGTTTATCTGGTTTGGACTTCTACTGGGCATTCTGGCAGGCGGTCTGATCAGTTTAATCATCATCGCATATTTATTGGTTTCAAAAAAATATCAGACCATGTCATTTTTCATAGCCTATGGACCTTATTTGATACTTGGAGCTGCGTTGGTGATGTTCGTACTCGTACCGGTAAGAGATTTAATAGTAAAATAATCGCTTCGGATAGTAACCTTTTAGTACAAATGTAGGATTGTTGCAGAGCAAATGTTCTATAAAATCAAGGTAGGGCTACTGTTAATTGATTGTTGAGGCGACCTGATGATACCGAAGAATAAAAATAAACAAGCCAAACCCAAAGGTCAAAGTTTTATAGAACTTGCCCTGGTATTCATGATTTTAATGCTGCTTTTTGCCGGCGTGGTTGAACTTGGAAACTTGATCAATATTTATCTTGATATCATCGATTCCGCACGTGAAGCCGCACGCTATGCCAATGCAGTCAGCCTTTATAAGGTCGATCCTGTTTCCGGCGCAAAATATATCGGTGAAGATGTTTACGACAAATCAGCACAAGTCGCATGGGCTACATTAAATCCTGCGTGTACATTGCTGCTCCCTGCCAAGCCCGGACCAGCAAATTGCCCTCCAAATGAAATGAAGATTGACTTCGATCCATCTACAGATGATATCGTCATCTCAATTCTGAGTTACGATGGCAGTTCGCTCCTTCGTTTCCCCTCCGTTGGATGGAGTCGGTTTGGCAACCACACCAGCACTGTGACAGACGGAGATATCCTCCTCCAGCTGGATCCTACTGCACCTAAAACAGGACTGGTATTGGTTGAAATTTTTTACGATTATAACCAGCTTCTCGGCATGCCGTTTTTTACAGATGTACTACCGGACCCGATACCTGTACACGCTTTTTCAATCATGCCGTATCCCGGCGCGGAACCCACTCCAACTCCGCTGCCATAAGGTGAAAAATGAGAGAAGAATTTATTACCAAGAATAAAGGCAAATCTAAAGGGCAGGTGCTGGTTCTTGTCGCCCTGATCTTTCTGGTTTTAGTCGCCTTCATCGGCCTGGCTATCGATGTCGGGATGGTATTTATCAACTATGCCAACTTGCGACGTGCTGTGGATTCGGCAGCCTTGGCTGCAGCAACTAAATACCGCTTGAACGTAACCGAAGCGGACATGGTGAAAATTGCAGAAGAATACTTACGGCTTAACGGTGTCGATGATCCGGCTGCGGTTGTCACGACCTGCGATTCTGAACCGGGACTGTGTCCATCCGGAGAAGACCGGAAGCTCGTTCATGTTGTCGCCTCAACCACAGTGGCTACAACTTTTATCTCCGTGCTCGGATTCACCACTATCGATGTGACTGCAGAAGCCGTATCAGAAGCCGCCTCCATCGATGTCATCCTTGTTCTCGACACCTCTGAATCGATGACTTTCGAAGAGCCAAAAGCCAACGCTGCGGCACATGGGGGATTGGACTTCAGGGATCCGCAGATTTGCAATGCGGAAGACCTTGCAGGGGTAGATGGTTTTCCCGGCGAATGTCATCCATTTGAAGAAGTCAAAGCTGCCGCAGTTGAATTTGTGAATCAGCTTTATTTCCCATACGATCGGGTAGGCGTAGTCACATTCGATCGCTGGGCTTATCCCGTACAATATGACCCGGTGACTTTTCCGATTGGCTATCTTGCACTTACAAATAATAAATCAACGATTATCGACTATATCAAAACCCGGAGCGTAACACCTTGGCTGATAAATTGTCCCATGCCCGGTGGAGCATTATCGGACAGGGCGCTTGCCGGTCCTTGCGCAGATTACTCCAAGGGCTGGTATGAATTAGGTTGCGACCTGTTTCTTTCAACAAGCCCTCACGATCCCACGACTTGCGGAACAACGAACATTGGCGCAGGCATGGAACTTGCCAACAACCTTTTTGGTGCCGGAACGGTCCGCGAAAATGCACTTTGGGTTGTTATTCTCCTGACTGACGGTGCAGCGAATTCTTCGGTAAGCTTGTTAACCGGGACTACCGACCCAACTGCAGTAGAATACTTTGGCTATTGTCCTGCAGCCACCTGGTCGCAACAACCCTTCTGCCGGGATCCATGGTCCGACCCGGAAGACATTCGCCCGGTAAAAGGTTCGCTAACCTACGACTCGGCGGATTTCGCCTATGACATGATCGATATCGTTGCCGACCGCGACCCAGTGCAGAATATATCAAGCAAGCTCATTTACGCCATCGGTCTTGGGCCTCTCGTCACACAAAATACTGCCTGCTGGGATCCCGGAATCCCTGGCCCAAATGGTAACTGCGACCCGGAGGCGGGTTTAAAACTGCTTGAATACGCGGCCAAACAAGGCGACGGAAATTATTACTACACCCCTGACGCGAATCAACTAAAAAGAATTTTTATAACGATTGCCGAAAATATTGCATTCCGTCTGACACGTTAATTAGAAAAGTGAGAGCTTATGGATCTTAAATTATTTCATCATCCAAGTGGAAAAACCGGAAAACAACGTACACGTGCACAGGCGACAATTGAATTCATGCTGGCCTTGCCAGTACTCCTGCTGATCATTTTCGGCATTATTGATTTTGCCCTTCTGTTCCAGGCATGGCTTTCCGTTCAGAACATCGCCCGCCAGACTGTACGATACGCCGTGACCGGTGAATTTGACACTGCCCATTGTGTCGACATGGCCACAGATGGCGCTTGTGCTGGCGTGAACAAGGAAGCAGAGGAAGATGCCGCTCGATTGGCATCCATCCATGATGTGGCGGACAGCTTCATCATCGGATTAATGGAAGACCAGACTCTTGTAAATCAGTTATTACCGCGATATATCGATATAACCATCTGTTCGAACCGGTTTACTTTCTTTGCGCCCACAATGGGTCTGCCTCCTTCGACCGTGTATTCGCGATGCGAAAACGGCGGCACACCGGTGGAGGATGCGGGAGGTGCGGGAGGACTGGTTATCGTTTCTGTTGACTTTAACCATCCGTTTGTCACTCCCTTTATTAATGTGATCTGGCCTTCCTTCCACCTAATCTCCACCCGTCGCGGTATTGTCGAGAACTTCAGAGTTGCACGCGATCTCCCCGCGGTACCGCTGGCGTTACTTCCTACTTACACCCCCTCCAACACTCCCACGGAGACTTTGACACCCACGGATACATTAACGCCAACCGTCACGGATACACCAACGCCCTCCGACACGCCAACGCCCTCCGACACGCCAACGCCTACTTACACCTTTACTCCATCCTTGTCGTCTACCACAACTAGTACAAACACGCCAACCCGCACGCGCACGCCAACCCGCACGCGCACGCCAACCCGCACAGCAACGACTTCGCTCACGGCGTCCAATACATTTACGCCGTCCCGGACCTTCACCGCAAGCAACACGCCCACCATTACGCTTACGCCTTCGAGGACATTAACCCCTTCGAACACACCCACCAGAACCAGCACCCGTACACCGACTCAAACCTACACGCGGACAAACACGCTTACCCCGTCCAATACGTTCACACCTTCGAGAACCTTTACGCCGTCCAACACGCCAACCCGGACCAATACAAGGACAAATACAAACACACCAACGAGGACCTACACACGGACCAACACTTCCACGGCATCCAACACGCCTACCCGGACAAACACGTTTACTCCGTCGAATACTCGAACACCAACCAACACTCGAACGCCAACATTCACTCCTACCAGAACGTTTACACCGTCGAACACTTTCACTCCGTCCAATACCAGGACTCCTACCAACACGGCGACTCGAACGAATACGCCTCCGCCAACGTCGACGAATCCACCTACAGCAACTCGAACGCCGACCCGCACACCGACACGAACTCCTACGCCGACAAGTGTTTGTTTCGACTGCTAGTCGGGAATAAATTACAGTAAAAACAATGCAGGAGAACACCTCCTGCATTGTTTTATTTCCATTTCGCGGTATAATCTTCGCCCGTACCTGGAAATTTAGGCACCAAACAAGTGATCGGGAAAGCCAGCGCATGGACTCGCTGCTTTGCGAGTTGACGAGGATGAGGGTTCTCCACTGCGAGGTGGAGTTAACCGGGAAGTTCCAATCTGCCCGGGAAAATCGAAGGATCAGCGGATGCCCTCCGAGCCAGCCACGGTTCGATCTCTTTCCCTCCAGAACCAAAATGCTGCAACAAACCTCCCGGGTGACCGGCGGACAAATATGCAGCCAGTGGCACTTGATTACACGCCGGTATGGCGATGTAATCTCATCCAATGTTTCTGGAGGAACTCATCATGTGTGGAATTGTGGGTTATATCGGTCCACGCGACGCGACGCCGATCATCTTGAACGGCCTCAAACGACTTGAGTACCGTGGTTATGATTCGGCGGGCATCGCAGTTCTTCATAACGGAAAAATTGACCTCAGGCGGGATGCGGGAAAACTGTCCAGGCTGGTGGAGCTCGTCGAGGTGGAACCCATTTCGGGGTCGCCCGGCATCGGTCACACTCGCTGGGCTACGCACGGCGAACCCTCCGCGCGTAACGCGCATCCTCATGTGGGAAATTCCGGGAACGTCGTCGTGGTCCACAACGGCATCGTTGAGAATTTTCTCGAATTGCGCGATGAGCTCTCAGCGGAGGGGGTCGTCTTCAAGTCAGACACAGACACGGAGACCATCGTCCACCTCGTGGAACATTATCAATCGACCGGACTTAACCTGAGCGATGCAGCCAGGAGGACGTTCCGGCAGATTAAAGGAGCTCATGGCATCGTCCTGCTTTCCACCAAGGAACCGGACAAGATGGTATGCGCGCGCATCGGCAACGCTGGCGGGGTGGTGATAGGAATCGGGGATGGAGAGAACTTTATCGCGTCCGATATCCCCGCCATCCTTGAGCATACGCGCAATGTGATCTTTCTTGAATCACGCCAGATGGCAATCGTAACCAGGGACAGCGTGCGCATCGAAACGCTCGATGGGGAGGAAATCCACCCCCAGGTGCACGCCATCTCTTGGGATCCGGTGGCCGCCGAGAAGGGCGAATACCGTCATTTCATGCAGAAGGAAATCCACGAGCAGGTCCGGTCGTTGACGGATACCCTGGCTGGCAGAGTGGATTTTGACAAAGGGCGGATCCGCTTGCCTGAGCTGAACTTGACGGCTGAGCTTGCGAGGCGGATCGACCGAATCATCATCACAGCCTGCGGCACGGCCGCGTATGCCGGTATGGTAGGCAAGATCCTGATCGAGAAAATCGCCCGGGTCCCCTGCGAAGTCCAGATTGGGTCGGAGTTCCGCTACAGCGACCCGATCATCGACTCGAATTCTGTCGTTTTATCCATCAGCCAGTCGGGGGAAACGGCCGATACCCTGGCTGCCATGGAAGAAGGGCGGATTAAGGGCGCTACGCTTTGGTCCGTGGTCAATGCCATCGGGTCACAAGCCATGCGCCTCGCGGACGGGTATATTTCCATGCAGGCAGGTCCTGAAATTGGCGTGGCCTCGACCAAGGCATTTACGGCGCCACTGATCGATCTCTACATGCTGGCAGTGCTGCTAGCTGATCTACGTGGCACGATTGACGAAAAATCGCGCAAGAGCCTTGTCGCCGACCTTCGTCTTGTCCCCGACCTGGCCAGCCGGGTGTTGAACTCCGAACCCGAGGTGGAGAAAGTGGCTGCCCAGTTGAAAGACATTCGCGACTGTCTTTATCTGGGAAGAGGCATCAATATGCCGATTGCCTTTGAGGGTGCGCTGAAACTCAAGGAGATTTCCTACGTCCATGCCGAAGGGTATCCTGCCGGTGAAATGAAACATGGACCCATCGCACTGATCGACAAGACCATGCCGGTTGTGTGCATCGCTCCACGTGACCCGTGGCACGACAAGATGGTCAGCCAGATTCAACAGGCAAAGGCGAGGGGCGGCACAGTGATAGCCATTGCGACGTCTGGAGATGATCTAATTCCCACCATGGCAGACCACGTCCTGTGGGTCCCTGAATGCCCCTGGATGCTGTCCCCCATCGCGACGGTCATTCCCCTGCAGCTTTTGGCCTACCACATCGCGTCCATGCGCGGACTCGACGTGGATCAGCCCCGGAACTTGGCCAAGAGCGTCACTGTGGAGTAGACAAAACTACCCCAGCGAGACGGCCATCACATCGTAATACGTCCCAGCGCCGAAACCGTCAAACAGGACATGGTCTCCCGGCTTCAGGCTTTGCAGCTGCCGAAGGAAGGCTATCATACAGGATGCTGCGCTGACGTTGCCGAAGTCGCTGAGCAGCCAGGGCATCTTCAAGTTCACACCATTCTTCATCAATTGCTTGGCTTTGAGAAGGTTGATCTTGTAATTGGCATGATGCACAATGGCTACTTCGAAGGATTGCCCTGACCGCCCCAGGCGATCCATCAAGGTGTGGTATTCCTGATAAACATCCGTCACCACCTCCACGCCTGTGCGGACGAAAAGTTTGACCATTCCCATCAATCCTGCCATAAAGATAGGGGCGCCATCCGCCGGTTCGTGCATCAATCCTGCAATCCTGATATCCTTGGCTGATTCTACCTGTGTCTCCAACATGGATTGACCCGGGATTCGCTCCTTGCTGTGGGGGTAGAACATCCGTAGCTGCAGGAGGCCATCCTCGTCATAATTCTCGTGACTCTTGCCTGTCAGGAATTTCATCGTTTCGCCAGGGACGACCCCGATCACGCCAGCTCCGTTGCCAAATAGCTGGAGCGCGTTCTTGTCCTTCGAATGGGATGTCAGCCGGCTCAATGCTTCGATCCCGCCCACGAGTACTTTTTTCCCTTGAAGCTCTTCTGCAATATTCAGTTCCCCTTCACCTGATAAATCTGGGTTTAGCGCCAGATGCAACGCGCCCATTGACCCATCGCAAGCTTTATGGACTGTGACCTTGAGCGCTTCCTTGGGGATTCCAGCCCGCTCTGCTGCTCGAGACACATAGTCGTTTGAAATGGGACAGCTCATACCGATAAGAACACCATTTATTTCGCCCGGCTCCCACCCGTTTGCGTGGGCAGCCTGACGAAGGACCCGCGCTCCCACCTCTACTTCAAGCTCAAGATGTTCGCTATCTGACAAATCGGGAGTGTGATGCCGGCTGAGAAATCCCAACTCGTCCAGATTCATGACCTCGTCCTGGGCAAGCTGCTCTCCCAATCGTCGGCTGACAAATCCAGGTAAGGTCAAATTATCATAGCTGGCTCCCCATGCGCCATACGCACCGCCTATACCCAAGGCAGGATTTGACACAGTGTGAATGCCTAGTGGGACACCACTTGAAACTTCGACCTGGCTAAGTACGACACCTTCCTTATCGAAGAATGAAACCGATGAATTTTCAGTTGAATTACCTAGCGTATCGGTCATGTTATTTCTCCTTAAATTGAACCTGTAATTTGGATATTACAACACCAGTTATGGCTATTCGCTACTATCAACTTGTGTTATTTTGGATTGTTGCGTTGTTAACCGGGGTTGTAAATATCAGGGATTAATGAGTGAAAAAACACAAACTGGAATGTTTCTTGACCCCTTTTCGAGTTTGGCGAGCTGCTCTACTCTACTTCCCAAACTCTTCTCAAGGAGTTTTTTGTCCAATAAGCATAATTCGGGATGGGTGTGGATTACGCTTGCGTAAGGGCAGGATTCAAAAATAATCCTGGGACCCGAGGCGTGCGCCTCCCAACGCGCGTGAAAGTGCATCTTGTTCATATGGTCGATTGAGTGGGCTAATTTGCGTGCCAGAGGGTCTCGATCATTCTGAATTGTAGTACCCATCAGATGACCAGCTAATCGCTCCAAGGCTGTACCCGTTTCCACGGGGGTCTTTGTCCCAATCCATTCTTTTAACAATGCATCCACGAGTGGTTGAAGATTGTCTCCGCGCGCCAACCTGCTCAACCCGTAAACTTTTACAGGTCTCCCCTTGCCACCCCCACTCTTAAGTTCAACGACCTCCACTAGCCCTTCGGATTTAAGTATTTTCAAGTGGTGGCGAACATCGGCAGGGGTCACGTTGAAGCCTCGTGCTAGCTCTCCTGCGGAAGCCGTGTGATTTTTTTGAAAATACGTCAGGAAGCGTTGGCGCATTCGGCCGTTAAATGGTGTCATATGTCACATTATAATCACATTCCTATTTTTAGAAACATATATTTTCATAAATCAATTGACATTGGTATTTACCAATCTTATAATTAAAAGTAAGTAAATAAATAGTGCCTACGCGAATACCATGACGGAGCCATTTTCTTGGGATGCTACCTACGCTATTGCCAGGGAATTGATGAGGCAACATCCCAACTGTGACTTAGCCGATGTCTCATTAAATCAAATCTATCGGTGGACCATCGCCTTGCCGGATTTCAACGACGATCCATCCATAGCCAATGAATCTATTCTGACAGAAATCTACCGAGTATGGTACGAGGAGCAAATCCATGACAACCAGTGAATTGAACTCTCCGGGATACGAAATCCCACCTGAAGCGGAAGGGGCAGTCTCCATCACCACGATTGACCGAATCTACAACTTTGGCCGGCGTTCCTCCATCTGGCCGTTGATGTTCGGCTTGGCCTGCTGCGCAATCGAAATGATTTGTGCCCAGGCTTCGCGTTATGACCTTGCCCGGTTTGGCATGGAAGTGATGCGTCCGAGCCCGCGCCAGTGCGACTTGATGCTGGTCGCCGGCACGGTCACCAAAAAAATGATCCCTGCCATTGTCCGTCTTTACAACCAGATGCCGGAGCCCAAGTACGTCGTCGCGATGGGCGCCTGCGCCTCGGGAGGCGGTCCATTCAAGGAGGGCTACAACGTAGTCGCCGGAGTGGACAAATTCATCCCCGTGGATATTTATGTCCCAGGCTGCCCCCCAACTCCTCAGGCATTGGTGTTCGGCTTGAACGAACTACAGCGGAAAATAGACAAGCAGTCCATCAAACAAGTCCGCTGGTATAAAAAAGGTCCGGACACGGTTGAAATACCGATTCCCATGCTTGGCCCGGACTTGATCGACCCGCGCCGTATCCCGCAGTTGAAATTAGCCCTTGCGAAAGAAGCAGCCGATGCCGTTCAGCCCTCCCAGACTCCCGAGACCAAGGCCTAGGTGACCCATGACTTTACCCGCTCAAACCACCCTTGACCTTTCTGAAAAATTCCCGGGCTTTGTCACTGCGGATACCAGATCCGGTTATTCAGGTTGGATCGTTGCACCCGAAAAGCTGCTTGAATTTGCCATTCATCTGCACGACGACCTCAGCTACGATTTTCTTTCCAACCTTGTCGGTGTAGATTACCTGCCCGAAGGCAAAATGGAGGTCGTCTATCATGTGTTCAAAACCACAGGCGGACCTGCTCTCACCTTCAAGGTCCAGGTTCCCCGGCAGGATCCTGTCGAAGTTCCATCCTTAACTCCCGTCTACCCGGGTGCTGAATTACAGGAGCGTGAAGCCTACGACCTGTTGGGAATCGTTTTTACCGGCCATCCCGACTTACGCCGAATCCTCATGTGGGATGGGTTCGAAGGATACCCCCTTCGAAAAGACTGGCAGGAAGCCTTTTATGAAGACGATGTCAAGCCCTTCAAATCCCGATGGCCTGAAGGCAAATTTACGATGGCCGAACAAAAGAATCCACTCGGCGACAATGTCCGCTACCCGGCTGGCTTCGACCCGGAAAAGTGGGTTCCGACCGATCCCGAAGAGCTGCTCTACGCAAGCCTGAAAAAATACCAGAGCGAGGACGAAGACGGCGTTAAAACGGACCATTTTGTGGTGAACATGGGTCCGCAGCACCCATCCACGCACGGAGTTTTTCGTGCAGTGGTCGTCCTCAACGGCGAAACGATTGTCAGCCTTAAACCTGTCATGGGTTACCTGCACCGCAACCATGAAAAAATTGGCGAACGCAATACTTACCTGCAGAACATGCCCTACACCGACCGGTTGGACTATTTCAACTCGATGACCAACAATTGGGGGTATGCTCTGGCCGTCGAAAAATTGATGAACATTCAGGTTCCCGAAAGAGCTGAGTACATTCGCGTCATTATGGCGGAACTCAGCCGTATTCAAAATCATATGATCTTGATCGGCATGCTTCTCAATGACCTGGGTGCATATTTCACCCCGGCGCTTTATGCCTTCGAAGAACGCGAGTTGATCCTGGACATTTTTGAGGCTGTTTCCGGATCCCGCATGATGTGTAATTATTTCCGCTTCGGAGGTGTGGTGCGCGATCTCCCCGAAGGGACGCTGCAAAAGATCAAGGATTTGGTGTTTGATCGCCTTCCTGGAAAAGTGGATGAATTTGACCGCCTGTTGAGTGAGAATGAAATCCTGGTTGCTCGCTGCAAGGGAGTGGGATATCTCAGCGGCGAAGACACCATCGCTTATTCAATGGCCGGCCCCGTGGTCCGCGCTTCGGGCATTCCGTATGACATCCGCCGGGCAGACCCGTACGGGATTTACGACCGGTTCGATTTCGATGTCGCGGTTCGTTCTAACGGGGACGTGTACGACCGTTACCTCATCCGAATTGACGAGATGAGGCAATCTCTGCGTATCCTCGAACAGGCTGTAAAACAGATTCCCGGAGGACCGGTATTGACCGGAAAACCAACCTACCAGGTCCGTGTGCCTGCTGGAGAATCCTACGGCCGTGTTGAAGGACCTAAAGGCGAGTTGGGGTTTTACGTCGTGTCCAACGGAAAACCCAATCCGTGGCGGTATCACGTACGAGCTCCATCGTTCATCAACCTGACCTCCCTTGAAAAATCCTGCGTCGGTAACAAAATCGCTGATTTTGTAGCCATCCTCGGCGCAGTGGACATCGTTCTGGGCGAACTTGACCGGTAAGGAGATGCGACTATGTATGGAAAAGGTCTGATCAAGGGTTTAGGCGTTACATTTGCCCGGTACTGGAATACTTACTGGGATGACATCACCTGGTTCGTTGGGCGCAAGGGAAAAAGGTATTTCTCCGCGAAAGGTGTGGCGCATCGCTCCAGCAAGAATGCGCGCGGCATATTCACCATCCAGTACCCCGAAGAGAAATTACCCGTACCCGAAGAATTTCGATATGTCCCCTTCCTGGTCTACGAGGAAGGTCCCAATGGGGAGAAAAATATCCGCTGCACGTCATGTGGAATTTGCTCCAAGGTCTGTCCTCCGCAATGTATCTGGATCGTTCGCACGAATGATCCGGCTACCGGCCGTCCTGTGCCCGCCCCGGCAGAGTTTTACATCGACACGGATATTTGTATGAACTGCGGATTCTGTGCGGAGTATTGTCCGTTCGATGCGATCAAGATGGACCACGATTACGAAATTTCTTCTGAAAAGCGGAATGTACTTGACAAGCAGAGTTTGATGAAACCGCTTTCCTACTATGCTGAAATACGTCCCCAAAATTACGCCAGGGAGGAAGCAGCCAGGGCGGAAAAAGCCGCTGCCAAGGCTGCCAAGGCCGAAGCGTAGGTATTGAAGATTTTTGCGTTGATAGGTTGCAGGTTGAAGGGTATAATCCTCGCCTGCAACCTTTACTTTTAGAAGTGGGTGACATTATCTATGTACAACGCTGACACTGAATTACTATTCCCACCCCGCATCATCCCCTCCTTGCGCTCTCTAAGGGGCGCCACCTGGAAAAAATTGGTTGAACAAGTGGAGAAAAACGGGGATTCTTCTCCGGAGAAAATCGGTTTTGTTCTCATGATGGTTAAAATTAATGGATGCACATCCTGCAACGCCGATTCCTTTCGCGCCATGCAGGGCTGCACGCAATGTTCAAAACAAGCCATACACCGCCTTAAGGAACCCGACAAAACCCTGGTGAAGCTCTACAACTCTTCAAAACAGGAAGTCGTTGAGTACCAGGCGGAAAATCCCCAATCGTTACTCCTTCAGGAAAATCATGTCAAAACAACAAACACTCACAAGAGAAGCCGTTCTAGGCGCGCTAAGTAAAGTTCAGGAGCCGGAATTACACCAGGACCTGGTCAGCCTTGGCATGGTCCGGGACCTTGTCATTGAAGACAGGATGGTCAATTTCACCATCATGTTGACGACACCCGCCTGTCCGTTGCGAGGCCAGATTGAGAAGGAAGCGCGAGTGGCAGTCGAATCCCTGGCCGACGACATAAAGGTCAATGTCAAATTGGATTCAACGGTTCCAAACGACGGCCGGATGCGTGGCTTGGTCAACACATCCATTCGCAATGCGATCGCCGTCGCCTCGGGCAAGGGAGGCGTAGGCAAGAGCACCGTCTCTGTAAACATCGCAGTATCACTGGCAAGGCAAGGCGCCAAGGTAGGATTGATGGATGCAGACATTTACGGCCCAAACATCCCGACCATGATGGGCGTATTTGAAATGCCCGCTCCGAAGGATGAAAAATTAACTCCAGCGCTGGCTTATGGAGTGAAGTTCATGTCAATGGGATTTATGGTTAAACCCGGTCAGCCGTTGATCTGGCGCGGACCGATGCTCAATTCCGCCATCAGGCAATTCCTGTCAGATGTGGATTGGGGTGATCTCGACTACATAATCATCGACCTGCCTCCCGGAACCGGGGACGCCTCCCTCTCGTTGGCACAAGCTCTTCCACTCAGCGGGGTGGTGATCGTGACCCTGCCGCAACAAGTCTCGCTCGAAGATGCCTCGCGCGGATTGGAAATGTTCCGCACGCTGGATGTTCCGATTTTGGGCGTCGTGGAAAACATGAGCTACCTGACCCTGCCCGATGGCTCCAAAATGGATGTTTTCGGCCAGGGTGGAGGCGAAGCTCTCGCAAGGAAATATGAAGTCCCATTTTTGGGCTCCATCCCGATGGACCCTGAAGTTCGCATTGGGGGCGACTCCGGCAAACCGGTCGTTCTGACCCGACCCGATTCGGATGCTGCCGTGTCATTGACACATGTCGCTGAACAAATCGCCGCAAGAGTGAGTGTTGCAGCACTGAGCGGGACCAATGCCCCGACCATCAATATTGTTTAAATTCCCAGTCTTATCAATCTGAGACGAGAGAGCTTAGGGTTATAATCCACTTATGCAGTCAAACATCGTGGGAGTTCGTTTTAGTAAAATTGGAAAACAATACCACTTCGACGCCGGCTCTTTGGCTGATCTGAAAATTGGAGAACACGTCGTTGTGGAAACCTCCAGAGGGCGGCAAATTGGCGAAGTCATTCAATTCATCCGGGAGCCATCCTCTTCCATGGATGGTCCGTGGAAAGCCATCGAGAGGCGGGCTACTCCGGCAGACCTCGTCCTAAGGAAACAGTGGCAGCAAAAACAAGTCGAGGCCATGATCAACTGCCGCGCCCGGGCAGCGGAACTTGAGCTGGAAGGGATAAAAATTGTCGCGGCCGAATATTCCTACGACGGTTCACGGCTGGTTTTCCTGTTTTCAACGGAAACTGAAGACAAAGTTGATCTAAAAACCCTTCGCAAGGACATGCAAAAGTTGTATCCAGCCAGTCAGGTGGAGTTGAGACAAATCGGTCCACGCGATGTGGCAAAAATGATCGGCGGCATGGGCGCTTGTGGGCTCGAGACACGATGTTGTTCAAAGTTTCTGACGGAGTTCAGCCCAATCTCCATCAAGATGGCAAAGGAGCAGGGGATTTCACTCACGCCATCTGAAATTACAGGGATGTGCGGTCGCTTGCGCTGCTGCCTCATTTACGAGTACGAACAATACGTGGAAGCTCGCAAGGAACTTCCAAAACGAGGCAAGAAGGTGCTGACCCCTCAGGGAGAGGGAAAAGTGGTCGATACCTACCCACTTCGCAATGTCGTGGTCGTTGAAATTGAAGGATCCGGCAATCACGATTTTCACCGCGATGTTCTGGAGCCTTGGGACGAACTGGAAGCACTTCGGCGGAAATCCGAGGCCCCATGTGACAAACACGAAGGCGGCGGGTGTGATTGCGGAAAAAACAAGAAATGACCGAGGAGCACCCTGGTACCTGGCTTGAAAAACAGAAAATCCTGGTCATCCTGGCACATCCGGATGACCCGGAATTTTTTTGCGGTGCGACGCTGACTAGTTGGGCGAAGGCAGGTCACACGATCGATTATTATTTAATGACTTGCGGAGACAAGGGATCAAGCGATCCCGCTGCAGACCCATCCGCGCTTTGCGCCATTCGCCACAAGGAACAAAGGGCAGCAGCAGATATTATCGGAGCGAGGGACGTGCATTTCATGGAGCTCCCCGACGGATACCTTGAGCCCGGCATTGATTTACGACGGGAGATCGTCCACATTCTCCGCACACATCGTCCGGATATTTTAGTGACGTGCGATCCGCAAAATCTTTATCCCAGTGCGACGTATGGGATAAACCATCCCGACCATCGCTACGCAGGCCAGGTCGTTCTTGATGCAGTTTTCCCTGCTGCGGGTAACCCGCACTATTTTCCAGAACTGCTGGAAGAGGAAGGACTTGAGCCCTGGGTGCCGAGGGAAGTCTGGGTCTCAATACCGGCAGCCAACAATGTCAATGTCACCCTCGATATGACGGAGATGTGGGATATAAAAATTGCTGCGCTAAAGGAACATAAATCCCAAATCGGGGATCCGGTTAAGTTAGAAGAGCGGATACGCTCACGGCGAACTCCGGATAGCACAGATGCCAACCCAAAATATGAAGAAAAATTCCATCTCATCAAACTAAAATAGAGGTCCTCATGTCCGATTTTTATGCTCAAGCATTGGAATTATTCAACTATACACAAGCCATGCGTCGGGATTTTCATATGCACCCTGAGCTTGGTTTTCAGGAAGTTCGCACCGCAGGAATCGTTGCGCGCGAACTGCAGAATCTCGGGCTCGAAGTGACCACGGGCGTCGGGAAAACCGGCGTGGTCGCATTGATCGAGGGCAATCGGCCGGGTCCAACTCTTCTGCTGCGCGCCGATATGGACGCTCTTCCCATTGTCGAACAAACAGGCGCTGAGTACGCCTCCCAAAATTCAGGCGTGATGCACGCTTGCGGGCATGACGGACATACTGCAATTCTCCTGACTGTGGCCAAAATGCTCAATTCTTCGCGGGATAAATTCCCCGGCTCGATCAAGCTGGTATTCCAACCTGCAGAAGAAGGGCAAGGCGGTGCCGAATCAATGATCGCCGATGGAATCTTCGAAAACCCAAAAGTGGATGTAACCTTCGGCCTTCACTTATGGAACGAGCAACCTGTCGGCTGGCTTGGGATTGCCGAGGGCTCAACCATGGCAGGTGCTGAAATTTTTAATATCAAGATTACCGGCAAGGGCGGTCACGGAGCTATGCCGCAAACAACCATCGATCCTGTACTCGCAGGCGCTCACATGGTCACCGCACTGCAAAGTGTGGTGTCAAGAAACATTGCACCTTTGGATTCCGCTGTGGTCAGCGTGACCCAATTCCACGGCGGCGACGCATTTAACGTGATCCCTCAAACCGTGGAACTGGATGGAACCATTCGCACATTTAAATTGGAAGTGCGCGACACGGTTTTGAAGCGGGTGGAGGAGATAGTTCTCAAGACTGCCGAAGCGTTCGGCTGTCAGGCTGAATTCAAGAACACACGCCTGACGCCTGCAGTGATAAACGATGCGGGAACGATCAAGATCGTCCAATCCGCAGCGCAAAAAGCCCTGCCTGATTTAACGGTGGATACAAGCGCGCCTATCACCATGGGGTCTGAGGATTTTGCCTACATGATGGAGAAAGTCCCCGGTTGTTTTGTTTTCGTGGGATCGGCGAACTCCGAGAGAGGGCTCAATTACAGCCACCATCATCCGAAGTTCGACGTGGATGAGAAGGCGCTCTCCTATGCGGCAGCGTTAATGGCACAATCCGCCGTGGATATCCTTAATTCCAAATAACCAACACGTTCAACTATTGTCAAACCTGCTCAAGCGAGGCATACGATGGAAGAGAAACCACAAACCCAGACCGAAACAAATGACAGCAAGGAGATATACATAATCATCGCTGTCGGCGTCATCATCATTGCATGTATTTGCTGCCTGCTTGCCGTTGCCGGGTATGCGCTTTATCAGGATCTCCCCACCAGTATATTTCCGCAAGGATCAACGGATGTAATTGAGACTGATACGCCAGCCCCTGTTGTCCAGGACAAAACATTCAATGAATCATTTAATTCCAACCGTAATGGCTGGACCGAAGGGGTTTACGAAGACGAGTACGGGAAAATTGACTACACGATAAACGGAACTTATCTTTGGGACGTCGCTGCAGAGCAAGGAGTAAACCAGAAATCCTGGGCTACAGAAGCACCTGTCGTCGATGATTTCACCGCTTCGGTGGATGTCACTCATGTCAGCGGGGCTGAAAACGCCAGTTACGGACTTGTTTTCCGGGTGGTGGATGCTGAAAATCTTTATTATTTCTGCATCAGCGACGTGGGATATTATTATGCCGGCTTGCTTGAAAACAGCGTATGGACGACCTTGATCGACTGGACCGAAACGACCACGATCAACGTCAATTCATCCAACACTCTGAAGGTAATTGGGAATGGAAACCAGTTCACTTTTTACGTCAACGGCTCCGAAGTGGACTCCCTGAGCGACAACACCCACCCATCGGGAACGGCAGGACTGGCGATCGAGCTCTATGATCCCGGTGATCAATCCATATTCGAGTTTGATAATTTCATAATTGAAACCCCTTAAGCGAAAAGGAGCCTGACCTCAGGCTCCTTTTTTATTCCTCAATCAATTCTTTGGCTTTCTTTACTTGCTTCCCGCGCTCATCCGTATCCAGGATCCTTTTTCGAATTCTAAAATTCAATGGAGTGACTTCGAGCAATTCGTCGTCAGAAAGGTATTCAATCGCCTCATCCAGGCTCATTTGACGAGGCGGTGTTAGGCGGATTTCCATATCCCCACGAGACGCTCGCACGTTCGTCAAATGTTTTTTCTTGCAGACATTGATCGAGATGTCGCCTGGACGGGTTGTCTCACCGACCACCATTCCTTCATAAACCTGGATGCCCGGACCCACAAACAACATGCCTCTCTCTTCGGCACTTTTCAAAGCATAAGCCGTCGTATCTCCCGGTTCGAATGCCACGAGTGAACCATTTTCGCGGGTACCCATCGGTCCCGACATTTCGTCGTATCCGCTGAAAAGCGTATGCAGGGTCCCCATCCCTCGAGTGGCAGTGAGAAACTGGTAGCGGAAACCAAGCAGGCCGCGGGTGGGGACCAGGTAAACGAGCCGGACACTCCCGTCGCCTGAATCCTGCATATCGAGCATTTTTCCACGCCGGGCACCGAGCAGCTCCACCACCGACCCCACCGTCTCGGGGCTGGTCTCCACATGAACCTCTTCATAAGGTTCCAACATGGCACCATCCTCGGCGGTATGAAGGATGACCTCAGGGCGTGATACTTGAAACTCGTAACCCTCCCTGCGCATGGTCTCGATTAATATCGCCAAATGCAATTCACCGCGACCCGAGATGAGGAATGTCTCGGCAGAATTCAGTTTCCTGCACTCGCAATGAGACGTTTGTCCGCAATTCGGTAAAAAGCCGCTCCCGAAGTTTTCGCGATGTGCTCCACTTTCCTTCACGCCCCGTGAACGGAGATGTATTTACACCAAACGTCATCCGTACGGTGGGTTCTTCAACTTTTATCGTGGGCAGGGCTACCGGCTCAGCTGGGTCAGCCAAAGTCTCTCCGATGGCAATTCCTTCAAGCCCGGCCAGTGCAATGATCTCTCCGGCCTCGGCCTGTTCCACTTCCACTTTCCCCAACCCTTGATGGACATATAAATAACGGGCTCGCTCGATTAAATTCTGTCCATCCACCTTCAAACGGGCAAGTGACTGCCCGACCTTGATCCTGCCGCGAAAGATCCTGCCGACAGCTGTGACACCTCGATAATCGTCGTAGCCAAGGGATGTGACCAGCATCTGCAAAGGCGCCTCAACATCCACCTTGGGCGAAGGGATGTGGCGAAGGATAGCCTGGAACAATGGCTGGAGGTCGGGACCAAGTATGGGAGTTGTTCCAGCCTGGGCGGTTGTCGCCTGGGCATAGATCACCGGAAAGTCTGCCTGTTCATCCGTCGCGCCAAGCTCAATGAATAAATCAAAGGTCTGATTCAAGACCCTCTCGGGCTCTGCATCCTTGCGGTCAACTTTGTTGATCACCACGATCGCCTTGTGGCCCATCTGCAGCGCCTTCTTCAAAACAAAACGAGTTTGGGGCATGGGTCCTTCAGCGGCATCGACGAGGAGGAGAACGCCATCGACCATGTTCATCACGCGTTCCACCTCGCCGCCAAAATCCGCGTGACCGGGGGTATCAACAATATTGATCTTCACCTGCGATTTGGAGGCTTCATCCCAAATGGAAATTGCAGTATTTTTTGAAAGAATGGTAATGCCCCGTTCCCGTTCCAGGTCATTGGAATCCATTACTCGTTCAGCGACCTGCTGATTCGCACGAAATGTATGCGCCTGACGAAGAAGCCCATCGACCAGGGTTGTTTTTCCATGGTCTACATGGGCTATGATTGCGATATTCCGTAGATCTGTTCTTTCCAACACTTCAACCTTTACTTTCTGTCTAAGGGCACAAATAACCCCGACCTCATCGTCGGGGCATCAATTCGAGAAGATGATATCAGAGAAGCCAAAAAAACGGAAGGGATACCCTTATAAGCCTGACACATTGACCAAATCCTACAAAAAGTGTATAATAACATTAATCTGATTAATGTTATTTATATAACTTATGTTGAGAGACCGCCAACCCCTTGAGCTTTCAGAATTTTTACGTTACCTCGCCTCCCGAGATGGAGCGGATAACGGTGATTTTCCTTCGCTTACCGAATTGAGCAGCGAGCTGGGTGTGAGCGTCGCCAGCCTGAGGGAGCAACTGGAAGTCGCGCGCGCGTTAGGGCTGGTGGAAGTAAAACCTCGGGTCGGCATCCGGCGTCTCCCATTCACTTTTTTGCCGGCTGTTTGTCAAAGCCTTGGATACGCCATTGCTCTCGATGACAAGAATTTTCGCTTGTTCGCCGATCTTCGAAAACACACAGAGACAGCGTACTGGCACGAAGCCGTGAAGCTGCTGACAGAAGAAGATTTATCGAAATTGCAGGCCATCATCTCCCGCGCCTGGACCAAGCTCAAGGGTAATCCAATTCAAATTCCACACGACGAACACAAACAGCTTCACTTGCAAATCTATAAACGCATCAATAATCCCTTCGTCACCGGGATCCTTGAAGCCTATTGGGACGCCTACGAGGCGATCGGATTAAACGTATTCACCGATTATAAATACCTGACCGACGTCTGGCATTACCATGAAAAAATGGTTTCGGCGATTCAATCCAGGGAATTCGACAAGGGTTACAGAGTACTTGTTGACCACACCGATATGCTTTCGGAATTACTCGAACATCAACCTGTAAAATAACACGCCAATTTCAAACCAACAGGAGCACTATGAAGAAGATAATCAATGACTTCTCCATCACCGTTGGAACAGCCAACGGTTCTGGGTCGCAAACATCGAATACGGCCATCCTCAGGGCTTTATTCAAAATGGGTATCCCGGTATCAGGTAAGAACCTCTTCCCCTCCAATATCCAGGGACTGCCCACCTGGTACACGATCAGGGTGAATAAAAATGGGTTCACCGCCCGACGGGAAGAGCATGAAATCGTGGTCGCCATGAATCCCAGTTCATTCACTAAAGACCTGGCGGATGTGGTTTCAGGTGGAGCTTTTTTCTACGCGGATGATATCAAGCAGCCAATCACCCGCAAGGATATCGTCGCATACCCGATGCCGGTCAAACAACTGGTCCGGTCCGATCCATCGATATCGAGTGGTTTGCGGGATATGGTAGCGAACATGGTCTATGTCGGTATCCTTTCCCGGATGATCGGCATCAGCATGGAGGCGATTCGGTACGCCCTTGATGTCCACTTTAAGGGCAAGCAAAAAGCAGTGGATTTAAACTTCAACATCGCAAAGGCTAGTTACGACTGGGCTGGTGAGAATCTCGAAAAAAAGGACCCCTACTATGTCGAGGCGATGGATAAGACCTCGGGCTTGATCATGGCAGATGGCAATACCGCTGCGGCCTTAGGGTCAATTTACGGCGGTGTCCAATTCGTGGGATGGTATCCCATCACGCCTGCGACCAGCCTGGCAGAATCCCTCAACGAATACCTGCCACAGCTCAGAAAAACAGAAGACGGCAAGAATACTTACGCTGTACTTCAGGCTGAGGATGAGCTGGCTGCCATCGGGATGTGCATCGGCGCCGGCTGGGCAGGTCTACGCTCCATGACCTCCACTTCAGGTCCTGGGTTGAGCCTGATGACTGAATTTGCCGGACTGGCTTACTACACAGAAGTGCCTGTCGTCATCTGGGACGTAACCCGCATCGGTCCCAGCACCGGACTGCCGACACGCACATCCCAGGGAGACCTCACCTTCACTGCCTTCATGGGGCATGGCGATACGCAGCAAATCATCCTTCTTCCGGGTTCTGTTAATGAATGTTTTGAATTCGGCTGGCGGTCATTCGATATTGCGGAACGCGTCCAAGCTCCGGTGTTTGTTTTGTCCGACCTTGATATCGGGATGAATCAATGGATGACTGAGGCATTTGCCTATCCCGACGCACCCATGGACCGGGGAAAAATCCTCTCAGAAAATGACATCGAGGAATTGAAGGGACAATGGGGTCGTTACCTCGACAAGGACAAGGACGGCATCACATACCGCACCATTCCGGGGAACAAACACCCCATGGGATCCTATTTCGTGCGAGGAACTGGTCACGACGAATATGCCAGGTACACCGAGGATTCTGCAACCTGGGAACGTGTAATGGACCGCCTCAAGAAAAAATATGAAACTGCAAAGGAGTATCTGCCAAAACCGGTTCTTAAAAAGGTCAGAGGTGCCAAGGTCGGAATCATGGCATTTGGTTCCACTGAACCGGCCGTAGTCGAAGCCCAGCAGATTTTGAACATCGAGCATGGGATTAAAGCAGACTTCCTCAGAATCAGATCTATCCCCTTTTCAGATGAGGTCCGGACATTTATAAAGAAACACGATGCAGTTTATATTGTTGAATTAAATCGAGACGGACAATTGAAGCAGTTGTTGACCGTGGCTTATCCTGAAATCGCCGGCAAGCTGGTTTCCGTTGCGCGAAGTGACGGATTATCCGCCACCGCCAAATGGATTGTCGGCAAGATTCATAACAAGGAGGCGAAGTAAAATGACTGAGACTCTCCCAATGGCTGGAGCGAGCGCGCAGGTGAATCTCGCCGGCCTGAGTAAAAACGATTATCGCGGCAACCCAAGCACACTTTGCCAGGGATGCGGACACAATTCGATATCCAATCAACTTATCGCTGCACTATATGAGATGAATATCGTCCCTGAGAACGTGCTCAAATTCTCGGGCATCGGCTGCTCGAGTAAATCGCCTAACTATTTCCTCAACCGATCTTTCGGATTCAACGGCTTGCACGGACGTATGCCCTCCGTGGCAACCGGCGCCCTGTTCGGCAATGTAAGCTTGAAGGGCATAGGCGTATCCGGCGACGGCGACACTGCCAGCATTGGCATGGGTCAGTTCAAACATGCCGTGCGCCGAAATGTGAACATGGTCTATATAGTCGAAAACAATGGCGTTTACGGGTTGACCAAGGGACAATTCTCCGCTACGGCCGAAGTGGGACTAAACTTGAAAAAGCAGGGCGTAAACGAATACGAGCCTATTGACATATGCATGGAGGCGATCGCGGCCAAGGCCACTTTTGTTGCCCGGTCATTCGCCGGAGACCCGAAGCAGGTCAAGGAATTGTTGAAAGCGGCTATCGCCCACAAGGGTATCGCCGTTCTGGACGTCATCAGCCCATGCGTGACCTTTAATAACCAGGAAAACGCCTTCCACTCCTATACCTGGGGCAAGGACCACGAAGCACCTTTGCATGAGGTTTCGTATATTCCTCGTCGTGCTGAGATCATTATTCCCGAAGACTTCGAAGAAGGTACCGTGAAAGAGGTCGAGTTACATGACGGCTCCCTCGTGGTGCTTAAAAAGCTGGAAAGGGAATATGACCCGACCAACAAGTGGAACGCTCTTCAAATTCTGGAAGACGCGCAACAAAACAACTGGCTTATCACCGGGTTAATTTACGTTGATAATGATGAGCCCGCCCTGCATGAGTTATACAATCTCCCCGAATCTCCATTGAACAAACTAGCTGAAAAAGATTTACGCCCCAAACCTGAAACACTTGAAAAAATTAACAGATCGATGGCCTAGTTTAAATCGCAATCCCTCCTCCAGACCGGAGGAGGGATTTTCCATTTATACTTAAGCCATGATTATTATCTCGCGGGAAATCTCTATCGATGAGAAGGAGATAGACGTTGACTTCATCCGATCCTCAGGACCGGGAGGGCAGAACATCAATAAGGTATCCACGGCGGTTCAGCTCAGGTTCAACATCCCGCAATCACCCTCGTTGCCCGAAGATGTAAAAATGCGTCTTGCTGAATTGGCAGGGACCCGATGTTCCGAAAAGGGTGAAATTATCATTGAGGCAAAACGATTCAGAACCCAGTCAAAGAATCGCGAGGATGCCATTCGCCGTTTGGTCGCCCTGATCACGCAAGCTGCACAAAAGCCCAAGGTCCGAAAGAAAACGAAACCGTCCATTTCTGCATCTGCCGCACGAGTGTTCGACAAGAAAAAACGGGGTTCACTCAAGAAAATCCGGAGTTACAACCCCGAAGATTGGGAATAACTCTCACCCGAGTTGACTTAATGCAAAAACATTCGGCTTACGGTCTAATATCCGGGTTATCAGCTGCTGCCATCTGGGGTGGAATGTATGTGGTCTCTAAAGTGGTCATGGAAACCATACCGCCCTTCACGCTCATCACCTCGCGGCTGCTGCTTGGAATCGGAGTCCTTTTTATTGTCCTCCTCATTCGCGGTGGAATAAAATTAACGAAACGTTCCTTTTGGAAAGTCTTCTGGGTGGGCACAATCGGCTACGGCATATCGCTGGGTTTTCAGTTCGTTGGGACCAAGCTCTCAACTGCCGCCAATGGTTCTCTGGTGACATCCGCGACACCGGCATTTGTTCTAGTGTTTGCAGCCATAATCCTACGGGAAAAAATTACTGCCAGACGGCTGTTGGCACTGACGTTGGCAACCTTGGGGGTGATCGCGGTCATCGACCCGCGGACCGCACAGCTTGAGCCTGGACTATTCCTGGGAAACATATCACTCGTCCTGGCTGCAATCACGTGGGCTTTGTACTCTGTGCTCATCCGGAAAGTCACCCGTGAAGTAGACGTCCTCACGACCAGCATGATCGCTTTCATTGGAGGGCTGGTCGTCAGTGTTCCTCTTACCATTTTTGAAAATAACACGGTAGGAATTGGAGAGATTACACTGCCAATTATTGCAGGGGTCCTCTTTCTGGGAGTCATTGCGACCGCCCTGGCAATGTTCCTTTGGAATACCGCCTTTGCCGAACTTCCGGCTGGAGTGGCTTCGTTGACCTTTTTTGCTCAACCCGTGGTGGGAACGATACTAGGGGCTTTCTTCCTTGGCGATACAATCACACCCATGTTTATCGCGGGAGGAGTTCTGATCGGATTGGGAATTGTAATTTCCGCAAAAGAGTAGGCGACAGATATACTAAAAAATTTCCCCAAGCGTATGCAACAATGCCATATTGGGTGGCCGAATCGATTCCACCGGATATCCGCAAATAATCACAACTTGCTTGCCTTCTTCGAAACCCTGTCCGAGTAAATGCCTGCCGGAAGAATTAACCATTTCCTGAAGAGTTCCACTTAAGGGCAGATTAACCGGCCTGACCCCCCACATTGCTGAGAGACGGTTTAGTATTCCAGGTACAGGCGTAAATGCATAGATTGGCACTTGAGGTCTCATTTTGGACATGAGCAAGGCTGTGCGCCCTGTCTGAGTGAAGACTGCAATCGCGGCAACGTTCAAATCGTGAGCAAGCTCGCAAGCCGCGCGGGTGATCGCTTCTGCATCGTCTTCGGTGGGAGCATCTCCCCGCTTGAAGTGCCCCCAATCAATGAAATTGCCCTCGGCCTCTCGAACAATCCGGTCCATCATCAAGATACTTTCCACTGGATACATGCCGGAAGCGGTCTCGCCTGACAACATCACCCCATCCGTTCCATCAAAAACCGCATTGGCAACGTCTGAAGCTTCTGCCCGGGTTGGCAACGGGTTGGATATCATTGAATCCAGCATTTGAGTGGCAGTGATCACCAACTTCCGATGCCGGTTAGCTTCCTGAATTATTCGCTTCTGCGCGGTCGGAACCCGCTCGGGTGACATCTCCACCCCCAAATCCCCACGTGCCACCATCACTCCGTCGGATGAGGCAAGAATGGCATCGAGGTTATCCAATGCTTCCGGTCTTTCCAATTTGGCGATTATCAACGGATGGGTTTTTGGCTCTAAAGTATTTTTAATCGCCCGGCGAATAACGTCTACATCATGCGAAGTCCTGACAAATGAAATGGCGACCATATCAACCTGTCGGGATAGACCAAAATCAAGATCTTCCTTGTCTTTTTCTGTGAAACCAGAGATTTCGAGGGAAATTCCCGGAAGGTTGAATCCCTTATGGGAAGTTAATCTGCCGCCGGATTTCACAACGGCTGAAATCTCCTGACCCGAAGCCTGCGTGACCATTAATTCGATTTTCCCATCGTCCAAAAGGATACGTTCACCTCCGTGGATTAATGAAAAAAATTCAGGGAAGTCTACAGGGATGGGTCGGCCTTCTATGCTGGGAACGCCGGATCCTGCAGCAAAAAACCCGACAATTTCACCTTCAACCAATTCCATGGGAGAGGCTAATTCTCCGACACGGATTTTCGGACCCTGTAAATCCTGCAGAATTGCGACAGGTTTATTTACCTCCTGGGAGATGGATCGAAGGTTCTCAATTAGCACTGAATGGTCCTGGTGTGAACCATGCGAAAAATTCAGACGAGCAACATCCATTCCCGCCATAATCAGCCGGCGAATTACCTCTGGAGAATTGCTGGAGGGGCCCAGCGTGGCAACGATTTTGGCTTTTCTATCCATAAGACATCATCTGCTGGAATTAAACGGCTGGTCCTCCAAGCCCATTAAGACATGCAAGACCAGCCACTAAAGAGATTATTTACATGTAATGAAGTTCTGTGGCGTTTTTCGTAAGCTCGTCCCGGAATTGCGGATCTGCAACTTTTATCAATGCTTGAGCACGCTGCCTGATGGTCTTCCCGTATAAATCAGCTACGCCATGTTCGGTAACGATGAACCTTACATGATTGCGAGTGGTTACCACGCCTGCACCTTGTTTGAGCATCGGCACGATCTTGCTAATGACGGTCCCATCACGCATGGTGTTCGTACTGGGCAGGGCAATGATCGGAACACCTCCCTTGGACCTGGAAGCGCCGTAAACAAAATCGAGTTGGCCACCCACACCGGAATACAGCTTCGGGCCAATACTATCAGCGCATACCTGTCCAGTGAGATCGACCTCGATCGCGGAATTTACCGCCACCATGCGGTCATTCTGGGCAATCACAAAGGGATCATTCACATATTCAGTTCGATGCATCTCGATGAGCGGATTATCATCCACCCAATCGTACAGCCGTTTTGTGCCGAGAATAAACCCAGCTACAATCTTGCCGGCATGAAGGGATTTCCTGGCACTGGTGATTACTCCGGCATCCACAAGATCAATGACACCATCTGAGAATAACTCGGTGTGAATCCCAAGATCCTTCTTGTCAAAGAGATACTTCAATACTGCGTCAGGAATTGCCCCTATCCCCATCTGCATAGTGGCGCCATCCGGAATCAACTCGGCGATGAACCCAGCGATCTTTTCGATCGTTTCGCTTTCGCCTTCCTCCGACATGGCCATCTCGGGGATGGGGTAATTTACGTGAAGAATGTGCGTCAGTTTACTGACGTGGATAAATGAATCGCCTAACGTACGCGGCATCTGTTCATTTACCTCAGCGATGATGACCTTGGCGCTTTCTGCCGGAACTCTTTGTCAATCCCACTTCAACTCCCAGTGAACAAAAACCATGCTCGTCCGGTGGAGAGACATGGATCATCGCGACATCAACGGGAAGATGGTGATTCTTGAACAGCAAAGGAAACTCTGACAGCAGGACAGGCGTATAATCCGCACGGCCTTCCTGAACTGCCTTCCTGACATTTGCACTGATGAACATGGTATTTACCCGGATATGACCTTCCATGTCAGGGTTCACATATTCAGCAGAGCCAATGGTCAATGCCTGGCAAATTTCAATATTTTCAAGGCTTGCTGCCCGTTTTACCAATGCGGCAAGTAAGGTCTTGGGAACAGATACATTTCCGGTAAGGAAGATGCGGTTTCCAGAATGGATCACCTCCACCGCTTGTTCTGCAGACGTGACCCGGGTTTGATAAAGATTATTCCATCCCATATCCGCTGCCCTCCGCCGACGTCATCCGCACCAGGTTGTGCAATTCGCCATTAAATGTGTTAACCGCTTTCTCAATTGCTTCGTTTTCTTTGATCGCTTTCTCCACCCCTTTATTGGCAATTTCGCTGATATAAGGAATCGCACAGTTCATAAATGCATGGGTGGAAGTTCGACCGACGACACCGGGGATATTTGGAACACAAAAGTGAATTACTCCCTCCTCGATGAATGTTGCGCGATCGTGCGAAGTAGGACGCGATGTCTCGAAACAGCCTCCCTGATCGATGCTCAGGTCAATGATGATCGACCGGGGTTTCATTTTAGCCAAAAGCTCTCTTTTTATCAGGATGGGAGTCCGTTCACCGGGGATCAGAATAGCTCCGACAACGACGTCGGCATACGAAACAGACCGTTCGATGTTTCGCCGGGATGAATAAATTGATACGATGCCCGGATACCGATCATACAATTTTTGGAGCGCATTAACATCATGGTCGAGAACCGTTACATGCGCACCCAGACCCAGAAACGCCTTGGTAGCCTTGGTACCCGCAACTCCCGCTCCGATGATGACTACTTCAGCAGGGGCAACGCCCGCAACGCCACCCAATAAGATTCCCTTGCCGCCCCCGTTATTTTGAAGCAGTCGTGCAGCAATCTGGGCGGTCATCAGTCCGCCAATCTCGCTCAGCGGACGAAGCACGGGAAGCGAGCCGTCCTTCAATTGGATTTGTTCGTAGGCAATTGAGGTGATCTTCTTTTCCAACAGGGTATTGATCCTATCCTGTCGGGTGGAAGCCAAGTGCAAAAATCCTGCCAGGCTGGAACCAGGCTGCATCCATTCAAGTTCTTCCTGAAGCGGTCGTGAAATTTTTAATACAAGGTCGGCACGACCAAAAACTTCATCACTTGAATAAACGATGCGGGCTCCGACTCGCTCGAAATCCTGATCCGTATAACCTGCACCCGTACCGGCTTCATGTTCAACGAAACATAAATGACCTTGCTCGCTAAGGATATCCACGCCGGAAGGCGATAATCCTATTCGATATTCAAAAGGTCGTCTTTCTTTTGGAACACCTATATTCATAGTTCCTCCTGGAAAATCAATTGACAGAATTCACCCCTGTCTAAGGGTCTATAATCACATAAGGATGATAGAAAAGTCTGGGTTGTATAAATCCAGTTTCAAATGTGAATTGTATCACTATCGATTTGAATTGCCATCTTCAAGGTGTCATGCAGCTAGCATGACAATAATCCCTACGTAGCCAACCGGTTTTTTCTCCAATAGCGCTGAAGTCCATCGGCAGACATCCCTAAAGGATTGGCCAGGTCATAATCCTTTTTTGCCTGAGAATCCATTTCCAATTTAGACGATTCGGCCTCGATCCAATTAATGAATTTTTCCCGCAACACTTCGATGGGAGGATCGCCTGGCATGACCGACTCCATCCAGTTTTCTATCGCTTTCAGCGAAGATTCGACCTGCGAAATATGCCAATCCGGATCTTCAAAAATACCAAAATGTGTCGGGGCAATTCGTTTCACTCCCATTCCCCTGAGCATGGTCAGGGTCCCATACCACTTTTCAAAATTCAATTCAGGCGGAGGCATGGGCACTCGCAAATAAGGATATCCCGGGATCCGAACCCCGCCTACGTCTCCAGAAAAACAAACATCTTCAAATATGTAGCAAACGTGATGTTCAGCATGGCCGGGTGTATGCAATGCCCTGAATATTAAACCGTGTAAATTAAGTTCATCGTTGTGGTTAACCAGCCAAATTTGTTCCTCCGGCACCGGCAGGAACTCGCCCCATAACGAATCCATCCTGTCTCCGTAGATCCGCGATGCGCTGGCTAGAAGTTTTTCAGGATTAATCATATGAGGTGCGCCCGCCGGGTGGACACAAACGGTAGCGCCATTCCGTGCCAGTTTCCCAGCTGCGCCGGCGTGATCCAGGTGAATGTGAGTCAATAGGACATGCGTGATATCACTTAACCTTACTCCATGTTCGTGGATTGCTTTTTCAAGGGTGGGCAAGGTTGACCCGGGTCCAGATTCTACAAGTACGGCGCCATGATCATGTTTTATCAGGTAAGCCGCAATGGCGTTATGAAAACCTTGAAAATTCAGATCTATTGTGTATACAGGGGTTTTTGCCACGTCCGTAACTCCTCTGTGATGTGTTGAGCCGCAAAGGCTGATATCGTTTTTCTTAAATCTTCACCACAAATCACCTGGCAAACTGGAACATTCAATTCAAGCAAAGATCGCACCAATTTTTCGCTGCCGCGAGGTCCGCCAAAAGAATCGACCATCATAAGGATCACCACTGGATGTAAATTCCTTCTCTGGAGCTCACCCACCGCAAGCAGAACCTCCTGGCGAACCGAAGGTGTGATTAATATCACACTCGAGCCGATAGGTAAAAATTTTGCCTGCGCTTCAACCACGCTGGCCAAAGAAAGTTTACCGCTATCATCGACAAAAGCCAGGGTTTCGAGAATCTTGTTTTCCTGACGGTCACTTCTCTCTGCAGAAATGACAGTGAGCACCTGCCCGGCGGATACTAATCCGACTGCCTTACGCTTATTAATATAATAATGAGCCAAAGAGGCGGCAATTGTAACGCCATATTCCAAAGTCGAAGGGGAGATTTCAATGGTGGGCTTCCGGCGGAATATCACTCCGTCAAGCCAGTCTACATTTTGCGTATAAGGATTCTCGAAGTGGATTCCAGCCTGAGTGTCGAGCACCAGCCAAACTTGTGCCTGCGGATCCTGTTCAAATTCCTTGACCATCAACCGGCCGCGTCGTGCTGTGGATGCCCAATGTATTCGCTTGATCGGATCGCCATTCACATATTCGCGGACGCCCGAGGCGTGAGGCGTGACATCCATCGATTTACGACGGATCGCCTTTCCGCCCGGCAAGAGTCCAGGAGGGGATGGAAACTCCGTGATGCTTAGAATCATAGGGAGAACAATAATGGACTTGTTTGCCGGTATTTCCCTTTTAGTCTTGAATAATCCAAACGGATCTCCGGCCCGGAGAACGGTGGGACCCAGAGTAAAAGCTCCCCGCTTCACCAGCCATGTCCGGGCAAGGTAGAAGCGGCGCTGGTGGCCATTGAGCATTGTTACCAGCCTGGAACCGGAAGCTGATGGCAAGGGTGTTTCATTCGCCACTTCCAGCCATAATCGTGGAAATAAGGTCTGATTGGTGACCTCGAAGTTTTCTTCCAGCACATCCCCCACGCTTGCTTTTGATGAACGCGCGCTTCGTGAGACTTTGATTCCGTAAAGGGACGAATAGGTCCACACCCAGGATATGACTATTATCAAGGAGCCAGCAAGAATCAGGCGAGTATACATCACGGCGCCAGTAACAAGGACACCAACAATGCCTACGATTAGAATAATCGCTATTAAGACCCGTCCGGCTTGATTCATTGGGTTTTTACTATGTGGAGGGTGGTTGATAATCCCCACCCGGGACACTGGTGCTGGTGATAATCTCCTGTACAATCCGCTCCGCACTCACTTCGCGCAGCCGGGCCGCAGGCGTAACGATGACTCTATGGGCTAAGACGGATTGGGCTAGTGCTTTGACATCATCCGGAAGAACGAATGCCCTCCCGGCAAGTGCAGCCCGTGCCTGACCGGCTCTGAACAATGCCAACGACCCTCGAGGGCTTGAGCCCAGGTACACATCAGCACTCTGCCGCGTGCGGGTGACCAGATCAACGATGTAACGCTTCACTGGGGCGGAGACAAAAATTGACTTGACCTCATCTGCCGCCTCCAGCACCTGTTCGCTGGTGAACACTGCTTCCAGTTTTTCGATGGGATGCTGCAGTTGCTGCTGCTCGAGGACATGGATTTCATCCATAAGAGAGGGGTAACCGAGCCGGACCCTGAGGAGGAAACGGTCGAGCTGGGCTTCCGGAAGCGGAAACGTGCCCTCATATTCAATTGGATTCTGAGTCGCGAGGACCATGAACGGCTTTGGCAGCATGTGCGTAACTCCATCCACGGTGACTTGATGCTCTTCCATCGCTTCGAGCAATGCTGCCTGGGTCTTGGGCGTTGCGCGGTTAATTTCATCCGCCAGAACTATCTGCCCCATGATCGGACCGGGACGAAATTCAAATTCCCGGCTTTGCTGGTTATATATGGAGACGCCGGTTACGTCGCTCGGCAGCATGTCGGGCGTAAACTGGATCCGGTTAAAAGTCGAATCTAAAGACCTCGCAAGGCTACGCGCAAGCATTGTTTTCCCCACACCTGGCACATCCTCGATGAGGGCATGACCCTGACAAAGGAGGCTAATTACAATCAGCTCGATCGATTGCTTCTTACCAATGATGACACTTTCTAAATTCGATATTAACTTTTCGCCGAAGACCTTCAGGTCAGCCATGATGAGTCCTTTCTTGCCAATCAACCACTTAGCTCCATATTTATTTATTCTAAGGGTTTTCTCTCATAGGGGCAAGTGAAATTTCAAATCGGTTATAATTTGCGCGCATGTCCCCGTAGCTCAATGGATAGAGTAACGGACTTCGAATCCGGTGGTTGCGAGTTCGACCCTCGCCGGGGACGCCTTTTTGTGCTTTTCAGCGCAACTCAAGCTTGACAAGAGGGTTATAATAGGTTGCAAATCAATAATTCATAATTTTTGGGAAAAAGGAGAATAATAATGACTTTCGAACTTCTATGCGCAGTAATAATCGCCCTGTTAATCGGGGTGGCGATGGCTTTCAACGGCTATCGCTGGTTCCTTATCCTGCTGCCCATCTTCGGTTTTGTATGGGGCTTCGGTCTGGGCGCTCAAACAATGCATGCCCTCTTCGGGTATGAGATGTTTGCCACAGTCGCAAGCTGGGTGGTGGGATTAATCGCTGGCGTTGTTTTCGCCGTACTGTCCTATTTCTTCTACCTGTTTGGCGTGGCCATCTTTGCCGGGTCTATCGGATACAGCCTTGCAGTTGGCTTGATGTGGGCTATCGGCTTTGAACTGAACTTCCTCACCTGGCTGATCGGCATTGTGGCCGCGGTTGCCCTTGCTTTTGTGGTGTTGAAGTTCAACGTCCAGAAATATGTGATCATCATAGGCACGTCGCTTGCAGGAGCAGGTGTGGTCATTGCCACCATACTCTTTGCTTTCGGAAAAGTCGATGTTGCTCAATTAGCCACATTGGCCGCAAAAGCTGCCGTCTCAATGAATATCTGGTGGTGGCTCCTGTTCGTCGTGCTCGCCGGCGCAGGAATCTACTCTCAGATCGTCACCACACGATCCTTCGTGTTGGAAGTCAAAGAGAACAAGTTCTAATTCTGATAGATGTATTCAAAAACAGGAGCGGATTTCGCTCCTGTTTTTTGTTAATAATTCAACCACATTTTCTTCTACTGGGACGAAGCATCAACGGGAATATGCTAATTAAATCCAAGTAACGAGCCAGGCCGCTGATCACGACCCACCCACCCTTTGCAGGATGATTCCCCGCTTATGCGCCAATATTCTTTATCCAGTTCGCACCCCAAGCTGCCAGATCAAGGGGTGCCAAAATTGATGGTGTAGGTATTTCGATACGTACCCGAGGAGCAGTATGCATACCCGACCCCCACGTCGCGGTAATATATGCCGAGAATATTGTTCAGGTGCGGCGTACTGCCCAACCACCAACTAAAGGCTTGATCAGGAGTCGTGTTGTAGCCGCCATAGATATTTTCCCCCCCCCAGCGCCCACCGTAGCCGGCGCGCTGCATGCGCTGCCAGGCGGTCGAACCGTCCGAGCCGGTATGATTGACGAAATTATTGACCGCCATATCCGTGCTGTGGGCGCGCGCCGAATTCATCAACGAACTATTGACCGTCAACGCGTTCAGACCGTTGGCAATGCGGGTTTGATTGATCAGGCTGATGATCTGGTCTTCGTAACCACTGTTGTAGACGACGTTACATCCTGTCCGGGTGGCGGTCGGAGTATAGGTCAGGCCTGGCGTGCGGGTGTTGGTGGGTGTCCGGGTTTCCGTAATAGTCGGAGTGATTGAGGGGGTGTTGGAGATTGTCGGAGTATTTGTGACTGTCGGAGTGGAGGTCGGAGAAAACGTATTGGTCGGGGCCGAGGTATTGGTTCCGGTCGGGGACAGGGAGGCGGTGAAAGTAGCTATCGGCGTCCGGGTAAGGGTGGGAGTATAAGTGCTCGTCGGAGTAAATGTTTGGGTAAAAGTATTGGAGGCAGTCGGTGTGCTGGATGGCGTCCTGGTAAGGGTCGCAGTACTGGTCCGGCTTGGAGTGTAGGAGAGAGTCGGAGTTCTTGTCTCCGTGCGGGTGAATGTGAGCGTTGTGGTTCTCGATTGGGTCGGCGTATTGGATATCGTAGAGGTCTTTGATTTGGTAGGCGTTCTGGAAATTGTCGATGTTAAGCTGGTAGTGGGCGTAAGAGTGGATGTCCCAATCCGTGTGGGGGTGAGGCTGGTAGTGGGTGAAAGGGTGGATGTCCCAGTCAGTGTGGGGGTGAGGCTGTTCGTGGCGGAGGGGGTTTCGGTCAGGGTGGAGGTCACTGTATCAGAGGGAGTAAAGGTGACAGTGTTTTCGACCGGTTGAAAAGGGGTATTCGTCACTAGCCCGTATTGCAGAAGCAATATGGCAGGCGCAAACTCGGCCGTGTTGGTAGGCATGAACGGCAATAAGGGTGCAAGCTGGGGTGGGAGAACACATCCCAGCAGCACCATGAAGACGGCACACAGCAGCAATAAAAAACGACGCTTCATAGGTTCTAAAACAATCATACTGGATTGCTCGGAGTGGATTCTATACAAAAATGATAGGGGAGTAAGCTATGGATCTTGGATAATTGGTGAAATAAGTTCTTAACCGGATTGAAGTTACATAAAACAGGAGCGAATACTCGCTCCTGTTTTATGTAACTTATTCAACCAAATTATCTATTACTGGCGCGAAGCATCAACAAGAACAGGTTGATAAAATCCAAATAAAGAGCCAGCGCACCGATCACGACCAACCCACCCTTCTCAGGATGATTCCCCGCTTGAGCGCCGATATTTTTGATTCGGTTCGCATCCCAGGCAGCCAACCCCACAAAGAGAGCGATGCCGATGAAATTCATCGCCCAATTGAAATTGGAATACGGGAAGAACCAACTCATGAACCACATAAAACTCCAGCCCAAGAGCAGCATTACAAGAACCATACCCGCGGAGGATAGGTCCTTCTTGGTGATCAGACCTACAACAGACGCTAGGAAAAAGGTACCAGCTGTCATCCAAAACACAGATGAAATATCCGATTGACCGTAATAAAGAAATAGGGTGGATAAAGTCACACCTGTCAAGGCGGCATAAAGAATAAACAGGAAAAAAGCCAAGCCGGCTTTCATCCGCATCACGGCTCCGCTCAGGAAACCCACAATAGCAATCTGGACAATAAACAAACCAAAAGCCAGCCAGGGACTCGTTGCCAGGCGCAGAATAAAGGCAGCATTGGCCGCAATGGCTGTCGATGTAATCGCTGTCACCAATAAGCCCAGGGTCATGAGCATGTAGACTTGCGCAACAAAGCGATTAACTTTTACATCTGCCACCGGAGCGGCAGCAACCGAATGAGCATTCATTAATCTTCTCCTATATTAAATATCCGCCATTATAAGCGGTTCCAACCTTTTCCGGCAGATTCGCTCGTGCCAAGGGAACGGTAGTTTACCTTCGAGTAAAATAATACTTGAAAGCCTCCTGCGGTAATTTGACAATGAATAACGAACGGATTAATTTATTAACGATGATGGCAGATAGACTTGAACGGCTCAACGTCGACTCGAAGTGGGCGAGGCGTGCTTCGGGCACTCGCGGAGGTGTGATTAAGGCACTTGAAAAAAGTCACCAAGGGGAAATGCCATCGCAGGATGTAATAGATAACCTTATTGCCAAGTCAATGGACATACTCTCCAAAGCAGCCCGGGATATCCCAGATGCAGGCTCCATACCAGAACAAGACCTCAAAGAAAGGTAAAAAAAAATACCATGCCGATCGATTATTCCAACAAGGAACCATCCGAACATCAACGTCTACCCGAGTACAAACGTGATGACGACTGGATCAAATCATTTCTACACCGGGGCATGATCGGCCACGTGGCGCACAATTCTGGTACTCAGCCTTTTATTACACCGACCAATTATTGGTTTGACGAGGAAAAGCATCGAATCATTTTCCACTCAAATATCACTGGGCGGACCCGGTCCAACCTGGAGAACCAGCCTCTTGTCTGCTTCGAAAGCAGCGAATTCGGCAGGCTGCTGCCATCCAATGCGGCGCTGGAATTTTCCATCCAATACAGATCTGTCTTGGTATTTGGACAGGTTGCGATAATATTAGATCAGTCTGAAAAACGATACGTTCTCGAAAAACTGATCGAAAAATATTTTCCGAAAGTACGGAAGGGAATTGAATACCGCCCGATCACACCAAAGGAATTGGAGCGAACGTCAGTGTATTCTTTGGAAATCCTTTCGTGGAGTGGCAAAGAAAATTGGCAAGACCGTGCGGAACAAATTTCAGATTGGCCATCATTACCGGATAACATTATGTGAATCGGGTTTTAGATTGACGGTCGACCCTGCCGAGTTGGTCAAACATCCAAAGAAGGATAGAATTACCATAAGTACCGAAGCTGGCTTTCGATCTAGAATTGATTTTTGCACACCTGAAAGGCTACCCATGACCCTCTACACGGAGATTTTTGAGCAACCGTCCATCCTGCGCAATTTATTGGTAAATCAACGGGACACAATCGCCACGATAGCTTCCGAAATTCGAAAGAAGGATGTTTCCTTTGTTTTCTTAGCTGCACGAGGCACATCGGATAACGCAGGTCGCTATGCCAATTATCTTTGGGGCGCATACAACAGCATTCCGGTTGCATTGGCAACACCATCTCTTTTCACTTTTTATCAAAAACCTCCCCGTCTTAATAATGCGCTCGTATTAGGCGTCTCTCAATCTGGTAAATCGCCTGATATAGTCAGCGTTCTAAAAGAAGGCAGGAAACAAGGCTGCCTCACCCTGGCCATCACCAATGAGCCAAAATCACCACTGGCAGATGAATCTGACTTTGTCATCGACATCCAGGCAGGAGCCGAAAAAGCGGTCGCTGCAACAAAGACCTACACCGCCGAGCTTCTCACCATGGCGATGCTTTCTACCGCTCTTAATAATGACAAGGACCGGGAGAACGAACTCCAAAAATTACCTGATTGGGCGGAAAAAATACTTTCTCTTTCCGAGCACATCAAGGCGATAGCCCAACGCTATTTATTTATGGAACGCTGCGTCGTGCTCGGGCGCGGATTTAATTATTCGACTGCTTTTGAATGGTCCCTCAAACTAAAAGAACTTGCCTACGTTGTAGCCGAGCCATATTCAAGCGCCGATTTCCAACACGGGCCTATTGCCATGGTGGAAAGGGGATTTCCAGTGATGGCTGTTGCTCCGGGAGGTGCGGTTTTTAACTCTCTCAATTCAATGCTGATTGAGCTAAAAAAGGAACATCGTGCGGAGTTGCTAGTCATCTCGGATCAGCAATCTGTTCTCGAACTGGCTCAATCATCCATTGAACTTCCAGCGGGAATCCCTGAATGGCTTACGCCAATAATCACGATCATTTCCGCCCAATTATTTTGTTACCATCTAACGCAAGCTAAGGGATACGATACTGAATCACCTCGGTCTATTCACAAGGTTACTGAGACACAATAAACGCAGCTTCGGCGCTCCACGATGAACCGATTTGTTTTTGATGTGTTGGAATTATTTATTATATTCACCCTATAAGGACTGCGCATCGATGCCAGACGGATCACGATATATCAAAAAAAAGGGTATATCATATTTAATTTTTCGAAAATCGGGCTTCAATCTAGGGTTGGTAATGAGCGTTCTGGCATTAACAGTTGCGGCAACGATAACGAGTTGTAACAAAACCAAAAGTGCTTCCTTACCTACTAATTCGCCTTCGTCCATAACTAAAGAAATCATGGCAATCACGCTTACATTTACACCCGAAATTTCGAATACTTTTTCTGCAACGAATTCTCCGACCCCCTCCCTTATTGTGACACCAACAACAACGTTAAATCCTAACCAATATATATTTCCAGTCAGACCAGGGCGATCCGTGGATTACGCTGAAGGTTTAGCAGCCCATGGTTACCCAGCCATAGACATTTTCGCCCCTGTGGGTTGGGAATATGTTGCCGTGACGGATGGCACGGTTGAATATATTTCCTATGAAGACATTTGGGATCCGGTTACAGACGATCCGGGCGTTCGAGGTGGAATTGCCATTGCGATAATTGGAGACGATGGATTACGCTATTACGGTTCACATTTAGTAAAAATCGCAGATGGGGTTGAAACGGGACAGCATGTCACTGCTGGTCAATTATTAGGGTACATTGGGGAATCCGGCAATGCCCAAGGGACCGTGTCACATTTGCACTTTGGCATTTCACACCCTACCTACCCGGAGGACTGGAAAACACGCCGTGGAGAGATCGATCCCTATCCTTACCTAAACGCATGGGCGGCAGGGATCAATATCACACCAAGATATTCCACACCGACTCCTAATCCATGACGAATCAATAATATTGCACGTGGTGATATTCCGCAATACCTATTAGGAAATTATAATTTTCCAACGTCGTGATAATTACTTTCCCGAATGCCTGCTGGTGTGATCTCGATAAATTCAGCATTTTCCTGAAGAGCGCGAATGTTTTGAGCTCCACCATAACTCAAACCGGAACGAAGACCACCCACTAATTGGTAAATTATTTCAGAGACATTGCCGCGATAAGGCACCACAGCCTCCACTCCTTCGGGCACAACCTTGGCCCAATCTTCCTGGCTTTCTGCACTCTCATCGTCAGTGCCCAAGCCATTTTCAGCTGCTTTGCGACCAATCGCCGCACCCAGTGAGGCCATTCCCCGTACTACTTTTACTTTTTGACCATCCCGGATTACAGGGGAACCGGGGGCTTCATCACAGCCTGCAAATAAACTTCCGATCATCACCGAGCTTGCCCCAGCAGCCAGGGCTTTCACCATGTCACCGGATGTCTTTATCCCCCCGTCGGCAATCACAGCGATTCTTTCCAATCCGGCAATTCTCAACCCCTCAACGCTATCCATTATCGCTGTCAATTGAGGCACGCCAAACCCCGTTACAACCCGTGTCGTGCAAATCGAACCAGGGCCAATGCCTACTTTAATCCCGTTTGCGCCGGCTCTCGCCAGTTCAACCGCCCCATCGCTTGAAGCCACGTTCCCTGCGATGATTTGAATCTCTGTAAATATCTTACGAATCGTTTTTACCATGTTGACGCAATGGTCAGCATGTCCATGGGCGATATCCAAAACCAACACATCAGTACCGGCAGCCGTTAAGGCTTTTACCCTTTCAAGCTCGGATTCACCAACGCCAACCGCGGCGCCAACCCTAAGTCGTTCACGTCCATCCTTTGTGGCATGGGGATGATGTTCACGCTTGAGAACATCCTGGGCAGTGATCAATCCGATCAGCATCCCATCATCGTTTACCACGGGTAATTTTTCCAGGCGATGCTCATGCAACATTACTTTCGCCTCACCAGGAGAAATTCCCGGACGGGCATAAATAATTTTCTCCACAGGTGTCATCACTGAACTTACTGGTGCGTTAACTTCTGGAGCCATCGCAACATCTCGGTGGGTGACTAAACCAGCCAACTTCCCATTTATATCGATCACAATCAACCCACCGACTCCCCGCGACTTCATCATCGACAAAGCCTCGAAAATCGATGACCCGACTTCGACCGTGTATGGATTCTCAATGATGAAGCCTTCAGCGCGCTTCACTTTTTCAACCTGCTTGACCTGTTGCTCGATGGTCATGAAGCGGTGTATGACCCCTATTCCTCCAAGCCGCGCCAGGGCTATTGCCATGGAAGCCTCTGTGACCGTGTCCATGTTTGCACTCACAATGGGAATTCGGAGCGGAATTTTTTCAGTCAACATGGTTCCTGTGTCGACATCTTTTCTGGAAGCAATGGAAGAACGTTTCGGTAAAAGGAGAACGTCATCGAATGTTAATCCTTTAGTTTTTCTGATTTTCATACACTTCTCCATCATTTTTAATTTTACACTCACTACGAATCCATTTAAAATTTTTCGCAATCACTGTGGTAAATCAAATATAAGCAGTTATAATGTATTTTATTTTTCTTGTGGAGAATTCGTGAGAGAAATTTGCAAAAAGTTTTTCAATCACCCCGCATTTCCAATAAGCCTACTTGCTTTGATTTGCCTGGTTGCAGGCTTTTTAACATTTCAAGATTACGGAATGGGATGGGATGAACCTTTGTTTTATAAATACGCGGATGCCATTCCATATGCATATTCAATCACGGAGCGATTATCTGGTGATTTTAACATTCTCAAGGCTTATGGACCAAGCGAAACCGATCATATGATGTATGGGCCTGCGTATATTCTTTCCGCAAGGCCCTTTGTTTTGCTAATCATGGCGATCACGGATTCGTCGAATTTTTCTGCTTGGCATCTGATTAATTTTATTCTATTTATTGTGGGCGTGGTATTTCTTTACGTGCTGGCGAAAAAATGGATGCCCGTGTGGGCAGCATTCTCTGCAGCGCTTCTTTTTGCGACTCAACCTCTTTTGTGGGGACATGCCTTCATAAATCCCAAGGATATTCCCTTTACGGTATTTTTTATCATCGCAATCTACGCCGGATATGGAATGGTGGAGAAGGCATCCCTCCCCGAACTAAATCCCAACCGCGAATTGTCACATCCCAAGTTATGGAAAGTTGTTCGGATCTTCCTGTGGATAGCGTTCTTTTTCTTTTTGCTAACAAGTATTTCCACCGCACTTTTCAGATCTCAAATTCAAGAGTGGATTCCAGTTGTCATCCGTGATGCCTTCGAGAATCCCGCGACGGTCCCAGGTATTATCTTCAAACTACTGGCCAATAATCCCACTGGATCAAACCCGGACGCCTATATCGCAAAGGGGTTGGGGATATTCAACCGCTTCACACTTCCATTATTCATGGTAACAGTGTTTCTTGGCATTTTGGCGATGTTGTCCACCTTTAAAAAAGATTTAGTGAATAATTGGTACCGCGCTATACAAATAAGTTTATCGTGGAAATATACAATTTTCGCGGGAGTAACCTTAGGGTTTCTCACCGCTATTCGAATTCTCGGACCTCTTGCGGGCCTTATCGTCTCACTGTTTTTCGTTTTCAGATTTAAGAGACGATCATTATCGGGAATTATCGTTTATGCGATTATTGCTTTTTTGACGATGTACTTTCTCTGGCCATATTTATGGCGTTCACCGATTAGCGGATACCTTGCTGTCCTAAAGCACATGGCTAACAATCCTCAAAATGTCCCCGTGCTTTTTAACGGTCAGGTGATATCATCAAAAGCCCTGCCCTTGGACTACTTCTTAACAATGCTTGGACTCACGCTAACCGAACCCGTTTGGCTGATATTTTTCATTGGTTTAGTGAGTTCCATTCTCCTTATGGTCAAAGGGAAATTGAGCTGGAAGGAATTTGTTCCTTTCTCTTTGTGGTTCTTGATTCCGTTCACATATGTCATCCTTGCCACCCCTCCGCAATATGATGGCTTCAGGCATTTCACCTTCCTGCTGCCACCCGTATTCATAATTGGAGGTTTTTCCTTTTATTTACTCATTGAAAAGAATAAAATCAAATGGCTTAACCCCATCCTAATTTTTCTAATTGTCCTTCCGGGATTGCTAGGGATTATTTCGTTACACCCCTATCAATACACTTACTATAATACCTTTATCGGTGGTACCAAGGGAGCATTCCGCAAATATGAAACAGATTACTGGTTGACGTGTTATAAAGAAGTATTCGATCAAATAAATAGGAACGATGTGAAACAAAAAGTGTTTGTGCATCGGAATAAATATCTAGCAACTCAATATGCGGGCGATAACCTGGTAATTGAACAGTTCGAACCGGACCTTGATACAACTCAACCTGGAGATCTCCTCCTCCTCAGTAGTCGTTCCAACCTCGACCAGAAATATCACGTCAGTGATCCCTCTTTATTTGAAATCAAAAAGGATGGAGCTGTTTTCTGCACAGTTAAACAAATTCAATGAAGTCCACAATCGTCAAAAATGAGAATGCATAAAGGCAAAGATTATGAATCTGCGACCTAATCCAACACTTGAGAAATTAGGTTATTCTGCCCAGGACCGAGTCGTGATTATCCATGCGGATGACATCGGAATGTGCCAAGCATCCGTCCAGGCATTTTACGACTTATGGGATTATGGAACTATCTCATCGGGAGCCGTGATGATGCCCTGCCCCTGGGCACCGGCAGCCGCAGAACTATGTCGAAAGTAATCCAGGTATGGACATGGGAGTCCATGCGACACTCACCGCCGAATGGGATCTGTATCGATGGGGTCCGCTCTCCACGCGAGACCCAGGATCGGGTTTGATTGATTCCTCCGGTTTCCTCTACGGCACGTCCGCGCAAGTCCAGGAAAATGCCGATCCCGATTCTGTACTAGTCGAGTTGACACTTCAAATCGAACGCGCGAAATCGTGGGGCATCGATGTGACCCACATGGATACCCACATGGGTTCGATTTTTCATCCGCTGCTCCTGCCTGCTTATATCCAGGCTGGTTTTTCCAACAGGATCCCATTGATGATATTGCGCGGAAATAATGACCTGTTCGAAGGGATGGGAGCGTCCCCCGAAGATGCTCGCGGGTATATGGAAATTATGACAATGCTGGAGGAACAAGGGATTCCGCTTATCGATCACATCCGTTTCATGCCGCTCGATCAGCCAGACGGACAAATTGACATAGCGAGGAAAGCCCTTGGTGAATTACCACCCGGAATAACACATTTCATCCTGCACCCATCAATCGATTCGCCGGAAATCCGGGCGATTGCCGATGATTGGCAAAGCCGGGTCGCTAACTATAAGGCATTCTTAAGCAAAGAAGTCAAGGAATACATCAAGGATTCGGGGATACAGGTGATTGGCTACCGTCAATTACGGGAATTATTGTGAGGTTCAATTGGCAAACCAACTCGCTACCAGCACGAAAACTCGAATAATGTACGCAGTCACCAGCCTGGGAGTTGCCACTCCTGCCGAAGCAGTGGCTGGGATTATGGCCTTTTACATCGTCGATGTGAAGAACCTTCCAGCGACATGGTTTTCCGCATTCTGGTTCGTTTACACGCTCTACAATGCATTGAACAATCCAACATTGGGATATTTTTCCGATCGGACCAGGTCGCGCTGGGGCAGGCGACTGCCATACATCCTCTTTGGCGGACTCCCTTATGGTGTGATGTTTGCCCTTCTCTTTACGGCTCCATTTGACGGTAGAGACAATCCTACGGGTTTGCTCCTTTATTTCGGGGTCTGTCTCATCGTATGGGAGGGACTGTATACGGCGTTGGCGACAGGCTATTATGGCCTTCTGCCGGAGATGTTCGGAACCTATCGGGAACGGACCGATGCCGCAGCAAAAATGAATATTTTCCAAACGATTGCCCTTGTGATTGGGGCCGCCTTGCCGCCTATGCTCGCGGAATTTCTGGGTTGGTCGGGAATGGCCACCGTGCTGGCTGTAATTTCGGTTGTGGCTATTTATATTGGTTATCCATTCTTGTTTGAACGAAAAGACCTGCAAACCGACACAAGTTTTCCGTTCGTTGCAGCTCTCAAAGCCACCTTCATCAACAGAAGTTATTGGACGGCTGCCGGTTCACAAGCCATGAGGTTCTTTGCCACAGGCACACTGCAAATGGGAATGCTTTTTTACATGAAATACAGCATGAATGTAGACGAGAGCCTGGCTACTATTATTTTTGGGATAGCGTTTATCGTGGCCATGATATCTCTCTACCCCTGGCGAAATTGGGTGGCGAACAAACTGGATTCGCGCCGTACATTGATGTTGGCTAATGCAGTAATGATTCTTGGAATAATCCCATTAGGATTCGCACCTTCCATCACGTTGACTTACTTTGCAGCTGTGATTATTGGCATTGGCCTGGGTGGATTGGTACTGATCGGTGATGTTATCATGACCGAGGTGGTGGATGAAGACGAAGTCAAAACCGGGCATCAACGTGCCGGTATGTATTTCGGGATGAGTGGATTTATCATTACTCTTAGTGGACTGCTTGTTGCCTCTTCATTTGGTACCATGATGCCGGCATTTGGATATGACACGCTGTTGGATGTGCAGCCCGCATCGGTCGATCTGGGTTTTCGCCTTTTCCTGACAATCCCGACGACAATAGGATTTCTGTTGGCGATCTTCCTGCTTTGGCTTTATCCACTGCACGGAAAGCGCCTGCAGGAAATCCAGGCCGCAGTTGCCGCAAAAAAACAACTGATGGGTGACCAAACGGCATGACAAATATAAATTCAAATCCCAAACGTTATTATCTCGGCGTGGATGCAGGTGGGACAAAAACTCACGCCTTGATTGCGGATGAATCAGGTTCTGTGGCAGGGTTTGGTCATGCTGGACCAGGCAACTGGGAAGGCGTCGGGTTGGATGGACTGACCCGATCCCTTTCCGAATCCATATCTGAGGCTTTAAATAACTCGGGACTTACGATTGGCGATATCTCAAGTGCTGGCATGGGTTTGGCTGGATACGATTGGCCAAGCCAGCGGTCTATGATTTTGGAGGCTGTAACACCGGCTGGCTTGGGTTGTCCGGTGGAGATTGTCAACGATACCACTCTCGGAATCTTTGCAGGTGCGTCTGAAGGTTGGGGAATCTCTGTGGTATCCGGAACCGGTTGCAATTGCCGCGGTTGGAGGAAGGACCTTGGACGGGAAGGCCGTGTCGTCGGAGGAGGCAGTTATTGGTCCGGTGAGTATGCTGGCGGATTTGATATCGCTGCGCGCGCAATGCAAGCCGTTACTTTCGAATGGAATAAGCGCGGTCCCGCAACAGCACTCACTCCGGCGCTCCTCGAGTTTATTGGCGCATCAAGCCTGGATGACCTCGTTGAAGGTGTTTACGTGGGACGGTATGCCTTCTCACCCGAAATCATCATGTTGGTATTCAAAATTGCTGCTGAGGGAGATAAAGAGGCGCTTAATGTTGTGCATTGGGCAGGTGACCAATTGGGGCAGCTCGCGTGCGGCGTAGTTAGGCAATTGCAGTTAGAACATGAGAAATTTGAAGTCATTTTAATTGGAAGTTTATTTGAAGGTCATCCGCTAATGAAAGAAACGATGGGTGAAACGATCCACAAATTAGCCCCGGATGCCAGGCTTGTCCGCCTTAATGTCCCTCCCGTTATAGGAGGTGTTGTCCTCGCCATGCAGATTGACGGCTTGAACACGCAACCTATCCGGGAGAACCTGATTGCATCCATGGCTGAAAGAACTCGAGAGGTGTAGTTATGCACATATGTATTCTATCCAGTCCTACAGGTGATAATTCCGATCCGCTAGGGTACGATTTGGCACCTTATTTTGATGGCTATGATTGGGAGCATCGTGTCCTTGATCCAGATAATATCGAGGCCGAAGTAAAAAGCCTGGTGGATAACGGCGTCGAGGTATTCATTAATTTGACAGCCGGCTCTCCGGATGACTGGCTTTACGATCTTCCAAACATCCTGAGAGGAATGGGAGCCGCAATAACCGGAGCTTTTGGACATTTTTATGATCCTCCCCGGGCTGAGATGAAGGATGCCGCAATGAAGGCTGGAATCCCATTTCCTGGAAGTGTGTTCGCCTCTACGCAAGAAGAAGTTGAATTTGCGTCAAGAACGCTTCAATATCCATTGATAGTTAAACCACCCCACGGGTGGGCAAGCATGGGAATCCGAAAGGAATCCCGTGTGACTAATTCCGCTGACCTTCACGCCCAAGCAGCCATTACCTTCGACGAGTTTGACGGTGTACTCATCGAAGAATTTATCGACGGCCACGAACTCACCGCTCTGGCCGTGGAAAATCTAGACAATCCAAAACGGCCCCACACGTTCCAACCCATTGAATATCTGTTTCCACCCGGGGAAAGCTTCAAACATGTGGATATGAAATGGACCAATGCTGCCTTAATGAAACCTGTCGCGGTGACCGATCCGAAGGTCGATAAGACTCTGCGCAATTATGTAAGCCGCTTGTTCGTCGAAATGAAAGGCAACGGCTATGCCCGCTGCGATTTTCGCATGAATCGCGAGGGAGAAATTTTCATGATCGAGATAAATCCCAGCTGCGGTGTCTTCGACGATCCTGCGGATCCCGCCTGTGCGGACAGCATTCTTCTCCGGGATCCCATGAAGCATTCCGGTTTTCTCAAGTTGATTATTGATAACGCCCTTCGCCACCAAAAGAATAATCATAAATAACTCGATATAGTCTTCGCGTTCTTACTGGTGGTCAATTTCTTTATTCGTTACCAATTCCACCATTGGTTATACGCAATGTCCATTGCTGGGATTTTTTTTATTATTTAGGATGTCCCTCTTTAAAACGGGAGGAAGCTGTCTCCCTCCCCGGAAGGTAAAAGGACACCTAAGAAACAGGATGCCAGTCACCCGAAATTCATTACAGTTTTCATGCACGCCACCTTGTCTGCAGAAAGTCCCTCATGTATAATTTTTTCAATCCAACATTGATATTCTTATGACAGATAACGCAGATTTATATAACCCCCATCCCAATATGATCGTGATGTACTCCACGATATGGTGCCCGGACTGCCGGCGATCGCGAGCTTTCCTTGCCAATCGAAAGATCGAACATATCGAAATTGATATTGGGAAAGACCGTGATGCGTTTACTTTTGTTGAAAAGCTGACACGCCGGGTTCGGATTCCTACCATTATTTTTCCCGATGGCAGCATTTTAATCGAGCCCTCTGATGAAGAATTGGGCAAAAAAATTTCACGCGACTGAACTGACTGGACAATGGCAACTGACGACTTATATTCGTTTTCACCAAAAACAATCGTCGCCTATGGTAAATCCTGGTGCCCGGATTGCCGCAGGGCACGGAAGTTGATGGTAGATTCCAGGATTCCATTCATCGATATCGATATTGCGGATGACAACAAAGCTCGAGAGTTTGTACGGCAAATAAACCACGGGAATGAAAGTGTCCCCACCATCATTTTCCCAGACGGGGGTATACTCGTTGAACCTCAAAATTCGATCTTGGCAGAGAAACTCACCGAGATGAAAACCATTCTCACGGATTAAAACCGCCCCAAGATGGGCGGTTTTAAAATGTCAACTTAACAAACAACCTTATCCCCTTCTAAGAATTTTGGCAGAGAATTAATCATGTCCTCCTCGGAGATTGTCATTTGCGGTGCGGGTATCGCAGGCGTAGGTGCTGCTTACTTCCTTGCTCGACAAGGTGTCCGGGATATCACCTTGATAGATGAGCTGCCGCCTTTGAATTTAACTTCCAGCCGTTCAACCGAATGTTATCGAAATTGGTGGCCAGACCCGGAAATGCTTGCTTTAATGAATAGATCCATAGACCTTTTGGAATCTATAGCAGAAACCAGTGGAAACATTTTTTCGTTGAACAAACGTGGCTACCTATTTGTAACTGCGGATAAAGATAAAATCCCAGCCATGACCCAGCGGGCTCAGAAGATTTCTGATCTCGGCGCCGGACCATTGCGTATCCACACCGAATCAGATTCAACGTATATGCGTCACAAGAATGAAGGTTATGATGACAAGCTCACTGGAGCGGATTTACTTTTAGGCACCCGACTCGTAGGAAAACACTTCCCTTACCTGACCGAGAATTCCGTTGCCGCACTTCATGTCCGCAGGGCAGGGTGGTTGTCAGCCCAACAATTGGGTATGCACCTGTTGAATCAGGCACGCGAAATGGGTGTCCGATTCGTTTCCCGAAAAGTGACCGGAGTGGAAATCAAAAACAATCAAGTAAATTCTATTGCAGTTGATTCTGGAGAAATCATTCTCACGAATACTTTTTTAAATGCAGCAGGACCTTATCTTAAGAGCATCGGGATTCTATGTGGCCAGGATATTCCTGTAAAAACCGAACTGCACTTAAAAGTTGCTTTTAAAGATACCCTGGGGGCGGTTAACCGGGATGCACCTTTGCTAATTTGGGACGATCCACAACGACTGGATTGGAGCCAAGAAGAGGCTGAAGACCTCAAAAATGATCCTGATACCAAGTGGTTGACCGATCCTTTCCCTTCGGGTGCGCACACTCGACCTGAAGGTGGATCTGGAAGTGATATGGTGTTAATGTTGTGGGAATATCAAGATAAGGAAATGGAACCTTCATCAAATCCACCACTCGATGAGTACTACCCCGAAGTTGCCCTGAGGGGAATGACCAGGATGATTCCCGCACTAAAAGGGTATTATGGCCGATATCCCCGTCCACAGCTTGACGGTGGTTTCTACACGAAGTCCCGCGATAACCGACCGATCGTTGGACCAACATCGGTAAAAGGATTGTTTCTGTCAGGTGCCCTTTCCGGTTATGGGATCATGTCAGCATGCGGTGTGGGGGAGTTAATCTCACTTCACATTTCAGGCGGAGACCTTCCCAAGTATTCCAGTGCATTCCTGCTCGATCGATTTAATGACCCAGATCATTTGGCGTGGATGGAATCATTTACGGACAACGGCCAATTGTAAAAAATCCCACGCATTTATACTGTAAACCAGTTGCAAAGTTGGAAACGGCAAAGATAAGCGATAATTGGGGCAGCACACAATCGTGGAGACTTTTATGCCCATCAAAGCCATCGCTATCGATGATGATCCCGCCATGACAGATTTATTGTCGTTGTTGTTAAAAAGCCATGGCCTGGAAATCTATACATCCAATAACGGCGAGGAAGGATTACAGCTGGTTCGCGCCATTGATCCGGATATCATCATCCTCGACTTGATGATGCCTGGCAAGGATGGCTGGGAGGTGTGCCGGGAAGTCCGCAGTTTCAGCAAAGTCCCGATCATCATCCTTTCAGCGCTCGATAATCCGGGCATGGTCGCCAGCGCGCTTGATGCAGGGGCCGATGATTACCTGATCAAACCCGTACCCAGCGGAGTCCTAATTGCTCATTTGAACAACCTCACCCGCAGGGCAAATGCTGAGAATAACGGGGTTGACCTACGCAAACATACCAGTCCCTTTATAGCACCTAATCCTTTGCAAGCTTAAGCTATCTGGGAGTAAAATAGGGAAAACTTCCTCGGAGGCTTGCCTTGCAAACGTGTTCTCGATGTAATGCCATTTCGCCTGACACTGCCTCGACCTGCAGCAGTTGCCAGGCGAATTTAATGGAATTCTCCACAATGGCAGTTGCGTTGAAAAACCTGATTGCCAACCCACGTGTAGGCCAAATTCGAATTAATGCCGGAGCGGATGCGTGTCCGCTCTGCTTCGAATTGAGCGGGACTTTCTCGAAAGACAAGGTGCCTCTGCTGCCCCATGAGGGCTGTTCTCACATTCATGGCTGCAGGTGTACTTATGATCCTGTCCTTCTCGAGATTTATCCCTAACTCTTGATTCAAAAAATGCCCGAGAATGGGCATTTTTTGAATCTATCGGTTGCAAGGTTAAATCAATCCTCGAAATGAAGCAGCAGTTTCAACCGGATTTTCCATCATTGGCATATGCCCAGCTTTGGGAATGACCACTAATACCGAGTCTGGTTTCAATTCTTTCATCTCCCTGGCACGATCGACGGAGATCAACAAATCCACATCACCATGAACAATCACCACGGGTTTTTGAAGATGAACAAGTGTTGATGTCTGGTCAGGTCGTTCAGCAAGTCCCCTTAATGCACCTATGACTCCTGCCTTAGTTTGGTTTCGCATTATATTCGAAAGAGCCTCTCTAAGGGATGAGTCCAAAGTCAGTTGTTCAGCCATATTCTTGACCAAAGGTTCCAACCCTAATTCCTCGACCTGAGCAGCCGCCTGGTAGCGAGACTGCCTCCGCTCAGAGGTGTCAGGTAGAACCTGGGTGGAAATCAACTCCAATCCAAGCAGTCGATCTGGATAGGATTTAGCAATGGCCAGAGCGATGTATCCTCCCATTGAATGCCCAGCAAGAACGGCCTTTTCAATCCCCAGGTGATCTAGAAGTTGGATGACATCATCCGCCATATCCGATAGCGAGTATTCTGCGGCATTGGATAATGACCCACCAAAACCGCGAAGGTTGGGCAGGATTAACTCAAAATCCTTCTCCAGCATCGGCACAACGGGTGACCAGATTCCACTATCGAGTGGAAAACCGTGGAGAAGGACCAATGGCGTTCCATATCCGCAGCGTTGAAATTGAATCATTGCACGAGGCAGCTTGGCTGTTTCCATCGAAACCTCTTAATCAGATTTTCTTCCGCTTTTCCTTTCGGTCAGCCATTTGGCAGCGAGACTTATCGCCTCATCTCGCGTTTGGATTTCACCCACCGCTTGTGCTTCTTTTATGGCCTCCAGGAGCTTCCCAATAACAGGTCCCGGCTCGAGATGGAATATGGCAATCAGGTCGTTACCGTCCACCAACGCAGGAGGGGCAATCGTTTGATCGCGAGTCTCCCACCAATTCTCCAGGAAAATTTTAACCATATCCAGCGCAGCAGTCCACATCGACTGGGTCATCTCGTTTTCGTAGGTTGCGCGCAGGTCTGCGAGCGCCAGAAAACAAATGTCCACGCCAACTTCGCCTGTGTCACGAAAGAATCGATAGACCGCTCTTTTTGTCGGGATCTTACCTTCTCGCCCAAAATAGTTGACATGCTGGATTATTCGCATGTGGTTCTGGATTATCACTTTTAGATAATCCATTTCCGAATTGCTCATGCGTAACTTGATCGCGCGTCCAACGGCGATTGAGCTTCCGGTTTTTTCATGCCCGAGAAATTGGATTCTTCCACCATCCTTAGAAAAGGTCAAAGATTTCCCAACGTCATGAAAGAGGGTTGCAAAGACAAGTAATGCCCGGCGGGACCTTTCAACTGCAGGCGATTTCTCAAAGTGCTCACCGAATTGTTGTCGAAATCGCCCCAACTTCATTGATAACAATCCTGTCAGCAAATTATTGGCCAAATCATTGTTGTAATTCAATTCCATCACTTTAAGGATCATATCGAGGTGGTCTACAGCTTTTAAAGTGTGTCCCCACACATCCAATACGTGAGGGATGGGTTGTTCCAATTCTTTTAAAGACATTAGCTCGGGGAATATATAAGGCATTCCCCCCAACATATCCAATGCGCGAATAACTGAAGATGGCATTGGCCCATTGAATATTTTGAATAATTCATCCCGAATCCGCTCAGGTGATGGCTGCATCAGGAGATCGTTCTCCTGTTTCATTCGTGTCCGGGTTTCTTTGTCAATCGAATAACTCAAGGCTGCCGCAAATCTCACAGCACGCAAGATCCGAACAGGATCCTCCCTGAAAGTCGATGTCGAACACGCCCGGATAACACCTGATCTCAAGTCCTTCACTCCTGAGACCGGATCGATAAACTCCTTGGTTCTCAAGTTGTAAGCCAGTGCATTTATTGAAAAATCTCTCGCGGATAAATCAGCTTCAAGACTATTTTTCCGGAAGGACGCAAAGTCAAGCACTGCACGTGACAAGTCGGATTGAGTAAGTATCACTCGCCCAGTGTCGGTTTTTTCATCCAGCACAAAAAAAGCACCTTTCATAGCTTTAGCGACTTGCCTGGCAATTTTTACCCCATTGGCAGGAACAACAAAATCCAGATCATGAGTTTCCCGCCGTAGCAGAAAATCCCTAACTGCGCCGCCAACCAGATAAATTTCCTGGTCAGGATTTAATGAATTTAATATCGCTCCAAAAATTGGATTATCAAATAATGTGAGGGGGTCTGGAACAAAAACAATCTCTGGGGCTTCCTTTGTCCTACTTTGTCGGGCAGCTTGGGCGGCATCGTCTGCAGTTTCCCCCTGTGCAACAACTTTCCCACGCACACGTGCCACCCAGCGGCCTGCGTAGGGGGTTAAGTCTTTTTCGTCATCCAGCTCATTCATGATTTCAATGGTTCTAATCTGTTTGGAATTTTTGAAGATCCACTACTCCAACAAATGGTAAATTCCGGTAATATTCATCCAAGTCCAAACCGTATCCAAAAACAAATTTATTCGGGATGACAAAACCTCTGTAATCGATCGGAACTGCCACCTCCCTTCGTTCTTCCTTGTCCAAAAGGACACAAACTTTCAACGACTTGGGATTTCGAGTATTAAGCAATTCAAGCACATGAGCCAATGTATGCCCACTATCGACAATATCTTCTACCAACAGCACGTTCTTGCCCTGGATATTCAGTTGCAGATCAAGAGTCAATCTCACATTTCCAGTGGAGGCGTAGTTCCCTGCTCCATAAGAGGAAATCGCCATGCAATCGATGGAATGAGGAACACTGATGTAACGCATCAAATCAACCATGAAGGGTAAGGCGCCTCTCAGGATGCAGATCAGCATCAAATCCTCACCGGCGTAATCCCTGTTGATTTCATCCGCGAGTTCGCGGACCCGTTTTTGAAGTTCCGGACCATCGATTAATACTTCTGAAAGAATTTCCTGGTAATCCCGCATAACTTCTCCTCGTTTTATATCTTTTCACCTGGAACTTCGTGATGGAGCCGGCACCTCGCCTCGTAAAGTTCAGATGCCCCGACAATCACCACCGGATCATCATATCTAGCGGGGTTGCCGTTGACGAGCCGCTGTGTACGGCTGGCAGGTTCTCCGCAAACCATACAAATCGCTTGAAGTTTATCCACCCGCTCTGCCTTGGCCATTAATACAGGCATGGGACCAAAGGGTTCACCTCTGAAATCTGTGTCCAAGCCGGCAACAATGACACGAAAATTCCTATCTGCCAATTGCCGGGTCACCATAATAATGCCCTCATCGAAGAATTGCGCTTCGTCGATACCCACAACCGTGGTATCTGGATCCAATTTATTCAGAATATCCCATGAAGTTATTACTGGAAGCGCATCAAAATCAGCCCCGGCGTGAGAGGTTACTTTTTCCACAGCATAGCGGTTGTCAATGGATGGCTTGAAAACCTGCACTTTCTTCCGGGCGATCACTGCGCGCCTTAACCGTCTGATCAATTCATCCGTCTTTCCGCTAAACATCGATCCGCACACTACTTCAATGGAGCCGTGGATATGAGGGGTCATGTTTCTCCTGATGATCGATTTCCGGTAATAAAAAACTTAACAGGCAGAGTCGTCTCTGCCTGTTAAGTTTACCTGATAATCCAAAGGGATGGAGAAATATTTAGGCTGCGGTTTTCTCAGCTTCTGGCACATCGTAGCCAAATGCGCGAAGTTTCTTCTTCGAATCAATAAGGCTCTTCCGACCAAAGCCGTCGATGGCGAGGACTGCATTGTCTCCTTCAGCCAGTTTAGCCAATAATTGTCCCACCTCGGTGATTCCCGCCTTTGAAAGAGCGGATGTCGGGCGGGTCCCAAGCTCGAGTTCTGCGATGGGTCGCTTCGGTGAAACCTTGGCATCTTCCTTAGCTTGCTGGGATTCAACGTACTCCTTGCGCGCCTGAAGCTTCTTGTAAAACCGGTCAACCTGACCTTCGATGTCCATGATGCGCTGCTGCTCGCCACTGAAGAATGAGTGGCACTTGGAGCACACTTCGACATGGATTTCTTTTTTCGTGGAGCCTGTGGTCCAGGTATTTCCGCAGGCACAAACAACTTTTGCGTCTGAATAATACGTGGGATGAATGTCCGCTTTCATTATATTTATGTCCTCTATTCTTCAACAACCGGCAGCACATTGACACGCTTTCGGCCTTGGTACACATCAAAAAGAACAACACCATCGATTACAGAAAAGAGTGTGTCATCCTTGCCTTTGCCAACATTCAAACCCGGTTTAATGCTGGTGCCGCGCTGGCGGATGAGTATGTTTCCGGCAAGAACATGCTCTCCGGCATAGCGCTTCACGCCCAAACGCTGGGCGTTACTGTCTCGATTATTGCGGCTTGAACCGCCACCTTTTTTATGAGCCATGGTTTCCTCGCTTATTTCTGGATCTTTTCGATCTCAAGGCGTGTATACTGCTGGCGATGTCCGGTCTTTTGCCGGATGCGCTTCTTGGGCTTGTAATTGAAATTGATGGTCTTCTCACCCTTAAAGTGTTGAATCACCTTGGCCTTGATGCTTGCACCCTTTACGTTAGGCGCACCGATGGCTACTTTGTCACCATCGGCCAGTAAAAGGACATGATCAAGGGTCACGTCCGAACCGGTTTCAACTTGCAGCAGATCAACATCGATTGTGCTGCCTTCGACCGCGCGGTATTGCTTTCCACCGCTTTCGACAATGGCGTACTTCATGGTAGTTTTCTCCTGGTCTTCGCTTCACCGCACTCGCTGCGATTTGCCTTCCGTCCGCCTCGCTGCGGGGAAGCCGGGATTATGGCGTACATCTGCCCCAGCCGACGTGCAGCCAGGGCAGGGCGAATTGCAATTATACAGGCAGGCTATAAACTTGTCAACGTTTTGATTTACCTACATCTAATTGTTCAGGGCACCCTGGATGACCCAGTTCCGAACAATCTCAATCTGCTCCGGAGTTAACTTGGCACCCTGCTTGGGCATCTTTCCCTCAACGGAAAGCTTGACCAACAAACTTTTATCTGCGTCGCCGGGTAAAACGACCGGCCCCTTGACCGATCCTGTCATGGTTTTTTCATAACTGGTCAAGTCCAAGCCCCGAGAAACTTTCTCAACTCCATGGCATTTTATACAAGTAGCTTCGAAAATCGGATAAACATCCCTTGAATAACTCACTGAGGATGAAGATGCAACTTGGGCTTCCAAGGTTGGCAAATCGGTGGCTGCAGAAACTTCAGGTGTCGATGCCGAACTAGTGGATGTCGTCTCCGCTGCTTCAGCAACTTCAGATTCGGTTATCGCAGCAGAAGTTGGACTTCCACATGCCGACAGGAATACCATTGTTAACAATAAGCTAGAGACCAAGTACGGCATGCTGGTAAAATTATTAGGAACGAAATTCTTCATTATTCCTCCGGGATATTAGGACAAATTTTATTCCAATTAGATTAATATACTATTAGGAAAAAAATCGGATGTGGAAAGGAGCAAGCATGGGATCGCATCTTCAATTAGGAGGGATTGCAGGTTATCAGGCAACCCCTACAGGGAATGGTCCATGGCCGTGTTTGATAGTCATTCAGGAATGGTGGGGACTGGATCAACAGACAAAATCCATTGCCGACAGGTTTGCCGACCTGGGATTTCTGAGTTTTGCACCCGATTTGTATCATGGTGAACTTGCCCAATTGGGAGACAGCGAGAAAGCCATGCAACTGGTACAGAGGTATGGACCGACTGCTCCTAACGAACTTCAACAGGTGTTCGATGCGCTGAGAAATCACCCGAACTCAACCGGAAAGGTGGGCAGTGTCGGTTTTTGTTTCGGGGGGCGGATGTCCTTGATTCTGGCTACCAACAAGCCCGTCGACGCGGTCTGCACCTTTTATGGCGGAGGCATGCAGCAAATCTTTGATCAACTCGAAAAGCTGCATTGCCCGGTACTTGGCTTGTTCGGCGACAAGGATGTGTCAATTCCCATTGGCACCGTGGAGCAATTCGATTTGTTGTTGGATCAAATCGGCGTGGAACACGAGATCGTGGTCTACCCAAATTCCGGCCATGCTTTTTTCAGAGACAGCGACCCAAAGGTGTATAAACCTGAAGCCGCCAAGGATGCCATGCGGCGAGTAACAAGATTCTTCAATGATCACTTAGGCTAGGTTCTAAAACCGGGTAAATTCAACTGCACCTCTTTGTTGACAAATAACATCATCTCTTGTACCCTCGTTTCATGCTTTCCTTCAATCAGGTTGAGGTTATTGAATCTCCCGTAACTTCGAAACTATTCCTAAGTGGACCTGCGGGAACTGGAAAAACAACCTGCGGCTTTGAAAGAATCTCCTTCCTGGTAAAAAGCGGCATTCCTGCCTCAACGATTCTTGTTCTGACTCCGCAACGAACATTACAGGATCCTTACTCCGATTTTCTTGAAAATTTCGATTCGGGGTCGAATGGAGAAGTCGCATTCGCCACGATCGGCGGTTTGGCCAGGCGCATGGTGGATTTATTCTGGCCGCTGGTTGTCGAAAAGGCAGGATTTGCCCGTCCAGACCAACCGCCACTGTTTCTTACGCTCGAAACTGCTCAATATCATATGGCTCGCATTGTAAAGCCAAGATTGGAGGAGGGCTGGTTCTCGTCGGTTGTGATGGATCGAAATCGTTTATATTCCCAAATCCTCGACAATTTGAACAAATCGGCAGCGATCGGTTTTCCATACACTGAAATCGGCAACCGATTAGCGAATGCCTGGAGCGGGGACCCTGCTCAACGGAGGGTGTATGCAGACACGCAGGCTTGCGCAAATAATTTCCGGAAATACTGCTTCGATAATAACTTTCTTGATTTTTCACTTCAACTTGAAATATTTTCCAAATCCTATTGGGAGGAAACCGCACTCCGGAATTATCTCCACCGCACCTACCGGCATATTATCTACGACAACATTGAAGAAGACATTCCCATCGCGCATGATATCCTGAGGGACTGGCTGCCCGAGTTGGATTCCGCGCTGCTCATCTATGACCAGGATGCGGGGTACAGGCGGTTCCTGGGAGCCGATGCAGCCTCAGCCTTGAGCCTGGCTGAGACTTGCGAAGACTCCATTTCGTTTGACCAATCCTTTATCGTCAATGAGGATCTCTCAAATATCGCCTCAAAGCTTTCACATGTCCTTGCCCCGAATGAGCAAAACCAGCCTCCTCAAAAAAGAAGCAGTGCAAGCAATGTCCAGATTATCAACACTCGTTTTTACCCGGAAATGCTCAACACGATAGCCGTTGAAATACAAAACAACATCCTCAATGGCACGCCACCTTCAGAAATTGTCGTATTAGCTCCTTATCTTAGCGATGCATTGCGATTCTCCTTGTCGCAAAGACTCGAAAATCTCGGAATCCCAGTCTGGTCACACCGTCCATCCAGGTCGCTGAATGAGGAACCTGCCTGCCTTTGTCTTATAACGCTCGCGAAAATTGCACACCCTCATTGGGGGATTCGTCCACCAAAATATGATGTGGTTCAATCACTTCTCAAAGCAATCGATGGGATGGATCTTGTCCGCGCACACCTTCTGGGCGAAATCGTTTATAGGACGAAAAACTCATCACTTGGTTCTTTCGAAAAAATCAACCCCGAAATGCAGGAACGGATTTCCTATATGCTCGGAGGCCGGTACGAATTTCTACGAATCTGGCTGGACGACTACCGCAACGAAATTCCGCAACCACTCGACCACTTCCTGAACAAACTCTTCGGGGAAGTTCTCTCCCAGCCGGGATTTAATTTCCATCGGGACATTGATTCGGCGAGAGTGGCATCCAGTCTCATCGAATCGGTCAAGAAATTCCGTGTATCACTCCCGAGCTTGGACTATCTGCCCGAGACTATCGGGAAAGAGTATATTGAAATGCTCGAAGAAGGGGTCCTTGCCGCTCAATATGTATCCGCCTGGAGAGAAAAATCCAACGAAGCTGTTCAGATTGCCCCCGCATATACTTTCCTGATGAGCAACCGGCCGGCGACTGTCCAATACTGGCTGGATGTCGGATCCAGCGGATGGCACGAACGCCTATTCCAACCCTTGACTCATCCCTATGTACTTTCCAGGGGGTGGTCCTCCGATCGACTTTGGAGAGATGACGACGAAGTAGAAGCGAATAATGGAACCTTGGCAAAGTTGACGACAGGATTGATCCGCCGCTGCCGGGAAAAAATATATTTTTGCATTTCAGAATTTGGAGAAAGCGGTTTTGAACAGCGCGGTATTCTATTACGTGCCTTCAATCAGGTATTAAGCCAAAACGAGTAATCAAGGAGCCCCTATGAGCAAGAACAGTATTATCGAACAGTTGCGAGCCAACGGAGCAATCGCTGCCCACCCATTGAATAAATGGGTCACGATTGTAAAAGGAAAGCCTCAGAAGATGACGCTTGCGAACCCACTATTTATGGATAAGAAAGTGCTAAAAAATGGCGACAAAATAGCGATCGTTGACACAAGTGACTATTCCACCGCTTTTATATGCCGTATTGCGAACATTGAGTCCAGCGGCACATCCAAAACCCAAGTTATGGATCTCACTCTTATCAAGACAATTGAACTGGATGGTTAGGTTACAAATCCAACATTAATTAATTCGATGAACAAATTCGTCCCCCGCCCATCTCAATCAGAAATCCTCCGTTACCGCGGCGGGACCATGGGCATATCTGCAGTTCCAGGAAGCGGAAAAACCCATATCCTCAGTGCGCTGACAGCCCAGATCATTTCCTCGGGTGAACTGGGATTTGACCAGGAAGTGCTCATCGTCACACTGGTCAATTCAGCAGTGGATAATTTCTCTGGCCGAATCGGGGGCTTCATAAAGCAGCGCGGTTTAATCCCCAATGTGGGTTACCGCGTCCGCACCCTGCACGGATTGGCGCATGATATCGTACGGGAAAATCCTGCGTTGGTGGGTCTGGATAATCGGTTTGCCATCATCGATGAACGCGAATCGGAATTTATCCGAAAGGAGGCTGCTTCAGCATGGTTGGCCTCCAATCCGGACAAGCTGGATAATTTACTAAATACTGAGTTGGATGATTCAAAACGGGATTGGATTCGGCGCGATAAGCTGCCGGAGATGCTTTCTGGAATTGCACTGGCATTCATCCGCTCTGCGAAAGACAACCGTCAGACTCCCGAAAGCCTGAGAACGCTCCTCGACTCAACGCCGATTCCTCTTCCGCTTGCGGAAATGGGCTGGGACATTTACACAAGTTATCAGCGTGCGCTTACCTACCGAGGAGCCGTCGACTTCGATGACCTCATCCGGCTTGCGCTTGAAGCCCTGGAGGTCTCGCCGGAACTGCTTTCGCGTCTGCGCAGCCGATTCCCTTACATTCTGGAGGATGAAGCCCAGGACTCCAGCTTGCTGCAGGAACAAATCCTTGGTAAATTATCACAAGGAAATTGGGTACGCGTTGGGGATCCCAACCAGGCAATCTTTGAGACGTTTACAACCGCCAAACCGGAATACCTGATAAATTTTATTAACTCCGCAAACCTGACCAGAGATTTGCCTGTTTCAGGGAGGTCCCAACCTTCCATAATTGCCATGGCGAACGCATTAATCGATTGGGTTCGCAACGATCATCCATTGCAGGAGTGCAGGAGCGCTTTATCAACCCCTCATATCAGGGCTGCTGAACTGGACGATCCTCAACCAAATCCCCAAGATAATCCTTCTGGGATAACGCTGTTAGGTAAGAAATTTACGCCAGACGAAGAAGTCGAGGCAGTTGTCAAATCTATCAAGAAATGGCTGCCAGAGAATGATGACAAGTCCATAGCCGTTCTCGTCCCTCGAAATGCGCGTGGCGTGGATGTAATCAATGAGCTGAAGCGAAATCACATTGACTATGTTGAGTATCTCGCGAGTACGTCGAACACTCGCGCCACGGCAGGCGCTCTGGCGAATATTGCCGCTTACCTTTCAGATCCCACTTCCTCTGCGAAAATGGCGAAAGCTTATCAGGTTTTGAGAAAAGAATGGAGAGATGAAAACCGTTTGCGCGAAGTGCTGAGCAAAAAAGAATCCGGTACCGACGAAATGGAAGTATCCGATTCCATAAAGTCAATCCAGAACCTTCTTCACTTGGCAGCCGGATTCCTTAGAAAGTGCAAGAATGTCGAATTATTCATCTCCCCTCCCCCTGGTCGCTCATGGACAGAATCATTCTCTCAGGCTGAAGCACTATCCGCTGAATTAATAGAAGAGCTGGTTTATTTTAGGGAAACCATTTATCGGTGGCAGAATACAACCGTGCTGCCAATTGACCAGATGATTCTTGCGCTGGCGCAGGAATTATTCACAGAACCCACTGAACTTGCCCTCTCATATAAACTGGCTTTGGTGTTGAAACAGGCTGCCAATGACCACCCAGACTGGCGATTACCTGAGCTGACTGCTGAACTTGTTGTTGTGGCAAAGAACGAACGCCGTTTCATCGGTTTCAGTTCGGACGATTCAGGATTCGATCCAGACCGTCATCGCGGGAAAGTAGTCGTTTCCACAATGCACAAATCAAAAGGGCTGGAATGGGATCGTGTATATTTGATGTCCGTCAATAACTATGACTTCCCTTCGGGTATGCAGAATGACCAATACATTTCGGAGAAGTGGTTTGCAAAAGATCGATTGAATTTGGAGGCCGAAGCGACTGCGCAGCTGCAAAATGCCTTGTCCCAAAACGAATTTGAGTGGCATCCAGAAGGTGAGGCAACGCAACAAGCCCGTCTCGATTACATTCGCGAAAGGCTGAGATTGTTTTTCGTCGGAATTACACGTTCAAAACGTGACCTGATCATTACCTGGAATTCCGGCCGGAACAGGGAATTGAACCAGTCCATCCCGTTTGCCGCCCTGCAAGCTTGGTGGGAAAGTCAAAACGAAAAGGAAAGGCAATGACGCTCCCTATCCCGTTCACTTTTAGCCAGTCGTCATTGCAGGACTACATTGACTGCCCTCGTCGATTTCAACTTCGCTTTATCGACAAGGTTCATTGGCCCGCGGTTGAAACTGCTCCCCTATTAGAAAATGAACGCCGGCAAGTCGAGGGGCAGATATTTCACCGAATGGTCCAACAATACTTTATCGGACTACCTGAAGACAAAATTGCGCTGCTTGCATCTACGGGCTATATTCAACGATGGTGGCAGAACTTCCTCACTCATGGACCAAAGCGGACCAGCGGTTTGAATTTCACAGAACTTTCCCTGGTTTCACGCATTGGCAAACACCGGGTTATTGCGAAATATGATCTTGTAGCAATCAAACCAGAATCAACTATCACTATTTATGATTGGAAGACATATCTTAAAAAACCCAAAAGGATCTGGATGGCTGATCGCTATCAGACAAAGGTCTATCTTTCATTGCTTCATCGTTCCAAGGGTAAGTTCTTAAAAACAGGGACAACCGAATTAGAAACCATTGAGATGATCTATTGGTTTGCTGAATTTCCAGACAATCCGGAAATATTTTCATATCAAGTCACTCAAGCATCACAAACCTGGGAAGCTTTGGAGGAACTGGTCAACGAGATTGATGCCAGGCAAAGCTTTCCGATGACCGAGAATGAAAACCTCTGCAGCTTCTGCGTTTATCGGTCTTTTTGCGAAAGAGGCATAAACGCCGGCGAAGATAATGATTTTGATTTTGTCTCATCAGTCGACGACATCGACCTTGAACAAATCCAGGAAATCGAGTTCTAACAATCATGCGATGGATTGAGCCGCCTCCCAGGGAAATCACTGATAATGACTTGGGACTTAATCCGTTAGTCCGAAGTATCCTTGCGGACCGAGGTATGACATCAAATAATGAAATTGGGGCGTTTATTGACCCTGATTTATATCAACCTTCGTCCGGATCGGAAATTCCCGGCTTGGATTTATGCGTCGACAGGATCGAATCGGCACTCAAACGTAACGAACAAATCTGCATCTGGGGGGATTTTGACGCAGACGGACAAACCGCCACGACGGTGCTCGTCCAAACAATCAGGGAACTCGGAGGAAATGTCACCTTCCATATTCCGGTCAGGGCTAACGAATCGCATGGCGTCAACCTCCCAAACTTAAAACTGGTCATCGATCAAGGAGCTGCGCTTGTCGTTACATGCGACACGGGCATAACCGCGCATGGTGCAGTGGAATATGCCAATTCTCGCAGTGTGGATTTTGTGATCACCGATCACCATGATCTCCCCGATACGCTACCCAACGCAATGGCCATCACAAATCCAAAACTGCTCACAAGCGGGCATGCACTCTGCACTCTTGCAGGCGTGGGTGTTGCCTACAAGGTTGCAGAGCAGCTTCTACAGCGTAAAAAAGCAATATTTCAATCGACTAAACTGATGGATCTTGTCGCTTTGGGAATGGTCGCTGATCTGGCGATACTAACCGGGGATTCTCGCTACCTGGTCCAGAAAGGATTGGCGCAACTAAATAATACGGAGCGACTTGGATTAAAAGTCATGATGGAGTTATCCGAGATAGCCTCATCGTACATCAACGAAGAGCACATTGGATATTCACTCGGCCCCCGATTGAACGCCCTTGGGCGGTTGGGAGATGCCAACCCTGCGGTTGAATTATTGACAACATCGAATCCGGTACGAGCAAGGGTAATTGCCACCCAACTCGAAGGGTTAAATGTTCAACGGAAATTGCTGTGTGACCAGGTAATCCAGGCAGCAGAATCACAAATAAGGGAAAATCCCTCACTACTAGCCCAACCCATTCTCATTCTTTCTCATCCAAGCTGGCCTGGTGGCGTGGTAGGGATAGCAGCCAGCAAGATGGTGGAACGATATGGCAAACCGGCAATTCTTTTTTCCACTCCTGCGAAGGAACTGGCACGAGGATCTGCTCGGTCCATTGAAGGATTCAACATTTCCGAAGCCATTGCCACGCAGAAGGATATTCTGATCGGCTTTGGAGGTCACCCGATGGCAGCCGGGCTTTCACTCGACGCAGATAAATTGCCCGAGCTTCGGCGGAAATTAGCCAGGGTTACCGAAAATATGCTTGGCGAACGGGCATTGGAGGAAGAAACACTGACCATCGATGGATGGATTAATCTTGAAGAAGCAAATTTGGATTTTTCCGAAGCGATTGAAAAACTTGCTCCTTTCGGACCCGGAAACAAGAAACCGACATTAGCTGTACGGAACCTTTCCATCGTCAAGAAAAATGAAATCGGAAAGAACAAGGAACATTTGAAGATCACGGTAGAGTCCGTGAATGGAATCCAACGGGATATTTTATGGTGGGATGGTGCGAGTGAAGATATTCCTGAAAGGCGTTTCGATTTGGCATTTTCGTTACGGGCTAGTGATTGGCGGGGTGTTCGCCAGAATCAACTCGTTTGGATTGAAGCACGTTCGCTCGATTCCGATCCTATCAAAATAAGATCAGTCTCCCCGGATGTGGTTGACTTTCGAGGGAAAGATGATCTTTTCGAATTGTTAAAATCCCTTCCCAAAGAAATTGCAATTTGGGCGGAGGGTCCTGGCAAGGATCAAGTGAATGGCGTGGACAGGTCAAAATTATCTCCTGCAAAAATCCTTGCCGTTTGGACATCCCCCCCTTCAACCGAAGTATTACATCAAGTTATGAAAAACGTTAGCCCCGAGAAGGTATATTTATTTGCTGTGGATCCAAGCATGGATGAGATCCAAGGTTTTCTTGAACGACTGGCGGGGCTGATTAAATTCACCATAACGCACAAGGAGGGTCAGACCCGGATATCCGAATTGGCAGCGGCTTGCGCGCAAACGGAGACCGCTATCCAAAAGGGGCTCGAATGGTTTGTTCGACGCGGACAACTATCTATTTCGAATTCAACATCGGATTCAATAAAAATCAACCTTCAAGATGGCTCAAAACCATCAGGCGACGTCACGTTACTGGCTTCCGAAATTCAAGCACTCCTTCAAGAGTCATCCGCTTATAGAAAGTTTTTTTCAACGGTCGATACCAGGTCCTTGATCCCCTGAAAAGTTGTTACAATGGAAATATGCCATTTGAGGAAATCCGCCATACGGCAGATTGGTCTATTCGCGTATGGGCCGAGGATCTACCAACCTTATTCTCGGAAGCTGCCCTTGGACTAATCGCCCTATCTGGAATAGTTCTAGCGGAAGCACCTGTCGTGGAGAGAGACATCGAAATCGGCTCTCCCGATCCGGAAGGTCTGCTGGTAGCGTTTCTATCTGAATTGATTTATTTTACAGAACAAGAGAATCTCGCTTTCGATAAAATAGCTGTTGGAATTAATGGCGATCAGCTCGTTGCATCATTGGCAGGAGCCCCAATCAAAGAAATCAACAAATCTATCAAAGCCGTGACCTACCACAACCTTAAAATAACAAAAACTATGTCAGGCGTGGAAGCGGAAATCGTTTTTGATGTATAGAACGAATAAATCCATTCGGGTATAACAACAGGAAATTGACATGCGGTTTACTGAGATAAATCAAATCAACGAATACGAATGGGAGATTCCAAAATCCCACAGAGGGGATATGCGCGTGCCCGTTCGGGTCTTTGCAACCCGGGAGCTGATTCTCCAAATCCTTGACGATAAGTCGCTCGAACAGGCTGTGAACGCTGCCACCTTGCCAGGATTGGTCGGCGAAGTCGTTGTCATGCCGGATATGCACCAAGGATATGGTTTTCCGATCGGGGGCGTCGCGGCCACCGAATTTCCTCAAGGAGTCGTCTCACCCGGGGCTATTGGATATGATATTAATTGCGGGGTCAGGCTGCTTGCGTCTCAAGTCGAATACGATTCGGTCCGTGAGGACATGGATACCCTAGCGACCTTGTTGAACAGTTATTGCCCAAGCGGAGTCGGCAGCCGGGGGGTCGTCCGCGTCGGCTTGCCGGATTTGGACAGGATTCTGCGCGAAGGTGCGAGGTGGGCACTAAAGAATGGATTTGCTTCTGAAAATGACCTCGCAAGGACAGAAGAGCAAGGTTGCATCGAAGGAGCCAATCCCGCCAAGGTCAGTGAGCGTGCCAAGCAACGGGGGAAGGAGCAAATCGGGTCTCTTGGCGCGGGCAACCATTTCATCGAAGTTGATAGGGTTGAACAGATTTTCGATACAAAAGCGGCATCCATTATGGGATTGCAGCAGGGTTGCCTGGTAGTCCAAATCCATTGCGGTTCTCGAGGACTCGGGCATCAAGTCTGCACCGATTACGTCCAGGAATTTCAAGCCGCAGTCAAGCGGTATGAGATTGAGCTCCCTGACCGTGAACTTGTTTGCGCGCCCATGGATTCGCCTGAGGGACAGGCTTATCTTGGAGCAATGAAGGCTGCTGCTAACTTTGCTTTCGCGAACCGACAACTGCTCGCTTATTCAGCACGCCGTGCATTCGAAGACGCATTTGCAGGAAAAGGCAGAGGTTGGGAACTCGTCCAAGTATATGATATCGCCCATAACATGGGAAAAATCGAAACGCATATGCTTCGAGGAAAGTCCGTAAAGGTATGCGTTCACCGCAAGGGTGCGACACGCGCCTTTGGACCAGGCTCAGAAGAACTGCCATCTGAATACAGACAAATCGGTCAGCCTGTGCTTGTACCCGGCAGCATGGGCACTGCATCCTATGTCTTAGCGGGAACCGAGGAAAGTATGTCGAGGTCTTGGGGTTCCTGCTGCCATGGAGCCGGCAGACTCATGAGCCGGCACCAAGCAAAGCACGAAATCCGCGGCGACCAGCTCAGGAGAGAATTGGAAGGGCACGGGATAAAAGTCAGGGCGGGAAGTCTGCCCGGCTTGGCCGAAGAATCCCCAAAGGCTTACAAGAACGTTGATGATGTTGTGAAAACGGTCACCTCGGCTGGGATTGCACGGAAGGTCGCCCGACTTGTCCCGGTCGCGGTCATCAAAGGATAATCATTAGAGAATTTGGGAATTAGAAAATATCGGACAACCAGGTGGTTGTCCGATTTCGTTAGTGAGTGAGGATTTGAGACAGGAATAATTTGGTACGCTCTTCCCGGGGATTCGCGAAAATTTCCTCAGGGGTTCCGCTTTCCACTATCAATCCCTGGTCAAAGAAGTACATCCGATGTGCAACCGCCTTGGCAAATCCCATCTCGTGTGTAACGACAAGCATGGTCATTCCGCTTTTCGCCAATTCGACCATAACGTCGAGTACTTCCTTAATCATCTCCGGGTCAAGCGCAGAGGTTGGCTCATCAAACAGCATGATCTTCGGCTGCATGGCCAGCGCGCGTGCGATGGCGACCCTCTGCTGCTGACCGCCCGAAAGCTGCCCGGGATATTTTTGGGCTTGCTCGGGTATCCCGACTCGGTTTAATAATTGAAGGGCAACTTCCTCTGCTTTTTCCTTTGACCATTTTCTCACTTGCATCGGAGCAAGTGTGATATTTTCCATCACCGTCAGGTGCGGAAATAAGTTGAATTGTTGAAAAACCATCCCCGTTTCCATCCGGATGGCTTCAATGTTGCGCATATCACCCGTCAATTCAATCCCATCCACGACAATCTGCCCCCTTTGATGTTCTTCGAGGCGATTAAGAGTGCGAATAAAAGTGGATTTTCCCGATCCTGAAGGACCGAAGATCACGATCACTTCGCCCTTTTGGACATCCATGTCCACGCCTTTCAAGGCTTGGAAATGACCGTACCACTTCTCAACACCGCGGCATTTTATAATGGGATTGTTTTCCGTCATTGATTGGGCTCCTTGGCTGGTACCGACAATTATAGCAGAGTAGTTTAATTCCCCGGTACACTAATTCGGCCAAATCGAGCCTGGGTCAAACTTACTAAATCCTTTACTGGCAACAAAATATTTAGACCTCTTTGTCCGCCAGAGATATGAATTGATTCATGAGAATTGGCTGACTCGTCAACGATGACTTGAAATCCTTTATTTATCAAAGCCAGAGGTGAGATTCCTCCCGCTTGAAGCCCTGTGATTTGTCTCGGCATCCTTCTCGGTTGGAAGATGGACTTTTTTCTCCCCGATTTCGTCTGCCAGCAGCTTAAGATCAACAACGTGATTTCCAGGAATCACTGCCAGGAGAGGTTTCTTTCGCCCTGCGGTAGTCCTGTTGCCCTCCTGAACTCGGGTTATCACCACTGTTTTATAAACAATTTCAACCGGCACATTTAAAAATTGAGCTGTCTCAACTGCTCCCAGCTTCTCAGAGGGAGTATCGAAAGCAGTATAGGCAACTTTCCTGGTATCGAGCATTCGGGTCACGTTGTTGGCGGTTGGCACATTCACCTCCTGCTGAATTATAATGCGCAAAATCTGCCAAGGACTCAGGTCGTACAATTAAAAGGCCAGGACGGAAGTAAAATAAAGGTATTGTGAAGAAAACCGTAGATGCGCCTGTCGAAATTCAAAACTTGCTTGACAATCTCCCCCCAGATTACAACGTGATGGACCGGGAGATGTTGATACGCGCCTACCACGCTGCAGAATCGGCGCATGAAGGTCAAAAAAGGGCTTCGGGTGAACCTTATATTAATCACTGCGTAGCGGTGGCGGCAATTTTGGCTGAAATGCACGTTCCGCCCGAAGTGATCGCAGCCGGCTTGCTTCACGATACGGTCGAGGATACGAAATTAAGCTTAAGTGACATCCAAAGGGATTTTGGCGAAACAGTTGCCAAACTCGTTGACGGAGTTACGAAGCTCGCACATCTCCCTCGTGTTTCAAGAGGCGATGAGCACGCAGGGGAAAATGGTGATCAAGAGGTTGAAGTACTTTCGCCTGAGCAGTTGTCAAAGCGCAAGAAGGATCTCGCAACAGAGACGTTGCGCAAGACCTTCCTGGCGATGGGCGAAGATGTCCGCGTGGTATTAATCAAACTGGCTGATCGCCTGCACAACATGCGAACACTAAGCTATACCAAACCCGATAAGCAAAAACGTATCGCTCAGGAGACGTTGGATATTTTTGCCCCGCTCGCCAACCGCCTTGGAATTTGGCAAATGAAATGGGAGCTTGAGGACCTTGGGTTCCGTTATGTTTATCCTGAAAAGTATAAGGAGATTGCCGAACAGCTCGCCGAACGCAGGGATACCCGTGAGCAACAAATGGAGGAGATCGTATCCAGTATCCAGAAATTGCTGATCCAGAATCACATCAAAGGCGAAGTATCCGGACGTCCAAAACACATCTATTCGATTTACCGGAAAATGCAATTAAAGGGTAAATCCTTTGAAATGGTTCGGGATGTTCGTGCAGTACGCGTGATCGTTCCAGACATTTCCGCCTGTTACATTACCCTGGGAATAGTGCATGCACGTTGGCGTCCCATCCCTACGGAATTTGACGATTACATCGCTGCGCCAAAAGATAATTTTTATCAATCGCTCCACACTGCGGTTATTTTTGACGACGGGAAGCCGCTCGAAGTCCAGATCCGCACCGCTGAGATGCACCAGAATGCAGAATACGGCATTGCCGCTCATTGGCGCTATAAGGAAGGCGGCAAGCCTGTTGAAGAGGCTTATGAGCAGCGCATCCTTTGGCTGCGACGGATGATGGAATGGCGGCAGGATGTGGATGACGCCCAGGAATTCGTCGATGGCATGAAAACAGACGTGTTCCAGGATCGCGTCTACATATTCACACCTCGCGGCGATATTATTGACCTGCCATCCGGATCTACCCCCATTGATTTTGCCTACCATGTCCATACCGATGTTGGACATCATTGCCGGGGTGCAAAAATTTCCGGTAAATTGGTCCCTCTCGACCATGTCCTCCACACCGGAGATCAGGTCGTGATTCTTACAGCAAAACAGGGTGGCCCAAGCCGGGATTGGCTGAATCCATCCCTTGGACTGGTAAGGACTCAGCGCGCCAGGTCAAAAATCAAAGCCTGGTTTAAAAAACAAAACAGGGATCAGAATATTTCGCAAGGACGCGATCTACTCGAGCGGGAACTTCAGAAATTGGGATTAAGCGACATCAACCTTGAGGATATGGCCCGTGAACTGGAGTTCAAATCAACCGAAGAGATGTTCGAGGCAATTGGTTGTGGGGATATCACGACGGGCAGGATTTTTAACCAATTATCCGATCGTTACATCCCGATCATCGAGCAGGAAGAATCCATACCAGTATCCGCGCCAAAAAGCGAGCTGGCCTCGTCAGAGGCTGTAAAAGTTCTTGGGTTAAAAGGTTTACTCACCACCATGGCCAAATGCTGCAACCCTGCACCTGGCGATCCCATTGTAGGATATATCACGCGAGGCCGGGGCGCAACTATCCATAGGCAGGATTGCCCGAATGTCCTGCACATGACCATGAACGACCGGGATCGAATGGTTCGCGTCAACTGGGGTGAACATATCCACACCTACCCTGTTCCCATCCGGATTTCTGCCTATGACAGGCATGGTCTCATGGGTGATATCTCCAACCTTATGGTAAATGAGGGGGTGAACATCGTGGATGTCAATGTTCATATCGATCGTGACAGCATCCACGCCGATGTGGCGGATATGAGGCTGGTGGTCGAAATCAAAGACCTCGAACAGCTTAGCCGCCTTCTGACAAAAATTGAAAATTTACCCAATGTCATGGAAGCTCAACGAATTCGCGGTGGGTAATAGTAAGAAATCCCAGGAAAATATTCCAACCAAAATTGAATGGTATAATCTCGGCGCTTTACTATTGAAGGCGCCTTATGTTAAGCGTAGCAGAAGCTAGAGAACGCATTCTTGCCAGGATTATTCCTGTTCAATCGACCTCCACTCCCTTACAGGAAGCGGCAGGGCGCATCCTTGCTGGACCAATTATTGCAGAAACTGATCTCCCCTTTTTTGACAACTCGAGTGTCGATGGATTCGCTGTTTACGCTGCGGATTTAGATTCAGCCAGCCGCGAAAAACCGATCTCTCTGACCGTTGTTGGCGATATCCCAGCAGGCTCTTTAATGGACAAGGCGATACATCGCGGCGAATGCGTACGCATCATGACCGGTGCGCCTATGCCCGTTGGCGCGGACACAGTGGTCATGGTCGAGGATACTGATTTTAATTTTCGGGACGCCGGAGTAGCTCCCCCAAAATATGTTGAGATTTATCGATCTGTTTCAAATGGGGAAAATATCCGTTACAAAGGCGCGGACGTCAAGGCAGGCCAAACTCTCATTACCACCTCGCATAAACTTCGCGCTCAGGACATCGGTTTATGTGGCGCTGCTCGGAAAATCAAACTTATTGACTTATCGAAAACCTCGTGTTGCGATCCTTTCGACAGGCGATGAATTGGCATCACCTTTCCGAACCGATTTCACCTGGAAAAATCAGGGATGCGAATTCATTCTCTTTGAGTACCTTGGCAAGCGAGGAAGGGGCAATAGTAATCAACTTGGGAATTGCCAAGGATGACCCCGCCTCAATAAAAAAATCACTCGAAATGGCATATGACGACAAGGCGGATATGATCATTTCGTCAGCTGGAGTCAGCGTAGGCGCTTTTGATTATGTCAAGTCTGTTGTGGAATCGGAAGGATCTTTGGATTTTTGGAAAGTTAACATGCGCCCCGGCAAACCACTCGCGTTTGGGCAATACCGTGGGATACCTTTTTTTGGCCTTCCGGGAAACCCTGTCTCTGCATTCATCGGATTCATGGTATTTATCACTCCCGCCCTCGAAAAATTATCGGGGCTGCAAACAAACCAGAGAGTAACCGCCAGGGTCCAACTCGAAGAGGAAATAAAATCCGACGGCCGGGAATCCTATCTGAGGGCAGTAGTCACCAGAAAAGGAGGCAAATTGGTCGGTCAATTAACAGGACATCAAGCTTCCAGTAATATGCTTTCGCTGGTAAAAGCCAACGCTTTACTAATCATCCCCTCTGGTGTAAAATCCCTGCCGCTTGGCGAGGAAGTGGACGCCTGGCTTTTCTGAGGACAAATGAGAAAACTTTATTGGGCCACCATGTTTTCAGCGATTGCCGGAATGGCTATTTCGATTTATATGTTTATTTTTAAAGTATTCAGAATCGATGCCATGTGTCTTGGAAATGGCGGATGCTCAACAGTCAATGCCAGCCCATACTCAGAGATTTACGGAATCCCGGTTGCTGCAGTCGGCTTCATAGGTTATCTGGCGATTATTGTTACACTCATCCTTGAAAATCACGTATCGTTCTTCGAGGATAATGGTCCGCTGCTTGAATTTGGGATGGGATTAGCCGGTGTGGTATACTCCGCCTACCTTACCTACCTTGAGTTTTACGTTATTCATGCAGTGTGCCCATTCTGCGTGGTGTCAGCCATAACCATAACCCTTTGTTTTGTTTTTGCACTCATTCGTTTGATTAAACAACCAGGAATTTAGGAGGAGTACATGCCCCGCATTCGTTGCCATTATGCCGACTGCGTCTTTATCGATGACGGATACTGTTCGGCCGCCGCTGTCGAATTGGATCCTGACACGGGTTGCGCAACTTATTCCCCCAATGAAGAAGCAGACGCCGAAAAAGAGTGGGAAGAAGAAGAACTCGAGGAATGGGAAGAAGACGAATTCGAGGAGGATGAAGACGAGCTCTGGCTGGACGAAGAGGAAGACGAATATTAATATCTTTTACCATCGGCTCAGTAGTAATTCAAGAAAAACGGGATACCCAATCAGGTGTCCCGATTTTTTTGAATTATCTTTTAGATTGATGTTTTTCATACAGACTGAATAACAACACACTGGCAGCCACAGCAAGATTCAGGGAACTTGCCCTGCCGCGCATTGGAATCTTAACTGCGGCATCGCAAGCCGCCAATTGGTCCTTACGCAACCCCTTCTGTTCGTTACCCAAAACCAAAATTGACATTCCCTGATCCATTTTAACGCTGCGATAGTCCATATCGGCGTGGGCAGAAGTGCCAATGAGTTGGCAGCCATTTTGTCTTGCCCAAGAATGAAAATCTACAAATGTGGCCTTGACCACTGGCTTCCAGAAAATCGCGCCCATGCTTGCGCGAACAACAGACGGGTGAAACAAGTCCACACCACCATCCAGCAGGAACAAGCCGTCTCCGCCAACTGCATCCAAAGTACGCAGGATTGTCCCAACATTACCAGGATCCTGAGGGGCGACAAGCGCTACTGCGACCTTGATGGTTCGAGAGGAAAGCGATTCCAACAAAGCAAACTTTTGCCTGACAATTGCGACAATCCCCTGCGGGTTCTCCTTTTCTGCGAGGGATTCAAGCACGTCCGCGGAAACTGGAGTACATCGTATGCCTTTAGCTGATTGGCCAGAAATCAGGTTCCGGGCATAATCACTCTCGAGCAGCTCAGGTGCATACAGGATCGAGTCAATTTGCCATCCGGCAGCGGATGCTTCTCCCACATGCAAAATGCCTTCGACAAGGAATTTACTGGACCTTTTTCGCTCTTTGCCTTCCCTGAGCATGCGGGCAGATTTGATCGTCGGGTTGCTGCGGCTGGTGATTAATTCGGTAGCTGGCATGGATTTATTCTATACCAAAAACCATAAATTATTTTCCCTTGCGCCAGGCGATTCTGTTTCTAATTTGTTGTTAAGTGTGCGTATGTTAGAATTGCCGTTATGAAACCGCTATTGGTGGCAGTTTTGGTTTGCGCCATGTCCATGACTGCTTGTCAACCAAGTGAATCCACTGACACTGAAATTACCCTGATCAATGGTGATCAGAGCGTTATTGTTAGCAGGACCGTGGATTCTCCAGCCGCGCTTCTAATCTCGGCCGGAATTCCATTCGCTCCTGATGACATGGTTCTCGTAAACGGCTTGCCGGTCGCCCACGACTCACTCCTTCAGGATAATGCGACGACGATTGAAGTAAGATACTCTTTCCCAATCAAGTTTATCAATGACGGTGAAGAGATTAATCTTAAGTCTGCAGCTTCAACAGTCGGGCAAGCTTTGGCAGACAAGGATATATCGCTACGCGAAAGCGATTATCTTAACCCACCTCCTTCCACCCCAATCCTTGGGCCAATGACCATTGAATATCGACCTTCGGCCGAGATCGAGATCGCCGCAGGAGGAGAATCGCATTACAGGTTTACAGCATCCGAAACTGTAGGAGAAGCACTCGCCGAGGCAGGATTATCTCTGCAGGGATTGGATTACAGCTTTCCAGCGGAATCAGAAAAACTTCCTGCCGATGGTAAGATTCGCGTTGTACGAGTAAACGAATCCATTGCGTTGGTTCAAAAATCCATACCCTTCAACACGGAAGTCCAGCTTACTGCTGATCTTGAACTTGACCAGCAGGAATTATTGCAGGTGGGTGAACCCGGCCTGTCTGTAACCCGAACCCGAATCCGATATGAGGACGGGCAGGAAGTCAACCAGGAAACAGACGCGGAAGCGCTTGTGAGACCAGCCAAAGATCGCATCGTTGGGGCTGGCACGAAAATTGTGATCCGCACAGTGGATACACCTGAGGGTCCTCTTGAGTTCTATCGAGCCGTGCAGGTGTATGCAACATCGTACTCTCCGTGCAGGTTGGGCGTACCGTGGTGTGGCTACGGCACAGCGGGCGGCTTGAAAGCACAAAAGGGGGTGATCGGGGTACTCCGAAGCTGGTGGCGATACATGAACGGCGATCCGGTCTATGTACCCGGGTATGGGCGCGCAATCATCTCGGACATCGGCGCAGGAATAGATGGACGCTATTGGATCGACCTGGCCTATGGTGATGACGATTATGTGCCGTGGCATTCCTGGGTCACACTATATTTCCTGACACCAGTGCCTCCAACAATCATGTACATTCTCGAATGACATCCGAGTTTGACCGTAATTCCAAATACTATATTCACAATCGAATCTTGACGAAATGCCCCAATCTTCTCCTTTAGTTGTCATCGTCGGACCAACAGCTGTTGGGAAAACTCTCAAAGCTATTCAACTTGCAGAGCTTCTGAACGGGGAAATCGTTTCAGCTGATTCAAGATTGTTTTACAGAGGCATGGATATTGGGACCGCAAAGCCATCGGCATCTGAACAGGTTCGGGTTCCACATCACCTTATCGATGTCGCGGATCCCGACCAGACTTGGTCCATCGCGGTATTCCAGCAATCAGCCAAAAAAGCGATTGATGAAATCCACTCACGAGGAAAACTCCCCTTCCTGGTTGGCGGATCTGGTCAGTACGTCCATTCTGTCACCAAGGGATGGACGCCTCCTTCGGTCAAACCGAATCGCGAACTACGTGCTGAATTGGAAAATCTGGCTAAGGTAAATAGCCCTACCTGGTTACACGAAAAACTTGCGTTGCTTGATCCTTCAGCGGCTGAAAGAATTGATCCGCGAAATGTACGCAGGACTATTCGCGCCCTCGAAGTTATACTCACCTCCGGGCACCGATTTTCTGAACTTAAAGGGAAAAACCCATCGCCCTATTTACTTGTGCATATTGGATTGACACTTTCTCGTCCAGAGCTTTACAAACGGATTGACAAAAGGATCGATGAGATGTTTGAACGAGGATTGCTGCATGAAGTAAAAGCCCTATTGGCAAAAGGGTATTCGCCTGAACTGCCTACCATGTCCGCAATAGGTTACCGGGAGTCGGAAAGAATCCTGAACGGGCAACTTACCGAGGAGGAGGCAAAGATTCAGATGCGAAAATCCACTCGGATATTTGTCCGGAGACAAGCCAACTGGTTCAAAGAAAATGACGTTGAAATTAAGTGGTTCGACGCTGGCACAGATGCTGACTTAATCGCAAGTTACGTAAGTAAATGTCTGACAAACAAAAAAACACTTCCTTCTCCAGATTGACTTTTATTTTTTTTCCCCTATACTGAAATAAAATTGACTGTTCATCGAGGAGGAGGCATAGTCATGAGCGATCGGTTTTGGACCAAGAATTATGACAAAGGGGTTCCAGCAACAATAGAATACCCACAGGTACCACTTCAATTTTTGCTTGAAGATTCAGCCAGAAAATACCCCAATGCGCCATGCACAATATTCAAAGGGGCAGAAATTTCTTACAAAGAAATGAATGAAATTACCGACCAGGTCGCAGCCGCACTCGCCAGCTTGGGTGTGAAAAAAGGTGACCGGGTTGGCATTTTTATGCCCAACACGCCGCAGTTCATCATGGCGTTTTTTGGCATTCTTAAAGCCGGGGGAGTTGTTGTTGCTGTTAATCCACTCTACACTCCCAGAGAGATCGAATACCAGGTCAATGATGCGGGTATCGAGATCATGTTCGTCATGAGTAACTTCTACAAGACAATGAAAGCTGCTCAACCAAACACCAAACTCAAGAAGATAATCGTCACCAACATTAAGGAGACATTGCCCCCTATCCTTCGGGTATTGTTCACTCTCGCCAAAGAGAAGAAAGGCGGTTTCAGGATCGAGGGAGGACTCGCGGACGGTGACATCTGGATGAAGGATTTGGTCGCAAAATTCTCGCCAGCGGACCGCCCGAAAATTGATGTGGGGCCCGACGATGTAGCGCTATTTCAATACAGTGGTGGGACAACCGGGATTTCCAAAGGCGCTGTTGCGCTTCACAGGAACGTCGTTGCCAATACGCTCCAGATCAAGAAATGGATGGTCAATCTCAACGAAGGCGCCGAAATCGTGCTTGCCGCCATCCCGCTTTTCCACGTCTACGGAATGGTGGCGGGAATGAATTTCGCTCTCGCATCAGGGGCGTCGATGGTCATGGTCCCGAATGCGCGAGACATCCCGGACGTACTCGAGAATATCCACAAATACCGGGCGACTATCTTCCCGGGTGTGCCCACACTATATAACGCGCTCAACAACAATGCGGGTGTGGCAGCTGGTAAATACAACCTTCGCTCGATTAAGGCGTGCATTTCCGGATCTGCACCTCTGATGCGAGAAACAAAAGAGAAGTTTGAGGCCTTGACGGGAGGAGTCGTTTTCGAAGGATACGGTTTATCCGAGGCACCAACTGCGACGCATTGTAATCCACTGCAAGGGACGAATAAAACCGGGTCCATTGGCATGCCCATGTCCGATGTTGACTGCAGAATCGTCAATCTCGAGGATGGAGTGACCTCCATGCCGATTGGCGAGATCGGAGAATTGATCCTTCGAGGCCCTCAGGTCATGAAGGGGTATCACAACATGCCAACGGAAACTGCCAACTCACTCCGCACCCTGCCAGACGGTACGGGTCCCTGGCTGTACACCGGCGACATCGCCAGGATGGACGAGGATGGCTATTTCTATATCGTCGACCGGAAAAAAGAACTCATTAAACCTGGTGGTTACCAGGTTTGGCCGCGCGAAGTCGAGGAAGTAATCGTAGCAAATCCAAAGGTGCTTGAAGCTGGCGTAGCCGGTATCCCAGACGCCTACCGCGGTGAAACGGTGAAAGCCTGGATCGTCCTGAAACCTGGCGAAAGCCTGTCAGAAGATGAGGTCAAGGCGTGGTGTAAGGAAAGATTAGCCTCTTTCAAGGTCCCGACTCATATTGAATTCCGTAAAGAGCTTCCCAAAACAACTGTTGGAAAAATCCTTCGGCGAGAATTAGTACGCCAGGAAAAAGAGGGCTAGGTAAATCTACGAATAAATAAACCAAAAGGACTGGCTTTTCAAGAGCCAGTCCTTTTTATCATGCAGGGATTTTCGGAGTGCCGTTATTTTTTGAAAATGGAGGTGGAAAAAGCTTCTCAAATTCGTCTCGTGTGATTGTTTCAACTTCAAGCAGCCTGTTCGCGACAGCATCCAATTTGTCACGGTATTCCCCAAGGATTTCTCGAGCTTTTCTATAGGATTCATCCACGAGTTGGCGAACCTCACTATCGATCTGTTCAGCGACCGCCTCGGAATAGTCCCTTTGTTCTGAAATTTCGCGGCCAAGGAAGATCAATTCCTCTTTTTTACCGTAGACCATATTTCCTAATTGATTACTCATCCCAAGACGAGTGACCATTAACTTTGCGATATGCGTCACGCGTTCGAAATCGTTGGAAGCTCCAGATGTTACATCGTCAAAGACGATTTCCTCAGCTGCGCGCCCGCCCAATAGGCCGATCATCTCAGCAGTTAATTTCTTTCGTGAAGCAAGTATCCGGTCTTCTTCCGGTAACGCCATGGTATAGCCACCGGCTTGCCCGCGACCAACAATTGTGATTTTGTGAATCGGATCTGCTTCTGGAATGACGTTCATCACAACCGCATGCCCTGCTTCGTGATAGGCTATGATGCGTTTTTCCTCATCGGATATGAGACGACTTTTTCGCTCTGGGCCAGCAATCACTCGTTCGATAGCCTCTTGAAATTCAGGCTGGCCAATGGATTTTTTATTTCGGCGAGCCGACAAGATAGCTGCTTCATTAACCATATTTTCCAGATCAGCGCCGACAAATCCAGGAGTTCCACGTGCCAAGATTGACAAATTGATATCGGGCTCTATTGGCTTACCCTTGATGTGAACTCGCAGAATCGCTTCTCGCCCCTTCACGTCCGGACGGTCAAGCATGACGCGACGATCAAACCGACCTGGTCGAAGCAAGGCAGGGTCCAGGATATCAGGCCGGTTTGTAGCTGCGATGATAATCACATTTGTATCGGTATCAAATCCGTCCATCTCCACAAGCATCTGATTGAGGGTTTGCTCACGTTCATCATGAGACCCGCCCAACCCTGCCCCCCGCTGCCGGCCTACTGCATCAATTTCGTCCACGAAAATGATGCAAGGAGAATGGCGCTTGGCTTGTTCAAACAAGTCGCGCACCCTACTCGCACCCACACCGACGAACATTTCCACAAACTCTGAGCCGGAGATCGAGAAGAAAGGCACCCCTGCCTCACCTGAAACAGCCTTTGCCATTAGAGTCTTTCCGGTTCCTGGAGGACCGACCAGCAGCACGCCTTTTGGAATTCGGGCACCCAACTGGATGAATTTCTGCGGTTCTTTTAAAAACTCTACAACTTCTTTGAGTTCTTCTTTAGACTCTTCGGCTCCTGCCACATCGTCAAAAGTCACGGTTGGGTGATCGCCGCTAAACATGCGCGCCTTCGATTTACCGAAAGACATGGCGGCATTGTTGCTTCCCTGCGCCTGTCGGAAAATCCACCAAAAAATACCAGCAAGCAGGACGAAGGGAAGGACATACCCGAGGACGGTCATGACCCCCATCCAGGAGCTTGGCGCCTGGACGTCAATTTTAATCTTATCGGGAGCCAACTGTTCGGAGGTTACACCTAGTTCCAGTAACTGGGTCACAAGGGTTAGTTGAGGTTCTTTTCTTGACTCACGCTCGATTAAGTTATTCTGGCTCGAGCCGTAATAGATAACGGTCAACTTGTCGTCCGATTCGACATCGATCCGGGAGACAATGCCAGCCTTGACATCTTCCGCCAATTGGTTGATGGTTAACACATCCTGTGCATTAGGCTGTTGTCTTACATTAAAGTAAACCATCGCCACTATTGCGATGAAAAGTAAAGCATAAATAATATACGATTGATTTCTAGAATTCACACATGCCTCCTGATATTTCCAGCACTCATTATACCAATCTAAACCCTTGTGGGATATGTATCTGCAATTATTTATATAATTTTCTTATATTTCCCCGCCATTTTCTATCACATCCGCTGTTTTTGAAACAAATTACCTTAATCCATGATTAGTGTTACCGGGCAATGGTCTGAGCCGGGCACCTCATCCCGAATAATTACATCCTGAATCCGTGGGACCAGATTTTTCGAAATCAAAAAATAATCGATCCGCCAGCCGACGTTCCTCGTCCTTGCGTTGGAAATATATGTCCACCAGGTATATTGAACCTTGTCAGGGTAAAGGTGCCGATAGATATCCACAAATCCATGTTCGAGATAGCGGTCCACCCACGCTCTTTCCTCAGGAAGAAAACCGGAAGTTTTCTCGTTTTCCTTGGGATTTCGCAAGTCGATCGGCTTGTGGGCAGTATTGAAGTCTCCGGTCAGGATAATGCTTTCACCCTTTGAATGAAGGTTATCGCAAATCTCCAGTAAATGTGCATAGAAATCGAGCTTATAGGCAACTCGATCCTGGCCACGTTGGCCATTCGGAAAATAGATATTAAATAGGTTGAATCCTGGATGGCGGGTACGAATGACCCTCCCCTCAACATCAAAACGAGGCTCACCCATTCCCAACGACGCCTCGGCTTGGTCTCCGCGCAGGAAAGTTGCGACACCGCTGTAGCCCGGCCGCTCTGCAGGATTCCAAACCACGGAATACCCGGTGAAATCTCGCTGGGATTCGGTCAATTGCTCGGGCTTGGCTTTAATTTCCTGCAGGCAAAGGACGTCCGGACTCTCATCCTGAACCCAGGTGGAAAATCCTTTCCCCAGTGCAGCCCGTATTCCATTTACGTTCCAGGTGGTTATCTTCATGGCTAATTTGAAATTATGGTAAACTTAAATGACATCTGGCAGGGAGATTAATGAAAGATAGCCCCAAAAAAACCATCGTATGCGTTGAAGATGAACCTGAAATGGTGGATCTCATCCGACTAATATTAACCAGAAAGGGTTATGAAGTCCTGGGAGCAGGCACGGGATTGGAGGGGCTTGAACTTATCCGCAAGAGGTCTCCTGATTTGGTTCTGCTCGATCTCATGATGCCCGACATGGATGGATGGGAAGTATACCAGCAAATGAAAGCTGACGAAAAGACCCGCGACATCCCTGTGATCGTGGTCACAGCCAAAGCACAAAGCATCGACAAAGTGCTTGGTTTGCACATCGCAAAGGTGGACGATTACATCGCAAAGCCTTTCAGCCCCCAGGACCTTTTGGCAAGCGTTGACAAGGTTCTGCAAAACCAGGTGAAACAACAAGGATAAACGCGGGGCGGCAGGACAAGTCGCCCCGTAATATTATCTCCAATGTCCAAACAAATTAAAATAGTTAATCTGACCAGGAATGAGCCAATACTTGCGGGAATCAAGTATTGCGACGATTTTTTCAGCCGCTTGAAAGGTTTCACTTTTCGCAAGGCGCTTCGAGAAGACGAAGGTCTCGTCCTTGCCGAAAATCGCGACAGCAGACTTGACACTTCCATTCATATGCTCTTTGTCTGGACGGATCTAGCGGTTTTTTGGGTTAATTCGAATAAGGTGGTTGTTGATAAGAAGCTTGCCAAAAGTTGGCACCTCTACTACGCATCGCAAACCCCAGCCCAATACGTCGTAGAACTAAACCCTTGCCAAATGAATAATTTTGAAATTGGCGATAAATTGGATTTCGTACATGATTAAAAGTCTAGTACCTTCGCTTTTCCTGATAATTACACTTGTCATAGTATCGCAGGTGTCTGCTCAGGAGTCGACTCCGCAACCGACTGAAACACCCACTCCGCAGGAGACCTCCACTCCCTCGTCTGAACCCTCTCCCACTCCTGTCAGTGGGCCAACCTATATCGTCGCCTCCGGCGACAGCTTGACCTTAATCGCAAATCTTTTTGGGGTAACCTTAAATGACCTTATGACAGCCAACGGTCTTTCGGATGCCAATCAGATTCTCGTCGGGCAGCCATTGATCATCCCCGGTCTCGAGGGCGTCTCCGGGGTTTTGGAAACGAAAATAATCTCCTACGGAGAAACCCTTCGATCCATCAGCCGGCAGAATCAAATCCCTGAACAATTCCTGCAAAAACTGAACAAGATCACAAGCCCCTCCGAGCTTTATGCAGGTATCAAATTTGTTATACCCAGGATGGATGAGGGCAATTCATTGCTTTCGACTCGGTTCAGCATGGATACAGGAGAAAGCCTGCTTGAATTGGCAGTCAGGCAGGGTGGAAATCCATGGACTATAACCAATCAAAATTCACTGGCAGGGACTTGGGGCGGAATTCCAAGCGAAGTCATGTTCGGAAGTTCGGGGTCGAGCGAAACGACCGCCATCGGTCTCCCGCCCGCCTTTAAAAGTGTGGAGTTGCGAGATGCTCCGTTCAAGCAAGGCGGAACAGCGGAGATATCCATCCAAACGGATCCAGGAACAACCTTGAGCGGTTACCTGGTTGACAAGCCCCTGCAATTCTTCCCGTCTGAAAACGGGACTCAAGTGGCGCTACAAGGTGTACATGCCATGCTGCCTCCGGGTCCGTATCCACTCCAACTGGAGGCGACGCTGCCGGATGGGTCCACGCAATCCTTCGCGCAAAATGTCCTTATCCGATCCGGCTTTTACCCCGATGAAAACCTTATCGTCGACCCATCCTACATCGACCCAGCGGTCACTGAGCCGGAAAGCGAACAAGTAGCCGCCATCGTCGCTAAGACCTCCCCGGATAAATACTGGGATGGATTGTTTTCTTCGCCGGCTGTCTTCCCGGATTGTTTCACCTCGCGCTACGGGAATCGGCGATCCTACAATAACAGCGATTACATATACTTTCACACCGGTGTGGATTTCTGCGGTGGAGAAGGCCTTCCAATCACGGCACCAGCCGATGGGGTGGTAGTATTCGCCGGTCCATTAACAGTGCGCGGGAACGCCACGATCATCGATCATGGGCACGGGATCTATACGGGTTATTGGCACCAGTCTGAAATCAACGTCAGCGAAGGTGAAACGGTGACCAAAGGTCAACAAATTGGCCTGGTCGGTGGCACAGGCAGGGTAACCGGAGCTCATCAGCATTTTGAAATTTGGGTAAACGGTGTACAAGTCGACCCATTGGCCTGGCTGCAGAATATTTATCCGTGATTGAATCGAAATGCCAATTATGCTAAACTGAAAATGATTTTTTAGCTCCGGAGACCCTATGACATCCATTGTGACCTATTTAAAGCAGGCTGATATTTTTTACCAGCTGACCCAAACTCAGTTGGAGCTGATAGCCAATATTTGTAAAGAGGTCGTCTACTCCGCCGGCCAAATCGTCTTCGAGGAAAACAGCACCAGCAAGGAACTTTATGTCATCGCGCATGGTGAAGTGGACATCCTGGTAAACCCTGCACTGGTTGCCGGCCGCACCCTCACCAAGATGCCTGAGAAGGTGGTTATTGCGACCTTAAAACGCGGGCAATGCTTTGGGGAGGTCGCCCTCGTTGATGAAGGATTGCGCTCAGCCACGACACGAGCTGCCGTCAAAGATACCCACCTTTTATTGATTCCACGAGATAAATTAATCCTGTTGTGCGAGACTTACCCGCAGCTTGGATTTCGTTTAATGTACAACCTCGCCGCGGATTTGGCGATGAAAATGCGCAATACCGACATGAAAATCCGCGAAAAAGCGGATAATCGTACGTAAAATACCTAAGATTTCTCCTATTACACTTGACCGATTTAATAATTTCCTGTACGATTGCTGCTTAACAAGAATGCAAGGTAAAATCTAGCCTTTTAAGGAGGTGGTGGAAGACAAGGGAATCGGCATTGTCAGCCAGAATAAGTCTGATGAGTTGCTTATTAAAGTCTCACCTATTCCAGAGGAGGAAGAAGAAAATGTCGAAACGATTGATTGTCATTCTTGCAGTGATGGTTCTTGCTCTCGCTTTTCTTTCCGCTTGCGCCCCAGCGGTTGAATGTACTGACGCGATCGGCTGCGTCGAAGTCAAGTCGGGCGACCCGATCCATATCGCTTACGCCATGGTAATTGCCGGTCCCGATGCCACGCTTGGTATTGACTCCCGCAATGGTGCAGAGATTGCCATCGATGAACGAGGCGGTAAATTACTCGGCCACGATATCCAGTTTGATGGTGAAGATGATGGTTGCTCCGCCGAAGGCGGACAAGCTGCCGGCACCAAGCTAGCTGCCGATCCCTCGATCGTCGCCGTCCTCGGTACGTCATGCTCCAGTGCTCTGCGCTCTGCCATGCCGTTGTGGTCCGACGCCGGATTCGTAGTCGTCTCAGCTTCCAATACAGCCCCGGATCTGACCCTGGAAGGTAACGAGAACCAACATCCCGGATATTTGCGGACTGCCCACAGCGACAAAGTCCAGGGCGCCGCAGCCGCACAATTTGTTTACGATGTGCTTGGTCTGCGCAAAGCCGCCACCATTCACGATGGCTCGATCTATGCCGATTCACTCCAGCAGGTCTTCGTCGACAAGTTCAAGGAATTGGGCGGCGAGATCACTGCCCAGGAATCCGTCAGCCCAGATCAGGTCGATATGAGCGGTGTTCTCACCAGTATCGCTGCCGGCTCACCCGAGTTCATCTATCACCCAATCTTCATCGCGGCTGGAACCCAGCTCATTCTTCAGGCACCTCAAACCCCTGGTCTTGAAAATGTGATCCAGATGGGAGCGGATGGTATGTTCTCGCCTGATGTTATGGAAGGTTCTGGCCCGGCGGTTGAAGGTGTTTATGTTTCCAGCCCGGACTTTTCACAATTCGGCCCGGAATATGCTTCGAATTTCGTTCCAGCCTACGAAGCCAAATTCGGCTCCGCGCCTGTGAGCATCTTCCACGCTCATGCCTACGACGCGCTCAATTTGGTTGCCGCTTGTGTTGAGAAAGTTGCAGTTGGCGATAAAGAAGGCGGCGATCTCCTTATCGGCCGTCAGGCGTTGCGCGATTGCATGTACTCCACCAAGGATTTCAAGGGTTTAACCGGAAATTTGACCTGCACCCCCACCGGCGACTGTGCTGATCCTAAGATCGCCGTGTATGAATACCACGAAGGTGAATATCCTCCCTTGAAGGTTTGGCCGTAAATCCACTCAAGCAATCGAACCATTGATCCATGGGGAGGGGCGATGATCCCTTCGCCCCTCCCCCCTTTTTTTATCCTGGAGGCCAGGTATGCTGAGGAGATGGCGTCAGCGTGTTACATTCATTGATATTGTAGTATGGGCGATCGGCATCGCAATCGGGGCTGCAGTTATTTACGGCACCATCGTGACCTGGCGCGCCGCCGATTATTCAACTGAACAATGGATCAACTTGACCATTGATGGATTAAAACTCGGCGGGATATACGCACTCATTGCTCTTGGTTACACCCTGGTCTATGGAATTCTACGCATGATCAATTTCGCTCATAGCGAAGTGTTCATGGCCGGACCATTTACGGCAGTTTTTCTCGCTAAATATCTCAATTCCATTGGTTTTTATAATGAGAATCCAATCATCAGTTTGGTAATTATTACGGCTTTTTCCGCGTTGATATCTGCGACGATCGCAATCCTTCTTGAGAGAATTGCATATCGGCCCTTGAGGTATGCCCCCCGTCTTGTTCCATTAATTACAGCCATTGGTGCATCATTCTTCCTGCAATATACATTTCGAGGATTTTACGGAAATGATCCGGAGACTTATCCAACTTTGCAAGCTTTAAATGGGGTTATCTATATCGGTCAGATCCCCGTCCCCAAAACGGATGCATTGGTCATCACCGCATCGATGGTCTTGATGCTCATCCTATACATGATTGTCCAGCGAACCAAAATGGGAAAAGCGATGCGTTCAGTATCCGAAGACAAGGAAACTGCGGCGCTGATGGGGATCAATGTGGATCGGGTGATCGTGTTCACGTTTACACTGGGTGGTATCTCGGCAGGTATTGCCGGCATTTTATACTCGCTCATTTATTCTCAAGTTCACTTTTACATGGGCTTTATCCCGGGACTGAAAGCATTCACCGCAGCCGTATTGGGTGGAATTGGCAATGTCGTCGGCGCCTGGCTCGGTGGAACTTTACTTGGATTAATCGAATCGCTGGGTCCAAATTTGTTCTTGAGCGGGCTTGGAATTCCAGCAGCGAACCAACTTAAAGATGGTATCGCTTTTGCAATTTTAGTCTTTATCCTCATCTTCCGCCCGCAGGGTATATTGGGTGAGCGGGCCAGCAAGACGAAAGTGTGAGGTCCTGTTATGAAAAACGATCTTTCTTTCCCTTGGAAACTGGCTCTCAGTGCTGGTGCAACCGCAGGCAGTATTGCCATTCTGGTATCTCTGGTGGGTTTGGTTGAATCATTTAGCGATTCGTATGTCATCCAGGGTTTGATCTCTGTAGGAGAAATCATCCTCTATATCCCACTCATTTTGCTTGTTTTTTCATCCTTCCGAAAAATTTCCTCGAACTCTCTTGGAATGAAATTTGCGTTTTCTGCCTTGATGGGTGTGATCATGGGGGTAATGCTCTCATTGCTTGTGCTCATCGGGAGCACAACAAACATCCGGGAAATGTTCATTAACGCATCGCCTGCTTTGTTTGATTTGCTCACGCGCGGCGTCCCTCTCCCCGTCGGTGCGTTAATACCCCCGATAGCGTGTATCATCGTGGCCTGGTTCACTTTGGGAATATTCCATCTTCCCGATCGCTTCCGGAAACCTGTGATCATGGGATTTCTGTGGGTGATTTTGCTAGGCACGCTGCGCGATCAGATCTTATTGATATTCGTCCTACAGCAAGAACCGATTAGGACTATCCTCCGATCTCTGTTATTTGCCCAGAGCGGATTATCCCTGCTTGGCGCTGCGATTATCTTTGGTATAACGGCGGGTTCCTACTACTATTCAAGCATTCGTGCCCCGAAGGTGAAGGCCAGCCGGACGCCTCAAGCCCAGAAGAAACGCCGCATAATTTTGTTCATGTTCCTAGGTTTACTTATCGCCGTATTGCCGCAAATCCTTGGCCTCTTTTTTACGGAGATCCTCGATTCCACTGGTCTATTCATCATGATGGGATTGGGATTGAATATTGTGGTAGGTTTTGCCGGTTTGCTGGATTTGGGATACGTGGCTTTTTACGCCATTGGGGCTTACACGGTAGGTGTACTCACTTCAAGCGGATTGGGACTTTATAGCCTAACCTTCTGGCAAGCCATGCCTATCGCACTCCTGGCATCCTGGCTGGCCGGGATCATTCTGGGCCTGCCGGTATTGAGAATGCGCGGCGACTACCTAGCCATCGTTACCCTGGGCTTTGGCGAGATAGTTCGCCTATTGGTCCTTTCTGATTGGCTGTCGGACTTTTTGGGCGGTACGCAGGGAATACAGAGCATCGCTCAACCCGTTATCGGCCCTATGAAATTCAATACATTACAAGAACTTTACTACTTGATCCTGATAGGGATTGCATTAGTTGCCTTCATTGCCTGGCGTCTTAAGGATTCACGCCTAGGCCGATCCTGGATGGCGATTCGTGAAGACGAAGATGTTGCTCAGGCGATGGGCATCAACCTGGTCCTTACCAAGCTGCTGGCTTTCTCCACTGGCGCATTATTCGCTGGGTTGGCTGGGACTTTGGGAGCTGCCAAACTCACGTCGGTTTATCCCCATAGCATGACGTTTATCGTCTCGATCAATGTATTGGTCTTAATCATTATCGGGGGTATGGGCAGCATACCGGGTGTATTCGTAGGCGCCCTGGTATTGGTGGGGTTACCTGGAGTTTTGACAGAGTTTCAAGAATATCGACTTTGGTTTTATGGTCTGGCCTTGGTATTTATGATGTTAAACAGACCAGAGGGCTTGTGGCCGGAAGCCAGGCGGAAACGCGAGTTGCACGAAGAAACCACAGAAATTGTAGCTGAGTGAAAGGCACGGAGGAGACTCAGATGGCAGTATTGACGGCAAAAAAAGTCACAAAACGCTTTGGCGGGCTGGAAGCACTTAGCGCGATCGACCTCGAAATAAAAGAACAGTCGATCCAGAGTATCATTGGACCCAATGGTGCGGGTAAAACAACCTTTTTCAACTGTATTACGGGTTTTTACAGCCCGGAAGAAGGCGATATCCTACTTGGAGACCGATCGATCGTCGGGTTAACACCCGACCGGGTCGCCCACCTGGGGATATCCCGCACTTATCAGAACATCCGCTTGTTTAAAAACATGACTGCAGTTGAAAACATCCTGGTCGGAATGGATCAACATCTTCGATCGAAGATTTGGGATAGTGTTTTACACACCCGCAAGGAGCGCAAGGAAGAGAAAGACTCTCTTGAAACTGCTGTGAACTTGTTGCGGTTCATGGGGTTGGCGGGACAAGGTGATTTACTTGCAAAGAACCTGCCTTATGGAGCACAACGCAGGCTGGAGATTGCGCGCGCTTTATCCAGTAAACCCAAGCTGCTTCTTTTAGACGAACCGACAGCCGGCATGAATCCGAGCGAAACTCAGGCCATGACCGACCTCATTCGCCGCCTGCGCGATGAATTGGGAATAACCATTCTATTGATCGAACACCAGATGCGCGTGGTCATGGGAATTTCCGAGTTGATCACCGTGCTCGATTATGGCGCCAAGATTGCCGAAGGGCTACCGAAGGATATTCAATCCAACCCCAAAGTGATCGAAGCGTATCTTGGCAAAGGTTCATACCAGGCATCGATTCAAGGACGCCCTGCCGCTGTTTGAAAGACCTACCAGACCCTACCCATTGTTCACGGAGATATCTATGGCACTTCTCGAGCTGGAGGACATACACACGTACTATGGGCAAATTCATGCCCTTAAAGGTCTCTCGATCACGGTGGATGAAGGTGAGATCGTAACTTTAATAGGCGGAAACGGCGCAGGAAAATCCACGACGCTGAATACAATCAGTGGTTTGTTACACCCGCGTCAGGGAAAAATTCACCTGGCAGGTGAAGACATCACCACGGTGAAAGCCCATGATATCGTTTCGAAGGGAGTCGTACAGGTTCCTGAGGGACGGCGGATCTTTGCCCGTTTGACAGTGACAGAAAACCTGGAAATGGGAGCTTATACCCAGCCAACGCAAGGGTACAAAAAGAACCTGGAGCGTGTTTTTGAATTGTTTCCACGTTTGAATGAACGCCGAAAACAAGCAGGTGGCACACTCAGCGGTGGAGAGCAGCAGATGTTGGCCATGGGCAGGGCAATGATGGCGAACCCACGTATTTTGCTCCTGGATGAACCCTCCATGGGTCTTGCACCGGTCCTCGTAGAAACTATCTTTGAGACAATTGAGCAAATTAATAAGCAAGAAGGTACAACCATCCTGCTGGTTGAACAAAATGCGCTGATGGCATTGTCCGTTGCCAGCCGGGGATATGTACTGGAAACTGGTTCCATCGTGTTAAGCGACAGTGCGGAGAAATTACGCGCCAATGAGAGTGTTCAAAAGGCGTATCTGGGAATTGAATAGGCGCGCAAGCAAGAATCCAAGCGCAGAGGTAGAATATGACCTCTGCGCTTTTCGATTAAAGAAATTGAGGAGTTAAGGATGTTAAAGAACATTATTCTTGGCAGGCCTCATCCTCATTGCAATAGCAGGCTGTTCTGGCGGCATAACGAGTGATGGCTTGCCTGTCCTGAGGGTCAATGATCAGCACATGATGCTCGAAAATCAATCGGGGATCCCTTACGAACTTCCGCCAGGACCCGGTTTCGCTTTGCAACTCGCTGGATACAAATTCAAGATTCCTGATACGCTGGGGGTGGACAGCGTCAACAGCATCCAGGTCGCCACAAGCCCCGAGCAGACTTATATCCTGCCCATCGACCCCAATGTGACCATTTATCGCGCCACGAGCCAAACATTGTCTCCGGTGGAAGGGTCGACACCCTTCCCAGGTTTGGTTGAGGGAGAGAATATCACCATTGGGGTAGGTTATACATTTCCCGATGGACGGTTCTATCCATCCTGGATGGGAATCATTTCTGTAACAGGTGAAAATCCATGAACCTGCCAACCACAGCGGATATCGTCATTGTAGGCGGCGGAGTGATGGGCGCGAGCACGCTTTACCACCTGTCAGCGCGAGGCATAAAGAACGTGGTTCTCCTGGAGCGGAATGAGTTCTTTGGTCAGGAGGCCACCGGACGGTGTGCTGGAGGTGTGCGCTACCAATTTGCTACAGAAGTGAACATCAAGTTATCGATGGAAAGCCTTCCCATGTTGGACCGTTTCAAGTCTGAAATTGGGCAGGATGTCAATTATCGCAAATGTGGTTACCTTTTTGTATTAACCAATGAAAAGGATGTTGAAACCTTTATGTACAATGTCGCGCTTCAAAACAAACTTGGAGTGGAAACCGAATGGCTCTCCGGGGACGAAGTTCGGCGAAGAGTACCCTACATGAACTTCGAGGATGCAATGGGAGGGACATTCAATCCCAATGACGGGTTGGTAGATCCGAACAGTGTCGTGATGGGTTATATTGGCGCTTCATTAAAACTCGGGGCAAAAGCGTATACAGATATTGAGGTGACCGGATTTGAACTCGACGGTGATCGCATCAGTGGCGTGAAAACAAACCAAGGTGTGATTCGCACCTCCGTCGTCGTAAACGCGGCGGGTCCCTGGGCAGGATTGGTCGGGAAAATGGCTGGCGTGGATATTCCCATCACGTCTCTGCGCAGACAGATGTTTACAACAACCCCCCTCTCTGAGCTGCCCGGTGATTTTCCTTTCGTCATTGATTTTTCACAATCGCTCTATTTTCACAGGGAAGGTGAAGGCGTACTGACAGGCATGTCCAACCCACATGAAACACACGCATTTGATGAAAACGTGGACGAACAATGGGAAATGGTCAACCTGGAAGCGGCGATTTCGCGACTGCCGATGCTCGAGAAGGCAGGCATGATATCGCATTGGGCTGGGCTATACGAAGTTACGCCGGATGCCCACCCCATTTATGGTAAAACACCCGTGGAAGGATTCTACATCGTAGGCGGATTTTCTGGACATGGATTCATGCATGGCCCCGTATCGGGGAAGCTTATGTCAGAAATTATCCTGGATGGGAAGGCTGCAACCCTTGACGTCTCTCAATTGGACTTGGCCAGATTTGTTGAAGGACGCCTGATTAGGGAATATAATGTAGTCTAATCAGCTTGTCCTTCAGGGAGATTGATGCCATCTGCTGAAATCATCACCATCGGAACTGAATTACTTTTGGGTGAGATCGTCGACACGAACTCAGCCTTTCTGGCGCGTAAACTACGCGATATTGGCGTGGATGTTTTTCGCACATCCACGGTTGGCGATAATCCGGCCAGAATATCCGAGATTATCAAGGAAACCATCTCGCGCACCCCGATCATCATCACGACCGGCGGATTAGGCCCCACGGTTGACGATCCCACCAGGGATGCCATTGCCATGGCAACGGATCTGCCGACCGAATTCCGCCCTGAACTCTGGGAACAAATCGTCTCCCGATTAGAGAAATTCGGGCGCACACCCACAGAGAACCAGAAACGGCAGGCTTATATCCCCAAGGGTGCTCTTGCTATTCAAAATCCAGTAGGAACTGCCCCGGCTTTCATAGTCGAAATAAAAGACACATCAGTAATTTCATTACCCGGTGTTCCGCGTGAAATGGAATACCTGACTGAAAATACAGTTTTACCTTATCTACGCGGACGATATCAACTTACCGGAACAATAAAGACCAGAATCCTGCATATCGCTGGCCTGGGCGAATCCCAAATCGATGAATGGATCGGCGATCTGGAAATGCTCGGGAATCCCACAGTGGGTCTTTCAGCCCATCCCGGCGTTGTGGACGTCCGCATCACTGCCAAAGCCGATTCCACTGACATGGCTGATTCAATGATCGTCAAGGTTGAAGAATCGTTACGAACCCGCCTTGGGAGTTCAATTTTCGGTGCAGATGAAGAGACTCTGGAAATGGTTTTATTTAGCCTCATCGAAAGAAAAGGTCTCTCATTGGCCGTAGTGGAAGTGGGAATGGCAGGCAGCCTGGTACAGAAATTAAGCAAAACAAATTCAGCAAGGTTTGCAGGTGGAGAAGTCATCCCGGAAATTCCCGAGGAACAGACACTGCTCGATGTCACCTTCAACGAATTGAGTTCGAGAAATACTACCCTGGCTTTGGGAGTGTGCCTCACTCCTTTGGCTGGACAGCAGGATTTGGAAATTGTCATCATCACACCGGATGGCGAGCAAACCATCAAGCGATCGTATGGCGGTCATCCTCGTTATGGACCAACCTGGGCCGCCAATATTTCGATGGAGTTGTTGAGGCAAGAACTTGCAAAATTAATGGCGTAACTTATCGATCTATGGCCAAAAATCCAGGTAGAACCAAGCTTTCTCGAATTGTCTCCGGAATGTGGATGCTCAACTTTGCCGGAGCCATCGGCCTATTCGCCTTCTTCTGGGTATCTTTAATCGCGCCACAATCCAATTCTGGAGAAGGCTCACTCTCAATTGAACCGACAGCAACGGCAACGCCAAAGTTACCTCCGGCTGAAATAATAACAGATGCGTTCTACAATTTGCCTTTTGAGACCATAGAAGTAAGGGAATACCATGATCCTGCCACGCCCACACCCGATCCTGGCGAGTGGGCTGAAAATCCAAAGGTGATCGGTTATTCTGTCGCAGGGAGGTCTATTGAAGTTTACCGCTTCGGATATGGCCCCACTGGGCGAATGATCGTTGCCGGAATCCACGGCGGAAACGAATGGAATACGATTAAACTCGCCAATGAATTAATCGAATACATTCAGGACCACCCCGAGGTCGTTCCCGAAAATATCACTCTTTACATTCTCCCAAATCTTAACCCGGATGGAGAGGCAAGAGCCCACGGCGTGGATGGCCGCGTCAATGACAACGGCGTTGACCTAAACCGCAATTGGCCGTACCGGTGGGAGCGCGATTACGATCGATCAAGCTGCTGGCATTACCGACCGACAACGGCAGGAGATTATGCCGCATCTGAACCTGAGACTTCCGCGCTTCTGGTGTTCATCGTGTCCCACCCCGAGATCGATGCACTTATCAGTTACCATGCAGCCGCCCTGGGTATCTTTGCAGGTGGCGTGCCGGATTACAAACCTTCCATACGGCTGGCAAAAAGCATGGCTAAGGTCAGCACCTACCAGTACCCGCCAATAGATGTCGGCTGCATTTATACCGGAAATTTAACCGATTGGGCATCCAGCACACGGGAAATTGCCGCAGTGGATATCGAGCTGCATAATTTTCGGCATACCGACTTTGATGAAAACCTCAAAATTCTCAATGTCTTCCTGAAATACAAAAAATAATCCTCTTGTCCGGAGATAAAATGACTCAATCCGTTGATCTAATTCTTACCAACGCACTCCTGCTAACCATGGATGAAAAACTACAGATATTTGAACCTGGTGCCTTGGCTATTCAAGGAGACAGTATTGTCGCTGTTGGTGGAGAGAGCGAGATCCGCGGAGCTTATTCAGCCAGCCAGGTGGTGGATTGCGGTGGAAAGGTCCTAATGCCCGGCCTGATCAACGCCCATACTCACGTTCCAATGACACTCCTCCGTGGTTTGGCGGATGACCTTCGGCTGGATGTCTGGTTGATGGGCTACATGATGCCAGTTGAGCGGGAATTTGTCTCGCCCGATTTTGTCCAATTGGGTACAAAAATTGCCTGCGCAGAATTTATCCGCTCGGGGGTAACCAGCTTTGCCGACATGTATTATTTCGAGGAAGAAGTTGCCAGGGCAGCCTCCGAAGCGGGATTGCGGGGGTTATGCGCCCAGACAGTGCTCAAATTCCCCACTCCTGACGCAGGTTCCTACGAGGATTCCCTTGCCATGGCAAGGGACTTTATCAAACGCTGGGTGGGGCACCCGCTCATCATCCCTTCTGTAGCGCCTCACGCCCCCTACACCTGTACGGATGAGATCTTGAGGGCAACCGCCCAACTTGCCGCCGAGTTTGATGTTCCGCTGCACACACACCTTTCTGAGACAGCGCTCGAAGTGGAAAATATGCGCCGCGATAAGGGGATGCCGGTCATCCCTTATGTAAAAAAGCAGGGATTATTCGAAGCGAAAGTATTGGCGGCTCATTGCGTCCATATCGATGAGGGCGAAATGCGGACTCTCCAACACCTCGGCGCTGGGGTCGCTCATAACCCCACATCCAATCTAAAACTCGCCTCTGGGGTTGCCCCGGTGACTAGAATGCTCGAGGTGGGACTCAATGTAGGCATCGGGACAGACGGGCCGGCATCCAATAACGACCTGGACATGTTCGAGGAAGTCCGGCTGGCCGCCATTTTAGCGAAAAATCACACAAACGATCCAACGTCATTGCCGGCCTCGACAGCACTCACGATGGCCACCCGACTGGGCGCCCAGGCCATGCACATAGGTCACATCACGGGCTCGCTGGAAGCGGGCAAACGAGCGGATTTGATACTACTGGATATCAGCAAGCTTCACAACTCGCCACGATTTCGACGCGACTCTCAGAATATCTATGCGCAAATAGTTTATGCCTCAAAATCCACAGACGTCACAGATGTAATGGTCAACGGAAAATGGCTGATGCGCGATAACAAACTGCTCACCCTCAACGAGGCTGACTTGCTCAAGGCTGCCGACGACTATGCCAGAAAAATAGACACATTCCTCGCTGCTCGAGAACAATCGGTATTATCCAAACTTATCGCTCTGGGAGGCTCGTCAGAAGAGGAAAGCTTTGAAGTGCAGGTGAAGGTCAAGGTATCAGATCAAGCTTCAGTTTTGAAGGGATTGCAAAATCCCAAAATTGATATCGTCCGCAAGCGACACTATCGCCAGCATGATACCTACTTCTTCTTCGAAGATGATGCCCAAGGCAGGTTGCGCTATCGGGAGGATGATTTTATCGACGAATCAGACCTCGTAACAAATGTCCGCGGAAGACTGACTCTGCTTGGAGTGAAACGAGAAGGAACCTTCGGGCACGACATCCTGCTCTCACGAAGCCGTTTTCTGGCTCCTGCAACCCATAGTCAGCGGTTTTACAGAGAATACTTCAAACCCGAAAAGGAATTGACCATTGAAAAAGACCGCTTACGATGGCTTGTCATTTTCAAGGAAGAGGAGTTTTTCATAAATCTGGATCAATTGATAAAACCCGAGCTTGGCTCCTTTCTTGAAATCAAGAGCCGGACTTGGAGCAGAAAAGACGCGGAAGAAAAAGCTGCACTTGTCGAAGAACTGATCGCGCTCCTGGGCGCTTCCACTCACGATGTGGTCACGGATGATTACACTGAGTTCGTTAAATAAATAATGGCCGGCAACTAAGTTTGTTGGAACCTTTTCGCGGGATACAGAATGGAAAAAACAGTGGATACCAAATGGAAGTCATTCTTCGCGGTTGTTTCTGCATCTCTTTTTGGATTGACACTGTCAGTGAGCCTGATAGCCTACAATATTGAAAACCAGCTCTTCAATCCAGACGTTTATAAAAAAGCGATACTCGAGCAGAACGTGTGTGAACGGCTGCCGCTTATCATCACGCGACAAATTTTATCCAACTCGCAAGCCAACGAAAATGGGAACATCTTTGGTTTAGTTCTAAATGCTATAGATCCTCAAAGTATGGAGAATATTTTAAGGTTGATTTTCCCTTGCGAAGCGATAGAGACTTCGGTCTTTTCAGGGATCGACCAATTTTTCAACTACATAAATGGGAAAACATCTCAGGAATCATTCTCGCTAGCCTTCTTCAAACAAGCCAGCAGAGAAAATAGCAAACAAGCAGTAGAAGAATACTATAATTCGTTGCCAGATTGCACCGCTGCCCAAATTCTTCAAATTGGAGCAAGTGCATTGCTCGGTCAGGAAAATGGCAATAATCTTCTTTCGTGCAATCCCCCTGAAGCTCTTAGAGACATTGTTGCTCTCCCCTTAATGTATCTGGTCGAATCCGCAGTTCAAGATATCCCTGATCAAGTTTCACTATCTTCCAGGTTTGACCGCCTGGTGAAAGTAATACGCACCACGAGGATTGTACTAACCTGGAGCCCCTTAATTCCAATCGTGTTTCTCGGCTTGACTACCTTGATCGCTGTACGAACCTGGAGGAGCCTGTTGCGATGGTGGGGTTATCCATTACTTGCAGCAGGAATATGTACTCTTGTCATCAGCCTGCTTGTGAGCCCGGTAGTCTACTCTCTCCTAACTATGTTGATCTTCCCCAATCTGCCAGTAAACATCGTACCAGAGGCGGTTGACCTTATCGCAGGAACACTTGCAGGGGTATCAAAGGGATTGTCACTACCCATCCAATACCAATCTGCCATTCTAGGTTTGGTTGGATTAGGGATGGTTCTGGGCGAAAAATTCTCGAGACCTAAATAAGATTTTCCTTCGGATTATACACAAGCCTGCCAGGTCTACTGGCAGGCATTATTCACGTGTTCTTCAAAGGTCTCTGCAAAGAAATGCCTCCCCGAGCCATCACACCGGGCTCGGAAATAGTAATAGGGGGAAACTTCCGGGAAGGCAACAGCCCGGAGGGCAGCAAGGGAGGGGTTGCTAATTGGAGCCGGAGGAAGCCCCGAATACACGTAAGTATTGAAGGGAGAATCCACCTGCAGGTCAGCCAAGGAGAGTGGATTTGTCCACCATGTGTTTTGAATAGGATTCCACCCAATCGCATATTGCACCGAAGGGTCAGTATCTAACTTCATCCCTACCTTCAAACGGTTAAGAAATACAGCGGCGATGGCCGGCATTTCATCTTCGACCACCGCTTCCCTTTCGACGATGGAAGCCAGGACAACCGCATCGTAGATGGATAAATTCTGCGAGGCAAATCCCGCCCGAAGGTCCGGCGTCAGATAAAGACCAAAATTCTGGACCAGAGTCCTGACCAATTCATCCGCCCGAATGCCTCGAGGAAATATGTACTGCATGGGTAATAAATATCCTTCGGTTGTAGCGCCTTCAGGGATATAGTCCAGATCGCTTCGCGGTGACCTGGCAACCTGAAGAAACTCCGCCGGCTGGATATTTAGCCCGGAAGTAGGAAGGGATTCGGCGATCTCTTCCATTCGCCAACCCGCCAATATGGTAAATGTAACTTGGTCAGGCGTGCCGTCCTGAATTTCATTGGCGATGGCGATGGAGGTCATCGCCGGGGAAAGGGTGAAGTCACCGGACTGAATCGTGGTATCCAAGCCGCTGTAGACCAGGTAATCTCTGAAGGCGGAGGCCGAAGCGATCAGACCAGTTTCCTCCAATCGCTTTGAGATTTCTCCTACCGATTCCCCCGATTCGATCTGAAAAGTCACTTCGCTTCCAGAAGGATTCTTGGGGCGAGTCAGAAGTCCATCGTGCCAAAGTAAAATAGCAGCATATTGGAACTTGTCAGCTGTGCCCAAAGAAGAACTCGCGGGACCATAAATCCGTCCCGCCATCTCAGGAACGAGAATAATTAATGCAAGGACGGCGAGGACCGCAATGCCGGTTATCAGAATTAGCATGAATTTTTTCATTGGTTACGGGAGCGACCCTGAGCGCGCATCAAGATAAGACTGCAATAAAACCGTCGCGGCAAATTCGTCCATGTGACCGGACCGCTTCTTGCGAGAAACGCCTACAGCGATTTGAGCTGAACGGGCATCCTGTGTCGTAAACGACTCGTCCCACATCTCTACAGGCAGGGAAGTTTGCTGCCGCAGAGCTTCTGCAAACCTGGCTGCCATAACGCCAGCCTTGTTCGGAGTTCCATCTTCGCGAAAGGATTGACCGACAATGATTTTTTGCACATCGTGAGCGGATGCTCTTTCTGCGACTTGAGCAGCATCCACCACTCGAGACGTATGTGGAATGACGTATAGGGGATTTGCGATCGTTCCACTTTCATCACTGATCGCCAGCCCAATTCGTTTTTCTCCAGGGTCAACGGCCAATATTCTCATATTACTGCACCGTCTCGATTGATATTCTCATAGGGATGGAGGGCATCAAAAGCCACCATGTCGGTGAGAGTGTGATTTCAGTAGAGTCTGCCAATTTAATACCAGAAAGAAATTTATTCGCTGTATCCGGAGTTTTGCCCAGTACTTTAGTAATGATACTCATTTCATCGATGTCTTCAGCCATCAATCTATCCGCGCTTAAGCCCCAATTAATCTCGCCATTATTGCCAACTGTTGGAGTACCGAAAGGGACTGCAACCAGCGAGTTTGGTAGAGAAGAATACCCATTGGGCAAGGAAGCATCAAGGACGAGGGTCCCTAGCTTCTTTAAGTCTTCAGCTTTAATATAATAGGCTTGATAATCTTGAATCAAATCGAGGGATAAAATTGTGCCCGGCTCTCCAGGAGGCGGGTCAAAGGCAATTGTTTCCGCCTCAGCAAAAAGAGAATCCGAGATCAGGAATCCACCCGTTGGGACCTGCGCTTCGATTTCATCCATAGCTTGAATATAAAGCAATTCCTCAACTCGTCTGTAAAGTTTTTCCCGATCTTCGTCAGTCGCAGACGTTTTTTCCGCATCCACGCCCCCCGCTGTTGGATCCGGATTGGTCACGGCCAGCGACAGTCCCAATGGACCTTCAATCGATTGAAGCGAATCCTCGGGTAAATTTCCTGCAAAACCTCCCTCAAGTGCTCGCACTGGCAAGTCTATTTTTTCCCCGACTCCTTCAGGAACTTCACCTGTCTCGGTGACAAAAAATCGGACAAATGGATCAGAGATCGTCTTGATAATCGTCCCTTCTGGTATCTGCACCTTCGACTGAGTCAGATTCGTGAAACTGACCACACCTGACGCTCTTCCTTCTGGAACGGTCAATTTGCCGCTGGCAAGTAACGTATCCTTCCCGGCAACAGTTGTACTAATTAAATATGCAGGGACAATACCTGAGATATTTACGTCGGTTGCAGAAGGATCTACAGTAATGGGAATGCTTATCCTTTGTGGTTGGGATATCGGTGTAATGTAAATGGTGGCGGAAGGCAGCAAAATAATAAAGAAGAACCAAGACAGCAAGGACACCGGCTGAGAAAACCCCTACACGCGCTGCTGGAGTTTTCAACCAGGCAGGCTCGCCGGGGTATATTCCTTTCTTCATTTCTCGCAAGTCTGAGGGATCAATCCGTTTCCTTACTCCGGCGCGAAGGACTGGCAAAATTCTCCAAGCCTCTGTTTGAGCTTCTGCAGGCGTCCGAAAAGCTGGGATTTCGGAATCTGACGCGAAGCGGCGAATATCACCAGATTTGGAGACAATTCCCAACTGCGAACCGAGTGCTGTTGCATGCCGCTTAAGAAGGACCAAATCCAACGGGCGGATATTCGCTTTACGCCGAGTCGGCCAGACCAGCAGGATACGAGGAGACTTCGCCCAGGACATTTTATCCCGGACGGAAATCAGATCGTCGTGCTGCTCGAGTTGGATGATGTAGGTTTTCATCTTGGTTTATATCGGAGCCAGACTGACCACTACAATGTCACCAATGACGATAACCGATATACTCAGAATTTTTCCGCTCCTGGAAAAAATGAAGATCGGTGCTCCATTTTCACCAGTGCCTTTTGTATCGAATTTCCAACCCAGTTTAGGCAAGTTCCGCCTTGTAAAAATCCTCCACCTGATCCACGGTCGCCTCGAGCATGAATCGATATCGGTCCTCGTTTTCCTCGCCGGTCACCGCTGCAGGCATGATTGGAATATCTTTCCATAACTTGACTGGCACTCCACCCGGAAGCTTGGTGGTCGGGGTGGGAGGAGGCGTTCCGGTTCGAGTAATCGAAGTCAGCGAAGGCGACTTGGTGGGTGTCACAGATTTTGAAGATTTAGTTCCACGATCAGCAAGAGTTCTTGTTGAAGTTGGTTTGCCAGGAGAGGTGGTCGCATCCTTACCTATGGATTTCTCGTTCGTGGAAGCAGGAGCCTCCAGCGTCAACATACTTGTCCCCAAGACAACGGTGGGCGGTGCCGAAATATCATCGGTAATGTTGGACCGCGTACATCCAATAAAAAGTAGTGAAATAAGAATCAGAAAGAAAATCGGTTTTTTCATTGTTAAATAAATGCGATTGCGCTCAAAGTATTCGACAGGGAATGACAAAGCCAGCTGGGCAGGATGCTATCCGAGCGAAATCGCAGCCAGCCTTGAAACCAGCCAGCGACAAATTGCGGAATTAGAATAGGCCAAAATTGAAAACTGATTGTCAGAAGCATTAGATGCGGAAGTAGAAATACAAATGATTGGATCGTGTTTCCCGCAAGGAAGCCGGCGCGCCGGTTAAGCCAGCCGCCCAACCAGCCTCGAAAGAAAATCTCTTCGCCCAAGGCGACGTAAAAGGCTTCGTATAAGAAAATTTCGACAATACCGGAAAAGGATTTCGGAGTGGAAGCATAATTTCGAGATATTCAAATGCTCACTTTGAAATAATTCTGCGGGTATCAACTTAATCGCCAACCACGCTAACCCGCCCACCGCAACTAGTACAACAAAACTCCAAATAAAATAGATAAGTTTGCTTCCCTGCCAACCCACTTTGGCAAAGGAGCTTCTCCAGGATTCACCAACTCTCCACCGGTAAATCCCGACGAGAATGAGTGATGGTATGGAAAAAATCAATAATTGATAAGGAATTTCCATGTTGACCAATTTTACACATGTTATGGGGCGCCTTGTGTGCGCCCCATAATTTTGATTATTTAACCTTGCTTTCAACCCATCCCTTGACACTTCTCAGTGCCTCAGGAAGCTTGGACGCATCCTTGCCTCCTGCCTGGGCAAGGGTAGGCTTTCCACCTCCCGAGCCCCCTATGGGTTCGGCCACGAACTTGACCAGGTCACCTGCTTTCAACCCGCGTTTGACCAAATCTTCAGTAACAGCTGCGATGACGGTGGGTTTTTCATCCACGATGGTGCCCAGCACACATATTGAATTCAAGGGATATCGCTCTCGGAAGATGTCAGTCGATGATCTCAGAATATCAGCATCTGCATTCGGAATTTCCAATGCAAGAACTGAAATTCCCTTTACAACTTCGACGGTCTGTAATTTTGTTTCGAACGCGGACTTGGCTAATTCCGCCCGAAGAGCGGCAACTTGTTTTTTTGCTCCGGCTAAATCGTCCTGTAATGTTTCAACTTTGTGGGGAATCTCATCTATGGATGATTTCAAAATCCCTGCGGCTCGTTTTAATATGCGAGTTCTCCTGGCAATCAAGTCATAGGCGCCGCGCCCAGTGACCGCTTCGATTCGACGGATGCCTGCCGCAGCCGAGCCTTCACTCGTGATAATAAACGCCCCGACATCGGATGTCCGTTCCAGATGGGTCCCGCCGCACAATTCATAGGAATGGCGATGTTCTGATTCAGACTCATCTTCCATAATTGTGATTGTGCGGACTGTCTCACCATATTTTTCACCAAAGAGAGCCATGGCGCCTTCGGCAATGGCTTCTTCTCTCGGCTTGAGTTTCGGCTGAACGACAAAATCTGCCGCCACTGCTTCGTTCACCAGCCTTTCGACTTGCTCGATCTGATCCGCAGTCATCGCCTCTGGGTGATTGAAGTCGAATCGAAGGTGATCAGGGGCGACGAGTGAACCAGCTTGACGGGCGTGTTCACCCAGGACTTGATGCAATGCAGCATGCATGAGATGAGTGGCCGTATGGTTCCGCATAATGTCATGACGACGAGATTTATTTACTTCGGCCACCGCTTTGTCGCCCATTTTCGGTCTCCCGCTGATCACTTCTCCCATGTGGACGATTAATCCAGGTGCAGGCCGGCGGACTTCCGAGATTTCAATCTCCCAACCCGAACCTTTGATATAACCATTGTCAGAAACCTGACCGCCTGACTCGAGATAGAATCCAGTTCGCGGGAGGATGACTTCTACAGTTTCACCGAATTGGGCTTCGTTTACGGATTGACCATCAACGATCAACGCCAGAATCTCTCCGCTCACCTCCAAGTCGTTATACGGATCATAAAGGACCCCTTGAGAGGGCAGTTTTCCTCTCGCCTGCAATTCCTTGGCGATTCCTGCAAAGAACTCCGCATCCTCGCCGCCCAGGGCGCCCATCGCCTTACCTGCACCGGATGCAATTCGATGCTCATCCATCGCAAGATGAAAACCAGGTTCATCAGTCGATGATTGCCTTTCTACGGGCAATATCACGAGTAATCTCGAAAGGTAATCCGTATGTAGCATAAAATTCAAATGCTTTATATCCTTCTATAACATTTTTACCCTGAGCCTGCAATTCGTCCAAGTCATTTAATAAAGCAGCTTCTCCACTTTCTATTGTTCTCGCAAATCGAATCTCCTCGCGAGTCAGGGAATCGCGAATCGCCTGACCATGTTTCTCAAGCTCAGGGTAGAAAGTACCGTACTGCTCGATAAACGCATCTGCCACCTTCGCGAGGAATGGCTCATGGAGACCGATCTTCGTCCCAAAACGGGCTGCCCGTCGGATGATCATCCTGCAGACGTAATTGCGACCCGTGTTGCCAGGCACCACGCCGTCTGCAATCAGGAAGGCTGCCGCGCGTGCATGATCGGCAATGACACGGTAGGGCGTGAAATCCGCATACATCTTTTCGCGAGAAGCGCCTGTCAACGACGATAGGACATCCAGTGCGCCTTGGAACAAGTCCGTTTTGTAATTGGAATCGACCCCCTGTAAAGTCGCGACGATCCGCTCAAAGCCCATGCCGGTATCCACGTGAGTGGCAGGCAGCGGTTCGAGGGTGGTGGCGTCGAGGCGGTTATACTGTATGAATACGTTGTTCCATAACTCAAGGAACCTCTGGCAATCACCATTGACAGAGCAATTGTGAGGTTTTCCCTTAAGGTCGCAGAATTCCTCCCCGCGGTCAATGTGGACTTCCGAACACGGGCCGCATGGACCTGTTTCCGCCATCTCCCAGAAATTTTCCTTCCTGCCGAAATACAGGACGTGATTTGAATCCATACCTGGCTGCTGCCGCCAGAAATTCGCCGCATCTTCGTCGGAGGGGATGTTGCCCTTTTCGTCCTTGAAACAAGTGGCGTAAAGCCGGTCTTTCGGGATTCCCCAGACGTCCGTCAGCAGCTGCCAGGACCAGGCGATGGCTTCCTTCTTGTAGTAATCTCCAAAAGACCAGTTCCCAAGCATCTCGAAAAATGTATGATGCCAGTCGTCCCGGCCTACATCATCGAGGTCGTTGTGTTTTCCGGCTACGCGCATACACTTCTGGGAATCCACCGCACGGGTGTAGGGACGTTTATCCGTGCCAAGAAAGACATCTTTAAATTGCACCATGCCAGAATTAGTGAACAGCAGAGTAGCATCTCCACCAGGGACGAGCGAAGCCGACGGTACAACTGTATGCTGTTGCTCCACAAAAAAATCGATAAAAGACTGGCGAATCTCGTTCCCGGTTAATTTCCTGGTCATTCTTGCTCCATTTACGATGAGGATGGGGGGAATTATACCTAAATTTATAAAAAGATTACTCAATCCACTGGGCAATTATTCTGTATAATGAAATAAATCCGTTCATAAGCCATTTTTCTAGTTTGGGAGGCAATCTGATGGATTCCGATCCCTATAGACTGTTAGCTGAAAAGCTGGACGCCCTACCCAACGGTTTTCCCCAAACGGAAAACGGGGCTGAGATTAGATTGCTCGCAAAAATATTTTCCCCCGACGAAGCCGCTCTCGCCGCCTCCCTTCAGCCTGAGCTGGAAACCGTGGAATCAATTTCAGCTCGAACAGGCGCAGACCCGGAAGATTTACGTAAAAAGCTAAAGGGATTATCCCGCCGAGGTTTGATCAACGCCGGAAAATTGGTAGGCGGCTTGGGCTATGGGTTGATGCCTTTCGTCGTCGGAATCTATGAGATGCAAGCTGGCACAATCGACCAGGAACTCGCCCAACTCTTTGAGGAATATTACCAACAGGCGTTTGGCGAAATACTCAAATTAAAGCCTCAGTTCCACAGAGTGATCCCGGTCGATGAAACAGTCCAAAACTCCTTGGAAATTCGGCCATTTGAAAGCGCAGCGGAAATTGTTAGCGCTGCCCAATCCTGGGGTGTTCTGGACTGCATTTGCCGGAAACAGAAAGCCCTGCTCGGTGAACCGTGCGAGCATCCCATTGATGTCTGCATGACCATGGACGAAAGACCCAATGCCTACGATCACAGCACGGTTATCCGCGCCATTGACAAAAAGGAAGCTTTGGCCACCCTCCGCCGTGCTGCCGAAGCCGGACTGGTGCATTCAGTCAGCAACAACCAAAAGGGAGTTCATTACATCTGCAATTGCTGCACCTGCTCGTGCGGCATCCTGCGCGGAATGTCCAGCTTGGGCATCTCAAATGTCGTCGCTCGATCCGCCTATATCAACAAGGTTGACGAAGCCCTATGCAGTGGTTGCGAAGACTGCGTAAAAATGTGCCAATTTGATGCCCTGCATGTCGACGGTGTGGCCGTTGTTGACGAGGTACGTTGCGTCGGCTGTGGAGTGTGCGTGCTCACCTGCTCGACGGGAGCATTAGGATTGGTCCGCCGCCCAGATGAGGAAATCCTGACGGTACCATCCACTCTTTCAGACTGGGGCGCTCAACGGTCCGCCAGCCGCGGGTTAATCTAATTTGAGGAAAATCTGATCAACCGGGGACAAATTAAAAACCATGAGTAAATATCACATCCTCTCACTCGACGGCGGAGGAATTCGCGGCATCATCACCGCAGTTATCCTTGACAGGCTGAATACACATCCTGAAACCATGGATTTCCTTGAAGGGGTCGATCTGATCGCGGGTACATCCACGGGTGGAATAATCGCGCTCGCCGTCGCCAAAGGAGCTTCCCCAGCCGAGTTGGTTGAGTTGTATACGAAACTTGGTCCCACGGTATTCACCGATTCTCTATGGGATAATTTAAAAGACCTTGGATCGGTTTTAGGCGCCCAATATGACACTGAACCGCTCGAGAGGGAGCTGAAATCTTTTCTCGGTGAAACGACAACTCTCGGGCAATTAACGAAAAGTGTCTTGGTCACCACTTTTGACCTTGACAACCTCCGTCCTGAAGCAGAACGCCGGACTTGGAAACCCAAACTTTTCCAAAATCTCGGACAAGAAAATGACGCTGACGCCCTGGCCTACAAAGTAGGCTTGTACACTTCTGCCGCGCCTACCTATTTTCCAACTGTGGACGGGTACATCGATGGAGGTGTATATGCCAACAATCCCTCCATGTGCGCGCTGGCTCAATCCCAGGATGAACGCGTTTACAAGAATTGTCCCAACTTATCTGACGTCGTTCTGCTTTCCCTGGGTACAGGGACCTCCCTTACATATCAGGAGGGTGCAAATCTGGATTGGGGAATGGGTCAATGGGTTAGACCGCTCATCTCAATTTTAATGGATGGCGTCTCGGGCATAGCGGATTTTCAATGCAGGAAACTGCTTCAGAATAATTACCATCGACTGGCTCCGGTTTTTCCACCGGGGATCAAAATTGACATGGATGGAGTTGAACACATCGCTTCAATGATCGATTTTGCAAACCATGTAGACATCACCGATACCGTGAAATGGCTCAAACAAATCTGGCTCCTTTTGAAAGAGTAATCAGGGCTTGTTTGGCAAGTTCAAGGCAAAGTACTGTTTTTCCCCGCATTTGTACCTTCGAAAGAACATAACCTCTATTTGCAGAGACAAAAAAATACCGTTACAATAGATATATGAATTACAAAAAACCCGACTCAATCTCAGAGATGGTATCAGTCATCCTTCCTGCTTATAACGAAGCGGGAAGAATTGGCAATGTTCTTGCCGTCCTCCGGGAAGTCAATCCGATTCTGGAAATCATCGTTGTAGACGATGGTTCAAAGGATTCGACGCTTGACGAAGTCAAACAGGCAGCCATTTCCGACTCTCGAGTGAAATTCATCCACCATGAGACGAATAAAGGTAAAGGCGAAGCCATTTTTACCGGCGCTGCAGCGGCAAGGTCTCCTTACCTTCTCTTTCTCGACTCGGATTTGAGGGACCTAAAACCGAGGAATATTCTCGACCTGATCAAGCCGGTTCTCGCCGGTAAGGCGGATATGACTCTTGGCTTGTTCCTGGGTGGAAAAATAGCTACTGATATTCCACATTGGATTAACCCACCACTTACCGGTCAGCGTTGTTTGCGCGCTGATTTAATTCGGCATATTTCGCCCGAAGCAGCCAAAGGATATGGAATTGAAATTGCCATAACAATTGTCGCATATCGGCTTCACCAACGGGTAAAAATTGTCCCGATGAAGGGGGTTTGGCACCCTCCCAGTGAATTTCACCGCGGATTCTTATCAGGCATGGCCTGGCGGGCAAATATGTACTCTGAGATTCTGCGAGCGTGGAAAGTAGGCGGAGGCACTGACGCCTTGGCTGAGAGAATTATTTCTGAACCGACTCAGCAGATGAAAGATTACTTCATCTCAAGATATCGAAAAGCCAAGAGCCGTGCAGTAGCCATCCTAAGAAGATAATTAGAAACTGGTTGGAAAAATCCAACCAGTTTCTAATTATTTATAACGCTTGACCAACTTGATGTAAATTTGCTGCTACTCTCTTTTTATCGCAAGGCCTTTATGAAGAGGAAGTAGCTTTGCATTACAAGCCAATGCTTCTCCGTGAGTGTGCCCCTCAATTCCATCCCAACTGCCAAAATAGCCTCCTGCTTCCCGGAATATTGGTGGGAATGGGCTGCAATCCCAGATATTCATGACGGGATCAAGGACGATTTCAGCACGACCTGTAGCTACAGCAAGATAGCCATAGGCATCGCTCCACCCTCGTAGTGCATAAGCCTTATCTTTAATACCAGCCCATAAATTGGAGCCCTTCTCCTTCATGTCACTTCTCACGCTGGTGAAACAAACGAACGCATCCTCCAGTTTTTCGATTTCAGAAACATGCGCTCTTTTCCCATTCCACCAGCAACCTTCCCCGTCCGCAGCACATAGCATCTCATCGAGCGCAGGGAAATAAGCGGCCCCTACGCGCATGACGCCATCCACCTCCATGCCAATTAATACCGCGTATAGGGGGACGCCTCGCATAAATGATTTTGTCCCATCGATTGGATCGATTATCCAGCGGATGGATTTATCGGCGCTATCCTGGGTTCCGAACTCCTCCCCCAAGATGCCATGCCCTGGATAGGATTTCGCTATCCGCCCACGGATATATTGTTCCACCGCACGATCAGCGGCAGTGACCGGGGAATTGTCCTTCTTATAATCAGTTGGAACATCCTTTTGGTAATACACTAGGCTAATTTTTCCTGCCTGACAGGCAAGGTCTTTAGCAAAATCAAGATAGGGTCTGTAATTCATAATTCCTGCTTAGTCATCCAATTCCTTGACAAGTTTTTCCAACAGGGCTGCTTCCTGCTCTTTTGATTTCACCTTTCCATCAATCCATGCAGCACGCAATTGCGATCAGGATGCGTGATAAGAAGGACCGGGAGCAAGTCCCATTTTTCTCAGCACATTCCCGTCTGTTATGGGATGGACATTCTTCCATTTCAATGAATATTTCTTCAAAGCTTGTTCTTTTGTGAGAATAAAAACTGCATACAGTGCCAAAGCTGGAATATCATCGAGACGGAGAACCCAATCGGAGGCCTTGGCTTTTTTCATGTCAGGTAAATCGTATATCAACTTTCTCGATAATAGAATCGCCTTATAAAGAGCAACTGGGAGTTTTAATCGGGATTGAATTTTATCGATAACCGAGACTGGCAATGGTGAAAACCAAATCAGGTATCCCAGAGATAGCGACAACGGGATACCTGCTGAGAGAGGTTTTATCCCCCAATCTTCCGGGATCGGGATTTCTGAGGCAGCGGTCATTGTTTCACGCAAGGATTTATTCCAAGGGAGATCATCCAGGATTGCCTTTAGGAGTCCCAACTCATTCAGACGGGATAACATATCTGTTGCTTTGGATTCCTCCAGAATCAGATCCAACTCATGTCGAAGCCTTTCACTTGATAATCGCGGGATCAATTGTTTGGCTTCATCCATCAATTGCAACGTTCTTGGTTCGATCGTAAAGCCATATCGTTGTTCGTACCTGACCGCTCTAAGCATGCGAGTCGGGTCATCCACAAATGACAGAGAGTGAAGCACCCGAACGATTTTGTGCTCCAGGTCAGATAGACCGCCAAAGTAATCGTGCAATTCACCAAAATGATGACCGTCCAGCCGGATGGCGAGGGTATTGATCGTAAAATCCCTCCGGTGTAAATCAAGTTTAATGGAACCTCGTTCAACCGTAGGAAGTGCACTGGGGTGTTCGTAGAATTCCTGGCGCGCCGAGATCAGGTCCACAACTTGCTTCATCTTCCCATTCGTGCTGTCTGTTCCCTTACCAAGAAACCATTTTGCGGTACCAAAGCGCGAATGCGTGGTTAACTTACCGCCATGCTTTGCAACAATGGCTTTCCCCAAAGCAATGGCATCGCCCTCAACGACGATATCAAAATCATAAGTAGAGGAGTCCAAAAGGAAATCGCGCACAAATCCGCCAACGATATAGACAGGTAGGTGATTGGTTTTTGCCTGCTCGGAGACTGCCTTGATGATTTTTAGGTGTTCAGGTCCCAATTCCTTATCAAGCTTATTCGCAAGATTTGGACGTGTTGACATAACAGGTTTCGACGACAAGGTCTTGAGGAGATCGGTTCGCGTGACAATCCCAACAATTTTGTTATTTTGAGGATCTACAACCGGTACCTGCCCCCACCCCGAATTGGTCATTATTACCTGTAGATGCTGCAGTGAATCCCGGGGATTGACGCAAACCTCTCCAGCATCCATCAGGCTTGCTGCAGGAAGGTTTAATTTATGGCTTATTGCTCTATCCACAGCCCTGCGGGTCAATAATCCAATGACCTTTCCATTTTTCACCACTGGAAAGCCCTCATACCCATATCGTTGCATAAGTTTGGATGCATCCTCGGCTGATGTTTCCGGGTCAAGAATCCTGGGCCGTCGGGACATCAGCTGATTGACAGTGACGGAGGGTCGGATGATGTCCGGCAATAACGCCAGGAGTCTTTCCCTGGTCTTTTTGAGAAGTTCGAGACCTTTTCTTCCGTTATCTGAACGAATTAAGGCAGCTGCAGCCCTACTATGTCCACCGCCATTGAATTTGGCTGCGACAACGGACACGTCGATATCATCGGATGTGGAACGGGCAACAAGCCTCACCCCATCGTGGGTGGAAACCAGCACAAATAAAGCATCGGGATCGAAAAGATCGCGGAGTTTATGGGCAAGTGTGGAAATCTCCTCATTAACGTCGAGTTTTTCGTCCGAAGCCAGTATGATCCGGTGCCCATGGATGTCCATGGTCTCAGCGGACGAAACCAATCGATCAAAGGATTCCCGTTGATCTGCGGACAAGGGTGGATTTAAGAACTCTGCTGCAATCTTTAATGAAGCGCCTTGTTCCAACAACCATGCTGCCGCTTTGATATCCCTGGGCGTTGTGGCTGCATAAGCCAGAGAGCCGGTATCCTCATAAATGCCAAGAAGGAGAAGGGTTGCTTGAATCGCAGAGATAGGCTCGTTCTCATCCTGAAGGAGTTCAACCAGGTAGGTCGTCGTGGCCCCGGTGGTAGAAGCAACAATTTCCCATTTCTTGGGTGTATCTTCTCTCAAAGGGTGATGGTCGATGACCTGGATTTTTGTTCGCGAATTCATACCCTTTAATGTGATCAGCGATTGAGTGTCGACCAATGTCACTTTTTCGATGGTCTGCTGGGGGATATCGCGCGGATCAATGAATGGAAAATCGCCTCCATACAGAGTTACAAAAGAGCGAACATTGCGATTCATTTTTCGAGGAAGGACCGGTTCAGAACCCGAAAAAATACACGCTGCGCCAAAAAGGGCCGCCAGTGCGTCAAAATCCGCTTGCTCGTGGGTGAGGATGATGTGCATACCATGAGAATTATAGTGCAAAGTAGACGATTTATCGTTTATAATGGGCGCATGCTTATGAACCCGTCCCCGTCGCCCTGTATAAAAACCTCCCGGTCTGGATAGGTTCAAATTGGCGCGCTAACAGCGGCTCCCAGACCTGAGGAGCCGCTGTTTTTATCAATTTTGGATGGTAATCATGGACATTTTGGACTTAACCAGGAAAATGGATGCGTTTGTCCAATCAAAAGGCTGGGATATAAGTGGTAGCACCCGTCCCCAGACTCCCCGAAATCTGGCCATCTCCCTCGCTTTGGAATCCAATGAAGTGCTTGAGCATTTTCAATGGGGCGAAGAGATAAAAGACAGAATTGAATTGGCAAATGAACTTGCGGATGTTGCCCTTTACCGTTTCCATCTTTCATCGGTGGCTGGAGTCGACCTGGAAAAGGCGATCCTGAAAAAGTTGGATATGAATGCCGCTCGCGAATGGGATTGATTTAAAAATTCGAGGAAATCACATTGAATATTTCTGTTTTCGGCGGTTCACAGCCCAAAGAAGGTGATTCCGCCTATCATGAAGCCTACGAACTCGGCAAGTTAATTGCCCAAGCCGGGCATAATGTGTTGTCGGGAGGCTACATTGGCACAATGGAGGCTGTCAGCCGCGGAGCTAGCGAAGCCGGAGGGCATGTCATAGGAGTAACTTGTGAAGAAATTGAGAAATGGCGTCCGGTCAAACCTAATCGTTGGGTGAAAGAGGAGCGCCGGTTCTCCACTCTCCAGGAACGATTGTCTGAACTAATCAAAGGATGCGATGCTGCCATCGCTCTTCCCGGTGGTCCTGGCACACTCACGGAGATTGCATTGACATGGAATCTAATGATCGTGGAATCCCTGCCCCGGAGGCCGTTGGTGCTGGTCGGGAAAGGCTGGCAGACTGTCCTGAACCAGTTCATAACATCATTTGATAATTACCTGCCCTCTTACCAGCGAGAACTCCTGCAATATGCACCCGACGTGCAATCCGCAGTGACGCTGGTTGGCTCCTAAAAGGTTATTTCAAGAATCAATATTATCAATTTACGAGGTTATTATGTCTGAAGAGAAATTACCCACACGAAAAGAGAATTTTGCGGAATGGTACAACCAGCTGGTGGTAAAAGCTGACATGGCGGATTACGCGCCTGTACGCGGTTGCATGGTTGTAAACCCTACGGCTGGACGCTTTGGGAAAACATCACAGCCTGGCTGGACTCGACGAGTTCAAGAAGACAGGTCACGTTAACGCCGCTTTCCCAACACTAATTCCCATTTCCTTCTTGGAGAAGGAAAAAGAACATGTGGAGGGTTTTGCACCGGAACTGGCCATCGTCACCATGGAGGCGGTGAAGAACTCGAAGAAAAGCTTGCTGTCCGCCCCACCTCTGAGACGATCATCGGGTATATGTACTCCAAATGGGTTAAATCATGGCGCGACTTGCCCATCCTTATCGTGCAATGGGGTTCCGTGTTGAGGTGGGAGTTGCGCACGAAACTCTTTTTACGCACCGCCGAGTTCTACTGGCACGAAGGACACACTGCCCATGCCACAAAAGAAGAAGCTCTCGAAGAGACGTATCGAATTCTCGACATCTACGAGCGATTCAGTCACGAAGAAGCGGCAATTCCTGTCATCAAAGGCACTAAAAGCGAAACAGAACAATTCGCAGGCGCATCAGATGACAACCACCATTGAAGCAATGATGTGGCGATAAACGCGCACTTCAATCAGGCACATCGCATTACTTCGGGCAGAATTTCGCCAAGGCATTCGACATTACAATTTCTGGATCAGAACAATATTCTGCAATATTGTGAGACTACTTCGTGGGCAATCTCCAGCCGTATTATCGGGGCAATCATCATGATTCACGGTGACGATCAGGGGTTGATCCTGCCACCCCGCCTTGCACCAATACAGGCAGTCATTGTCCCAATTTTCAAGAACGATGACGAAAAAATTATGGTTATGGCAGTTGTCGACGCCTTCTCAAGGAGCTCAAAGGGGCAGGCATCCGCATCAAAATGGATGATCGTGACAACGTCAGCTCTGGGTTCAAATTCAACGATTGGGAGATGCGAGGTGTTCCTTTACGAATAGAAGTTGGACCCAAGGATGTTGAGAAGAAAAGCGTTGCACTTGCCCGTCGGGACAGACCCGGTAAGGAAGGGAAATCTTTCGTTTCGCAGGAAAATCTCTCAGAGACGATCATCAGTATGCTAGCCACCATACAGATGTCCCTCCTCGAGCACGCAACTGCGTTCCGCGACAGCAATATCCATGACCCCAAAGATTTCGCAGAATTATCCGTTGCGGTTCAGGATGGTTGGGCATTTTCCTGGTGGTGTGAGAGCAAAGAGTGCGAGACAAAGGTTAAAGAAGAAACCAAAGCATCTACAAGATGTATCCCAGTGGACCAGGCGCCAGGTGAAGGCAAGTGTATAGTTTGCGGACAACCTGCCAAACGCAAGGTATACTTCGCCCGTTCGTATTAATTATGAGTATCGGGATGGATTAGCATCCGTCCCGATACGTTAATATATGCCAGCAATAAATCTTCCTCGTTTAAAGATCCAGACCGCCAAATTGATGGACAAGTTTGACGATCCGGAAGAATTTCTGCGCGATTTGCACAATCTATTCGATTTGTATACTGACCGGACACTGCGAAAAGGCGCTGTATTATCGCCAATTTCAGTACTGCCTTCCTACCGCGTCACGCCACCAGTGATTCGCCAACTTGAATTGGAATTGGGAGCTCGGGCTCAATCAGACCCCGACCACTCTCTTGTGATCGCAGACCTTCTTTGGGAAGATGGATATTATGAAACCCGTTTGCTTGCAGCCTATCTTCTTGGCCGCATGACACCAGGCGGGGAAGCCTTTACGGAACGGTTGACCGCGTGGGTATCCGAAACTCGGGATCCTTCCATTTCCAACACTTTGCTCACCACAAGTCTTATGCGATTGCGATCGGAAAACACTGACGATTTTCTTTTGCTTATGGAAAGATGGGCTCATCCTTCACGAAATAAAATGACGTCGAGCGTCATGGTAGCCCTGGTTCCTCTTCTCAAGAATAAGAATTTCCACAATCTTCCCCCTGTATACAAAATCGTTCAACCCATTATTGAAACAACTTCGGCAACTACGCAGCAAGAGCTCTCGACACTCGTATGTGCTCTTTATGAAGCGTCACCCGTAGAAACAACTTATTTCCTTCGTCAACTTGTTGCTCTTTCTGCTCGCCCACATACGATCCAAAATATTCGCCGAATATTGCCTGCCCTGCCTCAATCCTTACAGGATGAACTCAGGGAGGCTATTCGTAAATAGTCAATAGATATTTTTATCCGACAACTAAATCACGGTGAAACACACCAGTAAACTCCAGCATCAAAGACCCGAAACAAGCAAGCTATTGTTTCTCCGCTGTCAAAGTATGCAAAAACGACCTGCATCCTGAAGGTGGCATAGGAATCTTCAAAGAAGATTACCGCGGGAAACTCCTTAACATTATCCGTCCACTTTAGTTCATACTCAGGTGACGCTTTTTGGATAGTGGCGACTACCGGCTCAAATTCAGCTGGGATTTTTTCATTGCCAGTTAGCTTTGATTGGACGATTAGGCTATTCATCCGGTCCAGCATTTGACGGGATTCGCCCGTGTACAGGCTTGAGCTGCCCAAACCACCTGCCAAAATCGTGATTATCGCCAACAAGCCCCAATTCCGCCAATGTTTCCAAGCGGACCCATGAACATGCTGCAACCGTCCCGCCGTCCACCTAAGCAATCCAATAAATGGCATTATTAACACCATCAACGGCATAAAGGAATAGAACATAAGTAATAATACAAATGCGATGGCATCGCCGCTACCCACCGCCCTCAAGATGGCTCCAGCAAAAATCGCAATCCCCGCGGCAAGAGACGTTAATACAACCGCCGTCATTGCCTGATGCGGAACATTTACAACCAGTCCCAAAATTGCACCGACCAAGCTGTATCCAGCCAGTGACCAGAGGAAATCCTCGGTATCAAAATAAATGGGCAGGTCCCTGATAACCAATTGATTAATACCAAAATTAAAAAGAGTATAGATCAATCCGACCCAGGCACCTGTTAACGCCCCAATAGTCCTGCGACGCGTTAAATTATCTTCCATTAACCACCTATTTTACTTCCGTACAAGTGTATAAAGTGCCGTTAAGTCGAAAAACGCAGGCGATATCTTCTCCACTTTCGAATCGCACAAAGACGACATTGAGGAGCTCAGAAACCTGGGCAGGAGCGTCCTCAGACCCAAGTGAAAATGGGTATTTCGATAGGTCATCCGTCCATTCCAAGGTATAAATGGATGAAGCGTCTTGCAAGACATTAACCACCGGCCGGAATATCGTGGGGACATTTTCCACACCTGTAGCTTGAGCATTTCGGACATACTCGTCCATTTTTTCGAGCATCATACGTCCTTCTTTGGGTATGATAACAAAGCTCCCAAATAGGATCCCTAACGCAATCAGCCCCAGAATCACGCGCATATTACGCCATCGAGAGAACATTCCACCGATGGTTACAACTCCTTCATGATGGTAATAGCCAGCAGCCCAACGAAGAAGAGCAGTCAAAGGGAGGAAGAGTACAGTGATCGGGATAAAAGTATAGACCAATGTCAATGCGACCAAAGCGATAGTCTCGGACGATGAGCTCGCGCGTGACAAACCTCCAAATACCACCGCCAGAGTTCCCAACAAAGATCCCACAACCGTTCCGACTAAACCATTCTCAAAGGCATTAACCAGGAAACCCAGAAAAGCGCCTGTCAGCGTTCCAAAAAGAATTCTGAAGAACAAATTACCGTCAGAATACAACGGTAAATCTGGAACCACAAAATAATTCACAGTTTGCGTGACAAAAGAATAGGTGAAACCCAGTACACTTCCAAGGAGTGCCCCCATGGAGCGACGATTTAAATTAGATAACATTTTTATATCTTCTTTCAGGTAGATTAAATACTATTATAAATCCATTGAGTCAAGCAGATGCTCCACCATAAATTCTTAGTCCACGCTTCCAAACATACCGGGTAATTGTGAAAAGAAATATGGTCAGGGCGAAAGCCCCGAGCAATGTTACAGGTGTCAGCCGGCCTGTCAGCGCTTCGGCAGGTATGGTCACAGCAAATGCCACAGGAATAATGAAGGTTAACCCGACCCTCAACCAACCAGGATAAATATCCACTGGCCAACGCCCGGCTGCATACAATCCTTCAAATAAGTTGGCGATCTCGTGAACGCGGATAAACCAGAATGCTGAGGAGGTCACCATCAACCAAAAACAGTAGATCATCACAGAACCCAGGATCAGTGTCAATAAGAAACCTACTGCATTCCATATGCTAATATTCCAACCCAATTGTGACAAGGCCGCGAGCAGCACTACGATCCCGGTAACTATATCCACACTATGCCAGAGTTTGAACTCACGGATACTAGCCAACAGTTGGGCATCTGCAGGCTTGGTGAGCAAAAAGTCAAGGGTCCCATTACGGATATCATCCATAATCCGTTCCATGTTGGGTTGAATCGCAGAACGAATTACACCACCCATAAGAATGAATACGCCCATGACCGCTAGAAGCTCTGCCTTGGACCATCCTCCAAGATCAGATGTTTGTGAAAATACAAGGTTTAATCCAATTAGCCCTGTTATTAATGCAATAAATGACTGCAAAATTTGAATAAAGAGATTCACCCGATATTGGAATTCATTCAGGATGCCTATGCGCAAATAATTGAAGGATAATTTAATCGCCGTCATATCAACCACCCACCGCAGAATATCGCTTTACAGCAAAGCGCCATAAAATGCCTACACTCACAATACCGATGACTATCCACAATAGCTGCATCCCAAGTCCAATCAGGAGTTGATTCACAGGCAAGTCTCCCACCAGCGATTCAATTGGAAAACCAAACGTCCATTGGAATGGAAAGAACCACGCCAGCTTTCTCACCCATTCTGGCATGAGCGACATTGGGACGAGGCGGCCAGAGAGAATCAGTTCAGCGGCAAAATACAATTCAAACAAAGCACTGACCCGGGTCGTCCAAAAGGTGATCAATCCCAAAACGGTTAATGTGAAAGTCCTGATGAGGTAGGCGCCCCATATCGCAACGAAGAAAACGATCCCTTCTTGAATCGTCGGATTGAGGTCCGGTTTAAATATTACCGAAAGGACAAGTGCCAATGGCAGCCAAAGCACAATGACTACTATCTTCCAACCGGCAAAATAGGCGATATCGCCATGGAGCGGATGCATGGGTTTGAGCAGACTCATCGAGAATTGCCCTTCCCGGATTCGCGACTCCCAGCCATAGGGTGTGAAGACGATGTTCATATTCCGTACAAGAGTCCAAACGATGTAATAAGCAGCAAAGTATTGCGGGGTCAACCCATTAATCGAACCACCTTGCTGGGTTGCCACGGTCGACCATACAACAAGATAAATGATCGGTTCCGCAATCATCCCAATCATATAAAAATAGTTGGCCACTGGATATTGAAGCTGTTCAAGAATCGACACCTTCATCATGGTCCGGTAGATGTCCAAATACCGTCTCATTCTTTCGTCTCCGCTGGAATAGAGAAGACATGTTCGATCACATCTTCGATAGGAGGATCCTCGACCGTGAGATCGTCAACTTGAAGATCCGATAGCAGCCGTGCTGTGACCTCGGACGTGGTGGATTTGGGCACGCGGAGTGTGACACGGGAGCCATCACGGTCCATTATTTCCCCATAGGCCGACAAATCAATCGACGCATCTTCAAGGGTAATGCCCACCGTTTTATAGGCAGAAAATCGGTCGACAAGTGCGGAAAGGTCTCCGTCGAAAAGTATTCGTCCATGATGGATAACTATGACTCTTTTACAAAGCGCTTCAACATCCGCCATGTAATGGCTGGTCAACAGGACGGTGGCTCCGTAATGCTGGTTGTAATCCGCAATAAATGACCGGATGCGCCGCTGCATGGTGACATCCAACCCGATAGTCGGCTCATCCAGGAACAGCACCTTGGGCGAGTGAAGTAAAGCGCCGACAATTTCCATTTTCATCCGCTCACCCAGAGAGAGGTTACGGATCGGCTTCTGAACGAGGTCCTTCAACTCAAGCAATTCAATAAACTCATTAAGGGTTTTTTTGAATTTATCATCGGGAATCGCGTAAATTGCCCGCTGCAATTCGAACGAATCCAATGCTGGTAAGTCCCATGAAAGCTGGTTGCGGTTGCCCATTACAAGGGTCATCTGCCGAAAATAATCATATTGTCGTTTGGCCGGCTCATATCCAAGGACCTTTACGGTACCCGACGTGGGATGCAACAACCCACTCAGCATTTTTAAGGTTGTTGTTTTCCCAGCACCATTAGGACCAAGAAATCCCACAATCTCATTCGGCTGGATGGAGAAATTGACTTCATCCACTGCCTTTACGGTGCGGTAATTTCTTTTTAGAAGGCTTTTCGCGGCGGCTTTTAAGCCTTTTTCCCGTTCAGGGACTTGGAAATGTTTTGAAAGGGCTTGAACTTCGATAATCGGCGGCAATTTTACCTCCCAACTAAGAGTCAATATTATACATGATTCAGCCTTATTTTCTGTTATAATAGCTTCCCGTGACTGGTCCTGCCGATGGTTTCGGCTCTCGGCATGGAGACCTGCACTATCTCGCACGAAAGGAGACGCATACGTCATGCCACTCAAAAAGGAAGAAAAGGCGAAGACGATCACCGACTTCGCCCTGCACGAAGGGGATACCGGTTCGGCGGATGTGCAAATTGCCATCCTGACCAAACGCATCGCCCAGCTGACCGAGCATCTGCGCATCAATAAACACGACGAATCCTGCAGGCGCGGTTTGCTGAAAATGGTGGGGCAACGCCGACGCACATTGACCTACCTGCGACGCACGGATTATCCGCGCTACCTGGCAATCACCGAGAAACTCGGTTTGCGCAGGACCAAGTAATTTTTTTCTGCAGATTGAGTGGATGGTGAACCAGATGCCATCCGCTCTTTTTGTGGGGTTATTTAGAAGCCCCACCATAATTCAATCGGGCAAGGAAGGTCTTGCCCCTCATCACCCACAGTCAGGAATTGAAACATGCTGGCAACCCGTTTGCCGTCATCTTTCAGTCCCTGACCAGGTGGGAAACAACAGGAGTAAAAATGAAACCAGAAGTAAAACGCTACACAACCACCGTTGGGTCGCGCACAGTTACACTTGAGACAGGCAAACTTGCCGCTCAAGCCGGTGGCGCTGTCACGGTGGGCATCAACGATGCCATCATCTTTGCAGCCGCCACGATGGGCGGTGTCCGCGAAGGCATCGACTTTTTTCCACTTTCAGTGGATTATGAAGAACGCCTGTATGCCGGCGGGAAAATCCCAGGCTCGTTTTTCAGGCGGGAAGGCCGCCCCTCCACGGACGCCATCCTCACTGCTCGTCTGACCGATCGTCCACTTCGTCCGCTTTTCCCCAAGGGAATGCGCAATGAAGTCCAGGTGATGATGTTCTCCCTTTCATCCGATGCAGACAATCCCCTGGACATCCTGGCGATCAATGCGGCCTCTGCTGCAGTCATGATCTCGGATATCCCGTGGAATGGTCCTGTCGGGGCCGTCCGCGTAGGCCGCATTGACGGAACTTTTATTGCCAATCCGACCTTTCCAGAAATGGATAAATCCGACCTGGACTTGCGTCTCGCGGGTACGCGCGATGCGATCCTGATGGTCGAATGCGGCGCAAATGAAATCCCCGAAGAGGTCATGGTTGCCGCACTGGAGTTTGGACACAAATCGATTCAACCCTTGATCGATGTTCAATTCCAGATGCAGAAGGAAATTGGCAAACCCAAACGAGAAGCGAAATACTTCGAAGTCAATGAAGCGCTTGATAAAAAAGTTTTCGGCCGCGCCGAAAAACCGCTCAACGAACTTCTCGATAAACCGCTCATGAAAGCGGAATTCTACAGCGGCATGGACACCCTATCGGATGAGATTGTCAACGAAATGACCACTGACCTAGAAGGCAGCGAAACTCCCCTGCCGGCGGCTGTCCGCGCAGCGTTTGGAAAAGCAGAACAAGCTGTCGTCCGCGAGAGAATCCTTAGTCAGGGCAAACGTCCGGACGGCCGGACTCCCGAACAAATCCGCCCCATTTGGTGCGAAGTGGACATTTCACCTCGCGCTCACGGGTCGGGTCTTTTCACCCGAGGCGAAACCCAGGTCCTCACGATGGCGACGCTGGGAACACTTGGCGAAGCCCAGGAGATCGATTCCCTTTCGCCGATAGACACCAAGCGTTATCTTCACCATTACAATTTCCCACCCTTCAGCACGGGTGAGGTCAAGCCCGTCCGCGGGCAGAGCAGGCGTGAAGTGGGCCATGGTGCCCTTGCAGAACGCGCCCTCGAACCGGTCATCCCGGCTGAGGAAACATTCCCTTACATGCTGCGCCTGGTCTCCGAAGTCCTCGCATCAAACGGGTCCTCATCAATGGCATCTGTGTGCGGCTCAACTCTCGCGCTGATGGATGCCGGTGTGCCGATCAAGGCTCCGGTGGCAGGTGTTGCCATGGGCCTCATCACCGACGATTCAGGCCGTTACCAAATTCTCACCGACATTCAAGGCACCGAAGATCATCTGGGTGACATGGATTTCAAGGTTGCTGGCACTGCCACAGGCATCACCGCCCTTCAGATGGACATCAAGATTTCCGGTTTGACTGCCGAGATCATGAAGAAAGCCCTCGAGCAGGCGCGTGTCGCACGCCTGAGCATCCTGGACAAGATGCTGGAAGCCATCCCGGCAGCCCGCGCAGAATTAAAGCCTCATGCACCACGCATCATCACGGTAAAAATTCCAGTGGACAAAATCGGCGCCTTGATCGGCCCTGGCGGGAAGAATATCCGCGCCTTGCAGGAAGAGACCGGAACCAAGATCGACATCGAAGAGGACGGCACCGTTTACATCGCTTCGGTGGAGGGTGTCGGCGCAGAGACCGCGCGCCAGCGTGTGGAATCGCTTGGCGAATCAGCCGAGATCGGTCGCATCTACACGGGTAAAGTCGTCCGTGTTGCTGATTTTGGGGCCTTCGTAGAAATACTTCCCGGCATGGATGGGCTCGTTCACATTTCCCAGCTCGATACCGAGAGAGTCAATAAGGTGGAAGACATTGCCAACATGGGCGATGAATTGACTGTGATGGTCACCGCAATTGACCCTGCTGGAAAAATTCGCCTGTCACGTCAGGCTGTGCTCGAAGGATGGACTGTAGAAGAAGCCCTTTCTCACGACAAACCAAAAACTGGTGGGCGTCCGGGTGGAAGTCGTGGTGGAGGTCGCAGCGGCGACCGCGGTGACCGTGGAAGTCGCGATCGAAGGCGGTAATCCCTAGCTCATTGATATTCAGGGGCGCGACTCAATCGCGCCCTTTTTTGATGCCATGCAACAGAAATTCTTAACCACTTATCATCGTTTTCCCCGTCAATTTTGGCTGATGGCTGTCGGACTGTTGATCATGTCCTCCGGCGCAAGCATGGTTTGGCCATTCTTAATGATCTACATCAGCGATACCCTGGGGTTGACATTGAGCAGGTCGGCCTCGTTGCTTACAATCAATGCGGGTACCGGCTTAATATCCACTTTATTGGCTGGATCTGTTGCCGATAGATTCGGGAGAAAGTTGGTAATGACAGCCAGCCTGCTAACGAATGGCACGATCTACCTTTTCATGCCGCAAGCAGATACGTACGCCACCTTTGCATTACTGATGATGCTGGCAGGATTTGCCAATCCTCTGTATGCCGTTGGGGCCGATGCCATGTTGGCGGATCTGCTTCCCACTGAAAAACGAAGCGACGGCTACGCCATCATCCGAATGGTCAATAACGCTGGAATAGCCATTGGCCCGGCCGTCGGAGGTTTTGTTGCCGGGCAATCCTATAATCTCGCATTCTATGGGGCAGCTGCAGGAATGCTGTCCTATGGATTCCTGCTCCTCTTTCTTGCCAAGGAAACGCTGAACAAGGCAGCCGTAAAAGCGCGCGCACTAACAGAGAAAACTTCCGGGGGGTTCAAAAGAGTGTTGAAAGATAAGAAATATCTTTCGTTCACTTCACTCATAGCATTGGGATTAATCGCACCGGCAATGTTATGGAGTTTGTTGGCGGTTTATAGCAACCAAAATTATGGACTATCAGAACAACTTTATGGATGGATCCCCACAACCAATGCGTTGATGTGTGTATTCATCCAACTCCCTGTCACGCGAATCACCAAACGCTTCAGTCCGCTCAAAGTGATTGCCACGGGCATGCTGGTTTACGCCCTTGGAGTTGGGAGCGTTGCATTGATGGCAGGATTCTGGGGATTTTGGTTGTCGATGGTGATGATGACTTTTGGTGAATTGATCCTCGTCCCCACTGCGTCGAAGTTCGTTGCGGATCGTTCTCCCATCGATTTGCGAGGCCGGTATATGAGCTTTTACTGGCTGACGCAGGGTTTCGCCCGGGCCATTGCTCCGCTTTATGGGGGCTGGCTCAACGATACGATTTCTCCGCGAGCCATTTGGATTGGCGGCCTTGGGGTAGGATTATCAAGTACGGTTGGTTTATTTGCTTTGTCCAAACAGAACCCTGAGCAGCCGGCCGATACAATTCCCCCCGAATTATAAATCGCCCGTTTAATAACCTAGTTTCTCTCCAAGCGATTTCTTGACCTCCGACCATTCACTGTCGATTATCGAGAAATAAGCTGAATGGCGAAGCGTTCCATCCGGTAAAATCATATGATTTCGTAATATACCTTCGGGTTTTGCTCCTATTCTCTTTATTGCCGCAATGGATCTTTCATTTCTCGAATCAGATTTAAATTGCACCCGGAAACAACCCAAATCCTCAAACGCGTGTTTTAGCAACAGGTATTTGCATTCGGTATTGACCCCAGTACGCTGATACTCTAGTCCATACCAGGTGCCGCCGATCTCCAACCCTTTATGGTGTGGACGAATCTCGAGATAACGAGTGGCCCCAATCGCCTTGCCTGTTCCAAGATGGACCACTGCAAACGGCAGATCAGTCCCGGATTCGGCTCGCTGCAGCATATCCCGGACCCAATTTTCCATATCCTTCCCAGAAGTAATTTCACCGTACAGCATGTACTTCCAGATTGTGGGATCGCTGGCTGAAAACAGGTCAGGCACGTGATCTAAAGTAAGCGGTTCGAGCCTCACAATTTTTCCAGCTAATGTCACCGGTCGGACAACCATTTTCATCACCTTGGTCGTTAATAAAATCAGTGTTTTATACTGTTGGAAGGTAAGGCATTTCTATTGGGGGTAAATCCATCAAATCAGCCAACGCTGAACGCATAGCAACTCGGTCATCCCAGTGGTACTCCGTTTCCCCGAAACACATGGATTGTTCGTGTCCCTTCCCGCACGAGATAACAAGATCACCATGAGATGCCATATTAACTGCGGTGCGAATCGCCTCTCTCCTATCCGGTATTCGCCAGAAGGATTTTCCTTCTTCGCCGCCTTTTGACATTGCTCCTCGCGCCATTTCTTCGAGAATGGAATCCACTGATTCCGTGCGCGGATCTTCGGCGGTAAAAATCGTCACGTCCGATAATTCGATAGACTTTTCAGCCATCAACCGTCTTTTTTCCCGGTCCCGAAGCCCGGCAGAGCCAAATACCGCAATCACCCGCCCCTGCGTAATTTGCCTGGCGGTCTTTAACGCAGACTCCAATGCATTGGGAGTGTGTGCAAAATCAACAATCGCGGCGAAGTTCTGTCCGAGGACTATTCGTTCCATCCTGCCGGGTATCCCGGTCAGGGACGAAATTCCTCTCACCGCTGTTTTAGGCTTTACCCTAATACCGCTAACCGCCACCGCATAAGCTGCCAGACAATTAGAAACATTGAATGCGCCAACAAGGGGGCTTGAAACCTTATGAATTTCTCCTTTATGAATGACATCAAACGATATGCCACCTGGAGAAAACACAATGTTGTCCGCACGAAAATCCGAAGAAGCATCCAACCCATAGCTGACCAACTCGGAATGAGCTATACTTTTCAAGTAATCGTAGGAGTTGTCATCACGATTAAGGACTCCCAAATTAATTTTGGCATGTTTTTTCGCATGTGTTTCCCCAAGGCTGGCGAATAATCTGCCTTTTGCTTCGCGGTATTTCTTAAAAGTACCGTGATAATCCAGATGTTCATGAGTGATATTGGTAATCACACCAATATCAAATTCACAGGCATCCACACGGTATTGAGCCCAACCATGGGAGGTTGTCTCAAGAATAACGTGCGTCAGACCTTTATCCACCATCATCGCAAGGTAACGTTGAATCTTCAATGCATCCGGCGTTGTTACATGAAAACCTGTATCGAGGATTTCATCCCTGACGACAGCATTAACGGTGGTGATCATCCCTGCCTTCAGTCCCGCTGCAGTTAGGATCTGATAAAGTAGATTGCATGTGGACGTCTTACCGTCAGTACCGGTCACGCCGATCATGGTCATTTTTCGAGCCGGGTATCCATAAAAAGCCGCCGCCAAATATGCCACTGCCTGGCGGGAATTCGGAACCTGCACATATGGGATAGTTGGACTGAAGGGTAGGATTTTTTCACCAATGGCGGCCGAGGCCCCTCTTTCGATGGCGCTTATTATAAAATCATGGCCGTCGGTGTTATCGCCTTGTATGGCAACAAATAATGTTCCAGGTTCCACTTTTCGCGAATCCGACACAATCCCAGCAATGCCAATTCCGGCCGGGATACTGCCCTTAATCTCGAAAGGAAATTCGCTGAAAAGATCTGATAAGGTCAACATAAGAAATGGAATGATTGGAATGTGTTTAAAAGCAAAGAGGGTCCTGACAGATGAACGTCAAAACCCTCCAACTCTTTACAAGGATTTAGTGCAGACTTGCCCGCAGACCTTCAAGTTTACCAGCTACTGAGCCATCAAGGACCTTGTCCCCGACCCTGACAACCAGTCCGCCAAGGATGGAGGGGTCAACGCGAAACGTCACCGCCTCTGCACCTGATTTTGAAAGGATTTCACTTTTCACGGTGGTTTGCTCATCAGCAGTCAATGGCAATGCACTGGTGACCTCGGCAGAAGCGCCCTTGAATGTCGATCCTTCCAGGACAACCACTTTACCCGACTTGACCCCAGAGAAGAATTCTGCCAATAGAGTATGCTGCCGCTTCTCATCCAAGGCTTCGCCGACAAGTTTCTGAGCCGCCGCTATGGAAATCCCAGCAATCTGGCCGCGCAGGTCGCCGAGGATCCGGTTACGTTCCCCTTCAACTTCAGTAAGAGCCTTGTCGCGTGCCTTCACCGCTTCAGCCTCTGCAGAAGCTCGAACATCACGCGCTGCCACTTCGGCGCGATCCTTCGCTTCAGCGACGACCTGGCCCGCCTGTCGATTGGCATCCGCAATGATTTTTTCAGCTTCCTTTTCAGCGTTCGCGCGCGCCTCGGCAGCCACGCGTGCATCTTCAAGTCCCTGAGCAATGTTTTGCCGGCGCTTCTCCAACATATTAACGATTGGCTTATAGACCCAAACCCGCAAAACGACCAGCAGGATCAGGAAATTAAAGGTCTGAACGAGAAAATACCCAAGATTTATACCCAGTTTTTCCAAGGTGTCCTCCTAAGTTTTCTAAACGAACTAGAAAACAAATAGAATCAGGAGCGCGACGACCAGACAATAAATGGCCACCGCTTCGGCGAAGGCGATGCCAAGAATCATGTTCGTCTGGATGGTACCCGTCGCATCGGGATTGCGTCCCATTGCCTGGACAGCACCGCTCGTCACGATACCGATGCCTGCGCCTGCGCCAATCGCACCGATCATCGCCAGACCGGCGCCAATCAACTTACCAAGAATTTGAGCAGCTGCGAAATCCATGAAACTACCTCCGTAATGAGTTTCGGGCGGGGGAACCGCCACAGTTGATGGTTTATTCCCGGGCAAATTCCGCCCGAAGACTTATGAATTAATGTGCTTCCTCATGGTGCTCTCCACCATGACCCTGTGTGGCTTGAGCCATAAAGGTCATGGTCAGGAGGCCAAAAACGAGTGCCTGGATCATACCTACGAAAAACTCAAGCATCAGAAAACCTGTTTGAAGAAAAGCCAGCCTTCCGAGAAGGGAGCCCATAACAAAAAGCAAGACTGAACCGGCAAAGATATTTCCAAAAAGACGGAAGGTAAATGAGAGGACTTTGGAGAACTCGGAAACCAGTTCAAGGATACCGACAAAGAAATCGATTATCCCAAAGATGGGCTTGCTAAAAAATGTGCTAGTGTTGAAGAATTTCTTGAAATAAGCACCGCCTTGCGACCGCACACCCATTACCTGAACCATGATGACTGCCGTCACCGCCAATGCCAGGGTGAAATTCAAATCAGTGGAAGCCACCCGGACAAACGGGATAAATAGCACCGCCTCTTCACGGACATCCATGCCTTTGACCGTCTCCGAGACAATTGTCTTTACTGCGCCCAAGTCTACAGTGTAAGTCCCGTGCTCCTCGCCTTCGACCACGATATGTTCGAAATAACCGATGCTGTCCACGCCTGGAATAAGTTCCATCCAGTTCACGACCAGGACAAGAAGCGTGATGGTGGCAAACCAGGGGAATATGGTCTTCGCCCATTTTCCAGCGGTGCTTTCTGTCATATTAAATAGCACTTCCAAAAGGGCTTCCACCGCTCCTGAAAATCCGCTCGGTACCAGTTTTCCACTGGCGGATGCCTTATATACTCCATAGGCGATGAACATAAGGATTATGTCCGCGATAATAACTGCGACAATTGTATTCACCATTTCAAAGTGAAAGAAAAACGGAATCGCCGTGAGTACTCCAATCCATAAGGCTAAAAGAAGCATTTCAGCCCTGCGAACAAGTATGGACAGCAGTATTGCCACCACAATGCTGATTCCCCCAACGATCAACCCAACAGTTGCCGGAACATGCTCCGCGGGAAGCTGGATATGCGGTCGCACTGGAGGAAATATTCCAGTGAAATAAATGCTCAAGAGGATTAATATCAGAACAAGATAGCGGTTCTTACGCCACCAGGGGCCGGTCTTTTTCTCAGTCACGATTCTGTACCTCCACGCTTTTTTCTGCTTTCTTAGTCGGCGGTTCAGTTTTCATCCTCTTCGTGGCCGAATTAACGACCGCAAACATCACCACGAGGGTCACTGGCACACTTCCAATAATCAATATCAAGGTAAATAGTGGTTTTGTGTCTAGATACCCGTCCAGCCACAAACCAAAAATAAGCGCTGCAATCACGATCACCAGTGTCAGGCATCCCACCAGCCCAGTGACACTTGCCAGCGTCAGGTTGTACACATGCTGCAGGCGGTCTTTACCCTGATCGTCTGTATTACCCATGGCACTGCATTATATCATAGAGAAAATTTCAGCGTCAATTTAGAAAATGCTCAGGGCTGCCCGGGTTGCGAGGTCGTACCAAGGAGACAAGATTACGCCCAGAACAACGATGCCCGCCGACAGCATGATTAGCGCCAGTTTGTAGGGACGTGAAATCGGGAGGGGCTGCCTTTCATCTTCTTCATTCTCGGCTCGGTAAAGGTAAACATACTTAAGAACAGTCAAATAGTAAAACAATCCCACGATCGAGTTGAGAACTCCCACTGCGGCCAGCCATATCCACTGGGATTGGATGGCCGCAGTGAACACAAATACTTTCGCCACAAAACCACCGAACGGCGGCATGCCAGCGAGGGATAAAAACGCCACGAGCATTACCAACGCCAACGCAGGGGAACGGCGACTCAACCCTGAGTAAGATTTAATCTCGTCCGAACCGGATACACGGCCATAAGCGGTGACAGCACCGAAGGCAGCCAGATTGGTCAATATGTAGGCGAAGATATAATAAATGGTGCTGGTGCCGCCGGATTCACTGAACGCCACGACGCCAATGAGGATGTAGCCGGCATGAGCAATGGATGAATATGCCAGCATCCTTTTAATGTTTTTCTGTGCGAGGGCCAGGAAGTTACCCAAAGTCATGGTCAGCACTGAAACGATGGCCAGAATCCATGTCCAATTAAATGAGATTTCCGGAAAGGCAATCACAAACAGGCGTAAGAGCACAACGAACCCCGCAGCCTTGGAGGCAGTGGAAAGAAAACCTGCGACGGGAGTTGGAGAACCCTGGTAAACATCTGGAGCCCAAAAATGGAATGGCACGGCAGAAATCTTGAAGGCAAGACCGATCAGGATGAATATCAATAGCCCAAATACGAGAGGCGTCATTGTTCCAATGCCGCCCAGCAAAGCATAGAAATTCGTCGTTCCCGTGAAACCAAACAACAGACTGAATCCATAAAGCAAGATGGCCGAAGTCATTGCCCCGAATAACAAATACTTGAAACCTGATTCAACAGAGAATTTATCTGCGAGCAGGAAACCCGCCAATACATAAAGAGGGATGGAAGTGGTCTCGATGGCCAGATAAAGCATAATCAAATCACCGGAGGATGCCATGAGGCACATCCCGATCAAGGAAGCCAGGAGAAGAAGATAGGCCTCCGCACGGTGGCCGAGATGTTCGATATCCATCATGAATATCGCGGTCAGCGCGCCGGCAAATATGATGAATATTTTCAAGGAAAAAGCCAGCCAATCGAATTTCACCATGCCGCCCCATGCGGACATCGGATCACCAGGCCGATCCAGGATCAATACGAGCGAGAGGATGGTGAACAAACCGCCCGCAGTCAACCAGCCGAGGTTTGTCCTGCGGGATCTTTCCTTCCAAAATGGGTCGAGAATCAAAACAAGTATGCCCAATATCAGTAGCAACGACTCGGGCATCACAGCAAGAAAATTAGTAGAGCTTAGCAGGGACACTTATGCACCTCCCAGGAGGCTCATGATACTTTGCACACCGGTCTGAACCATGGGAACCATCAGCCAGGGGAAAATTCCCAACAGCACCATCGCAGCGCACAGAGTAGCTATCGCCACTTTATCCAGGGCAGAAATTGGACCGATATGACCGACGAATTCTTCCGGCATTTCTCCAAAGAACACCTTGCGGATGGCGATCAAAATATAAGCCGCAGTGATGACAATGGACAGGGAAGCCACGATGGCCACCCACGGTAACGTTTCCCAGGTACCCATGAATATCGGGAATTCCGCAACAAATCCCGAGAAGCCAGGCATGCCCATCGAGACCAGGCCGCCGATAATGAAACCGATCGCCACCCAGGGCAGCGGTTTGACCATCCCGCCCAGCTTGGGAATCTCGCGCGTATGAGCCCGGTCGTAGACCATGCCGACGGCAGCAAAGAAGAGAGCCGTCATCACGCCGTGGGAAAACATCTGCACACCGGCTCCGGTCATACCCGTGGCCGTCAGCGTGGCAAATCCGAGCATCACCAGACCCATGTGAGAGACGGAGGAAAATCCGATCACATATTTGAAATCCGTTTGCACGAAGGCGATGAATGCGCCGTATACCACATTCACAAGAGCAAGGAAGATGATCCAGCTCATGTGGTATTGGGCGCCTTCAGGTAGCAGCATGATGCCGACTCGCAACGCCGCGAAAGCACCTAATTTCATCAGAACGCCAGCATGGAACATGGAGACAGCCGTCGGCGCGGCGACGTGACCATCCGGAGACCAGTTGTGGAAGGGGAAGATGCCTCCCAGGACGGCAAATCCAAAAAAGACGAAGGGGAAAACCACCAGCTCAAAGGTCAAAGCTGGCCGGTTGAAAAGCCACTGCAGGGATTCGGGAACTTTCCACACAATAAAATCAAAAACGCCAGATTGCTGCGCTTTGGAAATCAATAACATGTCAAATGTGTATATGCCAGTTTCCCTACCAACTACCCAGTACATCGTAAGAGCGCCAACCAATGACACCACTGAACCGATGAAAAGGTAGAGAGTTAATTTCATGGCTGCATATTCCCGCGTCTTGACCCAGCCCCAAATGGCGATGAGCAGATACATCGGGAAAACTGCGATCTCGTAGAAGAAGAACAGCATGAAAAGATCGAGCGCAACAAACACACCGAACACGCCGCTCGCAAGGATAAACAGGAAAGCAAAGAACTCGCGAGGTCTGTCGTCGAGACCCCATGAAATCAACACACCAGTGAACATCACCAGGCCGGTTAATAGGACCAGAGGAGCGCTCATTCCATCCACGCCCATTTGGAGGCTGATGCCCATTTGGGGCAGCCACCGGTAATTCTCGATAAATTGATATCCTGCCACCGATTGGTTGTAACTGAAATAAACCCAAATCGAGAGGGTTAAAGCTATCACCGCCGCAGCCAGGGCTGTTGCTCGAACTTCTGTCTTGCGATTGGCCGGATATAGCAATATCAACATCCCGGCGACAGCTGGGGTGAAGACAATGATGCTCAGAACCGGAAATTGCATTGTGCACCTCTCCCTAGAACAACATTGCCATAGCTTTATTAACCACATCCATGATCCACATCGGCCAAACGCCAATCAGGACGATGAGTATCATGAGCGGTGCCATGACGATAATTTCACGAACGTTGATTTCAGTCAGATGACCAACCCAGTTTTCGTTGAGCGGTCCATGCAAGACCTTCTTAATTCCCTTGAGGATGTATGCGCCGGTCATCAGCAATCCCAGCATGCTGATCGCAGTCCAGGCGGTCAGCACCGGCCAGGTGCCTCGAACCACCTGGAATTCAGCCACGAAGCCGGCCATCCCCGGCAGTCCCAGCGATGCCATGGAGGTAAAGATGAGGATGCCTCCGTAAACGGGCACAAGCGGGAAAAGACCGCCATATTCATTCAAATTGCGGGTGTGTGTGCGCTCATAGATCACACCGACCAGGAAGAACATTCCTGCCGCGGACAAGCCGTGAGCGAACATCTGCAAAACCGCGCCATTAAGCGCAATATTCGAACTCAGATTCAAAACGGGGTCCGGATTATTGACACCAATCCTGGCAGCAGCGGCAATTCCCAGAAGGACAAATCCCATGTGGTTGATTGACGAGTAGGCTACCAGCCGTTTGAAATCCAGTTGCCCATACGACCCAAAGGCACCAAACACGATCGCCATTGTTGCCAGGAATGCCAGCCAACCGGCGTATTGTTGGGATTCAGCCGGGTAGAAGGGCAAAACAAGTCGCAGGAAGCCATACGCGCCAAGTTTCAGCAGAACACCTGCCAGGAGCATCGATCCAGCCGTGGGAGCTTCGGTGTGCGCATCCGGGAGCCAGGTATGAAATGGCCACACTGGCACTTTGATGGCAAAGGCTATCACGAAGGCCCAGAACGCCACCGATTTAACGGTCGCAACCGGGATGCCCATGAGAGAGCCTTCCAGAGTGGACCATCGCTCAGCCAGTGTTGAAATATCATAGGTCTGGAAGATCACACCTAGAAGCTGGATCGCCAACAGAAGTCCCAGCGAGCCTGCCATGGTATAGATGATGAACTTGAGCGAGGCATAGTTCCGGTTCGCGCTCCCCCACTGGTTTATGAGGAAGTACATCGGAACAAGTCCAATTTCCCAAAAGACGAAGAAGATCAACAGGTCAAGTGAAAGGAAGACGCCTAACATGCCCATTTCAAGAAAGAGAAACAGCATCATGTAAGCCTTGACTCGTTCGGTAATATTGAACGATGCCAGGATGGCCAATGGCGCCAGGATTGTGGTCAACATGACCATCGTGAGAGAAAGTCCATCCACGCCGACCTTGAAGGACGAATTTATGGCATCGTACCATTCGTAGCGTTCAACGAACTGGAAACCTGCCCGGTTGGGATCAAAGATCAACCACACGTAAACCGAAACGACCAAGGGCACGAGAGTCGCGATCAAAGCTGTCCAGCGGATGGTCCGCACCTGGTCGGAGGGGATAATCCAAATGACCAGCGCGGCAAGGGCCGGGAAGAACAGAATGATGGTCAGTAAATGTTCAAAGAAAAAATCCATGATCTGCTCCTGATACCCTATGGCAGAAAGAAGAAAAAGGCAACTGCCAGAATAATTATGACGGTCATCGATGCAATCATATATCCCTGGATTCGACCCCGTTGGAGAAGCGGCGCAGATTCTTTGCCGATCCATTTGGTGCTTTCACCGACAAAATCTCCAAATCCATTGACCACCGGGGCATCGAAGTAATTGCGGAAAGCGTGCCCGACACGACCGATGAATCTACCCACTGCGTGCAGAATAGCCGTCGATTACTATCCGGTCCATCCACAAGGAAGTAAACACTTCCGATATCCAGACGGTCGGTTTCACCACGAAGAAGGCATAGAATTCATCAAAATAATATTTATTCTTTAGCAGGGTATGGATGGGTCCTAACGGCCTGACCAAGGGATCCGGGTCGCCAGCCTTTACCCGTCTTGTAAACGAGCCATCCCAGAGCAAGTCCACCGAGTGAAATCAGGATGGAAACTAACATCGGGGTGAAATTGAATTCCAGCGTTTCTGGATGTTCCAGCAGTGTTCCCCCGACGAATCCGTGGATCCAGTTGGGGATCGCACCTGCAGTCAATCCTTCCGGAATACCCCCCCAGCCTGCTGCAATCGCAAAGACAGCAAGCACCACCAGGGGTAGAGTCATGGTGAAGGGGGTCTCCTTCGCATGCTCGGCAGCTTTCGTCCTTGGCTGACCCAGGAAGGTGAGCGTGATCTGCCGCATGGTGTAAAACGCTGTCAGCGTCGCTGCAAAAACCAAGGTCAGGAAGACAGCCCATTGTCCATGTGCGAAAGCATCAGCTAAAATTTCATCCTTCGACCAGAAGCCTGCCGTGATAAATGGGAAACCGGAGAGAGCCAACCCGCCTATCAGGAAAGTCCAGAATGTGATGGGCATTTTCTTGCGAAGACCACCCATATTGAACATGTCCTGGGGATCGACATGGTCGCCCGTATGAAGCGCTCCATGCTCGACTCCATGAATCACCGAACCGGAACCGAGGAAGAGCAAGGCTTTGAAGAAGGCGTGCGTAACCAGGTGGAATACTGCCGCCACATAAGCGCCAATACCAAGGGCGGCGATCATGAAACCCAATTGCGATATGGTGGAATATGCCAGTACTTTCTTGATGTCATTTTGTGTTACCGCTATGGTCGCTGAGAATATCGCTGTGAATGCACCGATGATTCCCATCGCCATCATGGCAGGAGTCAATTGATGAATACCACCTCCCGCCGAGGTGAGCGGAAAAATTCGGATGGCAAGATATACACCTGCTGAAACCATCGTCGCCGCATGGATCATGGCAGAGACCGGTGTGGGACCTTCCATGGCGTCCGGCAGCCAGACATGCAACGGCCATTGAGCTGATTTCCCAATGATGCCGATGAAGATCAGAATCGCGATTGCGCTTGCGACTGAGATTCCAAGGGGGGTGAAAGTGTTCCCGAGAGTATGAAGAACTTCAGGGTTGTAAAAAATTTCGCGGTAGTTAAGGGTTCCTGTGACCGTATACAAGTACACGATACCGAGCAGCATGAACACGTCGCCGACCCGGGTAGTCATGAATGCTTTGATGGCAGCAGCCCGTGCAGACGGTTTGGCATACCAGAATCCGATGAGCAAGTAGGAACATAACCCCATAATTTCCCACCCGACAAACAAGGTAAGCAGGTTATTGGATACAACGAGGGTGTACATCCCAAAAGCGAACAAACCAATAAACGCAAAAAACCGTGAGAACATCGGCTCAACGGACATGTCCGTGTGTTCATGACCGTGTTCATCCTTTACTGTTGCTCCATGAGGAGGAAGACCCTGCCGGTCATGGTCACCTTTTGGTTTTCCAAAATTGTGATATCCGATTGAATAAATGAATATCATCAACACGGTCCAACCGACGAAGAAAAGGGAGATTGCGGTTAAGGGATCCGCCATCACTCCAACTTGCAGGTAGGTATCCCCTGTTGGAAGCCAATTGATTGCCGATTCGAAAACTTGCTCGCCAAAATGCTCAATGTTGATGGCATTGAAGAATACAACCAGGCTTCCAAACCAGGAAATGGCAACTGCACCGACCGCGATGGAAAAGCTGAGCGCTCTCCACTTGTTGGTGAAAAGAATAATCACAACAAATGCCAGGAGCGGCGGGAGAGGTAACAGCCAAAGAATTTGTTCAGTCGTCATAAATCTACTCCTACCACTTCATCAAGTCGATCTCATCCGCCACCACCGTGTTGAACCGGCGGTAAACGGAGATCACCAGCGCCAATCCTACGGCAACTTCGGCCGCGGCGACTGCAAAAACGATGATTGAAAAAACCTGCCCAGCCATGTTCACAATATTTCCGTACCGCCAAAAAGCTACCAGGTTGATATTGACGGCGTTCAACATCAATTCAACGCTTAGCAGGATGGCAACCGCATTTTTTCGAGACAGGACACCGAACAATCCGATGGAAAAAAGCGCAGCCGATAAGATAAGGAACCAGGAAAGCGGGATCATGGTTTTCTCCTATTTCCTGTTGGATGCCACATAGACTGCGCCAACCAGAGCTGCCAGAAGAAGTACGGATGCGACTTCGAAAGGCAGCAGGTAGGCGGATGGAAGAAGAAGCGAATTGCCAAGAAGCACAAGGGTATCCGCTTCACCCATCAGAGCTGGAAGCTTGTTGAATCCCACCCAGGTGCTGAGCATATACACCATCGATGCAAAGAGCAACACCCCCAGGATACCAGCCAGCCAAGCCCTCTTGTTCATTTGCGGGCCTTTGTCCAACATTTCGCGGCGGGTGAGCATGACTGCAAAAATAAACATAATGGCGATCGCGCCGATGTAAACCACCACCTGGACCACTGCCAGGAATCCAGCCTCCAGAACCGCAAAAATCACTGCAACTCCAAAGAGCGCAGCGACAAGCCACAGAGCGGCGTGGACGAGGTTTCGGGTGAGGGTGACCATCACAGCCGACACCAGAATCACTGCAGCCGCTATCAGAAAGATGATTTGTAGAGCAGACATACTTATGATCTCCTCATCCCGTTAATGCGCAAGCTCAACGGCAGACGGCGTATTGGATTACATCTGCCTGTCGGTTTTTCCTTGCCTGGGCGCGCAGGATTTCTATGGTGATCCAACCAAGGATTAGGTTGGCAACCAGCATACCGCCAATGTAGACCGGCGTGTCGTACCCGGAAAGCAATTTATGCATGACCGCCGTCATGACAAGGATGGATAAGGAAAACGGCACCAGGAATTTCCAGTTGAAATAAAGCATGTGGTCAATGCGGATGCGCGGAACAGTGTATTTCACCCACATGATGATCCAATATCCGATCATGGCCTTAATTATGAAATAAAACACACCGAGGATGGGCATTTGCGCCACCCCGGGACCGTTGTACCCGCCAAAAAAGAGTATCGAAATAAATGCACCGAAGGTGAACGCATGCAGCAACTCGCCTGCATAAAAAAGTCCAAATTTCATACCGGAGTATTCAATATGAAAGCCGGAGACGATTTCCGATTCGCCCTCATTCAAGTCGAAGGGTGAACGTCCCAATTCAGCGATGGCGCTGATCAGGAAAACCAAAGCCGCCAATGGGACAACCAGGACGAACCAATACTTGTTTTGAGCCTGGGATATTGTCAACATACTCATCGAACTGGTCAGGATCGCCGGGATGAGAAGGATGACCACCATGGGAATCTCGTAGGAGATCATGTTGGCGACCATGCGGTATGCACCGACCAGCGCAAATTTATTATTGGATGACCACCCCGCCATAATAATGGAGAGGGTTCCGATTGCCCCCGCCGCGACGATGTAAAGCAGAGCTACATTGAGGTCGACCCCGAAAACCACCTCGGCGAACGGAAGCACAGCCCATAATAGAAGAACGGATGCCAGCGATAGTATTGGAGCCAGGTTGAAAACAAAAACATCCGCGCCGTTAGGAGTTGTGTCTTCCTTGATGAGTAATTTAATGATGTCAGCAAAAGGCTGGAATATGCCCCAAGGCCCAATCCGGTTAGGACCCAAGCGGTCCTGGAAACGTGCGACAACTTTCCGCTCAATCCAAACCAGGAAAACATCCAGAACCATCGCAAGCACGATCAAGACAACGATCCCCACGAAAGTTAATAGGATGTTCGAGACCGCCTGGTCAACACCCCAGCTGACCAACAAGCCCATCAGCCAGTTATAAAGATTGCCTACAGGATCCTGCATGCATCACTCCTTTATAGCGAGGAAAAGGCTGGAAGGATATCTCCTCTCAGCCTCGATGTAAGTTAGGTTAGCTCCACTCGAGCATGCCCTTGCGCCAGGTATAGACCAGACCGGCTACAAGGATGAGGATAAAGATCACGCCCTCCACTACTGCGAACATTGGCAGGGCATTCAGGGAAATCGCCCATGGGAACAGGAAGACGGTTTCCACATCGAAAACAAGAAAAATCAAGGCAAAAACATAGTATTGGGCTTTGAACTGAACCCAGCTGTCACCCACAGTTTCCATGCCGCATTCATACGTGCTTTGCTTTATCGGATTTGGCTTTCGAGGGCCGATAATTCTGGTTATCAGAATCGCAGCAAAAGGGACAATTACTGCGACCATCATAAACATGAGAATATATAGCCAGCTTTGCATAGAAACTCCAATTTAGAGTTGGTTTGTGCGAATTGGCGCACATAAAGCTTTCGTCATTTTATCATAAGAGAAATGTTAGAAAAACCTGCCCTTGTAAGTATTACACATGATATTTGTCACAATTTTTATCCTTTTTCCCCCACTTGAACCGTACCTCGCAGGAACACTTATCAGTTATTCTTTTTGAATATCCAACATGACGTATGGCGTTTATTTTCCATCACTTTTGGAATTATCCAAGCAGACAAGTTAATGCTAAACTTACATCACCGCACCAATAAATTCCGAAGGAGGAGACATGGTTTCCCACCCACCCGAACCGTTCCGAATAAAGATGGTCGAGTCGATCCGGCTTATCAACGCTGAAGAGCGTTTAAGCGCCTTGAAAAAAGCCGGATTCAATCCATTTACCCTCAAAGCTGAAGATATTTTCATTGATCTCCTGACCGATTCAGGAACCGGTGCGATGAGCAGCGCCCAATGGAGCGCCTTGATGGAAGGCGATGAAAGCTATGCCGGAGCCAGATCGTTTTATCGATTGTCGGAAGTCATGCAGGATATTTTCGGATTCAAGCATTTTGTCCCCACCCACCAGGGACGCGCAGCGGAAAACATCCTGAGCGCTGTCCTTGTGAAACCCGGGAATTACATCCCTTCGAATATGCATTTCGACACGACGGATGCCAACATACGGGCGAGAGGCGGTAGACCGACGAATTTAATTATCGACGAGGCATTCGATCCCACGAATCAACACCCCTTCAAGGGGAACATGGATATTAAAAAATTAAAGGAGTTTATCCAACAAGTCGGCGTTGAAAATATTCCCTTCGGGATGATCACTGTGACAAACAACGCCGGTGGTGGGCAGCCCATTTCGATGGCGAACATCCGGGAGGTGTCAGAGACCTACCATTCCTTTGGCATCCCCTTTTACATCGACGCTGCCCGGTTTGCAGAAAATGCCTATTTCATTAAACTTCGCGAAAAGGGATATGAACACAAGTCACCCAAGGAAATTGCCCGCGAGATGTTTGCTCTGGCCGATGGCACGACGATGAGTGCCAAGAAAGATGCCATCGTGAATATTGGCGGTTTTCTCGCAACCAATGATGATGATTTGATCAAAAAAGTAAAAAACGAGCTGATTCTTCGCGAAGGGTTCTACACGTATGGCGGGCTGGCAGGCCGCGACCTAGATGCGATGGCCGTTGGTTTGAATGAAGGATTACAGGAAGACTACCTCGCCTACCGGTTGAACCAGACCTATTACCTGGGCATGTGCCTCAAGGAAAATGGCGTTCCTATCGTCGAGCCGCCCGGCGGACATGCCATCTACATTGACGCCGCCAAATTACTTCCCCATATCCCCCATCATGAATTTCCCGGGACAATCCCTTTCCGTGGAACTTTACCTTGAAGGGGGAATCCGTGGATGTGAAATCGGGTCGGTCATGTTTGCCCATAAAGACCCGGAAAGCGGAGAATGGATTTATCCCCGCTTGGAATTGGTCCGCCTCGCCATCCCGCGCCGGGTATACACACAAAGCCATTTCGATTTCGTGGCTGAGACTGCTGGAAAAATAGCCAAACGTGCTGATAAATTACGAGGTTACCGGTTTACCTACGCTCCGGAACTTTTGAGGCATTTCACCGCACAATTCGAACCTCTTTAAATCAAAAAGGACATTCATCAGCGAATGCCCATTTTTTTATTTTGCAAAAATCCCAAGATGATTACCCACCGGGCGTTCCCACCCCGGTATCGTCTCCGTGAACTCGGAGAATTGACCACCTGTGAAGTCCCAAACCACCCCTCAAACACCAGCGTGGAAGATCCGCCTCCATCCATATTAATGGCATTTTCAGCCCCATAGTAAACGAGGTAATTCGCAAGTTCATTCAGCGTAGCGCCTGAGCTGTAGAATGGTTGACGACCATCCACGACGATAATGATCAATTTCTCGCCGCTGTCGTCCACACCGATCGCCGTCCTAGGCGCGGTTGTGACATCATCCAACCCCGCCACCGGCTTGCCGTTTCGGACGAGCCACCGATCGCCGGAAATCGCATTGTAAACATCTCCGGGTCCCCGAAAGCCTACATTGTTATTTTTAGAGATATAAAGTGTGGGATTTTTCCTATAGCTTGAGTATATATTTCCTTCGGATGCCGCGTAACCATTCGGTTCCACGCGATCGCCTGAGTGAGGATAATAGGCTATGGGGCCGTAGGAATACCAGGGGGTAAATCCGTCCCCATTCACCGCGATTTGCACATTGAACTCACGCAGGAACTTTGACGTCGTCCGTGCCTTTAGCGGGAGCGGATTATCCTTGTTCCCGGGAGTAACCAGAAAGGATATATTCTTTGATTTGGTATCGACGGTCACAATATGAGCGATCATCGGATACGGTGAATAATGTACACGGCGGTAGTAAACCACCCCATCGTACAATTCCCGCCTCAACTCGATCGGCAGTGGACGCCCGACATAATACAACAGAGGGCTGCACATGCACAGCAGCATTAGAATCAAAATGACGGTGACGGATCTTTTGGGTCTATTAGCCATGGTTATGTTGTTTTATGGAAATAGGGTTTCACAAGACATCGAGCAGCGGACAATATCAGGTAACGAGTTCCTTCTCCGCCTGCCGCATGGCATTGAAGGAGGCAATAGCCACTTCCAAAATCGCCGTGTCAGGCTCACGGGTGGTAAGCGATTGCAAGGCAAGATTGGGTTTGATCATCCACCGAACAACTGCCCAGTCAAGGTGATTTGCAGTCCAGCGTATGTACTCGACCGCTATTCCAGCAAGGAACGGTATCAATAGTATCCGGCTTGCCAGACGCCAGAACATCGGCATGGGTCCAAGCAGCGAGAATACCAGAATCGAGAGTATCACCAAAGTCAGTAGAAAGGCGGTCCCGCAGCGGGCATGTTCAAGCGGGTATTTTGCCACAATTTCGGGTTTTAATTCCGCGCCGGCTTCAAAGGCATTTATAGTCTTGTGTTCAGCGCCATGATAGGAAAATACACGCTTAATGTCCGGCATAAATCCAAGAAGCCAGATGTAGCCTACAAGTAGTCCAAGACGAAGAACTCCTTCAGCAACATTGCTCCACCATGTGCTCCAGCCAAGGTATCGCTCAAAAACTCCACCCACGGCTGCCGGCGCAAGGAAGAACAACCCAATACCTCAATAACAAGGATAATGCAAGCGTCCCATATAACGCAGGTCCTTCCAGCTTTTCATCCTCCCCGGTCTGGGTGTTGGCGGAAATGGTCAGTGCACGAATCCCCAATCCCAACGCATCCCACAATAGAATGATGCCTCTCAGGAAAGGGGTCTTAGATATCCGGCCTCGATAGACATTGGAAAGATTTTCAATGTGGGTGACGATGTTTCCATCCGGTGCGCGCATGGCGATCGCCATAGCTGATTTCCCGCGCATCAAGACGCCTTCGATAACTGCCTGTCCGCCATAAGTAATAATTCGATCATCCATACCTATAAATGTCCTATTGATTTCTATGCAAGATTAAAGAAGAAATGCACCATGGCCTCAATCCCTTTGAACCAGGTGGGCAGGTGCTGTCGCTCGTTGGGAGCATGAAGATTATCGTCAGGGAGACCGAAGCCTGTACAAACGGATTCCACTGCGAGCAGCCTCTGCATTTGAGAGACCACAGGCACTGATCCACCTTCCCGTTTGAGAATGGCTTTTTTGCCCCAAACAGTTTCGATCGCCTTTCCCAATGCCACTACGCCGGGGTTATCGATATTCGAAATGGATGCAGGACTGCCCTGCTTATAATCTAGCTCCCAGCGGATGGTCTTTGGCGCGTTTTCTTCAAGGTATTGGCGAAGCTGGTCGGCTACTTTGACTGGATCCTGATCCGGAACCAATCGCATGGATATTTTAGCAGTCGCCTCTGCCGGAAGGACCGTCTTGAAACCCGGTCCGGTGTACCCCGAAACAATCCCGTTGATTTCGAGGGTCGGCCGCGCACCTACTCGTTCAGCCGGGGTAAATCCTTTTTCTCCCCAAAGCGCTGACGCGCCGGTCATCTCTAGGTAATGTGCCTCGTCAGTCGGCAGGCGCGACATTTCATTTCTTTCAGTCTCTGACAACTCCCGGACATCGTCGTAATATCCAGGTAGAGTGATTCTTCCATCCGCATCATGCATACCGGCAATCAATTCCGCCAAGGCAACGGCAGGGTTGTGCACGACCCCACCATAAAGTCCGGAATGAAGATCTCCGGATGGACCATAGACTTTGAGTTCAAAAGCCGCAAGACCTCGCAGGCCATAAGTGATGGATGGATGCTCCGCACCCACCATCCCTGAATCCGGATTCACCGCGAAATCGCATGCCAATAAGTCCTTATGCGTGGCAATAAATTTCTCAAGTGAAGGTGAACCGATTTCCTCTTCACCCTCGATCATCCACTTGATATTCACTGGGAATTCCCCCGTACGAACGATCGCCTCTACAGCACTCATCATGGCGATGTCCTGGCCTTTCATATCGGATGCGCCACGGCCAAAAATATAATCTCCTTTAACTTCACCGCTGAACGGGCCACTCTTCCATAACTCGAGAGGGTCCACCGGCTGCACGTCATAATGTCCATAAATAAGGACTGTTGGCGCACCTTTGACCTCCAGCCATTCACCATAGACGACGGGATGCTTTACTGTAGGGTAAATCTTTACATTTTTCATCCCCAATGCGCGAAGGCGGTCAGCCACCCATTCCGCAGCCTTTTGAATATCCGGGTTATGAGCAGGGTCAGTGGAAACTGAAGGAATCGCTACAAATTCCTTTAAGGCAGCGAGGTTATCTTCGTTATGGTCTCTGACGTATAAAATTGCTTTCTCACGATGATCGGACATGAAATTCTCCAAATTATTTTGAATGGAAAAATAGTATACGTGCTATTTTGATTTAAGGGTTCCAAAAAGAAACCAATATTCAGCTCGATCGAAACCCGCCGCAACCTGTTTCTCCCACACGAATTCACCCGGGAGCAAGCTGCCTTTCAGTTTCGAATCCAATCCGGAAAGTGAATCCAACTCCGATGTGCTGTCAGCCTCTACTGCCAACAGCGCGAGAATTGCCCGGTGCCTGACCTCGACTGGATAACGGTCCGCATTGTTCTCAGGCGCTGCGCGATATTCACTCAAGAAATTCCGCCAAAGCTCAAGCCTTGTATGAATCTCACGTGAAGCCTTCTGCCCCCAAGCCACGCGCCACTTTGTCCTGATGGTTTCAATTTCATTTGAGAGTGTATCATACCCGGTGGAGGTTAACCGGTGATGAGCTAACATGAGATTGCCGATGGTCAGTCGCGGTAAATCTCCATCCAGCGGGTAAAAAAGCTCTTTCGAAAGTAAATATTCGGATAAGAACCTGAACCCCTGCTTCCAGGAAACGCTTGTCCTGATCAAGTTTCGGCATGGTTGGTCACTTTCGCCTAAGGTTCAGGTGTTTTCTCAAGCGTCCGGCGGGTCACGAGATACCAATCCGTGATGTTGCTGAAACGATCCGAAAAATCAAATAATGGAGGGAGCTGGACGCCTTGCACTTGTTGATCCACCCCAAAGGAGTAAACGGGAAAAAATAACGGAAGGGAAGGCAATTCCTTCGCAAACACCACCTGGAAATTCCGATATAACCGCTTCCTTAACTCAAAGTCCGTGGTCACGCGAGCCTGCTCAATGAATTCGCTGGCTGACCGGTTATCCCACTGGGAGTAATTCTGCCCGCCCGTAATTTCGGATTGATGCCAGAATGGATAGGGATCTGGATCCGGAGATTGCGTCAGGTTGATATCGATCAGCGCCGCGTCATAGTCACGGTTTTCCAATCTTTCATCGACCAGGGCATCATAGGGAACACTTTCAAGGTTCGCATTTACACCGATTTTTTTCCAGTCCGACACGATTTGGTTGGCTATGGCTTCATGCTCAGGGTCGTCCGGATAAAGAAGGGTTAATTCGAGCCGATCGCCTTCCTTGGCGCGGACCTCGCCACCCTCCGCGGGGATCACGTAACCCGCCTCTTTTAGCAAGGCTATGGCTGCTTCAGGATTGTAACGAACTGTTTCGGTGTCACCAAAATAAGCCCAGGTGCCGGGAAAAATCGGGCTATCGGCAATGATCGCCTGGCCTGCGACGATTTGATCCACAATATACTGCCGGTTCAACCCAACAAGCAAAGCCTTCCGGACAAGGGCATCTTGAAAAAAGGTTTTTTCTGGATTGCCCAGATTAAGAAAAATCATGGATTCTCGGGGAAGGCGTCCGGAATAAACATTCAATTCCGGATTTTCAAGTGCAGCGGGGAGAACGTCAACAGATAATTGGCTAACCGCGAGAACATCACCCTGCTGGTATGCAGAGAGCGCTTCTGAGGAAGAGGGATAGAAGCGGAAAACAACTTGCTCAATGAAGGGTTTGTCCAAATAATACTCATCGAAAGGTTTCAGATGGACGCCAGCGACTCTGCCGTTTTCCACAATTAATCGGTCAAATTTATAGGGTCCTGTTCCCACAGGGGCAAGATTAAAATCCGCATCCGGGATTTGTTCAAAAGGAATATCACCCAGCAAATGTTTGGGAAGTAATTTGAACGTCATGAAATCCAGGAAAGGGGCGAAGGGTTCAGGTAGAACAAACTGCAGGGTCAATTCGTCCAGTTTGGTTATTTCAACTTCCTCCCAAAATTCCTTAATGTCCTGAGGGTAGGCTGAGACATCACTTTTTATCAGATCGAGGGTAAAGGTCACATCGTCGGCGGTCACGGGGGTTCCATCGTGCCACCTGGCATTGGGTCGGATTGAAAAATTGTAGATCCGCCCATCCTGGGAAGTGCCCCACGCTTGAGCGACATCCGGTTGCGGGATGCCTTGCGAATCGAATTGGATCAATCCGCTGAAAATCAATCGGTCCACATCCCTGTCGGCTGGGTTTTGGAGATCGAGAATGGGATTCAACCGACTCAAGGACCCGACCAGTCCCTCCGTGTAAATCCCCCCCTCCGAGGGCTGCGCCTGGAATAATTGCTGACCAGGCTGCTGCGACAGAAGCAGCACAGCCACCAATCCCAACGTCACGACCACAATGACAATTTGCCAGCGAAGTTTTTTCATGGGAAAAAAATAAGGGCTTTTCCCCGGTACGGCAACAACAGCCCACCCAGGCGAACAGCCCTCCTTGAGAATAGAGACTATTAGGCGCTTATGATGATCGCTATAAACGCCAATATAAAGAAAAGAATACTTAGCGCCATCGTCACCCAGAACAGGGTTCGTTCGATCCCTCGGCGCGCTGTATAAACGCCACCGCTTTCCTGTCCGGTTAACCCACCCAGACCAGCGCCTTTACTTTGAAGAACAACACTCGCGATGAGTGCGACTGAAACGATGATCAGGGAGATTTCAATTGCTAGTAACATTAGGTTTCGCCTCCTGGTAAAATAGCGGGGGAATTATACCTGTGATGCAGTAGAATCGTCAACATGCATACCTATTCTAATGAATTTATCATCAATCTGCATATGCACACGAACTATTCCGATGGGAGCGGTTCGCATGCCGATATTGCCCAAGCCGCTCTCCGAGCCGGGCTCGATTCTGTTATCGTTACTGACCATAATATCCATGTAGCTGGCCCTGAAGGATATTATAAAGATGGAAAGAAACGGGTTCTGGTTCTGGTCGGCGAAGAAGTACACGATCAATCCCGGGATCCGCAAAAATCACATCTGCTCGTGTTCGGAGTAGGCAAAGGCATGTCTGCCTACGCGAATAGTCCCCAATTACTTATCGACTCGATCCGACAAGCTGGAGGCTATTCTTTTCTCGCGCATCCTTTCGAACATGCCGCCCGCTCCATTGGCGAAACCGCCATCGACTGGGTGGACTGGCAGGTTCAGGGTTATAACGGTATCGAATTATGGAATGGATTTGGGGAAATCAAATCCATCATCCCGACAAAACTACACGCGATATTTTATGCCTTTTTCCCCAAATTGATCGCCCGTGCTCCGTACAAGAAAGTGCTTGAGAAATGGGACGAATTACTCATGACCGGCCAACGAGTTTACGCCATTGGCGGTTCGGACGCACATGCCTTGAAATTGTCTCTCGGACCTATTCAGCGGGTGGTATTTCCATACGATTTCCATTTTTCTGCGATTAACACGCACATTCTTGCCTCCGAAACGATGACAGGTGAACTTATCCACGATCGGAATCTGGTTTTGGACTCCCTGGCGAATGGTCATTGCTTCGTTGGGTACGACCTGCCGGGGCAAACCAGGGGATTTCGGTTCACGGCGCAAGGCAAGGATAATACAGTCATTATGGGTGATGAAATCGTTTCTGATGGAGGCGTGACCCTTCAAATCAAACTTCCTGAACCTGCAGACTGCCGGTTATTACAGAATGGTAAAGCGATCGGCGCCTGGACCCGGCACCAGGTGTGCACTCACATCACCACTGAACCGGGTATTTACCGAGTTGAGGTCTACAAAATGTATCTCGGTAAGAAAAGAGGGTGGATATTCAGTAATCCAATCTTTGTGAGGTGAGTAGTAAACTCGCACTTGTCTGAATTCGATTTGTAGGCTAAAATACAGCCCGTTTAATAAAAGTTACGTAATCCACGTGACTCTTTCCGCTTCACTCGACGCTGACGGCGTTTGTATTGGAGCAAACCCGAGGAAAGGAGGTTTCCCACATGCATAAGTATGAATTGGTTTGCATCGTCCACCCAGACCTGGACGAAAACGCATTTAATGGCGTTATCGAAAAGGTGCGAGGATGGATCAGTGAAGCAGGCGGCACCATTGACAAGATCGAAATCTGGGGCCGACGGCGCATGGCGTATCATATCCGCAAGCAACGCGAAGGACAGTATGTCCTCTTGAATGTCTCGCTTCCGCCCACCGCAACCACAGAGCTTGACCGCAATCTTCGCTTCCAGGAATCAGTCTTGCGCTACATGATTACCGTAGTAAACTAAATCAAGGAAATTCATTTTTTATCCTGATTTGTTCGGAACAAGGAGAATCCTATGAGCCGCGGTTTGAATAAAGTGATGATCATCGGACATCTGGGACGTGACCCAGAGATGAGATACACGCCTTCCGGCCGACCGGTTACCACCTTTCCGGTTGCGACAAGTCGATCATGGAACACCGTGGATGGCGAACGTCATTCTGAAACAGAGTGGTTCAACGTGGTCGCCTGGGGTAATCTGGCAGAAATATGCAAACAGTATTTGGTGAAAGGCCAGCAGGTATACATTGAAGGTCGGCTTCAATCTCGAAAATGGGATGATAAGGAAGGCGTCAAACACACCGCGGTGGAAATTGTCGCCAACGAGATGATGATGCTCGGTGAACGCAAGGAATCCAGCGGGCAGAATCATGCGGATGAAAACGCTCCTGTTGACAACGAATCTGGATCGGATGACGAATTTCCATTTTAAAAAGTCTTTCCAGCAAGCAAGATCGGAAAGACGCTTGAACAGAATTTGGAGTAATTTCAAATGGACGATATGAGAGATATGGAAGGCCAGGGTGGCGATCGCCGGTATTATTCAAAACCGAAGATCTGCCAGTTCTGTGCCGATAAAAATATGCACATTGATTACAAGCTCGTCGATGTTTTACGCCGGTTTGTCACCGATGAAGGAAAAATCCGCCCTCGACGCCAAACTGGCACCTGCGCCAAGCACCAGCGTGAACTGGCCGGCGCAGTCAAACGTGCACGCCACATTGCTCTTCTCCCCTACGCTGGCGGAGATGACGATCGTTAGTTAATCCCCACTACCGGACAAGAACTGGGGCATGGTGAAACCCATGCCCCGTTTCTTCGGTAGCATTTTGGAAGGTAATCGAAATGTCCCCCAAGAATACACCTGTCAGTAAGAAGCACGTGGCACACCTCGCCAAGGTCCGCAGGCAGTCCCTGATCATCAAATACATCACGATCGGAATTTTCGTTTTTGTAGGCGTCGTAATCCTCGCCGGCCTTGTTATTACTTCAGGTTTTCCTCCCTACCAAAACGTAGCCAAGGTCAACGGCGAAAATTTATCCGCTGAGGATTTTAAAATCCTGGTCAAGCTGGAAAGAAATTCCCTCCTGAGACAATACAGCCAGACCCTGGCATTTGCTCAAATGCTTGGCCTTGATCCGAACACCGATCCGAACGTATCAGGTCAGCTTCAGCAAATCGCCTTACAGCTTGCGTCAACTAACAAAACTGCTTTAGGGCAGCAGGTCCTCGATAAAATGATCGAGGACGCCTTAATTGAGGCAGGAAGCTAAACGACTGGGATTGACTGTTTCAGATGACGATTTGGAAAAATATATCAAAGAGGACCAGTTCGGTTTTTATGCAAATGGAACTCCCACCGCTCAGCCTACAGCAACTCAATTTGCACTGCCCACTTTGAACGCCACGCAGCTGGCAGTCGTTACCATTACCCCCACATCATCACCATTTCCAACGCTCACGCCGGGACCGACCATTGTTCCGACAGAAGCGCCGACGACAGACCCGGCTGCGACGAGCACTGCCACTTCCATTCCCCAACCGACTGCCACCCCCTACACCCTGGAGGGATACCAGCAATCCTACAAAGATGTGGTTGAGCAATACAAAACAGACTTTGGGATGGATGAAAGTTCCTTTAGGGATTACTTCTTTATTCAACCCCTTCTCAGGCAAAAAGTACAGGAGTCCATCACGGCCGATCTCAAGGCTGAAGATGAACAGGTCTGGGCACGTCATATCCTGGTGGCTACTGCAGAAGAAGCCAATCTGGTTTATGAAAGACTGACTGCCGGGGAGGATTTCGGCGATCTCGCGAGAGAACTCTCCACGGATACGGGTTCAGGAGCCTTGGGTGGTGATCTCGGCTGGTTTGGCCGCGGACGGATGGTCCAGGAATTTGAAGACGCAGCATTCAGCCAGACGGTTGGCGAGATTGGACAACCCGTTGAAAGTCAATATGGGTTCCACATCGTCCAAGTCCTGGGGCGTGAGATTAGACCGCTTACAGAAGGTGAATTTGACCAGGTTAAACAACTTGCGATCTCTGAATGGATTGCGCAGGCAAAAGAGAAAGCTAAAATAACCACCTTTGATTTTTGGAAAAACATTGTGCCATTGGAGCCTTCTCTCGAAGGACAATAAATCAAATCTTTCAAAAACCGCCGCCGACCTCGCAGCGGTTTTTGATTGGGAACAAATGGAAAGCCCAATACGTCTATAATCAGTCAAGGCGATTTCTGAGTAATATTCGTTTCGAAAGGAAGGCCTCTATGTTCCATAAAATCATTAAAACCCTGATCCTATTTTCAAGCGTTGTTTTCATGGCAGCATGCGGAAATCAAGCCACACCGACACCAAACCCTGAAGAAAAGGCGACTCAACTCGTCCAGACATTGGATGCCATGGCAACCGTCAGCGCAGGTGAAACTGCGGTCGCTCAACTAACTCAAATAGCAGCTGCATACACCCCAACCCCCATCAGCTTGATCCCAACAGCGACCTATATGGCCGTACTTCCAACAGCGACAACCATCGTTGTTCCACCTACCGTCGCCCCGCCTCCCACTCCCTGTAATTGGGCCCAATTCGTTTCTGACGTAACCTACCCCGATTGGTCCACCATTAAACCCAGCACGTCCTTTAAAAAAGTCTGGCGGTTAAGAAATATCGGCACCTGTTCGTGGACTCCCGGCTACTCTCTGGTCTTTTCAAATGGATACAACATGGGCAGCGCCACTACGTCCATCAATTACACCGTTGCCCCAGGACAGACTGCAGATATTGCGGTGGACCTGGTTTCACCGAGTAAAAATGGCAATTACGAAAGCTACTACAAGCTGCGGGACACCAATGGCGTTCTTTTTGGAATAGGCGGAACTGCAAACGGGCCGTTCTGGCTGAAAATCAAGGTTGTGTCCCCGACGACCGTCGTTTACGAGATGGTTCCAGATGCGTCACGTGCAACCTGGTCTAACTCGACAACAACCATTACCTTTGGGGATACCAGTACTCCTGCCAATGGATTGGCCTATTCGTCCGCCAACCCACAGATTGAAACCGGAAGCGTGGAAGACGAATCGGGATTGATCATGAAGCCGGATACAGCTGGCATAGTTAAAGGGATCTTCCCTGCATATACTGTCCAATCCGGTGATCACTTTCTTTCGGTCATCGGCTGTCAGTATAGTCACACGAGTTGTAATGTGGATATGCAGCTCAGTTACAGCATCAGCGGCGGCGCTGCCACAGTCCTTACTACATGGGATGAGGCTTATGAGGGCAAGGTGAACAAGGTCGATGTGGATTTAAGCAGCCTGGCCGGAAAAAGCGTCAACTTGATCCTGACGGTCAACGCACAAGGCGATGCGACGGATGATTACGTCGTCTGGCTGCGACCCAGAATCATGAGATGAGAAAGAACAGAAATAAATAAAAACAGGGAGAGCGCTAATCAAGGCTCTCCCTGTTTTTCGATATCCAATTATGCTCTTCGAAGCATTTCGTCTGTTACTTCATCCAGCTTCAGACTTATCATCTGGCTCGCCGAATCGCGCCCCATGGTAATGCCATAAATCACATCGGCTGCCTGCACCGTATTGCGATTATGCGTAATGATGACGAACTGAGTATCCTGGCTGAGTTCCACCAGGAGATCCCGGAACCTTCCCACGTTGGCTTCGTCGAGCATGGCATCCACTTCATCCATGACACAGACAGGTGTGGGAGAAACCTTTAATAATGCAAAGACCAACGCAATCGCCGTGAGCGATCGTTCACCGCCTGAGAGCAGAGCCAATCCCTGTTCCCTTTTCCCGGGAAGGCGGGCTTCGATATCAATACCCGTCTCGGTGAGGTTGTTGGGATCGGTCAGAACCAACCTGGCAGAACCGCCCCCAAATAACCGGACAAATATTTCTTTAAATCTGGAGGCGACCTCATCAAACGTTTTGGTGAACTCCTTTTTGGTGACTTCATCCAATTCAGCGATCACCTGCCGGAGGTCTTCTTCGGCTTCTCGAAGGTCCTCTATCTGGGCAGACATATAATTAAACCGTTCCAACGTTTGCTCGTATTCCTGCTTCGACTCGAAGTTGATCGATCCCATTCGTCTGAGCTGAGCTTTCTTTTGAGTTAGGCTATCTTCCAGACCCAGGGCAAGCTCCGTGACTACTGGCAGAGTCTCCACCATATCTCCCAGCGGCAGGGGGACCGCACCTTCCATCGGGACTTCATACTCGAACAACACCAAACCAAAATCATCTTCCACTCGCCGGCGAAGGTTTTCAATCGCCTCCTGCTTGCGGGCCAAATCCAGTTGCACTTGGGTATTTTGGCGTTCAACGATTTGAAGGGACTTTAGTCCTGAGGTCTCTTTTTCCTGGTAAGCCAATTCGGCCTGTTCAGCGCTGACCAGCTCCTGTTCAGCCGGATCGATCGAAGTACGTAACTCGGAAATCTGGCGATTTAATCCATGTTCGGATTCAAGCAGAGTTGCTTTCTGATCGTCGAGCGATTTCACTGAATTTTCGATATCATGAATCCGCAAGGTCATTTCCTGCTGCAAAGACAAAAGCTGCTGCGTGGCTTGCTTTCGTTCCTCGAGGCGTTTCCCGGCCTCCTGCAAGGATTTTTCGGATACCTGCGCGCGAGTGTTCCAAAAAACCACCTGGTTATTGTATTCATCCAGATCAAGGGATATCAATTCGCCATTTATAGTCCGGACTTCATCCTGGGTCAAAGTCAGATTCGTCTCAAGCAGACCAAGATTCTCGGTCAACTTTGATCGCTCTTCTTCAGCTTGATCCAGGTCAGCAGACAAAGTCTGTTTTTGAGCCAGCTGCCATTCAAGTTTCTGTCTCGCCGACTCAATCCCCATTTCGGACTGCTGCACAAACGAATTCGCTTCCGCAAGTTTTGCTTGGGATTCCTTCATGGATTGGTCTGAGAAGTCGAGCTCTTTTTGAGCAGCTGTTTGCTCCGAAACTGTTCGTTCGATGGATTGATTCAACTCAACTAATGACGTTTGAAGGATTGAAAGCGAATCCATTAATTCCCGACGCTGGCGCGGGCGGCTGATGGAACCACCCCGGTTCTCCCTCCCGGCTTGAATGGGTCCTTCTGCGCGGAAGACCTCGCCTTTCAGGGTAACCACGCGCTGAGCACCTGAGGATTTGAGAATCCTGCGCGCATGGGTCCGATCACGTACGATGACCGTCTGACCGAGAAGAATTTCGACGACAGGGCGGATATCCTCCGGGGTGTTTAGTAACAGGCTGGCGACCCCAACCACGGCAGGATCAGAACCGATCCTTATCGGTTTGTGCGGGTTCAGCCACTCCAAAGGCAGGAGTGTTGCCCGGCCTGACGAATCCGATTCCAGCAAGGAAAGGGCAGCTTCCACATCTGAACCTGTCGAGACGATTACTGCATCCAAAGATTCACCAAGGGCTGCCGAGATGGCGGTTTCCAGCTCACCGGGAACGTCGAGTACCGCAGAAAGTGCCCCTCGGACTCCGCTTAGGCGGGAATTTCGTGAAGCTTCCAACAACGCTTTTGCACCGTCGGAGTAAACATCAAGCGATTGTTCGGCCTGATCCAACACGTCAAGCTGCGCTTGCAGACGTGCCAGTTCAGCGAGTTTGTTATTTTTTTCCTCAAGTTGCCGCTGCCGGCGTGATTCCAGCGCACTGACCTTGTGATTGATTCCTGCGAGCATTTGTTCGGAATTACTGAATTTATGTTGCAGGTTTTCTCGCGCTTGTTTGGCCGCCGTCAAATCTTTTTCGGCAACTTCAATCTTGTTCTTCGCCTCAGCGATGACAAGGTCAGTTGCGCCCAGACGCTCCCGCTGGTTATCCAGGCGGTTCTTCAATTCGTCGATCCTTGCCTGAACTTGAGCTTTTTCGGTATTTAGCGATGACAGCTTCAAGCGGCTTGATTGAAGTTTTTCTTCCACAGCCAATCGGTTGCTTTGGCGGGTGCCTAATTGTGACTTTACCTCTTGTTCCTGCGTTCTCGCTTCAGTCAATTCATTATTTATTCTATGAAGTTCGCTTTCCGCATCGGCATTCCTGGCCTTATCCCTGTCAAGATCAGACCCGATTCTTTCAAGCTCCCCCATCGCCTGATTCTGAGATTCGACGAGGGAGCGCCTTCTCTCTTCAAGAACAGCCAGGTCGCGGCTGATGGATTCCCTCTGGACAAGAAGTTCGGCCGACTGACGATTCCACCCGCTTAACCGACCTCGCAACTCCGCAAGGTGATTACGAGACGAACTGAACTCCGAAAGCAGACGCTGGTAGTTCTCCCGCGCTTCAGCCAGTCTGGTTTCATGGGTTTGAGCTATGGCACGCGCGCCAGCCAATTCTCTCTGGGAGGCATGCCAATGATAACCGTACCATTCGCGAAGAAGCAGCTTCAGGTCCGCTTGAACCTGTAGATAATCCTGTGTACGCTTGGCTTGTCTTTCCAGTGACTTCAAACGCGGCTCAAGCTCCGCCAGGATATCCAGCACTCGCTCCAGGTTTCTGCGGGTCGTTTCCAATCGCTTCAGCGCTTCATCTCTTCGTGAGCGATAAAGACCGATCCCTGCGGCATCTTCAAACAACCTGCGCCGTTCGTCCGCCTTTAACGCCAGAGAGGCGTCCACCAATCCCTGCCCGAGAATCGTGTAGGTGCGCTCGGACAGACCGGATTGAGCGAGGATCTCATTCAAATCCCTCAACCGAACATGCTGCCCGTTTAGTAGATAATCGTTTCGGCCGTCCCGGTAAGCCCGGCGGGTCATTGCGACTTCGCTGAAATCCACCGGCAGCCATCCATCGCTGTTGTCGAAAATAATGGTGGCTGAGGCCATCCCCGCTCTGGGACGGCTTTCGGCACCGTTGAAAATCATGTCTTCCGTTTTCTTGGCGCGGAGCAACCCATAGGATTGCTCTCCAAGCACCCAGCGAAGCGAATCTGCAATGTTGGATTTACCGGAACCGTTGGGACCCACAACAGCGGTAATCCCTTCTGCAAACTCGAAATTCGTTTTCGAGGCAAAGGTCTTGTAACCCTGCAACTCCAAGGATTTCAAACGTAATGGCATGTGTTTTTCAAAGGGAACGACTTGTTACTCGTCCAGGCTTTCTTCAGGGATATAATCTTCGACCTTCTTCAGCGCATCTGCGGCCGCGGATTGAGCAGCGATTTGTTTATTATGGCCTATTCCTGTACCGGTCACTGCTTCGTTCACAAACACTTCAACCACAAAGGTTTTCGCATGGTCTGGACCTTCCGCCGACCTTGTTTCGTACCTGGGAATGCCCAGCTTGTTTGCCTGTGCCCACTCCTGCAGGCGTGATTTGGCATCATAAATATCCGGCTGGAGGAGAAGTCCATCTGCAGACTCTTCAAGCAGAGGGTTGATGAATTCACGTACGCCACGAATCTCCCCCTGCAGGTAGATGGCTCCGACCAATGCTTCAAATGTTGCACACAACAAAGCCGGACGCCGCCGGCCTCCTCCGTGCAATTCCCCTCTTCCCAACCTCATGCTGGGACCCAGATTCAACTGTCTCGCGAATTCAGCAAGCTGCTCGGTACGGACCAAGGCTGAGCGCATGCGGGTCAATTGTCCCTCGGACATTTCAGGATAACGATTGTAAAGCCAGGCGCCGACTAGAAAATCCAAAACGGCATCCCCGAGGAATTCAAGCCGTTCGTTGTCCTCAGGCACTTCAGGATGTTCATTAACGTAAGACCGGTGGGTTAATGCACGCGTGAGAAGGCGCAGATTGGGATACTTATAATTTATTCGTTTTGCCAATTCCTGCGGAGACAAATATTCCTGCTCAACAGCAGGAACCACACTCCCGCTATCAGAATCGAGTTCCATGGTTCTCCTTTTGGAACTCAGGGAGCGCCAGCCATCTTAGGTCGGGATAGCTGTCAGTCGCTCAGTTCCACTTAGTAATTAAACAGGATGATTTTACCTGATAATTTAGCGAAATCAACTTTTCCACCCTTAGGTTACGCGAAGTATTTTCAATGCCTTTCTTGGACATTTCACTTGTGTTAGCAGGTGCAATTCGGAAGAATTGCATCCTAATGATAAAATGAACCCTGCTTGACAATAAGGTTGGCAAAGGATTGTAATGACTATCTCAGATGAAACGAAATTCCTGCATGAAATTGAATTTGGACTCGGGGCTTGGGCGTGGGGCGATCGGGTCTTTTGGAGTTATGGCAAGACTCATACCGATGAAGACATCAAACAAGCCTTCGATACCTCGATCGAGGCAGGGATTAATTTTCTGGACACTGCTGAAGTTTATGGACAGGGACGATCCGAAACTCTAATCGGCGAATTCCTAAAAACAACCAAAGTTCCAGTGATGGTTGCCACCAAATTCATGCCTTTCCCATGGAGGATGAGAAAATCCAGCCTGATGAACGCGCTCAAACACAGCCTTGATCGCCTCGGGCTCCCTTCAGTCGATCTATATCAAATCCATTGGCCTTTTCCACTATTTCCTGTCGAACATTGGGTCGAGGCTCTTGCCGATGCAAAACAAAAAGGATTAACCCGGACGGTGGGGGTATCCAATTACAACAAGAATCAAATGCAGAGAGCCTATACCGTTCTTGCGAAATACGATATCCCATTAGCATCCAATCAGGTGGAATACAGCCTGCTGGATAGAAGAATCGAGAAGAATGGCGTCATGCAAAGGGCAAATGAACTGGGTATTCGAATAATCTCGTATTCACCCCTGGCAAAGGGAATCCTTACTGGAAAATATTCTTCTGAGAACCCTCCTCCTGGAATACGAGGAAGGCAATATTCAGGCATCCTGAAGAAAATCCAACCGCTTCTCAAGCTAATGACAGAAATTGGGCAGGATCTGGGAGGGAAAACCCAGGCTCAAATCGCACTCAACTGGCTAATATGCAAAGGAACGATGCCTATTCCTGGTGCCAAGAACGCCAGACAGGCAGAAATGAATGCTGGCTCTCTCGGTTGGCGCTTATCTGAAGATCAGGTCAAATCCCTGGATGCCGCAAGTGACATTTTTATAAAGTAACGGTACTTATTCATTTTGGAATATAATCACCTTACTGTGGATCTACTCGATTATTTATCGGTACAGGAGTGAACCATGTTAAAAAAGCTACGTGAACCCGTAAATGGATTAACTCATCTCGGCGCTGCAATAGCGGCAGGCATTGGGTTGATCATCCTACTGGTGATCGGTTGGGGAAATATTGGCAAGACCATTTCTCTAACGATCTATGGAATCAGTCTGATTCTCTTGTTTGCAGCCAGTGCAATTTATCACATGGTAAGAGCCAGACCTTCCATCTTGAACAATCTCAGAAAGCTGGACCACTCTGCCATTTACATTCTAATTGCCGGAACATATACTCCCTTCTGTTTCAACTTGTTCACAGGATTCTGGCAGTGGGGAATGTTGATATTAATTTGGAGTCTGGCGCTGGTCGGCGTAGCCATTAAACTATTATGGATGGATGCCCCACGTTGGCTCTACACCGGCGTTTATATTGCCATGGGATGGCTGGCCATTCTAGGGGGGAAGGAACTTCTCGCAACACTCCCCGCAGGAGCCATCGTTTGGCTGCTTGTTGGGGGGATCACGTTTACCGTTGGCGCAATAATCTATGCAACCAAAACTTTCAATTTCTTTCCGGGAAAATTTGGATTCCATGAAGTATGGCATATCTTTGTCATCCTCGGCGCTCTAGCCCATTTCATCGGAATTCTCGTGTACATAGCGCCGGCTTGAAAAGGGAACGCGCTTATGAAAACATACGGTTTAATTGAAGTCATTCTTTATGTCAAAGACATGAATAAAATGGTTCAGTTTTACCATCATGTTCTTGATCTACCTTTGTCCAACCCGGCGAATAGTGATCACAATGATGAAAATTGGGTCACCTTTGAGAGCGGGAACTGCCTGCTCGCTCTTCACTCAGGTGGAAAAGGAGACATCGGTCCTGACGCCCCGAAAATCGTCTTTCGCGTACAGGATATTAAGTCGGCTAGATTTCAACTGCTCGAATCGGGAGTCACTGCCAGCGAGATCCGATCCCCCGCCCCGGGAATATCTGTGTGCGACGCTAGAGATCCGGAAGGTAATCCATTTTCAATTGAGGAACAAAACTTCTGAAATGTAATTCAACCACCTCAAGGTGAAAGATAGAAAAAGACCTTCTTGAGAACTCAAGAAGGTCTTTTTCTTAAAGTTGCGCTAAAAAACGATCATCATAACTATAGTTGATAATAAAATAGAAAATGCGGGTATAAAAAAAGCAAAAACAAGAAAAGTTACCACCAATACGGCTATACTTTTTACCACAGTGATTTGATGCACATTCCGCATGCCTGCGATCAAGACGGCCAGGCTCCAAAAGAACGCCACAAAAGCCAGAATACTGCCAATCCATCCCAGTGTGGAATGTAGAAACGCAAAACTGGATATTACCAACAGGATTTGAGGTGTGAACCCTAACAGGAAGACATTGACATGGTTTCGTAATTCCCCCTGCCCCTTTAACACCCTGGCTACAAGGAATACCGCCAAAGCCGCTGCCATCCATCCCCCCAAAAACGTCAATGGAGCAGAAAGCCATTTTCCGATCGCACGAAGAATGTAACTCGTCTCTTTGCCTAATGGCGGGCTATATTGTTCCAGGGTATTGGAAATGGATTGCAGAGTATCCGACAAATTCGCCACGTAATTTTCCAATGAAGGAGGAAGACGTCGCGCTAAAAGCTGGTTTACTCGAACCTCTAACGAATCGATACCTGCTCCGATTCCTTGCGGTTCTGTTGAGAGGGATGAGACTAATCCGCCAAATGTGATCAAAAGAGAAATTACTAGGAAAAGGCGTAAGGATGTCCATAGGCCAGCTTTATCACTCGAAATCTTATTTAATACATTTCCGTCCAGTTTGAGGATATTCCAGAAATCAGAGAAGAATTGTGTCATGTGTTCCTCCTTAGCCCATCGCACCCGCAACAGCAACACCAATGAGTACGCCAAAAATGACAGACAAAGCAAGCAGCACGACATGCATCACAAGAGTCAATACGATGGCCATCACTGCTCTACCCCAGGAAAATCCATAAGTCGCACGAAGAATTTGAAAGCTGATCGCCACTGTCCACGCGGACATTAGGGAAATTGGAATGGTCAACCCCGGAATAAAACCAAAAACGTTTAACAATTGAGGTGCAAAAGCAAAAACCATGGGTCCGTACAATGCACCTTTTTTAGCCTTTCCACCCAGCCATCCTGAAACCATCTGAAGAAGGACTGTATACAACCACCAGGTGAATAAAACGCCGGTGAGAAATGAAATCGGGGTCAGGAGTATGCTTGCCGGATACGGATAGATCCCCGAAAATCGAATAACCAACCATGAAAGTGAATAAAGTAACTCAAACAGAACCACAACCGTTGGATACTGACCAGCAAGGGATTGATACAACCCTGATTGAGTTAGCAGAGAATGAAATTGCTCCTGCAGCATGTCAGCGCGTGGAAGGGTCGCCAAATTCATCACAACACCCACGCCTAATGCAATTGCAGCTGGCAATAACAAAAGCGCCAAAGTGCCGCAGCCAAACCTGAATGGACGTTCCTTTTCAAGGTAAGGTGTGTATATGTCATCCTGAAGCATTAGTGCTTTTCCGGCATCGGAGTAAGTCTGTCTGGCATATTGGCTGAATGGCGTTTTTTCTTTGGTCTCAGTCATTGTTAAGAATCCCTTCCTGGTGGGATTAAAAAAGCCGAAGGTGTTTCGGCTTAATTGTACTTGATGGAGGAATTAAAAGATCTGTCAATTAGAAGGCGACCCTCTCGCGTTTTTCCATTACAAATGTCGAGAGGTGTTCGCCATAACGTTTCACAAATGGTTCAAGGTAATCTGAGCCTCGAATGATTCCCCTGCATGTCGGTGAGTCGCAATGGCACTCGAATAATGGCATCTCTTCACCATACAGCATGGCATAGTCCAGGGTAATCTGTTCGCCCGGCTGAATATCACGCCTGGCAACCACATTAAGTCCCTCAAACCAGGCATTGGGATCACAGGCATGATTTAATGGTTTCCATTGAGAACTGTCCTTTTCCCACATGACGTAAATTTCATCGGTCAGCGGATAGGCATGACGGAAGAACAGCTCTTGATCTTCCGGGGACCAATTCTTGCTAATAAAGCTTTTACTAATTAACGTATGAGGATGACCTTCGAAGGATAGAATGGTTTCCCCGGCGGAAACCGGTTTCAAGGCGTAGGTACCGAACCCTTCACGTAAATCAAATCGGACCGTCCATTTGGTTTGATTTCGTGCATGACGGGCAATCGCTGCCCGAAAGAGATTTTCGACAAAGAACTTGTGCCCCCGAGGATCGTATTTCAGGATGAAATCGGCTGTACCCGGGTCGTCCGGTGCGTAGAACATTCCGGCGTTGGGGTTAATCTCAAGCATGAACAGCTCTCCGTCTTCGCTCATTCGGATATCACATCGGCCGTATCCTGATCCATTCAACCCAAGAAACATTTTCTTCGCCATATCCTGTAAACGCATAACGAGGTCGGGCTGTTCGACCGGGATGCATTTCATTTCGTTATACGTGACCCATTTCATATTCTCATGTTTGAATGTTTCGCCTGGCGGGAAACGGAACTCAACCGGACCAAATGCAATGGGACTGGATGGATCATCCGCATTTTCAAGTATCAATACAGAGAATTCCCTGCCCTCAATGAATTCTTCCACCAAAACGCCGCCGAAACGGTTGACCATCCGCTCGACTTGAACTCTCAACTCGTCAACATTGTTAACTTTTGATTCTTTCAGCATGCCAACGCTGGCATAGGAGTTGGGGTGCTTCACCAACAACGGATATCTCAATCCTGTCACTCTTCGGTCAAGAGAGTTTACATCTTCCACAAACACACCTGCCGGTGCTTGAATATCATAAAAATGGCAGACACGTTTCATCATATCGCGTGATGGTTCGAAGAAATCCGACCCGGCACCCGTAAATGGGACATTAAATTTCTCGAGCGCCTGGACTACTTCGATTCCGGGGCGATCCTCGTCCCAGGCACCGTCACATGGGTTCATGAACAAATCATATCCCTGGTGGACGAGCTCCCTCAATTCCATCACGACTGTGGATTTATGCAGGTCACGCATTTCCCAATCATAACCAACAAGATATGAGTCAGGTGTAAACCCTCCCCATTCCGGATCATTCAACACACAAATTTTCATGGTTTTCCTCAATGACGATACTAAACGGCTGTTATTATATATCTATTGCTCAATAAAGGAAGAGGATAAAGACATTTTTAAGATTGGATTTCCCCTCGCAGCTACGCCAACCTGGCGGTCGCAAATCATAATCACCCAAGTCTAAACAGGTATAGTAGAATCCATTCATTGTTCATAAGAGCAAAAAGTCATTCATAAGGATTTAGGCGTGAGCCCCCTATCACCTTCATCTCAAAAAGTTCAAGATATCCTGGATTCGCTTGGTTATCATTGTTCAGTCCAGGAATCACCGGTGACCACTCGGACTGCCGCAGACGCTGCTGCGCTGGTGGGCTGCCACGTCGGTCAAATAGTTAAATCGTTGATATTCAAAGGTGAGACCACGTCAAAGCCCATACTGGTGTTGACCAGCGGTGCGAATAGAGTCAACGAACGACAGATAAGTTCTTATGCAGCAGAAACCATTCAGCGGGCAGATCCTGAATTTGTCCGCAATGTTACGGGGTTTGCCATTGGCGGTGTGCCTCCGATTGGACACCTTCAACCGATGGAAACGTATATCGATGAAGACTTGCTGCAGCATTCGGAAATATGGGCCGCAGCGGGAACACCAAATTCATTATTCAAACTTACCCCTGAAGACCTGGAGAGAATGACTGCAGGGAGAATAGTCAGTGTAAAAGGATAAAGGTCGGCCGAAAACTCCCAAGGGCGAATAAACCGCCCTTTTTTGTTGCAATCGGACAATCTTTGTCGTAAAATATTTTTACTTGTTAGGACTTAATGGGATTAATTATGGAGACGCACAGATGGCAAAAAAGAATTCCACCTCCAAAGCGCGGCTTATAACAGAGGAAGGCGATTTTTTACAAATCAAAAGCATTGACCACGTTCATTTCTACGTTGGAAACGCCAAACATGCCTTGTATTTCTGGTGGAAAGCCTTCGGATTCGCGCCCGTTGCCTATTCCGGGCTGGAAACTGGCAACCGGGACTACGCATCGTACGTCCTGCAAAGCGGGAAAATCCGTTTTGTTTTATCTGCAGCTTACAACCCGACGAGTGAAATCACAGCCCATCACATGGTCCATGGTGATGGAGTAAAAACAATCGCCCTGGAGGTGGAGGACGTCGAACAGGCATGGAAGGAAACAACAAAACGGGGAGGAAAATCTGCATGGAAGCCAAAGGAAGAGAAAGATGCGAATGGCATTTTCCGTACTTCAGCCATTCATACTTATGGCGAAACATTGCATGTCTTCGTTGATCGTAGCGAGTACAAGGGATTCGCACCCGGTTATCAACCGATCAAGGGGAAGCAAGGCGAGTCTACCGGGCTGGCTGCCATCGACCACATGGTGGGAAATGTGCAACTGGGAAAGATGAACCACTGGGTTAATTTTTACCACCAGGTGATGGGATTCCGCCAACTCCTGCATTTTGATGATAAGGATATTTCCACGGAATATTCCGCGCTCATGTCAAAGGTGATGTCAAACGGGAATGGGCGGGTAAAATTCCCCATCAACGAACCGGCTGAAGGAAAGAGAAAAAGCCAGATTGAGGAATACCTCGATTACTACCTGACGCCCGGTGTGCAGCACATCGCGATGGCGACAGGCAATATTATCGAGACAGTGCGCAAGCTCAAGGACCGGGGGGTGGAATTCCTCCGAGTGCCGGATACGTATTATGAACTGCTTCCCACCCGGGTGGGAAAAATCAAGGAGTCGATGAATGTCATCCGGGAATTGGGCATCCTGGTTGACAGGGATGACGAAGGATATCTTTTACAAATCTTCAGCCGTCCCATCCAGGACCGACCGACGATGTTCGTCGAGATCATTCAACGCCATGGCGCAAGAGGGTTTGGCAAGGGAAATTTCAAGGCGCTGTTTGAGTCAATCGAATTGGAACAAGAACGGAGGGGAAACCTTTAAAGGATTTGGAATATGAAGCTGGTCACTTATCTTCCTCCCGGTCCCACGCGCCAACCCAAGATTGGTGCAATGGTCAATCATGCGGTCGTTGATCTTGATGCCGCTGCAATATGGGCACAGGGTACTTGCAGCCTTTCGAAGGAAGATTTGCCAGTAACCATGTTGGAACTCATCTGTGCGGGCGAGTCAAAGTGGGAATATGCAGGATGCATCCTCGCCGAAGTGGCAAAATCGGGTGATGTCCTGTCGCTGAAAGGGACAAAGCATAAACCCATCGCGCACCCCGTGTCTCAAGTCCGCCTGCTCCCCCCCATTCACCCACTCACGCTTCGCGATGCCTATGCGTTCGAGAACCATGTCAAAGCGGCCAACGAGAACCGGGGAAGGACTGTGCCTGAAGAGTGGTATCAATTCCCGGTTTTCTACTACTCCAATCCGCACACCATTTTCGGAACTGACGATACTATTCCTGTCCCAACCTATACCAACGCCCTCGACTATGAACTGGAAATCGCAGCAATTATTGGACCCGGCGGAATTAACCTCGATCCCGACGAAGCGGCCAAGCGCGTTTTTGGCTATACCATCTTCAATGATTGGTCAGCAAGGGATGTTCAACGGACCGAAATGAAAGTGGGGTTGGGTCCTGCCAAGGGCAAGGATTTCGCCTCTTCGCTGGGTCCCTGCGTTGTGACAGTCGATGAACTCTCCGATCGGGTGACCAAACGCCCGGGCGTGTATGACCTGGCCATGGTTGCACGAGTCAACAACGTGGAACGGTCACGAGGAAATTTCAAGGATATCCACTACAGCTTTGGTGAAATAATTTCGCGAGCCTCCGACTCTACCCCCCTGTTTCCCGGGGATGTGATCGGTTCCGGCACGGTAGGAACGGGGTGCCTGCTCGAGCTGACCAAAGGAGAGGGTCCCTGGTTGCAGCCTGGCGATGTTGTGGAACTGGAAATAGAGGGGATTGGAATTTTAAGAAATATTATTGGAAGTTAGGAGCAGCCATGCCTTTTTACCACAAGCTTGGAGACATCCCGCACAAACGCCATACTCAGTTTCGCAAGAAAGATGGGGGACTCTATCGGGAGGAACTCATCGGATTGGAGGGATTTTCGTCTCTTCAATCCATTCTTTACCACCACTTTCTGCCTCCAAGAATTAAGAAAATTGAAGACCTGGGAAATGTCAAGCCGGACTTTGTGGACTTCGGAGGTATTCGTCACCGGGCATTTACCACCCATCAAGTTGCACCCGGATCGGATCCCGTTTCCGCCCGGATACCCTTAATGGGAAACAACGACGTTGTGCTTGGAATCAGTCGCGCCAATCAAAGCATGGATTTTTACTACCGCAATTCTCAAGCTTATGAAACCTGGTTCGTTCATGAAGGTGAAGGGCTGCTAAAGTCTCAATATGGAAATCTTGCTTTTGGGAAGGGAGACTACATCATCATTCCTTTCGGCACAACATGGCAAATGGAATTGAGCGGCGAAGCGCGCTTCTTCACGATTGAGAATCCCTCTCAAATCGAACCGCCCAAACGCTACCGAAATAACTACGGCCAACTCCTTGAACATGCCCCCTATTGTGAGCGCGATATTCGTGTGCCCGATGATCTGGAAACACATACCGAACGTGGTGAATTTGAAGTACGGGTTAAAGTTCGGGATAGGCTCACACATCATATACTCGATCACCATCCCTTTGACGTCATTGGCTGGGACGGATATCTGTACCCATGGATATTCAATATCGAGGACTTTGAGCCGATCACGGGACGCATCCACCAACCTCCGCCTGTCCACCAGACATTCGAAGGGCATAACTTTGTCGTATGTTCCTTCGTGCCCCGGCTTTTCGACTATCACCCCAACGGTATCCCGGCGCCGTACAGCCATTCGAATGTTAATTCTGACGAGGTTATTTATTACGCGGAAGGGTATTTTATGTCACGCAAGGGGATAGATAAATACGATATTTCTCTTCACCCCTTTGGCCTGCCACATGGACCTCAACCCGGTATGACCGAGGCGTCGATTGGGAAAAAGGAGACGACTGAACTGGCAGTGATGGTGGACACGTTCAACCCGCTACACCTTACACGGGAAGCACTAGCCTTTGAAAAACCTGAGTACATGGACAGCTGGATGGAAGGGAATGGAGAATAAATGGAAATCAAGCCGGACTCTCTTCCCTGGAAATCAGTTTATAAAATATTGATCGGTTCAGTCCTGCCACGTCCGATAGGATGGATTTCATCAATTAATGATCAAGGCCAGCCTAATCTCGCACCTTTCTCGTTTTTCAATGCAGTATGCGCGAATCCGCCAACCGTCCTATTTTGCCCAATGATCCGTTCGGCAAATAAGCAACCAAAGGACACTCTCCAAAACATCAGGACCACCGGGGAATTTGTAGTCAATATTGTCAGCGGTGAACTGGTTGAAATGATGAATTTGACCTCCGTCGAAGCGCCTTACGATGTAAATGAATTTGATTATGCCGGGTTGACTCCAGCACAATCCAGCGTGGTAACTCCTCCCCGGGTCGCTGAAAGCCCTATTCACTTCGAATGTAAATTGAACAGGATCATCGATATCAGCCAGGATCCGGGTGGTGGGAGCGTGGTGATTGGAACGGTGGTCCACATGCATATTGACGAAAAATTGTTAATCGGTGAGGACAAGATCGATCTCGTCAAACTTAATCCAATCGGTCGTCTGGCAGGAAATTCTTATGTCCGTGTTACAGATATTTTCGATTTGGAGCGTCCTCCCGCTTGGAAGTAATTCCGATGATATAATTTGTCCGCTATGAGAAGAGAAACTACCTCTGCCACAACAGTTGTATTTGTCGGTATTCGCGGTTTCATCAACCGGCCTGCCTTGTCGTATTGCGCCTGTTGCCGGGAAGATTAAAGTACTGAATACCCCTGGAAATTACTTTCAATCCCAAAGCTGCAGGCAATTCTGCAGCTTTTTTTATTTAGAACGGAGAAATCATGATTTCGATAAGTCTTTCACATGTCCAACTTGTTCTTGGGGCTCGCACGATTTTCAAGGATCTGACGTGGGAGATCCAGCACGATCAAAAAATCGGCCTGGTTGGTCCCAATGGCGCAGGAAAGTCTTCACTTATGAAGTTGATCGTCGGTGAGTTCACCCCAGAACCTGGCGGAGCCGTAATAAAGGCAAAAGGAGTGACCGTTGGATACTTGCCTCAGCAGCCGGAATTTCCTCCCGAAGCAATTGCGTTGAACCTTGCATTGGATGGCATTCCTCGCATGGCAGAAATTGAGCAGGAGTTACAAGCCATCGAAGAAAAACTTACACGTCCGGAGGTCTACAATAATCCCAAGGAGTTGAGCAAAGTCCTCGCAGTCCAGCATCGATTGCTGGAGGAATTTGACTCCCACGGTGGAGATAATTACCCAGCCCGGGTACGCGAGCTGCTGCGCGGGCTGGGACTTTCCGAATCGGATTTCCACAAACCGATCGGTGTTCTGAGCGGTGGTCAGAAAAAACTAATCGGCCTGGCACGACTTTTGCTTTCGCAACCAACTGCATTGCTGCTGGATGAACCAGATAACCACCTGGATATCCCGGGTAAGGCTTATCTTGAAAAGCTGATTTTGGACTACCCTGGTGCAGTCATACTAATTTCGCATGACCGTTATCTCCTGGATGCCTGTGTGGTGGATATCGCTGAAATTGAAGACGGCAAGCTGACGACATTCTCAGGGAGTTACACCGAATACATTATCGACAAGGAGGAACGGTTGGCAAGGCAGGAGGAGCTATATCAGATCCAGCAACGTTCCATCCGCAGGATGGAATTGGCGTTGAAACCGGTATCAATTATGGGTAAAAGTGAGTGATAAATTTGCGAGCCGTGTGCGCTCCATGCAAACTCGTCTTGCCAAGGTGGACCAACTCAATCGTCCTACGTTGGAACGACGTAGAATGGGACTGGAACTTAATGGATGGCGCGGTTCCAACCAGGTGCTGGAATTGGTGAATGTCTCAAAATCATTTCCTCCCCGGAGGATATTGGATAACATAAATCTGCTCATCCGGCACGGCGAGAGAGTCGGGTTGATCGGCGCCAATGGGACAGGAAAATCCGTTTTGTTGCGACTAATTCTTGGACAAGAGCAACCTGATTCAGGCGAGATCAAACAGGGGCCTAGCGTGCAAGTCGGTTATTACGCACAAGAACACGAGACGCTTGACCCTGATCAAACTGTTATCGATGCAGTCCGTCTCACAGGGAATATCAGCGAGTCCCGGGCAGTGTCGATGCTCGTGCGTTACCTTTTCACCTACCAGCAGGCGACTCAGAAAATCAGGGATTTATCCGGAGGAGAACGCAGCCGACTTCAGTTGGCTTTGCTCGTGCTTTCCGGAGCGAATTTTCTTCTGCTTGACGAACCCACAAACAATCTCGATATAGCCTCAGCGGAGGTACTTGAAGACCGCCTGGCTGATTTTGTCGGGAGTGTGCTGGTCATTTCCCATGACCGATATTTCCTTGACCGTACCGTGGATCGCATTCTCGAATTAAATGACGCACACGTTACAGAGTATATCGGTGGATATAGCGATTATGCCCAGAAAACAGGGCAAATCCTTTAATAAAAAATCGACCTGCCTCGAAAATAGGCAGGTCGATTTTCTAAAAAACTTCGGTTTAGGTGCCCTCTTCCCAGGAGTTCAAATACTTTACCTGTTCATTAGTCAAGGTGTCAATCTTGACTCCCATGGCTGCAAGCTTGATACGGGCGATTTCTTTATCGATATCCTCAGGCACGGAATAGACTTTCTTCTCTAATGTGCTGGCATTCTTTACCATGTACTCGGCGGAAAGTGCCTGGTTGGCAAAGGACATGTCCATCACAGATGCAGGATGTCCTTCAGCAGATGCGAGGTTAATCAAACGGCCTTCGCCTAGGATATTGATCTTGCGGCCATCCTTCGTCTCGTATTGATCCACGAATGGGCGGACAAGCGATGGCTTGCCCTTGGACATTTTCTCGAGTGCAGGGATGTTGATCTCGACGTTGAAGTGTCCGGAGTTTGCAACCAAAGCGCCATCCTTCATCACTTCAAAATGCTGGGCATCAATCACATTAATGTCACCGGTCACCGTGCAGAAAATATCGCCAACCTTGGCTGCATCCGCCATGGGCATCACTTCGAAACCGTCCATTACCGCTTCGAGCGCTTTAAGCGGATCGACCTCGGTGACAATGACCAGGGAGCCTAATCCTCGCGCACGGGAGGCAAGCCCGCGTCCACACCAGCCATAACCTGAAACTACAAATTTCTTTCCTGCCAAAAGAACATTGGTGGCGCGGATAATTCCATCGATCGTGGATTGTCCCGTCCCGTAGCGATTGTCAAATAGGTGCTTGGTCAACGCATCATTGACTGCAATGACAGGGAAATTAAGCATCTTGTCCGCTGCCATTGCGCGCAATCGGATCACTCCAGTCGTCGTCTCTTCAGTCCCACCGACGATTTCCTTGAGCAGCTCGCGGCGGTCCTTGTGAATGGTTGACACCAAGTCTGCGCCATCATCCATGGTCATATGGGGCTTGTGGTCGAGCGCAGCCGTGATATGCTTGTAATACGTCACATTGTCCTCGCCCTTGATGGCGAAGGTCGGGATTTCATAGATATTGACCAATGCCGCCGCGACATCATCCTGGGTCGAAAGCGGATTAGAAGCGGTTAACACAATGTCCGCGCCGCCTGCTTGAAGCGTGGTCATTAAATTGGCAGTCTCGGTGGTCACATGAAGACACGCGGAAACCCTCATGCCTGCAAGAGGTCGTTCCTTCTTGAAGCGCTCCTTGATCATCCGCAGAACGGGCATTTCACGCTCAGCCCAGTCGATACGGCGCCTGCCGCCCTCTGCCAATGTCTTGTCCTTGATATCAAAATTGCTCATGCTCTCTCTCCTATTTTTTATAGAAAAACTGTATTATTTCAACAATGCGTCGAGTTTACCACCATCGTCGTAATGTTTACGGAATCGTTCCACAAATTCCTGGCGTGAATAATGATGGTTCTGCGTGCCATTCTGCTCGAGGACATACACCGCAGCCAGTGAACCGACCTGACCGCACAAAGTCCAATCCAAGCCATGAGAATAGGCAGCCAGGAAACCACCTCGAAACGCGTCGCCAACTCCTGTGGGATCGACAATTCTATCTTCGGGAATGACTGGGATCACCACTTCATTTCCATCAGTATAAATGATAGCGCCTTCGGCACCCTTGGTAATCACGATCACTTCCACTTGCTTAAGCATACCTTTCAGATCAAGGCCAGTCTTCTTTGAAATCAACCCGTATTCATAGTCATTGACAAACAGGAAGTGGGCGCCTTCCATGTCCCTTGCGATTTCCTTCCCGTCCAGACGCAACACCTGCTGGGAGGGGTCATAGAGATAGGGGATGCCCAACTCACGGCTTTCAGCGGCGTGCTTCATCATGGCCACGGGATCAGTCGGGGATACAATCACCAGATCAGGACGATCCTTGACATCCTTTAGTGAAAGCGAAGCTGCATCTCCCATCGCGCCTGGATAAAAGGTGGCAATTTGGGCATTCGCCCGGTCCGTCGTGGCGAAGAACGACGCAGTAAACTTTCCCGGAATTACTTTTGCATACTCCGTGTTCACTCCGACCTTTTCGAGCCAGGCACGGTAATCTTCAAAATCTTCACCAACCGTGGCAAAAAGCCGGGGCTTCTCACCGAGCAACGCCAAGGTGTACGCGATGTTGGGGGCAATTCCGCCTCGTTGGCGGGTCATACTGTCCACAAGAAAAGACAGGCTGATGGATTCGAGCCTCTCGGGCAGGATTTGTTCCTTGAATAGACCCGGAAAGGTCATCAAGTAATCGTAGGCGACTGAACCGGAAATTAAAATATCCATGGGCTATTTAACAACCTTCTTCAAGTTTGATTCGAACGGTGGATAATACAATGCCGTTTTCAGTTACGATGGCGCTCAGTAAACGATGAGGAGTCACATCAAACGCCGGGTTTCTCGCCTTGGCACCGGTTGGCGCCACCTGCTCGCCATTTAATTGGATATTCAAAACTTCATCGCTGTCTCGTTCTTCGATGGGGATCAATCCACCGTGAGCCAATGAGAGGTCTATGGTCGAGGTCGGAACCACAGAATAAGCGTTTACGCCGTTGTCATGTGCAGCCAATGCCAGCATGTAAGTTCCAATTTTATTCGCAACATCACCATTGGCAGCGACCCGGTCCCCACCGAAAAAGACGCTTTTCACCTGGCCGGATTGCAGGAAGTATCCTGCCATATTATCCGTGATTATTTCGTATGAGATTCCATACTGCTCCAGTTCCCAGGCTGTGAGCCTGGCTCCCTGCAAGCGCGGACGGGTCTCATCCACCAGGACATGGACCCGTTTCCCTTGCTCATGGGCTGTTCGAATGACTCCCAGCGCGGTTCCCCAATCGACAGTGGCAAGCGAACCCGTGTTGCAGTGATGAATGACGGTATCGCCATCGTTTATGAGCACCGCCCCATGCTCCGCCATACGCTTGTTTGTTTCAACGTCTTCATCAGCAAGCTTTTGTGCCTGCTCAAGAATGAATTGCTTTAATTCATCCGTGGAACCGGTAAAAGTCCGTGCGCGGGTCATGATTCGATTGAGCGCCCAACTCAAGTTTACCGCGGTTGGTCTGGATTCTCTCAAGACGAGAACTGCTTTCTCAAGGTCATGGATCAATTCATCGGGAGTCCGGGCACGGGATTGATAATCCTGCCAATGCCAGCCCGAAAGCCGCTGCTGCACCAATCGCGGGCGCTCCTCGGACCGTCATGTCGCGAATGGCGGTTGCCACACTCCTGATAATCGATAGTACGACTCCACCGACAGCTTCCCCGGTAAAAGGCGCTGGTTTATCATTAAAAGCTTGTGAGTATCGTAATTCCACTCGACGGTTCGCATTAAAATTTTTCGCCTTACCACACAGGCAGTAAAAGACGCCCTCGAGGGGCGTCAGCGTTAGCGGTCAAAGTTTAACATGGGAGGCCATGTTTGTCAAAGCATTGACAAGCATTGACAGGCTTTTCTTTAGGAAGTATAAGGATTCGACATGAAAAAATTCCTATTGCTTTCAACGATGCTGGTACTGTCGGCTTGCAATCTTCGACCAGCCGATCACCGTGCCCGGCATTTCGACGCTTATCCCTCAATCTACAGAGACTCCTGCAGATACACCTACTCCACTCCCAAGCCCGACACCGCTACCCACCCCCACACCGGTACCCGCGGTCCGAATTCACACGGGAGAGGCATATCTCCTCAATGGAGATTTTGACCGCGCCCGCGAAGAATTTCGTATCGCCCTGGATGGCGCCCTGGATGATGAGACCCGCGCAGCCGCGCTATGGGGCTCAGCCCGCGTTGAATACGAAGACGGAAATTTCGCCGGTGCGTTGGATATCTTGCGACTTTTGGTGGGGCTTTACCCCAGCTCGGTTCAAGCGCCATGGGCTTATTTCCTTTTGGGTGAAACATATGACGCCTTGGACAGGTATGGCGAGGCTGCAGATTCATACCGAAGTTATCTTTCGCTGCGGCCAGGGATTATCAGATTCATTCGCGCAGGAAAAACTGGGGGATTCATTAGCCTTCAGCCGGTGATTACTCTGGTGCGCTGGCTGCTTACCAGGCTGCCTCGCAAACCCCGAGACTCGGTGACACTCTGGGGGTAAACAAGAAAATCGCGGAGATGTACATTGCCATGGGGTCCAGCCAGCAGGCGTTGGAACTTTACGAACAAATCGCCCAGACGACCACCAATGATTATGTAAAAGCTCAGATGGATCTTCTCATCGGACAGACTTATCTGGCACGAGGAGAGACAACGCTGGCTTATGAGAAATTCCTTCATGCGGTTGAGAATTATCCATTATCGTATGATTCCTACTCCGCGCTGGTCGCGCTCGTGGAGGCGGGAATCCCTGTCAGCGACCTGGATCGGGGACTAATCGACTATTATGCCGGTCAATATGGACTTGCTTTGGGCGCCTTGGATCGATACGTGCAAAACATGAGCCCTGAAGACGATGGTACGGTCCATCATTACAGGGCGTTAACTCTGCGTGAACTGGGTAATTATTCTGAAGCGATAGCAGCATGGGATATTCTAATCAATCAATATCCCAACAATTTCTATTGGACCACTGCCTGGGATGATAAAGCCATCACCCAGTGGTTCTATCTGGAGGATTACGGTTCCGCCGCTCAAACCTGGCTTGATTTTGTGAAGGCGGCGCCTCAATCCCCATCAGCCGCAGAATTTCTTTTTTCAGCCGCGCGCACCCTTGAACGTGGAAACCAGCTGACGGATGCGGCCGGTGTATGGGAACGGATCGCGAATGAATATTCGTCGAGCCCAAATGCGGTAGATGCGCTCCATTTCGCAGGAATTTCCCTGTATCGGATGGGAGATTATGATGGCGCAATCCTGGATTTTCAACGCACCTTGCTTCTCGCCAACGAATTGGAAGATCAGGCACGCGCCAATTTTTGGATTGGTAAATCGCAGCAGGCAAAAAACGATCTGCCGGCTGCCATGTCAGCTTTCCAGGCCGCGCAGAATCTCGATCCCACAGGTTATTACAGCGAACGCGCGAAGGATATTTTGACCGGTCGCCAGCCATTTGAAGTGCCCATCGGACACAGTTTTGGTGTAAATCTTGAGGCAGAACGGGAAGAGGCGGATGCCTGGCTGCGAACGACTTTCAATCTCCCGGCAGAAACGGACCTCTCAGGCCTGGGAGCGCTTGCACTCGACGGGAGATTTATTCGGGGAATTGAGTTTTGGAATCTGGGACTGTATGAAGAATCCCGTGATGAATTCATCAATCTTCGCGATGCGGCATCCGGGAATGCTGTTGACAGCTACAGGCTTGGAAATTACCTGCTCGATATGGGTCAGTATCGTCAGGCCATCTATGCCATCCGGCAGGTGCTGACTCTTGCCGGGTTGAATGAACACGCCGCGAGTCTGAATGTCCCAAAATATTTCTCGCATATCCGGTACGGGTTGTATTATCCCGATATCATTATCCCCACAGCAAAGAATATGGGATTTGATCCCTTATTCCTGACGAGTGTCGTTCGCCAGGAAAGCCTGTTCGAGGGGTTTGTCCGATCCAGTGCTGGTGCGCGCGGCTTGATGCAGATCATGCCTGCAACTGCAGAATCCATTGTCCAGTCAATGAATTATCCACCCAATTACACTCCCGATGATCTTTACCGTCCTCTGATCAATGTCACCCTGGGAGCAGATTATCTTCAGACCAATCTTAATGGCCTGAATGGAGACACCTATGCCGCGTTGGCGGCTTACAATGCAGGTCCGGGGAATGCTGCCATCTGGCAACAGCTCGCAAACGGCGACCCTGATCTTTTTGTTGAAGTTGTTCGATTTGCTGAAACGCGGGATTATATCCGAAGCATTTACGAAATTTATTCAATTTACAAGGGACTGTACAGCCCGATCCAGTAATAAAAACAACCGGTTTAGCCGGTTGTTTTTATTCGATATAAGCCATTAACCTGTTCTGAAGTTCATCCTTATCCATATCGACTATGGAAATCAGCTTATCGCGGCCGGTCTCTCCGGCAACAATTTCGATCTTTGAACGGGAAACCCCCAATACTTCAGCCAGGTAAGTGACCAGCGCGTCGTTCGCGTCTCCTCCCTTCGGGGAGGCTGCCAACCGAACCTTGACTGTGCCATCCTCTTGAATGGCAGTGACCTCGTTTCGGCTGGCGCGCGGTGTCACACGGACAGCCATCGCGACTCCCCGTTTTCCATCATGCAAATGGAACTTACGCTCAGCCAAGCGTCACCTCACAAGACGGCATAAACAATGTTAACCAAAACTCTCGCAATTAATTGTACCAGAAGAATTAAAACGAGAGGGCTGATGTCCACCATACCCACCAAAGGTACTACACGCCGAATCGGAGCGAGCAGCGGTTCCGAAATTCTATCCACGAAAATGCGGATTTTATTCCAAGGCTTGGCCACCCATGAAAGAATGGCGTAGGCCAGCATCAACAAGGTGACCGCCTGAGCTGTGAAGTTAATGAGTAAAACCAAATAGTAGGCAATCATTGTTTATCCTTTAGTGTAAGATCGTTCACCCAGGATGGCTGTCCCAACCCGGACGAGCGTCGCGCCTTCTTCGACAGCAACTTCGAAATCTGCACTCATCCCCATCGAAAGCTCTGAAAAATCAATGTTGGGAAACTTGTCAGTAAGCCTATCCCTAATTCCCCGCAACCGCTTGAAAAAAGGACGTGCAAATTCACCATTTTCAGTGAAAGGTGGGATGGTCATCAAGCCTTGGATTTTTACCGAGGGCATCGATGCAATCTTCTCAATTTCCAAGGTTAATGCGGACATTTGATCATCATTCCAACATGGAAAACCGGATTTGGATCCCTCGCCACTCACATTGACCTGGATCAAAATACGTTGTGACCACCCCTTCGCTTCGGCTACACGATTTATCCGCTCCGCAAGCTTGACACTATCCAACGAATGGATCAAAGTGAATTTTCCAGTCACCTCAACAGCCTTTCGACTCTGGACGTGTCCGATCATGTGCCATTCAACCCCGGGATTGGACCCGATCTCCTGAATTTTGGAGAGGCCTTCCTCGGCGTAATTCTCCCCGAGAATTTTTGCTCCCGCTTCAATCGCTGCGCGTGCCACCTGCACGGAGTGAGATTTCGTGACAACAACCAGTCGTATCTCTGATAACTGACGATCAGCTTTATCGGCAGCAAGACGGATTCGCTCCCGGACTTGTTCAAGATTTAGTCGGATTTCTTCTTGTGATATTTCCATGCCCCAATCATACCGCCAACTTCAGGACTGTAGACCTTATCTAACGCAACCCTATGATCGCCCCAAACCTGCCTGTTTTTCCTTTCTGAGCGCGGTGTGAATACCAATCTTCCGGATGGCATGCTGTGCAAATACCTGAAATTTCAATTTGCTGTACGCCAGCCCTGGCAAGAGAAAGCTTGTTCGCCTCCCACAGATCAAAATACACGCCATCCTCACGTCGTATCAGCAATTTATTGGCATCGTCATGGAATGCTTCGTTTACCCGAGCCGTAACGTCCGGACCAATTTGGTAATGGTCGGAGCCGATCGAAGGTCCAATACCGGCAATAATATCTGAGGGTTTTGTGCCAAAGGCCGCATGCATTGCGTCCACCGTGGCAGAAGCCACCTGTTTTACGGTGCCCATCCACCCGGCATGAGCGATACCGACAGCATATTTCACGGGATCGAACAACAGGATGGGTGTGCAATCGGCAAAGCGCATAAATAGTGTCACGCCGGGATTCTCGGTGATGATCGCATCCGCTTTATATTCAGGAGGACTGAAGTTATGAGGCGAATTTGCGATGACCACATCCGCACTGTGAACCTGCCAGACATCGAACATGGAATGAGGATCCCGGTCGACAGCGTGAAAGGATCTCAGCCTATTCTCAATGACCCTGGCACGCTCATCCCCCACTGTTCCACCGACATTCAATGAATTCCAGGGTTCAGGACTGACTCCACCGATCCGCGTGAAAACCGCTTGAACCAACTTCTCCTGCGGAAAACTGGAGAAGGTAAAATACCGCACACTTAGGTTTTCAACGAATGACATTTATCGGCCGAATGGATAGAAGGATTACTTATCTTGCTGCTGACTTTTAACATTGACAACAGCGAATTTCTTGACCAGCTGGGCACGCGATTCTCGCATTGACTCTTCAATATAGGGAATCCCGAACCATGCTGTCATAAACCCGAAAAGGAATCCCGTTAATGTCCGCAGGAAGGGTGTGGATTCACGGTAGGGAAGCAGGATGTCAAGACCGGGGATGCCCACCTGGCTGAATAATTGGGAAAATCCATCCAATGCGACGGGTAGAATTCCAAATACCAGCCAGGCCCAGAAAGGCAAAGGCTTTATCCTGCGTCCGGTGAAAGCAAAAATCAAACTGAATACAAGGATACCCAGGTAAAGAGCGACGTCGCGTTGGCAAAGCGCGACTTTGTAGCCTAATGCTTTCATTGCCAACAAAATTCCTCGCGGCAAGCAGATCGCTGCCATCTATATTTGTCGCTTCCTCAAAACTGGTCACCCCTTCAATTCCGGCTGATTCACGAGGATAGTAAGGCTGCTCGCCAAACAGGAAAAATGACCGGAATCCAAGTTCATGGCAGAGGGGACTATAAAGCAAATAAATGGCTTTGGCAGGTTGGGGAATTCCGGCTTTCATAAAAACCGGCGCTAAGAAAGGCAGTCCCACGTATAAAAGGATAATCAGGTTTAATACCCACAAATAATTCCGTGAAATCCACCAGGTCAATTTATCGCCGCTGTCAATAACCTGTCCGCGGCGGACCTGATCCTTATACCGGGGCGATCCAATCCGTTCCAATGAGTCTTGCCGGTCACGTGCTGCGCCGAGAGTGACAATCAATTCCTGACGAGTGAATGGCGCAAATTTCCTGTAAGGCCCTGCTTCCACCACCGGGACTCGTTCTCCATATTCACGGAACAAATCCGGATTGTCGTCAACGGGGACCTCAACGAGCCGGTGGCTGATTTCGGATTGTATGGAGGCTAAATGTTCCCTGGCCTCGTCGCACAGCGGACAATTCTTGCGGGAATATAATGTAACCGTAATCATTCATTTACTCCGATCAATTTTAAATACTCATCCAAAATTTCCGCCGACATCCCGCCGACATATCTCGCCTGGATCAATCCATCCCGATCGATAAACACCGTGGTCGGGTAGGCATAAATTCCATATAACGCTTCTGCTTTCCATTCGGGATCAAGCAGTACATGGAACGAGAAGGCTTTCTGTTGAATAAAATTTCTAATTGTTTTAGGGTCTTCACCGGCATTGATCGTGAGAACAACCAAATCGGGCGAGTATTTGTCCAAACGCTCCTGAATCAAAGGCAATTCTTCACGGCAGGGCGGACACCAGGTTGCCCAGTAATTAATCAGGATCGGATGCCCGGCAAAATTCGATAAACGGACCCTTGACCCATCGAGCAATTCTAACTCGAAATCCGGGGCTGCTTTCCCAGCCTGGGAGTAGGCAGAGGACGATGTATCCGTATCCGGCTGATTCCCCGATCGATCTGCTACCGGTGACGCATCCCAGAAAAAACGATTTTGCAGAATTCCAAATATAGCAACAGCCGCGAGCAATACGCCTGCGGCTGCCATGACCAAGGGAAAAACAGAAAGCCGGTTCACAATCCAAAATCCACCCAGAAGAATTGGAACTGGCTGGCGATGGTCTCGTAGACGCCTGTTGCCAGCATCACGCCGATAATCACCATGACTACGCCCATGGCAATCTCAACATATCGCATGACTTTGCCATGCTTGCTTAGCAAGGTAGTCACCCATTCGATTCCCAATGCCGCCAGTAAAAATGGAATCGCAAGCCCGAGAGAATAAGCGGAAAGGAGTATTACCCCTTGCGAAACAGAACCACCGTTGAGAGCCAGGGTAAGAATCGCACCGAGGATGGGTCCCACGCAAGGCGACCAACCTGCCGAAAATATGACTCCCATCATGACCGAGGAGAGATAGCCCCATTTTCGGTCGGGCATTTTTTGCACCCGCACATCGTATTCCAAAAAAGGAATGCGAAATACGCCGATCAGATGCAGGCCAAATATGACGACCAGTACGCCTCCAATTCGGGCGATCCAATGCCTCAGGTCATAAAGAGCGCCTCCAAGAAAAGACGCTGCAACTCCCAGAAAAACAAACACAAAGCTGAAACCCAGGACAAAGGCAACGCCGTGGGTGAACGTGATCCATCGACCATATTCTTTTCCCTGCGTGCTTACCGATCTCCCGCCCAGATAACCGATATAAGCCGGAACCAATGTCAACACACACGGCGATAGAAAAGACGCAAGCCCTGCGAGAAATGCCAGCCAGACCGAAACATTCGTAAACGCCATCAAATCTCCATAAATCTAAAAGTAACGCTCTTCAACCTTGACATGAGTTCCGCCCGGCATGGGGACTGTCTGATCGCCTGGGATAAGGGGAACTTCAGGACTCGACCAGCGGAAAATCCATTGCGCATCGTCCGGGAGGACATTGACGCAACCATGCGAACGTTTGGAACCAAAATCATTGTGCCAGAATGTGGAATGGATCGCTACGCCTTCGCCCGAAAACAACGTGGTCCATGCAATTCCGGGAGTGTCGTAACCGGCAGAAACCGTCCCGCCGGCCATGTGAGTGGATACCATTTTCCTCCAGGTGATATGCTCACCGATCGGAGTGGTATGTTCGCCAACCCCGGTGGAGACTCTGCAAAAATAAACTTCATTCGCGCCTTCAAAGCATGAAAGGGTCTGGTCGGTGATATTAACCTTTACGATCTTCTCGTTCGGATCGACATTGGGGTTAATCGGTGTGCTGTCCTCTTCCGTCAACGGGCGGAAGGCTCTTGCCTCGGCGATGAATAAATCACCGTAAGAGCCGTATAGTTCTCCAACTCGGTAGTAGATTGTACCGTCGTCGGCAGTTCGGATTTCGTCCGCCCACATGATTTGTTTATAGTAAAGCCGAGTCGGAAGCCCAAGATTGATCTGGTTCTTCAGCCAAGGTGATCGAGCAGGAGGGTTATCGAGGACAAAATCCACGTAGGGTACAGTCACCTCCACCCAAAATCCCTGTTCCCCAACCGAGCCAGGAGCAGGCATCTCAGTGAGAGGCATATTCATTTGATTCTTACACGGTTGAACATTGGGGGAATAGATGTAGCCTTGCGGAGTTTCAACCCAGTTTTGATTAATCCGATTAAAGTCGACGTTCTCTGCAGGGACTTCTTGAATCCAGGGAAGGACTGTGTCCTCGTAGATTGAAGTGACCACCGCGCTGTTTGCGTCAGGTCGGGACATGATGTTAACGATCCCACCAACGCAATTCCTGGCCAGGATCTCCCCCTCGGGGAAGTCAGGAAGTAACAGCTTGCCTTTGATTCGACCATGTAAACGGCCGGAAACCTGAAAGAACAACCCCTGAACCGAAGGTTGCGGCAGATAATTTTAGGAAATCACGACGGGAAATGGCCATGGGTGCATTTGCTCAATATGTATATAACCCGCAAAGGATACACTCAAAAAGAATATACGTCAATTCGGATATTAGCGGGAGATTAATGCGAGAATTCCCAACTTAATACCGGTAATCAGCTGGAAAAGAATTCTTCCAGAGCGCGCAGGCATTCTGCGCTTACTTTATGACCCACATCCGATTCGCAGAAAGTCACTTTGGCTCCTGCCTTTTCAAGAATGCTTATGGATTGTCGCGCGTTATCCACGTGCACCAATTCGTCGGCTGTGCCATGTGCGATGAAAGCGGCTTTACCCTCGAGCGGTTTTGATTGAAGTAGTGGTTGCATTTCAAGAGGTGGAAAACCGGCCAGGATGCCAATTTTCCGTACACGCTCCGGGTAAGTAAGCGCAAAGGTAAGGGTCATGGCTGCGCCTTGGCTGAATCCCATCATATCGACTTGCGTAACATCAACCGAGTTGGCGATTCCCCAGCGCTCAATGAAGTCAAACAACATGGCCGCAGAAGGCCGCATTTGCTCATAGGTTGGCGGGTGAGTCGCTGCGGGATTCAACGGCCGCCATGAAAAACCACCCTGAGGCGCTGAAAATGGTGCCCGAGGCGCAACGAGCCAGTAATCGCTTCGGAGATTGCGAGTAAAAAACCACATCGAGGTCTCATCGCCCGTCCATCCATGCAATAGAATCATTACCCTGGCTGGTCGAATCTCCGGCGGTTTAACCCGAAGAGTCCAGTCTTCGAAAGTAGTATGTGATAGGTTCCATTGAATCCTCGGTGATCAGTTAATCCCGGTTTCCCCGCTTCACAACCCAATCCATTCCATAAATCGAGAGTGCGATCAACCCGATCGGAACCAAAGCTCCCAACAGGCAAAGGAATCCCATGAGGGCGGCATACGGACCATAAATCAACCAAATCGCACCAATGCCGATTGTGAAGAGTAAAAAGAGGGATCCCGCCACCAACCGGAATGTGGTTTGGGAGGCGTAATGACGCAAATCGCGTCGCATCAGCCCCCCCAACTTTTCAATTGCCGGAGAACGCGAGATGACCAAGAAGCAGCCTTCCTGATTTCAGGGAGAGATTTTTCTGCAGCCGCCTCGCCTCGGCGAACAACATCAGCCACTTTTATCTCACCAAGAAATGAAATGCCTGTTATGTCAGGCCTGATCAGAATATCAGGTTTATCAGCGTTCAACCTCAGGGCAGTTATGCTCCGCTGGCCAATGTCCACTGCCTCCAAGAAAACACCAAACGCTTGAGTGATCCGCAGCCGCGTCAGCCGGTTTGTAATGACCTGCGGAAAGGGCAAAGGCAGATTCCATGCCTCACGTGGAACATCCGGTGGAATGGATAAAATCACGGCAGCAGTTGGAAGATTGGGCGCAAAACTACGTGCTGCCCGTACTGGAACCGGATCCAGAGTCCCGCCGTCAATCAATTGATAAGGTCCATATTGATGAGGAGGAAATATTCCCGGCACAGCGATGGAACCGAGGATTGCGTCCACAACACTGCCCTGAGTGAACGTAATCTGCTGCTTGCTGAGCATGTCCACCGCGATCACCGCACAGGGGATTTGCAGATTCTCGAATGTAGCGAGAGCCGAGATGTTCTTCCAGCCATTTATGAATGCCCGAAATACCCAAAAGCCCCGGTCCATCTGATAGCAATCTTCCGTAGAGGCGGGTAAAATCTATGGATGCCACCCGTTCTTCGATCTGATCCGGAGAGTAACCTGCTGCAAAAAGCGAAGCAATGATACTTCCGATGCTGGTACCGGAAATACCACGAATGCGGCAGCCTTCACGCACAAGTACGCGCAGAACTCCGATATGCGCCGCCCCTCGCGTACCACCGCCGCCCAAAGCAAGAGTAAATTCAATCATAATTGAATTATACGCCCTAAGAGAACCCAATGAATAAACCGCATGAATCACCCGAAAGCTCATCACCGATTGTCACTCGCGCAGTGGCTGCTGGTCTGCGTGGAGAGTTAATTGAGAATTACAAATTCCCGGCGTGGCAGCGAGGCTTATTAAATTTATTGGGGGCATTTCCTCAAAGTGTTGGGCGATTCGCCATCAGCAGATTTCAATCCGCATCCGGGCTTTCGCCAGAGACTCTAAAGGAATTTGCCCTCGATGATTTGATACAAACCAGATTGGATGATTACTCCGATCTCCATGCTCAGTTTCCAGCCATCACAATTGGAGCTGCACTTGGAGGGGCATCCACTTACTTATCTCTCGCAACAGGAGGACCGTTTCCTACCCCAGGCTTTCGTGATCACTTTGAAAAATGGATCCTACGATGGCGATGCGGAAGAATACCTTCAACGTTCACTGAATGATGCCCTTCGAATCGCATCTGAAGATGCTCGCCTGATCACGATTCAGCATTACGATCCGATTCATGATGGCTGGCTGACGCGATTTGTGAATCACCTTAGATTTAAGTTAATCGATATACCAGAGTTGTATGCGGAATTCATCAAGAAACATGTCCAACCCGGAGGCGCAGTGATTTATCTGGAAGGCGGCGCCACCTGGCTGCGTTACAGGGTGGGCGAAAGGAGCGTCTTTCAGGTGGGAGGATGGGGAGATATTCCGGCGGAGGAATTCCTGGCTGCCTCTCCTCGAATAGCAGATTATGCCCGAAGCACTGGCCTGAAATATCACGATTGGAGGCTGACCCGCTATCCACTCGAACGCGGACCCGAATCCGAGTGGGGATCGGAGCCGGGTTTTGCAGAAAGCCTGGAGCAATACTGCCAAAGTGAGGGATTCCGATTCGTCCGCATCCCGCTTCCGCACCCGAACGATTTTTCCAGTCTGGCATTTGCCTCCGCATTGAAATTAATGGCAAAGGAAGGCGTTGAGCCGGCAGGCGTCTCGGTAGAATGTTTCAGTCAATTCGATTCGAACAGCGCCCGGATGAGTGGATTGCTCCCGCTATGGTTGATTTTCAACACAAAGGACAGCGCCCGCTACCTAAAGGAAATGTCTCCGCGATTTCCCAAGGATAAGCCCTTGTTCTTTTCCGGACTTTCCACGTTTTCCATCACGCCGGATATGGCTACCTGGGATGACTGGATCGATGCTTTGGGCAGGGAGGATTTTATAAACACAGGCACTAGGCCGAGCCATTATCCAGGGGATGCGAGGGCACTTGTGAAATGGCAGGAACCGCTGCACAAATGGGCTCGAGAGAACTTTCGGTCCATCACTGCAACATTAACCGCTGAAGAACTTGCCCAATTGGCGAAAGAACTAAAGTAAGCGTTCCAAAGCATGCAACAATTTATCGATATCCCGCCTTGTGTTATACCCCTGAACACTTACCCTGATTAATTTCCTGCCATTCCATGAGAGGATGGGTACTTCAACTTTATACCGATCGTACAACTCTTCCTTAAGTTACGTGGGGGAAATCTCATCGGGCAACGGAATTGAAACGAATTGACCAAAATACGATTCATCCACATGCAATGGCGCAAGTCCGGTAAGCTGACATATTCTTTGCTGGGCTTCTCTGGCCAGGTTGTGGCATTCACTTCTCACGGTTCCCCAATCATGATCTGATTGAAATTTGATAGCGGCAGGAACAGCCAGGTAGGCAGCGATATCCCTGGTTCCAGTCCATTCATGGTAGTCCACAAACCTTGAATTTGATGGATTTTCACTCTCGTATCCCCAGGACACAATAAGTGGTTTTAGCAAATGCTGTACGTCTTTTCTTGCATATAGAAACCCAGCGCCTTTGGGAGCGCACAACCACTTGTGCAGATTCCCTCCATAGAAATCCGCACCGATGGATTCCATATCCAGAGAAATCTGCCCAGGCGCATGCGCACCATCTACAACAGTCAATATCCCCTCCCGCCTGGCACGTTCGCACACAGCAGCTACCGGAAAAATGGTCGCTGTCGGGCTGGTGATGTGACTCAGAAAAATGACTTTGGTCTTAGGCGTTACCCCCTCCCATAACGAATCGATAAATTCGTCCTCCGAATGAATGGGAAGCGAAATAGGTTGCCGAATATAACGGAATCCTCTCTCGTGTGATAAGAATCGCCAGGTCCGATCACATGCGCCATACTCGTGATCGGTCGAAATGACTTCATCCCCTTCTGCCAAATCCAGCGACCGGGCGACGATATTAATCGAAACGGTAACGTTGGGCGTGAAAACCACATCGGTTTGCGAGGCATGTATATACTCAGCCAATGATGAGCGTGCGTCCAGCATAAGTTGCGTAAACCGCCGTCCAAGAAACTCCACCGGTTGTCGTTCCAATTCACGCTGCCAGGATTGATATTCACGAAAGACAGACCTTGGAACCGCCCCAAAAGAACCGTGGTTTAGAAAAGTCACATCGGGGTCAAGCATGAATAAACGTCGAAGATTATACATATCGTCTCCTGTTGATAATTCTAGTCGCTTTTTGCCTCCATAATCTTGAGCGCAACGATATAATTCAGACCGTGATCGGAATTCAGCAAATTCTTGTAAACAGGGATGTTCCGGAAAAATACCGGAACAATTTTTTGCATCTCTTCCTCGACATTGCCTGGTTTGGGATTTTAAACGGAAGCGCCATCAACTTCCTAAATGTGTATGTCACACGATTGGGGGCGACACCTTTTCAAATTGGCCTGCTAAGCGCCACCAGCGCAGTCGTGAACCTGCTTTTTGCTATTCCTGCCGCTCACTGGCTGGAACAGCGATCCATTGGAAAAGCGGTTTTTTGGACGTCCATTTTCTACCGGATCGGATTCCTTTTATGGGTGCCGCTTCCCTGGTTGTTTGACGCGCCCTCTCAAACCTGGGCTCTTATCGGGCTGGCGCTATTGATGGGCATCCCCCTCACTGCGTTGGGCGTCGGCTTTAATGTGATGTTTGCGACTGCTGTGCCCGTTCAATATAGAGCTTATGTTGCGGGTACCCGGAATGTCCTATTGTCCATCACATTCATGTTGACGTCACTGGGATGTGGGATTTTGCTGGACCGGGTCGCTTATCCGCTCAATTACCAGATTGTTTTTCTAATTGGCGCAATTGGCGGGGGGATGAGCAGCTTTCATCTGTACAAAGTCCGTCCGCTAAATGAGGAAACGGCCAGTGAGGCACTCTCTGCTCCTCAGCTTGAATCCACTGATGTATGCTGCATCAGCCTGCAAAATCCAGGATATCTTCCCTGCGTACCGACATTTGGAAGACCCCGTTCAAGATTACCCTGATATTATTCCTGGGTTTTCATCTTGCACAATATCTTGCCGTTCCTCTTTTTCCTGTATATAACGTGAGAAATCTGCAGCTTACTGATGAAAACATCGGGATCGGGACGGCACTATTCTACCTAACCGTACTGCTCGCTTCCACCCAGCTTGCTCGAATTGTGAAACGCTCTGGTCACAAGAATATCACTGGTTTGGGTGTGGCTGGAATGAGCATATACCCAATCGCACTGGCTTTCTCCACAGTTGTCTGGCAATATTACCTGGTTTCTGCCGTGGGGGGATTAATGTGGGCTTTGGTTGCAGGTGCATCGGCGAACTACCTTCTTGAGAAAATCCCTATTAACGATCGTCCTTCCCACCTTGCCTGGTACACCATTATATTGAATATCGCCGTGCTGACAGGTTCATTGACCGGTCCCCTGTTTGCGGATGTTATAGGGATCGTCTCAGCCCTGGTCCTGGCTGGAATTCTACGACTTTTGGCGGGCTTGGCGATCCTCAAGTGGGGTTGAATTGGGCCATTCGCACCATGTTACAATCTTTACGATAATCCATGGCAGAAAAATATAAAATCGTTGCAACAAATAGAAAAGCGAGTTTTGAATATTTCCTTCTGGAACAATTCGAAGCAGGTCTTGCCTTGCAGGGCTCGGAAATTAAATCGATCCGTGCCGGCCAGGTAAGCATTGCTGAGGCGTATGTGGATGTGGATGGCAGGAACGCCTGGTTGGTCGAATCTCATATTGCTCCCTATGAACAAGCCAACCGGTTCAATCACGATCCCAAACGGAAACGTCGACTCCTTCTGCACAGGAAGGAAATCCTTGAACTATGGGATGCGGTCCGGCAAAAAGGGGTTACCATTGTTCCAACCAAAATATATCTGAAGAATGGACGCGCTAAAATCGAAATTGCACTTGCAAAAGGCAAGAAATTGCACGACAAACGTGCTTCCATTGCCAGACGTGACGAAGAACGCGAGTTAAGCCGGCAGCAGAGCAACCATTAAGTTCCAATGGTTTCCATCGGTATATCGGCAGGTTAACATGCCTCTTTCAAGAATAGCATCTATCAACGAATTACCCGAAGCAGAAAAAAGAAAAATATATTCTCGTTTAATTCCGCAAAAATTATTGGACCATTTCAAACTTCCAGACCGGGAATCCAAAAGACTTCAATCCTTTTTAAAGTTTCGCTTTGCCCCCGGATCAAGCAATGTGGAAATGTCACTTTTTCACGAGCTGCGGTTTCCCGACCCGGTTCTGTATGGACACATCACCGATACAATCGCCGGGCACTTCCATATACTCCTTTACATTCTTAACGATCCCGAAGCCCCTCGCTTTAATGTGGATAAAACGCCAGACGGCCAGCCGACCAAATTCGGGACGATCCAACGAAATTTGGAAGCCGAAAAAATGGCCATGGAAAATGGTTTGGCGCCAGGCCAGGTACGCCGCGGTCTGAGGTTATTATCCTCTGCGATCACCCAGTTCGAGGAGTTCGTCAGCAGCCTTGGTCATGGAATGTATTTTGCAGAACCGCTGTATTATCACAACGCCGTCCTCTTCGAACGACATGGTTTCAATTACCAGACGGGCAGAAAGAAAATGGAAGGGATTGAATCCGGTTTTCAGGAGGGCGGACAATGGCTGAATCGATTGGACAATTCGACGCCCTTTCGAGCACCAACCGCCCGGAACAGCATCCGGCTTCGCTCATGGGCCATCCACGATGGGATACTGGGCGAGCCGTTCACCGATGTGACCATGTACAAGAATGTCGGGAAATCCGCAGGAGTGCATACCTGCCCCAGCTGCGACTGGTGATGCTGTTTGAAAATTTATTATGGACCCCAACGGGGCTGCCAATCACAATAGCCGTTTTCGGTCAGGCGGGTCAACTGTGTCCCATCGGTTCGAATAATATAAATTTCACACCCATCTTCGTTTCCAATATCGCCAAAGTAGGCAGTAAATACCACCCAGCGCCCGTCTGGTGAGATGCTCGGTCCTTGGCTGTTTCCTCCGGACGGCGTTAATTGTGCAGGCTCTCCTCCATCCATTGGGAAATAATACAATTCCCTTGCCCATGGTTCTCCTGCGTAAGTCACCGCCCAATTTCCATCGGGTGACCAGTCTGATCGGCCACGAAGATGCTCCATCTGCGTGACCTGTTTCAGATTTAAGCCATCGAGATCAATGGTAAATAATTGTATGGAATTGTATTGATCATAGGAGGCAAAGAGAATCTTTTCTCCGTCCGGAGACCAAGTCGGATCCCATCCTGGTCCGTACAAGGATTTGGGATTACTCCCATCCCGATTGACGATCCATAAAGATGCAGTTTGACCATCCCCCAGCGAAAAGGCAATCAAGTCCCCTCCTGGGGAGATTTCAGGTGAAGTCAATGTACCCAAGCCATGAGTCACCTGCCGCGTGTTTCCATCCAAGTCGACTTCATAAATCTCATAAACGCCAGTGGGATTGGCAGAGTAGACTACGCTCATGCCATCTGGGGCAATCGAAGGGTAAAAATGTGCAGCACCATCGTCCAAGGTCAATTGCTTGAAACCGGTTCCATCCGCATTAATGATGCAAATCTGGTCCAGAAATCTTATTCCTTTCAGCTGGCATGTAAATGCGATTTTTCCTGCTGGACCCGCTTGAGGAGTAGGAGAAGGTAGCGGGGTTGGCTCATCCGGAGTCTCGGAAGGAATGACTCGTGTCAGTTGCAAGGTTGGAAATTGGATCGCTTCCGGGGTCATTAATGTTGTTAACGAACAACCCATGATTGACAATCCGATGAAGGAAATTATCGCTATTCCAGGAATTAATTTAAACACTATTCTTATGGTTTCCAAAAACCTTTTCCCCAAATTCACCTTTTTCGAGAAGATCGATAAACACGTCGACCACTTTAGGATCAAACGCGACTCCCAAATTTCCTTTAATAAAATTTACCACTTCCTCTTGATCGGAGCCCTTTCGATACGGACGATCTGAACAAAGTGCATCCCAAACATCGATGATTGAGAAAATTCGCGCAGCCAAAGGGATTTGGTCCCCTTTCAAGCCTTTAGGATAACCACTGCCATCCCATCGTTCATGATGGCAATAGGGAATATCCAAGGCTGGACGTAAATAGGCAATGGGATATAACATTTCATAAGCGTATACCGGGTGCCTTCGCATTTCATTCCACTCTTCGTCAGATAATGGTCCTGGCTTGAGCAGGATATGATCCGGTATTCCCATTTTCCCAATATCGTGAAGCAAGGCACCTCGCCGGATATGGATTAGATCCTCTCCATAAATACCAAGCGCCCGGGCAAGAATGAGAGTCATTTCAGAGACCCGCTGCGTATGACCTTCGGTTTCCTTATCGCGCAAATCAAGCGCGTGCGACCAACCTTCAATCGTGGCGTCGTAAGCATCTGCAAGCTCAAGATGCGCCTCGTGAAGCTGTTCTTCCGCCCGTTTTCTTTCGGTCACATCTCGGGATGTCATTACAATCCCGTCTACCTCATGTGTTCCAAGAAGGTTGGTCACTGCAGATTCCAAATAGATCCAATGGCCACTCGCATGCCTGAACCGGTACTCTACAGCAGGATCGGCAATTTCTCCGTCAATCAATGATTGAATGAATTTTCGAACATGATCACGGTCATCCGGGTGCGTCAAGGAGAGAGGTTCCTTCCCAATTAAATATCCTGGTGGGTAACCAAGTATCCGAGAAGCAGAGGGACTTTCGTAAGTGACTATGCCCTTTCCCGTATGCACTGTAATAATGTCGCTGAGATTCTGTACGAGCGATCTAAATCTGACTTCACTCGTCCGCAAGGCATCCTGCGATTGTTTCTTTTCATCCCTAAGACGCTTTTGTTCCAATGCCCTATCTATGGCTTGTCCCAGGCGACTCAGCCTGTCCTTTAATAGATAATCCGTCGCCCCCTGTTTCATACAATCCACTGCAACTTCTTCACTTATGGTCCCGGTTACCACGATAAATGGGATATCCAGCTGTCGTTCTTTAAGAAGATTTAGAGCACGCAGCGCTGTAAATTGAGGCAGGCTGAAATCAGCCAGGATAACATCCGGTTTTTTCTCCAAGGCGGATAAATAGTCGGCCTCAGAATCTACTCTCTGCCAATCTGCATCGTACCCTGCATCCTGCAGCTCAAATAAGAGCAACTCTGCATCTGCGGGTCTGTCTTCGAGTAATAGCAATTTTAAAGGAACTGCCATTGAAACGTCTCCAAACTACTTATTCCACGGTCAATACTCAAAATTCCAGTTTCGAAACCGGAGACTCATTGAGCAACACCCAATAATAACCAAGTTGCCGCACCGACTCGGAAAATTGCTCAAAATCAATCGGCTTCACGATATAACTATTGACTCCCAGGTTATAGCTCTCGACTATATCTTTTTCTTCCCGCGAAGAGGTCAGGACTACAACTGGTATTTGTCGCGTTCTTGGATCAGATTTTATTCGCTTAAGAACCTCAAGTCCATCCACCTTTGGTAATTTTAGATCCAGGAGCACCACTTTTGGGGTCTCTTCAACATTTCGCCCAGCGCAGGTTCCTTCTCCAAATATGTAGTCGATCGCCTCAGCGCCGTCTTTTGAATGGTGAATTCTGTTGGCTATGCGATGTTTTTTAAGCGCGTACAACGACAACTCAGCATCATTTGGGTTATCTTCAACAAGAAGGATCTCAACCAAATGTTCTCCCATGTCTCTCTCCGTTTAAATCACCAGATCCGGATTCGATTTCTCATTCAACGTGAAAAAGAAAGTCGCACCTTCACCGGATGTAGACTTCGCCCAAATCCTGCCGCCATGACGGCGAACAATTCTTTCTACGATGGCCAGTCCGACTCCCGTGCCTTCGAATTCGTCCACGTTGTGGAGTCGTTGAAATACTCCAAACAATTTATCTGCGTATTTCATATCAAATCCGATGCCGTTGTCTTTTATGAAATAAACGATCGACTCTTCATCCAAATATCCAATTTCTATGCTTGGACGATCGCAATTTCTGGTAAATTTTAATCGAATTGGAGATTAAGTTCATCCAAAGCTGGAGCAACAACGATGGATCTCCTTCACATGCAGGCATCTCTTGGACCTGAATAGGCAGTTTTCCAACAGAATTAATTGGTGAAAATTCATCAATGGCTTTTCCAACAATATCATTCATATCCACGGTTTGCTTTTCCAGGGAATGGCGCCCCAAACGAGAAAAGGCGAGTAAATCATCTATCAAACGATCCATTTTATGTGTGCTTGAGCGGATATGGCCGATAAAGGCTTTCCCATCGTCATCGATGACCTGTGCATACTCTTTCTCAAGTATACGTGAATAGCCATCCAAGGCGCGTAATGGGGCGCGAAGATCGTGTGAGACTGAGTATGAAAACGCTTCCAACTCCCGGACGGCTGAGGCAAGTTGAGCAGTTCTTTCGAGCACTCGCTTTTCAAGTTCATCGTTAAGAGTTTGAATTGATTTTTCTGCGTCTTTTCGCGAAGTAATGTCATCGGCATTTAGAATGGCCATTTCGACATGTCCATCAGTGACAACCGGTGAAAGGTTGCACTGATACCAAATCTCTTTGTCATCCGTGTTTCGAATTGAAAGCTCAAAAGTCGTTCCTCTTGATTCATCGAATACTTCATTCAATGCTTTCTCAGTTACGAGGCGATTATCATCTTTTAAATAATTAAGGAATGAATTCAAGGCAAGATTATGCGAGTCCATTCCGGGAGGAAGCCGATTTCCAAACAGAACGGTCCCAACTTTATCCATCAGAAGGATGATTTGAGGAGCATTTTCAGTGAGAGTCCGCCAACGGGTTTCCGACTCCAATAATGCATCTTCCGATCGCTTCCGCTCAATGGCCATGGCGATTTGAGTCGAAACGAATGCGAGAACATCCTTATCTTCTTCAGTCAATCGATCACTAAATGAATAGGTCTGAACTGCAATAACACCGATAACCTTTTGTGCAATGTTAAGCGGCGATCCCAACCAATCCACCGAGTCGGAGCCTATCATTTCAACTTCACCACTCTTAATTAACCGGTCGAAAACATCAGGTGTAGCCAGGAGTGAAGCACCGCTCCTGAGCACATAACTGGTCAGGCCTCTATTCGGTGCATGCGGAGCAGGCGTTGTATCATACTGGTCAACATAGTACGGATAATAAAACTCATCGCGCTCGTGATCATACATCGCAATATAAAAATTTTGAGCAGGCATCAGGTCGTTGATAATTCCGTGAATGAGATAGAACAATTCCTTAAGATTTTGAGCTGCCTGGACAGAATGCGATATTCTATAGATGGCCGTCCGGATTTGCTCCGCTCTCTTTCTATCAGCAATCTCCCTGACTGCGACTAGAAGCCTGTCATTACCCGATATCACCGCTTTTCGCATGTTGACTTCCACCCAAAACTGATGACCATTCATGTGTCTGGCTTTCCATTCAAACACTTGCGGACCCGAATGGGCTGCATCCTTCATATAGTTCTTGAAAAACTTATGGGTGTAAGGTAATTCTCCAAAATTAAGTTGATTAATCCTCAACTTCAAAGCCTCTTCCCGGGCGTACCCATACATTTCAGTCATTTTCAAATTTACATCCAGCACATCGCCCGTATAGAGATCAAGAACGAGAATAGCTTCATTCACAGAATCAATGATCGCCCGGGTTTGATCGTCGTTATTTTTTAGCAATTCTTGAGCCAGGGCAAGTTCCTGGATTCGGGCTTTTAGACCTTGAATCGATCGGTTAAGTTGGTCACGCATTGAGTTTAATGCGATCGCCAGGAGATTCAACTCATCCTTCATCTCACCGGGATTCACATCAACGTCCAAATTTCCTTCGCCCATTTGCTGAGCAGACATGGTAAGCATACTGAGAGGTTTGCCTACCAATTTCCATATGATCCATCCAGCGATTAGGATGGTAATCATAAGAACAACCAGAATTTGTAGAGCTGTGATTTGCTGGAATTCTTTTACAGGGTCAGAGATATCGCTGATATTTCCAATTGCAATTACTATCATGTCCTGACCATTCACAGGAGCATATCCATATATCAGCCTGGCATCATCCAGCCTGCCTGCGCCTGGCACCTCGGATAATAATACTTTGCTAAAATCCCCGACATAATCGGATGAAACGTTCGCCCCTATTTTTAATTCATCAAAATGGCGAACATATTCGCCGTTACGATTTAGTACAAAAACCAAATGCCCATCCTTCGTCGGATTAAAAAGCGAATTGGTTGATGATGGTGGCGCATCAAGAAATTCCATGTGCCGAGCGATTGATTCCGCTTGTTCTTGAAAAAAATGGGAACCAATTGAATAATAATATTGAGTCACGGTATTTCGTAAATATAATGAAAAAAACACTAACGGAAGCGCCGTCAGTAATGTGAAATATACAATCAACCGAAACGCTAATGAGTTCCTGATTTTCATTCAAGGTTCGCGTTTTATTGTCAAAAAAACCAAGACCGTTGATTGATTCTACACTACATCCTGGAATAGTCGCCTCCCCTGAAAGTTCCATGTTTTCCTCTGACAACCCGTTTGCGATAATCCTTACAATCAAATATGGTATATTTCTTTCATACTCTTTATTTGATTCGAGCGGAGTTTCGCCATGTCCTGGAGAATAATGGTTTTGACCCTATTCGTGACGCTGATAAGTGCTGGCTTCCTTTCAGGATGTGTTCCGCAAACCAAGAAAATCAATGTATCGCCCACAATAGAAAAGGCTCGCCCAACGCTGGACCAAATAGAATCCACGGTTTTCTCATCACCACGGGCTCTGGATGCCTATTTCCTTCCTGCTTATTACCCCAATTCCTACGAGAACATCATTGAAGCATCGAAAAATGAGCAGGGACTGGTCATTTACTCAGCGCTAAACGAGTCAACCTGGAAACCTGTTATTGAAACCTTTACTGGTCATTATCCCTGGATCGATGTCACAATCATTGACCTTGGAGCCAACGAAGTCTTTGATCGTTATTCCACCGAATCTTTGTCAGGTGAAAGGAATGCCGATTTAATCCTCTCCTATGCTCCTGATGGGTGGTTGAAATTTGCCAATTCCGGCCAAATCGAACCATATCTCTCCGAGGAAGACTTTTACGTCCCACCCTGGACCAAACTTGCGCCTGGTATTTATACAATCGCCAGCGACCCAATGGTGATTGTTTTCAACAAAGAAAGGTTTCCCAATTTACCCCATCGCTTGACGGATATTAAAAAATTAATTGAAACTGATCCTAGCCAATTTACTGGAAAAATCACAACCTACGATGCCTCTCAAAACTCCACCGGACTGGCAATTAATTGGTTTTGGATAGATAAGTTGGGTGAAACCGGATGGGAGATAGTGAATCAAGTTGGAGAGACTGATCCTCTATTAAGAACATCCTCGAGCAGTATGGTTTCATCGATCCTAAGTGGCAAATCTTCCTTGGGCATATTCATTTCGCCAATCTCCTTTCTATCGGAAATAGACCAACACCCTGAACTAGGTTGGACTTACATCAAGGATGGCCAACCCATACTGATGAGGAGTATCGCCATCTCGAAACAGGCAAAAAGCACCAATTCCGCCAGACTCATGGTTGATTTCCTGCTTTCCCAGGAAGGGCAAATTGCCCTTGCGCTGGGAGGATTGACACCCTTTCGCCCTGATGTCGCAAATGTCGATATTTTTGAGTTTGCAGAAGAGCAAAAATCTTATATCCACTTCAACCAGGTTATCGAAGAAGTCGGCTTGGACAATTTAATATTTATCAGCCTGGATCCCGAGATAAATAATCCGGATAAACGAAATGCATTTATTGAAAAATGGAATCGTGCTTTAGGTAGATAATTCCCACAACTCCTAACGCAAAACTGATACAATGCAAAAACCAACCTGACTTCTGGAATAAGTTTGGAGGAATTATGGCAAAAGAAGAATACTCAAATTGGGTCGAGATGGACCGAAAACAACTTCACCCCACGTATCACCCCAAATCTCATGCAGATCCATTGGTGATTAGTCACGGTGAGGGAGTCTGGCTACATACGATCGACGGGCAAGTAATTCTTGATGGCATGGCCGGCCTTTGGAATGTAAATGTAGGGTACGGATGCGAGGAACTGGCTCAGGCAGCTTTCGACCAGATGAAGAAGCTCGCTTTCACATCCAATTTCTCAGGAATGACCAACATACCGTCAACCTTGCTCGCGAACAAGCTGGCAGGGTTTGCTTATGAAGGTCTCAACACGACCCATTTTACGTCTGGTGGGTCAGAATCGAATGATTCAGCGTTTAAAACAGCCCGGTATTATTGGAAAAGGAAGGGAGTGCCGGGAAAATATAAGATCATCGCCCGGAAAGGTAGCTACCATGGAGTCACCATGTATTCCACCTTCGCCACCGGACTGGAAAAATACCACACCATGTTTGGTCCGGCTGTCAAAGATTTCATTCATATTCCTGCTCCCAATCCCTATCGCTTTGAAGGTGATCAGCGAGCCGGAGAATCTGTTGGGCAGGCTGCTGCGCGTGCGCTCGAGGAATGCATCCAACGTGAAGGAGCGGATTCCATCGCCGCATTTATCGCCGAGCCGGTGATGGGCGTGGGAGGCGTGATCGTGCCACCGGAGGATTACTTCCCGCTTGTTCGTCAGGTCTGCACCAAATATGACATTCTATTTATCGCGGATGAGGTGATCACTGGATTCGGACGCACCGGAGAATGGTTTGCGCTGAACCACTGGGGGGTCAAACCTGACATTTTATCCTTCGCGAAAGCCATTACAAGTGGATACGCCCCCCTGGGAGGAATACAGATCTCTGACACGATACAAGAGACTATAGAGACCGCTGCTGAAACAGAAGCTTTTATGCATGGTTTCACTTATTCTGGCCACGCGATGGCCTGTGCGGTTGGACTCAAAAACATTGAACTTATGGAACGTGAGCATTTCCCGGAACGTGCCAAGAAACTTGGCATCCGCTTATTGGAAGGTTTAAAAACACTTAAAGAATTTCCATTTGTCGGCGATGTCCGCGGGTTGGGACTTCTCTGTGGGGTGGAGATTGTATCCGACAAGGAAAGCAAGGCTGCTGATGCCGGAATGACGATGAAGATCTTCAAGGCTGCCCAAGCTCGAGGACTCCGAACTCGTCCTTTAGGGAACTCATTAGCATTTTCACCTCCACTATCGATCACTGAAGAGGAGGTGGATGAAATTATCAAAAGGCTTGGAGCTGCGATGGACGCAGTCCAATAAGGTATCTCATTTTATAAATTAACCACAACAGTTTTCTGATCTAGACGACATTTGGGCTGTCGAAGCACTTCATATTGTCGTCGGGTTTTAATCCCTGGCCGAACCGAAACGCGTATAACCGGGTGAATTTTGCGCCAAATAAAAATATCATCGCAGAATAAAACACCCAAAAAAGGAAAATTACCGTGGAGCTGGCGATACCGTAAATCGTACCGACCGAGCTGTAACCCAAATAGTAAGCATAAAGGTAATTTCCAATCCAATACAATATTGCCGTAAGCACAGCCCCGGGTAGCATGTCTCTTTTACGCATTCTCGCCTGGGGGAGATAGCGAAATGCAGCCCAGAATATTAGCGTATATATCAATGGGGAAGAAAACACATCCAGAAACGATTCCATGCTGGATAAATTGATCGAGAAACGACTGGTAATTAACTCTGAGATGATATTCCACAATGTGTTCCAAAATAAAAGGACAAGAAAAGAGAGCCCAACCAAAAATGCGATGATATACGCAAAAGTATAGTTTTTGACCGTTGCCAATAACGTGTTAGTGACTCCTGGCTTTGGCGTTAGATGCCACATGGCATCCAGTGAAATCCGGGCCTGGTAAAACATGTATGAGGAGGCATAGATCAGGACGAGGAGATTGACAAAGGTCCAGACATTATTGGATGCCACTGAGTAGCTGCTTGTAATGAGCGATTGGAGAAGTTTTGAATATTGTGCTCCAATAACGGCAGAAAGAAGCACTTCATAATCACCCGCTAACGTCGCTGGGCCAATGATCCTGGTTATGATGATCGCCGACAGCGTGGCAAGCGGGAAAATAGAGAGCAATATATAATAACCCAGAGCGGCAGCATGCACACTTCCATAATCCCTGGATAATTCCACCCCGGTATCGTAAAGCAAACGACCCGCCTCCTTCACTCCAAGACCAGCCTTGTTCATATCGGGTGATTATACAACCTTGCCAATGACCATGACGAGAGTTTTCCAACCTGACAAGGAATAATATATAATCAAGGGAATTACAATCATCACCTGGAGAAATTAAATGAATTTCTGGTATCAACTCACCATCGGAATTACAGGAACCTACTATCACTTAGCCGGAATGAAGATGAGAGTATTTGGAACCGAAAATATCCCTTCCGGACCGAAAATCATTGTAGGGAATCACCCCAATGCGACCGATGCATTCACGCTGCCGTTTATCATCAAAGAGCAGATTATCTTCATGATCGAAGACAAAGTCTTCGATATTCCATTGCTGGGGTACATTTTCAGGAAAGGCGACCAGATTCCGGTCATTGAGGGTCGGGGGCGTGAAGCGCTTAAGACTGCCATCGACAGGATTCGAGCAGGCTACACAGTATGCATCTTACCGGAAGGAAAAATAACCTCTACCCATACCGTCACTCGCGCTGGCACAGGTGTCGCACGTCTCGCTGTTGAAACCGGCGCAGTCATTCTTCCCGTAGGATTTCACGTTCCGGCAAAATATTTGAAAATCATTCACGGTCGTCAACGCGGGAAAGAAACGGCAGGTTCCTGGCAATTCGGCGGGTACTGCTATGTCAATTTCGGCAAGCCAATACAAGCTGCATTTAACGAGAAAATTGAAAAAAATTATGAGTATTACCATCATTTTACACATCAACTAATGGAGCAAATAAATAATCTGGCACTCCAGGCTGAAAAATTCGCCCTGCAGAAACAGACTATAAACAATAATGCCCTTGCGTGACTAGTCCCCACGCATCAATGCGGGGGCTTCCAGGGCATACGCCCAGAGACTCTAGCCCAAGTCTCAAAATATTATTGGCGGCGTTTTCGTCCCGATCCATGACGAGACCACACGCAGGACAGGCATGCACGCGGACGGACAAAGACTTCTCAACCAAAGTTCCACAGCAGTAGCACATCCTGGATGTGTTGCGTGGATCAACCGATACGACACGACGACCAGCGTTCTCAGCTTTGTACGTGGTGTACGTGATCAGTTGCTTCCAGGCTGCATCCGAGATGCTCTTTGCCAAACGATGATTTTGAAGCATGTTCCTGATATTCAGGTTTTCAAAAGAGATCATGCCGAAACTGTTGACCAATTCACGACTCAATTTATGAGCAAAGTCTTTGCGCCTGTTGGCAATGCGTTGATGGACATGCTGAACGGCCTTGCGCCGCTTGGCTCGTTCGAGCGTTCCTTTTTCAGCCCTCGAGAGAAGGCGCTGCACCTTCGCCAGCCCTTGCTCAGCATGACGAATGAAGCGGGGATTATCAATCTTCATCCCATTGGAGAGCGTGGCAAAGCTTTCAAGTCCTACGTCCACCCCGACTGCCAAGCCATTGTAGGGCAGGGGTTGGGGATCCACTTCACAGGCGAAGCAGGCATACCAGTTGCCCACCGCATCCCTCTGCACGGTGAGTGTCTTGACCCTGCCCTGGATGGGACGATGCAGGACGATCCTCACTGCCCAATTTTGGAAATGAGCAGACCCTTGCCCGCAGGGAGCAATTCGAAACCAGACTGCTTGAAGGTGAAGCTCGCGTACCGACCGTATCCCCGAAAACGTGGGTAGCCAGGCTTTTCGCCTGCCTTCACTCTACGAAAGAAAGCCTTGAACGCCAGATCCACTCGCTCCTGAACATTCTGCAAGACCTGAGAATGGACACGCACCCATTCGGGATGTTCATCGTTTCCAGAACGGTGAGCAGTTTATTCGTGTCGTACAGCGAAAGGGTCTTCTTTTCCTGCTCCCAGGTGTTTTTGCGAGTGGCCAGCGTCTCGTTGTAGACCCAACGACAAAGTTCCAGCGTCCGATGGAGTTGGGTGCGTTGGCTCCTGGAGGGTCGCAGGCGATACTTGAAGGTTTTTACCGCATAGCTCATGTGTTCTATTTTACAACGATGTCCTTCATCTTGCAAGGATGTGCGCCTTGCATCCCCATTGCTGCCCGTGCTGGCCTGCGCCAGCAGGACAGTGAAGCAAGGGGCTTTGCCCCCGCGAGTTCCGGGGGTTTCGGCGCTGTTTCGGTAAAAACATTCCCCAAGAAAGATCCTGGGGAACGGGTTAATCATAATTATTTTTAGTCAAGAATTTCTCTAACCCAACCAGACGTCAACTTTTTGTTTCCCCTTTTTTCCAATCGGGATTAAATTTCCCGAAATCTGCTTGTCGTTAACCTTCACACTTGCGACACCTTTGGACACGTGCTTAGAGTTATAAACCCGGATTTCGTAGTCATGTCCGCGAAATTTCCGAAAGACCTGAAACCCGTCCCATCCTGACGGAATACACGGATCAATTCTTATTCCTCCGTATTCAGCCCTTATGCCGAGTATCCATTGCACACCAGCCTGGTAACACCATGAGGCCGTACCCGATAACCAGGAATTCCTTCCCAGCCCGAATTGTGGATGCTCATCGCCCAGGATATTTTGTGCATAGACATAAGGCTCGATCTCATACAAGTCTACACTGTTGTTTTTCTCAGCGGGGTTTATCTGGGAATAGTATTCAAATGCGCGATCGCCGTTTCCAAGCATTGTTTCTGCAATCATCGCCCAAGGATTCGGGTGAAGAAAGATACCTCCGTTTTCCTTCGCGCCGGGCGGATATGTCGTTACGCCTCCATATTTTGGGTCAAATCCATTGTAACCAGGTGTGGATAACTTTATCCCATACTTTGTATTTAGGCGCGTATTTACAGCGTCCATGGCTTGCTTTGCCCGTCGAGGGGAAGCAAAACCAGAAATGACAGCCCAGGATTGCGCATTGAGATGAATTTTCCCTTTTGCATTTCTGGACGATCCTACTGGCTTTCCCTTATCATCGAAATACATGACATACCACTTACCATCCCAGGCAGATTTTTCCACGCACGTCTTCATTTCCTCATAAGCTTTGAGATATTGAGACTTCTTCTTATTTCCAAGATGGTCCAAAAGACCGATGAATTCGATCAAGGCCTTGCCATATAAATGGGCCGAAAACAGGGATTCCGCTCCTTTCGGCAAATTTATAGTATCGTTCCAGTCAGCGAACCCCAGCAAAGGCAAACCATGCCTGCCTGTATCTTTTCGTGTGTATCGAATTGCCCTTTCGAGGTGCTCAAGCACCGATCCGGTTTCTACAGGTCTGCCTTTTTTATCCTTTTCATAAAATGGCACCTTTCTTTTTAGAATTTCAAAATCACCCGTCTCCCTAATATAGGTTGTCACAGTGAGAACACTCCACAGGTGATCATCACTATAGTAATGTGGGCGGTCCTCCATCTCAACCGAATCGCCCAAGGAACCTTCCAGGGTCAAGGGATTATAGCTGTGCATCGATGAGCCATCGCGCTTTTGGAAGGTAAGGAGCGTCAAAATAAAATCCCTGCTTTGATCTGGGATCGAAGAGACCACACCCAATATATCCTGTGACGAATCTCGAACGCCTATCCCGCGCGCACCCAACCCAAGCTGGTAATAGGATAAATACCGTGACCACTGTTTGGTCGTGTAACATTGGTGCGGATTATGTATATTGATCATCGAATTCATCGATGCATCCGGGGTTTCAACCTGGGTGGTGGATAAATACTCTTCCCAGAATACTTTCAGGTTTCCCAGAGCCAAATCTATATGTTTCAGGTCACAGTACTTCCGGATTTCCGGAATTATTTTTTTCAACGACGGTTCCTGGCCAAGCAGTGTGGAAAAAGTCCGGGTTGAACCCGGTTCCAGAATTCCAAGGGGAATCATAAGGGCGGAGATGTTGTCCCCTCTCTGGGCTTGATTATTGCTTAATTGACCGGCAAACAAGCTTCGGGGAGATCGCCATGTACCGTATTCATTTTCTCCGAGAAAGCGTTTTCTATCTGTCTCAAAAGAAGATGCCGGCAGACTGGCGGTAAAATAATTGACCTTGAAATCCTTGGTCATAAATGGATATTGGAGAAGGATGGTCAGATCATCGACACGTTCCATTCGGGATTGCATTGTTTGCGGAACCCAGTCAGCATTTGTAAATTGCTTTAGCGCGTCAGGGTGAGTATATTCGACCACCGGCACTGCATCGATGACCATCGGCTGGTCAGAAATATTGGTCACGGTGATACGTCTAACTTCGCACGACGCTCCTTCTGGAATAAATATGGTCGCCTCGGTTCGCACGCCATGACACTCGCTGACAATGCGCGAATACCCGAGTCCGACATGGCATTCAAATTTATCCAAGGGATCAAGGGTCGGGACAAAAAATGGCGAAAAGACAGTGAAACCAAGAGGCGTGTGAAGGCGCAGATAGAGCGTTTCACCCTTGAAATCGGACGACGGCATTTGCTGGATGTATTTGGTAATTCGGTTGAATGTTGGATCACCCTTGCAGATCAACGCCCCGCCGGTATGGTCAACAAATCCGCCAAAATCAAGCGTGCCAATGTAATTAATCCATTTTGTGGGTGTGCGCGGATCGGTGATGACATATTCGCGATTGGCATCATCAAAATAGCCGTAGTTCATGGATTGCTCCAATCAAGAGTCTCTTGAAAAAAATACCTCAGCAAAAGACTGGGATTTTCCGGTCCCTATCCGCAAAAGTACCGTAATACTTCAAACCCATATTACCTTCTACGAAATAGATTGCAGGCCGCCAGAAAGATGCGGCTATCAAAAATCTAGGATATTCTTTTTTGTAAGAAACAATTTTATCGAATAGTGACTTTCACGAAAATATTTTTGGTTCTTTTGCGAGGCAACGGGACTACGTTCCCGCTAATATGTTTACCTTCCACAATCAGTGAGACTCTATTGCCTTTTCCAATTCGCACCACTTGAATTTCGTACCTGGTCCCTCGGAACACCCGTACAGCATCGAAGCCTGTCCAGCCGGTGGGGATGCATGGGGAAATTTCCAATCCGTCATACGTCGGTTTTATTCCCAAAATGGCCTGCGTGATCGCAACGAAATTCCAGGCAGCCGTACCGGTCAGCCAGGAATTCTTCGCTTCTCCATGCGTGGGAGCATCCTTTCCGGCTATCATCTGGGAATAGACATAAGGCTCGCACTTATGCAAGCCGCTGATTTCCTCCCGATTGGACGGATTGATCCGCAAGTAATAATCATGAGCTTTATCCCCATGTCCCAGCATCGTTTCAGCGATCATGATCCAGGGATTGGTATGGCAGAAAATGCCGGCATTTTCCTTATAACCGGGCGGGTAGGAAGATATCTCTCCAAGATGCAGGTAATATTCGCTGAAGGCGGGCTGCTGAAGCATGATCCCATGACGTGTCGCCAAATGTTTTGAAACGGATTCGAGCGCTTTTTTCGCCTTCCCATTCTTAAGCCCCAGACCGGCCATGATGCAGAGGCCTTGAGGTTCTACAAAAATCTTGCCTTCTTTGTTTTTCCTCGAACCCAGGACTTTACCAAAATCATCATAAGCACGTCTGAACCAGGCGCCATCCCAGCCGGATTTCCAGATGGCCTCTTCCATGGAAGCGATATCCTTTTTGAGCTTCTTGACCTCATCGACATCCTCATAATAATTTGCAATCGCCATCATTTCCCGGGCTGCCTGGATGAACAAACCCGCAATCATGACGCTTTCCGCAACTTTGCCTTCCTTATTGGTGGTCGTCTGAAACGATTGACCGGGTGTATCGGAAAAACAATTCAGATTCAAGCAGTCATTCCAATCCGCTCTCCCGATCAAAGGCAGGTGGTGCGGACCGAGCCTGTCCAGCGTGTATTGCAACGCGCGCTGTAAATGTTCATGGAGAGGCATTTCCGTCCCGCGTTCATTTTCATATCGGACCGGCTGCTCGAGGATGGCCCAATCCCCGGTTTCCTTAATGTAGGCAGCTGACGCAAGGATCAACCACAAGGGATCATCATTAAATTCCGATCCGACCTCATTGTTTCCCTGCTTGGTTAATGGCTGATATTGATGATAAGCCCCGCCGCTCTTTAACTGTGTGGCAGCCAGATCGAGAATCCGTTCGCGTGCCCGATCCGGGATCATATGGACGAACCCCAATAAATCCTGGTTGGAGTCCCTGAATCCCATCCCGCGCCCAATCCCGCTCTCAAAATAAGAAGCGGACCTGGAAAGGTTGAAGGTCAACATACACTGGTAAGCATTCCAAGTATTGACCATGCGATTGGTATGCTCGTCTGGTGTAGTCACCTGGATCTTGCCCAGCAAACCATCCCAATGTTTTTTCAAAGCGACGAACGCTTCATCGACGTTGGCAGGTCGAAGATATCTGCTGATGATCGGTTTGACCTTTTTCTTATTGATGGTCTGCGAGTCGGCAGGGTCAAACTTCTTGTCTTTCGGATTTTCCTGGTAGCCCAGGACAAATATAATTTTCTTTTGCTGCCCTGGATTCAACTGGACCTTGACATGGTGTGACCCGATCGGCTGCCACCCGTATGCCACCGATTCTCCCGAGAACCCCTTCTCCACAACCACCGGCGAGTCCCAGCCGCGATAGGGCCCAAGGAAAATTTCCCTTTGAGTGTCATAACCATCTAGCTTTTCCGAGCAGGCGAAAAATGCAAAGTGGTTCCGGCGTTCGCGATATTCCGTCTTGTGGTAAATCACACCATCCACAATCTCAACCTGACCTGTAGACAGAGTTACGCTGGAAATTTGTCGCATCGTCGTTGGCATCCCAAAGGCAAAATTCAACTGCCGAGAACAGAGAGAGATTGGCGACAGATTTCCGATGATTGGTCAACGTCATTTCCCAAATTTCCAGGTTCTCACCCAGAGGGACAAAGTACCGGATCTGAGATTCGATTTTATGCGCCTTGGATTTAATAATTGTATAACCCTGACCGTGACGACATTCATACTCATCAAGAATGTCACGCGTGGGCATCCAGGTCGGTGACCAGTAAGGTCGGCTGATTTTTCCCTTTTTGGCAGCCTCATTGTCCCGGATATAGAGATAACGCCCACCGGTATCCAAGGGAGTGTTGTTGTACCGGTAGCGCGTTAATCGCCGAAGGCGCGCATCCTTGAAAAAGGAATATCCTCCAGCCGTGTTGGATATCAGTCCGAAATAATCTTCACTGCCAAGGTAGTTAATCCAGGGAAGAGGCGTATCAGGCTGTGTAATGACATACTCTCTATTGGTATCATCAAAGAATCCGTAACGCATAATTTCTCCGTTTCCTGACAGGCTTATGAAGCAATAAGAGTTTTACTTATGGGTGGAAATAAATGCAATTCCATTGCCCCACTCAAACGCTGAGAAAATGACCAGAAAATAAGCAAAAGTATAGCCAATTATGACTACGCGATATATTTCTATGGACAATCAGACCTGAGTAAACCATTTCTAGCCGTAAATTTCATCCTTCCATAAGCCCTAGACACCTGCACCAATTTTACCTCAAATGCATGAAATGAACTCAGTTTATCCGATTCGCAATCTATGCGCATAATTTCAATAGAATTCGATTTTTTCATCAGGTGAATATGGATCAATTTCAATCATATTTCTTCCTGGGACGATGAAGAAAACATGCTATCATTAGGGACGAATAAATCAATCCTGATCTAACGAATGGAGGTCCTATGTCCGATTTACTTGTTGTTATCTTTGATACGTCTGAACAAGCAACTCAAGCACGCATGTCCATCAAGAGTTTGGAGAGCGAAGGAGTCGTCAAACTGGATGACGCAGCCGTAGTGACGAAATCCGAGGATGGCAAGGTTGAAGTAAAAAACCAGCTGGATAGCGGAGTTGCCATGGGGGCATTAGGCGGCGCAATGGTGGGATTGTTGCTGGCGAGTGTATTTTTCCCGCTGGCAGGGATTCTCATCGGCGCTGGTGCCGGCGGTGTAATTGGCCACTTTTTTCACAAGGACGTAGACCAGACTTTTGTCAAGGAAGTGACCCAAAAAATTGAACCGGGTAAATCCGCCTTGTTTCTGATGATCAGCCAAGGAGTGAACATGGTTATTTCTGCCATGGAACCATTCAAAGGCGAAGTACTTCAGTCCACTTTGACGACTGAAGAAGTGGATGCATTGAAAAGCGCCTTAAAGAAATAAGAGGGGCTTTGAGAAGCGGTTTGGGTATGATTAATTAAAGTGCCCAAACCGTTTATTATTTTTACAAACTATAATGACAAATTCCAATCTCGCCAATACCGGAAGGTGATCAGACCCGACATCTTCCCCAACCCAGGATGCCAGACTTCTCATCGGTTCTGTATACCAGATGTAATCCACGCGAGCCATCGGAACAAGTGGAATCCACCTCAACAATTTATTTAACCATTGCAGTCGCCTCCAAGGTCCAATCCGCCTCGGAAGCGTGAGGCCGAATCCCCTGCCCAACTCATGAAATGCATCCCTTAATCCTTTGGTTTTTACTAACCGATACTCATTGGATCTTTGCACAAAATTAAAATCTCCCAGCAAAATAGCCGGTTTACGCTCAATCGCCAGGACAGCCAGGGCTTCTATCTGCTTGATGGTTTGTGGATCAAAACTAACAGATGTTTTTCGGAATCGAGGAGGGGGTGGATGTGCCGAAATCACCGACAATTCTGTTCCATCCACATCAAGCGTTACAACAAGATCGGGTCTCTCGGGTCCCAAATGGATTTGAGTTGCTTCATGAATGGGGTAACGGCTTAGAATTCCCTTTCCTGCAAATCCACCTGGAAATAGAGCGCGATGAGGGTAATCCTGCCATAGCGCCTTTTGGATTTTACTCGCCTGAGAATCAGATAACTCCTGTAAACCGATAATATCCACATCGTTTTTACGGATTACGGATACAAGCCTGATCTGGGTCCGCTCGGCCATTGCCAACATTGCAGGTATAAACAAGGAAATTTGGATTCATCAGGATTATTCTATCAGGCGCTTATCTTTCAAAACATCTATGCCATTCAGAAGTATAGTCCAATCTCACAATTAAAAAGCTTTTACGGCTTACTCAAAATCATTATCCCGTCAAATGGGATATTTTTGACCATAACGGATGAATATCCCTGTGATGTATAATTTTATTCGTGAGTGAAAATAACATACGAGACATGACTGGGTTTTCCAAACGATAAGATGAACAATTCTCAGGACTCAACGCAACCGCAGATGGATCCACGCGAATCACTCGAGGAGCGGGAGGATATTCTTTTTGACGAGCTGGAATTGGCGATTAAGTGGGATCGCCCGTCAATTTTGATTGCCGTTTACGAATCCGAATACACCCGAAAAGATGTCGCAATAGAACTGGAATCGAGATTAAGGTCTCTCGGCCAGGATGTTCTTCACTTTCACATCGATGAAAAGTTATTTGATGTGCCCATGATCCTGGTCCAGAACCCGGACCACGAACGGACCGTTTATTTTATTACCGGGTTGAAGTGGGGCGGCGGGAAAGGCGGTCACAACGCCTACCGGGCTCTCAATATGAGGCGCGAGTTTTTCGTCGACAACCAAATGAGAGTTGTCCTATGGCTGACGAGAAGCGAGGCAGCTCATCTCCCTCGCCAAGCCCCGGACTTTTGGGCATTCAGGCACAGAGTGGTTGAATTGATGGACGCTCCTAAGGAGACCAGTGATCGAATTGTGAATAAGCAGTTATCTTGGGACGGGTGGAAAACTTCTGACCTGCTCAGCGAGGTCGACGAGAAAATCAAACTGCGAGAATTGATGCTTGCCGACCTCCCTGCTGGAGCCGAGTCCGCTGCCTCCCGCTCGGATCTTTTATACACACTGGCGTCTTATTATTGGTCCAAAGGCGAGTTTGAAAAATCACTCAACTTTTTAAACGAGGGATTAAATCTGGTATCAGGGATGCATGATCTGGTCTCCGAAGCACAATTTTGGTCCGGGAAAGGGTTGGTTCTTCACAGTCAAAAAAAGATAAAAGAAGCTAAATCATCTTATCTGAAGGCAGTCGACCTTAACCCTTACGGCACATACACATGGAATAATCTTGCCATTCTCTATAACGACCAGGGGCAGAATCAAAAAGCCATCGATGTTTGCAAAAAATCAATTGAATTAAAACCCAAAAATACAACTGCCTACTCCATATTGGGAGATATTTATCGTCAGCTTGGCCGCTATGAAGATTCAAAGGAATGCTACCAGACTGCCGCACGACTTGAGCCGAAGGTCGCTCAATATTGGGTCAGCTTGGGAGATATCCAGTTTGAGCAAAAAAGGGACAAGGAAGCTCTTCGCGCCTATTTAAAAGCTTCACGCCTGAATGATGAGGATGCGGAGATTTGGAAGAAAACCGGAAAAGTATATTCCAGAATGAATCGGCCTAATGATGCGCGAAAAGCATTCAAAAAAGCCCTCTTGATTTCTCCGGATGATCCTGAGACCACCTCCACCTTGAGAGTACTCGAGAGCACGGATTAGAATATATATTCGGATGATCATTCATTCAGCCCAATCAAGAATGCACCAGACTAACCTTTAGCCTGGTGTTTTCATTTTCCCTATTGCACTCAAACGTTTTTTGTGTATAATTATTGCATACTGCAATGAAATTACAATTATTTGAACATTTAAGTACTATGCGCTTATTGGACGACCAAACTATCCAATAATTGCCTGTGAATGTGGGGGAAAGAATCGAATGAACATTCCTTTCAATTGGGTCATTTTTATCCTGGCGGGTGGTACTTCCGTAGTCCTCACAACTATTGCTTATCAACGACGAAGCACCCATGGAGCCAGGTTCCTTTTTTTCTTTGGTGTGACGTTAGCCATGTGGGCACTCGCTGCCGTTTTCTATACCAATAGCATTTTTAATCATGAAATAGTCCTGGCAGGACTTTCGCAATTATTCGCATCAATTTCAGCTACGCTATTCTTTTGTTTTTCACTGGACTTTTCAAGCCGGTCCTCTTGGTTCACCAAGCGCAATGTGCTTCTACTGATGGTTGAACCGCTCATTACTTTATTCGCTCTCATTTCGATTTCCAGCCTAAACCTGAATTTCAACTCAACCACAGCAGGGATCCCTCCAGGAGTTTGGTATTGGATCAACCTTGTTTACTTCAATGCATTGGTTGCATCGGCAGCCTACATCATTATCAAAACTTTCATGCATGGCCCTCTTCCCCACCGCCTGCAATCAGGAACAGTTCTTGCAGGGGCCGTGTTTATTCTCCCAGCCAGCCTGATCAGTTTATCCATCACACCTCCAACAACCGCATCCTACGCGTTGCTGACTGGCTTCACCCTGATGGGTATGTCGTTATCTTTCGGTCTGATTTCCTATCGCATCCTGGAAATCACTCCAATCCCGAGGGATATCGTCATTGAAAGAATGGGAGATGGTTGGATGATGCTGGATATGCAGAATCGAATCATCGACCTGAATCCAGCTGCCGAGGCGGTCATCGGAATTCCCCGTGAAAAAATATACGGATTACCAGCGGAGAACGTCCTCACCGATTGGTCGAGCATCGTCCATGGCAACGATATAACAAAGGAATTGGATGTCCGGGGAAGGATCAACCTTCAAAATATGTGGCGCTATTTGAACTTGCGCGTCTCTCCGGTGGTGGATGCCAATGGACATCAATTTGGCAGGCTTATCCTTTGGAAGGATATCACCGATTCGAAGCGCGACGAAGAAGCCCGGCAACTCGCCAGGGATGAAATGTTCATGCTTCTCCATTCCATATCGAATGCCGCCAGCAGAGCGACCAACATCGATGAGTTCCTGGAAGATACCATCTACCAGATCGTTTATTCCTTCAAAAGCCAGGCGAGCGTCGTCCTGCTCGTGGAGGAAACTGTCAATACCTCTGAACCCAAAAAGCTGACTCTTAACGCTCACCACGGATTTTCGCCCAAACTGGTTGAAAGATTATCGTTGTTATCCGAAAGGGATTCGCTGGTCAGTTCTATTACCAGGGACCATTCGCGAGTATTAATTCCGGATCTATTGATTAAATCAGACATTCAGGAAACCATCCTTGAAGCAGGTTATAAATCGATGGTATTTGTGCCCATTTCCATCCAGCGCCAGGTATTGGGGATCATCGGCCTCGCTCGTAATGAATTACCTGTGTTCGACAGCGATGAAATCGCGCGGCTCGATGTGGTCGCTGACGAAATCGCCACATTTATTCACAGCGACAGGCAACGCCAGCTATCCATCGCCTTGGCAGAGCGCCAACGATTGGTGCGGGATCTCCACGATTCAACTACTCAAAAACTGTACGGTCTGCTGACGCTCACCGAAGCTGCCCAGGCCGGCATTGAAATGGGATCGCCCGAAAAGCTGGCCCCGATCCTGTCCCGAATTGGAGAAACAGCCCGACAAGCTTTAAAAGATATGAGACTGTTCCTTTACGAACTCCAACCGGTCGATCTGGAACGCGATGGGCTCGTCTCCATTCTTAATCAAAGGCTTACCGCGGTGGAGGGCCGGGCGGATGTAAAAGCCAGGCTGCTCTCCGACGAGACGATTTCGCTTCCGTTGGACAAGGAAGTGGCACTCTATTACATCGCCCAGGAAGCTTTAAACAATGTCTTGAAACATGCCAGGGCAAAATCAGTCACCGTCCGGCTTAAACAGACAAAATCCAGTGTCAAACTTGAAATTGAAGACGATGGAAATGGTTTCGCTCCCGGGAAGGACAACAGCGGGGGAATGGGAATGCGCAACATGAAGGAACGCGCTTCCCAGGTTGGCGGGAAAATCGCCATTTCGTCCATACCAGGAAAGGGGACAAAAATATGCGCTACAGTCAGCAAGGACCGTCAATCAAGAATTCACCTATCAGGAGTGCAGCTATGAAAAAAATCAAGGTGCTGGTTGTCGAAGATCAAACCGTCGTCCGCGAAGGGGTCGTGGCCATCCTGTCGTTTCAACCTGACATCGAGGTTGTCGGCGAAGCGCACGACGGTCTCGAAGGGCTCCAGCTTGCCCAGCAGAAAAAGCCTGATGTGATTCTGCTCGACCTGATGATGCCGCGCATGGATGGATTGACCGCAATTCCCAAAATAAAGGAAGCCGTTCCAAATGCGCGCATCCTCGTCCTGACGAGTTTTGCCGAAGGAGATCGTGTATTCCATGCCATCAAATCCGGAGCCCTGGGATACATGCTGAAAGATTCGACCCGCGACCAGCTTATTCAATCCATTAGGGATGTCGCGGAGGGGCAGGCCTCCCTGCACCCCTCCGTGGCGCTGAAAGTGATCCAGGAAATGAATCAACCCTCCGCATTGGCGTCCACCATTGATCCGCTGACGGCGCGAGAGCTTGAGACGCTTTTGCTGATCGCAAGGGGCTTGAGCAACCAGGAAATTGCGAATGAACTATTCGTCCACGAGCGGACGATTGCAAAATATGTAAGCAGTATCCTCAACAAGCTTCACCTTGCCAACCGAACACAAGCTGCATTGTTTGCCCTGCGGGAAGGGCTGGCCGTCCTGCCTCAGGAAATGGCCATTAGCTAAATCCGGCAATTATTTTTTAAAAAAGAGAGGGTAGGTTTCCATGAACAAGATCAAAGTTCTCGTTGTTGAAGATCAAGCGGTCGTGCGCGAAGGCGTCGTCGCCATTTTATCCTTCAGCCCGGATATTGAAGTTGTCGGGCAGGCAGAAAACGGCGTCCAAGCCTTAACCATGGTCAAATCAAAGAAACCGGATGTTATTCTGCTTGACCTGGTCATGCCTCAAATGGATGGGCTTACCGCCATCCCGCGAATTAAGGAAATCAATCCCGATGCAAAAATACTCGTACTCACCAGCTTTGCAGAAGGCGACCGAGTTTACCAGGCGATCAAATCCGGCGCTCTAGGATACATGCTGAAAGATTCCACCCGGGACCAATTGCTGCAATCCATTCGCGATGTATCCCAAGGCAGGGCAAGTCTGCATCCCTCCGTGGCGCTCAAGGTCATTCAGGAGATCAACCGCCCATCCGACCTTTCCAACAATATCGAGCCATTGACTGCCCGGGAGTTGGAGACTCTTCAGCTGATTGCCCGCGGGCTGAGCAACCAGGAAATCGCCAATGCGCTCTTTGTCCATGAACGGACCATCGCCAAGTATGTCAGCAGCATATTGAATAAGCTGCACCTTGCCAACAGGACACAAGCCGCACTGTTTGCATTACGCGAGGGATTGGCCGATCAACGTCAACTAGCCCAAATTGGATAATTTTGAAATTACGTATCGTCGAGCTCCTCTCGTTACGAAACGAGAGGAGCTCGACGATTAAATATGGAAATGCATAAAAATATGAGGCAAGCAGGGTGGTCAATAATGACCAGTTAATTTCAAAAAATATTCATATTTATCACCCCTCACAACCATTTTTATTAGGTTTCCCTAGAGAAGGTGACTTCATATAATGATGCTTGTAGAACGAGATAATTGACCGAATCAGGTAACGGCAAAATAATGTTCATTGGACAGCATAACACCTCTCTGGATGCAAAGCACCGTCTGGCACTCCCGGCACGATACAAAGGGACGCTCGCCGAGGGTGTTTACGTCACCCAGGGATTTGAAAGGAACTTGCTGTTACTGACCCACGATGCATTTGAAGTGGTTGCCCGGCAAATTAAGGGGATGAATATGGCGGACCCTCTGGCCCGCCTTCTTTTCAGAATGATAATGGGATCGGCAACCAGACTTGAGCTTGACAAAAACAATTCCGTAATTCTTCCACGGGAATTGATGGACTTCGCCAATATCAAAACCGATGCAACGTTGGTTGGCCAGGGAAATTACTTTGAAATCTGGACCCCTGAGCTGTGGAAGGAACAGGAAACCAGCCTGAATAATGTGGAAGCGAACTCCCATCGTTTTGCATCCCTTTCCATCAGTACCGGATGAGTTGAAGCAAACCTGCCCTTCTGAAGATATGACCTACGGATGCTTAGGCACCAAAGCAAGGAGTGATTCATGACCCTGAATGGAATTGATCTATCCAAATGGAATGGTGACTGGAACGCTGAAAAAGCCAAATCAGCCGGGGCTACTTTTGTATTTATAAAAGCCTCCCAGGCCGCCTACATCGATCCCAAATTCCTCGCAAATTGGAAAATCGCCAAAGACGCCAAACTGATGCAAGGCGCCTACCACTACATGGACTATACACGTCCGGTTCGAGAATCCGCAAATTTCTATGCCACCATCCTGGAAAATTATCCGGGCGAACTGCCCCCCGTCGTTGACTATGAACAAGCCCGAAACGACAACAATACTTCTGCTGCCAGAGCCTACCTGCGCGAATTTCTGGAAATACTAAAGTCCCGAGGCCACAAACCCATCCTCTACACGTCAAATGGTTTTTGGAATAAGTATGGAGATAAAAATTCTTACTGGACGGAATTTCCTCTCTGGCTGGCATATTACACGACTTCATCTAAAGCTCTTGTTCCGCTTCCCTGGACCAAATGGACATTCTGGCAGTATTCGTCCACTGGAAAAGGATCCACCTACGGAACACAGAGTTATAACGTTGACCTCAACAAGTTTAATGGCACTATGGAAGACTTGGAAAAGCTTGCAGGGATTAGGAGGCCCTCTACTGTGGAACTCGAAAACCGAATCAACTCTTTGGAACAACGTGCAAATACAATTGAACAGCGCATCGGATCGGTGGAACAAAATTTGACAGCCCTTAAGAATACGGTCGCATCACTGGCTGCTCAGATCCCGGTGTCCCTGCCGCAATCCCCTGCCCCTCAGAATCCTTCCCCTGCTCCGGTGCCAGCTCCAGTCCCAGCGCCAGCACCCGGAACGACTGCAATCTGCATGGCGTTGGGATTAAATGTCCGCAGCGGACCGGGAGCATCCTACCCGGTGGTCGGTGGATTGGTTTCAGGCCAGCGGATCAATGTCCTCGAGCGTCATAATGGATGGGCGAGGTCCGTATCTCCGGCTGGTTGGAGCAGTGAACAATACCTCAAGTTCGTATAACACCGACATCTTTTCTCCTCCTCTTGCGCCCCACATGTTAATTCCATGTGGGGCGCTCAAATAGGCTGAATAAGTTATGTCTGTCAATAAAAATCACTGGTCATTATTGACCGAAAGCACCTTTTCCCGGCTGGTCACATTTGACATGGCCATAACCCTTATTCTTAGGTTTTACGCTTGGAACACTCTTCATATAATGAGAAAAGATTATCCCGCATCATTGTTGCCAAGTGATGCCTCCATTAAAACGAGGACATGATGAGCAAATTTGAATATGCAACTGCTTCGGATTTTGATCGCGCCTGGCTGAACTTCGAACTTGATCTGCCGCTGAAGCCCGGAAAGAATGGCGAGCCGAATCCTTTTTACATCGACAGGCCTGGCAATCCCATTGTTGAATTAACCGATGCCCTTTTGGCTCCGTTCTACAGGCCGCCGAAATTCTACTTCTCCGGACATCGTGGCTGCGGGAAATCGACAGAGTTGTTGCATATCCTTTCAAATCCCGAGGTTCAAAAGAAATTCTGGCCGATCAATTTCAGCATCCGTGAGGAAGCTGACATCATCGATTTGGATTTCAGAGATGTTCTTCTGGCAATCGGTGGCCGCATGTACCGCGATTATCGCAAATCGGGCGGGGAATTACCCGAGCAGCTCCTGAAGGAATTGAACAGCTGGCGAGGCAAGGTCGAGAAGGAAATCCAGACCGTCCTGGCCGGCAGGGTATCCGGTTACGAGTTGGGCGCCTCCATCGACTCCTTCTTCATCAATGCTGGCATGAAAATGAAACTCGAGCCTGCCACGAGAGTGGAATTACGCCAGGTATTCGAGAAGGACATCACGGGACTGATCGCTGTCATCAACAGCATTGCCGCCGCGATCTACATCCGCGAGAAACGCATCCCGCTCATCCTGATCGATGACATGGACAAACCCGACCTGGATATCGCAAGATCCATCTTCCATGACCGGCGGGAGATCATGATGCAGCCGAATTGCGCGATTGTGTACACGGTCTCTTCCGCCTTGTTTTACAGCAAGGAATTCGATTCGATCCGCGACCAGGCAATTTTCCTGCCCAATATCAACCTGCATCCCCCTCTGGAACCCGAACGCCATTTGACCGAAGGGTATAACACAATGAGGCGTTTCGCCTTCCTCCGGATGGACCCGAAGCTTATTGACAACCAGGCGCTTGAGGATTCAATCACCTACAGCGGCGGTGTCTTCCGAGAAATGGCACGCATCATGCGAACGGCCATTGGTCGTGCAAGGCGGCGCCGTGCTGCAAAAGTCGAGACCATCGATGTGGAGTGGGCAACGACAGAAATCCGGAACGAATACAGGCGCATCCTGGATAAAAACGATCTGGCCTTCCTGAAGAAAGTCCATGAACACAACAGGCTTGAATACAACGACCGGCTGCGGCCTCTGCTCCAGCTGCTCGCCATTCTGGAATACCGCAACGGTGAAAACTGGTGCGACATTCACCCGGTTCTCAGGAGATTGCTCAATGAGTAGCCAGCCTCGGGTTCATCCCACCACTGTGGAACCATTCGAAGATCGAATCGATTTTCTTTTCCGCGAATTGGAGTTGTCCATCAAATGGCAGCGGCCGTCCATTCTATTTGCCGTTTACAGCTCCGAATACATACACAGTGCTGCCGAAGCTGACCTCGAATATAAACTTGCGAAAATTGACCAGAAGGTTCTTCGTCTCTCGATCGATAACAAAGAAAATGCCGATGTGCTCGGTAAGTTGGCTGATTTATCTTCCGTTCAAAATGCCATTTTCTTTGTCAACGGCCTTCGCTGGGGAAGCATCGATGGAACGGACCTCTACCAGGACCTGAATAATCAAAGGGAATTTTTTGTCGAAAAACAATTGCGGTTGGTCTTTTGGCTGACCGAAAAGGAAGTGGTCGATCTGGCCAATAAAGCGCCTGATTTTTGGGCATTCCGCCATCGGGTGATCGAATTCAACGACTCACCTAATCCGGAGTTGATCTACCAGAACGCCACGGAATCCTCCTGGCAGGGAACCGGTGAGTATACCGACCCGGATGAAGATCTGGATGCAAAAATCTCATTCAGGGAGTCGTTACTGACCAATCTGCCCGAGGGAAATGAATCTGCCTCCGTCAACGGGAATTTGTTGCTGACGCTGGGTATTTTGCACTGGCGGAAAGGCGATTACGAAAAAGCATCCGAGTTCCTCAAAGCCGCCCTGGATGTTGCCGTCGCGATGAAGGATAAAGTCTTTGCCGCGGAATGCTTCAATGCCATCGCCCTGGTCGAGACCGGCGTGGGCAGGACCAATGAAGCCATCGAGGCCTATCGTCGCGCGATTCAACTCTCGCCTTCCCAGATGTCTCCCTGGAACAACCTGGGCATCCTGTATTTCAAGCTTGATCGAAACGAAGAGGCGCTGGTAGCCTTTCAAAAAGCGATCGAGATCAAGCCCGGGGATGCGGTCAGTTGGAACGGCCTGGGTGATGTTTTCATGAAATTAAGCCGGCCAGATGAGGCGGTCCGCTCTTATCTTAAGGCGATTGAATTCACACCCAATTTTCCAGCCGCATGGTGTGGACTGGGTCATGCTTATTATTCAGCGAACAACATCGATCTTGCATTCAAAGCTTATCAGAAGTCGTTTACGTTGAACCGGCGATCCACTCAAGCCATCCTCGGTTTAGCGCAAGTCCTCGCCTCGCAAGGTAAAGAAAGTAATGCCATCCAGGCCTACGAAGCTGCGCTGACCATTGATCCTCGAAATGCGTCCGCCTGGAATGAACTTGGCAAAGTGTGCCTGAAGTCAGGGGCACAGGAAAAAGCGGTCGTGGCCTTCGGCAAAGCGATTGACCTCACCCCGCAGAATGGCGTTTTTTACAGCAACCAGGCTCAGGCTTATCTTGAAATGGGAGTCCACCTCGAGGCTATTCCGTTATTTGAAAAGAGCCTGTCACTGATGGACTCGGATGAAGAAAAAGCTGGCGTCTGGAACAAGTTGGGAGATGCTTTCAGGCAGATTGGCGATTACAACCGCGCCGTTTCTGCTTATCAAGCTGCCGATGAATTTAATGGAAAATCTGCCGCGTCATTGACCGAATCGATTTCAGAGATGACAGAGCTGCAGGATATTGAAGAAGGTCAGGAACAACCGGCTCAAGTCGAACAAGAACTTGAAATGATGAATGTAATGACAACCGTACAAAGCTCATTGGACAGCAAGGAACCTCGGAGCGAATTCTGCAACGACAGTGAAAATGATGAGCCTGAAGTCTGCCTAGAAATAGAAGGTGAATCGCAGGTCCTGGATGGGGATCACTTGATCATGCTAGACAAGACCCTGACCGAGATTGAAGAAATTCTTTCCAGGCAAAATAACATGGTCGTTGAGAATAGTGTTGGTGATCTTGATCCGGAAGTTTCCGACCTGCCTCAAGAAGAAAATCCTTACGAAGACGAAAAGAAGGATGCGCTTGAGTGGAATGAGCTCGGAAATACTCACCTCATTGCCGGAGAATATGACGAAGCGATTTTTGCTTATACGCGTGCGATTGAGATGGCACCCGATTTCAACTGGCCGTACATCAAGAACCTGGCCATGGCATATTACCAAAAGGGGAAGAACAGGCAGGAAGACGAATCGGAGATATCGGATGTTGAAGGTGAAAGCCTGTTCTCCGATGAAGTCAATCAAGACATAAGTTCAATGCATGAATTGGACAATCTTTCAACTGAGATATTCAGCACTGGAATTCCGGAAGTAGAACCTGAATCCACAGCCAACACCTCCGCCCCCTCGCAAGAAGAGATATTCACCTTGGATAGCTCAAGTATCGTGGAGCCATTCTCATTTGATGTAAATAGCATTGAAAAGGACCTCCTACAGGAAGCCTTGCAGGAAGATATGGATTTCAATTCTGGGAGATCGCGGGATATCTTTCCTGCAAATCAGGAATTGGTAGAGTCACAAACCTTTGTCATTCCCTCCAAGGAAAATGCCAACGAGGAAGACCTATCCGAGGTCGAGATCACACCTGGCAAGGAAAAGTTCGAAGTCCAGCCCAAGAATGCCTACGAATGGAATGAATTGGGGAATATCTATCTCAAGATCGGTTCCAACGACAAGGCAATTGACTCGTTCAACAAAGCCATAGAACTTGACCCCGGCTTCGGCTGGGCGTACAGCAACCTGGCCCTGGCCTACAACCATTCCAAGAAGTTTAAGGAATCCATACCACTTTACAGGAAAAGCATCGAGCTTCTGGACACCGACAAAGGTAAAGCTATTTCATATAACCGCCTCGGAGATGTTTACCGGCACATGAATGACCAGGATAACGCCATGAAGGCTTATCAGATGGCCTCTGAGCTTGACGGGAATACAAAACCCATCCTTGCTCGTGCACGGATGGTCCTCTTGAACAATGTCTAGATCCTATATCGATTTTTAGCGAGGGGAACATGAGCGAATCAATACTCTGGAATGAAATGGGAAATCTCCACATGAGACTGGGGTCCTTCGAGGATGCGGTTTCAGCGTATGGGAAGGCCATCGAGCTTTCGCCCGATTTCAGCATGGCGTACAACAACCTCGGCCACGCATATTTTTCCAAGGGAGATTATGAAGGTGCAATCCCTTTGTTAAAAAAGAGCATTGATTTGTCAAATTCCGGTCAAGAACAGGCAATCGCCTGGAAAAGACTGGGAGATGCTTTTCAGAAACAAGGCAATTATGATAAAGCGCTTTATGCCTATAAGAGAGGGGATGAACTGGACGCTCTCTCAAGCGTAGGGTTGATCAATCCTTTTGCAAATCTGGCCTTAGATGTCTCTCCGGATCCGATCGTGCTTGAGGAGAAGGTGGAACAGACACAAATTGGTGAACGTAGCGCCGATACTCCATATACAGTTGAGAACTCATCAGAAGATGATCCTGAAACTAGTGAAGTCCTTTCTTCGGACATGGAAGAGGATATTTCCAGTGATGATCCGGTCGAGACTTTACTTCCAGCCATCCCGCCTTTTTACCCGGGACTGGAGATCTCTGAAGAAGAATTCCAATCCCCCGATCCCATTCAACTGCAGTCTGAGGAGATTATCCCTGAGACCCTGGAAGTCATGGAAGACTCAGCTACTGAAACGAACGAGGAGGATGAGGAATTTAGTAATTGGTTGAACTCTCTCGGTCAGACACCCTCCATATCTATTCCCGAACGCAAAAGATCAGGATGGGATGACCAGCCAGCCGAACCAGTGGTTGTCATAAGTCCCAAGACGAATTCCTGGCAGACCCCTCCTCAAGAAGCGAATTATGTGATGCTGAATACAGGATTTCAAAACCAGGGCATCCCACTCTTCACAGATCAGGAATTATGGGGAGCCCAGGAATCGGGCAACCCTCCTCAGGAGGCGCTGAAGCCAGTCCCTGCCCAGCGAATTCCATCCGTGCAAGTGCTGGAAGAAGAAAAACCAAAGGGTTCAACGGAGTTATTCAAAACCTGGCGACTGTCTGATCAGCCTGAGCATGACCCGGCTATTTGGAAATCCATGCTTGAAGCACTTGAAAAGAAACTGGCATCCGAAAAAGCTGAGACCTCCCATCCGATGGCGTCTCAGGTCAGCGTTGAACCTCCTTCAGTAAAAATAGATCCAATAAAAAATACTAAAGTGAGTCGTGAATTACTGGATGGAATAGAAAATTACAGGAAGATCACCTGCATGGCCCCTCTAAATGACAAAGCCTGGGACACATTGGGGAAGCTATTGAAAGATGCAGGTGAATTCAATGATGCCATAGATGCCTTTCAGCATGCCATATCCATATGCCCCAATAAGGATCTTTACCAGTACCATCTCGGGCTGGTATTTGCCGCCCAAAAAAGGCACGAGGAGGCCATTGACACCTTCAAGAAGGTCGTCGATATCAATCCGGGCTACACGCTTGCCCATTGTGCTCTCGCAGGAAGCTACCGAAGGCTGGGGCTTGAGGCTGAGGCTAATGCGCACATTACAGTCGCGCTGCCCAGGCTGGACGCGGAAACAGAATATAACCGGGCTTGCTTCGAGGCAATTTGCGGCAACACAGACCAGGCCATCGAATTGCTCAAGCAAGCGTTGGACTTGAGACAGACCTCCCCGGAGTGGGTTCGTGGGGACCCGGATCTCGATTTCATCAGGGATGACCCACGATTCCAAGCTCTCGTCGGGATGTAACCCTGGTGACGATCCGATTGTAGAAGGGCATTAGACTGATGGAATTCTCAACTGTTCTTTCCGTGGCGATTGGCCTCATCTTCGTCTGGCTGGTTTTAAGCCTGGCCGTGATGAATATTGAGGAATGGATAGTCTCGAAATTGAATTGGCGTTCCAAAATGCTGGAATCGACCATCCGGAATTTGCTGGCCGACCCGGGCTTGACGGACCAATTCTACAACCACCCATTGATCCGCAGCCTGTTTTCCGGGTATGACGGCGCCAATAAACCGTCTTATATTCCGTCCGGCCAATTTACGTTGACCTTGTTCGATATTGTCGTCAACGCCGGCACTGAAGCTTCTCTGCTTCAACAGCAGCTGTACAAATTGCGGCTTGATTTGGCGATGTTGAATGGCAGTCAGCGTAAGGCTGCTCAGAGAAGGGTGAACTTGATTTTAGCGTTGACAAGACGGGCTTTGGTCTCCGATACCGGAACAGCTGCAGTCAACGCCACTTTGGACACGGTGAGATCGGAGATAAATCGGCTCGCAGTTGACTATCCGAAGTTACAGGCCAGTGTGGAAGGGGCACTACTGAATGTGAAGGTTCAAAAAGAACAAATCGAAGCCATCTTCAACAGCCTGCAGCAGAGCGAGGTCACCCGGGAATCCACAAGCGACAAAGTCAGGTTGGGAATTGCCGCCATGGCCGTGACTCACCCACGCCTGAAACAGATTCTGCATGCCTTGATCAACGGGGTGGACGACTATGTTTGGCAAGGGGAAAGTAAATTGAAGGAAGCTCGAGAAAATGTAGAAAAATGGTTCGACAACAGCATGGACAGGCTGAGCGGATGGTACAAACGCCGCGCCCAGCTTCTCGCGTTCACCATCGGTTTCGTGATTGCGATCGTCGCCAATGTGGACAGTGTTTTTATTGCAAATCAACTCTGGCGTCAACCCGCACTGCGTGATAAACTAGAGTTGCAGGCGGATTTATTAGTCCTTCAAAACCAGGATGAGACTGAACAGGAGAATTTGGACCAGGCTGTTCTTTCAAGCGCGGAAATAGGTGCTTTGAGCCTGCCCATCGGCTGGATCGGGAACCCTCAAGCCATCAATTCCAAAGGCTTGGTGAAAGTTTCAGACGATAAATCAGCGTCCTGTGTACTATTACCGAAAAATGGGGATGATATTTACGGCTTTTCAATCACCGGTCGATGTTATCCGATTGCGAATGCTCCTTACATTTATGATCTTTCAGGGTGGTTGCAGAAATTTCTTGGGCTTCTGATAACGGGGTTAGCCGCTGCCCAGGGTGCTCCTTTTTGGTTTGATGTCTTGAAGAAGGTGGTGAATGTCCGGTCTTCGGGAATCAATCCCTCAGAGATAATTAAACCGGTAGGATGAATTACCTGTGCACAAGTTCGATAAAAACACTATAATTACTGTAATAATTGATGTGATTCCAAAAAACCATTTTCAAGGCTCGTTCGTTTACTTCTTTTAAAGACGAAAAAAGAAAGGAAGAGGACCATGTATCGACGCATCTTTATCTCAACCCTTCTGTTATTGGCACTGTTAGTCTCGGTGGTGCCTGCGCAGGCGCAGCCTGTCGCCAAACCTGCTGAAGCCACCTACAACGACTGGGCTCAGTTCATCAGCGATGTCACCGTACCAGATGGGACCAATTTTGCCGCCAGCACGCCGTTCACAAAAATCTGGCGGCTGAAGAACATTGGGAATTCCACCTGGACATCCTCATTCTCGGTGGTGTTCATCAGCGGTGAAATGATGAGCACGGTCTCGCCCCAATTCCTGACCACCAACGTCATCCCCGGGCAAACCGTGGACATCGCGGTGAACATGGTCGCCCCGGCCAACCCCGGAGCTTACCAGGGTTTCTGGGCGCTCAAGAATGCGTCCGGCGTCCTGTTCGGGATCGGACCCACGGCGAATTCTCCGTTCTGGGTCAAGATTACCGTCGGGACAGGCGTGCCCACAGCGGGTGTTGTGTACGATTTTGCTGCCAACGCTGGCTCGGCCAATTGGACCAGCCAGACGAGCACCCTGCCCTACCCGGGTAACCCCATCGATCCAGCCGGGTCGGCTATTCCACTGTCGAACCCCCAGCTCGAAAACGGGACGACCGTGTCCACACCTGGTATTGGAGGCCAGACCCAACAACACCTCCATCGGATTTATCCGAGGTGTATATCCTGAATTCTTTGTTCAGCCGACCGATCGCTTCAGGGCTACCATTTCCTGCCCTTATAATGCACCGGGCTGTAATATCTTCTTCCGGCTAGATTACCAGATCGGCACCGGCCCGATTAGTTCGTTCTGGTCATTTCGTGAAAGAGCGGACGGCCTTTACTTCAATGCCGATGTCGACTTAAGCCTGCTGGCGGGGAAGAATGTCAAATTCATCCTGGCGGTCGACAATGACGGGACATACAGCGACGATGACAAGGGTCTCTGGGTCGCCCCGCGCATCGAACGCGGAAGCACCACGACCGTCCCTCCTGCACCGCCTCCTTCTACAGGCTGCACGGACAGGGTTGCGTTCATCGCAGATGTAACCGTTCCGGATGGTACGGTCATGGTTCCGAATCTCTCCTTCACCAAGACCTGGCGGCTCAAGAACATCGGAACCTGCACCTGGACGCCTGCCTACTCAGCCACGTTCATCAGCGGCGATCCGATGAACGCGGTGTTTCCTGCTCCATTGACCATGAATGTCGCCCCAGGGCAGTCGGTGGATGTCTCCGTGAACATGGTATCCCCTGCCGCTGCCGGGACGTATAGGGGCAATTGGGCTCTCAAGAATGCCGTCGGGACTGTTTTTGCCTTGGGCACCAATTCCGACATCCCCTTCTGGGTATTAATCAGAGTCGGTGGTGGCGGTCCAATCCCAACACCTCCACCCGGGGCATGCACCAACAGAGTTGCCTTTGTTTCAGATGTTACAATACCTGACAATTCCTTCATCACAGCGAACACTCCCTTCACAAAGATCTGGCGGCTGAGGAATACTGGTACTTGTACTTGGAATACCGCCTACTCGACAACCTTTGTCAGCGGCGACTCGATGAGCGCGGTGTTTCCTGTCCCGTTGCCTTCTACCGTCGTCCCCGGCCAGACAGTGGATGTGGCTGTGAATATGGTCGCACCTTCCTTTGCCGGCACCTACAAGGGTAACTGGAGCTTGAGATCGGATACAGGACAAGTTTTCGCTCTTGGTTCAAACGCTTCAGTCCCATTCTTTGTACTGATACAGGTTCTCGGCAGCGGTCCCACCCCGACCCCGTCCAGCCCGACTGCCACACCTCTGGTCACGCCGACAGGGATTACTGCAGACCTGGCAGTGACGGTTTCGAACAACAAGACCACTTACACTCCTGGCCTTCCTGAGTCCTACACCATCACCGTAACTAACAATGGACCTTACGAAGTTTTGGGTGCTGTGGTTTCTTACAAACCCTCTCCGGGACAGGTAGTGGACTTCTCATTGACATGTGTTCCTGATGCGGGTGCGACGTGTACACTCGCGGCTGGTCCCTATGCATCCGGGATCACATTCTCAGACCTTGTTAACATCCCAGCTTTCAAGAAGGTTGTTTACACCGCAACGGTCAACACCCCTTCCAGCGCTGTCGGCGCGATGACTAACATTTCTTCTGTCTCCGTCCCGGCCGGCATTACTGACCCGAACCCGGGCAACAACTCCGCGACGGACACGGATGTCATGGCGCCTGTTGCGGACCTGTCGGTTGTAACCACTGGACCAGCAATTTATGCAGCCGGAGGTAACGTATTGCTACACTGTCACCGTTACCACTCTTGGACCTTCAAATGTGACTGGTGCTCTCTTTGGCAACAGTGTGACATCCCAGGTCGGTACCTGGAAAGTGACCTGCGTCGGCGCGGGTGGTGCAACATGCACTGCCACCTCGCCAGATCTAAGCACTGGCGCTGGTCAGACCTATTGGGCAGATACCGTGAACATCCCGGTCGGCGGTTCTGTAGTTTACACCGTCACAGTCCAGGTCAATCTCTCTGCGCTTGGCTCGCTGACCAACACATCGAGCATTGCTGCTGCCAGCCGGTGTGACCGATCCGGTGCCCGCCAACAACACCTACGTATTCACTTCAAATCCGTAAGCTGCGTACGGAAATAGAAAAAACTGGGAACCGACTGGTTCCCAGTTTTTTTTTGCAAACTGCATGTAAGGTCTTTTGGGCTTGTCCAATTGGACACCCAAGCATAAAATTTCCATCATGATAAAAATCAGATCCTTGCTTACCGTCACTTTCATTTTACTTGTTGCGGGTGCCTGCGCTCCTCAGCCGCCACCTGAACCTGTCATTCAGGTTGAAACCCTGATCCACACAGTCGAGGTCACCCGGCAGGTGGAGGTCACAAAGATCGTTGAAATCCCTGTCACGGTCACACCGACGCCCACGCCCGAAGTGACAGATACTCCCACGCCTGATTACAGCCCAACGCCATCCTTCACACCGTCCATGACTCCAACTTTAGTTGTGCCGCGTGGAAAAGTCAACACGCGGGCCCAATGCCGGTATGGACCGGGAGCTGCTTATTTATATAAGTATGGTCTTTTTGAAGGCAATACCCTGGAAATCATCGGACGCAATGAGCTGGGGACTTGGGCATACATCCAGGCGATCGGCGGGAACAATCCCTGTTGGATCAACGCTTCCCTGCTGGATGTGGTGCGCGGCGACTTCTGGAGCCTGCCTGTCACCTACAACCGCCTGCCAAAATCCGACCTGTACAATCCACCTGCAACAACCAGTGCGGACAGAGTCGGAGATGAGGTCACCATCCAATGGAGTTCCGTGTGGATGACAGAAGACGACGACCGAGGATATTTGATCGAAGCCTGGCTGTGCCAGGACGGTCAGACCGTTTTTACACCTATCGGGGTCACGTCCAATATATTGTCGATCAAAGTCACCGACCAACCAGGTTGCTTCGAACCCTCAGGGGCTCGCGTTTATACTGCCGAAAAGCACGGTTACACGCAGTGGCGAAAAGTACCCTGGCCCCCTTACGAAAACACACCGACCCCATAACTCCCAAATTATGAGTTAAAAGGTAATAAATCAAGAATACAAAAAAGACACCTTTGCAGGTGTCTTTTAGTTGAAGCAGGATCGAGCCTCTTTAATGGGGATTGGAACGACTGTCTCTCAACCAGAATGCCAGTGATATCGCTTCCCAAAGCAGTTCAGCACTTTCCTCCCTGCCCGCTTTGAAATAACCATCATAAGCCTGCTGCAGTTTTTTTTCATCGACATAAGCGCATAAACTTTTCCATTCATCCTGCAATACTTGTTGATAAATTCCAGATTGGCCTTTCAGACGATCAAGCGTGAAATAGAATCCCAAATGATCCTTGTCCGTGCGCCAGACCACAGACGGCGGCAGGTATGGCTGCATGGCAAGCCGCATGATATTCTTCGTCCAGCCACGATGCGATTTCAAGTGCCAGGGTAGACCGAGGCAGAACTCCACCAGGCGCACATCCAGCAAGGGGTGGCGGGCTTCCAGCGAGCTTTGCGCTGCGACCCGCTCGTATCGTTCCACGCCCACCGCCAGGAAAGGGTGCACGATCGCTCTTTGATGGGCTTCGACCAGACTCCATTTCTGGCTGCCTTGATACAGACTCTTGAATTCTGCCAACCGGTCGGAGATCCGAACCTCCTTCGCGAAGTCTCTGTTAATGAGAGTGCCCTCCAGCGGATCTTTTTCATCCCCGGTCAAGACTTTCGCTTTAAGCGTCCTCATCCAGTCCGGGACAAATGCTGCTCGCAAGCTTCCAAAGAACAGGGGCAGTCGTTTTTCATAAGCACCGATCAGCCCTCCCACACCCAGGGTCTCGCCGAAGGCCGCGCGCCAATTCCCTGTTCGCCACAGCATCGCGGCATTCCCTGGATTCTTGATGACCGTATCCCCATCGATGCCATCCAGGAGAGCCCTAACCCCGTTTCGCCTGGCAATGATGTTGACGGCCGAGATAATGGTCATTTCAATGGGACCCGAAGAACTGGGATGAGCTGATCAACGACCTCATTTGGCCTGTGCACAACGGATGTTCTTATTCTGTCACTGACTTTTAGAATTTCAGTCCATCAATAATGGTCCCTGGACCAGGCGCGGGTGGTCGTGGGAAATAGTCACCCGTTCGGTATTTCCCAATAGGATTCTATTCACACTGGCTAAATATAGTGTAAACCCTCGGTTGCCAACCGCACTTTTCCCCACTCCACCACCGGCAGCCAGCCGAATTCCTTCCAATCCCCGGTCACTACAGCCACCGTGTCAGGGATGCATGCCAGGGCTGGGCGGGAGGCCTCCTGCACCCAGGGCATGGCCAGCAGCACGAATACCAGCCGGACATTCAAACTCTGTGTATAAGCCGTTGCCTGGCATAATCTGCGGGACAATTTCGTCTGCAACACCTCGCGTGAACAATGGCCGCTCTCAACTTCCAGCCAGAACAAAGTCTCCCAGCCATCCAGCCGACCCCATGCCAGCGCATCCGGCGTGGCGGTCAACCTCTTGATGTACACCTCACTCCAGCCTGTCCAGATCTCGGCATGCGACCAGGCCCTGCTCACCCAGGCCAGCCATTGACGCGCGATTCTCCGGTGCTTGCCATCCGGCGGGGTTCGGAATTCCTTCCGTTCAGGGAAGTAATAATTGGGTGGCAGGCCCCAGCTGCGCAAGGCGATCGATACGCCTTTTCTGGTGATCTGCCAGAACGGGTCACTTTTTACCTCGTCCGGCTTTGAACGACCGGCCTCTTTTTCACCGATCAGGAGAGTTGGCTTCGGCCTGACGGGCTTCACATAATCGGTGATATAGCGCGCATATCCCTTTTCAACCAGCTCCTGCAGCCTGGTAAACGCCATAAAATATTCCACCCCAACCATGGCAGCGATCTCTCGTTGTATATCCCCTCTGGAGACGAGCCAGCGTGCGCAGGCAATTGAGCTGCTCCCGGGAAAGGCCTCCCAAATACATTTCCGCGGCCAGGGGCGGGGGACCCGAAGGGACCCTCAGGGTATAGGGGACCAGACTAAAACTTTCGAGCGCGGGGCGTGAAACACCGGACATGGTGACCGCTACCGCCAAATTCAATCCACGCAGCACACGGCGCACCTCTTTGGCATACCACATCCCCGGCCCATCCACCTGCACCCAGATCGACGCTCCTTTCCGCAGCTTATTTAACTGCCAGGTCAATTTTCTCAAGGCTTGTGCATAATCATCCGGCGGCAGGCCGGCGTCAGGCTGCATCGAAAAAATGAAGGTGTCCGTCCAGCCGATCGGAGGATATTCAAATGCCGCCCAACCGTGGAAAACGGAGGTCCCCACCCGCACAGGACCATTGATCTCCATCACGACCTCCTAACGGCAGGGAGTGTCCAGCCGCTCACGCGCATCCAGGCAACCGCATCGGATCGATGCATTTATACAAGTCTCCGTCCCGGCGCTGGGTCCCCTGGTGGAGCTGCGCACCCGCGCGGTTCCCGGTCGGGGGTGTCGCTCCACCGGAAAGGCCAACCATCCCCTCGCTGCACCACCTGGCCGGAGACACGTGATTTCAAGCAGGTGGCCGTACCAGACCTGGTAGTCACCATTTTCGATGACGACCAGGTTGCCCCAGCCGTCGTTCAGCCGGCATACACGATCTGGCCCCCATCACCGTCACAACCCCATGGCCTTCAGGGATGGTCCAGCCTGCTCCGACGTGAGGCACGCTTCTTGCCATTCATCGTATAGCCCGGGTCATAGCCAAAATTACACCCGACCGGAGGCAGCCCGCCGTAATCCCTGGTCGGGATATACCCAATAGCGTGAAAAATATCGGTAGGATCGTGCGCGACTTCGTAATACATCAGCCGGGTTCCTGTTTATGTGGAAATTCTACACTATCAAATTTGAGGACGTTTTTTTCGCGACGCTAGGGGATGCCGTGCTGGCTATCATGGGGTGGCACTCCCCTGCCTGAGATGAATACGGTCTGAGGCACTTATTGACTAATGCAATATTTGCCAATCACAGTCTTTCAGGTTAAGAAAAAACCATAGCTCGAAAAGCTATGGTTGGTGAAAAGTGGCGGGGGTGCGATTTGATACCCCTTTGGGGCACTTACGCACGACCTCCGGGTTACCCAACACCTGGCGGTGTTGGACAGGTGTAAGTCCCAATCCCGATTTCGCTGACTTTAACACAAAGCTCGTGTTTTCGACGTACTTTCGGACCTGTAATTCAATAGAACCCGAAGAACTGTGATTGGCTGATCAAAGACCTCTTTTGGTCCGAACAGAACTAACGTTCTTATTATATCACTGACTTTGTTGAGTTTCCGTTGTCAGATTTCGTGGGACTTTGAGAGACATGGGATGGCTGAATGCCCTTAAAGCACATCTTGCCAGATTAAGGCGGGATTTGTTGTCGGACGACCTGCCGATATTACATGACCACGCGAGGTCTACGCGAAAGTTCCTACCCCTCTAACTTGCGAATTGTTCTAGGTTGACTTGTGATCCCTCAAAGGTTAGGCCATTTTCGATCTTTCCGAGTTTCTCCGTAACCAGGTGCGGCATTCCTTCTGGGTCTAGGCATATTTGGTCAGGTGTCTTCCGGACAGACAGTCCAGGGCACACCACGGACTGTCTGTCCGCTGGTAGATGCAGCCTTCGTTGATACCTCGTCCTCAAGTGATGGGAGATTTCACTTCCCCAAAGAGATCGTAAACATGAGTAAAACAATACTTTGAATCCTTCGAGTGAAAATTGTTTGTTTTGGAATCATATTTAAAAGCTGACACGGAGATGACCTGTCCAGAACTCCGAACATCGCCGAGGCGCTACAGTATGGACCCGGAAAATGAGATAAGAAAGTTTCCATAAGATAGGTCGTAGATTTCCATGCTCCATCAATCTCAGAATATTGTTGCCTGGGAAGATCAATATATGATTTAATTCAAGGAAACAATAATAAGAATAGGATTGCCATGAAAAAAACCACTCTTCAAATAAATAATTCAAACGGAAATGAAGATGCGATCTCATGTTGCTGGGTGCATACCTTGGTGATTGGCAGCGGAGCGGCAGGATTAAATGCAGCTGTCCAACTGGTTCGAAATGGCGTTGAGGATGTTCTTATTCTGACGGAGGGTCTTGAGAAAGGAACTTCCATAAATACAGGCAGCGACAAGCAAACTTATTACAAGCTCTCAATGTGCGGCAATGAAACTGATTCCCCGCTTATGATGGCCGATAGTTATCTAACCGGCGGTTCAATGCACGGTGATCTCGCTCTCATCGAGGCCAGTCTCTCTGCGCGCGCATTTTTTAATCTTGTGAATTTGGGTGTCCCCTTTCCACGAGATCAATATGGACAATTTGTTGGTTATAAAACCGATCATGATCCGCGCCAGCGGGCTACATCGATCGGACCTTATACCTCGCGGGAGATGTGTCGAAAGCTGATTGAGGAAGTAAAAAGACTTGATATCCAAATCCGCGAAGGTCAGGAAGTCATTGAACTAATCGTGATCGAGGAAGATGGGTTGCGTCGAATTGCCGGGGCGCTGACTGTGGATGCTGAAGGCAAAATTGAAGCCTTTGTTTCGGAAAACGTAATCTTTGCAGTTGGAGGGCCGGGTGGAATTTATAAAACGAGTGTGTATCCGGCAGTCCATTTTGGGGCGATTGGCCTGGCTCTCATGGCTGGGTGCTCGGGCACGAAATTTACCCGAATCGCAGTATGGACTTGCTTCTATAAAATTTCGCTGGAATGTTTCCGGAACATACATGCAGGTGATTCCACGTTTTATCAGCAGAGCCAATGATGGCGAATCGGACGAACAGGAATTTCTCCGTCCATATTTTGCATCTGCCAGGTGAAATGAATGGAAACGTATTTCTAAAAGGTTATCAATGGCCTTTTGATGCGCGCAAGGTAATTGGAGGTTCCTCGCTGATTGATTTGCTCGTTTACATTGAAACAATGGTTAAGAGGAAGAAGGGTATACCTGGACTTCCGTCAAAATCCAAACGAATATAAATTGGACGATTTGCCGGAAGAAGCTCGGACCTATCTGGTTCGTTCAAATGCAATGCAGGCCACGCCATTTGAGCGATTTAGTAGCGATGAATCCGGGAGCGGTTGAGCTGTATCGAGAACATGGCATTGATCTGGAGTTCCGAGCCTCTTGAGATTGCTGTCTGCGCCCAGCATAACAATGGCGGGCTGGCTGGCAATATCTGGTGGGAATCGACCAACATCAAGCATTTGTTTCCGGTTGGAGAAGTCAATGGTTCGCATGGCGTGAATAGACCTGGCGGGTCAGCGTTGAATTCGGGGCAGGTCGGAGGCTTTCAGGGCAGCAGAGTTTATCGCAAACCGTTATCAGAAGTGGAGTCTTGATGAAACGGTAGCGGAACAGGCGATAGATAGAAGCGTACAAAAAGTCTTGCAATGGATTCAAAAATGCAATAGCGGTCTGCGTTCTTGGAATGACATCCTGAAAGAAGTCCGCGAGCGTATGTCATTGGCAGGAGCGCATATTCGAGCGGAGAATATAGTGGAAGTTGAAATGTCCAAAGCCAGGGAACTTGCGCAGGATGTGATGAACAATGGGTGCGTTATGAACGCGAACGGGATCTAAAGCATGCATTCCGTACCCGGCATTTATGCTATTCCCATGCAGTTTATCTCCAGGCGATTGGTTTTGCATTGCAAAGCAAGGTAGGGAGCAGAGGTTCTTCCATAGCTCTTGATTCAAGCGGAGAGAAGATACATGGCAAGCTGGATGAGACTTGGAAAATCCAAGCAGAGAATACTTCATTTCGTACCAAAGTCTTGGAGACTGAAGTAAGAACTGATGGGGTGATCGTAAACGAGTGGATTGACTGCCGTCCAGTGCCGGAAATCGACTCCTGGTTTGAAACTACCTGGGCAGATTTCCGAAGCGGACTAATCTTCAAAGCAGAATAGCTGGAAGGTTTTCGGTCTTCAAAAAAGCGACCAATCGATTGGTCGCTTTTTTGTGCAATCGGTGTACCAAAATAATTACGCTTAATATCAGTTGATATTCATGACATTTGTTAGTCGAAAAACGTGTCTCGTTTAATGTGATAATGCCAATTGCAATGTGATAATGTCAAATCACGTTGATATTGGACTCACTATGAAAAAGAAGACCGGCAACAACCGAAAAGTGATCGCTTCTGTACAGCATGCTCTGGATATCCTCAATCTGTACGAGGATCACAAGCAGAGATTGGTAATAATGATATTGCTAAAATGCTCGCCATGGATCCAGGTACAGTGGCAGGTCTTGTCTATACCCTGAAGCTTAATCACTATCTTGATCAAAACCCCGACAATCGCAAATATCGTTTAGGTATGAAACTGGCTGAACGGGCTTCAGTCCTTCTGAATCAAATCGACCTGCGAAAAATCGCTGCGCCCTTTCTCGAAGAACTTCGCCAGTGGAGCGGGGAAAGCATCAACCTGGCCATTCGAGACCAAACAGAAGTGGTTTATATCGAGAGACTGATGGGGCATCATTCCCTCGGGATTCGGTCTGAACTGGGAAAGCGGGCCTGCGTGCACAGCACCGCCCTGGGGAAAGCCATCCTGGCCAGTATGATCCCCGAAGAAATCCAAGCTGTCCTGGCCAATTATGCGTTCATCCCGGTAACCCCCAACACGATCACAAATTCGAATGATTTTCTCAAAGAACTCGACCGGGTCCGAAAAACCGGGTATGCCATCGATGAAGAAGAAAACGAGCTGGGTGGAAGGTGCCTGGCTGCGCCGATTTTTAACAACAGCGGCGTTCCCGTGGCGGCTGTGAGTATCTCGGTCCCGGTCCAGCGTCTGCCACGTGACCAGATCAGTGCATATGGGACACGAATAAAAAAGGCTGCAATTGAAATATCTCGAAACCTGGGATATTCCCCAGGCAATTGATAAGGAGGTCTAACAAAATAATAATCAAATAAACCGCCCGAATTAAATTGTCGACAAACCAAAACCTTACGGAGGAAAATGATGAAACACAATGTATGGATCGGATTGTCTTTACTCTTGGTCTTTGGCATGCTGCTGACCGCCTGCGGCCAGGCTGCACCAACACAAGCTCCCCAGGCACCTGCCGAAACCGAACCGGCCGCTGCACCGACCACCGCTCCGGCGGCGACCGAACCGGTTGCTGACGTGACCCCCATCAAGATTGGAACATCCCTGCCTTTGACGGGAGAGTTCTCAATCACAGGTTCTTTGCACCGTGATGGTTACCAACTCTGTGTCGATTTGATCAATGAAAGTGGCGGTCTCCTTGATCGTCCGGTTGAATTGATCGTGAGTGACAACCAGTCCGATGTTGACACGACTCTTGCGCAATTTGAACGCTTCATCAACGTGGACAAGGTCGACCAGATCTTCGGCACGTTCTCCAGCAAACTGACCTTCCCGGCATCCGCTATCACTGAAAAAGCCGGTTACGTGCACCCGATTCCCTCCGCCGCTGCCTTGCGCGTTTACGAACGCGGTTTCGAGAATCTGGTTTACTTCCAGCCAAACGCGGCTGAGTATATCGGCGCTTCGCCGGTGATGATGCTCAAAGACCTGGTCCCTGCTGACCAGCTACCCAAGACGGTTGCTCTTGCCTGGGCTGACGATTTCTATGCAAACGCCATCATCGCCGGTCTGGTGGGCGATAACGTCACCTTCCAAAACGACGATGGAACGGAAAAAACGGTCAGCCTGGCGCCGGGCGAATTATCCAAGCTCGGAGCTGAAGTGGTCTTCAAACAACAATGGCCGGAAGGCTTCACCGACTGGACCACCCTGGCCGCTTCCATTAAGGCAGCCAACGCGGACTACCTCTTCGCTCCCGTGACCTCAGCGGACGAGGGTATCCAGTTGATCCGTGCGCTGAAGACTGTTGGCTACAAACCCAAAGGCATCTTTATGAGCCAGGGTGCCCAGGCAGCATTTGAAGAATCTCTCGGCGCCGACGCCAATGGCGTTGTGATCCAGGCATCCTGGCACCCACTTGCGAACTTCACCGGCCTGCTGAATGGCAAGGAATTTACCAACCAGATGTTCCTCGATGCCTATAAAGCCAAATATGGCATTGACGCAGGTGAAGATGCAGCAATTCCCTTTGCGCTGTGCCAGGGTATTGAACAGGCTATCCGTGCCACCGGTTCGACCGACAACAAGGTCGTTCACGATTGGTTGGCTGCCCGCACCGCGGAGGATCCCGTCAAGACAGTCCTGGGTGACTTCTACTGGGATGAACGCGGTCTGCCGATCAACAAGTCTTTCATCATGACCCAGTGGCAGGATGGTAACCTGGAATTCGTTTATCCCACCGATGCCTTCCCAGGTGTCCAGCCCCTAATCTATCCGATGCCGTAACCTAATCGCAACGATCCCTGTCGCGCCAGTAATTTTTCTGGTGCGACAGGGACTTCTCGTAGGTATCACGAAAGATCAAGCCTATGAACGGTGAAACACAATGCCATTATTAGAAATCAAGGGATTATCAAAAAGCTTTGGCGGCATTCGAGCGGTTGATGAGTGTTCCTTTTCCGTTGAAAAGGGAGCCATCGTCAGCCTGATCGGTCCCAATGGGGCGGGAAAGACCACGGTCTTCAACTTGGTCACCGGCTTGCTACCCCTCGATGCGGGCAGCATCTTTTTTGATGGCAAGAAGGTCAATGACCTCCAGCCTCATCAGATCACACGGCTGGGGATTAGCCGCACCTTCCAGATCACGCGCGATTTGCAGGAAATGACGGTCCTGGAAAATATGGTCGTCCAATCACAGGTCAAAGGTTTCTGGGACATGTTCGGAACGAGTATGTTTAAGGAAGAAGAAAACCGGGCGATGGACCTGTTGTCTTTTGTCGGCATTGATCACCTGGCGCATGAAAAATCGAAGAACTTGTCTTACGGCCAGAAAAAATTACTGGAATTTGCATCCGTGTTAATGTCTGATCCCCTTTTGATCATGCTGGATGAGCCCGCTGGAGGGGTTAATCCAACTCTGCTCGAAAGCCTCATTGACCGGATCTTGCAACTTAACCAAAAAGGGATCACCTTCCTGATTGTTGAGCACAATATGGACCTTGTCATGAAGATCAGCAACCCGGTCATCTGCATGGCGTACGGCACGGTCCTGGCGCAGGGATCCCCCAAGGAGATCCAGGACGATCCGCCGTGTTCTGGAAGCCTATCTAGGAGAATGAAGATGGGCACACTGGTGGTTGAAAATATTGTCGCCGGATATGGCAGCGGGCCGAATATTCTGAAGAGGTCTGTCGCTGAACGGTGGAGGCGGGGAAAACGTACTGCATTATTGGCCCAAATGGTGCGGGAAAATCCACGCTGGTCAAGGTCATTGCTGGTTTGCTCAAGCCCAGAGAAGGCAGGATCATTTACAAGGGCGAAGTTATCAATGGATTAAGAACTGATCAGGTCCTGCAACTGGGAATATGTTACGTCCCCTCTGATCGCAGCCTTTTCCCGGACATGACCGTCAAAGAAAACCTGCGTATGGGGGGATACATTCTAAAAGATCCAAAGCTTGTGGAAAAACGCATTGAAGAGCTGTTCAATCAATTCCCCATCCTGAAAGAGAAAAGCTCACAGATGGCAAGAACGTTGTCGGGCGGTCAGCAGCAGCTGGCCTCCATTGCCCGCGCCATGGTTCTGAAACCCGATTTGATTATGCTGGATGAGCCATCTCTGGGCCTGGCGCCCAAGGTGGTCCAGCAAATTTTCGGCACGATCTCCCTGCTGCGCGATCAAGGGCTGACAATCCTGTTGATCGAACAAAATGCCCGCAAGGGTCTCGAAAATGCCGATCAGGGTGTAGTACTTGATCTGGGGACGAACAGCTTTGAACGTCCGGCGGTGGAAGTCCTCCATGATCCGCGGATTCAGGAACTCTACCTGGGTAAGCGTAAGTCCCCTCCACAAACGGAGACTATGCAATGACACAAATCATCCAAGTCCTTTTATTGGGTCTGTCCCTGGGCGGTGTATATGCGCTCATGTCATCCGGCATGACCCTGATTTTCGGGGTCATGCGGATTGTCAATCTGGCGCACTCTGCGTTCATCATCATGGCTGCCTACATTTCCTTCTGGCTGTTCAAACTATGGAAGGTGGATCCTATTGCCTCCATGATCGTAACAATCCCGGTGATGTTCATCGTCGGGGTGGTGTATTACCGGATGTTGTTTGCCTCGAGGGCGGACAGCCCTCGCTTCACGGATATCACCGTGCTGGTCACCTTTGCATCCGCCCTGGTCATCGAAGGGGTCCTAAGCTACTTTTTTACAGGGATCTACCGCTCGACCAATCCCATCTATGCCACAAGACCCTTCCTGGTTGGGCCTTTCTTCATGCCACAGAGCCAGGTGTACGCCACCGTCATCTCCGTCACCCTGATCCTCTCGTTATGGTTGTTCCTGCGAAATACCCGGGTGGGCAACGCTATTCGGGCCACTATGCAGAACCGAAATTCTGCTCAAGTGGTGGGGGTCAATGTTGCCTGGGTGTCCATGCTGTCGTTTGGAATTGGATTGGCCATGGCAGGAGCCGCCGGGTCCCTGTTGAGTTTCATTTTCACGTTTTTCCCCTCGAAACATGTAGCCTGGATCGGAATGCTGATGTCTTTGGTTGTCTTGGGCGGAATGGGCAGCCTGATCGGTGCCATGCTGAGTTCCTTTCTACTGGCGGTGATCGCGTCCTACGTCACCTTCTATTTTGGTCCTTCTTGGGCGCCGATCACCTTTTATCTGGCGCTGTTCCTGATCTTACTATTCCGACCTCAAGGTCTGCTCGGCGCACAGAAAGCGGATGGTTAACATGACTGATACTCCCTTATCAGTACAGGCCGTTCAAAAATCACCTCAACCAGGATTATCAAAAACCAACCTCTGGATAAAACGAGGTGTTCCTCTCGGTACATTGTTGGCGCTGGGATTGTTGCCACTGCTGCAGATCGCCTTTGACGGTTACAACTACTGGCTGCACATGTTGCTATATGTGTTTCTCTATATCATCATGGCTACCAGCTGGAACATGATTGGCGGCTATGCCGGTTATATCTCGCTCGGGCACAACGTCTTCTTTGGATTTGGGGCATATTTATCAGGGATGGTTTTCGTCTTTTTCAGAATCTCCCCGTTTCTAACCGCTCCGATCGCGGGCTTGCTGGCCATGTTGGGCGGGCTACTGTTTGGCCTGATCGGGCTGCGCACCCGTGGCTCAACCTTCATAATTTCAACGATCGCCCTGGTGTTGTTGATGACGGAATTGCTGGATAACTGGGACCTTTCCGGGGGCACTAATGGATTGCCAATGTCCATGATTACGCTGGAAGGCCAGTACGCCAAGATCCCCTACTATTATTACTTATTGGTGATCATGGTCCTGGCGATCATCACTTCCTACTTTATACGCCACTCAAAGTTCGGCCTTGGCCTGCGGGCCATCTCGCAGGATGAGGTCAAGACCGAGGTTGCCGGGATCCCCACCCGACGCTATAAGATCCTGGCCTTTGGCATCAGCGGATTGTACATCGGCATGGCCGGAGCGGTCTGGGGCAGTTACCTGACCTACCTGCGGCCTTCCATTTTCCTCCCGGTCGTCATCGGCACCACCATCGTCCTGATGGCGATCCTGGGCGGCAAGGGGACTGTCAGCGGCCCGGTCATCGGGGCTGCGATCATGATTGCCATCAACGAATTGGTCGTGGCTAAATTAGGCGCGACCGAACTGAACATCGTTGTCACCGGCTTGATCTTGATCTTTGTATTGTTGTACTTCCCCGAAGGCATCGTCGGGACTCTGAAAGCAAAAAATCGATTACCGTCCTTTCTGGATTGGGGCTAAGCCTATTAAATAATGGGGCTCGGGTGAATGTGGCCTGTGACGTTTGTGAAAGTGACCAGTATGAAAAAAAACGATAAGAAAATTGCTATCATCACCGGCTCAGGACGGGGTATCGGACGCGGCATTGCCCTCCAATTGGCTCATGTTGGGTGGAGTATTGTCATCAATGACATTGGCGATCCAGAATCGCCTCAGGAAACCCTGAAACTCGTTCAGGGTGAGGGCAGTGACGGACTCATTGTCATGGCTGATGTGACTTCAGCGGTCGACCGCGAGCGGCTTAGTTGATGAGACCCTGAATACATTCGGCAGAATGGATCTCCTCGTCAACAATGCAGGCATAGGTCCAAGACAAAGACTCGATATTCTCGAGATCAGCGAGCAAAGCATGAACGAAGTTTTGGCTGTAAACTTGATCGGTCCCTTCTTTCTCACCCAGCTGGTCGCCCGGAAAATGGTCAATCTGGTGGATCAAAAGAAGGTGGTCCATCCGAAGATCGTGAACATCGGCTCCATCAGTGCCTTCACCAGTAGTATCAGCCGGGCTGAGTATTGCATTTCAAAGGCTGGGGTTTCGATGAGCACCCTACTTTACGCAGACCGTCTGGCAAAACACGGCATCAATGTCTACGAAATCCGACCCGGCATCATTGAAACCCCGATGACTGCTGTGGTCAAAGAAAAGTACGATAAATTAATCGCTGAAGGCCTCACCCCCATCCAACGCTGGGGCCAACCTGAAGATATCGGGAAAGCCATCACTGCCATTGCTGAAGGTTACCTGCCGTTCTCTACCGGCCAGATCATCAACGTGGATGGTGGCTTCCATATTCAACGGCTCTAATCAATTCGTAGAAGAGGCTTTATGAAGAAAATCGTAACCTTTGGGGAGGTCATGCTGCGGCTTTCCCCACCCGGCGTGTTGCGTTTTGGACAGGCGCGCTCCTTTGATGTAGTTTATGGCGGTGGCGAGTCAAATGTTGCTGCTACGCTGGCTAATTTCGGCCTCGCCACGGAATTGGTCACCCGTCTGCCTGCCAATGAAATCGGCAATGCCTGCCTGCAGTATTTGCGCCAATACTCCGTAGGCACGTCTTATGTCCTGCGCGGTGGCGAGCGCCTGGGGATCTATTTTCTGGAAATGGGTGCTGTCATGCGAGGCAGCCAGGTGGTTTACGACCGGGCCAACTCCTCTTTTGCATCCCTTAAACCCGGTATGGTGGATTGGAAAACAGTATTCCAGGATGCCACCTGGTTCCATTGGACGGGCATCACACCGGCAATTTCCGAGGGCGCGGCAGCCGTTTGTCAGGAAGCCATTGATACCGCACGTACAATGGGCGTCACCGTTTCCTGTGATATGAACTATCGCGCCAAACTTTGGAAGTGGGGTAAAACCGCCGGGGAAGTCATGGAGCAGTTGGTTGCCACCAGTGACGTGGTAACCGCTAATGAAGAAGACGCCGAAAAAGTCTTTGGCATCAAGGCTCCTGATACAGAGGTTATTAACGGAAAAGTCTCCAGCGAGAAGTATGCCTCCGTCTGCGAAGAACTACACAAGAAATTTCCCAATTTGAAGAAGATCGCAATTACCCTGCGCGGCTCGCTCTCAGCCAGCCATAATACCTGGAGCGCGATGCTCTGGCAGGATGGTCAAATTTATTCTGCGCCTATATACGACATTACTCATATCGTTGACCGTGTCGGCGGCGGTGACAGTTTTATGGGGGGATTGATCTATGGACTGCACACCTTTGCGAACGATCCTCAAAAGGTCTTAGATTTCGCCGTGGCCGCCTCCGCTCTCAAGCATACGGTTTTCGGGGACTTCAATTTGGTGACCGTCTCCGAAGTGGAAAAATTAACGCAGGGCGACGCTTCAGGCCGAGTTCATCGATAATTCACTGATAGGAAGGAAACCAGCACCATGGCACTTTATTCTCGACTGAAAGTCCTGACCTCAATGATCGACACCGGCATGATCCCGGTTTTCTACCATCCTGACCCCGGTGTAGCAGTAAATGTGATTAAAGCCTGCCTGGATGGCGGCGTACATTGTTTTGAATTCACCAATCGCGGTGACCGGGCGCATGAAGTTTTCGGCGAAGTAATCCGTCAATTGAGTTCAGACAACCGTTTGATCCTTGGTACTGGTTCCGTCATCGAAGCGGGAACTGCCGCACTCTACATACAATTGGGTTCGAATTTCATCGTCGGCCCAAATTTAAATCCAGATGTTGCCCGATTGTGCAACCGTCGAAAAGTTGCCTATAGCCCTGGCTGCGGAAGTGCAACCGAAATCTCCCAGGCCGAAGAGTTGGGCGTGGAGATCTGCAAAGTTTTCCCTGGAAGTTCGGTTGGCGGCCCCGACTTTGTTAAAGATTTGCTTGGGCCCATGCCCTGGACACGAATCATGCCGACCGGTGGCGTGGATGCCACTGAGGAAGAGCGTCACGCGCTGGATAAAAGCCGGTGTCGCCTGCGTGGGCATGGGAAGTAAATTGTTTCCGAAGGATGTCATTGCTGCAGGGGAGTACTCTAAAATCACAGAAAAAGTTAAGGATGTTTTGGGATGGGTAAAAGCCGCCCGTGGCGATAAAACGCCAATTTCCTGAACTCAGGTGCGAGATGAGTGTTACTTCATACCCCCCCATAAATCGATACAAAACAGCTGGCGAACTTCTTTCATACGCAAAAGAGCTGGGGATCAGTTTGCCTTTCGATGCGGAAGTTCAATCCGCTCCGGAAAGCGCAATGGCGCAACAATATCTCTTGCCAGACGGCAGAAAAATCGGCAACCGGTTCTGTATCCAGCCCATGGAGGGTTGGGATGCAACTGTCGATGGCAGGCCGACAGATCTTACCATTCGCCGCTGGCGCAACTTTGGTCGAAGCGGCGCAAAACTCATTTGGGGCGGTGAAGCAACCGCCGTTCGACCGGATGGTCGCGCAAACCCTAATCAACTCATGATTTTGGATAAAACCTTGGCGGACATTGAAGCCCTGCGACAGGCTTTGGTGGATGAGCATAAAGCGCGTTACACCTCGACCGACGATCTGCTCGTTGGACTTCAGCTGACTCATTCCGGACGCTTTTGCCGCCCAAACGAAAAAACCAAACTCGAACCGAAAATCCTTTACCATCATCCACTTCTCGATCAGATTTTCAACACTCCTAAAGATTACCCGCTCATGACGGATATGGAAATCGATGACTTGATCGGGGATTACATCCGGGCTGCCAAACGCGCACAGAAAATCGGCTTTGAGTTTGTGGATGTAAAACATTGCCATGGCTATTTGGGACATGAATTCTTAAGCGCCGTGGATCGACCTGGGTCTTACGGCGGTAGTTTTGAAAACCGCACACGTTTCTTGCGAGAGATTGTTGCCGGGATCCGCAGTGAATGTCCAGGTCTGCGGATTGGTGTCCGCGTCAGCATCTTTGACCTTCCGCCTTTCCGGCCCGATGAAAATAATATCGGGAAAATGCTGGAATATCGCGACGAAAACGGGCATTATCCTTATGCCTTTGGCGGTGATCCTGACTGTCCAGGCCAGGTCAAGCTTGGATGAGCCCATTGCCTTGATCGACCTGCTCCAGAATCTGGGCGTGGAGCTGGTTAATTTTTCAGCAGGCAGCCCATACTACAATCCTCATATTACCCGGCCAGCGCATTACCCGCCTTCCGATGGCTATCTTCCACCTGAAGACCCGTTGGTCGGGGTGGCCCGCCATATCAACGTGGAAGCGGAACTCAATCAGCATGCCACCCACCTGGCCACAGTCGGGTCAGCCTACACCTATTTGCAGGACTGGCTTCCCAATGTAGCGCAAGCGGTGGTCAGGTCCGGCATGATCGATTTTGTCGCCTTGGGTCGCATGGTGTTGTCATATCCTGAAATGCCTGCCGATATCCTGGCCGGAAAACCGCTGGCGCGCAAACGCATCTGCCGCACCTTTAGTGATTGTACAACTGGTCCTCGCAAAGGCATGGTTTCAGGCTGTTATCCACTGGACGAGTATTATAAACAGCGTCCTGAAGCACAGGTCATCAAAGAAATCAAGAAGAGAAAGTGATGCATTTCTTATGAGAGTCGTATCCTTTGAAGAAGCAGTCAGCCATGTCCATGACAACGATACCGTCATGATCGGCGGCTCTGGAGGTGGACATGCCATCCCCGAAGCTTTGATCGTGGCGCTTGAAGCGCGTTATTTGCGCGAAAGTTGCCCGCGCCAGATCACCCTCTTCCACCCGGTGGGTATTGGCGATAACGTCAGTCAGGGAGTGGGACATCTGGCCCACCCGGGGCTTGTCAAACGGATTGTAACAGGGGCGTTGGTCAACAGCCCCGCCTTTCAGCAACTGGCGACCGAAAACAAAGTGGAAGCCTACACCCTGCCACAAGGGTCTCTTTCCGAATTGACCCGGGAAATGGCCGCAGGCCGTCCCGGTCTATTGACCCAAACGGGATTGCACACCTTCGTTGATCCTCGCGTCAATGGTGGGCGACAAAGCGAGTGTGCCAAAGAAGATCTGGTGGAAATTGTCCATCTTGCAGGAAAAGATTGGCTCTTTTACAAACCTCATAATGTGGATGTGGCATTTCTTCGCGGCACCACTGCAGATGAAGATGGCAACGTAACAATGGAGCGGGAAGCGATATTTGGCGAGATGCTTTCCATGGCTCAGGCTACCCGTCGAAACGGCGGAATTATCATAGTCCAGGTTGCCCGGTTAACCCAACGCGGCACGTTGCCCGCAAAACAGGTCAAAATTCCCGGCATGTTGGTGGATCTGGTTGTGGTCGATCCTACCCAACGCCAGACCTATAAGATGGATTACAGTCCGGCCTACGCTGGCGAAATCAAATTACCATTGACTGAGATCACGCCGTTGCCGTTGGACTCTCGGAAGGTGATTGCGCGACGGGCGGCCATGGAACTGCGACCGGGAGCAGTCTGCAATTTGGGCTCCGGCGTGTCCACAGGTATAGCCACCATTGCCGCCGAAGAAGGCATCGTGGATCTGATTGTGTTGACCAACGAACAGGGTTTAATTGGCGGCGTACCCTCATCGGATGCAGGCGCAGCCATCAATTACACTTCAATCGTGGACCAACCCTACCAGTTTGATTTCTATGATGGCGGTGGATTGGATCTGGCATTTCTCTCATTCGCCCAAGTGGATGCGGCAGGGAGCGTCAATGTCAGCCGTTTCAATGGCCGTATCATTGGCGTGGGTGGATTTATCAACATCAGCCAGCACGCAAAAAAAGTGATCTTCAGTGGATTATTTACTGCAGGCAACGTCGAGATTGCATGGCCAGGCGGAAACACCGTCATTGCACAAGAAGGCAAGTTCAACAAATTCATCTCGCAATTGGAGCAGGTTTCCTATAACGGAGAGTTTGCCCAAGCACGCGGACAGGAAGCGTTGTACATCACCGAACGAGCAGTTTTTCGACGCGGCGAGCATGGCATTGAGCTCATGGAAATAGCCCCGGGCATAGACCTTGACCGCGATATCCTGGCGCACATGGATTTCAAGCCGCATGTCTCGCAAGATTTGAAAAAGATGGATGCCCGCTTGTTCCGCGAAGAAACGATGGGCTTGGCTGGCGATCTGGCTGGTAAAGAGCCCTGCAATATACCGGGACGATTGAGAAAGCAGAGTTGAAAGATGAAGATAAACCCTGAGAATATTCCAAGTGAAGAAACTTCAGCCATTCAAGTCTCACGTTCGCGAGAGGGGGTCGCAGTCATCACCATCGTCTCTGAACCGCTGGGGGTTTTACGACACTCTGTCAAGCGCGCCTTGATGCGCGCGCTCGCAGAGCTGGAGCAGGATGCTTCCGTCCGTTGCGCGGTTTTGACTGGCATGGGTAAGGCTTTTTCTGTCGGTTCGGACATTCGTGATTTCAGTCAGGAAGTTGGCTGGTTGCTTGAAAATGATTATTGGGAATCGTGCTTAAATCAAATGATCGAGGATGCGCGCTTTCCAGTCATCGCAGCTTGTAACGGCCATACATTGGGCGGCGGAGCTGTCCTGGCACTGGCGTGCGATTTTCGAGTGGCGGCTTCGTCCGCCAAATTCGGTTTTCCTGAAGTAAAGGTCGGGGCTTTCGCAAGCGGCAGCGGCACACAACGCCTGCCTCGGTTGGTGGGACGCGGCCGGGCACTTGAGCTTCTGCTCACAGGCCGTGTGATCGGCGCGGATGAAGCATTACGCTTTGGACTCGTTGAATACGTTTATCCGGATAACGATATGTTGGATACAGTCATCGCACTTGCAGGTCAGATCGCTTCCTACTCCGGGCCCGTCACTGCCGCCACGAAATTGAGCGTGAACCGCGGCCTGCGCGATGGCTGGCAGACCGGCCTCGCGCTTGAAAGTGATTTGCGCGTTAAAACAGGACGAGGGCCAGGATGCGTCCGAGGGCAGGATGGCCTTCCTCGAGAAACGAGAACCTAAATTCAACCGGGAAGCTTAAAGGATAAACCATGCGACTCGTCACCTACCGTCATAACAGACGAATCCCGCCTGGGAGTATTACTGGAAAAAAATGTGGTTGACGCGCAACTTGCCTACCAGAAATACTGTCACGCCACCAATCAGCCTCTTACTTATACAACAGATTATGGTTCTCTTCTGGAATTGTTGAAAGCAGGAAAAGATGCGGTAAAGGTTCTTGCGGAAACCGTTTCGTTTGCACATACAACTCTGACCGACGGATAACGGTAGGGCGAAAGACATTTTTTTTGGATTGGAAGACATCACGCTTCTAGCTCCATTATCCAATCCCGGCAAAGTGATTTGTATTGGAGGTAATTTCCCGGCTTCTGGAAAATTAACTGCGCCGGATTACCCGGTCGTTTTCCTAAAACCTGCCAGTACGATCACCGGCCCAGGAATGCCGGTCTGGGTCTCTGAACTCACAACCAGTGTGGCGTATGAAGTGGAGTTGGTGGTGGTCATAGGCAAGCGGGCTCGCAACGTGGCAGCTGAAGACGCTTCGAACCATATTGCCGGATTCACCCTGGCAAATGATATCGGCGATCGCCTGCTGGAAAAACGGACATCGCAGTGGACATCGGGAAAAATGTTTGATACTTTTACGCCGCTGGGACCAGCTGTCGTCACTCCCGACGAAATTGCAGACACACATAATCTATTCGATGGAAACCTGGATCGATGACCAACAGGTCCAGAAGGGCAACACGGGCGAAATGTTCTTTGATGTTGAATATTTGATTAGTTACATCTCCACCCTGACGACTCTTGAATCCAGGTGACCTTATTCTGACTGGTAGTCCCAAACTGATGAACGGTGCACCAGCTCCTTCCGCCGCCTTGAAACCGGGTGATACCGTCAGAATCTCCGTCGGGGGTTTGGGTAGAATTATTAAATCCGATTCAGGAAGAGCCGAAATGAGCCAAGACCTATCCAATGGCGATGGTAACTGCTCCGGGGAAGGTGGAGTTCCAGACGAAAGAACCTGCCCAACTTGGGAGCGAAGGATGTCCTCATTCAGGTCAAGGCTGCTGCGATTTGCGGCAGCGATCTGCATATTTTTAAAGGCTTGCACCCATCCGCCTCACTCCCGGTATCGATTGGGCATGAAGCGGCAGGGCAAATCATCGAAGTGGGCTCGGCCGTGCAGAAAGCACAGAGTCGGGGATCGCGTCACGATTGAACCGGTGATCGCCTGCGGGAAATGTGAGTTCTGTGTACGCGGCAATTATCACCTGTGTGCTAATGTCAGTTTCCAGTATCGCAAGGGACAGGGGGCGTTTGCGCCTTTTTTCGTCGCGTCTGAAGACCGCGTATTTAAACTGCCAGATCACCTCTCCTATGAAGAAGGCGCACTGATCGAACCGCTCGCTGTAGCCTTGCATGCCGTGAAAAAATCAGGCATCTGCCTTGGGCAGACATGCGCCGTGTTTGGGGCAGGTGCGATCGGCTTGCTTGTCGCGATGCTGGTGCACAGAACAACCGGAAGGGGGGTCTTTATTGTTGACATCAACTCTTTCCGTTTACAGAGTGCTCTTGAGCTATGGTGCCGTGGAGGTTATTAACAGCCTCGAATCAAATCCGGTTGAAAGGATAATGGAAAAGACCGGGCAGATAGGTGTTGATCGCAGCTTTGAAGCTGTTGGGTTGGAAGCGACGCTGATCCAGGCGCTCAAGGTATTGAAAAAAGGTGGATGCGCCACTTTATTGGGAATATTTGAAAAGCCCGATGCAGTTCTTCCTGTCAACCTGTTCGTCCAACGCGAAATCAACCTGGCGGGTTCTCAAGGATACTGCTGGGATTTTCAGGATAGCCTGACTTTGCTTGAAAACAATGTCGTTGATCTAAAGAAACTTATCACACACCGCTTCAATTTTTTAGAACTTCAACAAGGTTTTGAAACTTTGCTGAATCCCCAAAATAATGCCATTAAAGTTGTAATCAATATAGACGATCAGTAGAATGGGTAAATTCCCTAGGTTCGTTTGGAGGCATGGGATTATCAGGGGGAAGGGTCGGTAAAAGTGTTTATTGATTCTTATGACCAATTCGTAACATCATACATTCCTGACACAGCTGGATTCGATGCCCTTTGGGGTACTTACCAGCGACCAAGCGAAAAGGTATGGGCTCGGCTGGATTCGAACCAGCGACTATTAAGCAACTAGTCCGTGTCTTATTTCGCTGACATTTTGGTTGAGTAATAACAAAAAACCACCAGAAAGGTGGTTTTTTAGTAGCGGGGGTGCGATTTGAACGCACGACCTCCGGGTTATGAGTCCCAATCCCGAATTCGCTGACTTTAGCACAAAGCTCGTGTTTTCGACGTACTTTCGGACCTGTAATTCAATAGAACCCGAAGAACTGTGATTGGCTGATCAAAGACTCTTTAGGTCCGAACAGAACGAACGTTCTTATTATACCACTGGCTTTTGTAGGACTCTTTCATTTTACATTTCCGTAGTTAAGGATTCGTTGTCAGATTTCGAGGGACTATGAAGTAAACATCGCAACTGAGATTGAAATTGCGTTTTTACGCTTATTTCCCCGATGCAGTATCGTAGTAGCAGAAATTAGAAATAATTATTTGCACACCAATTCCCAAAAATACCCCAAAGTGGACGGTATCCATAAACGTGAACACGCACTCCACTTAATCTAAGATGCTGCGCGAGACCGAGCCTGCGAGGGGCGCTGAGATCGGTGCGGCCAGGACGTGGGCTATGCCAGCATTTGATGTTAGGAGACCTAACGGTCAAAACTCGGCAAGGTCATGAGACCAGCGCCGAAGGAACCGTCAACAAGATATTCAGAACTTGTTAAGTTAATTTGATCGGTATAGTGAGTTTGTTGGGCGGCGTAAATAGCAGCGCCAATCACTCCTGCCTGATTGCGGTAAAAAGCTGGCTGGAGAGAAGCACGCGTCTTCAATAAATCTTTATACATAGAAAAATCAGCGCTGATTTCCTCCACCCAAAACCAAATGGTTCGGGAGAGAATATACTCGACGACCTTGAGATACTCCTGCAAGCGTTCTGCCCATTCCTGTATTGCTAACGATTCCTGGGTTTTTATGGATGCTGCAGTATATAATTCAGCTCTCATTCCATGCATTTCAATGGCGCCCATTTCAGTGTTGGGGAGTAATTTTCCATCAAGAAAAATAGCAGAGCCAATCCCGCTGCCAAGCGTCAATAAAACGGTTACACCTTGCCGTAAATCTTCCGCTCCTTTTCTACAGATCTCCGCCACGCCTGCGGCATCAGCGTCATTCATGGAGAAATATGGGATTTTCTGTGCCTGAAGATCTTTTTGAACTTTTGCCCAAAAACCATCAAAATCGATATCTTCACGCAGTATCTTATTTTTCCAAATACGGCTTGGGAACCCAAAACATACTGCCTGGAAAGGCAACATTGTTTGCAGTAACAAATTGATGGCTATGGCGTATTCTTTTTCTCGCGATTTTTGCGGGATCACAATCTCATCAAAGTTTTGGATGGTGGTTTCCTCATCCAGACGGACCCGGCCGTATTTGATTGATGAGACACCGATGTCTACACCAAGAAATTCCATTGTGTCCTCATGATGGCGGAGAATTAATGGGTTCCTGGTGGAAAAAAGATAGCGGAAACGCCGGCCAATTCAGGATGAATATCCAGGCAGTTGACATCAGGGTTAAGGCTTTTTTCGATAGCCAGATAATACAGCAAGTTTTGAGCTGCTGCAGCAGCAGGGAACAAGCCAAACAGCCCGGCATTCTCAACCGTGGGTAGTGTGACGACATCGGCTCGCTCTGGCCAGGCTGCGCTGACGGCATCGGTAATGACAACCAGTTGAGCTTCAGATACGGCCACTCCTCTGGCGATTTCAAGGCACCTATCCAAGGAGCGTGGATCCGTTTGGAAAAGGATAATCCCCATGTCCTTACGGAAACTAGCCCCAGGTCCATGGGTAAATTCTTCGAGAGGTATAGTTGGTGGCGCTTTCACCAACACCTCGATGGTTAATTTGAACTCATCGGCGTTTGCCTTCTGAATTCCAAAACCAGCCAACATGTAATGTGTGGTCACCTTTGCCCAATGAAAGGCAATGGAACGGCCAGCTTTTTCCCATTGACCTAAATTCTGGCGAATGGCTTGAGCAACCTTATTAATCTGGATGACGAATTCAGCTTGAGCGCTTTCCGCGGGGGCGACCATCATCACTGCGAGCATGCCCAACAGAATCGAGCTGTGATAACTCCGGGTTTTTCCTCTCGGCCGTGTTTCGTGAGGATAGGGATCAGCCAAACCGAAGTTCGCGTTTTTGATCAATCGGGAATTGGGATTGGCCGAAATGCCCACTGTGAATGCGCCCATACTTTTCGCTTTTTCACTGGCCATGCAGGTATAAAGGGTTTGACCGGTATGGCTGATTGATATGACCAAGGCGTGCGAATCGACGCCAAAAGGAGTGTCAAGCTCAAAATCCAAAGCATCGTAAACATCGGCAGGAATTTTCAGCGCAATGCGGCAGAGGTAAGCGATCGATTCGCAGGCATTATAGGATGTTCCACAGCCAATCAAGAAAATACGTAACGGATTGACCTTCTTCATACGATCATGAATCGTGAGTAAAAAGTCTGCATCCAAACAAGTCTCAATGCATTCTGGTATGGCTTTGATCGAGTCGCCCATGTAATAAGGTTCTTCCGTTCTATCCACCCAATTGGGAGTAGAAGTTTGTTGATTATCCTTGTTCATATCACCTCAAAGTTAATTTTATTTTAATGCTTATTGATATCTATTTTTAGCGTAACAGCGCACGGTCAATACTGCCGGAAAAACGATATGGATACTCTCACCAACAGACCGACTTCAGTTTGCTGGAGCTTTCATGAAATTCTCAGCCGCATCGTCGGCGTGGAATGATGCACGGTCGCCTTTCCTGGATTTGGCAATGCCAACTCTTCTCCGCTTGCTGACTTCTCGCAGTGCACTGGATTAATTTGTCCTGCTGGATTGACTGGCACCTGCCGGGGACCCACGATATGATCGGGGTGCAGTAGGAAATTGACGCGGCTTGGAGTAAAGGTTTAAAACCTAAGCTGCAAATCGATGTCAGGCAAGCTCTATTAACCTTTCAAGCCAGACATCGAGATACCCTTGATGATCTTATTTTGGAAAAAAATGAAGAACAGCAGAGGCAGGACGGCAGCCAGCAGATTCACTGTCATGATTGTGTTGATCGATGCACGAGTGAATTGACCATTGTACCGGTTGATCATCTGACTTACTGTGAATGTTTTTTCACTGGTGGCAATGACCAGCGGCCAGACAAAGTTGCCCCAGGTGTTGATGAAAGTGATGATGGCGAGCGTGACCAGAGCATTGGTTGAAAGCGGCAACACAATGTAGCGGTAAACCTCGAAGTGATTGGCGCCGTCGATGACGGCTGCATCCAAGAATTCTCTGGGGATATCCCGGAAAAATTGGGTCAGCATAAACAAGCCAAACGCAGAAGCAATCCCGGGCACCACTAATCCTTGAAGGGTATTGATCCAGCCCAAATCGGCTACCAACAGGTAGGTCGGAATTAACGTGACCACGGTTGGGATCATCATTGCGAACAGCGCCAGAGAGAACAGAATATTCTTACCTGGGAACTCGAACAAGGCAAATTCATAGGCCGCCATTGAGCAAAGGATGAGCACACCTAGAATTGTGAAAACCGTATATAAAGTTGTATTTAAGTAAGCCCTTAAGAACTGGTTGTTATTCTCAGTGACGGCTTTGAGGATATTCTGGATTCCTGCCGATAAAGAGGATGGGTACAACCTGGGGTTGACGGATACGGGGATACCCGGATCGCTGAACGAGATGCTGATCACCCACCAGATGGGGAATAGAGCGATGAACACGATGACCATTGCAATGATCCATTTCAAAATCGTATTTACCTTAATCCGGATGCGAACAGGTGGCTTTGCCATTCTATGCCTCACCTATTTTACGTTGGAACCAGAATAGAATCCCGGTTACGATCAGAATCATGATCATCAGCATAAACCCATAAGCCGAAGCTGGACCGAACTTTAAGCTACCGAACGCACGCCCCATCATGTCCATCACAGGAAAGAGCAATCCTTGCAACCGCCCTCCATACGTACTGTATTGTGAGGCGGTCATCAGCCAGGGCGCATCGAACACCTGCAAGGCGGAAATAAAGCCATACACGATGGTGAAGAACAAAACTGGCCGGAGCTGTGGGATGGTGATGTAGATCACTTCCTGGAATTTATTGGCGCCATCCACTCGGGCGGCGTAG
>CAVZGY010000002.1:0-541004 GCA_963774975.1 uncultured Chloroflexia bacterium
TTAATCTCTATTACCTTGTAAACCACCCCTGCTTCTCCGCGTCCCAGGGCATCATCAGCATCACCACCGTGATGTTGTCCTGCCCGCCGCGCTGGTTTGCCTGGTCCACCAGCGTCTTGACGGACGCGTTCAGGTTCTTCGTCTTTTGCATCACCCCCAGGATCTCGCTGCTCTTCAGGTAATCGGTCAGCCCATCGGAGCACAACACCAGCACATCGCCGGGGAGCAGCGGCGTGCCCTGATTGGCCGCCATCTGTTCGTTGGTCTCCCCGTCCTTCAGGCGCAGGCGGAAGTCCGGCTCATTTTCCTTCTCCGAACCCAGGTGCCGGCGGATGACATGCAGGTTGGGTGCGTCCTTCAACTTGGCCGGGTCGACGGCTCCCTTTTCGACCGCCTCCTGCAGCCAGGTATGGTCGATGTTCAACTGGCGGATACTCCCTGCGCGCACCAGGTAGAGGCGCGAATCGCCGGCCGTGGCGGTGTACAGCCGCCGCCCGATCACCCAGGCGCAGACCAGGGTGGCGCCCATCCCCTTCCGGTCGGGGTTGTCGCGCGCAGCCGCCACGATTTTTTCGTTGGTCTCGCGGAAAGCCTTGGCCAGCGTCTCGGTGGGATGCGCCCCGTCCGAGCGTGCCACCCCCGCGCTGATCCGGTTGACGGCCATCTCGGAGGCAACCTCCCCAGCTTTGTGCCCGCCGATCCCGTCGCACAGGATGGCGAAGACCGCCGGGGTGGAATCCGATTCTCGAGAGTTGAAACGCAGAAACGGCGAAGTTGTCCTCGTTGTTCTTGCGCACCATGCCCATGTGGGACAGGGCGGCCACGTGCAGGTGGGCTTGTTTGATTGGGATCATAGGTCATCCGTCTCCGAAGGGATGACGCGCGGACGCGGAACGGACGGCGCCCGGCGCATGACAAAGCGAAAGCTCAACGTGCCTATGTTAACTATATCACCATGTGCAAGACGTTTGCCCTCGCGTCCGACCGCCTCGAAGTTGACCCAGGTGCCCGAGACCGAGCCCTGGTCGTAGAGCATGAAGTTCCCGCGGTCGTCCTGTCGCAGGCGGCAGTGCAGTGGGGACAACGGACGGGTCGTCCAGCACGTTGGTTGCCTGGACGGGGTCCGTGCCGAAGGTGGCCTCGCGCGCGGTGAGCGCGATCGGCGCGCCAGGCACAGCCTGCCCGTCCGGTGTGACTTTGGAGAGGTAGGCGGGGGCGATCACCGGCCGGACGCGCAGCCACGAGAGCGGCGAGGATTTCGTCTCGCGCGCTTTTTCCGCTGTCACGATCACCGGCTGGGTGACCGGGTCGGTCTCGGCCTTGCGCGCCTTGCGCCGGTCCTTCGCGGAGGGCATGCGCAGCCTCCCGCCGATGAGCACCACCAGCATCAGGATGATACCCGTCAGCACCACTGCGCCGGTCGTGACGGCCGATTTGTTGCGCTCCAGGAAGGCGGAGAATCCGCTGGGCGGCTGGATGACGGTCAGCTCCACGGGCACGGACAGGCTGGTGCGCTTCAGGCCGAGGGTGTCCTCGATCTCCACGGCCAGCTGGAGGATACCACTCGCCTGGTAGGGAGTCAGGTCCCACGAGAAAGTATCGAACGGCTCGGCGGTGTTCTCAGCCACAACCTGTCCATTCACCAACAGGGCTGTGCGTGCCAGCTCGCGAGGGTGGTCGTCCGGGAACTCCACCAGTATTTCCAACGCCTGCGATAAAGGCGCCAGCGTTTCAAGGTTGTATTGGTCTTCCGGGTCGGTCTCGCGGACGATCTGAAGCGGCGGCGAGAGCAGCAACGCGCTGGGCGGCTCGACGGTCATCTCGAAGGTCTGCTCCGATGAGGCGGCCTGTCCTTCACCTGCGGTCACCTGCATGGACAGCGTATGCGCTCCGCTCTGGGTGATGCGCGAGGTGTAGGTCGCCTTGTAGAGATAGCGCAGGCTGCCGAGATAGGACTCCAGGTCCGGCAGGGCTTCGATGCCGGAATAGGCATAGAACTGCCCGCCGGTCTCCACGGCGAGACGCTGCAGCGCCTGCGCCCCCGGGCCGGTGAAGAAGGCGCCCGTGTCCAGCAGCCACACAAAGATGCGGGCATCCATATCGTTCGCGCGCTGGATGACGCTGTCCACGCCGTCGAAGGTTTCGGGGGTCAGATGCGGGCTGATGAACAGGATGGCCTTCTTGGTGCCGGGCTGAGTAGGCTTGGTCTCGAGCGCATCCAGCGCCAGGTTCAGCGCCTGCAGCGAAGGGACGCCTCGGCGCGTATCCGGGGTATAGCCGGAGAAGTTGCGCAGCCACTCGTCGATGGGACGGTGGACCAGCAGCGAGCCGCCGGTCGCCACCAGGCTCAGGTCGTCGGTGTTCTCTTCGGGGCGGGATTCAGCCCAGGCGATGATGGCCTCCTTGACTTTATCGTAGCGGGAGAGGCCTTTCACGTCACGCACCGCCAGCGCCGCGGTGGGGTTGACCGCCACCACCAACTGCACGCCGGGGGCAGTCTCCTCGAGCGAATCAAGCGGAATGGATACACCGTCCTCGAGGGCGGTGACATCCTGTGCGGTGAGTCCGGTTACGAACTGCCCGTCCACGCCATAGACCTCGAGCAGGGTCGAGATGACAGGGAAAGCCGAGGCATCCGGCGGGGATATCTCGACTGTCAGCGTGCCCTGGGCAGCGACAGAGGGTCTGGGAGCGGAAAGGAACACCGCTCCCAGAAGGGTCACCAGACACGCGAAAGACAGGATTCGGTTACGCATTCACAGGTTCAAGCGGCGGCAGGGACGCCTCCGGTTCAGATGAATCAATTTCAGGATTCGGCCCGCGCCCGGTCACGCGCAGGAAGGTCAGCGTCCAGGCGCTCTGCACGTAAGCCTTGAGGATCCCGCCCGCCACGATCAGGACAGGCAGATAGATCAGGAAACATATTCCACCGATTGCGAGGGGTGCCATGCTGTCGCTGCCGGAAAATCCGAGCGCAAAGAACAACGGGAAGGTGATCATCATGATCGGGATGGCGATGACCAGACCCACGATCGCCGCGCCGAGGATGAGGATCACCCCCATCACCAGCATCGGCTCCCAGTGGGACTTGACCACTTCCCAGCCGCGCGAGAGCCCGTCGGCGATGCCGCGCTCCTCGACCACGATGGCGATGTAAGCCTGCTCAAGGATGACACTGATCGCCCACATGACGGGAATCAGAAGGCAGCACAACGGAACAAGGCAGATCATGGCGATGCCAAACGTCACCATGGCCGCGCCCATAAAGACCAGCACACCCAGCATCACCAGCACAAAGAAAATAAAGAAGAGCAGCAGCGACAGGCCGAACACGCGCCAGAAGTAGGGCGTGCTCGCGTTGAAGAGTTCGACGAATCCCATGCGCTCCGCGCCTTCCTCGGCTCTGAGCGTGCCCTTGATCAGCGCAATCTTTCCGATGGTGGACAGGAAAATGGCGACCAAGACCAGCACGCATGTCAGGCAGATGATCAGGCCAAAGATCCACCACATGTCGTTGATGAAGCGGTCGAAGTTTCCGAAGAATTGTTCGAACTGCGGCGGAAGCTCACCGTTGGAGAATTGATAGCTGACATTGTTGCCGCCTCCCCCACCGCCTCCGTTACTGCCGGTCCCGCAGGATGCAAAGATGCCGAAGATCCACAGCACCTTGAACTTCCAGACGATCTTCCACGCCCGGGTCAGGACTTCACCGTAATTCATGATGCAACTCCTTTCAGGTCATGGACCTCCCACGCGGTCCCTCACCTCGGTCTACGTCACTCCCACTCGATGGTTGCCGGCGGCTTGCTGGTAATATCATACACCACTCTGTTTATCCCGTGCACTTCGTTGACTATACGGGTGGAAATCCTCGCCAGCACCTCGTGGGGGATGCGCGCCCAGTCGGCGGTCATGAAATCGTCGGTGACCACCGCGCGGATGGCGCAGGCATCCTGGTAGGTGCGCTGGTCGCCCATCACGCCCACCGAGCGGACGGGCAGCAGGACGGCGAACGCCTGGCTGGTGCCGGCATGTTTGCCGAGCAAGCCAGCGCGGGACAATTCAGCAGTTAGAATCGAATCCGCCTCGCGCAGGCGGTCTGCCCGCTCGGGTGTCACCTCGCCCAGGACGCGCACGGTCAAGCCGGGACCCGGAAATGGCTGCCGCCAAACCATGTCCGTCGGCAATCCGAGCGCTTCGCCCACCTCGCGCACCTCGTCCTTGAACAGATAGCGCAGCGGCTCGACCAGATCGAACGCCATGTCCTCGGGCAGGCCGCCGACGTTGTGATGAGTCTTGATCTTGTCCGCCTTGTTGCGGTCCGGCGCGGACGATTCGACCACGTCCGGGTAAATGGTCCCCTGCACGAGGAAGCGTGGCTGGCCCAGCCCCTTTGCCTCGCGCTCGAAGATGCGGATGAATTTCTCGCCGACGACCCGGCGTTTCGTTTCAGGTTCGGTGATTCCCTTCAGCGCCTCGAAAAACTCGCCCGCGGCATCCACCGCGACCAGCTCCGAGCCAAGCGTGCCGCGGAAAGCCGCGACGACCTGCTCCGGCTCGTCCTTGCGCAGCAAACCGGTGTCGACGAAGACCGACACGAGCTGGTCGCCGATGGCTTTGTGCACCAGCGCCGCCGCCACGGACGAATCCACGCCGCCGCTGACTGCTGCCAGCACACGTTCATCCCCCACCTGTGCGCGGATACGCTTCACGCTCTCCTCGATGATGGAAGCCGGCGTCCAGTCGGGCGCGATGCCGCAGATGTCCACCGCGAAATGGCGCAGCAATTCCGCGCCGCCGGGTGTGTGGTTGACCTCGGGGTGGAACTGCACCGCGAAATACTTGCGCGAGAAATCGCCCATGGCGGCGATGGGGCTGTTACCGGATTTAGCCAACGCAATGAAACCGGGCGGCATCTGCGTGATGCGGTCGCCGTGCGACATCCACACTTTGGAGATGCTGTCGAACATCGTACCGGGCACGAGGGGTTGGATCTCCGCGTCGCCGTATTCGCGCTGTGCCGAGGAGTCGACCTTGCCGCCCAGCGCGTGAGTCAGCGCCTGCATGCCGTAGCAGATGCCGAGGATGGGGAGGCCAGATTCGATGATAAAAGGCTGTATGAACGGCGCGCCCGCCTCGTAGACGGACTTCGGTCCGCCCGAGAGGATGAACGCCTGCGGCGCGATGGACAGAATCTTTTCCTGAGGCGCGTCCCAGGGAAAAAGCTCGCAGTAGACGTGCGCCTCGCGCACCCGGCGGGCGATCAGTTGGGCGTATTGTGAACCGAAGTCGAGGATGGCGATGGAATTATGCATGGTTCACCAGGTGTTCACGGAGTCGCCTTGCATGCTCAACTCGTTGTTCCTCGGGGGTGACTTCCTTTTCAACACGAGGAAAGTTATCTCCCTCGTAGCGGGGATAAATGTGCAGGTGATAATGCCAGACATCCTGCCCACCGTGCGGTTCGTTATTCTGCCGCAAGGTGACCCCGTCACAATGATAGGCTGACTTCATCGCCAACGCAACGGCTCTGGCATGTTCGTGGATTTTCGCCGACATGGACGCGGGCAGGTCGTAGACATTTTCAAAGTGCTCGTTTGGGATAATAATCACGTGGCCGAGGTTGTTAGGCGGATCGTGCAAGCTCATGAAAGCCGTGATCGCTTCATCTTGAAAAACAACCTCGCTGTTCAAACCGGCAATGCCTTCTCGGATAATTTGGCAGAATGGGCAGATATAATTTTCAGGGGCGTGATTATACATCTTAGGTTTTCAATGCTATGGGATGATCACTGATGAGGTGAAAATGCAACTGCGGAAAGTCCTGGAATTTCCCGCCGTTGACGATCAGCCGGTAGCCGTCCGCGCCGAGGTCAAATTGTTTTACCAGTCCCTGCACGGTGGAATACAGATCGGAAAGGAAAGCAGAATCCGCCGGGTCGAGCGCTTCGAGCGAGGCGACCTGTTTCTTCGGCACGATCAGCACATGGAACGGGTACGCCGGCTGCGGGTGGCGAAAGGCGATCAGCGTCCCGGTCTCAGCGAGGCGGTCAAGGGGCAGGAGTTGGCTCATGTGGGCGAAGATGAATCCGGTCAGCCCGCCGAGGACTCGGCCGAAGCGAATCGTCCGGGGCAGCCGAAGAATCAGCGCGATCAACCTTCAACGAAGACGATGGAGTCGCCTTCCATCGACTGGATGGATACCAGCGACTCAATGGGCACACCCAGCTCGTTGAGCGCTGCGCGCCCGCCTTCGAAGCTCTTCTCGATCAGTGCACCGATGCCGACGATGGCCGCGCCGGCGGTCTGCGCGAGGCGCACCAGCCCGTGGATGGTCGAGCCGGTGGCGAGGAAGTCGTCGATGATCAGAATCTTTTCGCCGTGCGCGAGGTACTCCGGCGAGACGATCAGCTCGACCATGCGCCCTTTGGTATGGGAAGGCGCGAGGGTCAGGAAGACCTGGTCCGGCATGGTGATGGGTTTGGTCTTGCGGGCGTAGACCACCGGCAGGCCAAGATGCAGGGCGGTCATCAGCGCCGGCGCAATGCCGGAGATTTCCGCCGTCAGGATTTTTGTCGCGCCCACTTTGGCAAAGCGCTTCGCGAACTCGCGTCCGCAGGTGTCCATCAATGCCGGGTCCACTTGATGATTGATGAAGCTGTCCACCTTGAGTATGCCGCCCCCCAGATTCTTGCCGTCACGTATGATGCGTTGCTTGAGTCCGTCCACAAGTCCCTCCGAGTTGATTGGTCTAGTCAAGTTCCCCTGATTTTACAACGGGATTGAGGAACACAGGGATAATTTAAGTATCAGCAGCCCCACCCGCCCGTTGGGCACCCTCCCCAAATACGACCTAAATGTTAACTTCCAAGAATGCCTTCACCGTCGTATTTGGGGAGGGCTGGGCGGGTGGGGCACTATTATAAAATCATAAGAATCGCCAGCGCGCAAAAGCATCAAAAAAAGACTGTGTTAGAATAAATTTCCATGCCGTCACCGACATTGCTTCTGGCTTCCAATTCGCCGCGGCGCAAACAACTGCTCGCGCTCGGCGGATGGGAGTTCACCACCGCCCCCGCCGACGTGGACGAATCCGTCCTGCCCGGCGAAACGCCGCGCGAGTACGTGATGCGGCTGGCGGAAGCCAAAGCCCGGGCGTCGGCTCGGCAGGCCGGATCTAATCAGGTCATCGTGGGATCGGACACGGCGGTCATCATCGACGGCGATATCCTCGGCAAGCCGGCGGACTCCGCGGAAGCCGAGTCTATGCTGCGACGGCTGCGCGGATGCACGCACCAGGTCTACACCGGCATCGCAGTTTATCGACCTGCCGATGGGAAGTTTGCCACCGACCTGTGCATCACCGACGTGCCGATGCGCAACTATAGCGACGACGAGATCCGCGCCTACGTCGCCACCGGCGACCCGCTCGACAAGGCTGGCGCGTACGCCATCCAGCATCCCGGCTTCCAGCCCGTCGTCCGCATGGAAGGCTGCTTCTCCAGCGTGATGGGGCTACCGCACTGCCACCTGGCCCGGTTGCTGAAAGAATTCGGCATGACGCCCGGCGCGGACCTGCCCGGCAACTGCCAGGCTTTTCTCAAGTATCAGTGTCCTGTCTTCCCGTCCATTTTGGGGGCAGGTTGAATTAACAAGGTGAAACGATGAAACGAATTTTTACGATCAACATCCTTTTGCTGGCGGCATTGCTGGCCGGCTGCGCGACCGCCAACGGCAACGTCACGCCCGGCTCTGAACTGCCCACGCCCGAGATCACCGTGGTCATCCCACCGGACCCCGCCTCCGCGATGAACCTCTACCTCGAAGCGATGAAGGCCGAGGATTACGCCACCATGTACGCCATGCTCAGCGACGCAAGCCGGCTGGCCATCTCGCAGGAAGACTTCGCCAAGCGTCACAACGACGCCTACAACGAGATGAGCCTGCAGGAGCTGACCTACGACGTCCGCTCGACGATGACGAATCCCAATTCCGCCGAGGTCGCCTACGGACTGAACTACGCCACCGCCCTTGTCGGCGAGTTGAAGCGCGACATGATCGCCAGCTTTGCCCTCGAGGATGGTCAGTGGAAATTGAATTGGGACGACGGGCTGATCCTGCCCGAGCTTAAGGGCGGTAATGTGCTGCGAATGAGCTACAAGATCCCTGCCCGCGGCGACATCTACGACCGCGACGGGCACGCCGTCGTCACCCAGGCGGATGCGTACGCGCTGGGCATCGACCCCGGCCCCACGCTGGCCAACCCGGATCTCTATGGGGATCTGCTGGCAGTGGCATCGCGCCTCTCGGGCAAGTCGCAGGACGAGATCGCCGATTCGCTGACCGGGCAGCAACCTGGCTGGTGGGTGCCGTTGGGCGAAGTGGCCGCCGAAGATTTGATCTTCTCAACCGAGTACCTGAACTCGCTGGGTATTCTGGCTCGCGAATATAACTCGCGTTTCTATCACGACGGGGGTGTGGGCTCCAGTATCACGGGTTACCTCGCTCCGCTCACCCCCGAGAACGTGGACCAGTACAGGCGTGACGGCTACAGTTTCGGCGCCCGCGTCGGTGCAGGGCTTGGCGTTGAACAGAATTACGAATCCCAGCTGGGGGGCGAGCGCGGCGGCACGCTCGAAGTGCTCGCGCCCGACGGGTCGCTGGTCAAAGCCCTCGCCCAGGGTGATTCGCGCCCGGCGCAGTCCGTCTACCTGACCATCGACAAGGACCTGCAGAAGGAAGTCGAGAAGGCGCTCAACGGATTCAACGGCGCGGCGGTGGTGATCGAACGCGACACCGGCCGCGTGCTGGCGATGGCCTCCTCGCCGGGCTACGACCCCAACCTGTTCGACCCGGACAACTACAACAACATCCTGCTGCCCGATGTGCTGGGCGACCCGAACCAGCCGCTGCTCAACCGCGCCACGCAGGGTGAGTATCCGCTCGGCTCGGTCTTCAAGGTCATCACCATGGCCGCCGCGCTGCAGAGCGGGGTCTTCACTCCCGAGAGCGACGCTCGACTGCCAGTATGACTGGACCGGTTTGACCGACAAGATTCGCCACGACTGGACCTGGCAGCACTGCGAGGACGAAAAGCTCGAGGACCCCGACGGCAAATGCACCACCAAGCCCAGCGGCCTGCTGACCCTGCCGCAGGGACTGATGCGCTCCTGCAACCCCTGGTTCTGGGAAATCGGCATAGACCCTGTACGACGCCGGCATGACCACCGATATCGCCAACATGGCGCGCGCCTTCGGGCTCGGCAGCAAGACCGGCATCGAGATCCCCGAAAGCGCCGGCACGATTCAAGACCCCGGTGAGCAGATCGCCGCGGTCAACCAGGCCATCGGCCAGGGCGACGTGCTGGTCACCCCGCTGCAAGTGGCGCGCTTCATCGCAGCCATCGGCAACGGCGGAACGCTCTTCCGCCCGCAGATCATCGAACGCATCACCAACGTCAGCGGGCAGGATACGCAGGTCTTCAAGCCCGAGGCACAAGGCACGCTGCCCATCAGCCCCGAGAACATGGACGTCATCAAGGGTGCCATGTACGACGTGGTCTCCAACCCGCGCGGCACAGCCTATTACAAGCTGAACGGTCTGCGCATCCCGGTCTATGGCAAGACCGGCACTGCGGAAACCAGCGCCGGGGTACCGCACGCCTGGTTCGCTGGGTATACCGATGCGAACATCGAGGGCAAACCCGACATTGCCGTGGCGGTGGTGCTTGAATATCAGGGCGAAGGCTCCGAGTGGGCCGCGCCGGTCTTCAAACGCATCGTGGAGAGCTACAGATACGGCAAGCCGCAGAGTTATTACGGTCCGGCTTCAACCCCAACTCCAACCCCGGCGCCATAAAAAACCAAACGAAGCCCTGCTTGGCAGGTTATCATCAGAAAAACGTCCCGAAGGTTCAGTAAAACCTTCGGGACGTAGCATTTTGTGGTACATTATCCTCGATGCCCGAAAATACCCTCCCCGGCCTGATCGTCCGTGCCCAATCCGGTTTCTTTACCGTGCAGACCGCAACGGGACTCGTTACCTGCCAGCTGCGCGGACGGCTGAAGAAGGGAAAACGACTGGGCGACCTCGCCGCTGTGGGCGACCGGGTGATTATCACCGCCCAACCCGATGAAACGGGTATGATCGAATCGGTCGAGGCGCGCAGCCGGGCCCTCGTGCGGCTGGACCCGCGTCCGCAGGGCATCTACCAGCAGATCATCCTCGCCAACCCGGACCAGGTGCTGTTCGTCTTCGCCTGCGCCCACCCCGAGCCGCACTTGCGCATGCTGGACCGTTACCTCGTCATCGCCGAGAAGCAGGGCATCCCCGCGCTTATCGTCGCCAATAAAATCGACCTGGTCGGCGGGGACCGCGCCCGGGAATTTTTCGGCCATTACCTGGGAATCGGCTATCCCGTGATCTACACCTCCGTCAAAGAGGGCAGCGGACTCGACGAACTGCGCGAACACCTGAAGGGACATCTCTCCGGTTTGGCGGGACCCAGCGGGGTGGGAAAATCGAGCCTGCTGAATGCCATCCAGCCGGGGCTGGGACAGTCCGTGCGCGAAGTCAGCACAGCCATCAATAAGGGCAGGCACTCCACCGTGGTTCGGGAACTGATCGCGCTGAAAGACGGAGGCTACGTGGCCGACACGCCCGGCATGCGTTCGCTGGCGCTGTGGGACACCGAGCCGGAGGAACTGGACGGCTACTTCCCCGAGCTGAGGCCGCTGGTGGAGCGCTGCCAGTTCAACGACTGCACGCACTCGCACGAACCGGGCTGCGCCGTGCGCGCGGCCGTCGAGGCAGGGACGGTGAACGCGGCACGCTATGATTCATATCTGCGCCTGCGCGGCGGGGAGGGGTAATGATGTCATTGCGAGCGAGTGCAACGAGCATGGCAATCTCCCGTTTAACGGATAATGCAAACCGGCTAGTATGTAACCGTTCAAGTGGCGATTGCCGCGCCGCCATAGAGCGGCGGCTCGCACGCGTGCCCCCTTGCACCGCCCGCAAGGGCAGGTGTGCGCACGGTGCAGGCAATGACACTTAAAAAGGGGGCTTATAAATAAGTCCTGTTGAATCAAACTGGGGCCTGCTGGGACACGACTGGGCGGTGAATCTGCTCAAGCAGCACATCGCGCACGACGCGGTGCGCCACGCGTACCTGTTCGTCGGTCCGCCCGGTGCCGGACGCCGCACCCTCGCATTGAGATTCGCGCGCGCGTTGTTCTGTTCCAATCCGCCCGCGCCGGGAGAATCCTGTGGCACCTGCCGCGCATGCCAGCAAGTGGAGTCCATGCAATACCCGGACCTGTCGGTCGTGCAGGCGGAGACGGAAGGCGGCGTGCTCAAGATAGACCAGGTGCGCGAGGTCAATCACAGCCTGTCGCTAAAGCCCTACCAATCGAAGAACCGCGTGGCGCTCTTCTTGCGTTTTCAGGAAGCGAATCAAAATGCGCAGAATGCCTTGCTCAAGACGCTGGAGGAAGCCCCGTCCTACGCCATCCTGATCCTGACCGCCGACAGCGCGGAGCAGTTGCTGCCGACCATTCCCTCGCGCTGTGAAATCCTGCGCCTGCGCGCGCTGCCCATCGAAACGGTGGAGAGCCACCTGCTGAACAACAGTGCGTCCGAGGAGGATGCCCGGCTGCTGGCTCACCTCTCGAACGGACGCCCCGGCTACGCTCTGCGCCTGCTGAACGACCCCGACGCGCTCAAGGCGCGCGCCGAGCGGCTGGTCGATCTTAAGGAGCTGATGTCTGCCACGCGTGTGCGGAAGTTCGCCTATGCCGACAAGCTTGCCAGGGACAAGGACATCTTCCGCCGTGTGCTGATGCTGTGGTCATCCTATTACCGCGACGCGATGCTGGTCATCTCAAAAGCAAGTTCTCCCCTCGCAAACATCGACCGCGCGGATGAGATCTCCGCTCTGGCCGGGCAACTGACGCTCCCGCAGGTGCGCCGTACCGTGAACGGACTGGAGAAGGCCGTGGACCGCCTCGACAGGAACGTCAACGCCCGACTGCTGGCCGAGGTCACGCTGCTGGATTTGCCGAAGGGGTAGTGAGCAGGGAAAAGAGATAAGATGAGTAGTAGGTCATGTTTGAAACGTGCCTACCCTCGAACTCAAGCTTTGGAATCACCATGACACATAAACTTCTCTCAAAAACAATAGCCTTGGTATCCTTGTGGCTTATCCTGTCAAGCTGCGCCTTCCTGGAATCCTTCCTGCCGGAAACCCAAAATGTCGATAACTCACAAATCCCACCTACCACGGTTGTCACTGCCGCGACGACAGAAGAACCCACCGCAACCCCCGCTCTGGACTACACCTGGATCGACGAATCCCCTGCGCCGGACCAATTCTCGGTCATCGTCATCGAGGGAGGAAGCGCAAAGCTCACGGACATCCTGCAGGCCGAGGTGACCAAAGCCGCAGCGCTCGGGCGCGATCCCTACATCGAGTTTTACGCGGATTGGTGCCCTCCCTGCAACGCCATCAAAAAATACCTCGGCGATCCGCTGATGGTCGATGCCTTTGCGGGGACCTACATCATCAAATTGGACTACGACGTATGGGGGTCGAAACTTCATGGGACGGGACTCTACGTGCCTGGAATCCCCGCCTTCTACAAGCTTGGCGCGGACGGCATACCGACCGGCCGCATGATCACCGGCGCGGCCTGGGGTGAGGATATCCCCGCCAACATCGCTCCGCCGATGAAGGTGTTTTTCGAGGGGAAGTAACGGAGAATGGGAGGCAGCCATCCTTTTCGTTGACGATTAAAGGTGGTCATAAACTGTCAATTCAGGTGACGGCTTAGTCTCATATCTTTCTTCCTCATAGTTGCATTAAACTTGGTCTTCAAAATCCCGATTCGAGGAGATTCATGTGTCCTCCATCTTCTTTCTGGCCGGCGCTCCCGCCGTCGGCAAGAGCACAACGGCGCACGCGCTGGCGGCTCATTTTCAAAAAAGCATCCACATCCCGGTGGACGACATCCGCAGCATGGTGGTCTCGGGAGTGGAACATCCAGGCGCCGCCTGGGGTCAGGGTCTTATCGAGCAACTGGCCGTGGCGCGGGAATGCGTGACCCAGATGGCGCTCAGCTACCGCAGCGCCGGTTTCACCGTGGCCATTGACGATTTTTGGGACCCGAACAGCATGTTGCACGAGTACCAGCGTCTCTTTCAAAGCCCGGATGTTCATCGAATCTTGCTATACCCCAGCCGACAGGCGGCTGAGGCGAGAAACCAGAAACGCGATGGAAGCGCCTATATCGCAGGCGGGATCCGCACCGTGTACGAGAATCTGCAGGCGGAAATACCCATCCTCGAGCGCGAAGGTTGGCGGATTGTGGACACGACTGACATGGACATTGAGGCGACCGTGAGCTACATCCTTGCCCGGATTGAATAACTGGCATTATGGTCAGGGCAATCATGCTCCTCGCTGGACTGATGAATATCCTAACAAACTCTTCGTCCGGCTGGGTACCTCGATGAAGGCGTTTTTTGAAGGGAAGTGAGCAGGTCCTTGTATCTTTCTCCCCCAAACCATGATATACTCTTAATTGGAGTGTTTTTATCAGATTAATAACATTTTTCTGGCTTGAACCCTCCTAGTAACTGCCCGTGCTCAGAAAATTTTTTTCATGGCAGCCGGCTCATTGTTGGCGGTGTTGGTATTTTTTTGCTTGCGGACCTCAACCCTCCAACAGCCGTGGAACCGGCACTTCACCCTTCGGCTTCCATCCCAAAGACCAACTTACCAACAGTAACCTATCAAACAATTTAACTGCCTCCATCTCCGCGTTTCAGCAGACGCGGCTGACGCTGCAATGGCAAGCCGCCTCTCGCTTTGACGACAGGCAGGGTATCCCTACGGCGATGAAACATGACCGTACGAGAAAAAGAGGAGAAAAAATGAGAACACATAAAATAGCCATCTTTTTAATTATGCTCGCTGCAATAGTTTTAGGCTGCAAGGCTTCTTCGGGCTCACAGAATAATCTGAGTTGGATTTTTGACACCCCGGCAGATCCCATTCAGGTGGGCGTGGAGTTGGATTCAGCCAAATCGGTCGAGGCGGTCATTCCGGTCGAAGGCGGCACGCTCAGCGTGACCGGCGCGGATGGCACGCTGTACACCCTGGACATCCCCTCGGATGCCTTGCTGAACGAAACCACGATCGGTATGACCCCAGTCAACAGCATCTCGGACATGCCTTTTGGGAACGAGCGAACCTACGCCGTGCAGTTAAGCCCGGATGGGCTGTATCTTTCAAAACTTTGCCATCCTGACGATCACCCCCGCAGAGGAGATTCCCCTCGCCGAGCAGATCACTTTCGGTTATCAGGGGGACGGCAAGGACCTGATCCTCGCCGCGCCGGTGGTCGATTCGAGCGAGATCAAGATCCATGTGCTGCACTTCAGCGGCACGGGCGTGACCCAAGGTCTGCTGGCGGATATCGAGCCGGTGCGCCAGCGGTTGGGCGGCGATGCAGAGCGGCGATTGGATAGTGCGCTGAGCGCGGAGTTGATCCGCATACGTCAGGAAGGCGGGGAATGGGAAGGGGCCGCTGTAAGTGCCGCCTTCGAAGATGCTTTTACGCAATACGAAGAGCAGGTGGTCAAGCCTCGGGTGGCCGCCGCCGGAGAAAGTTGCGCGAATGGGATGCTGGCCATCCAGACCGTGTATCAGCTTGAGCGCTGGCGTCAACTGGTCGGTCAAGGCGAGGGGGGCGACCCGTTGGCGAAATATCCGGGGCTAAGGGATAAAGCCTGGAAGGCGTGCATCGTGGAAGAGTTCGAGTTGTGCGTCGAGGATCATGTCATCCACCGCATGCTCGCAGTCTGGAAGGGCTTTGAACGCCAATACGCCCTGATGCCGGGCGAAGGCGAGTCAGCTCTACGCGAAGCCCGCGACTTGACCATCAAGTGCCTGACCTTCAACCTGAAGTTTGAATCCACCGGGACTCTTAACGCTGCAGGCGCAGGGTATGAATCCACGGTGACATCAGATATCACTTTGCGCTACGACCCGGATAAAGGCGTACTCGGCATCATCGAAGGTGAAGCCCCGACGGTCAATGAAGATTTCGAATGGTTTTGGCCCTGCGGCGCAGAAAGCGTCCGCGGCGACGGCAGTCCTTTCAAAGTCTTCAACCTGGAGATCCTAGAGGCGCCTTACGACAGAAACGACCCGCTCGGGAAAGTGGACGATTTCATTCTGACCTACCTGCCCGGGAACACCTCAGAAAGCGCAATCACCGATATTTGCGGGTCTCTGGGATCCCTGCCCATCCCCCCATTCCCAGCATGGACCTCAACGTTTATCGCCATTCACATTGACGAGCTGACGATGGGTTCATCCGAAACCGACTCCGGGTACGTTACCACCGACTGGGAGGTCTTCGGCGATGAATACTTCGCCAAGAAGGAATGGATCAAGGAAAACAGCGAAATTGTGGAAACCGGAACTTTCAAGCTTTACCATACTCCGGGTCAATGATTACCGCCGCACAGCCTGGGGAGGTGACTGTCATTTCCAAACTGACTGTCACCTCGTGACCGCAGGAAAGGCAAATTCCAGCTTCTGAAGCCCTTCTGTTAACGGTATTTTCTAAGAACTATCACGGAACTTGCGTGTTACTATGTCTATAGAGGCAGGTCGGACCTGCCTCACAATTCACCAAAGGAGAGTGGAAGATGGGTGCTATTTGGAGTTTCATTGTTGCTGTTGTTGTTGCCGCTGTGGTCCTTTTGATCGTCAGTAGGCTCAACCTGGGGCTGAGCGTCAGCGGCTTTGGTGCCGCGGCCATTTCAGCGATCGTCATCGCCATCGTCGGGGCGGTCGTTCTCTGGCTGCTTGGCGTGCTGGGAATAACCATCGGAGGCGGGTGGTTAGGCGCGCTCGTCTTCCTTGTCGTCGCCGCTATTGTTCTGATGGTCAGCGACAAGTTCGTCCCCGGCATGCAGGTCAAAGGATTCGTTGGCGCAATCGTTGCCGCCATTGGGATAGGTGTGGTCTACTGGCTGCTCGTCTGGCTGCTCGGCCTGTTCGGCATCAGCATTTAGTTTCAATTTTCATCACCCGTGAGACACCCGGAATCGACAGGATTTCGGGTGTCTTCGTTTTAATCGATTCGGAAATCAAACGGGGGCACTGCGCGATAGGCGTGGGCAAGGGGGTGAAATTTGTGAAATATCGTGCTATTATGATTTTGGCATTTCTCATCGTAGTGGCAAGTGTCCTTTTCACACCCTTCAGGTATGCTGCGCGAGAGATGCTGCAAGTTGCCATATCCTGGTGGCGTGAGGGACTACCTGGCACCAGCACGACCTATCGAGGGAGGGCATATGAACACCAGATTCCTTGCACGATTACTTGCAGGGTTGTTTACTCTCGGCATCATTTTGTTCTTCAACGCCTGCAACTTACCGTCTCCGGGCACGCCTACACTTCTGCCTGCGACGTTGCCGCAGACCCCGATGCAATTAGGGTTATGCCGCGCTGAAGAGCTTGTCGCACCGGTGATGGAAGGACCGAGCTTTCCTGGGGGAATTGTGGATAGTCTCCAGCCGACATTCTCTTGGTCATACCCCATCTACTGTTCCCCAACCGGCTACCGGGTGGAGATCTGCCAGAACCAGGGTTGCGATACGCTTGCTGCTTCAGGAGATGTCGAGCATCCGACGATGTCCTGGACGCCCGATTCCCCGCTCGCTCAGGGAACAGGTTATTTCTGGCGAATTGCGGCGTTGACCAATGACCAAGGGAATGAAGTTCGCGGCCCCTGGTCGGCACATGCGGCTTTCTATACCGGACCGTTGTGTGGAGAGTCCGATCTTCTCCCGCCCATACTGACTTCACCCGAGGAAGGCGAGGAGGTCGACCCTGCCCGCACGGCGTTCACCCATCCACCGGCACTCCTGTGGGAACCCCAAGCCAACTGCCAGCATACCAGTCATTTGGTCCAGCTCTCGACCGACCCTGGGTTCAATGATTCAGTCGTGACCCATCAGGGAACAGATTCGAGGGATTATTGGCAGATCGACTTCGATCTGCAGGAGCAGACGCGTTACTACTGGCGGGCAGCCAATCTTTCCGGGACGGCGCAGAGCGAGTTCTCGGTCGTGCGTTCCTTTGTCACGCGGGCCTCGGCAGTTCACGGGTTTGGGATTGTCACCGGTCAGGTCTGGCACGATTTGTGCATTGTAGACCTAGAGGGTGGAGGCCCTCCTCCCCAAAACTGCGTCACGGATCCGGTGACCGGAGTAGCTGCGGACGGGATCCTGCAGCCGGGTGAGCCGGGGATTCCCAATGTACAGGTGGCATACCACGAGGGCGCTTGCCAGGCGGGGTGGCCAACCGGGCAAACCCACCTTGTATCGAATCTGACCCAGTACAGTGGATTCTTCTCACAGACGCTCGTGCCGGGAACCTACTGCTTCGGTGTCCTCCAATGGGAGGGAAATAACTCCTCCATTTTCGACCAGGGCAGGTGGACTTTCCCGGAACGGGGTGCCGGCTGGCCGGTGACGACGGTGAACGTGACAGAGGATCAGATCACCGAAGACACCAATTTCGGATTTGACTTCCTGTTCGGGTCGCAGCAATTGGAGGGATCGATCGCCGGACGGGTATGGAACGATCAGGACGGAAATGGACAGACCGGTCCTTACGAGACAGGCTTTGATTATGTGGAACTCTGGTTGACCCGCTCTCCTTTCGGTCAGTGCCGGACGGATGACAACTACTGGACTCGTCCCTATAACCCACACACCCTCACGGGTGCGGATGGGAGCTACTCCTTCGGATACCTAGACCCGGGAAAGTATTGTGTGTATCTCAACCCCGATGAGATGCCGCATTATGGCACTTTTGAGAACGGCAACTGGACGGTGCCCGGGTCTGGTCAGGGCGTGAAGGCGATCCTGGTGGAGTTAAGTCAGGGCGAGCATTCGGAGGGGAACAACTTCGGCTGGTATTTTCAGGGAACACCAATTCCTGTGACTGCCGGACCAAACCAAATCGTGACCAACACGCCCCGCCCTACCCTGGCTCCCGCCACCAAGGTCCCGGTTATCACGGTCAAACCAATTAAGCCCACAATGTATGTAAAGCCATCAAATACGCCCCCCACCTTGCTTCCTGGAATCACTCCTACACCGACAAACCCAATCAACTGAGGATGGCTATTGGGCAATCCGGGAGTTCTCGGTCGCTGCCCATTCAAAGAAACCAAGTGAAACCACATCCATAGCTCACTCATCGATCTAAAGTGATCATCCCCACAGGTTTTTTTACCCTGTGGGGACGTTATTGCAAACGCAAATCATGGAAACGCTTTTTCACACAACCACTTTTTTAAACTAAAATCGAGAGAAGATTCGCGAAGAGCATCAACTTGAGACAAGCAGAGTTACCATTATCGTGGAGTTTGGCGCTGTTGGCGGTCATCCCGGGCTTTCTGGCTACAGCTGGTCTGGTCAGTGCCGATTTCTCAATCGTGATGCTAGCCGGTTCAGTTCTGCTTGCCGCTTATTTGACCTTTGCTTACTTCTGGAATGGCAGGCGTTTTCCGGGCTGGAGCCTCATGGCAGCGGGGATGCTCGCCTCCATGGGTTTGACAGTCGCTTCAGGCATATTGGGTGGGCTGGCTTCGACTCTAGTTGGACTGTCGGCAAACATCATTGTTCTGTTGGCGTTCCTGGTCATGCTGGTGGCCTTGTTCATGTTCGCAATGCGAGACCGGCATATTTCATGGCATGTCTGGATACTCATTGTGCTGATCGTAGCCTGCCAGCTTGCCGTACGTGTCAAGTACTTCGCCTTTTATGGACTATCATGGTCTACGGCCGGTGATTGGCTCAGTATTTCACTTTTTTCGGCCGTGACAGGGCTGCTCCTGCCGGTGGCTTTCGGTCTGTTCCCCGCGCGAAAGCACGGACTGCTGGCCTTGTTGTTCGCCATTGGCATGATCTACATGGGCATTCAGCTATTGATCGATGTGAATCAAAAGGTCAGCGCGGTGTTGGAAAACGGTCCCGGCCTGCTCGCTTACAAAGCCATGACCCCTTTCCTGTTCACCGTCCTTGCCCCTTTGTGGTTCCTGCGCGCCCGTTCCTCACGCAGCCGAATAATCGGCTTGCTGGTCATTTCGGGAGCGGCGCTTGTCTTCAATCTTTCGGTGGTCGGAGTTTCCTACGGCGATCTGCCGCTCATCATCTGGGGCAGCTTCACCCCGTACACCGCCAGCGTCCTGTTGACTTTGTTCCTGGCATACTCGCTCTACGACAATTGGCAAGTTTCCCAAACTCAACCCTCTGATCAATGAATACCTTAAGAAAACCAGGAGAATAACCAATGCACAGACTTCACATCGAACGACATTACGCCGAACGGATCGGCTGGCTGAGGGCGGCGGTCCTCGGCGCGAACGACGGCATCGTCTCCACGGCGAGTTTGATTGTTGGAGTAGCTGCCGCAAGCGCGACACGCAACCCGGTGTTGATCGCTGGCGTTGCCGGGCTGGTGGCGGGGGCGATGTCCATGGCGGCGGGGGAGTATGTCTCGGTCAGCTCGCAGGCTGACACCGAGAAGGCAGACCTCGAGCGCGAGCGCAAGGAACTTGAGACCGAGGACGAGTCCGAACGCAAGGAACTTGCGATGATATACGAGAGTCGAGGCTTGGAGCCTGCCTTGGCTAAACAGGTCGCCGACCAATTGATGGCGCACGACGCGTTGGGAGCTCATGCCCGAGACGAGCTGGGACTGTCCGAGCTCCACACCGCGCGCCCCATTCAGGCGGCGCTGGCCTCCGCGGGCACCTTCGCCGCGGGAGCCGCCCTGCCCCTGTTGATGGTGCTCCTCAGCCCGGTCGCCTACCTGACCCCAGTGGTGGCGGTCAGTTCCCTTGTTTTCCTGGCGATCATGGGAGGAGTGGCAGCCCGGGTTGGCGGTGCAAATATTTGGGTCGGCGCCGGGCGGGTGACCTTCTGGGGCGCGCTGGCCATGGCCATCACCGCCGCGATAGGGACCTTGTTTGGTACGGTTGTTTAACCCTCAGCAGTGATCACGCGCATCGCCAAACAACTCCTCGGCGTCCTCACCACCGGCTACATCCTGTTCTTTTTCTCCGAGCTGGTCTTCTGGGCACGCGTCCAAACCACGGACACTTTTCCCAACTGGATCAGCACCTGGCTGGCCTACTCGCTGCTCGCGTTTGTCTTTTTGACTATCGTCGCGCGGTTCCGCGTCCACACGGTTTGGGCGCTCTTTCTGGCAGGAGCGGTCTTCGGCTGGATGACCGAGGGCATCGTCGTGCAGACGGCCTACGAGGACCTGCCCCTCTCGCTTTCGTTCACCGGCCTGGCTTGGCACGCACTGATCAGCGTGTGGGTCGGTTGGTACGCTGTCCGCCGGGCATTGTTCTCCGGGCTGAAGGCTACTCTCCTCGTGTCTGCGATCATCGGATTTGCCTACGGGCTGTGGGCCATTTCCTGGTGGGTGGAACCCGGCGAAATACCCGCATCTCCGATTGAGTTTGCGCAGTACGCAATCTTATCCACGCTTCTATTGATTTTTGCTTACTGGGTCCACGACCGCACCGTGCCGCTTTATTTCAAACCCAATCATGCGCTCGAAATCGCTGCCGGGATACTTTTCTTTCTGTACTTTGCATTTATCGCCATCCCCGCCGCCCCGTGGGCCGCAGCGATTCTCCCTGTTTTATTGCTCCTGGTCTATCTGGCATTGCGCCGCAACCAGCGGCGGGAAACCCGCACGCCGCTGCACCAATGCTTTTCTCGCACCGATCAGCCCTGGCGGTACCTCGGTCTTCTTGCAATGCCGCTCGTGGCAGCGCTCGTTTATGCGGCGGCGTATGCTTTAGGTGTGCGCTGGCCTACCAATATTCTGCTCTACCTTATCACCACGCCTGCCGGCTTTATCCTGTTTATCATCAGCCTCGTCAAAGTGTGGCGGATGAAGACTGCAGTTAATGAAAAATATAACTAACGCCCTGAAGTCCAGACTCTACTTCGTATCATAAGGTGTAAAATGGATAAAATTTATCGCTTGTCAGCATCTTAATTAATCAAATTAAGCCAAGGCTCAGATCGCACATCGATCACGGGAGGTGAGGATGGAAAATCTAACCGGCAAACAATTTGGACCTTATCAAATCGTTGCGCCGTTGGGCGAAGGGGGCATGGCCGCCGTCTACAAAGCCTACCAGCCCGGCATGGAGAGGTACGTGGCTCTCAAGGTCCTGCCGCGCAACTATGCAGACGACGCCCAATTCCTGGCTCGCTTTCAACGGGAAGCCAAGCTTTTAGCGCAACTCCAGCACCCTCACATCCTGCCGGTATTCGACTTCGGCCAGGCGGAGGGCTACACCTACATCGTCATGCCCTTCATCCAAAGCGGGACATTGACGGACCAATTGAAGGGTTCACCCGTCCCGCTGGCACGCATCCGCCAGATCATTACCCAGGTGGGCGAGGCGCTGAATTATGCCCACGTGCGCGGGATGATCCACCGCGACATCAAACCCAGCAATATTCTCATCGACGAAAGCGGCAACTGTTTACTGACCGATTTTGGCCTCGCGCGCATGGTCGAGGATGCGGTCAACCTGACCTCCACAGGGACGGTCATGGGCACACCGGCCTACATGTCGCCCGAGCAGGGTTCCGGCTCGAAGATCGACTCCCGAAGCGATATCTACTCCCTCGGGGTGGTGTTGTTCGAGATGGCGACCGGGCGGGTGCCGTTTCAGGCCGAAACGCCCATCGCGGTGGTCTTCAAGCACGTTCAGGATCCATTACCGCCAGCGCGCTCCATCAACCCCGACCTGCCGGAAGCTGTTGAACTCGTCATCTTAAAATCACTAGCCAAGAATCCCGAGGACCGCTACCAGACCGCCGCGGACATGGTGCGCGCCATCCAGGCCGCTGTTCCGGAAAGTCAGATCTTCGCCGCTGCTGCCGCAGCGACAACAATTTCACAGAAACCCGCCGTGGAACCCGCTCCCGCCGCGGCTTCGAGCAGTTCGGTGTCCAAACCGCCTGAAGAACCGACCCCTGCCGGAGCGACCCTTGTCGAAGAGGGCATGACACCGACGATGATGTCCTCGCCGAAAAAACGCAGCGGAATACCCGTATGGATCTGGGCGGTAATCGGCGTAGTCCTGCTAGCAGTGATCGCCGGGGGTGGTTTCGCTCTCTTTGGGCGCGGAGCAACGCCGGTAGCCTCGCCAACCAAAGCCGCCGCAGCCGTCCTTCCAACCAAGGCGGTTGTGGCAACAGTCGCGCCGACCAACGCGCCGGCTATCAGGGTCAACCTGCCCGGCAGCTATCAGGTCATGGCCGGATGCGACGCCCAGTGGGATCCCGCCTGCCCGGCAACTGTCTTGAAGAAGGGCGATGATGGCAAGTACACCCTCACGGTTGAATTGCCGGCGGGCAATTATGAATTCAAAGTCGCGATGGACAGCGACTGGACCGTGAACTACGGCTCGGATGGAAAACAGGATGGCCCGAACTATCTGCTGAAAGTGGCTGCCGACAGCGCAGTGACTTTCGTGTATGATCCTGCCACGCATATGGTGAAAATCTTGAGTAAAGCTGCAGCGATTGCGACGGCGGCACCGTCCAATGTACTTATCGCCACTGGGCTATTGCCTGTTGGCGGTCAATTGCTCTCAGATAACAAACTCTATCGCTTTGAAGTCCATGCAGATGGCGAGCTGGTACTCTACGATAACTATTCGAACAAAACGATGTGGTCTTCCAAATCGAAAGGCGACCCCGACGCTCTTGTTATGCAGGATGATGGCAACCTGGTGCTTTACGGAAAAAATGGGACCGTCCTCTGGGCTACCGAAAAGACCGGCAAAAAGGGCGATTATTTCCTGCTTTTACAGGACGATGGTAACCTGGTGGTGTACCAGGGGATTTACCAGAGTCCGAAGGTAACACCCATCTGGTCGACCAACACGGCGCGGTAGTGAATCGAAAACCGGTCATCTGTGCGCTTCCGCCTGTGTCCTGCAGTGGTTTCCAACCGGCTGCAGAGAGACAAGTGAGAATGTAATTCGGTATGACCACGATCATTGAGACCGACCAAACACTTGAACTCAAGCACCCCATGCGACCTGTGACGAGGTTGCTTTTGCTTCTTCTGTCCCTGTTCCCTCTTGTGGCGCCTTACGAGTTGATCTATCTTCCGGATTGGCAGAGTTATTGGAATGTCTATTTCCTGTTCGTCGCATTTATCTCCTTGGGTGCCATGGCGGTGAGCGCTTTCTTGATATGGGCAGCCATTGCGGGGCTTAGCAAGGAAATACGCTTTGATAAGCGCAGCAGTACTTTTACCTATATTCAGCAGGCGCCGGTCGTCCGGCCTCAAAGGACCGACTACCCTCTCACGTCCATTAAGTCTGTGGAGATGGAGAAAACCGAATGGACCGACGGAGGCCCAAGCTACCACATCGGCATTGAAATGGTTGATGGGCGCAAGTTCACATCCGGTTCATCATGGACCCGCGTGGAAGTTGAACAGGAAAGAGACCGCGTCAGAGCCTTCTTGCGAGAGATGCCTCAAGAAAGGTGAAGTGTCACTGGAGCGGCGGAACTGACAGGGAGAGCGCCTGCATCCAACCGACTGCATGTATAGAAAAGTTCCTCCTCTTATGAGCGGAGGAACTTTTGATTTACTCAATCGCTGCTTTTAATTTCTTTGCCAGGTTCCCAAAGTGAGCGGTGTAGCGCATGTCGTCCAGGCGAGGACGGGGCAGGTCCACCTTGAGGTCCAGTTTCACCTTGCCGGGGCGGGCGGTCAGCACCAGCACGCGGTCAGCCAGGAAAAGCGATTCGCCGATCGAGTGCGTCACCATGAGGACGGTCTTTTGTTTAACCTGCCAGATGCGCGAAAGCTCGGTCCACATCCGTTCGCGGGTGAGCGCGTCCAGCGAGCCGAAGGGCTCATCGAGCAGCAGGATGTCCGGGTCGTGGATTAGCGCTCGCGCCAGCGCCACGCGCTGGGCCATGCCTCCCGAGAGGTCGCGCGGAAACGAGTCTTCAAAGCCTTGCAAGCCCACTAGCTCGACCATCTCGCGGGCTTTCGCGCGCGCGGCGTCCGCCGACAGATTCTCCACCTCGAGCGGCAGCAGGATGTTCTGGAGCACCGTCCGCCAGGGCATGAGGTTGGCCTGCTGGAAGACAAAGCCGATGCGCGGAGTCGCGCCGCCCGAAAAATTAACGCGGCCTGCCGTCGGCGGGAGCAGTCCCGCCAGGATGCGCAGCAGCGTGGTCTTACCGCTGCCCGACGGACCCAGCACGCAGATGAACTCGCGCGGACAGACGGAGAACGACACCCCGTCGAGCGCAACCAGACCGCCCCCGCCATTCTCAGAGAAGATGGCGGTCAGGTCCTGGACGACCAGGATCGGGTCCGGCTTGGGGGTGTGAGGCGGAGTCATTTTATGAAGTCGTTGCTGAATGCCTGGGACAAGTCCAGGGGCGCAGAGTAGGATCCCATGTTCATCAAGACAGCCTGCATGTTCTCCCAGGCCTGCGGGTCGGACATGCCGGGCGGGTCAGCCTGCCACAGGGCAATGGACGCGGCCAGGATTTTCTTTTGGAGTGTTTCATCTGCGGAGGCGAGAGTCTCAACGTAGTTCTTGCTGATCTCATAAGCCTCGTCGGGGTTCGCGATGGTGTCGGTGATGCCCCGCAGTGTGGCTTTAACAAACGCGCGCACCAGCGCCGGGTTCTCGCGAAGGGTCGTCTCGTTGGTGATGAGGCCGTTGGAGGCGAGCTGGACATAATCCGCGACCGGAATCACATCGACATCGTACCCTTGCGTTGTGAGCTGGATCGGTTCGTTGGCAATGTAACCCACCACCGCCTGGTCCTGGTCCGCAGCGAGAGCCTCGACCTGGTTGAAGCCGATCGAGTTGAGGGTCACGTCCGCCTCGCTGAGGCCGGCGCTGTCGAGCAGGGCGCGCAAGCCGATGTAGTTCGCGCCGTACAGCCCGGGCAGGCCGATTCTTTTGCCCTTCAAGTCAGTGGGGGTCGTGATGCCCTGTTCCTTTTTGGCGACGACCGCCACGGGGTAATCTTTGTACCAGGCCATGACGTACACCACGGGCAATTCCTGCGCGCGGGCCAGCAGCACCTGTTCCCCTGAGACGACCGCAAAGGGCAGTTCGCCTGCGCCGACCAGCGCGACCCCGTCGGTTTCGAAGGAATAATCAGGCACAATCTCCAGCCCGGCCTCGCGGTAGTAGCCCTTTTCCATGGCTACGTAGAGCGGCGCAAACTGGATGTTGGGGATGTACCCGAGGGGCACACGGACCTGTGTCAACTCAGCCGGAGTTGGTTCCGTTTGCGGGGCATCCCCTGAGGGGGCAGGCATCCCGTCAGTGCAAAAAGAAAGATGAAGATCAATAGGAATATTCTTTTCATCAGTGATAATCTCCTGTGGTCCATCGCCGATTTTCAGCGGGTATTTATTTCCTGCCACTTCAGCAGACGCCGCTCCGCGGCAGCGACCGCGCCATACAGGATCAACGCCAGCCCGACCAGCGCGAAGATGGCGACGAAGACCAGCGCCGTGTCGTACTGCCCGCGCCCGACGTTGACGAGGAATCCCAGACCGCGGTCCGCGCCGACCAGCTCCCCCACCACCGCGCCGATGACCGAGAGCGTCGCGCCGATGCGCAGCCCGCCGAGGAAAATCGGCAGCGCCGCAGGCACCTCGAGCAGGCGCAGCGTCTGCCAGCGGGTAGCGCGCAGCGAGCCCATCAGGTCGTGGAGAGAGGCAGGCACGGCGCGCACACCCACCACCGTGTTGACCAGCACCGGGAAGAAAACGATCAGCGCACAGATCAACACCTTGGAGAACATGCCCGGTCCGAACCAGATGACCAGCAGCGGAGCGACGGCCACGATCGGAATCGCCTGGCTGGCGACAAGATACGGTGAGACAAGTTTTTCGAACAGGCGCGACTTGGCAATCAGGTAGCCGATCAATGTAGCGAAAACGGTTCCGACCAGCAACCCGAGCAGAACCTCCTGCAGGGTCACCCAGGCGTTGACGAGCAGGGTCCCATCTCCCAGCGAGCGTAGGAAGCGCTCGAAGACCTGTCCCGGCGAGGGCAGGATGAACGCCGGCAGGTCAGACACGCGCGCCACCAGCCACCACAGAAACAGGGCGGCCAGCAGTGACAACACGCCCAGCCACCGGCTGTTCCGGTGCAGGGAGTGATTGGCGGTCTTTCCGTTATTTTTTACCGGCTCGGTATCCATGTGTTCCAAGAATAAAAAAGCCTCGCAGAGTGACCTGCGGGGCGGGAGAGGGTGGCGCGCAAACCGGTCCGCTGCAGTAAAAACCCCGAAAACGTTAAGTTTTCGGGGTATACGGCAAAACAGACCCATGACGGGCCGCCTGCACCTTCTTTTATCCGGACTGTAACCGTCGGCTCCGGAATTTCACCGGATCATGCACCGCTGCAAGAGCGGATACTCGTGGGCTGTACCACCGATCGGGAATTCACATGCGCTTCCGCGCCTGTGTCACCCTGCCCCGAAGGTTAATGATTCAATTGTCAATAAAGATTATAACGATGTCTCACAAAAACGGATAGGGGCAGGCCCCAAAACCGTCTATGCCTTGACGATGCAATCCACCGGGCAGACGTCCTTGCAGCGGGGAGCGTCGTGGTGACCGACGCATTCCACGCAGGTCGCGGCGTCGATGACGTAGATGGGGTCGCCTTCGGTGATGGAATTGGTGGGGCATTCCGGCAGGCAGGCGCCGCATGAAATGCAATCTTCGATGATCTTCATAGCCATGAGTCACACTCCAGAAGTAAGGTTTCTTTCCTTATACGCCACCCTGCGCGGACGGTCAAATGACCTATTTCCTGATTCGCGTGTGATTTTGTCACGACCCTGCTTCCCTCCCTTGCTTAGGGAGACTTCGTTCAAGGCTCGACGGGGTGGGGAGCTCCGTCCCGGCTGGATCATCTGGAGTGGCAGCCCGCCCGGATTGTGCAAGGAGTCAATCACTCGGGTTGGCTCTCATCCAGTTTTCGCATGATTCCCAGCATGACGAGCGAGACCAACACCAGCACCACCGATAAAACAACGGCTACATTGAGATTGCGCTCGAAACCGAGATAAATGGCCAGCGGCATGGTTTGAGTTTTCCCTTCCAGGTTGCCTGCAAATAAAATTGTTGCTCCGAATTCGCCCAGCGCCCGGGTCCAGGCCAGAATGATGCCGGTGATGAGCGCCCGCCCGGCCAGCGGGATCATCACCTTGCTGAACAGTTGCCATTGACTGGCGCCTTCCACATGGGCGGCTTCCTCCAGTTGCGGGTCGACTCCTGCAAAGCCGATGCGTGCAGCAAGGATATAAAGCGGCGCAGACACAAAGGTCTGGGCAAGAATGACCGCTGTGGTCGTAAACGGCAGGGTGAGGCCAAAGGATGCCAGCCAGCCTCCAAACACACCCTGGCGGCCAAACGCGATCAGAAGCGCCAACCCTGCCACGGAGGGCGGCAGCACCACCGGCAGATAAATCAGCAGCTCGAGCGCAGTCCGGCCCGGGAAATTCCAGCGTGCCAGAATATAGGCAAGCGGGGTCCCGGAGAGCACTGTAATCATCACGCTGATCAGACTGGTGACCAGGCTCAGTTTGAGTGCAGCCAGTGCGGTATCCGACAGGGCGTAGGTGAAAAATTCACCGTTGGCCGCGCGCACGAACAGGGCCAGAAGCGGCATGCCCAGCAAAATTACCAGGAACAGGCCCGGGAGGACAAACAACCAGGCGAATCGGTTGTTTGTTTTTACCATGGGGTGAGTTGACGAAAGGCGCAGGCGCATAAGTTTATTTGACAGGCAGGAAGCCCCATTTTTGCAATACAGCTTGTCCCTCTGCCGAAAGCACGTAGTTAATATAAGCCTGAGCGAGTTCGGGGTTCCGGGAGTTGGTCAACGCGGCCAGCGGGTATTGGGCGATCACGTTATTTTCTACCGGGATATAGATCGTTTGCAGCTCTGGAGCCGCCACTGCATCGGATGAATAGACCATCCCCGCATCCGCTTCTCCAAGCTGGACTTTCGCCACCACCAGCTTGACATCGTTTTCATACGAAACGACATTTGCCAGCACCTTATCCTTAAAACCGGTTCCCAGGGCGGCATCCAGTTTATCGAGCACTTGCAGGGCATAATTACCGACCGGAACTTCCCTGGCAGCCAGCACAATCTTCAGCCCCGGCCTGGTCAGGTCAACCAGCGCCGTCACCCCGGCTGGATTATCAGCCGGCATGATCACGACCAACTGGTTGGCCAGGAAAATTTTCGCGCTACCGGCAGGGACGAAGTTTCCGGCCACGAGAGCATCCATTTCCTTGGAGTTGGCCGAGGCAAATACATCGGCTTGCGCACCCTGCTCGATTTGAGTCCGCAGGGTCTGCGATCCGGCAAAGTTAAATTCGACGGTGACGCCCGGATTCGCAGCCTCAAAGGCTTTACCAATTTCCTCGAAGGCATTCGTCAACGACGCAGCCCCAAAAACCGTCAGTGTTTTTGGCTCAGGGATGGCAGCCGGCGTGGTAGCGGGGACAATTGTGGAAGCCAAAATTGGCGCTTCAGCGGGAGCGCCGCAGGCGGAAAGCAGCAGGAGGAATGAAATGATAACCAATATATATTTCATTTTCTCTTCTTTAAATTCTTTTTATGTCGCTGAAGACTTTTCTGGCAATCGTCCAGCCAGCCCAGCACGATCTTCAACTGTTTCAAGCGCAGGTCCAGGCTCATGCGGTTATGGATCTGTTCTTTGGGCAGCTCTGTGAGTGTTTTTTCCAATCGGTGGATATGGGTCCTGGTTTCCGCCCTTTGCAGGTCAAAAGCCTGGGGGAGTTTTTCCGGAAAATATTGTTCCAGGAAATACAACCGGCTGACAAACTCCATGCGGATGGCGCGGGTGCTGCCGCCGCAGGGAGCATCCAGCCAATCCAGAAAACGTTGGCGCCCCTGCGAAGTCATTTTCAGCAACTGGCGCGGAGGCAGTTTTTTCTGGGGGATTTCCTCCACCGAAATATCCCCCCGTGCTTCGAGCCGCTTTAAAATAGCGTAGGCTTGACTCTGGCTGAGATGCCAGACCTGCCCCAGATCGGCGACCACCTTGCGGTGCAAGTCATAACCATATCCTTGACCGCCGTGGAGCAGACCCAGTAAGGCCATTTCAGGGGAAAGGGTACCAACATGGTGGGGTTTACTATCTGCCATATATACTCATTGGGTGAGTATATATGGTTGTTATTATTTTTTCAAGCTTTTGGATAAGCCGGAATCTCGCATTTGGCACGGGTCTCAGGCGGCAATGAAGAAAAGCGGATAAAATCAAACTGGGATTCCGCCTGGCATTTGGGCAATTTAACCATCCTGCTTGGCAATTTTTACTTCGCAATACTGGTAAAATTAATCCATCGCAGACATGATTATTGTTATCAAAGGTGGTATGCCATGACCGTTCGAATTGTTACCGACAGCACGTGCGACCTGCCCGCCGAGACCATCCACCGTTACGGGATCGGCGTCGTGCCGCTCTACATCAACGTGGGAAACAAAGGCTATCTCGACGGCGTTGACATGACGCGCGACGAGTTCTATACCAAACTGCCGACATTTCCCTCTCACCCCACCACGGCTGTGCCGTCCCAGCAAAAATTCCACGCTGTGTATGACGCCCTGGCCGAAGAAGGCGCAAGCGAAATCTTATCCATTCACATCTCGGAGGCATTAAGCGCGGTGGTGAATGTGGCACGAATTGCGGCTCAAGAGACCACATCGGCCATCGTCACGGCCTTTGATTCGCGGCAGTTGAGCCTGGGGACAGGCTTCCTGGTGGAAACAGCGGCAAAACTTGCGGCGGCAGGCAGCTCCGTTGCCGAGATCCTGTCTACGCTCGAGAACCAGATCAAGCGCTCCCACGTCTTTGCCGCCCTCGACACACTGGAGTTTCTAAGGCGCAGCGGGCGGATGAACCGATTCGTGGCCAACATGGGCGCGCTTCTGCAAATCAAACCGATCATGACGATGCATGACGGCCTGCCGGGAAGCGAACGGGTGCGCACCAGCAAACGGGCCATAAAGCGCGTGATCGAAATGCTGCGCAACTTGGGCGAACTGGAACGCGTTGCCATAGTCCACACGCATGCGCCAGCAGAGCGTTTGGCCGACCTGCGCGCGCAGGCAGGCTCTTTGCTGCCCGCGGGAGACATTCTGGTGGAAGATATCACCCCCGTCATCGGCGCGCACATCGGACCCGGCGCGGCAGGATTCGCCGTGGTGACCGCTCAGGGATAGTTCACAGAAACGAGGATACCTTCATGAAAATTGCAAAGTTCATTTCACTGGCCGGCCTGCTGGCCATGACGGCTGTCCTGATCTACGGGTTCACCTATGGGGATTTCATGGCCGAGGGCGCCGTGCTGCTGTCGATGCCGTGGGGGATCGTCTCCCTGGTGGACCTGTACGTCGGCTTCGCCCTGTTCTCATGCTGGATCGTGTTCCGCGAGAAGGCGCTGCTGCCTTCAATCATCTGGGTCATTTTGATGATGGTGCTTGGATTCTGGGCCGGCTCGCTTTATACCTTTCTCGCCCTGCAGAAGAGCGGCGGCGACTGGCACCGCTTCTGGTACGGTAAACGAGCTTGATCACCTGCTCCAGGTCAAATTAAACACGAGCACCTGCCCTTTCAGGCAGGTGCGATTTTTTATTGAGTTATTGGAAAATAATTACGGCAGCACTTCGTAGACCTGGATGGGTTTTTCACGTCCCCGCAGGGACACCGCGCCAATACGCTGTGTGTTGAACTTGTCCACAATGGCAGCCACGGTGGCGGGACCGACCACGATCTTATAGGGGCGCGCATATTCCTGGATGCGGTAGGCCACGTTGACGGTGTCGCCCAGCACGGTTAATTCCGCGCGCTCGGTCGTGCCCACGTAGCCGAGCATGACCTGCCCGGTATTGATGGAGATGCCGATGACGTAGCGCTGATCGAGGTTCAAAGCCCCCGTGGCGTTGAGCTTGTTGATCATCTCGCGCCCGGCCATCACGGCGCGCTCCTCGGCGTCGGGGTTCTGCGGCGTGCGCATGAAGACGGCCATGATGCCATCCCCCAGATAGCGCACGAGGCCGCCATATTTGAAGATGATGTCAGTGACGGTCTGGTAATAATTGGAGAGGATCTCGGCGAACGTCCGCACCCCCACCCGCTCGGCGATGCCGGTCGAGTCGACTATATCCGAGAACAGAACGGTGACGGTCTGTTCGGACAACTCGGGCAGGTGTCCCGTCTCGAGGTAATCGCGCAGAAGAAACTGGGCTTCCTGGGGGGCCAGGAAACGCCGCAGGAGATTCTGGACTGTTTCCTGCTTGCGGACCTTGTCCAGCAGGTCGATCCGCTGCAGGGCCAGCGCGGTCTGGTGGCTGACGGCCACGGCCAGCTGCATATCTCTATTATCGAAGGGGCGCGCATCGGGGTTGGTCTTGATGAGGCACAGCAGCGCGATGGGCGATTCCCCGCTCACTACCGGGACGTACATGGCCGCCGTCAGCACCTCCGCTGACAACTGCCGGATGGCTTCCCGCGCGTGCGGGTCGTGAAAGCCATAAGATTCGATTTTGTCAAAATCCTGTGAGAAAACCAGCCGGCAGTGGTCCACGCTCAGCGCTTTGGTGATCTGGTCCGTGACTTCCTTGACGATGGCAGCGCGATCAGTGACGGTGTTGAGCCGGCGGGCGGTGTCGTACAGCAGGATGGCATGCTGGTCGAGCGCTTCGAGCACCAGTTCGCGCGTGAAGCGGTGCGTGCCCGATCCGCTGCGTTGAGGTTTCGCCTCGTCCACCAGCTGCGACAGATACATGGTCACCTGTCCGATGCGGATCACATCCCCGCTTTGCAGCGACACCGGGTCGGTAAGGCGCTGGCGGTTGACATACGTTCCGTTGGTGCTGCCCAAGTCCACCACCCGGACAGTGTCCGTGAAGGGATCGAGGCTGATCTCGGCGTGGCGGCGCGAGGCGGCTACATCTTCGATCACGATCTCATTGGTGGAGAGTCGCCCCACGGTCAGCGTGCCGGGTTTAAGTTGTAGTTGTTGCGCTTCTTTATCTGGAGCATTGACTTTTAGGAGCCACATACCGACCTGCCTGAGTGGTATAGTCAATTACCTTTTAATCGTATCATAGAAGCGAAGGAATCATCAACAAAAACTGGAATACATTTGGGGCATTCGTTCCCGGGTTCCCATCCCGCTTGCCCCTAGCAAGGCACCCCCGCAGGGGGCTTCCCGGCGGGAAGGGGGAAAAAGAAGCAAAAAGAGTGCGTTGGCATAAAACGCCAACGCACTCTTTTTGCTTAAGGTTTTAGGGTAAGAATTTATTCCAAACCTTTTTCTGGCTATACTCTAAAGTTTGTAAAGCTCGCCGTATTTCTTTTTCAGGTAGGTAATGTAGGGATCAATTGTGATCGGGCTGCCGGTCGCGCGCTGGACCAGCTCGGAGGCAGTGTACTTGCGTCCGTGCTGGTAGACATTTTCCGTGAGCCAGCCGTGCAGCGCGCCAAACTGTCCCTGTTTCATCTCATTCGGTATCTCCGGGTGTGCCTTGAGCGCTGCGGTGTAAAACTGTGAACCCAGCAAGTTGCCGAGGGTATATCCCTGGAACGAACCGCCGATCACGCCGGCATACCAGTGGACGTCCTGCAGCACGCCGTCCTTGTCGTCGGGCGGCGCGATACCCAGATCATTCTCATAGCGTTCATTCCAGGCTTCGGGCAGGTCGCGGACGGAGAGCGTGCCCTCGAGCAGCTGCAGTTCAAAATCAAAGCGCAGCATGACGTGCAGGTTGTAGGTCACCTCGTCCGCGTCGGTGCGGATGAGCGAGCGTTCCACCTTGTTGACTGCGCGGTAGAACGTGTCGAGGCTGACGCCCTTGAGTTGTTCGGGGAACGCAGTTTGAAGCCTGGGATAGAAATATTCCCAGAATTCCCGGCTGCGCCCGACCAGGTTTTCCCACGTCCGCGACTGGCTCTCATGCACCCCGGCGGACGTCCCGCTGCCGAGCGGCGTGCCCTCGTAAGCCCGGTTGATGCCCAGCTCGTACATGGCATGCCCGGCCTCGTGCACGTTGCTGAAGAAAGTCTCACCGAGGTAATCCTCCTCGACGCGCGTGGTGATGCGGATGTCGCCGAGCGAGAACTTGGTCATGAAGGGATGGTGGGTCTTGTCGATGCGCCCGCGGTTGAAGTCGTAGCCGAGCTGTTTCACCACTTCCGCGCCGAAAGCGAGCTGCTTCGCTTCGGGATAATGCTTGCGCAGGCAGGAATCGTCCGCGGGGGGCTGGGATGTGATGGCCTTGGCGATCGGAACTGTCTTTTCGCGCAGCTCGGCGAAGAGCGCGCGGACCGAGGAGGCTTTCATTCCATAATCGGCAAAGTCGATCAGCGGGTCGGCGATGTGCTCATAGCCCGGGAAGAAATCGGCCAGCTTGCGCGAATAGTCGAGCGTTTTCTCCAGCGAAGGTTGGACTTTCTTGAAGTCGTTGGCGGGGCGCGCCTCGGCCCAGAGCATGTAACCGCGCGAGCTGTGCTCGGTGAACTCGGCCATGAACGCTGGCGGGACCTTGACCAGCCGCTCGTAATCGAGGCGCGCCACGCGGATGATGCTGGCCTCGTCCGAGTCATAGGGCAGGCTTTCCTCGTAGGGGCGCAGCGCATCCAGCAGGCGGCCGATCTCGGGGTCCACCGAGCGCTCCATCGAGAGGCGTGTCAGCAGCGCCGACTGGCGCCCGCGCGCCTCCGCGCCTTCAGGAGGCATGTAGGTGGATTGGTCCCAGTTCAGCAGTGAATTGACCATGTCCAGGTCAAAGATTTCCGACAGGCGATTCTTGAGTTCCTCGTATTTCTTTTCCATTTCGGCCATAAAAATTCTCCTGTAAAAAGATAAACTGACGGGCATCGCAACCCGTCAGTTTGATTTTAACCTAGTTGAGCCTTTATCTCCTTACCTGTTCTTGTTCTTCAGCGTCTTCCTAAAAGACATTGTCTGCCTGTCCCTTTTTGGCTTATTCCCCGATATATAAGTGGAATGTATTCCCTTATGGAATCTCGTGAAAAGAAAGGACCAGCATGCATGATAGTATTGGATAAGGATCGAATAATCCAGATGCCGTCTCAGAATGACTCCCGGGAATTAGTTGCCGCTGCGCAAAAGGATCCTGCCGCATTTGGCAAGTTATACGACCGATATGTGCAACCCATCTATCGGTACGTATACAGTCGCGTTGGAAGCTCTCATGAGGCAGAGGATATTACGTCGCAGACGTTCATGGCGGCGTATGAGGCATTGGGGCGATATAAGGAACGCGATCAGTTCTCGGCATGGTTGTTCCGAATAGCCCGAAACAAGTTAAATGACCATTTCCGTCGTAGCCGGCGCGAGGCCAGGTTTGAGGCGGAAGAGGAAAAGCTTGAACAGGAGGATGTACTGGGTACGTTGATCCGGGCTGAGGAGCTAAGCCGGATCCGGTTCATCATCCGTAATTTGAGCGAGGAAGAACAGGAATTGCTCCGCCTGCGATATGTAGCCGAACTCTCCTTTGTGGAAATCGCCGACCTGCTGGGCAGGCGCGAGGATACCGTGAAGAAATCCGTTTACCGTTTGCTGGCGCGTTTGAAGAGCCAGATGGAGTAAGCCATGAGCGATATGAACCCTTCCCCCGAATTTGAAGAAAAAGTTCGCAGGGCAATGGATGTGCCTGAGGCAAATCCGGAGTTTGTCAACAAATTGCGCTATGAACTGGTTAGGCGCCCAGAGAAAGTAAAGCCAAGATTTATATTTAGACCCACCTGGGCAGTGGCATTTGTATTGGTGTTGGCGGTTGTGCTGATCAGTGTGCCGGGAGTTGCCGCGGCGATTGGAAGAATATTCGGGTATGTCCCGAGTGTCGGATTGGTGGAGAACACAGGCAATCTGCGGATGCTTTCCGAGCCTGTCTCGTTGACGCGCGATGGCGTGAAACTGACCATCGATTCTGTGTATGTGTATGGAGACCACGTGGAAGTGGCATACAGCGTGACGGGCATCCCGGCACAAAACGATGGCTCGCAAGCCGACGATGCAACCACAAATCCATCCGCGTTTTGCGGCGGCGTGAATATTGGTGACGCCCCGAACACCGACGGCGACGCCCGTTTGAAATTGCCCGATGGGACGATCCTCGAGCGCGATTCCACGGGCTTGTATCCGAAAAATGTTTACGCAATGACACCTGTTTACAAGGCGGTCGTCCCCACAGATGTGACCGAGATGACTCTTGTTCTCAAGTGCATCCCGTGGGCAAGGCTGGGCGTCGTGCCCGAAAATTGGGAAGTGCCGTTCAAGCTGGTTTCGGTCCCGGCAGGAACAGTGGTGGGTAATCCTGTAATAGAAGTGGAACAGCCAACCATTGAACCGACGATCGAAACATCCGCATTCCCTTCGCCTGAAGAGTTTGTGCTGCCCTCGCCAGTGGTAAAGATGACCCTTGAGAAAATCGTCCCGCTGGACTCAGCCACCGTGATTTACTTCAGCATGGACATGGAGGACAGCGACCCCTCCCTGGTTTCGATCATGCCTGCCAGTGTATATGTGATTGACTCGCAGGGACAGAAAATCGGGGTGAGAGGCAATTTTGCCTGGCAGCCGTTCGAACACCGTGTCGGAAGCCTGTTTGAATACATGTCGACATCCAAGCCGGCTGATGGGCCTTTGACAGTAGTGGTTGAAAATGCCGTGGCGTACTATGCTCCGCTGTTTGTCGATCCGCCACAGGCAACACCCGAGGAGATGTCTTTCACATTCGATGTGGGAGAAAATCCGCAGTACGGTCAGACTTGGGAATTGAACAATGAGTTTGAGATCGCGGGCTATCCATTGAAAGTAACCTCCGCCCGGGCGGCTTCATTCGATGACATCAAAACCTCTGATTTCATTGACGGATCCCAAGGTTATGACTTTGGATACCAGTTTGCAGTGGAGAGCGATTCGTCGGTCAAATTCAATGTGTGGACGGATATCATGTCCGAGTCGCCCATGTGCTGGTTGTCAAATGGCACATCAAATGTTCCATCCGAATCGAAGTTGCTTTTCACGCAGCTATGCCGGGATAAGTACCCAAATGGAATAGTGAAAGTGACCATCGGCGAACTCTCGGTGTTGCTGGAGGACATCTGGCAATCCACGTGGACGCCGTAAACCAAAAAGTGGGTCACGCTTGAAGCGTGACCCACTTTTCTATTTCATCTGTGCCTTTATCTTATCTGCCGTTTCCTTGTAAGCGGCGAGTTTCTCGCGCTCCTTGTTCACCACCGCCGCCGGCGCCTTGCTGGCAAAGTCCGAGCTGAGCAGAGTCTCGAGACGGGCGATCTGCGATTGGGTCTCCGCCAGGTCCTTCTCGAGGCGGGCGCGCTCCTCGGCGCTATCTACCACCCCTGCCAGCGACAGGTAAATTTCCACCGGTCCGACCACGAGGGCAGTGCTTTTCTCCGGTTTCGCAGCGAGTATCTCGTGAATCTCAAGCTGTTCAGCATCCAGATAGGCGAGTGATGCGAGCACGTTCTTCTGCTCGAGCAGCATAATGGCCTTTTCACCCGCTGCAAACACAGCCGGTAATTTCTTTCCGGGTTTGACATCCTGCTCGGCGCGCAGGTTACGAATCGAACGCACGATGTCCTGAATCAGCGTGAAGTCTGCCGTTTTCTCCGCTTCCCAACCTTCAAGGTCGCGCGGCTGCGGCCAGGGAGCGACGATGAGCATGATGGGCCAATCCTTTGCCAGGGACGCAAGCGGCGAGGTCTGCAAAGCCTTGTGGAGATGTCCCCACAATTCTTCGGTCACGAACGGCATGAAAGGATGCAGCAGGCGCAATGAAATGTCCAGCACCTGTGCCAGCGTCCGGGCGGTGTAGAATGCACGGTCGCCGCCTTGGGCGAGCTGCTGCTTGGCAACCTCCACATACCAGTCGGCGAAGTCGCTCCAGAAGAAGTCGTAGATCAACTGGCCGGCCTGCCCGTATTGGTAGGTCTGGAACAGACGCTCAACGTCGCGTACCAATCCTTGCAGCCGCGCATAGATCCAGGAGTTGGCCAGTGTCCATTGCGGCTCGGCCTTGGGAGCCTCCTGTACCATGCCGATGGAGGCAATCACAAATCGACTCGCGTTCCAAATCTTGTTGGTGAAATTGCGGTTCGCCTCGACCTTCTTCAGCGAAAGGCTCATGTCCTTGCCGGGGGTGGAACCCACCAGCAGGGTGAAGCGCAGCGCGTCGGTGCCCCACTCATCCATGAGCTCCACCGGGTCGACCACGTTGCCCTTGGACTTGGACATCTTCTGCCCATGCTCGTCGCGGATCAGCCCGTGCAGGTAGACGGTGCGGAAAGGCACATCCTCCATGAACTCCAACCCGGCCATGATCATGCGCGCCACCCAGAAGAACAGGATGTCGTAGCCTGTCTCCATGACGGTGGTCGGGTAGAAATACTTCAGGTCCGGGGTCTTATCCGGCCAGCCGAGGGTCGAGAACGGCCACAGCGCGGACGAGAACCAGGTGTCGAGCACGTCGGGGTCCTGCTCGATGTCCTCTGAGCCACAGTGGATGCACTTCGTCGGGTCCTCGCGGGTGCAGGTCTGTTTGCCACAATCCTCGCAGTACCAGACCGGGATGCGGTGGCCCCACCATAACTGGCGGCTGATGCACCAGTCGTCGATGTTCTCCATCCAGTTGTAGTACACCTTGTCGAAATGATCGGGCACAATGTGGATGTCGCCGTTCCTCACCGCCATGAGCGCCTTTTCAGCTTGCGGCTTGACGTTGACGAACCACTGCGTGGAGATCATCGGCTCGATGATTTCGCCGCCGCGCTGCGAACGGGGGATGGTAGTGGTGTACGGTTCGGTTTTGATGACCAGGCCGGCGGCTTGCATGTCCGCCCACAGTTTGTCGCGGGCATCGTAGCGGTCCATGCCGGCGTAGGGTCCGCCGTTCTCATTGACAGCGGCGGCCGCATCCAGCACGGAGATGATCGGCAGGTTGTGGCGCTGGGCGATGGCGTAGTCGTTCGGGTCGTGGCCGGGCGTGATCTTGAGCGCGCCGGTGCCGAACTCGCGGCTGACGTAATCGTCCGTGATGACGGGAATCTCGCGTCCCAATATGGGTACGACCACCTTTTTACCGACGAATTTTTTGTAGCGCTCGTCCTCGGGGTGCACTGCCACGGCCGTGTCGCCGAGGATGGTCTCGGGGCGGATGGTCGCCACGGGGATGAACTCGCCGGATTTATCGGCCAGCATATACTTGAAATAGTACAGCTTGGCTTCTTCCTCGCTGTATTCCACCTCCACATCCGAGACGGCCGTGCGCAGTCCCGGCGACCAGTTGACCAGGCGCGGGCCGCGGTAGATCAGTCCCTTCTCGTAGAGGGTCACGAACGCCTCGCGCACTGCCCTGGACAGCCCTTCGTCCAGCGTGAATCGTTCGCGGTCCCAATCGCAGGACGCGCCCAGCCGCCGGATCTGCTGGGTGATGATGCCGCCGTATTTTTCCTTCCATTCCCAGGTGCGGCGCAGGAATTCCTCGCGTCCCAACGCCTCGCGGCTGGTGCCTTCGCGCGCCAGCATCTTCTCGATTTGAAGCTGGGTGGCGATGCCGGCATGGTCTGAGCCGGGCACCCACAGGGTCGGCTGTCCTTTCATGCGATGGTAGCGGATCATCAGGTCCTCGACGCTGGTTGTCAGGGCGTGCCCCTGGTGCAGCTCGCCGGTCACGTTGGGCGGCGGGATGGAGATCACGAACGGTTTCACCGAGGGGTCGAATCCCGGCTTGTGAGGGTCGTTCCACGACTTGAAGAAGCCGCCCGCCTCCCACGCCGCGTAGATGCGCTTCTCGGTGGATTTGAAGTCATAGGCCTTTGGAAGTTGGTACTCGCTCATTCCTGCTCCTTGTTCGTCCGGGTGTGACCCACCCAGTGTAATTCAATTTTCTCACGCATGCCGAGGCACTCGAATAATTCGCCGGCGTGCTGCTGGATGTGCCGGATGTTGATCAGGTGCATCTCCAGCTTCCCAACCGGATACCAGTGGAAGCCCGATTCCGCTTCCAGGTCCGAGACAGGGACACAGCGCCGGATCTCCTGCTCGGCATAGGACAGATACTCCAGGACTTCGTCCTTGCTAAAAGGGATGTCGCCGTCAGGGTCATGGTGCTTTTCCCATTGGACAAAGTCCTTCTCGGCCTGCTGCACATAGAGATGGACATAAAAAATCGTATGGTAAGCCTTGCTCCAGAATTTAAATTTATCTTGCGGATCGTCCCATACCTGTGAGGGGCATTTGACCACGGCTTCCTTGAGCATGGCCAGCGATGCCAGGTATTGCGATTGAAGGACCGGTTTAATATCCATCGTGTCTCCTTATGATAAATCAAAACGCGCCTCGTCCACAATGAGGACGAAAGGCGCGCCTTCCGCGGTACCACCTCGTTTCACCCAAAGGGTGCACTCTGTGGCTGGCCAACACCAGCCTGCGCGCTAACGGGCGCTCACGTGCCGGTCTACTCTCTCACGATTTCTTCGGCATTCGTCCGGGCGACATTCGGGGGTGGGATGCTGCGGAAGCTTCCAGCCTGTGACTTCCTTCTCTATCAGCGTACCAGCCGCCTACTCCTCCCGGAGCAATGGTTGATTCATTATACCGAATCCGTAAGGGGAGTGCAAGTCAGCCCCCTCCCGGCCTCCCCCAAATACGGCATGAGAAATTTGCATTTTTAACCTTGTATTTACTGCCGTATTTGGGGGAGGTGCCCAACGGGCGGAGGGGGCTGGGAGGGGGCATCCGGCAGCACAAGCGGACTCTGGTCCAGCGGGTTGGGAATCACCTGCACCGGAAGATGATACGCTTCCGAGATCAGCTCGGGGCGCAGCACCTCAACCGGCGAACCCAGCGCGGTAACCCGTCCCTCCACCAGCAGTGCGATGCGATCCGCGTAGCGCGCGGCGAGGTTCAGGTCATGCAGCGCGACGAGCACCGCCAGCCCATCGTGGTGCGCCAGCGTGCGGACCAGCTCCAGCAAACCGACTTGATGATGCAAGTCAAGATGAGAAGTGGGCTCGTCCAACAATAGAATCGGCGTGGACTGTGCCAGCGCGCGCGCCAGCAGCACTCGCTGCTGCTCGCCGCCCGAGAGTTCCCCCACACGGCGGTCGATCAGATCCAGCGCGTCCACCCGCTGCAGTGCATGGCGGGCGATGTCCTCGTCCGCGGCGGAGACCTGCCCGAGAAAATTGAGATACGGTGTGCGCCCCAGCAGCACCGTTTCCCAGACGGTGAAGGCTGGCGGGAGCGAGGCTACCTGCGGCACGACCGATATGATCCGCGCACGGTCGGAGGCGGGCGCTGTCAACAGGTTCGTACCGTTCTTGCGCGCCGAACCTCCCTGGGCAGGGACAACTCCGCTCACCGCTCGCACCAGCGTGGACTTGCCCGAGCCGTTCGGACCGATCAACGCCAGCACCTCGCCGTTCTCCACGGTCAATGAGACCTCGTGGAGCACGCGGCGCGCGCCATACGATACGGTGAGAGACTCGATCTTCAACATTTGCTAAACAGCGCCGGTAGGCCTCTTGCTTCACTGCCATGCTGGCCTGCGCCAGCATGGGTAGCAATGAGGGTATCAGACGCTCTCCTTTTTAGAACAAATGTGCTACAGTCAAAGAACTCGAGTGGACGCTCAAAGCGACAGAAGTTGAAAAGACTCAGCGCAAGTCCACTGCGGCTCTTTAACAACTGAGCGTTGCAGGTTGTGGCGGGAAGTCCGCCATGTAAAACAATCAACGACAAAGAGAGAACCCTTCTATTTGCTTTGGGATGGCAAAGCATTGGTGCAAGTCCGTAGAAGCCCCCCCATCTGGCGTGGGGAACCATCACCAGTACCCCTGATTCTTCGAGCGACGCAGCACCCACAGGAAAAACGGCGCGCCTGCCAAAGCGGTGATGATCCCCAACGGAATCTCCTGCGGCGCAAGCACCACGCGTGCAAGAACATCCGCGACAAGCAGGGCCGCCGCCCCGCCGATCAGACTCAACGGCAACAACCGGCGGTAGTCGCCTCCGAACCACATGCGCATCACGTGTGGCACGATCAGCCCGACGAAGCCGATGATGCCGGCAAACGCGACCGCGGCTGCCGTAGCCAGCGAGGCCGCCACCAGAATGATCGTCTTGGCGCGGTTCACCGGCAGCCCGAGCTGGTGCGCCTGTTCATCGCCAAACTGCAGCAGGTTGAGCGCGTGTCCGCTCAACAGCAGGATGCCCAGGCCGATGATCAGATAAGGGAGAATTCCCAGTACGGGCATCCAGCCGGACTGGCTCGCGCCGCCCAGCAGCCAGCCGAGCGCGCGGCGCACCTCGCCCGAGGAGCGCAGCATGAGGAACGACGTCAGCGCGGTGGCAAAGGAGCCGAAGGCCACGCCGGCCAGGATCAGGTTGGTGGTCGGGACGGTGCGTCCCACCCGCGCCAGTGAGTAAACAATGAACACGGTCAGCAGCGCAGCGAGGAAGGCCGCCATGGGAATCGCCATCAGCCCCCAGAACGAATACGGCCACTGGATGCTCATGGCGATGACCGCACCCAGCCCCGCGCCGGAGGCCACGCCGATCAGGTACGGGTCCGCCAACGGGTTGCGGAAAAGGCCCTGATAGGCCGCGCCGCTCGCGCCCAACGCCGCGCCGGTCAGCGCGACCAGAACGGTCCGCGGCAGGCGAATGCTGACGATGATCAGCGCGTAGGTCGAGAGCGGCTCGGTCAATGTGCCGCTAAAATTTCCCAGCAGCAGCCGCCACAGGTCAGCGGGCGGGATGAACACCGAGCCGACCGCGATGCTGAGCAGCACAGCAAGGCTGAGGGCGATCAGGGTCCAGACGAGGGGCAGAAGGCGGTGGCGCATTAGATATCGTTGTTGTTGGGGCGCGATATGTCGTGCCCCAACGGTTTACTTATATAGTTCCGGATGAATGGCCAGCGCCAGCGCTTCCAATCCGTCCACCAGGCGCGGACCGGGGCGGCTGACCAGGTTGTCGTCAAACGGCAGGACGCGATTATTCGTTACCGCGTCAATCTCCGACCAGCCGGCGCGCGCGGCGACGATCTCCGGCGTGGTGCCGTAGAGCGCGTCACCCAGCAAAATGACAGCCGGGTCCGCCAGGACGATCTGCTCGAGACTCACCTGCGGATACGCGTCCGTGAGACCGGGCAGGTTCTGCCCGCCGGCGCGCGCGATGAGCAGGTCGATGAACGTACCGGGGCCGGTGGTGTAGGGCTTGTTCGGGTCGCTGGCGTCGATTTCATAGAACACAACAGGTTTCTCCGTAACTCCAGCCAGTTTGTCGTCCAAAGCTTTGACGCGCGCTTCAAGCGACTCGACCAGCGCAGCGGCTTCAGTCTCGCGCCCGGTCAACTGGGCGACGAGCTCGAGGTTGGCATACATCTCTTCCAGCGTGGACGGGTTGTCGAGGTAGAACACGTTGATCCCCAAGTCTTCCAGTGCCTTGACCTGCTCCGGGGTGTTGATGCCTCCCGCCAGGACGAGGTCGGGCTTGAGCGCGGCGACCTGCTCATAGCTGTACTGACCCATCGAGCCGCCAATGGAGGGCAGGGATTTGGCCTCGGCTGGGTAATCCGAGAACTCGTCGCGCCCGACCACCTGCGAGCCGGCGCCGATGGCGAAGAGAATCTCTGTGTTGGAGGGCGCCATCGAGACGATCTTCTGTGCCGGGGCAGGCAGAGTCACGGCGCGGCCCAGCCCGTCGGTGAAAGACAGTTCGGGTGCAGCCGGGGCGGTTGTGGATGCAACGGCGGGAGCTTCGGCGGCGGACGCATCCGTCGGAGCAGGAGCAGGTGTGGGTGTGGCGGCCGGGGCGCAGGCTGCCAGGACGAGAGTGAGTGTCAATAATCCGAACAAGAGTTTACGAAACATGTCAGTATCTCCTCAAAAAATTTTTCCAACTAAAATCCCCTGCCGAAAGGGCAGGGGAGGGGGAGAGGCAATCCAACGGAGCCGTTCCCACCTCCTTGGCGCGAGAGTGTGGCGAACATGATCGGGGCGGGCGGCCTGACTTATCAGCGTGAGCTGAATCACAGTTGCGCGACAGTGCCGGACTTACCTTGCGGGGTCACCGGCTTCGCCTCGGCCTTTCGACCGAGCTTTCCCATCCGGGGGAAGAAGCACCCAGATCATTATTCAATTGTGAATAAATTGTATGCCCAGTGGAACAAATCGTCAATGTGATAAAGATCAGGCATTGCTGGTTTTATATCATGATAGTTTCCCCATCCCCCTTTCCCCTTCCAAAGGGAAGCCCCCTACGGGGATGCTCCGCTAGAGGAAAAGAAGCGAAAAAGAGTGCTACGGTCGCTCCGCTCCCGTGCGTCCTTTTTAACGCAATCCTACTGCCAGTTTTTCATCGGCAAGAGTATGGATTCATGTCATAATAAACAAAACATGTTCAGGCTTTATCCTCTGCTGACCGTCTCGCTGGCCTTCCTGCTCGGCATCCTGCTGGGCAGTTTGGTCGCGCTGCCTTTCGGAATCTGGCTGGCGCTGACGGGTGTGACTCTCGTCATCGCGTTGGCATGGTGGTTGATCGCGCGTCAATTCCAGTTTCGGCCACATCAGCTTTCGCCATCCACACAGGCTCTTATCCTTATCAGCTTTGCCGCCCTCTTCGGAGGCGCTGCCCGCTATCAATATGCCATGCCGCGCATCGACCCGTTCCAGGTGGCATGGTACAACGACCGCGATTACGACCTGCTCGTCACCGGCACTCTGGTCGAGCCGCCCGATGAGCGCGACAATTACACCAACCTGAAGCTGCAAGTCGAGAGCGTGGACACGGGCCTCGAGTTCCCGCTGCAGGCCGGCGGGTTGATCCTGGCGCGCGTCTCCCCGGACGAGAAATACACCTACGGCGAACGCCTGCGCCTGCGCGGCAAGCTGCTCACCCCTCCTGAAAATGAAGAATTCTCGTTCCGCGATTACCTGGCGCGCTACGGCATCCATGCCTACATGCCGCTGGCGGCGGTCACACGCCTGCCCGGCGGAGGGGGAAATCCAATTCTTGCCAGGGTCTACGCTTTCAAGGCGCGCGCCTTGGCCGACATCTACGCCATCTTCCCCGACCCCGAGGCCTCGCTCGAGGCAGGAATCCTGCTGGGCGTGGACAACGGCATCCCCGAGGACCTGCAGCAGGCGTTCAAGAACACCGGCACCGCGCACATCATCGCCATCTCCGGTTTTAACATCGCCATCATCGCCGGCATCTTCGTCTTCCTCTTCAGCCGTTTTTTCGGCAGGCGCTGGGGCGCGGTGGCCGCCATCGCGGGCATCATGCTGTACACCATCCTGGTCGGCGCAAGCCCCTCGGTGGTGCGGGCGGCGATCATGGGATCGCTGTCCATCTTCGCCTTGCAAATCGGACGCCGGCAGGCGGCCCTCAACACGTTGGGAACTGTTGCTGCAGTGATGGCCTTTGTGAATCCGCTGTTGCTGTGGGACATCGGCTTCCAGCTTTCGTTCGCTGCGACCCTCGGCTTGATCATGTTCGCCGAGCCGCTTGAGAACCTGGCCGTGCGCCTGACCTCCCGCTGGCTGTCCGCTGAAAAAGCGAAGAAGGTGGCCGCCCCCATCGCGGAATTCTTCCTGCTGACGCTGGCCGCGCAGATCACCACGCTGCCGGTCATGGCCTACCACTTCGGGCAGGTCTCGCTCATCTCGCTGATCGCCAACCCGTTCGTGCTGCCTGTCCAGCCGGCGCTGATGGTCACCGGCGGGCTGGCGCTGTTCGCCAGCATCTTCTCGCTTGCACTGGGCAAGCTCTTCGCAGCGATCGCCCTGCCCTTCCCCGCCTACACCATCCGCGCGGTGGAGTTCTTCGACGGGTTCCCGGGAGGCGTGATCGTGCTGGGCGACCTGAGCCTGTTCTGGGTGGTCGTGTTCTACGCCGCCCTGTTCGGGCTGTACTTCAACTGGGACAGGGTCAAGGCAGGTTATCCGCGCTACCGCTCGGTTGTCACGCCGGCGATCCTCATCGGCGTGCTGGCGGTGGCGGCCGTGGCCACGTTCCGCTCGGTCAATGCCGCGCCGGATGGCAAGCTGCACGTCACCTTTCTGGACAACGGCTCGGCGGACACGGTGCTGATTCAATCCCCGGGCGGACGCTACGTGCTGATCAACGGAGGGGAAAGCATCTCCGAGCTTTCGTCCGCGCTCGGACGGCGCCTGCCGCCCGGTCATCGCCTGCTGGACTGGCTGGTGATCGCCTCCACGCAGGAGAACCAGGTCGCCGCCCTGCCGCGCATGTTGGAGCGGTTCGACGTGGGCAACGTGCTCTGGTCCGGCAACCCCGAGGCATCGTTCAGCTCGCTCAAGCTGCTGGAAACCGTGACCCAAATGGACATCCCCTTCACCCGGGCAGAGACGGGACAAAGCCTCGACCTGGGCGAGGGCGCAAAGCTCACCCTGTTGTCCGTCACGCCGAGGGGATCGGTGCTGCTGCTCGAGTGGAACGACTTCCGCGCGCTGCTGCCAATCGGTCTCAGTTTCGATGCCTTGGACCAGCTCGACTACGGCGAGGATGTCGGCCCCGTCTCGCTGCTGACTTTAGCGGACAGCGGCTATGCCCAATCCAACCCGCCCGAGTGGATCAGTGCGCTGCACCCGCAGCTCATCGTGCTTAACGTCAAGGCCGGCGACGAGAGCGGCATGCCCGACGAGGAGACGCTGAAGAACATCGAGGGTTATCCCCTGCTGCGAACGGACCAGAACGGCTGGATCCAGATCACGACCGACGGCGAATCCGTGTGGATCGAAGTGGAGAAGAAATGAGCCTCGAGCAGATTTACAACTTCATTCAGATTTCAGACATCCTCGCCACCTCAGGTCAGCCAACGGAAGCGCAGATGAGCGAGATCGCCGCGGCGGGCTACAAAGTAATCGTCAATCTCGCGCTGCCGACCTCCGACAACGCGCTGAAAGACGAAGCTGCCACTGTCCGCGCGCTGGGCATGGACTATCACAACATCCCGGTGGTGTGGGAGGCGCCAAAGCTCTCTGACTTCGAGCAGTTCGTTCCGCTGATGGATTCGCTCGCCGGGCAGAAGGTCTTCGTCCATTGCGCGGCAAACTACCGCGTCAGCATGTTCACGGCCCTGTACGCCGAGAAACGCTGGGGCTGGACGCGCGCGCAGGCCGACGCCCACATCCGCCGCATCTGGGAGCCGGATGAAGTCTGGGCGAGGTTTATTGAAGAGGTGAGAGCTGGTCAATAGAGGCGCTTTGCAGAATCACCCCAGACAGGGGTTGTGATGTTTGTTCTAAAGTCTTTCGTGAAAAAATTTGTGTCTGTCATATTCGCGCTTACTTTTCTTGCGGCTTGTGCTCCTGTTGATAGCCCAAGACCTTCACCCACAATCACATACCTTAAAGCAACAGAGAATCCTTCTACGCTGTCTCCGGTTATATTTACACCGACGGTTGTTCCTCAGTTACCTATGTTTTCCATAGTAAACGAATGGAACATAGAGTACATTAACGATATCGCATGGTCAACAGATAATACCAAGTTTGCCATAACATTTGGCGAGAATGATATTTGGGGTGTCCGCCTGTATGATGTTGTCAGTTATCAAGAGGAATGGTCTACGGATGTAGGAATGGCCTTTGGAATCGCTTTCAGCCCCGATGGACAACAGCTTGCTGCATTACCTTACTTTAATTCTGTACAATTACGAGACATTGCAACTGGGGAGGCAATTGTAGATTTTTCTAACGAAAATAATTGTAGTGCAGACATAAATATCCTTTTCAGCCCAGATGGCAACTCAATTTTTACTACTCGGGCAGGAGGGGGGCACGGAAACCCTTACGAGACACGGATCTATAACTGGAATACAGTCAAGGAACAGTGTATCGGAAAATTTTTGGAAGAAGAGGGATGGTTACTAGATATTTCGATGAGTCGGAATGGGCAGTTGATGGCCCTATCTCTTGGACATCTTCAAGGAAATGATCGTAATCTAATAAATGTATGGGACATAAGCACGAAGAAAAAAATCTGCGCTATCCCGAGAATATTTGTTGAATTTAGCCCCATTAAGAATTTATTTGCAACAACAAACAGAACAAGCATGGAAATCGAGCTTTGGGATGCAGAAAGCTGCACCTTGGCCAAAAGTCTTGGAAAAGGAATTCAACCCGATAGTTTAGCCTTTCACCCGAACGGTCAATTACTTGCATCCGGAGGAGAGTCAATTCAAATATGGGACATCAACTCCGGTGAGCTTGTAAGCGAATTTACAGGCTTACCTAACAACGTTGAAGAGCTTTCATTTAGTCCAGATGGACGATATCTATTATCAGTCAGTCCTGGCAAGAAGGTAGACGAAAAGTCAACTCTTATTTTGTGGGAGGCGACTCCATAGGAATTTCTGCTCGCTCGGCGAGGGTCTCCGCGCAGTGCCCCTGACCCTCTCCCGACCCCCTCCCAGCCTCCCCCAAATCCACAATTAAAACATCCAGCAAAAACATCGCGTAAACTTGTGGATTTGGGGGAGGTGGCCAGAGGCCGGAGGGGGTCAGCACGGCTGTCGAATCTGTCAGGCGAAATTATTTCGAAATAGTGTATAGTTGTTTTTGAATTTATTACCGAGGTCTTTATGCCGCTTTCTCCAGAACTCCAGGAAGCCGTGGACACCGCCAAGGCCGGCCAATTGGCCGAAGCGCGATCCATGCTCAAGCAGATCCTGCGCAAGGACCCGACCAACGAGGCCGCCTGGTTCATCTACGCCCAGATTGCCGACAACAAAGAACATGCCATCGTCTGCCTGAAAAAGGTGCTGGAATACAATCCCTACAACGAGCGCGCCCGCCAGATGCTCGCCAAGCTCCAGCCCGAGGACATCCTTGAAAAGACCGCCTCCGACAAGGAGTGGGATTACAACAGGTACATGGAGTCGCAGGAGAAGACGCAGGCGGCCGGGCAGAAGAAATCGAAGTCGGGGATAAACCCCACCCTGGTGATTGGAATACTGGCACTGGTCTTCATCGGGTTGATGGCGGCCGCCGGATTTTATTTTGCCCCCAAGCTGTTCCCCCCCAAGCCAACCATCGCTCCCATAAAAGCGGTTAACGTGTCGACGCCCACCCCGGTCGACACATGCAGTTGCGACGCGGCGCGTCCTTACGCGGAGCGGTCCGTGCTGCGCTTCAGCGAGATGGTGGACGAAATGGACATCATCGGCGACGGGCTGAACGACGGCAGCCTGACCATCGAAACCGCAATTGCCGCCACGGCAAATGCCCAGGCACGCTATGATAGCCAGCGGGGTGAGACTCCGCCTGCCTGCCTCGAACCGTTCGACGCCAAGATAGTGAACATCTTCTGGAGCTGGCAGCAGGCGCTGACCTCGCTCCAGCAGGGAGATAACAACGCCGTCATTGTCTTTGTAAACGAGATCGTCCTGAAAGCGAGCGAGATCGACATGATGCTGACCGACTTGGACATCCAGCTCAAGGGCTGCCCGATTCAGCGCCCCAAACCCCCCGGCCAATCGGGGTGATTGCCTCTCGACCCCCTCCGCTCTAGCGGGCACCTCCCCCAAATCCACAAACTTATTTGATGCTCTTGCTTAAACCTTTTAATTCATTGTGGATTTGGGGGAGGCTGGGAGGGGGTCCGGCTTTGGCTATCTTTGCTACAATTAAGTCATCCCACTGAAAAACCTTACTCCATCAAGGAGCTCACGATGCCCAAGCCCCGCTTTAATAAATTCTATCGCTACAACGAACTGACGCGTTTGCTCAAGGCCTACGCCAAGGAATATCCCAATCTCATCCGGCTGGAATCGATCGGCAAGAGCCACGAGGGCCGCGATGTCTGGCTGGTCACGGCGACCAATTTCAGGTCCGGGCCCGATACGGAGAAGCCCGGCTTCTGGGTGGACGGCAACATCCACGCCTCGGAGGTCACCGCCTCGGCGTGCGCGCTGTATCTCATCCACTCGCTGGTGACGCGCTACAAAAAGGACGCGGACATCACCGAGGCGCTCAACACGCGCGCGTTTTACATCGTGCCGCGCGTCAACCCCGACGGCGCGGAGTGGGCGCTGGCCGACCGGCCGAAGGTCATCCGCTCGGGCACCCGGCCGTATCCCTTCGACGAGGACCCGATCGAGGGGATGGTCGCCAACGAGGACATCAACGGAGACGGCAAGCTGCTGTCCATGCGCATCCCTGATCCGCAAGGAGGGTGGAAGCCGCATCCCGACGACCCGCGGCTGATGATCCGGCGTGACCCGGTGGAAAGCGGCGGCGCGTATTACCGCCTGCTTCCCGAGGGCCTGATCGAAAACTTCGACGGCGTGACCATCCAGCCGGTCAAAGGCAAATACGGGCTGGACTTCAACCGCAACTTCCCCGTGGCCTGGCGTCCCGAAGCCGACCAGCACGGCGCCGGGCCGTTCCCCACCTCCGAAGCAGAGACGCGCAGCCTCGTCGAGTTCGTCACCGCCCACCCGAACATCACCGGCTCGATCAGCCTGCACACCATGAGCGCGGTGCTGCTGCGCCCCTACGACGACCGCTCCGATGATGAGTTCCCCGCCGAAGACCTGTGGACCTACAAAAAGATCGGCGACAAGGGCACGGCCATGACCGGCTATCCCAACGTGTCCACCTTCCATGATTTTAAATACCACCCCAAGGAGATCACTACCGGCGGGTTCGACACCTGGGCTTACGACCAGCGCGGCGTCTTCTCCTGGACGATCGAGTTCTGGAGCCCCATTCGGCAGGCGGGCATCGAAAAATACAAGTTCATCGACTGGTACCGCGACCACCCGCTCGAGGACGACCTCAAGCTGATGAAGTGGAACGACGACGTGCTCAAGGGCAAGGGATTCATGCCCTGGAAGCCGTTTAACCACCCGCAGCTTGGGCGTGTGGAAATTGGCGGCTGGGACTGGCTGCACATGTGGACCAATCCGCCGCTGAAATTTTTAGAGAAGGAGATCGCCCCGTTCCCCGACTGGATCGTGTGGCACGCGCTCATCTCCCCGCGGCTGACTCTCCACAGTGCAGAGGTCTTCGCCGCTGGCAAGGACACCTTCCGTGTGCGGCTGGTGGTGCAGAACACCGGCTGGCTGCCGACCTATGTGACAAAGAAGGCGCTGGACAAGAAATTCACGCGCGGCGTGGTGGCCGAGATCGCGCTGCCGCGCGGTGGGACGCTGCAATCGGGCAAACTGCGCGAGGAGCTGGGGCAACTCGAGGGGCGCGCCTACCATTCTGCATTCGTGGATGACTACGAAGGTATGACCAATGACCGGCTCAAGGTGGAGTGGGTTGTGCATGCGCCGCAAAGCGGCGCGGTGAAACTATCAGCGCGGCACGAACGCGCCGGCGTGGTGCGCGTCAATCTTAAGCTGAAGTAATTGCGGGACTGTGAGATATTCTCGTAAAAGGCATCCTGCCCCTTCCCCGGGTGGGCAGGATGATTGTCGAAGCAGGTCGTCCCGGTCTTTCTACCAAAGCTCGTTGCAAGCCAAATCATCACAGGCGGTCAGGGCTCTCCGTAGCATGAGCAGCCACTGCGAAACCCATTGCCCTTCCCCGCCACCGCGGAAATATTCGGTGGCAACGTAAACGCCCATTGCCGCGCATAACCTGTAATCGTCATAAAGCTGATCCCAGGTATAGTCGTTCACACCATGCTTGATGAGTTGATCATGGTAGTGCTTGAGAATCGGCAACTCCATGTTTCTGCGAGTTTCGACTTCCCAATCAAGCACAATGGCATAGGCAATATCATATACACCCAGCCAGGTCGTCAGGCTCCAATCAAAGGGCTGCCGATCGATGATATAGATTGGCCGGTCCCCGCCGCGCGGAACCAATATGTTCTTTTCCCCGGTGTCACCGTGGATCAATGTAAAGCCGTTGTCATCCCGGGTTCTCTCGATGAGCGCTAGCGGGTGTTTTGCGAACAGGTCGTGTATTGCATCCGGCCATTGCGGCTCCAACTCCGTTGTGAATTTGTTGAGCAGGGGACCGACCCCGCATTCGGAGATGTCCACAAAACGTCGAATATGCGCGGCACTATGCATGCCCGCCCCTGCTTCCGTAAATCGACGGAAACCCCACCAGCGGGCGTGCATCGCTGCCAATCCTTCTGCAATCGCCAATCCGTATTCAAGGGTTGGCGCTTTCTCTTCGGCCTCGACATGGGTCTCGGACAGATCATCCAGCAGCACGTGGTAGCGTTGCAGCTCCTCCGAGAATGCTGCGTCATGGCAGCGGACAAGCGGCGCTTCCGCGACGTCGACATAATCGCGTGTGTAATAGGTCACCTCCGAAGCGCCGAAGGAATCATCCCCTAAATCCACATTGACCATCTTCAAGAACAAACGCTGCGGCAGGGTTCCTTGCGATCCGTTCACATATCGAACATCGAGTAGCGCATTGGTCGACCAGTTGCCCCGGCCCTGATTCACGTCAAACGCTACAACTGCCCCACTGGTTATCGCGCCACTGTTTACAAGCACAGATGTCAGCCACGCGGTGGTGACTTGATCAATACTTGTGATCACTTTATCTGGCATCGTGTCCAATCTTTCTACCAATAATGCAACCGTAAAACGGTTGATGGTTAGTCCCGCCTGTCAATCTATCTCTGTTTGAACAGCCGGGTAAAGCCGGGATACGGGATCAGCGGGATCACCTCGAAGCTGATCAATCCCGCCTTGACCAGAGGCAGACCCCCAAGCACTCCCCTCGCTTCATCGACGTTGGCACACTCCAGCATGAGGACCGCCGTGTGATCGGTTTCGTGAAAATAAAACTCACGAACAACGCCTGCCTGATAGAGCTCATACACCTTTGCCGCCTCCTCCGCAAGATGGGGCTGAAAATCGGAGGCCTGGGTCGGCGCAGATTCTTTTTCAAGGGCAAGGATTTTCATGGCTGAAAGCCTTCAAGAAACAGACACTGGATCTACGTGTAAAAACTGCGGATGATATTCAGCACATCGCCGTTCAGACCTTCAAGGATAAGGTGCCTTGTTACTCCTGCAGGCGCTCCTCGTACTTTACGAGACCTCGTCACCGGGTCGGATTTGATTCGAGCAAGTCGGGGCTCACCTGCCACGTCCAATCGGCAAGGGCGGAGAGCAGGTCGCGCAAGAAGCCGCGCGCAGCTTCGTCCGTCAGGCGCCCGTCAGCGTCAAAAGCCTTGTCCGCGCGGGCAATCAGCACTTCGGGCTTGGGCACCGTCAGCGCGCCGACGTGGGTCAGGACCTGGCGCAGGTGCAACTGAGCGCGCACCGTGCCGAAGTTGCCTGTACTGGCGCCCGTGATGGCGACAGGCTTGCGGTTCAGGGGCGATTGAGGCGAGCGGGAAGCCCAATCGATGGCATTCTTAAGCGCACCGGTGAGCGAGCTGTTGTACTCAGGGCAGGCGATCAATAACGCATCGGCTTCCGCCATACGAATGCGGAACTCCTCCACCGCTGCCGGGAACGGCTTTTCATTATCCGCGTTGAAGATCGGCAAAAGCGAGAGGTCGAAAGTGTCGAGAACCATCCCGGGCGGGAGAAGCTCCGCCGCAGCCCGAAGCAGGGAGGTATTGTACGAACCCTTGCGCAGGCTGCCCGAGATGCCAAGGATATTAAGGGGTGCTTTGTTTTCCATAGAAATTCCTTTACTCACGATTAAAAATCAGCTTACTTATAAAAACCACGAATGACATTAAGCACATCGCCGTTCATGCCCTCGATGACGGGGTAATCCGACTGCTCCGGAATCCGTTCCTTGCCCTGCAGGTCGATCAGGTGACCGGACTTGATGGCCTTGGTCTCAAGATAGAAACGGTTATGCTCGTTAGCCGGCATGACGTGCGGGATGCGCCCGTTGACGATGATGCCGTTCTTCGTCAGGTCCTCGATCTTGCGCGGGTTGTTGGTGATCAACTGGATGGAGTTGACATGCAGCGACATGAGCATGTGGGCGGCCACGCTGTAATCGCGCTCGTCGTCGCGGAAACCCAGGGCGAGGTTGGCATCCACCGTGTCGTAGCCATGCTCCTGCAGCCCGTAAGCGCGGATCTTGTTGACCAGCCCGATGCCGCGTCCCTCCTGGCGCATGTAGAGCAGGATACCCCGCTCCATTCGCCCAATCATGACCAGGGCAGTCTCCAACTGGTCGCGGCAGTCGCAGCGCAGCGAGCCCAGCACGTCGCCGGTCAGGCACTCCGAGTGGACGCGCACCGGCACGTCCTCGGCGTCGAACACGTCCCCGTGGACGATGGCAACGTGTTCCTTGCCGTCCTTGTTGTTGTAAAAGGCGAAGATGTGGAATTGTCCGAAGCGGCTCGGCAGTTCCGCGATGGCTGCGATCTTGACACAGGCGTGGTCCGGGCCGACGCCTTCACACTCGTGGCAGGCGTTCTCGTCCAGCAGGTCCTTGATTTGCATATGAGTCAGTCCCATGGAAATCTCCTTGTTTTGTGCCAAATCTATCAGTCTTTATCCCCTGTACAGTTAAAACCGACAGGGAAGTTGTTGTTCAACTATTGATGTCAAAGCGGTAATAATGTTGCTTAATTATCCCACAAACACACACTCAATTCAAAATCATCCTGCTTTTTGCAAACGCAGGATGATTTTCATTATTTCTTCCTGATTTTTATCAGGAGTTGGCTATTTCGTGTCACCTTTCACATCCGGCGCGCATACGTCCCCCGGCTGGCTGCCATCAGAATGGTGTCGGACGCGAGGTAGACCAGGGACGACACGGGCGGTCTGGGCTGCGGACCTTTCGGCTGCGGACGTTCTGCCGGGAGGTTGACCTCTGCCAGAGCGAATGTTTCTCCCTGTTCGTTGCATAACCCTGCCAATGGACTGCCGTCTGCGGCGAAGATGCGGGCAGCCTCCACCAGGCCGGCGCTCACTTCGACGTGCTTGAGCTGCGGCAGGTAACGAATCAACCACGGGGCGGTGGGCAGGAATCCCATCAGCGACCCCACCGGGTTGGGCAGCGGCGTCCTGATCATGCCACAGGCGGTGCTGCCGACGAAAGGCACACCCAGCCAGGCGGTTTGCTGTGCCGGAGTGTCTACAAAAATTCTCGGCGCGCTCTGGCGCATGCTGCGCATCATGGGGCCCATCTGATCGCCGGTCACCTGCGAGCCATCCGGGAAGTGATAGGTGCCAGCGGGTACGTCCGGCGGGCAGCTGCACGCCAGAATCAGGTCGACCTTGCCGGCGTATTGCCGCCACAAATCGGCGTGGGCCATGTCCCAGCACAGCATCAACCCGATCGCGCCGAGGTCCGTTTCGGCGATGCACACGGCATGTCCCTCGCGGAAATAGGCACGCTCCCAGCCCCACGGGTAGTTCTTGTCGTAGCGCCAGACGCGGCCATCGGGAGCATACAGCAGCAGGGCGTTGTAGATATCCCGCCCATCGCAGAGCAGCAGCGAGCCGGCCAGATGAACGCCCAGACGGGAACTGGTTTGTTTCATCCATTGAGCGGTCTGCCCATCGGACGGTTCGGCCAGCGCAAAGTTTTCATCGCGATAAGCATAGCCTGTGTTGAAGAGTTCCGGCAGGACCACAAGCTGTGCGCCGGCCTGGGCTGCCTGCATGGCCAGCCTTTCGGCGCGCGCCAACCGCTCCGGCACCGGCGCGGGGGCGGCATCAAGCTGAGTGGTGGCAATTGTGATTCTTTTGTCCATGATAATTTTTCCGTGGTGCGCAACTTGCCCCGCGTGGACTTCGCGGAATCTGCCGCGAAAGGCCGGGTGATCTTTCTGACGCGGTTTTGTTTTTACTGCGCGGTGTTTTCACTACTCCAGATTCTGTATCCAAAGCTTTGTATCCTCTGCTTTCACTGCCCGCTCCGCCTCGTGGATCAACTTATTCAAGCTTTGTCTTCGTCTGAATGGGGCATTGGGCGGTAAATAGGAATCTGGCAGAGATGTTGGTTGACTGTTCTGCGACACATTAAAACAGGGCGACCAATTTTGAATCAGTTGCCGTTCTGCAAAATCAAGATCGTTCCCAACGGAATTAAATGGCTCGGATTGCGAACTCAACAATTCGACGGTGAACTTCATCGATGTTGGCCAATTACACCATACAAACCGCCCAACGATGGAATGCCCATGAAAACCGTTGATGAGGTGTTCCCAAACCCGCGAAAAGGCAAGTTGGGATTGACCGACATAGAACGCCACCGCCTCGTCGCGAAACACGTACAGATCCATCCCCTTCCAGGCTGTGGGGCATTCATCGATAAGGATGAATTGTTTAATTGGAATCGTGACCTTCGAATCGCTCATGAGACAATCTTTGCTATATGGGTAAAATCCAGCATGGTAGCGGCCTGACTGAAGTTTAGCAGCCTGCCCCACATGCTGCCGGGTTTATTCTAAGCCGATTTAATATACCCATTCTCTTCGAACCAGTTTAAGGCCTTTCTAATGGTCAAATCAATGGGTGTCTGAGGCAGACCGAGTTCATTCACTGCCTTGGAGCAGTCATACCATTCTGTCATTTTCCCGATCCTGACTTCGCTGGCTGTTACAACAGGTGGGGTTTTGGTTATAAAAGCAGCAACCTCGAAGAGATAACCAAGCACAAGCGCTACACGATAGGGTAATTTGACAGCCGGCGGCTTTACACCAGCAATATCTGCGATCAGTTCTAAATAATCACGAACCGTGATGTTCCTGTTTCCAAAAAGATATCTTTCGCCCACCCTGCCCTTACTTGCAGCAAGGATATGCCCACGGGCCACATCCTCGACATCGATGATATTAATTCCACCATCAATATATCCGGGCATTTTTTGTTTGACGACATCAATGATCATTTGTCCCGATGGCGTCGGCTTTATGTCATTCGTACCAATGACAAGGGTCGGGTTGACCATGACGACCGGCAGCCCTCGCGTGACAAAAATCCTTGCCTCGTTTTCGGCGATATATTTGGACATGGAGTAGTGATCGCCGGATTCCCAATAATTAAAGGCCTTCTCTTCATTGGCGGGCACGGGACCGCTCGCAGCTATCGCGTTGTTGGTGCTGGTGTAGACGACTTTCTTTACTCCGGATTCAAGAGCCGCCTGAAGGGATGCCTTCGTACCGCCGACATTGACCTCGTAAAGCAGTTTGGGATCCGGTGCCCAGTGAGCAAAATAAGCGGCCGTGAAATAGAGTGTGTCGCAATCCCTGAGAGCCCTTTTCATGGAATCGCCATCGCGAATATCTCCATAGACTCTCTCCACATCGAGTTTATCGATGTTGCGCGTATCGCTGGTTTTCCTAATTAAAACTTTTACATCTTCCCCATCTTTGATGAGTTCTCTCGCGATCGCAGAGCCTATAAACCCCGTTGAGCCGGTAACAAGTTTCTTCATTGTCTCATGTCTCGCTTTATGTGCAGGTTATGTCCAACTGGTGTTTTGGTTTTCTGCCCCGCGTGGACTTCGCGGAATCCGCTGCGAAGTAACGGGCGATCTTTCCTGTGTACACGTTGTTGGGCCGCATTTATTCAATGGAAAATACTATCACAGAAGATTCATCTAATGCTTTCAAACTTTCATACAGGGCAGAAATTCCATCTTTCATGGGCTTGCCTATTTCTGTCTCTTGCGTTCCATTGAACTCGTTGAAATAATCTCGTAAATCATCTTCAGAATAATTTTCAGCCAACTTGCTCAGATAGGATTGTTTATGTGTGTGGGTAAAAATAAAATGAGTTGCAGAGCGTGTCTCTGTGAGAAACGAAGATAAGTCATCATATTCGGATTGCATCAGATCAATATTTTTGTCTGCTAGATACGGTAATAACACGGCCAAAACAAACCCTGACCATTGATAAGTAACCACATCCTCCCCGTGTTTTTTGAGGTAATCGCCATAAATATCTTTTTTTGACAATCCCAGAAAACCCTTTTGGGGAACAGCGACGACTCGTAAGCCCTCTAATGCCGACTTTGGCATTTTTACAAACGAAGCGATTGCGGACATGAATTACTCCTTTCTTCTTTTTTTACAATGGAGCTATTACGTCTTTTTCAAACGGAATATGATGCAGCCCAACTAGTGTTTAGGCAGCCTGCCCCGCGTGGACTTCGCGGAATCCGCTGCGAAGTGCCGGGTGATATTCCTGGCGCACGCTGGTGTAGGCAGGTTATTGACTTTTATGACTCTCACGCCGAAACAGCAGGAATCAGGTTTTCAGACTTCCACATTTTATAAGCGGCGCAGGCGAATATTTCATGTGTGGCGTGCCAGTTTTTCATATCATCAATCGACCAATATTTTAACGCAAGGCTTTCATGAGATGTCTTCAGTTGACCGCCTACTATTTCACATAGATGAACAATGGATATTGTGGTGTGCACTCCCATTGTTGCACTTGGCTTGCGGGTAAATACACCAACCAATTGATTAACTTTTATATCAAGCCCTGTTTCTTCACGAGCTTCTCTGATAATGCCCTCAGCCGGTGTTTCGTTCGGCTCAACAAATCCACAAGGTAAGCACCAGCCGCTGCCATCAGATCTTTCCATCAAAAGAATTTCGCCGCTTTCGTTAAAAATTGCGGCATCAGTTCCAACCTTGGCTGTGATGTGACCAAGTTCATCAACAAATTTTGCTCTTATGACTTCTTCAGGAGTGGATAGAAGTTCGCTGTAAGTTTTTGTCGTTAAGTCCAGGAGACGTTCGTAGCGTTCTTTATCAAAGTCGCTTGTTGGATAACGCAAACCATTTCGTGCAATTGATTGGATTGAGTTTAGCAGTGAAAAAATGTCCATTCAAGATTTCCCTTTGAACTACTGACTGATTTTGCAAGGGCATGCCAACGGGTTTTTAGGCGGTCTGCCTGATATTTTCCATTATACGTCCCCTTTATGCCTTCGATCCATCGGCAATCCGTTTGTACCAAACATTTCAAATAGCGTAAAAAACCGGTCCCAAAATACGATTTTTAGCATTTGGGCAGGGAAAAACCCCAAAAAACCTATAAATTAGGATGAATTTTAGCCTTTTTTATTGTATTTAGATAAAATTAGGTGTATATTAATGCATCCACCCATCTTCAATCCTCGCCAAAGGAGAGAGGTCCATGCCAAGAAGAAAACACATGCCAAAGCAATACCCGGAAATGGAAGGAGAAGTCTATTTCCCATCGCATGACATCGTCCGGCACACCCTCGTCAAGGACTGGGAGGCGCTCGCCGAGGAAGCCCGCGCCGACCTGCAGGGTTTCTGGGCCAAACGCGCCAAGGAACTGGAATGGTTCCGCAAGTGGGACAAGGTGCTCGACGATTCAAAGAAGCCGTTCTACAAGTGGTTCGTGGGAGCCAAGGTCAACATCGTCCACAACGCGGTGGACCGGCACCTGAAGACCTACCGCAAGAACAAGCTGGCCCTCATCTGGGAAAGCGAGGACGGCAAGTTCGACCGCACCTTCTCCTATTACTCTCTCAACCGCGAGGTGACCCGCTTCGCAAATCTGCTCAAGGCGATGGGCGTGGTTAAAGGCGACCGGGTGACCATCTACCTGCCGCGCATCCCCGAGATCGTGTTTGCGATGCTGGCCTGCGCCAAGCTGGGCGCGATCCACTCGGTGGTGTTCGGCGGCTTCTCCGTGGATTCGCTTCAGGGGCGCATCGAGGACAGCCAGTCCAAGGTGGTGGTCACCAGCGACGGGTCGTTCGTCAACGGCAAGATAGTGGAGCTCAAGTCCATGGTGGATGAGGCCCTCAAGCGCTGCCCGAGCGTGGAAAATGTCATCGTGGTCAAGCGCGCCGGCAACACGGTCAACATGGAACCGGGACGCGACCACTGGTATCACGACCTGTGCGCACTGCCCATCGCCAACGGACGCTGCGCCACCGAGATCCTGGACGCCGAAGACCCGCTCTACATCCTGTACACCTCCGGCTCCACCGGCAAGCCCAAGGCCATCCTGCACACGCACGGCGGCTACATGGTGGGGACGTACACCACGCTCAAATATGTCTTCGACATCAACGACGAGGACCGCTTCTGGTGCACCGCCGACCCCGGCTGGGTGACCGGGCACTCCTACCTGGTCTACGGTCCCCTGCTGACCGGTGCGACCGTCTTCATGTTCGAGGGCGGACCTTCGTATCCGTATCCCAACCGGTGGTGGCAGTTGATCGAACGCTACGGCATCACCGTGCTGTACACCGCCCCGACCGCCATCCGCGGGCTGATGCGCTTCGGCGAGGCCTGGCCCAACAAGCACGACCTCTCGTCCCTGCGCCTGCTCGGGTCGGTGGGCGAACCGATCAACCCCGAGGCGTGGAAGTGGTATTACCGCGTCATCGGCAAGGAACGCTGCCCGATCATGGATACCTGGTGGCAGACCGAGACCGGCATGTTCATGATCACGCCGACTCCAAGCGTCCCGCTCAAACCCGGCTCGGGCACGCGTCCGTTCTTCGGGCAGGAAGCGGAAATTGTGGACGAGGAGGGCAAGCCCGTCGCCGACAACACGGAAGGCTATCTCGTGCTGAAGAATCCGTGGCCGGCCATGCTGCGCACCATCTACGGCGACGACGAGCGCTATGCCAAGCAGTACTGGAGCAAGTATCCCGGCAAGTACATGACCGGCGACTCGGCCAAGCGCGACAAGGACGGCTATTACTGGATCATCGGGCGCGTGGACGATGTGATCAAGGTCTCCGGGCACCGGCTGGGCACCGCGGAAGTCGAATCGGCGCTGGTCTCGCACCCGGCTGTCGCGGAGGCGGCCGCCATCGGCCTGCCGCACGAGGTCAAGGGGCAGGCCATCCACACCTTCGTCATTCTGCGCTCAGGGTTCACTCCAACACTGGATCTGGCGGAGGAGCTGCGCCAGCACGTCGCCACGCACATGGGCCCGATCGCCCGCCCGGAGGATGTGAAGTTCCTCGACAAGCTGCCCAAGACCCGCTCCGGCAAGATCATGCGCCGTGTGCTCAAGGCCCGCGCGCAGGGCCTGCCCGAGGGTGATGTGTCAACACTTGAGGAATAGTAGGTCAGGAAGCCGTAGGTCACGTTTGAAACGTGACCTACGGGAGAAATAAGGCAGGTTCGGAACCTGCCCTACGAAAAGAATAATATCGGTTCGCTTTAGAGGTAAACATGAATATCCAATCTTTCTACGCATTGATGGCAGGCACCTGCTTCGGGCTGGTGGGCCTGTGGTGGAACGTGGTGCGCGCCAAGCCCGAATGGGCAAAGGACGAGCAATTGCGCACGCTGGCCTCGGGGGTCTACCTCGCTTTCCTGATCCCCGGCTTGATGAGCCTGATCGCGCAGGTCAGTGGGGAGAACCGGTTGATCTGGCAGGTCGCATTTTCCGTGGCGGCCGTGCTGGGAATTTTCTATACCACCCGTCTCATGCGCAAGACGCGCGATTCAGCGCCCAAGACCAGGTTCTACCGCAACCGCTGGGGCGCGGTGGCCATCTATGTGTTTATTCTGATCTTTGCGCTGTTCCCCTTTCTTGCGCTGTTCCTCGGTCTGCAGCCTCTGCAAATGGAGGGAATCCTGCTGGCCGGGTTGATCCTCATCGCCCACGGCCTGAGCTGGGACTTCCTGACGGCGCCGGATCCGAGAAGAAATAAGTAGGTCACGTTTGAAACGTGACTACTTGGAGCAATAAGCGAATACCAAGAGACGCCCTCGTCCCTCCCCAGCCCTCCCCAAATACAACAGGGAAGGTTTTGAAGTTAGGAAAATTGATCCGTCGTATTTGGGAAGGGGCCGGCGGGTGGGAGGGCTAAAGCAAAATCAACTCGCCCCAAAACAAGCTTTGAGGCGAGTTACATTCCCTGCAGCCTGATCCTGACCGCCCTCCCAGCCTCCCCCAAATCCACAATCAAGGGTTCTGGTAAAAACATCACATAACCTTATGGATTTGGGAGAGGCGGCCGCAGGCCGGAGGGGGTCAGGCGGGAGATAGCTAAAACAAACCTCGGAAGACAAGCAGTATCCCGACGATGAACAGCGGAATCCCGATCAGCGCGCCGATGACCGTGATGCTCAGCAGGAAGCCGGCCAGCATCAGCAGGAATCCCAGCAGCACCGCGATCAGCCTTCCCGCGAAGAGCACGATCCACGAGACAAGCCGCCACAGCGCCCAGAAGGGCCAGACATACCATGCAATTTGACGTTCTTGGGGCATTTCGACCTCCGTACTCAATATACGCGAGGAGAATGAAAAGGTTTTTAGGTATAATCCAACAATGTCCAACGAAACCTTAGAACCTACAGAACAACCTACATCTTCACCTGCGCCTGTGCCTGCCGCGCCTAACCGCAACTGGATCCCTGTCGTTACGGGACTTACCTTCTTCCTGCTGGGGCTGGGAGCCGGCTACCTGATCTGGGGCAGCAGCATCCGGTTCGGTCCGCTCGTGTCATCCAATCAGGCACCGGGCAACAAGGCGGCCGCCGCGGCAGCGATCGCCAACCAGCAGCCGACCCAGGAAATCCAAATCCCCGAAAACATCAAGCGATTTGACATCGTAGTCGATGAAGACGACTCCATCTGGGGAGTGGAAGATGCCCCCATCACCATCGTCGAGTTCTCGGATTATGAGTGCCCCTTCTGCCAGAAGTGGTATCAGGAGGTGCTCTCTCCGCTGATGGAGGAATACCCTGACCAGATCCGCTTCGTCTACAAGGATTTTCCTCTGGCTGGCATGCACTCGGAGGCCGTCGGGGCAGCCATCGCCGCCAATTGTGCCGGCGAGCAGGATGCCTACTGGGCTTATCACAACGCCCTCTTTGACGGGCAGTATGGACTTGGCGCGGAAGCCTACCAGAAATACGCCGACGACATGGGGCTAAACAAGAAAGCCTTCGCACAATGCCTGGCGGAAGAACGTTACCGTGATGAGGTCATGGCGGATTATGCATATGCCGCAGAGATGGGTGTCCAATCCACGCCCACCTTTTTCCTGAACGGAATCCCCATCGTCGGCGCGCAGCCTTACGACCTTTTCAAACAGGTGGTCGAGCTGGAACTGGCCGGCAAGATACCAGAGTAAATAATGCCAGGAGGGCACGTTGTTGTGCCCTCCTTTTTTTCCATCAACGATGCAGCCATGACCACTTCACACGCCCGCACTACCCCATCCATCGACCGAAAATGGCTGGTGTTCATCGCCATCGGCACCGGCTCCTTCATGGTGGCGCTGGACGGGAGCGTGGTCAACGCGATCCTGCCCATCCTGCGCGACACCTTCAACAGCAACGTGGCGACCATCGAGTGGGTGGTGACCATTTACCTGCTGGTGCTGAGCGGACTGCTGCTCTCCTTTGGCCGGCTGGGCGACCTGCGCGGGCATCGCTCCCTCTATATTTTGGGATTCGTCGTCTTCGTCGCAAGCTCGGCGCTGTGCGGAGTGGCCTGGTCAGCCGGGATACTGATCCTTTTCCGAGGGCTGCAAGCCATCGGCGGGGCGCTGCTGGCTTCGAACTCACCGGCCATCGTCACCGGCAACTTCCCCGTGGAGGAGCGAGGACGTGCCTTCGGCCTGGTCTCGATGATGACCTACCTCGGGCTGACGGTCGGTCCCTCGCTGGGCGGATGGCTGACCCATGCCTTCGGCTGGCGGACAGTCTTCTACATCAACGTGCCGGTCGGGCTGCTGGCGCTCACACTCAGCCTGATTTTCATTCCAAAAGACTCACCCTCCGAAAGCGAAAAGCGCTTCGACCTGCCCGGCGCCGCCGTGTTCCTGGCCGCGCTCACGCTGCTTCTTCTCGGCCTCAACAAGGGCGCCGATTGGGGCTGGACTTCCTCATCCGTCCTCGGGTTGATGGCGGGAGCGGCGGCTTTCATGGCTGTGTTCATCCTGATCGAGCGGCGCTCCCCCCACCCCATGCTGGACCTGAACCTGTTCCGCGTCCCGCTGTTCTCCACCTCGACACTTGGCGCGATTTTAAATTACATCTGCCTGTTCAGCATCACCTTTCTGATGCCGTTCTACCTGATCCAGGGCCGCGGATTGAATCCCGCCCAGGCCGGCCTGCTGCTGACCGTCCAGCCGGTGATGATGGCGATCACCGCGCCGGTGAGCGGCACCTTATCAGACAGGGTGGGCTCGCGCGTCCCGGGGATGCTGGGGATGGGCGTTCTGGCGGGAGGGCTGCTGCTGCTCTCGCGCCTGGGACCCGGGTCGGAGTTGTGGCTGGTCGCGCTCGGGCTGGCCATCGCCGGCGCCGGGACGGGCATGTTCATCGCTCCGAATACCAGCGCCCTGATGGGCTCCGCGCCTCGCGCGAGGCAGGGAATCGCGTCGGGGGTCCTCGCTACGGCGCGCAACTTCGGCATGGTGCTGGGCATCGGGCTGGCCGCAGCCATTTTCACCACTCATCTCGCGCAGAATAGCGAGGCGGCTTTTTACTCGGGTATCGATCAGGGTTTACTTGTGGCGGCGGGAATCGCCGTGCTGGGAGTCGTTGTGTCCGCGGTCAAGGATGATTGAAGCCCGGGCGCAATAAATCGGGCTGTGCTAAAATACGCGTGAATCCCATCCATCTTTTTTGTGCGAAAAGAGAATGCCATGAAAAAATTCGTCGCGGTTGCCGGCAACATCGGGGTCGGAAAATCCACGCTGGTGGAGATGCTGTGCAACAAAATGGATTGGGAGCCGTTCTACGAGCCTGCGGCGGAGAATCCCTACCTGGCGGATTTCTACCGCGACATGAATGCCTGGTCCTTCCACTCCCAGATTTTTTTCCTGACTCACCGCTTGCGCGCGCATCATCAACTTGCCCAGCACCCGACCTCGGTCATACAGGACCGCAGCGTGTACGAGGATGCGGAAATCTTCGCGCAGAACCTGTTCATGCAGGGATTCATCCACCCGCGCGACTACGAGACCTACCGCGAGCTGTACCGCACGGTGATCGACTTCCTTCCGCCCCCTGACCTGGTCATCTACCTGCGGGCTTCCGTCCCGACTCTGGTACAGCGCATCGCCCGCCGCGGACGCGACTACGAGCGCTCCATCGCGCCGGAGTACCTGACCAGCCTCAACAATCTCTACGAACGCTGGATCAACAACTTCACCCTGTGTCCCGTGCTGACCGTCCCCGCCGACCACATGGATTACGTGGCGCACGCCGGTCACCTTAATCTGATTGCCCAAAAGGTGGACGAGAAGCTGACCGGCAAGGACGAGGTGGTCTTCGCCGAAGAAGAGTTGGCTCGGGCGTCTGATGATTAATTTGTAACCTGGCTCACTCCATTTTATGGGTGAGCTTTTTTTTTCTACATTGGGTGAGCATACACGATATGCTGCCCGCCAGATTAAAGGAGTTTGACATGAGCATAATTCACACCCTGCCCGATCTGCCCTATGCCGAAAGCGCCCTCGACCCGGTCATCACAGCCAAAACGATCAGCTTTCACTACGGCAAGCACCACAAGACCTATGTGGACAACCTGAACAAGTTCATCGACGGGACGGAGTTCGCCGACCTGCCTCTCGAGAAGATCATCGCCGGCGCCGCGGGGAAACCGGACAAGGTCGCTATCTTCAACAACGCGGCCCAGGTCTGGAATCACACCTTCTTCTGGAACAGCCTGAAGCCGGGTGGAGGCGGCGAGCCGCCTGCTGCTCTCAAACAGAAGATGGAGTCCGCCTTCGGCAGTGTGGACGCCTGCAAGAAGGAATTGGCCAGCATGGCTGTCTCGCAGTTCGGGAGCGGCTGGGCCTGGCTGGTGCTGGATGGCGGCACCCTCAAGGTGGTCAAGACAGCCAACGCCGATTGCCCCTTGACCTCAGGCATGAAGCCGCTGGTCACCATCGACGTGTGGGAGCATGCCTACTACCTCGATTACCAGAACCGCCGCGCGGACTACGTCAACGCCGTGCTCGATAAACTGATCAACTGGGAGTTCGCCCTGCAAAACATGGGTTAGATTAGCCTCACCCCTGCCTTTCGCAGAGCACATTTTTAGGAACCTAAAATCCAGAAATCGGAATAGCCGATTATTGGTTTTGCTGTGGTGGTCGCTGCAACAAGCCAAGCTGTGCCATCAGGCCGAGTCGGTCGGCAACACCCCAATGTTCGGCTATCTTATTATCCTTGAAGCGGCAAATATCGATCACGGTTATGGCAAAGGGTTTGCCCGTTGGCGGCCGCCCCATGAACGTCTCTTGATGTGTCCCGCGGCCTGTGATGCGCGCCCAGGTCTTATCTCCGCTGGCGATTATTTCCTCAATGGTCAAATTCAAGTCAGGGAAGGGGGTGCGCAGACTGAGAATCGCTCCCTTTAATCCTTCAACCGTGGGAGGTGTTATTCCATCCTGGTGCTCGACGAATCCCTGTGCGCAGAGCCCATCCAATGCATCCAGGTTGCCTTTATTAAATCCTTCCTCGATCAACTGGCGGAAAACTTGCATGTTTTTTTCTTCAGACATGATATCTCTCCTCTTATGATATGAAGTGCGGGGTGTTTAATCCTGCTAAATCCAACGTCTTATGCTTGATTTGTATTGCAGATATTCCTCACCAAACTTGTTTTCCAAATATTTTTCTTCCGGAACAATCACCCAGACGGTGATCAGCCATACCACCAGGGGGACGAAGAGTAAGCCCCAAGTAATTTGAAAGAAGGTCAACGCTCCGGCAAAAACAAGCGTCAGTCCGACATACATCGGGTTTCTGGTGAAACGGTAAACGCCGGATAACACCAGGGCGGTCGCTGGCCGGTGGGGGTTGGGAGACGTTTTCACCCGCAGCATGCCTCGCAGGGCAGGCAACCCAAATCCAAAATTCAGGGCGATCAGCAATAATCCCAGAACGCGGGCGGGGGCTTGGGCGATGAAGGGCAGGGGTACAATTTGCTGAAGCACAACGGCAGCGACCGCCAGACCCAGATAGATCACAAATGGGTTTACGACAACTTGAGCATGATCCGTTTTTTGTTCCATCTTTATTCTCCTTTACCGATAAGGCTCCCATCCATTTGACAATAGCGGTTGGGAGATGTACACTACTTAACAACAGTTTAACCATATTAGATACAGTAATACTGTATCTAATATATCAAATTAGATAAGGATTGTCAAGTTAAATGGGCAAGGAAAAACCAACCAAACGCGCGTATAACTCAAGCCGGCGCAAAGAGCAGGCGCGATTGACCAGCCGTCAAATTGTCGAAGCGGCCCGCAAGCTGTTCATCGAACGCGGCTATTCCGGCGCGACCATCGAAGCGATCGCGAAGGAAGCGGGCGTCTCGGTCGAAACCGTATATGCCACCTTTGGGAGCAAGCGGGCGATCCTCACCGGGCTTATCGATATCTCCCTGGTTGGAGATGACGAACCCGTCCCCCTGCTGCAGCGTCCGGGACCGCAGGCGGTGCAACAGGAAAAGGACCAGCAGCGCCAAATCCAATTGTTTGCCCGTGACATGCGGGAGATTATGGGGCGGATGGCGCCGCTCTTTGGAATCATGCGCGTCGCCGCCAAGACCGAGCCTGATATTTCAGAGATGCTTCAAAAAATTCTCGAGAGCCGTGTTCATGGAATGGAAGCATTCATCCGCTACCTTGCCGCAAACGGTCCGTTACGAGCGGACCTGTCCCAGGCTGAAGCATCCGAGACGGTCTGGGCGATCTCGAGCGCCGAGGTCTTCAGCCTTTTGACCACGGACCGGGGCTGGTCAGGCGATCGATACGAACAGTGGCTGGCAAAAACACTGACAAAGTTATTGTTAAAATAAAAGAGCACTCCCCTGCCTGACACAGCGCTAACGCTAAAAAGTGCTGCGCGCACATAGCCCGTTGACACGCATGCCGGTTCCTGAAATAATGGTTAAGGTAAAGACGAATATTTCATTTAGAGGTAAAAGAAAGGATGTGTGCGATGGAAGATTTGGCCGGCAAGAAATGTGTCCCCTGCCGCGGCGGCGAACCGACATTAACCGATGCGGAGATTGAAAACCTGAAGCCGTTCGTCCCACTTTGGCAGATCAAGGAAGTGGATGGCGTCAAGCGGCTCGAGCGCGTCTACAAGCTCAAGAACTTCGCCGAGGCGCTGAAGTTCACCGACCAAATCGGCGCGATTGCTGATGAGGAAGACCACCATCCGCTGATCGTGACCGAGTGGGGCAGGGTCACCGTCCAGTGGTGGACGCATAAAATCCGCGGATTGCACAACAACGATTTCATCATGGCCGCCAAAACGGATGGGCTGGCAGAATCCAGCCAGCAAGAAAGGACAACCTCATGAGAATCGGACTCCAGATTCCTAATTTTACCTGGCCCGGCAGTCCGGCGGTCATCGCCGGCAAACTGGCGGAGATCGCGCGTACGGCTGACGAGGCAGGTTTTGCCAGCCTTTGGGTCATGGACCATTTCTTCCAGATCGGCAGCCGGGACCGCGCGATGGGTCTTGGCCCCGCGGAAGATGAGATGCTGGAAGGCTACAGCACGCTGGCCTACCTGGCCGGCCAAACGAAGAAAGTCAAACTGGGCACGCTGGTAACCGGAGTGATCTACCGTCACCCTGGCATCCTGGTCAAGACCGTCACCACATTGGATGTGCTCTCAGGCGGACGCGCCTACCTGGGCATCGGAGCAGCCTGGAACGAACGGGAGTCGAAGGGGCTGGGCGTTCCCTTCCCGCCGGTGGCCGAACGCTTCCAACGGCTGGAGGAAGCGCTGCAGATCGCCAAACAGATGTGGTCGGGCGATGTCGGGCCGTATACCGGAAAATATTACCAGCTGGCCGAAACGCTCAACAGCCCGCAGCCGTTGACGAAGCCTCATCCGCCCATCCTGATTGGCGGCAGCGGCGAGAAGAAGACGCTGCGCCTGGTGGCGCAGTATGCTGATGCCTGCAACCTGTTTGCGTTCATGGGGATCGACACGGTCCGCACCAAGCTGGACGTGTTGAAGCGTCACTGCGACACCGTCAAGCGCGACTACAGTGAGATCGAGAAGACCACGCTGGGGACCGTCCATCTTGCGCCCGGACAACTGAGCGTGTCCGATGTTATCGAACAGTGCCGCGCGCTGGCCGGACTGGGTATCCAACAAGCGATCTTCAACATGCCCAACGTGCATGAGATCGTGCCGCTGGAGACCTTTGGACGCGAGATCATCCCTGCCGTGCAGGCGTTTTAGAAAGACGAAAAATAAAATTAGGCGTTGTTTATTGCGGACTGCACAACGACGATTTCATCATGCTGGCGGTCTATAATCCATTATGCCGTTGCCGCATAAACAGTAGTTGGCCGTTTCAATTATATGTAGATCACGAACGCTCCTGGCAAATCAGGCGATCCTGCTGGAATGTTTCGTGAAGCACCAATTAAAGTTGAGGTCACATTATGCGAATTGCCGTCATTGGTTCTGGAGGGGCCGGGCTCTTAACCGCCTGGCTCCTGGAACAGGATCATCAAGTCACAATGTTCGAAAAACAATCGCGCCCCGGCGGCCATGCTGACACGGTTCAGGTTGAACTCGATGGGCGGTCCTTCGGCATTGACGCCGGGTTTGAGTTTTTGTCATCGGAAATGTTTCCGCAGTTCACCCGCTTGCTCCGCGTGCTGGACGTGCCGCTTTACCGGTATCCGATGTCGGCAACCGTATACACGACAGACCATTCCCGGATCACGATCCTGCCTCCCGTACGGAACGGAAAAATTCTATGGGCCGGCCTTGCCCCCAAAAAAATCATCGAGCTCCTGCAGCTTCGCAAGGTCCTTGCCAGCGCCAAAGGATTGATGGATACCAGGGATACCACGATCACCATCGAGCAGTTCGTCGAAAGTCTCTGCCTGTCCTTAAAATTCAAAAAAGAATTTCTGTATCCCTTTTTGCTGGCAGGCTGGTGCGTTGAGCCGGATGAATTTCGCAGTTTCATGGCGTATAACGTCCTGCGCTACGCCTACATGCACCAACCCGCAGGGTTGGCCCCTTTTTACTGGTTGGATATCGCCGGAGGTACGCAGATCTACATACAAACCCTCGCCAATTCACTCACTCGAACTGACATTAAATTGAGCACCGAAATCATCAACATCAGATGGCGGGGGAATGAATATCAACTTGTGGACAATCAGGGAAACGACTGGAGATTCGACGAAGTGGTGTTCGCCACCAACGCCTGGGAAGCGAATCGGATTTTACTCGAGCTGGACGGTGCGGAGCCCATCCGGGCCCAGTTGGACAAAATTGAGTATTTCAAAACTTCGATTGCCATTCACGGCGACGAACGGCTGATGCCTGCCGATAAAAAAAATTGGTCGGTCGTGAATATTCGACATGATGGACAGCACAGTTCCAATTCGATCTGGAAAAATTGGCGCACGGACAACCGCCCAATTTTCAAAAGCTGGGTGACGTATGAAAAGGAACTGCCTCAGCCTCTCTATGCATTACGAACCTATTGGCATGCCAAGATCAACGCGGCGTATTTTGAAGCCCAAAAAGGGATAAGCCAACTTCAAGGAGCAAACCATCTCTGGTTTGCAGGCGTATACACCCACGAGGTGGATAGCCACGAAAGCGCGGTATTATCGGCCATAGAAGCAGCCCAACGACTTGCACCTCATTCCGCGCGATTGAAGAAATTGACGGAGTAAGCAATGAAGATTTCCGATAAACCCAAACTCCTCCCTCGTTTCCCAAACGGCTGGTATTCGCTGTGCCTTGCCCGCGATCTTCAACCTGGCGGGGTGAAAACCCTCCAATTCGCGGGTGAAGAAATCATCTTGTTCCGCACCCAGTCGGGCGCGGTCAGTGCGCTGGATGCCTATTGTCCCCATCTCGGCGCGCACATCGGGTACGGCGGCAGGGTGGAGGGCGAATGTATTCGTTGTCCCTTCCACGGTTTTGAATACAACGTGCGCGGCGAGTGTACGTCCACCCCTTACGGGACACGCATTCCTCCCAAGGCCAAGGCCCGCACCTTTGCCGCTGTTGAACGGAATGGCTTGATCCTGGCTTATTTCGACGGGGACGGAAATCCTCCCGCTTGGGACATCCCCGCGCTGAATTGGGAAGGGTGGTCGCCCCTCATAACACAGGACTGGGCATTTCGTGGTCATCCGCAGGAAACGACCGAAAATAGTGTGGACATCGGTCATTTCACCGAAATTCACGGATACACCGGGGTGGGAATGCTCAAAGAACTCCGCACCGACGGCCCCTATCTCTATACCCGGTACAAAATGACCCGCGCCGACGGCTTGTTTGGCCAGCCAGTTTCCGCCGAATTCGAGATTCATGTTCATGGGCTGGGATATTCGCTGGTTGAAGTCCATGTGCTGGAATATGAGATTTTCTCCCGGTTGTTCGTCCTATCCACCCCCACGGACGGCGAAAACATCCATCTGCGCATTGCCCTCTCCATGCTGGAAGATACCCACCCTGGCAAAATCCATCCCCTGTTGGGACTCGCCCCGCGCGGATTTCTGAACAAAATCATCGCCCGCGAAACGTTGAAGGGTTTCGCCCACGATGTCCAGCAGGATTTCGTTATCTGGCAGAACAAACAATATATCCAACCGCCGATCCTGGCAGAAGGCGATGGCCCGATCGGGAAATACCGGCAGTGGGCCAGGCAGTTTTACACCGCTGAAGAGCGGGCACTGATTTAGCCGATGCTACGCAAAGTGCGACACACCGCTGCTTCCATTAGGCTCTGCTTGAGTACGAGCGACCTTTCACCGGCGATTCCCGATTGTCCGTGATGAGAAAACAGGCTTTTTTCTCTCAAAACCAAAGCTGCCCAATGTGCATGAGACTGCGCCGCTGGATGCCTTTGGACGCGAGATCATCCCTGCCGTGCAGGCATTTTAGAGAGACGAAAAATAAAATTGGGCGTTGTATATTGCGGGCTGCACAACAATGATATCATCATGGCCGCGAAAACGGATGAGCTGGAGATGAACATGTATTCATTGCAAGAAAATATGGCTGAATTTAAAACACAGTTAGAAAAGGGGGCAATTCAAAAAGCATATCTAGGATTAATGGAATATATGATGAGTTTGAAGAATCACTTCTCAAACAAGTATCCCGATTATTCCACGCCTGGAAGTCTTTACAACGGGTATATGGATATGACCTATTTTTCTATCTTACCCAAGTCGTTGAAAGATAGAGATTTGAAGATTGCAATTGTGTTTCTATATAATACGTTCAGGTTTGAGATTTGGCTGTCTGGAAAGAACAAGCAGGTTCTTGCAAAATATTGGCAAATTATCAGTAAGAGCAAATGGAACAAGTATAAAATTGTAGAGCCTACAAAAGGCGTGGATTCTATTGTAGAACATATTTTGGTAGATAATCCCGATTTTAGTGATTTAGACGCTTTGACAAAACAAATTGAGCAAGGAACCTTGGAATTCATTCAAGACATTGAAAGGTTCTTGGCCAAAACCCACACCTAGCAAAGCGTGCAACTCGCTCGGCGCGGGTCCCCGACCCCGCCGAGTTTTTTACTCTCTCCCGCTGGGAGAGGGTATCCGCAAGGACAGCTGAGGGTGAATTAATTTCTCCACAAAAATATATTGCCTAATTTTTAAGTTGATAAAAAAGGTACAAAAAGTTATATAATAGGGGCATGAAATTATCCTTTTCGCAGCGCCTGATCCTAGCCATCGTCCGCCGCCTGGACAAGCGTAAACCCTGGCACCAACGGGGCAGGATCCTGGGCGGACTCAGCATCTACGCCATTCGTCTACGCCTGCGCACCTGGAACCTGTGGGATACGGATCAACTTCCCGTGGCCGTTCCACCCTCTGCAGCTGGGGCAACTCCCGACGAGCGTCAGCGCCGGGCGCGTACAAGCGACGGCAGTTTCAACGACCTGCAGCACCCCGACATGGGCAGGGTCGGCGCTCGCCTCGGACGCAACATGCCCTTTCAGCGTTCCATCCCGCCGGCGGACCTGCTCGAGCCCAATCCCCGCGAGGTCAGCGAGCAGCTCCTGGCGCGGGACGGCGAGTTCCACCCGGTGCCGTTCCTCAACCTGCTGGCGGCCGCCTGGCTGCAGTTCATGGTGCACGACTGGTTCAGCCACGACAACCAGAGTGCGGACCCGATCGAGGTGCCGGTCAAGCCGGGGGGCGACTGGGGCGAGTCCAGCATGCTCGTGCGCCGCACCAAGCCCGACCCCATCCGCTTGAACGACGGCGGCCCGCCCGCCTACCGCAATTTCGTCACCCACTGGTGGGATGCTTCCCAGGTCTACGGCAGCTCCAGCGAGAGCGAAAAAGAGCTGCGCCTGGGCGTGGAAGGCAAGCTGCGCCTGGATGAAAACGGGCTGCTGCCGCTGCAGGACAAACCCCAGGGGAAGGTCGACCAGACCGGCGCCAACGACAACTGGTGGATCGGCCTGTCGATCATGCACACCCTGTTCGCCCGCGAGCACAACCAGATCTGCGACATGCTCAAGCGCACGGACCGGGCACGGCGCGAGGGCTGGGACGACGACCGCCTGTTCGACCAGGCACGCCTGGTCAACTCGGCGCTGCTGGCAAAAATCCACACCGTCGACTGGACGCCCGCCATCCTGCCCCACCCCACCATGGTCTATGTGCTCAACAGCAACTGGTGGGGAATCTTCGGCAAACGCGGCTCGCACTTCTTCCGCCGCTTCACCCGCTCGGATATTCTGTCGGGCATTCCCGGCTCGCACCACGACCACCACACCGCGCCGTATGCCATCACCGAGGACTTCGTGTCTGTCTACCGCATGCACGGGCTGCTGCCCGACCGGATCACCTTCCGCCGGCTGGATGACAACGGCGAGCTGGGCAGTTATGGTCTGCTGGATGTCTCCGAGCAGTTCGTACGTCCGGTCGTGGAAAAGATCGGCTTCGACAATGCGGTCTATAGTTTTGGGCACGAGCACCCCGGCTTGGTGACGTTGGGCAACTTTCCCGATTCGCTGCGCAACTTCACCCGCCCCAACGGCAACCACATCGACCTGGCCGCCATCGACCTGCTGCGCGACCGCGAGCGCGGCATCCCGTGCTACAACGACTTCCGCGAGTTCCTCGGCCGGCCGCGCGTCAAATCCTTCGAAGAGCTGCTGGGCGGCCCGCCCGCCCCCGGCGATGAAGCAGGCCGGCGGCGTTATGAAAAATACCTGCCGCGCCTCAAAGCGCTTTACAAGGACGACATCGACCGCCTCGACCTGCAGATCGGCCTGCAAGCCGAGCCGCTGGTCAAGGGGCTTGGGTTCAGCGAGACGGCTTTATATCTCTTTTCCCTCATGGCATCCCGGCGTTTGAAGAGTGACCGCTTCCTGACCGATGATTACCGCCCGGAGATTTACACCGCCGAGGGCATCCGCTGGATCGAGGAGAGCAGCATGACGGACGTCCTGCGCCGCAACGTCCCCGAGCTGGCGCCTGTTCTGAAAAACGTGAGCAACGCGTTCAACCCCTGGGAGTAACGAGATGGGCGAAATCGGATTTACGCCATTGATGGAAACGTTCGGCCGGGTGCACGCCCACCTGATCGACGACGGCGACGAGCTGACCCTGGTGGATGCGCTCGGCAAGGACGACGGGCGCACCATTTTCGCCGCCCTGGCACGCCTGGGACGCCAGCCCTCCGAGCTGCGCCGCATCGTGTTGACGCATGCCCATCCCACCCACGTCAAGGGCGCGGCGGTGCTGAAGCGGGCCAGCGGGGCGGTGGTCTTTGCGCCGGCCGAGGAACAGGGAATTGTCGAGGGGCGGCGTCCCTCCAACCACACCACCTGGATTCCACGCCGGCCGTTCCGCGTCCTGCCTCAGCAGTACCTGCTCAACCTGCAGGGCAGACTGTGGAAGATCGGCATCCGCCCCGAGCTGATCAACATTCCGCCCGTGGTGGTCGATAAACCGTTCGAGCAGGACAATGAGCACATCGGCCCGCTGATCACCATCCGCACACCGGGGCACTCCCCCGGCAGCACCTCCTTCTACTGGCCCGAGACCAAGACGCTGTTCGCCGGCGACGCGCTGGTGACCTGGCCGCGCTTCGAGATGGGCTGGCAGGGGCTGACCGAGGACTACCGACAGAATGTGCGCTCCCTGCAGCGCCTGGTGACATTGTTCGAAGAACGCGGCTGGGAGATCCGTGCTTTTGCCAGCGGGCATGGCGCGCCGCGCTACACCCAGGATGGGCTGGGAGACTTGAAGCGGCTGCTGGCAGGTGGCGGTTGAGAAGATGCCGTAAGGTCCCATCCGGGGATAAACACGAGTGCCTTGCATAAAAGGCCTGGAGGAGAAAGATCATGAAAAAATCAATTGGGGCAGTTTTCCTTACATTTGTGTTTCTCGTGATTTTGTTGAGTGGCTGTGCTCCCGCTTCAACCTCCATTCCACCCACTGCTATTCCGGCCGCATTGACACCTGAACCAACAGCAACACTAATTCCATCGCCTTCGCCAACTCCATTACCTGGTATTGAGGTTGTGCCGTTGGACACGCTTGAGAACAGTATTCCCTGGTTGCCAATGGAGAATACCGCCCGCCCCGGGAGTTATTATTTCCTTTTTAATTTGTCCAAGCCACCCTTCACCAATGCGCTGGTACGCCAGGCCTTCGCCGCGGCTACTGACCGTGAGGCCATTGTGAGAATCGCCATTGAAAATGGCGCAACGAATCCAAGAGCGGCGACCACCTTTACGCCACCAGAAACTCTGGGAAGGGATTTATACAACGCGGTTGGCGTTCCCTTTCACCCCGCCGACGCCAGGCAATTGTTAACGCAAGCGGGATACACAGACTTGGCTAACTTTCCGCCCGTTACATTAATTACGAATCCGGGCAAAGATGGGGTCAACGCCAGAATCGGCGAGGAAATGATTAGGATGTGGAAAATATATCTGGGCGTAAACGTCACGCTGGAAGTCGTTACGGAAAATTATTTTGACCGTGTTCAGACAGACCCAACTGAAATATTCTTCTCGGTTTGGGCGGCAGACTACAACGATCCCGACGGCTTCCTTCTCGAGAATTTCCATACGGGTTCCCAATATAACTATAATCATTTCTCGAATATTGAATTTGATGAATTGGTGGACCACGCTGCCGCAGCCAGCGACCCATTAGTGCGGCAAGAACTCTACATTCAGGCAGAACGCATATTGTGCGAGGAAGATGTCGCGTTGATCCCAATTTATCACACAACCTATAACATCCCCTGACCATGAATTCGGTTCTCCCGCCTAACAAAGTGTGCCGTCCTATGGCCAGGTTTGATATTCGATTTCCAAATTATAGGAGGTAGAAATGACTTCTCGACCAACTCGTGCTTTGGATCATTATTGGTGGCATCGCAGGTCTTCTCGCTGATGCTGTTGTAAAAGGCATCAAAGTCGGCCTCGTGGGAGCCATCATTGTGGGAATCCTCGGAGCTTTCATCGGTGGATGGCTCTTTGGGCTCCTCAATATCAGCCTTGGAGGAGGAATCCTCGGCGACATCCTCACGGCATTCATAGGCGCTGTCGTCTTGCTCTTCCTCCTTCGTGTCCTTCGAAGGCTATAAGCCCATTCTTACCAAATAAATCCTGACTTACAATGGTCGGTAATATCCAGGCCGCTTAACGCCGGCTCCAGCAAGAATCAACTGGATGGTCTGCGAGCATGAAGCGGCTACCGACCGGTGGTGGGGGATTGTCATAAAACCTCCACAGGGAGACAGGTATCGGTTAGCCCGTTCAACGCAGGAGAATTTCAAATGGTTACTGAAATCGTAACGTTCAAGCTTCCCAAGGGAATGACACACGAAGACGTCGTGGCCAACTTCGAGAAGACTGCGCCCAACTGGAAGGCCAATCCGGATTTGATCAGAAAAAACTATCTTGTCGACGCAGGAAAAGGCGTGGCAGGCGGTGTGTACTTGTGGAAAGAACGGGCCCATGCGGAAAAGTGGCATGCGGAGGCGTTCCGAAACAAGGTCAAGGAAATTTATGGCAGCGAGCCGGAGAGCCAGTTCTTCGACACACCGATCGTGGTGGATAACGTGGCCGGTGAGATCGTGAAGGGATAACAGGGCGGTTAATCGAAGACGCCCGAAACTCAAGCACTCTGAGCAAGGGAGGCTCATCATGGCCAAGCTGATCTATTCGGCAATGATGTCACTCGACGGCTACATCGCGGACGAGGCAGGCAACTTCGACTGGGCTGCGCCGGACGAGGCAGTCCACACGTTCATCAACAACCTCGCACGGCCGGTCGGCACTTACCTCTTTGGGCGGCGGATGTACGAGGTCATGAGCTTCTGGGAAACCGCCCACACCCTTGCTGACGAGCCGCCTGTCATACTGGATTTCGCGAGGATTTGGCAGGTGGCCGACAAGATCGTTTACTCCAGGACGCTCGAGACGGCATCCACCGCCCGGACGCGCATCGAGCGGGACTTCGACCCTGAATCCGTCCGAAAGATGAAAGCTCAAGCTGAGCGTGACATCTCCGTGGGCGGGCCCGGCCTCGCCGCCCATGCCATCAAAGCTGGCCTGGTCGATGAGTACCAGCTGTTTATTGCGCCTTTCCTTGTAGGAGGAGGGAACTATTATCTTCCCAGGGATGTCTCGCTGAAGCTAGAACTGCTGGACCAGCGCCGGTTCGACAACGGCATGGTTTACCTCCACTACCGCGCCAGGGCATGAGGAATCCGGTATGTGGGATAGGAGAGTTTATAATCCATGAACGATTATTGGAATAGTGGGATTGCCTATGAACGGTTTATGGGGCGTTGGAGCACTCTCGTCGCTCAAAAATTTTTGAGTTGGCTCGATGCCGCCCCTGCCCGCACCTGGCTGGATGTGGGCTGCGGCACAGGCTCTCTGACCAGGCGTATTCTTGAGTCATGCCAGCCCAGGGAGATCATCTCAATCGATTCGTCTGCTGATTTTATTTCACATGCACAGCGTTCGATAACCGATCCATCCGTGCATTTTAAAGTTGGGCTGGCCCAGTCGCTGGAACTTGATTCGAATTCCATCGATGTCGCAGTGTCGGGGCTGGTGCTCAATTTTGTTCCACAACCCAAAGAGGCCGTTTTGGAAATGGCGAGAGTAACCAAGCCCGGCGGGAAGATCGGAATATTCCTTTGGGATTATGCGGATGGCATGCAAATGCTGCGTTATTTTTGGGATGCCGCCGTGGAGCTTGATGACAATGCCAGGGAGCACGATGAGGGCATCAGGTTCCCGATCTGCCGGGAGGGGCAACTCGCATCTCTATTCAAGGAAGTTGAATTGAAGCAGGTCGAGGCAACAGGAATTGAAATAAAAACTGTCTTCAAAAACTTTGACGATTATTGGCAGCCGTTTCTCGGCATAGTCGGTTCTGCACCCAGCTATGTGGCGAGCATGAAGCCGGAAGATATACAAAAACTTGAGGATAAACTTCGTGCTTCGTTACCCATCAACGCTGACGGTTCAATGTCCCTTACTGCCAGAGCCTGGGCGGTAAAGAGTACGGTCTAAAGCTGGATTTTGTAAGCATCTAAAGGGACGCTATGCGGAAACCGCAGTCGAGCGAGGATGCAAACCTTGATTTCTTAAATATTCAGGTAATCGACCATTCAATCACCATCGATTTCAATTTTAGAATACAGGTTAGTGCTCTTTTTCCAACCCTGCCGCGTTTTGGCCAAGATCGACTGAGGCGGTATACAAGCACCTTGGTGAGCTGTTCCTCGATGTTCTCGGCATCTACTCCGTACCATCCGTCCAATTCCCCTACTGTTATGTCGATTAAGAAATCATTCACTAAGGTTATATATTTCTCTGCTCTCTTCGGGGAGATCGTTAAGGGATTTTTTATTCGTACTCCTGGATCGGCTAGGCCCTTATGCCCATAGATACCTACATACAAAGCATCCTGTTTGATTTTTTCTAGTTCCCCGGACTCGGCTATTCTCCAAAAAGGAGATTTTGGCACAGAATGCAGTGTAATTCTTGAGGCGAAACCCAATTGTTTTAGCTTGTGATTATAGAAATATTTTTTCTCTAAATTCCATAGATCCTGGATGGGCACCCCGTCAACCAGAGCATGCCAACCTATATCTTCCAGATTATTCGCCTTGGACAACTCCTCCATGCTCAAGACGGACAGCGCCAGCGCAGAAGCATAAGAACGCATCTTATACAACCGGATCGCATCGAAATGCAATCGGAGCGCATTTCGGAACGCAAGCCCTGCCATTCGATCAATTTTGTTTATTTGGTTCTTGGTGATGATGTTGTTACCCATGAGTATGGTTTAGGTGTGTTTGCTCGACTAGGGTCTTTCCATTAAGGCAAGAGTCCTATCTCGTTTCACTCCAGCGAAACAGGCGGGGACTTTACGCTTTCCAAATACATGGGGAGTGAATTAAAATCCAGCGCATCCCAATAGGATGGGTTCCAGATGTCCAGCCCCGGCAGGATGCATTCTGCCAGCTCGATGGTTTCGTCCACGTCCGTCAAAGGACAGGCGTCGAAGTAGCTCGGCGGACCTCCCACCTCTGGGAGCGGGGTCGCTGTGGGGAGCGGATTCGGCTGGTAGAAGTTCGCCTGGTTCGGGGTGGGGAGACAGCCGTAGTACCATGTTCCCAGTCCGTCGGGCACCCGGCACCACGCCTGCCCGATCGGGGAGACCACCGGGTAGGTCAGGATATCCGCCGGTTTGCCGCCCGGGCGGATCAGCACCACTGAGTCCCCGCCGTCGCTCAGGTACTGCCCCGTTTGCGAGGCGAAGAAGGCCAGCTTCTGGCCGGGGCTCATCAGCACGGGAGGCAGGGCATAGCTGCGCGTGGACGGGTCATAATCGTCGAGCAGCCATCCCTTCAGGCTGACGGTGATGTTGCTCAGGTTGATCAACTCGATGTACTCATCGCCCACGTCCGTCACGCCGTCGTTGTTCAGGTCGGTGAGCGCATGCGGAAGCACTTCGTTCAGGATGACAAAATCCCTGATGAGCGTGGGTGTGCGCGTGATGGTCGGCGAGGCGACACGGGTAGGCGTGCGGCTGGCGGTAGGTGTGAAAGTACGGGTAGGCGTAACAGAGTTCGCCCAGTTGGCGCGTTTGGGCGAGCCGTTGATGGGATTTCCGTTCGCATCCAGCCCATTCCTGACCACGCCCGTGTTGGTGATCCACGAGAACAGGCCGTCGGTGTAGCCCAGGCGCCGTTCCATGCTGCCGTAGGTGGGGCTGCCTGAGCCGCCGTTCCAACCAAGACCGTCGAGGTTGGCTGAATCCACCAGGTTGCCGGAGGGCGAGTACAGGCGCAGCGTCTCACCGGCTGGGGATAAATTCCCGGCGTAGAGTTGATCAGCAGCATAGTCATTCCCTGCAGGCCCTGGGGTTCCCCTGGTACTGATAATCGCTGCTTCCCTGATTTTTAGCAAATAATAGCCAGAAGCCGGGATGGTCCCCGTCAGCAGGATGTCCGGACTGTTGTCCGAAGAGATAAGATGCCAGCCCATCAGGTTGACTGGTTGTGCGCCTGGATTGAAGAGTTCAATCCATTGGTCATTGCTGGATGCGGCTGTGCCAGCCCAGGCGACCTCGTTGATGATCACAGACATGGGCGGCACAGGAGTCGGGGCGAATGTATTAGTGGGAGTTGCGGTGAGTACGCAATACACCGGCGTGCTGGTCAGGTTCTGCGGATTCACTGAAGGAATAAGGGAGAAGTCCAGCGAATTATCATTTCCGTCTAAACAACTGCCACTTACTCCACCCTGATGGCGTTCGTAACTTCCATCCCCGAAAGAAGAAACTGTTGGCAAAACTGCACCTTCTTTATAGGACGCTCCTGAACTCATTCCTACGGCATCAATGACAATTGTTGTGGTAGGGATACCTGTTTGAGGAACGGGCATGATAAGACCGATACCCCCATCATCCGCTATGTCGGATGAATAAATGCCATCTGGAGAAACGGTCAGGGTCGCGTTGGAATTCGCAATAATATAGTGCTGACCTGGCTGAAGGATTACGCCCACAGGAACAGGGGGCAAACTGGCAGTCACCCCTGAACTATCCGAACTCCCTAACAACCAGTTCCCAATGTTGACTGCTACATCCCCCGCATTAAATATCTCAATAAACTCATCGCTCGCGCCACCCGTTCCATTCGTGCGAAACTCACTGATCACAATTCTTGGAAGTGTTGGGGTTATTTGCATCAACGGTTTGGCTTCAACACCCACCTTGCTGCTGACAATACCGATCCACAACACACCCACGACAGGCAAAATTAAAACAAGGCGGCGCATCCAGGCCGCTCGCGTAGTGAAAACGTCAAAGTAAGCCTTCGCCCGCCCTGTCATAGTTTGTCCCATCGCCTTGAGAACTCGCGGCGCGGGAATTTACTCCGTTGTTTTTTCGTGCGCCTCAGCAACCTGTGGTTTTTCGCGCGGCTCAACGACCAGCTTGATCGCCGTGCGCACCTTGCCGTCTATTTCGACATCCACGAATTCAGGCCTGCAGACCACGTGGATTCCGTCGCCTTCCAGATAACCCGTGGCCAGCACCAGCGCCTTGACGGCCTGGTTGACCGCGCCGGCGCCGATCGCCTGCACATCGGCATGCTTGTGTTCTCGGACCACGCCCGCGATTGCCCCGGCAACAGCGGAAGTTCGGGAGTTGGCTGAGACCTTGATAATATCCATGTCGGTTCTCCCACGAAACACTAACTTGAAAGGGGCATACCCTGATTAGATTTTACAGTATTCACCCCCTTGATTCAAGCCTTATTCATTTAGGATTTAATTAATAGTATTAACAGTAGGGGCTGTGGAAAGTGTGGATGAAACTCACGCTCACCCCACCCGTAGGCTGCTGCGTGACCTAATTGCCCACATCTCCGGATAAAATTGCTTCACATCTCGAAAAGCCTTGTGGAAAAAGTCGGGAGGAAAAAAGGATAGTTTTTCCACAGTCCCTGGCAGGTGGGAACGGCTATTCCACCCATAGGTGGGGGTAAAAAAGCTCCCCCACATCTAGGGGGGCATAATTCGAACACTTGAGCGATTTGTCCACAAACAGAATCGTTTCTCCACAGTTTACAGGCACTTATCCACAGAAATGGGGAAAGTGGTCTATTCATCCCCGTCCCCGGCACCCCTAAATGTGGTCTGAATCCCTCCGAAATTGACCCCCAGCGATGGGTCAGGACAGACCGTTATCGGCAGATATGGTGTCCAGCATTTCCTCGGTTTCGTCCAGGAACCGGTCAAGCGCCTGGACCTTGTCCTCGAAGCCGTCGCCGGCCAGACCGAGCCGTTCGAAGACCGCCTTCCACGCCACGTATTCCGGTCCGTACTCCAGCAGGGATGCGGACGCCGTTGCCCAGGTGTGGACGAGCAGCCACAGCGCGGACATCGGCTTTTCGCCCTGCAGCAGCGCTTCGAGCGCGTTGCGGTGATAGGCAATGCGGTCGGGGTGGATCAGCAGGTCCGCCCCATCCCCGGCTGCGTGGTAGGCAGTGGACCAGGCGGGGAGCATGGCCAATAGATCGGCGGGCTCAACACTTGGCGCGCCAAGTAGATTCAACAGCGCATCATGCAACTCGGGCCGGCCTATAAGCCTGGCGCGGTCTTCAAACTCCAGCAGGAAGCGGCGGTCGGTCAGCGGAGGCCCGTTCAGGCAGGCGACGGCATTGGCCGAGTGATACACGGCTTTGAGATATTTGAGCACGTCCTCCGGGCGGGAACTCCCGCCGAGAGTCAGTTCCATCCACAACTCGCGGGCGGGCAGGCTGTGCTTTCGCGCGCGGGCCAGCACATTGGCCGTTTCATCGAAGCCGGCGCGGACGATGGCCTGGGTATATTCGAAGAAATGCTGGGTCTCGAAGAGCGGCAGCGAGTCGTACATCACGTAGCCGAGCAGCGGGTCCGTGCGCAGCTTGCGGGGCGGCTCGAAGAGGGTGCTTTCCACGAAATAGAGATCGAGCGAAACCTCGTTGGTCAGCTTGACGATCTGGCGCGCCGCATCGGGTTCATTGAAACAGACGAAGACGATGTCGATGTCCGTGGTGTGCCCGATGAATGGGTCTTCGAACAGTGTGGAGCCGACCAGCAGCGCGGCCATCACGTTGTGGTCCGTCTTGACCCGCTGGGCCACGGTATCCCTGGCGATCTTGTGCAGGGTGCTGCGCGTGATTCGCATGCAGTGATTCCTAGTTCCCGTTGACGTTGAGCAGGCGCGGCTGGTAGGGATTCAAATTCAACGATTCGCGGATGCGGTTCTCGATCAGCTTGAGATGCTCGGGTTGTCGGACGAAATCGTACGGCGTGGTGTCTATTTTCAGCACAGGGCCGTTCTGACGGCTGAAGAATTTTTCATAGGCTTCGCCCAGCTCGGCGATGTAGGCGCGCTCCATGCTGCGTTCGTAGGTCCGGTCGCGCTGGGTGATGCGCTGCATGAGCATGTCGGTATTCGCATAGAGGTAAACGGTCAGGTCCGGGGTGGGGATCTTCTCCGCCAGCGCCTCGTGCACGCGGTAGTACATCTGCAGCTCGTCGCCGTGCAGGTTGATCTGCGCAAAGAGCGCGTCCTTGGCGAAGGTGTAATCGGAGATCAGCGTTTTGCCCTGCGACAGAGCCGTGTTCACAGTGTCGCGCTGCTGGCGGTAGCGGCTGAGCAGAAAGAAGATCTGTGTCTGGAAGGCGTAGCGCGCCCGGTCGGAATAGAAGTCCGAGAGGAAGGGATTCTCCTCGAAGACCTCCAGCAGGAGTTCTGATTCGAAAGCGGGTTGAAGCAGGCGCGCCAGGGTGGTCTTGCCCACCCCGATCACCCCTTCGATGGCAATGTACATGTGCATGCTCCGGTGAAAGAAGTCGGTTAAGGATACCATAATTAAAAGTATGTGTCACACCTGCACTCCCTGGCCCCGCCCGCACACCCCGCGCATTTCGCGGGGCAAGGCTTGAAATTCCATTGCGCGTCAGGCTGCAAGCCTGATCTACTGGCTTATAATTGTCGCATGTCGTTTTATGAATCCCTGGTCCGTTCTCGCCGCAAACCGTTGATCGGAAAACTGGCTTACCTGACCCTCAAGCTGCTGGGCGTGGAGATTCCCCGCTCGGTGGAGATCGGCGATGGATTCCTGCTGCATCACGGCGGGTTCGGTGTGGTCATCCACCCCAAGAGCCACATCGGCAAGCGCGTGAGCATCTACCCCGGCGTGACCCTCGGCCGCGCGGACATCCACCGCCCGGCGGACCAGTCCGCTTTCGAGGGGATTGTGATCGAAGACGACGTCATCCTCGCCAGCGGGGCGAAGGTGCTTTGCAAGGAAGGCGTGCTCACCGTCCGGCGCGGAACCATCGTCGGCGCAAACGCGGTGCTGTTCGAGTCCACCGGCGAGAACGAGGTCTGGGGCGGAATCCCGGCCCGCAAACTGGGGCTGCGGGAGCCGCCGGTATGACGCGCATCGGCATCGTCCCGCGCGTGCACGGCGTGGGCGGGATGGTCTCCTTTCGCGACAAGCTCACAGCGGGGTTGCAGAAGCGCGGCATCGAGGTCAGCATGACCCGGAGGATGACTGCGATGCATTGCTGGTCATCGCCGGCACGCGTGATCTCGGTCTGCTGCGCCAGGCGCGGAAACGCGGTGTGAGGGTCGTCCACCGTCTGGACGGGATCAACTGGCTGCACCGCAGAGCACCGCACCCCGCTGCGCGTGTCGCTGCGCGCTGAGGCCGCCAACCTGCTGCTGGCCTTCATCCGCCGCTTTCACGCCGACCGGGTGGTTTACCAGAGCGATTTCATTAAAGGCTGGTGGCAGGGCTGGTACGGGAAGACGCGTGTCCCAAATTCGGTAATCTACAACGGCGTTGATTTGAGTGTCTACACCCCGTCCGGACCCGGCGAGCGGCCAAAAGACCTTATCCGCATCATGGTGGTCGAAGGCAGCCTGGTCCACGGGCACGAGGTGGGGTTATCGTGGGCGATTGACACTGGCGGAGAAGCTCAAAGAGACTGCAGCCGCTGCCGGTCGAGCTGGTGGTCGCAGCGGAGGTCGCCGAAAGCCAAAAGGAATACTGGAAAACTCACAGCCAAGTGCCGGTGAATTTTCTCGGCGTTGTGCCCGGCGTACGCATCCCCGAGCTGGACCGCTCGGCGCACTTTTATTTTTCGGCGGAGATCAACCCGCCCTGCCCGAACTCGGTCATCGAGGCGCTGGCCTGTGGGCTGCCGGTGGCAGGCTTCGAGATGGGTTCACTCCCCGAACTGGTCACACCGCAGGCAGGGACGGTCGTGCCCTACGGCGGTAGCCCCTGGAAGCTCGAGCCCCCCGATATCCCAGGCTTGGCGGCTGCCACGGTGCAGATGCTCGCAGATTTACCCCGCTATCAGTCAGGAGCACGCGCGCGGGCTGAGTCCGCGTTTGGGCTGGAGGCGATGGTGGATAAGTATTTGGATGTGCTGTTGGGTTAATTATTTTTGGATCTCGGTACGTGCGTTGCGGTGGTCGAGTAGGCTGCGTTTGCCGTATCGAGACCCGCAACGCACTACTCGACCGGCGAACCCGAGGAGACACGATGACCGACTTTGAAATCATTGATTTTTTGAAACAACACCTGCAGTCCATTCAGGATAACGACACCCGCACCTACAGCGAAACCACCTCGACGGACCTGACTCTGTACGAGTGGTGGGTCACGCCGCATCGCATCGACGGCCTTCCATTCCATGAATTCATGATGAAGTCCAATGAGGGGCGCGGAACATTCTTCGGGGTGGAGGAAGGCAAGGGCAAGTCATCCCGGCTTGACCTGTCCAACCTGCATATCCAGCGCTACGGGGACACGGCCATCGCTTGCTATACCCTGCTGGTCAGCACCGCAGGCGCGGAGGGCGTCAAGGTCGCCGCGCACAACGAGAGCCGCGTGATGGTCAAGCTCGACGGCAAGTGGAAAGTGGTGCACGTCCACAAATCGCCGGCCTATCCCGCTCCGCACACCCAGGACAAATGAAAAAAGCCATTCTTTCCATCGCCGCATTTTTCGCGCGCATTTTTCCAACGTCAGTGAAGAAAGCGCTTTATCGGATTCAAGCCTCTCGCCGGGTTGATCCGCGGTACGCTCAACCAGGCCGCCCCGAGCGGACTCACAGTCGTGAACATTGCCGCCGGAGCCTTGGAAGGCATGCCCATGTTACTGGATATGCAGACCGAAAAAGATTTCTGGCTGGGCACTTATGAGCCCGAAATGCAGTCTGCGTTGGGAGAGTTGATCAAGCCGGGCATGACCGTCTACGACGTGGGCGCGAATGTCGGCTACGTCACGCTGATGCTGGCGAAGCTCACCGGCGCGGGGGGAAAGGTGTACGCCTTCGAGGCGCTGCCCGATAACGTGGAACGTCTACGCCGCAATGTGGAGCTTAATGATTACGCCGATCGCGTGACCATTTTCCCCGGCGCGGTCGGGGTGAGTGCGGGCGAGGTGAAGTTCCTCGTCCATTCTTCCGGCGGCATGGGTAAGGCGGCGGGTTCCGCCGGGCGCGACGAGCACTACCAGAAGGAAATCACCGTCCCGTGCATCTCCCTTGATGAGTTTGTTTTTGCACAGGGCAATGCGCCTCCACAGGCGGTCAAGATGGACATTGAAGGCGGCGAGGTGATGGCGCTGCCGGGCATGCGGCGGGCGCTGGCTGAGGCGCGCCCGCTGATGCTGATGGAACTGCACGGCCCCGAGTCCGCCCGCGCCGCGTGGGACGCGCTCACCGCGGCAGGTTACCGATTGTGCGAGATGAAACCCGGCTACCCGAGCGTGCCCTCGCTGGACGCGCTCGACTGGAAAGCCTACCTGGTGGCGCTGCCATGACCTTCAATGGCAGGCTGGGTCTGGTTCAGCGAGTGCTTCCGGTTTATCGCGCGCCGTTCTTCGACGCGTTGGCCTCTGCCTGCACTGGCGGGCTTGACGTTTTTGCCGGCCAGCCGCGACCCGATGAATCCATTGTCTCTGCAAAGGAATTGAATTTCGCCCGCTGGACTCACGCGGATAATCTGGCATCTGCTGCGCGGTCCGCTTTACCTGTGCTTCCAGCGCGGGCTAATGGACTGGCTGAAGGATTGCCAGCCCGACGCACTCATTGTGGAGGCGAATCCACGCTACCTCGCGACCTCCTCCGCGGTGAAGTGGATGCACTCGCAAGGTAAACCGGTCATCGGCTGGGGACTCGGGTCGCCTCCTCCTTCAGGCTGGTTTGCCGGACCCCGCCGCCTTGCGCGGCTGCGCTTTCTGCGCCAGTTCGATGCGCTGATCTCCTACTCGGCGCGCGGCGCGGAGCAATATGCCCTCCTCGGTTACCCCGCTGACAGAATCTTCGTTGCCCCCAACGCCACAGCGCCTGCCCCGACGTTCCCGATGCCGGTCCGCACGGATGGATTTGGCGAGCGCCCGGTCGTGCTTTACGTCGGACGACTGCAGGCGCGCAAGCGGCTGGATGACCTGATCCGTGCCTGCGCCGCGCTGCCGGAGTCGCTGCAGCCGAAGCTGGTCATCGTCGGTGACGGGCCCGAGCGGGAGAGACTAGTTTCTCTGGCAGGACTAACCTATCCATCAACGGAGTTCGCCGGCGCAAAGTTCGGCGCTGACCTGACACCCTATTTCACCGCGGCTGATTTGTTCGTGCTGCCCGGCACCGGCGGTCTGGCGGTGCAGGAGGCGATGAGCTACGGGCTGCCGGTCATCGTCGCGCGCGGGGACGGCACGCAGGACGACCTCGTCCGCCCGGGAAACGGCTGGCAGATTCCCAACGAGGATTACCCTGCGTTGTTGAGCGCGCAGCAAGAGGCGCTCTCCGGCCCGGCGCGGCTGCGGCGCATGGGTGCGGAGTCCTACCGCATCGTGAGGGAGGAAATCAATATCGAGAAGATGGTGGGGGTTTTTGTCGAGGCGCTGGATAAACTGGTGAATCAAACGTCCCGAAGGGTTTGAAACCTTCGGGACGCTTTTTTGTAGGGTGGGTGTGGCCTAATCCACTTTTCCGGTCATCACCGCGCGCTTGAGCTCGCCAATGGCCAGCGTCACCTGGATCTCTCGTGGACAGGCCAGGGTGCAGTTGAACACCGTGTGGCAGCGCGCCAGGCCGCTGGTCTCGGCCACGATCTGCAGGCGGTCGGCGGCGGCTTCGTCGCGGCTGTCAAAGATGAAGCGGTGGGCGGTCACCAGCGCGGCTGGGCCGAGGTAATCGTCGCTGCCCCAGAAGGACGGGCAGGAGGTGGTGCAGCAGGCGCACAGGATGCACTTGGTGGTGTCGTCGAAGCGCTCACGCTGCTCGGGGCTTTGCAGCCGCTCCTTTCCGTCGGCGGGGACGGGACTCTCATTGATAAAGTAAGGCAGGATCTTCTTGTAGTTGTCGAAGAACGGGTCCATGTCCACGATCAGGTCCTTGATTACCTTCAAGCCCATGATCGGGTCCACGGTGATCTTGTCACCCAGGTCGCGGACGAGAACTTTGCAAGCCAGCGCGTTGAGCCCGTTGATGCGCAGCGCATCCGAGCCGCATACACCGTGCGCGCACGAACGCCGGAAGGACAACGTGCCGTCGATGTAGCCTTTGACGTATTCCAGCAGGTCCAGCACACGGTCGGTCAGCTGGGCCTCGATCACATAAGTTTCGTAGTGCCACTTCTTGTCGACTTCAGGGTTGAAGCGGAAAACCTTTAAAGTTACCTGCATGTCGTTGTCCTCTCTGCCTAGTAAACGCGTTCTTTCGGCTGATACTTGGTGATGACCACCGGCTTGTAGCCGATCCTGAATTTACCGTTCTCGGGCCAGATGAGCGTGTGCTTGAGCCAGTTGACGTCGTCGCGCTTGGCGTAATCATCACGGGCATGGCCGCCGCGGCTCTCGGTGCGGTTGAGCGCACAGTAGGTGACCACCTCGGCCAGGTCGAGCAGGTTGCCCAACTCCCAGGCGTTGAGCAGCTCGGTGTTGAAGATGCGGCCGGTGTCCTTGACGCCCACCTGCTTGAACCGCTCACGCAGCTCGCCGACTTTGGCCAGCGCGCGCTTCATCCCTTCATCGGTGCGGAAGACGCCCACGTCGTCGAACATGACCTTTTTCATCTCGCGCCCGATATCGAAGACGTTCTCCTTGCCGCTGCCGTTGCGGATGCGGTCGAACTGCTCACGCGCGAACCCCTCGGGGTCATCCGGCAGGGGGATGTAGTCCACACCCCGGGCATATTCCGCGGCGCGCAGCCCGGCGTACTTGCCGAATACCACCAGGTCGAGCAGGGAATTGGTCCCAAGGCGATTCGCGCCGTGCACCGAGACGCAGGCCACCTCGCCCGCCGCGTACAGGCCGGGGTAGACGGTGTTCTTTTCGTCGATGACCACTTCGCCGTACTTGTTGGTGGGGATGCCGCCCATGGTGTAGTGCGCGGTCGGCTGGATGGGCATGGGCTGGGTCATCGGGTCGATGCCGAGATAGACGCGGTTGAAGTCCACGATGTCGGGCAGCTTGTGCAGCAGCTGATCGGCGGTCACGTGGATGGGCGAGCCGTCAGGGTTGGTGCGGCCGTCGAGCGCGGCGTACTTGTTGACCACCTCGGGGCGGACGTCCAGGTACAGGTAGTTCGAGCCGTTGATGCCGTTCCCGTCGCGGATCTCGATGTACATGGCCCGGCTGATGACGTCGCGCGAGGCCAGGTCCTTGACAGTGGGCGCGTACTTGGTCATGAAGCGCTCGCCCTTGCCGTTGAAGAGAATGCCGCCTTCGCCGCGCACGCCCTCGGTGATGAGGATGCCCAGCTTGTAGATGCCGGTGGGGTGGAACTGGAAGAATTCCATGTCCTCCAGCGGGATGCCGCGCCGCCAGGTGATGGCCGCCCCGTCGCCGGAGTAGGCGTAGGCGTTGGAGGTGATTTCCCACATGCGCCCGTGCCCGCCGGTGGCGATGATGACCGTCTTGCCGTGGAACACGTGCAGCTCGCCGGTCGCCATTTCAAGCGCCACGACGCCCACCGTGCGCCCGTCCTTGACCAGCAGGTCGACCACCTGGAACTCATCGTAGAACTTGACATTGTTCTTCAGGCATTGCTGGTACAGGGTCTGCAGGATCATGTGCCCGGTGCGGTCGGCGGCGTGCGCCGCGCGGCGGACCGGCTTGCCGGTGACGTTGTTGGTGTGCCCGCCAAAGGGGCGCTGCGAGATCTTCCCATCGGGGGTGCGGTCGAAGGGCAGGCCCATGTGCTCGAGCTCGTAAATCGCATTGATCGCTTCCTCGCACATGAACTCAATGGCATCCTGGTCGCCGAGATAGTCGGAGCCCTTGACCGAATCGTACGTGTGCCACTCGACGTGGTCCTCCTCGAGATTGCCGAGCGCCGCGCCGATTCCGCCCTGCGCCGCGCCGGTGTGCGAGCGGGTGGGGTACAGTTTGCTGATGACGGCGGTGCTGGCGGTCTTGGAGGCGTAGAGTCCTGCCATCAACCCGGCGCCGCCCGCGCCTACCACGATCACTTCAAATTGATGATTATTCATAAGGGGCACCTATGCGGTCCAGATGATGTACACGCCGGTCAGGCTGAACAACAGCACGAGCAGGATGCTGATGATCCGCACGATCTGCCGGCCGCGGGGGGTGACGATGTAATCGTCCGCGACCACCACCAGCCCGTGGAGGCCGTGAGCCACCGCCACCAGCAGCAGCGCACTGGCGGTCAGCCTCCAGAAGGAAGTCATCCACGGTTCGAGATCGGGCACATTGGTATTCTGCACGTGGGTCGAATTCGGCATGAAGCCCCAGCGCATGACGTCGGCCAGGTTCATCTGGTAGCGCGCACCCATGAAGAGCGCGCCGACGATGGCGAACAGGATCAGCCCGTACATGGCGAGCGCCGACAGGCGGGTGAAGATCCACATCAGCATTTCAAAGTTGAGGCCGCGTTTGCTCAGCGGCAGGCTTCGGGACTTGGTCTTTTCCATGCTCAGCCTCCCACCGCCGTGCCGAGGATCACCAGCACCGACAAGCCGAAAACGGGGATGAAGACCGCCCATTCCACCCAGATGGCTTCCCGCTGGTGTTCGATCAGCTTCGGCCACAGATCCAGGATGGTGATGCGCAGGCCGTTGATGGCGTGGAACAGCGCGCAGAAGAACACCACGATCTGGAAATAAGGCGACATATAGATCGTATTGATGGAATCCGCGAGATCCCAGCCGAACAATTGATTGGAAAACGATGCCAGAATATGGAGGCCGACGAAAAGCGCGATGCCGATGCCGGAAATGCGGTGCAGCACCCACACCAGCATGGGTCCGCCTCCCTTGTAGCGCAACCCCTGTTTCAAGCCGACTTGCCGTTTTAACGCCATGGGCTCCTCCTGTTGTGATGCTGCCACCCTGAATTATCGCATGTCCACGGTTGCAAACAAAGTGACGTTCTTCATGGATATTTTATTCCTTGAATCCTGCAATAAACAGGGAAAGGCATATATAATCATAGAGGCGATTGTGAATATTCTAACATAACCTCGCATTTCCCTGCTTTCGTCCAACCATCTGGTTGGAAAGCTGGATGAGGCAGGTTCGCCCAAGGAGGCAACATGTCCGATCCAAACCGCATCAGCCGGAGGGATTTCATCAAGGGCACGACCGCCGCCATCGGCGGTTTCATCGCGGTCGCCTTTGGCATCCCTGCGGTGGCGTACCTGGTCGACCCGGCCACGAAATCAGGCGGGAAGGAAACCTCGGTGGTGGTCGGCAAGCTGGAGGAGATTCCCGTCGGCACCCCCTACCCGTTCTCGTTCACCATCACCAAGGTCAACGGCTGGGAGCGGACCGCCACCACTTATGGCGGGTACGTCCTGCGCTCGTCGGAGGATCCCAACGACATCCTCATCCTGTCCAGCCGCTGCACGCACCTGGCCTGCCAGGTGACCTGGCGCGAGGAGAAACAGGCGTACGTCTGCCCGTGCCACGACGCCAGCTTCAACAAGACCGGGGGCGTGATCGACGGTCCGCCGCCGCGTCCGCTCGACCGGTTCGCCGCCTTCAACGTGGATGGCGATGGCAACCTGGTCATCGTCGTGGGGGAGGCCTGACATGTTCCATAAACTCTATCTCTGGCTCGATGAACGCCTCGGGCTGAACGACATGTACAAAGGCCTGCTCGACCGGCCTGAGCCGAGGGGCAACTGGTGGAACACGCTCGGCTCGGCCAGCCTGTTCCTGTTCCTGCTGCAGGGCGCCACGGGCATCTTCCTGACGGTGTACTACACCCCCTCGCCCGACCACGCCTACGACAGCATCACCTACATCATGAACGAAGTCGCCTTCGGGTGGTTCATCCGCGGCATCCACCACTGGGGCGCGACGCTGATGGTGATCGTTGTTTTTGTCCACATGCTGCGGGTGTTCGTGACCGCCTCCTTTAAATATCCTCGCGAGCTGACCTGGCTGATCGGCGTCGGGCTGCTGCTGCTCACCTTGGGCATGGGCTTCACCGGCTACCTGCTGCCCTGGAACCAGAAGGCCTTCTGGGCGACCACGGTCGGTACGCAGATCGCCGGCAGCGTGCCCTTCATCGGCGAGTTCATCCTCAAGGCGCTGCGCGGCGGCTCGGACCTGAGCGCACTCACGCTGCAGCGCTTCTTCATGGCCCACATCTGGATGCTGCCCGCGCTGCTTGTGGCATTGATCGGCGTGCACCTTCTCCTGATCATCAAGCACGGCGAATCCCACTTCCCGACGGAGGAGGATTAGCCCCATGGACAACGAAACCAAGAAAAAAATCAACGAACGGTACGAACAGGAACTACAGAAGGGCGAGCGCTTCTGGCCGGACAGCATCTTCAAGGACGTCATCATGGCGCTGGCCATCTTCGTGGTGCTGGCGTTGCTGGCCACCTTTGTGGGTATCCCCACTGATCCGAAGGCCGACCCGAGCGACACCTCCTACGTCCCGCGCCCCGAGTGGTACTTCCTGTTCCTGTTCAAGTTCCTGGCGCTGTACGGGCAGATTCCGCTGCTGGGCAAGATCGAGTGGATCGCCACAGTGATCATCCCCGGGCTGGCGATCGGCCTGCTTGTTTTCCTGCCGTTCATCGAGCGAAGCCAGAACCGCTACTACGGCAAACGCGTGCTGCCCATCTGCATCATGGCGCTGATGGTGGTCAGCATGGTCACGCTGACGCTGGTCTCCGAGATCCCCACCGGGATGACCCTCGAGGGCATCCTGCAGGCGATCGGCGGGCTGGTCATCCCGGCGGTGACGCTGATCGCGTTGGTACTGATGTCCTTCGTCTTCAAGCGCTCCTCCACCAAGGCCATGATATGGACAACGGCCATTGCCTCTGTCCTGATGATCGTGCTGACTGGGGCTGTGCTGGTCGTTGCGCCGGCGCCCGTCCATGAAGAAGTGATTGTGGCGACCACGGCAGGTGACCAGTTCTTTGCCGGGCAGGACCTGTACTCCATCCATTGCGTGGAATGCCACGGCGACGACGGTTCGGTCACCACCATCACCGGCGTGGAGGGGCTGGAGGGCAAGGTCATCAGTGCCATCAACGGGAAGGATGTGCTCTACACGCTCAACGACGCGTCCATGGCGGAGGTCATCGCCTACGGGCGCCCCGAGGCGGGTATGAATCCCTTCGGCAAGGCCTACAATCCCGAGGGCCTGAGCAAGAGCGAAATTGATTACCTGGTCGCGTTCATGCGCTACAGTTGGGATAACCGCTTCGAGATGCCGCCGGAAGCGCTCAAGCCGCTCTTCCCACCGCTGGCGGAGGGCGAGATCCCGTCCTACGAAGTACATATCGCGCCTATCGTGAAGCGCTACTGCATCTCCTGCCACCGCGCCGGCAAGGAAAACCGCAACTACCTGATGGACACCTACGACAATATCCTCAACTCTGGCGACGAGGCGCCGGTCGTGGAAGCCGGCGACCTTGAGAGCATCCTGCTCACCACCCTGCAGGGGACGCCCGTCATGGACCCGAACGACCCGACCGTGGAGTTGGTCTCGCAGATGCCGCCCAACAAGCTGCTGAAGGAGAGTATCATCGACGTGTTCGTCCGCTGGGTGATGGCCGGTATGCCGAACACCGCCGCCGACGCGGCGCTCATCCCCACGCCCACGCCGGAACCAACGGCAACACCTGCGCCGTAATCTTTGATGTGAGAAAACCTCCCGAAGGCTTTTGTCCTTCGGGAGGTTTTTATTTCACCAGACAAAATAAAAGAGCGGCGCGTCTCTGTAGCCGCGAAGCGGGTGGTGCCGGCGATGGGCAGGTTATTTCAAGAACATTGTCGAATTCCATAGCTTGGAAATGTCAAGGCGGCATGTTCAGGAATCCCCGAGCCAGAATTGACTTACGCTAGCGTAAGTGGTATAATTTAAGCAGCGATTTACGCTAGCGTAAGGAGATGTAATGGAAGAGAAAGAATGGATTAGTACGCAAGAAGCAGCCGAACGTCTTGGTGTTACCTCAGCCCGCATCCGTCAAATGGTGGCGGAAAAACAAATCGGCGCCCGGAAAATGGGTAGTAAATATCGCGGGCAATGGCAAATTAACTTGAATGATGTAGAAAAACGCCTTCATGAAAAAGGAGTAACTCAAACCATGCGCGTCAAAAATCGAATGACCCCGAATCCGATCGTAGCAAACCCGAAAACCAACTATAACGAAGCATTGCGCTTGATGAAGCAGAACCAAATCAAGCATTTACCCATTCTCGATGAGAAAGGCAAACCGGTTGGTATTGTTACTCAACATGGTATGCTGCATGCCACGCCATCCCCTGTGACGACCCTCAATGTTTTTGAGATTGCCTCATTTCTTGACAACGTCACGATGGAAAGTATCATGACCAGCCCGGTTCTGGCCGTCGACGAATCTTGCAGCATCACCAACGCGGCTAACTTCATGCTTATCAATAAAATCGACTCACTCCTGGTGATGCGTGATGAAACACTGGTTGGCATCATCACCAGCGCTGATATTTTCAGGACATTCGTTGAAATAACCGGTGGAGGTCAGCCGGGTACACGTATTGAGACCAGGCTGCCAAATGAAAAAGGTCATCTCGCCCCATTTATCCAGGCCTTATCAAACGCCGGCAGCTATATCGTCTCTGTGGCGCTCTCCAGCAATGAGGACGATTATGGTTATTGGGACGTGAAAGAGCGCGGTGGCAACGAAGACGAAATTCGTAAAGAACTCGACAAATTGGGTTATGCGGAAATCATCTCTTTCCGCCCGAGTGATAGCGATAAACTTTTAACTTTCGGCAAGGAATAAATGTTGCTGGAATAAGAGCAGCCACCTTGACAGCTGCTCTTATTGTTTCCGTGAGAGTTTCTGATCTCAAATATTATAGGTAACAAATAGAACTTACCTGGTTCCGGCACCCGCCAGCCAGGCTTTTCCCTCGGCATACAGTTTTTCCACTTCGGGACCGCGCAAACCAGGCATATCCGCCTTGACCTCGAATCCGTTCTTGACCTGTAGGTAGGCCAGGTGCCGGTAGCCTTCAGGGAAGCGCGCCAGCAGCTTCGGACCAAGCGTGACCATCGCGGTGGGGTCCACCGGGGTGAGGCGGTCCTTCTCGTATATGGGCTGCCGCTTCACGATCCCCCAGCGTCCTTCGCGTTTCTCGAAAAAATCATAGAACCGCCCGTTGCACATCACGTCCACCACGATGCCGTCCATCGGCGCACGCTGGTGAATGGTCATCTTGACCTGCGAGATGGCGCGCGACCCGGAGATGTCGCACGTCCAGCCTCCCAGAGTATGCAGGATGTTGCTGCCCTCATTGAATAGCTTGCGGCTGGCTTCGATGAAGTCCTTTGCCGTCCCCTGAAACCAGGTGGCGTTCATCCAGCCGTCCTCGTGCCAGACGGTGGCAAAGCGCCCCCAGTCCCCTGAGTCACGATAGATCACCCAATTTTCCACCACCTCGCGGATGGCCAGTTTATCAACGGTCAGATCATTCATGTCCCTTTTCCTTTTTCCGGGATGTTGTGCAGGGTCTGCGCAATCCCCTCGCCCATTTCCTTGATGTCCACCGAGAGGGACAAATATCCGCTCTCGAATCGCTGCCCAAAGGACTCTTTCAGCACATTCATCACGCGACGGGCAGCCTCCTGCTGCACCTCAACTGGCCGTCCCTCGCGGATCAGCAAGCTGACGTGGACAAATGCATAGTCCGGGTTGCCGTCTGCGATGCGGTAGTCCGTGAGCCGCACCGCGCGGCTCTTGATGCCCTTCAGATTGACCGCACCCGTGGCAATCAGCTCCTCGTGCAGGCGCGCCAGAAGGGGTTGAACATCAAAGTCCAGGTTGTCGGTGTATTCGAGAGTCAGGTGCGGCATGGCTTACTCCACCGGCGGGGTGCCGTGCGTGTGAAAGGACGGGATGGTCGGCAGACCCCAGGCCTGGCCCTTCTTGCGCTCGGCCTCGCTCCAGATGACGGGTGTCCAGTCGGGAGCCAGTATTAATCTCGCGCCGGGGCAGGCAATCTCGAAGCGGTTCCCGCCCGGCTCATAGACATACAGGAAGAAGGTTTGCTGGATGGCGTGCTTGGAAGGGCCGGTTTCCATGAAGGCGCCATATTCAAGACAGAGGTCCGCGGCACGCAGGACGTCCTCGCGCGCATCCACGGCGTAGGTGACGTGATGCAGTCTCCCTTTCGCGCCGGTCCAGTCCTCGGAGATGGCCACGTCGTAGGTTTTGTTGGTGAAGGTGATCCAGGAGGCTTTCTCCGAGCCGTCATCGAAGATGATCTGCTCGGTCATCTTGCCGCCCAGGGCTTCCTGCAGGAAGACGCGGGTGGCGCGCACGTCGGCTGCGAGGATGTTGATGTGGTCGATGCGCCGCAGCGCGATGCCACGATTGGGAGTGCGCGACGCCTGGTTCCGCAGCGCGGGGCGCAAACCCTCAGGCGGCTTATACCATTCGGTTTCGTAATATATTTCCATCCTGTGCCCATCGGGATCAGTGAAACAATAGGCGGGTCCATGCCCGACGTTCTTATCGTTCCAACCCTGTCCCACCCCCGAATTTTCAAGGGCCGCCACTCGCCTTTGCAGCGCCTGCGGGCTGGACGCGCGCACGGCATAGTGGCCGATGCCCGAGGTCGCGGAAGCAGTCAGCTGCAGGGTGTGATGCTCGTAATCGTCCCAGCCGCGCAGGTAGACCGAGTCGCCTCTTGCGGCCGCTCTCGATCATCCCCATCACCTCAATAAAAAAGCGAACGCTTTCCTCGAGCTTCGGGGTCAGCAACTCCACGTGCGCCAGGTGAGCCACATCAAAAATGGGTTCTGTGGTCATTCTTTCCTCCGGTTATTTTCTAAAGTTTTACGCAATCCATGCAGGTCATACGTCATTTCACCTTCCAAGAGTTTTTTTCTTAATCCGGCCTCGCGCGCGAATCGGTCTTCAGCGGCCTTGAGCACTTCCACTGCCCTCTCCTGTTTCACGCACACGGCGCCGTCCGCGTCGAGGACCACGATGTCTCTCGGGGAAATTTGTGTCCCGCCAATGGACAAGGTCACGTTGAGTTCTCCGACTTTTGTCTTGGTCGCCCCTTTCACGCGGATGAAATGCGCCCAGATGGGAAGGCCGAGCTGTGCCAACTCCTCGACATCCCGCACCGCCGCATCGACGAGAATCGCCGCCGCTCCCCGCACCTTGACCTGGGTCGCCAGCAGCTCGCCGATCAGCGCCACCGACCTCGGTTCCGGCATGGACAGCACCAGCACCTCCCCCGGCTGAATCTGCTCGATGACCGCATGCACCATCAGGTTATCGTCCTGTCCGCACAGGGCGGTGCGGGCGGGTCCGGCCGCGCGGATGCCTGGAATAAGTTGAATCAAAGGAATGTCGATCAGGCCATCACGCCCCGAGGCTTCATAGACGGTCGCCACACCGAGTTCGCTAAAGCGATTAAGTTCATCCTGTGTCATAAGCTTTTCACCACCCAGGGAAGTGTGCGTTGCAGCGCCTCGGCAAACTTGACCTCCTCCATGCCGGAGATGCGCCGGGCGTGGTTGCCGCGCCGCGAGGCCAGTTCGGTGTAATAACTCTTTAAATAACTCTGCGCCTGCATGCACTCCATGGCCTTGACCTTCTTCTCCATCACCGGCGTGATGTCCACGAAGGTGTTGGGCATGAACTCGCACAGTTCCGGCTGGTGCGGCTCGAAGAAGTACAGGTCCGGCGGGGTGATGTTCTTGAAGGCGCTGGCCACGCCCGCCCCGGAAGCCAGCAGGCGCGCGCGCTGCACAGCCTGGGACGCCACGGGATGATCGGGGTTGAAGGGATCGACCGAGGTGTGAGTCAGGACGATGTTTGGCTCCATGTCGCGGAACAACCCGGCCAGTTGCTCCATCACCGCGTCGCTGATGGTCAGCGGGTAATCGCCGAGGTCAAGGCAGCGGAACTCGGCGCCGACGATGTCTGCCGCGGCGCTGGCTTGCTCGTGCCGGATATGTTTGACATTTTCGATGGTTTGCCCGGGTTCCTTCCACAGCTCGCCGGATTCGCCCCGCTCGCCATAGGACAGCGCAACCACAGTCGCGCTCCCGCCTTGTGAAGTGACCAGCGCGATCGTCCCGGCTGAACGCCAGACAAAATCGGCGGAGTGTGCGCCGATGACAAGTAGTTTCTTATTTTCCATGGTGAAATCCTTTGGCAACTGATTTTACTTCAAATGCTTGTCCAGAAAATCCAGAACGCGCTTTACATTTTCCGGCGTTTCGAACCTGGGATCAGCATGCTCGGCGCCTTCGATCAAATCGAGTTCAACCTTGTCCTCTCCAAGCACCTGTTTCAATTTGGCGGAAAACTCGATGGAGTGCTGTACGGGTACGACCGGGTCCTTCACCCCGTGTTGCAACAGGAACGGCGGCGCACCGGGTCGGATATACGTCTCGGGGTTGGCAGCTTTCACTTTTTCTGGAACCTCCGTGATAAGCTGCCCAAGCAAAAGAGATTCAGGGGAATTCGCTTCGCTGTGGCGGAATCCGGGCGGAGGCAGCAGCCCGCTTGCCGTCAGATAGTCGTCCATCTTTAGAAAATCCGTCGGGCCGTACCAGGAAACAACCGCCTGAATGGTACTGGGTTGATTCGGGTTGCCCAGGCTCAGGTCCTCCAGTTCGGGGATGCCAGAAGAGGTGCCCAGCATGGATGACTGGTAACCGCCCGCCGAGCCGCCCCAGGCTGCGATTCTGTCCGGGTCGAAGTGGTATTGGCACGCATTGGCTCGCACCCAGCGCACAGCCGCCTTGGCATCCTGCACGAGGGCAGGGAAGACCGCCTCCCAACTCAGCCGGTAGTTGACCGCCACCACCGCATAGTTTCGCTTCAACCCCTCCAGCATGGGCGTCACTTGCGCGTCGGACTTGTCGCAGCCCATGAACGCCCCACCATGGATGGACAGGATCACTGGGAAAGGGCCCTCGACCTCGTCTGGTAGATAGATATCCAGCTTCTGAGCCGGCGACAGAGCCGCATAAGGGACATCCAGAAATATCCGTTTAATTAGGCTGGTTTCAAACGGTGGATGAAGCTGCTGGATGGCATAGTGCCTGTCGGGGTCAAACCTTTTTTGGATCATCGCGTTTGCCTATCGTTTTGGTTTTCCCGTTTTCAGTTGCAATTCCAGAAAATCCAGAACGCGCGCCACGTTCTGCGGAGTTTCAAAAAGCGGGTCACCGTGGTCGGCGTCGTTCAAGATCTCCAGTGTTACCCGTTTTGCGCCGGCACCCCGTTCGATCTCGGCGGCGAAGTTCATGGATTGCTGAACCGGAACGATCTCGTCCTTCAATCCGTGTTGGATGAGGAAGGGCGGCATGTTGGCTTTGATGTAGGTCATGGGGCTGGCAAATCGCACCAGGTCCGGCACCTCGGCGATCGGCTTTCCCAGCAACAGGGATTCGGGAGAATCGGGGGATGAATGATCAGGCTCGCCCATACCGCTGGCGATCAATTGCTCGTCCATCTTCAGGAAACTCTCCGTGGGACCATACCAATCCACCACGGCGTGGACCGCGCTCGAAAACAGCGGGTTTCCCATGGTGAAATCCTCGAGCTTGCGCACCTTTCGGCTTGTACCGAGCAGCGCCGCCAGATGCGCCCCGGCCGAGGCACCCCAAGCCGCGATTCGATTCACGTCAAGATGATATTTCTCCGCATTGGCCCGGAGAAAGCGCACAGCTGCCTTGCAGTCATGGATTTGTTTGGGGAACTGCGCCTCGTCGCTGAGACGGTAATTCATGCATACCACTGCGAAATTCCGCTTCTGCCCCTCCAGAAAATGGAAGTTCATAATGTCTCCCTTGTCGCCGAACATCCACGCGCCACCATGGATGGACACGATGACCGGGAACGGCCCGTCGCCTTTATCCGGCAGGTAGATATCCAGCTTCTGCGCATTAGATTGATGGGCGTAGGCCACGTCCAGCGACTTACGTTCGATGTGGCTGGTATCCATTGGGGGAGGAGGCGCAAACCTCTCGTCTTCTTCGATTTCAGGTGCCAAGTTCGTCATGTTATGCCGCCACTCTTGCAATGGTTTCTTTGGCTTTCCGGTTCTTCTGGTAGGTATCAAAGCCGACCGCAGCCAGCAGGACAACACCCTTAACCACGTTTTGGGAAAAGTCGGGAAAGTTTGCAAGCTGCATGGCATTATTGAGTACGCCGATGATCAGCACGCCGGTTATCAAGCCAAAGATCGTACCCTCACCGCCTTTAAAGCTGACTCCACCCAGCAGCGCTGCAGTCAAACAATCGAACTCGATGCCCGCGCCGGTGGCCACCTGTCCTGTAAAAACCCTGGAGAGCAATAATACAGATGTGATACCAGATGCAAAACCGCAGATCGAGAAAAGGATGACTTTCATCCGATTTGTATTGACACCGGCAAGGCGAGCAGCTTCCTCATTTCCACCGAGGGCAAATGTATATCGCCCGAAGTAAGTTCGAACCAGGATGAAGTTACCGATCAATGCCACGATGATCATGATAATAATGGGAACCGGGATCGGACCGATGTATCCCTGCCCGAACCAGCGGAAGATTTCGGGAAAGCCCATGATGTTCCTCGACGCCGCGAAGATATACCCCGCACCCTTATAGATCGCAGCCGTGCCCAGGGTGATGATCAGCGGGTGGATTTTTAATTTATTGGATAGAACACCATTGAAAGCGCCAAGTGCCGTTCCCAGTAAAAGGGTAACCGGGATGGCGATGGCCAGAGGAACATGCAGATAAGCCAGCATGATGGACAGAACAACATTGGTTAATATAATCTGGGAACCGATGGAAAGGTCGATGCCCCCGCCGATCATCACGAACATGAGTCCCACGGCGCTGATGGCCGCAAAGGAGACCTGACGTATTATTATAATGATATTATTGGTCGTCATGAAATTTGGGGAAAGGATGGAGAAGAAGATCACCAAGGCGATCAGGATCACCTGCGGAGTATATTTTCTCAGCACAGCACCAATCCGCGAGCCCAAGTTTGACAAAGTCCCAGTTTTACTATTCATAAAGTATCTCCTAATGTGTGCCCGACGCAAGGTCGAGAATGTAATCCTGGCTGAACTGTTCCTTCGTGACCTCGCCTGCCAGCTTGCCTTCGCTCAATACGATGATCCGGTCCGACATCCCCAACAATTCCTCCATATCAGAGGAGATCATCAAGATCGCGTTGCCGTTATTGGCCAGTTCGGTCATCAACTGATAAATTTCCTGTTTGGTGCCGACATCGATGCCGCGGGTGGGCTCGTCAAAGATCAGAACGTCGGATTCCGCCGCCAGGGCCTTTGCCAAAACCACTTTTTGCTGATTGCCGCCGCTCAGGTTGATCACCCGCTGCTCCAGGCTGGAAGTCTTAATATTCATGCGCTCCTTGTATTTTTGGGCAATCTTGGTTTCCGTCTTGGTGTTTACGACCCCATATTTTGACAGCTTGCGGATGATGGGAAAGCTGATGTTCCAGCCCACGCCCATTTCAAGGAAGAGACCCTGTCCCTTCCGGTCTTCCGTCAACAGTCCGACGCCCTTCTGGATTGCATCCCGGGGCGATTTGATTTGAACAGGTCGGCCGTCGATCAATACCTCGCCGCTTTCAGATGGCACGGCACCAAAGAGAAGCATGGCCAGCTCGGTCCGGCCTGCACCCACCAGGCCGGAAATGCCGAGAATTTCCCCTTTTCTGACAGAGAAGGAAATATCCTTGTCGCCGTTTCCAGATAAATTCTTCACCTCGAGCGCGATCTCTCCCGGAGGGTTCGCCCTCGCTGGATAACTTTCCTTGAGCTCACGGCCGACCATCAAGTTGATCAGCTCCTTCCGGTTGGTATCCCTTGTCAACCTGGTTGCCACATACTGGCCGTCGCGCATGACCGAGACCCGGTCCGAGATCCTGAAGACCTCTTCAAGGCGGTGGGAGATATAAATGATGGTGACGCCTTTTTGTTTCAATGATCGAATAATTTCAAACATGTGCTCCACTTCTGAAACCGAAAGCGGGGCGCTGGGTTCGTCCATGATGAGTATCTTGACGTTCTTGGAAACCGCCTTGGCGATTTCGACAATTTGCTGTTTGGCAGGGGGCAAATCCTGGACCATGGCATCAGGGTTGATATCCACATTAAAGAGTTTAAAAATGTCCCTGGCTTTGGTTTTCATAGCCTTGTAATCCACCAGGGATTTATCGCTTACTTTGTCGCCGAGAAATATATTCTCAGCCACGGACATGGTCGGTACCAAATTGAATTCCTGATAAATGACTTCGATTCCCAGGCTTCTGGAAATGTGCGGGGTCATCTGCTGATGACCCCGACCGCCCACATGAATAATTCCACCGTCGAGGTTGATCGCTCCCGCTACGGCTTTGATTAACGTGGATTTTCCGGCGCCATTTTCCCCCAGCAGGGCATGCACTTCACTTTCAAGAAAACTCATTGAAACATTATTAAGGGCTAACACGCCCGGGTATTTCTTGGTGATATTTTCCAGGGATAAAACTATCTTGGGGTCCATTCCGTTTTCACCTCTGATTTTTTTATTGAAGGGGGGGAACTCCCCCCCCTTCAATAATGGTATCAACAAAAACCCGTTCGTTCTATTTTAGCGTGCTGAAATCGCAAGTGATCGGTTCCAAAACATCGTTGATGATGTTTGGATGCTCCACACCCTGTAACATTTTCTTGACCTGATCGTATGTGGCCTGGTCAAGAGAAGTTCCACCGATTGCGACAAAACCCTTATAGGGATCTGCGCAGCTGGTGACAGTTGGGATCATGGAAGGATCCATATCCCCGGCAAAGACGCCGTACTTCGCGAGGTCCACATCTGGCAGCGCTTTGATGGCATTGGCAATGCCCTGAGCATGGGCGGTGGATTGGGCAATAAACACCTTGACATTTGGATTGCTTGTAAAGGCATTCTCGGCTGCAGCCTGACCGACAGGGATGCTGTCACCTGAAATATCCGTATCCATGACCACCTTGGCTTTGGGGCATATTTCGGTGAACGTTTGGTAACCGCGATGGCGCTCAAACATCCCAACATTGGAACTCGGGGCTCCAATGATGACCGTTTCAACACTGCCATCAGCAGCATCCGGGTAAGCAGCTTCGATAAAATCGCATGCCATCTTGGCAACTAATTTGCCATCTTCGTATTGGCTGGTGTGCATAATGGAATCAAATGGAGCCAGCTTGGCAGGTGGTACACCCATCACCATAATGCCGGCTTTCTTGGCTTCTTCGATGGCTGGTACCAATGGGTCAATCTCGCCAGCTGCCATAACATACATGAAATCACTCTTCATGGAAATACAGTTCTCGATCTGGTCGAATTGTTGATTTAATCCTCCTTCATCAGCGCCATAGACGTTTACTACCACACCATCAGCCTTGAATTTTTCAGTAACTGAAGTTGCCACGCCGTTCAAGAAAGGATTTGCAAGAGACGGGATGATGTAGCAAACTGTCTTGCCGTTAATATCGAAAGGCGCTCCCGGTTTTGCAGGCACCATAGATACTATGGTGTCTTCCGCTGGGGCTGCTTCGGGCGCCGCAGGCGCTTCGGTGGGAGCCGCGGTTCCGCAAGCCGCCAACAGCAGGCTGGTGATAACTGCAAGTGCCAATAACATTGAAATTCTCTTCTTCATTTTAAACTCTCCTTTTAGGATTGGGTTCGTTTTTTGAAATCATTATTCAGTCAATCATCCGTAAAAGTATCAACTTATAGGCGACCTCCTCATTCTTCGCATTGTCGAATATATTCCTGATTACCTGCGGATTGAGTTATCCATGGGTAATCCTCAAGTGGTTTTGGAACGTATAAAAAGGGATAATTTCAGGTGTTTGTCCAGGAATGAAAAGACTCGCTCCAGATTTTCTTCCGTTATAAACAACGGATCGCTGTGACCTGCCCCTTCCAGAATGTCAAATTCGAAGCGATCTTGACTGACAAACCTTTCCAGTTTTTCCGCGAACATCATGGATTGTTGTATCGGCACCACCGGATCCAGGCGTCCGTGCTGGATCAATAGGGGAGGCATGTGCTTGTGGATATAGGTCATCGGATTCGCAATCTCGACCTTTACCGGCACATCGGAAAGTTTCGCTCCCAGATACCTGGATTCAGGAGAGCTTGCCTCGCCATGGTCCGAGGGGCCGTATCCATTTTCATCAAGTTGTTCGTCCATTTTCAGGAAATCTGTTGGCCCAAACCAATCCACAGACGCCTGAACATTACACGGGTATTCCGGGTTGCCAAGACCAGGATCATCGAATTCTGATACATTCGCTGTCAGACCTATCATCGCCGCATAATTTCCGCCTGACGAACTGCCCCAAGCCGCTATCCGATTGCCGTCAAGGTGGTATTGCCCGCAGTTCGCCCGCACCCAGCGGATGGCCGCCTTGACGTCTTGCAGCCCGGCCGGAAAAATCGCCTCGCCGCTCAAGCGGTAATTCACGCTGACCACAGCATAGCCGCGAGCCAAGCCCTTCAGGTAAGGCAGAACTTCAATATTGCGTTTATCTCCTATGGCAAAAGCTCCCCCATGGATGTACAAAACCACCGGAAAGGGTCCTTCCCCTTCATCCGGTAAATAAATATCCAGCTTCTGCGCCGGTGAGAGGTTCGTGTAAGACAGGTCCAGCCATTTTCGAGGAATGTGTGAGACATCTGCTGGTGGAATATAAATGGTCGCTTCATCGACAGGCTCTAGTTTCTTTGGTGAACTCATCGTAATTTTCCTTGTTAGCATTGTTTTTAAGCTTTTCGGCCATGCAATTGTTCAGGGCTAGAGCTTTTCTGTCTGGATTTTCGCCCGCTTCTCTGGTATTCACTGAACATCACCGCGCCCAGCAGGATCAGTCCCCTGACAATGAACTGGGCATAGGTTCCCCACCCCGCCAGCTGCATCCCGTTCCCCAACACCGCCAGGATGAATACGCCCACGATAATCGCCGGGATATTGCCCTCCCCGCCCATGAAACTGACTCCGCCTACGATAAGAGCTGTCAGGCAGATGAATTCCGTCCCTGGCCCGAAAGATGCATTGGTGGTGTTCGCCTTGGAGATCATCACCATGGTGCCGACGGCGGTCAGGAACCCGCAAACGGTATAGATGGAGATCTTCATCATGCGCGTGTTGATTCCCGCCAGCCTCGAGCCCTCCTCGTTCCCGCCCAGGGCGATCAGCCTGAAACCGTACACCGTTTCGGTGTAAATGATGCTGACCACCACGGCAATCAGGATGGTCAGAAGGACATCGACCGGAATTCCATAGTATTTTCCCCCTGGTAAGAAACAGGAATTCATCGGGATAACCCCGGAAAGTGTTGGCCCTTGAGACTAAATAGGAGATTCCCTGAAAAATAATACTGGTCGCCAGCGTGGCGATCAATGGAAAGACTTTGATGTTGGTCACGATCAGGCCGTTGACCAAGCCCAGCAGGGTGCCCAGCAGCAACCCCAGCAGAACTGCCAGCCAGACCGGAAGATGAAAGACCATCATCAGCATGGCTGTGACGACGCCCACCAGAGACATCTGGTACCCAACCGACAGGTCAATCCCCCCGCCGATCATCACAAAAGATAATGCGATGGCAACGATGATGAAGTAGGTATTCTGGTTGATGATATTGGTGATATTCCGCAGCGTGAAAAAATAGGGGCTCGCCAGCGAGAAGAGAGCCATCAAGATGACCAGGACAAACATGACCGTATATTTTTTAAAATAATCAATTTCTATATTCGGCATTTTTCCTCTCGCAACTTTAATCACTGGATAAGTATTTCATTCAGCTACCGGTTTGATCAGAATTATCCAAAGGATTTGTACTCGACTTCCGGAACCGGGTGATTGCCGTTGCGGTCCTTGCCTTTTACGATCATCGTGACGACGTCATCCAGTGTGACCTGGCTGACTTCAAGGATATCCTGCCTCTGCCCACCCTTCAGCACAAAGACGCGGTCGGCGATGGCCAGGATGTCCGGGATGCGCTGTGTGATCAGCAGGATGGAAAGCCCCATCGTCTTTAGATTCCTGATCAGGCCAAGCAGTTTGTTGGCTTCGGTCACGCCCAGCGCGGCCGTGGGTTCGTCCATGATCAGGATTTTTGAATCAAAGGCGATGGCCCGGGCGCAGGCGATCATCTGGCGCTGTCCGCCGGACATGCGGGCGACGTTCAGCTTCGGAGATTTGATATCCACCCGCAGGTCGCGAATCAGGCTCTCCGCCTTCTTGTACATGCTCTTCTTGTCCAGGAACAAGCCCAAGGGGCCGTGAACCAGCTCGCGCCCGACGAAAATATTCCTGGCGACATCCAGGTTGTTGAACAGCGCCAGGTCCTGGTAGATCATGCCAATGCCAAGATTGTAGGCATCCTGTGGATTGCGGATGTGAGCCTTTTTCCCATCGATGAAAACCTCGCCCTCGTCTGCCAGGTGTGCGCCGGAGAGGACTTTCATCAGCGTGGACTTCCCGGCGCCGTTGTCGCCGACGATTCCCATGATCTCGCCGCGCCTGAGCTCCAGGTCCACGTTTCTCAAGGCCTGGACTCCGCTAAAGCTCTTGCAGATGCCCTTCATCTCAACGACATAATCATCCATAAAGACACATCCTGCAAAAATCTACCTTCAAAGTTTAAACAAATGGGCTGGGGAAGCCTGTTGAGGGGTTTATCCCCAGCCCATCTTGTTTGTCCAAATTATCCGTTACGTCGTACTCAACGAACAAGTCATTTCTAAGGCGGACCTGGAGGCAGGACCAGTTCCTGCGGTTCGGCCGTCGGAAGGGTCAGCACTCCGGCACTCTCCACGGGCACCCCGTACAGCTTCCCGTCCTTGGCGGTCACCATGTCGAGCGCATCCCAGATGACCTTGGGATATTCCTCGCCCCCGAGGATCTTGCCGGCATATTCCATCGTTCTACCGATCAAGTCCCCGCCAAAGCGGATGGTGCCGCGGAAGACACCTTTGCCCGTGGAGGAATCTGCAACAGCAGCACCTTCAGGGCCGATCATGCCCACGCTGAAGACCGCGACCTTGGCCAGGTCCTCAATGACGCTGGTTCCGGGACCCTTGGCAAATTCATCCATGATGGCCTGCGAGGCACCCATGCCGCCGTCGCCAGCATAAGCCAGCACCAGCTTGACGTTGGGATTGGTGGTCAGGACGTTCTGCATGGTCGTCTGCCCGGCCTGGAACATCTCAGCCTGAACAGTCTGCACGACCTTCACCGCCGGCGAGTAAGCCGGGTTCTCAACTTTATTGGCTTCCGCCACAACATTGCCGGCTGCATCAATAAACTCGCCCTTTTCGTTCTTCAAATAGGGCTCGCTGATCATCTTGAGCCCGGTGGAGCGATCGACAGCTTCCGGGTTGAGGGTTGATTCAAAGATGACCGTTTCGATCGAGCCGGGAGCGGCATCCGGGTAGGTCTCATCCACCCACTGTTTTGCCATCAGGGCGGCATATTCGCCGGACAGGAACTGGTTCATCTTCATGACGGTATCGTAGGCATCCTCGCTGCCGGGGTCGCCTCCCGCAAACATGACCGTGACGCCCGCCTCGCGCGCGGCTTCCAGCTTCGGGACGAGGCTGGTGGGTTCGACCGCCATCACGAACAGGAAGGCCGGCTGCATGGCTGTGAAGTTCTCGATCTGCGTGGCCTGGGTATTGGCATTGCCGTCCGCGCTTGCTACCTGGACGTCGAAGTCCGCGCCGAAGGCACCCTTGAATGCATCCTGGAACGCCAGCATCAGCGGGTTATCCAGCGCGGGCAGGCTGACCACCAGAAGGGGCTTGGCCGCCGCCGGAGGAACGGCGGTATCCGCCGGTGCCGAGGTCGGTTCGGGCGCTTGTGGTTCTGGCGGCGCGGCGGTCTCCGTGGCGGTCCCGCAGGCCGCGGTCATGGCCATCAACGCCACGACGAGCAAAAGAACTAATTTCTTCATGGTCCCTCTCCTTTTCTTTCAACAAGTACATTATGGAATCGCTACTTATACAATAGCATATCATTTAATGAAACAGCAATTCATTCTGTGATACAACCTATTCAAAAATGGAATGATATAATGAATAAAGCCATGGAAATTCGCCAAATCCAGTATTTCCTTTCCATTGTAGACACAGGCAGTTTTTCAGCCGCCGCTGATGAACACTACATTTCCCAATCCTCACTCTCAAAAGTGATCCTTGCACTTGAGAAGGAATTGGCGGTTCCCCTTTTTGATCGCAGTAAGCGCAAAGTATCCCTGACGGAAGCCGGAGAAGCCTTCCTGAGACATGCGCGCCAGTTCAATGCCGGCTATAAAGCCATGCAGCTTGAGCTGGATGGTTACAAATCCACAGCGGATTCCTTTTCAATTGCCGCCATTCCCGTATTACCCCAATACGGAATCGCAACCATGGTTTCCCAATTCAGGGACAAGTATCCACACATCCGCTTCAGCTTGGAGGAGATTGACGGCCTGAACATCCTCCCTGCCCTGACGGAACACCGCTTTGACCTGGCTTTTACACGTCACAATTTCGTCGATCATGACCTGTTTACGAGCCTGGAAATCAGCAAGGATAAACTCCTGGTGGTGGTTTCCAAAAAAAACCGGCATGCCGGCAGGTCATCCATCTCGCTCAAAGAGTTGGCGAATGACAATTTCATTTTGTTCGACAAGGTGACAGATTTACACAATTTGATTTTGGATGAATGCGGGAAGGCAGGGTTTGAACCAACCGTTTTCTATTCGAGCCATCGTAAAGTAAGCGTATTGGGCCTGGTCGCAACGAACATTGGGCTTGCACTAATGCCGGTTAAGAGCTACGAATACCACCGGCAACCAGACGTGCTTGCCATCCCCCTGGAAGAAGAAATCGAATGCAACATGGTTCTTGTGTCCATGAAAAACAAACCATTGCCTGATGCAGCCACGATATTTGTTGACTTTATGAAGCAAGCGGGAGGAATTGAAAAGCTCTGATTCAGGGAGCTGGTATATTTTTCCATATTTCCACTCGGGGATTCCTGATTTTACTTGTTACTGTGCAGGTTTTGTTTTCTTTGTTGTGCCGCCCGGATCAATTCCGATCCGCATCCCGCCTTTTCATGCTCAATGCATTTGTTCAACTGGATTTATCGTCTGTTCTCTCGATTGGATGATTCCGTTTTCATATTCCATGTCGAACCACCACTTCTCCTCGGGGCGGTCATCGCCGGGGCCAAGAAGATAGGCGGATTTAATCGCGATACGCTGAGCCAGCCCTGATTTCATCACCATCTTTCGCACCAGGTTGTGCGGCCAGGTGGGAGGGTTGCTCCACGGGCAGCTTTTTACGCAGCGGTTGCACATGGTCCCATTCACATGAGTGAAGTTGAAACTGGCGCAGCGTTTCGTGTCCAGTTTCCAGGTCTCGTAGCCGTTGTAAATGACTTTATCTCCACTGGATATCGCCCTGCTGGGGCAGTTCTCGGTGCAGATCTTGCAGTTCTGGCAAAAGGATTGCAACCCAAAGTCGATGGGTTTGTCCGGGATGACGGGCATATCTGTCAGAACAGCCGCGGCTTTGTAGGCAAGGCCAAGATACGGGTTGAGGATGATCCCCACCCGGCTGATTTCTCCAATGCCAGCAGCCAGCAAAAGAGGCGGCAGCAAGACAGTGTATTTATTTACAAACGAAGGCCCATACTGAGGCGATGCATCCCAGCCCAGCCGCCGGATGTAATTGGCAATCGTCTCCGTGACCATGCCCAGGTGCGCATAAGCCTGGAAACTGATCGGGTCGCCCATCCAGTCATGTCCGGTGGAGGCGCGCACGGCATGGCTTTCCTTGCGCATCACGATCACCACCGCATTCTCATACCGCGGTTCGATCGGCTGCCCCTGTTTATCGTGGCTGTAGTAAGCAGATGTCGGCACCCGGCAGGCTCCCATGATGTCCGCCTTTAGGAAATATCCCACCGACTTGATGTGACGGGTCAACACCTCGGGGTCTTGTGGAACGGGCGCCATGCTTTCTGCGATGGGAATCTGTGGGGTTGTGGCAATGTGATCGATCACGTCCTTCTGTGCGGCAGACAGGGGATATTTACCCGGCAGGCTTTTCTGGACTCCCTTCTGAACGACGGGACCGTATTCCCCCCGCACAGCCAACCCGTAAGCCGTGTCCCGCAGGTCGATCCGCTGTATGGAAGCAGTCAGCAGATTGGTCGGCTTTTCCACGCGCTTGAAGGATTCCATTGGAAATGGACCAAGTGGCTGGTCGTCCTGAAGGATGTTCCGTGATGATTCGCTGCCCATTTTTGCCCGGCTTGAACTCTCTTTGAATTTCGCCGGGATGCGGCAATGGTTTTTTGACCAAGAACGCATCCCGGCATTTGGAAATCGTTAAGTTGTTTTATCTCTCTTCAAAAGGCGGAGCGGGATAGACGAAGTCGGCCGTGGCTTGTTCAGGAGGCCAGACCAGTTCCAACTGACCGTTCTGCCATTGAATGAGCGGGTTCAGCACGTTGCCGGTGCCGTCCTCGTTGAAGGTCACCGGACCGATGACCGTGTCCGCTTCAATGGAGGCCATTGCATCGCGGACTGCTTCGCGGTCCAGCGTGCCGGCTTTCTCGATGGCGGCTGCGAAGAGTTGCACGCAGGCATAAGCCGGGCCGGTCAGAAGATCAGCGGGTCGGTCAAATTTGGCTTCGTAGGCTGCATTGAGTTCGGCCACTCCCTCGAATTTTTCACCATTGTGCCATCCGGGGAAGATGGTGACATTGTCACCAATCGTGCCCATGGATTCGCCCCAGTTGACACCTTCCGGGGCTCTGATCACCAGGGAGTATTTCGGGGTCCAGCCGAGTTCGGCCATGGTCTTGAACATGCCGCTACCATCCGGGAATATCGGCAGTGAAAGAAGCACTTCCGCTCCGGCAGCCTTGGCCTTGAGTATCGAGTCAGACCAATCATTGACTCCCACAGGATTCTCTCCACGTACGACCACTTCGTATCCATTCGCGGCGGCTTCCTGTTCCCAAAGGTCACCCAGTTCCTTGCCCCAGTCATCGCTGTAGGAGAAGATCGCCACCTTGGTAGGGCGTTCACCTTCCGGGATGGCTGCGTTGAGAATTGCAAAGGTATCCTTTGCTTGTTGCGGGGACTTGGGGAATGGCGAGAACAGGTATTTGTACCCCTGTTGGTGGATCTTGTTCAGCGCAAAAGCGATACCGCAGTAGGGAACCTGGTTCTTTTCTGCAATGGCTGACGCGGCAGCATGCATGGAGCTTCCCGCGCCGCCCAGATAGGCTGTCACATTCTGTTCAGAGAAAAGGGTTTCGAGTTTGCTGACAGCCTTGGTGGGATCTGATTCATCATCGTAATAGGTGAGGCGCAAAGGAACCTTAACGCCATATTCCTCAACGTAGACGCCGCCGTCCGCATTGATATCGGCCACAGCAAATTCATAGCCGGGGAGCACCATATTCCCAAGTGAACCGAAATTTCCGGTCAATGGGATTGAAGCGCCAAGTTCAATGTATTCAGGCGCGGGTGGTTTTGGGGCTTCCGTTGCCGGAGCTTCCGTGGCTGCGGGTGCTTCCACCGGCGGAGCCGTTGTCGGTTCCGGCTCGGGTGTTGGTGCCGGGGCGCAGTTGGTGATCAACAGGCTTGTCAAAAGCACGATCGCGAACAAACTTATTAGCTTGGTTTTCATACTCGTCCTCCATAGAGTTTTGATTAATTTTTGGACAGATTCTTGCCTTAACTTCGATATCACCTCAATAACGCCTCTCCTTTCTTTGGCCTGGAGCCAATTTCGGAATCTGCTCACTTTCTTAAGTGGAAACCTTTACCGCATTCGACTTTGACCGGCGGTTAAACGCATCTTTAATCTTTTTCCAGATCGAAATGATTCCACCCGGCAGGAACAGGACCACGAGAACAAACAGCAAGCCGAATACGATCAGATGATATTCGCCCACGTTCAGGACCAGGAACTCCTTCAGCACCACGAAAAACACAGCGCCGATGATGGGCCCTAGAATGGTGCCCGAACCGCCGATGTACACCATGGTCAACATGTCCAGGCTCCACACTGGGGCAAATGGGAACTGGTAGTAGTAACTGACGTGATAATATGCAAAGCCTCCCCCGGCCAAACCGGTAAAGAAAGCGCTGATTCCCAGGGCAAGGAGTTTATGTCTTATGGCGCTGACGCCGAGCGACTCTGCGGCATCTTCTTCTTCGCGTACAGCCATCATGCCCAGCCCCCGCCTTGAATTAACCAGGAAATAGGAGACTCCCACAACAAGGACGGCCAACCCCAGGAACAGGTAGTAACGAGGCGCAAGCTGATAGTTAATAAGATCTTCGACCGGGAGAGAGGTGATTTCAGGAAATACATTGCCGATCGTGACAAAGAGGATCTGCGCCAGCGCTAATGTGCCAATGGCGAAGTAAACTCCTTTGAGCCTGAATGCGGGGGCACCAATCAGCAAAGCGAAGGCTACCGCCAGAAGTCCTCCCACCAATACGCTGGGTAAAATGGGGAAACCCATTGTCCAGAGCTGGCGTGTTGCAAGGGAGCCCAGGCCAAAAAATGCGGCATGACCGAGGCTGGTCTGACCGGTATAGCCTCCCAGGATGTTCCAGCTTGAAGCCAGGACAATATATAGGAAGATCAAAATCAAGAGATTAATGGTGCTGGCTTTTTCGACCACCGTCGGGAGACTGGCCAGGATAACGACGAGAAGAATGATCGAGATGATTTTTAGGCTTCGCATCGCGGTTACCTCTCCTTTTTCCCGAACAATCCCTGGGGCCTGAAAACCATAATCAACAGAAAAAGAACGAGGCCAACCACCTGCCGGTAATTTCCGCCGATGAAAAAGGCGGTGGTCGATTCGGTGGCGCCCAGAAGAATCCCTGCGATAAAGGTGCCGATGAAATTTCCCAGACCTCCCAGGACCATCACGATCAGTGACTTGAGGGTCCAGCCCATTCCCATGGATGGGTCAATCGAGTAGCTAACGCTTACCAAGGCACCTGCCACCCCGGCTAACGCAGCCCCCAACAAGAAAGAGAGCAGGTAGACCTGCTTGACATCGATTCCCACCAGAGACGCTGCTTCCCAATCCTCCACCGTGGCTCGTATGGCTTTCCCCGTATAGGTCTTGCGCAGGAATTGATGCAGGGCAAACAGGCAGACCAGGGAGATTAACAAGCCCGCAACGCGCACGAGCGGGAAGCGTATGCCCAGGATGGTGAACGACGCCGCGGAATAGGCAGTGGTAATTCCGCGGTCATCGGCAGACCAGAGAAGCAGCGCAATGTTCTGTAAAATCAAGCTCAAACCAAACCCAACCAACATGGTATTCTTGATCTTTTCCTCGGTAGGGAGTTTGACCATACGAACGAAGAATAGCTGATAAAGAACTGCCCCTATCACAAGAAGGAAGAGAATAACCAGGGGAAGCGAAAGGAAGGGGTCCATACCGTAAAGCGTAAAGAGCCAATAACATGCATAGCCGCCCAGCATTAAAAGCTCACCATGAGCTACATTAAGGAACTTGGTGACCCCGAAGACCATGGCGATGCCCACCGCCGCCAATCCGTATAAGGCACCCAAAAGAATTCCGAAAACCAGATTTTGCACGAAAGCTTCAGCCATATTTATCCCTTTCTATCCCAGGTATGCGCTGCGTATCGACTCAAAAGACAGGAGGGCATCGCCCTTCCCCTCTCCTACAATCCGGCCATTTTCAAGGACGTAGGCTCTTTGCGCCAACTCAAGGGCTGCCCGCACGTTTTGTTCCACCAGCAGAACCGTGACTCCTTGCTTATTGATCTCTCCAATCATCTCGAACATCTGCTGCACAAGGATCGGAGCCAGCCCAAAGGAGGGTTCATCCAGCATTAAAAGACTTGGCTTTGACATCAACGCCCGGCCGATGGCCAGCATTTGCCTCTCGCCTCCGCTCAGGGTTCCCGCCTGTTGGTTTTTCCTCTCCTCAAGGCGCGGGAAAATTTCGAACACCCACTTCAGGGACTGGTCCTTGTATTTTCTGGCATCGGACACGAATGCCCCCAACTCCAGATTTTCAAGCACACTCAAGCCGGTAAACACCCTGCCGCCTTCGGGCACCTGGGATATTCCCAACTCAACAATCTTGTGGGCAGGTTTCTTGTTCAGGTCATGGTCTTTGAACCTGAGCTCCCCTGACGCAAAATTGAGCAATCCGGTAATTACTTTCAATGTGGTTGTTTTACCGGCGCCATTCGGACCCACCAGGGCAACAAGTTCTCCATCATCCACATGCAAGGAAACACCCCAAAGTGCCTGGAGGTCTCCGTAATAAGCGTTGACTTCATTTACTTTGAGCATGGGTTTTTCCTAAATAGACATCAATGACCAGGGGATTATGGATTATCTCCTGGGGGAGACCCTCGGCTATTTTTTCCCCCATGTTCAATACAACAATCCGATCTGACAGACCCACAATGGCTTTTACAATATGCTCCACCATCAAGATCGTGAGATTGGATTCAGCCTTAAGCTTACGGATCAGTTGCATGGCGTCTTCCGCCTCAGCGTGATTGAGGCCAGCCATTAATTCATCCAAAAGAAGCAGGTAGGGTCTTGCGGCCAGGGCTCGAGCCAATTCGAGTCTTTTACGTTCCATAAGAGTCAGATCTTTTGCCAGGTTCTCCGCCTTTGGCAACAATCCGACCTGATCCAGTATTCGCCTTGATGCCTCCGCAGCAGCTTTTATACTTTTATCGGGTTCCCTCCCATACATTCTTCCCACCATCACGTTCTGCAACGCTGTAAATTCAAGGAATGGCTTGATCAACTGGAAAGTGCGGGCAATGCCCTGTGGACAAATTTTCGCCCGCGGGAGTCCCGCAATGTCCTTTCCCCGGAAAAGAATCGCGCCGGCATTCGGTTTTAGGAACCCGGTCAGCAGGTTCAACGTTGTGGTCTTCCCCGAGCCATTCGGACCAATCAGGCCGATCGTCTCTCCCTCCTCGATCGTGAAGTCCACATGTTGAACCGCTTTTAATCCTCCAAACGATTTACTGAGGCCCTCGACTTGCAAGAAGCTCATAACACTCCTCCATGACCGAAAAGTTCAAATCTATCCGGAGCAAATATCCAACAGGCTATCCTCCGGAAACAGGCGGGAAGAAACACAAACGCCCGCCCGGAGGCACTACATCTTCCAACTCACTTTGCACACCGTTGATTGAGATCAGCCCAATCTCATCGGGCTTCAATCCCAGCTGGTCGGCAAACTGCTGAACAGTCATCGGACTCTCCACGGAAAGGGATTGGCGTCTTGGCACACCCGGCAGGAGTTGTCCAAAGATTTCAAGGTCCACCACCAAGTCGTCACCTATAACGTCTCAAATACAGCATCCAGGTCGGAGTCAGGCACATCGAAGACTGCGTTGTGAGGCGCCAGCGGCTCCTCGCGCATGTATTCGGGGATGCGGTAATCCTCTTTGGTGAAGCCCGCGCGGCGATTGAACTCGAGCTCCGTGCGCAGCACATCGCGGTTGGCGCGGTCAAAGTCTTCCTTGGTCCAACCCCAGCCGTAAATCCCGTTCAGCATGTCCACCATGAGCTGCGGATCGGCGATGATCGGCGGCCGGGCGAACAGGCACAGGCCGGTGCTGTCGAGCATGGCGGCAATGATCTGCAGCTTGAGCGAGAGTTCCTTCTGCCCCTGCACGCCCAGCGGATTGACTTCCTTGCGGGCGCCGAAGGCATTCCCGGCCGTGTGGTCCGCTCCCTGAGGCGACGTGGCATACGTCACGCCATTACCCTTCAGGCTGCGCGGGTCGTACCCCGGCATGGCTTGGCCCAAAGCTGCGGGCACACGTCGGATCCCGAACACTTGCCCGGTTGTGACGGCCCCGTTTCCGATGACCTTCCCGAGGGGAGTCCCCTTACTGACATGGTTCAGCAAAGCAATCAGGCTTTCAACGTCACCATACTTGGCATACCCCGCATCCACAGCCAGCCCCAGCGCGGCGCCGGTCTCGATGGTATCCAGTCCTAAATCGTTGCACATGTAGTTGAGCCGGGCAACATCGTCCAGGTTGCCAACCCCCAGATTGGATCCGACCAGAGCGATCGTTTCATATTGAAGCGTGCCGACGATCGGCATGCCGGCTTCGTCCACGTACTGGTTGCGACAGGCGATCACGCAACCCGGCATGCAACGCGTGCCGATCTTTCCCTCGCGCGCCAGGATCAACTCGCGCATGTGCTCACCGCGCAAATCCGCGGACTGCTCGAACCCCCCGCTGCTGAAGTTGCGCGTGGGCATCGACCCCATCTCATTGACTGCCGCCACGATGGACGCGGTGCCGTATAAATGCTGCGCTCCCTGCGTGCCCAGCTTCGGGTCGTTGATCAGTTTCTGCGCGAAATTTTTCGATGCGGTTTTGAAGAGTTCAGCATCAGCAAAGGGTATCGACTTGCCGGCAGGCTTGTCGATGATGACGGCCTTCAATCCCTTGCTGCCCATGACCGCTCCCAGACCGCCCCGCGCGGCATGATTGCTGCGCTGGTCCTTTTCGCCTGTGATGCAGACGCCGGCACCCCTCATCAGATTTTCGCCCGACTGCCCGATCACAATGACGGTGGCATCGGCGCCATATTTTTCCTGCAGCTTATCTGAGGCGGCGTAGGTGCCCAGCCCAATCACATCGCCGGCGGGCAGTAATTCGGACGTATCATTTTTGATGTGCAGCAGGTAAAGCGCTCCCGGTTCAGTCTGTCCTTCGATCACCACGGCTTTGATTCCAAGCCTCCCAAGGGTGTCTCCGGCGGTACCTCCGGCGTTGGCTTCCTTGACTCCGCCCGTCAATGGGCTCTTCCCGCCAACGGATAGACGACCCGCGGTGGTGACTCCAGCCCCGCCCAACAGACCCGGTGCGAAAACAAGTTTATTGTGTGGCCCCAGCGCGTCACAAGCGGGAGGAATTTCCTCGAGCAGAAGCCGGGCAATCAGCGCCCGCCCACCCAACTTCTCATACGCGGCAGGAACCGACTCCCACCGGATTTCTTTATTACCCATGTTTACTCTGACCAGTTTCATCTTCACTTCACCTCATGAAATTAAACCTATGTTCTTTCAAACTACGCTGTCGGGGGAGAAAAATGCCCTGCTGTCACCAGACTGAACACAGCCAGATTATGTTGACAGCAGGGCATCTCTCAAGACACCTGTAAGGTCTTATTAATACAATTATGGATCATGGACATGTGGGCGCTCAGGCTCATCATGTGTTTTCTAAGGCGGATAGGCGAGAGAGTAGATGGACTTGCCGCCGTTCAGCGGTCCCTTGACATACTCATCGACCTCTTCCTGGCTGCGCATGGTGACCCGATCCACCGGAGGCAGAACGCCCGCCGGGAACCTGGTCATGATGTCGCCGATCAGCCTGCACATGTAGTCCATGAGATCGTTCAAGCCCGCCATGGCTTTGTCCGCTGAGGCCTTGGTGGGGGAACCGATGACCCCTTCCGGGTAATCCTTCACCTCGATGCCGCCCAACCCGACATGCTCGTGGCCTTTGATCGGATTGTGGTAAACATCACCGCCCTTGTCCGTATGGCCAGGGGGCAGGAATCCCGACGGCTTGTTGTCCACGAACAGCGACGGGTCCATGAATTCCGGGAACAAGGCCAGCGAATAGGAGGCCTCCGCTTCATCCGCGTGTGCGAAGGGCGTGTCGAAGGGGCCGCCGTGGGCTTTGTCCTTCATGTGATCGTGGATCACCGTCCAGGTGTGGAGCGTGATCAATACGGCTGGAAGCTGGTACTTCTTCGCCCATTGCTGGATCGCCAGGGGCAGGACCTCTTCCTGACCGTGCCCGTTGACGAAGATCTGTTTGCGGAAGCCCATGTTCCACAGACCCGTGATGATGGCCCTCATGTTCGCCAGCAGGACGTCCTCGGGTACCACGATGGTCCCCGGCATGCCCAGGTGGTTGTGGGGGTGCGAGCTGTACCAGATCGGGTGGGCGATGGTGCAGCCCATCTTCATGGCGACCTGCTCAGCCGCACGCGTCACCAGGAACGTGTCCTCGCCCAGCGGCTGGCCGGCACCATGGCACTCCGTGCTGCCCACGGGAATGATGATCAGGTCATTGGTCTTGAGTCGCTCATTGATCTGGGTCATGTTCATGGTCTGGAGGTACAGCCCATTCGGGCTTTCCATATGACCGCCTTTCGGCGGCAGTTCCCAATTACCCATGGCGCACTCCTTTCACTAAGTAAGAACGACTAAGGCTTTAAGCGAATGACCCGAATGTCACTAAACCTGTCTGTTCCGTTCGGGTCATTCGATACTGAAGTGGGTCTATACTGCCGGGATGCGCAGGTCGCTGGCACCCTTCGGGGATTGCTTGAGGTCGGGATAATACTTGTTGATCATCTCGACGATGATGGTGGCCTGGTCGGCCATCTTCTTGCCGTCGGCCGGGGAGGTCATCTCGCCGTGGGAGCTGATCACCGAGTTGCCGGTCTTGCAGTGCAGCGGGGCTGCCACGCGCACGATCTCGGGCGCTTCGTAGGCGCGGATAAAACCGCCGGATCCGGGCGGATTGTCAGTGTGAATATCCAGCGGCGTTTTGATAGCCTGACGCAGGGCAGCGATCATGGGAATCTGCAGATCGCGCACCGGGTTGAGGCTGTCGGCGCCCAGGCTTTCGAGCAGTTTGAACGAGCAGGGATTGCATTGGCCAAGATGAGCGGAGGTCTTGAAGATGATCTCCTTCGGCAGAGCGCCATCCTTGCGCATCTGTCCTGCCAGCCACAACATGCCTTCATCGTAGATGAGGAAACCGCGGACCCCGAGGTCATAGCCGCGCTTGACATCCTCGATCCCTCGCAGGACCTGCTCCATGCCGCGCAGGCGGTAACCGATGCGGGCGCCCTGAGCCGAAAGGACGGTCGCGCCGGTATCGTAGGTGGCGCGCGGGCCGGTCGACATCAACAGCTCAACGCCATGATCGTGGCACACGCGGCAGTATTCCTTGATCTCCGCGGCGGTGTGGCGGAACATGCCGTAGGTCTCGGTGATGCGGTTAATGACAATGCCGTTCTTTTCGGCCGTTTCCAGCAGGGCTGCCGCTGTGTCGGCCGTGTTCACGGTCGGGTTCTCGATGCGGAAGGCGGCGCCATCCGGAAAGCGCTGCTTTGAACTGGGCATGTCAAATGCATCGCCCTGGGGCATGCCGATTTTCTTTAGATACGCACGGGTTTCTTCGAACATTATGTCTCTCCTCTTTTGGATGATTATTTTGAATCAGCAAGATGAGCCGGCAGCGGCGGGGAATAGACCCACACGATCCGCAGCGGCTCATCGCCAATGTTTTCAACGCGATGGGTCACACCCAGCGGGGAATAGAAGGCCGTCTCCGGGCCGATTTCCCATTCGCCTTCGCCCTCGATCACGATCTTGGCGCGGCCGCTGATGAGGAACAGCACTTCTTCAGATTCGTCGTGCTTGTGATTGGGGATCATGCTGCCGACCTCGGTGATATTCATCCCCATGGACACATTTTTTACCCCGCCGAACTTGGGCGCCAGGAGCAATTTAGACACGCGGGGCGGTGTTCGGAACTCACCTTCCACATCTGATGCTTTTACAAAAGGTAAATTTTTCATAATGGATGCCTTTACTTAATACTGTGGGAGTTTGTTTCGCTAAACAAGACAAAGTTTCATTTTTATTGTAGCAAAAGTTCCATTCAGTGTCAATCACTTCCGCTGAATGAAATCATAAAACCTGTCACCAATTGGGGTCATGGTCAATATGATATTTGTAACTTGACTTACTTGTCCAAGGGTGATATTCTACGTAGTGAGACGTAGTTTTGTTGTGTGAAACACCCAGCTTTAGCCTTGGGGAAGGTAATAATAGTAGAATAGTATCGGCTCGGTAGATACAACAGAAGTAATTTCCACAATGCTCACCGGCCTAAATCCATCTTTGAATTAAATTGAAAACCATGTCCGAACGCACTTACCAACTCCCCTACAGCAAATCAACAATGAAGTTCACACTGCCTTCCGGGATGCAGGGCGTGGAAGTTGTGTCAGTGACAGTCGATCCGGTTGATGATGTCCGGAAGGCAATCAAAGAATCACTAAAAAATCCAATCGGGACAGTTCCACTGCGCGAGCTGGCACACCCGGGAAGCCGCGTCTGCATCGTTTTCACCGACATCACGCGCGCCTGCCCGGATCATCTGCTCATCCCCCCGATTCTGGCGGAGTTGAAACTGGCCGGAGTGCGCGATGAGGACATCACCCTCCTCTGCGGTGTCGGCATGCACCGGCCATCAACGCGTGAAGAAAAAATCACCAAGCTCGGCGCCGAGGTGGTTGCGCGCTACCGCGTCATCGACAACGAACCGCAGAACCCGGCCGCGCTTGTGGATCTAGGAGTCACCCCGGGCGGCGTGCCCGTCCTACTCCACCGGGCGGTGATCGAAGCGGACCTGTTGATCGCCACCGGAATTGTGGAGCCTCACCAGTACGCCGGTTACTCGGGCGGCCGCAAGACCGTCGCCGTCGGCGCAGCCGGCGAAGCGCTGATCGCGCACACGCATGGCCCGGCTTTCGTCGATCACCCCGGCACCCGGCTGGGGCGCATCGAGGGGAATCCCTTCCACGAGGCGGTGACCGAGGCCGCCCGTCGGGCCGGACTAAAGTTCATCGTCAATGTCGTGCTGGACGACGACAAGCGCGTTCTGCGTGTCAGAGCCGGCGACCCCGAGCTTGCCTTCCAGGACCTGGTGGCGTTTGCCAAATCCGTTTACGAAGTTCCCATCCTCTCGCAATTTGACATCGCCATCGGCGGCGTGGGCTATCCCAAAGATACAAACCTTTATCAGGCCAGCCGCGCACCGTCCTACCTCTTCTTCGCCCCGGTTCCGGTAGTCAGACCGGGAGGATTCTTCATCATCCCGGCACGCTGCGAAGAAGGCGCGGGTTCGGGCGTGGGTGAACAGCGTTTTCTCACTGCCATGCGGGATGCGCCGTCCGTTCAATTCATTCTCGATGATGCCCGCAAAAACGGATATCCGCCCGGCCAGCAGCGAGCGTTTGTCATGGCCAAGGTGCTGGAACAGGCAAAAGTGGTGATCGTGGGCAGCGAATGCCCGGACCTCGTCTCCGACTGCAAGATGATCCCCGCCGCTACCATGGACGAGGCGCTGGAGCTTGCCGCTAGGGATCTGGGGCAGGCCTGCAAAGTGTTGATCGTCCCGCATGCCATGCTGACCCTGCCCGTCATTCAATCATGAAAGCGCTTCAAGTCATCACCCCTCGTTCGTTTACTCGTGTCGAGGCCGCGGTCCCGGAGTTGAAGGCCCTCGCCCCGGAGCGGATTCTGGTCAAGCCGAAATGGGTCTCGATGTGCGGCAGCGACATTCCCTTTTTCACGGGAAACAAGCGGCACAAGACTTATCCCCTGCCGGTCGGGGCGCCCATCCATGAATGCGCCGGCACAGTGGTGGACAGCACGTCTTCGCTGTTCAAGAAAGATGACTGGGTGGTCGCCATCCCCGAAAATGACCAGGGGCTGTCGGAGTTCTTCGTGGGGCAGGCCGCCAAGGCGGTCAAATTGCCCTCGGGCACGGAAGGCGACGGCACGGCTTGTTTGATCCAGCCTCTCTCGACCGTGATGAATGCCGTTGACCGGCTGGAAAACTTGGAAGGTAAGAACGTGGCCGTGGTGGGATTAGGATCGATCGGGCTGTTCTTCTGCTGGCTGTTCAAGCGGAACGGCGTGAAGCAGGTCATCGGTGTCGATCCATCCGCGCAGCGCTGCCAGATTGCCAGAAACCATGGTGCCGACGTAGTTTTCCCGATGCGCAGCATCGAGGTTGTTCAGAGGTCACGGCAGAACCCAGCCTTTTGGCCACCGCCCGAGATCATCATCGAAGCAGTTGGGCACCAGATGGAGACTCTCAACGATTGCTTTGAGTTGGTTCAGAAACGGGGCACGGTGCTGGCCTTCGGCGTCCCTGACCAGCCGGTGTATGCGATGGAATATGAAACTCTCTTCCGCAAGAATCTGCAAGTCATCGCCTCGGTGACGCCGGTATGGAGCGAGTATCTGGTCAAGGCACGTGAGGTGTTCCTCTCAGCGCGCGAGGAATTGGGAAAGCTGGTGACCCACCGCTTTCCAATTCGGGAGGCGGACCGGGCGTTCAGTCTCTACGAAAGTCACGAAGATGGAATCATCAAAGCATTAATCACTATGTCCGATTGGTAGCATCATGAACACATTACCCCAACTCGAAACCCCCGCTGAGAACACCTACCTTAACTGCATCCGCTGCGGCCTGTGCCTGGCGGTTTGCCCATCCTACCGCGAGAGCATGAAGGAAACCGCCTCCCCGCGCGGACGTGTAGCACTGGCCCGCAAGGGACTCGAAGGACAGCTTGAGCTCAGCCCAAATCTCTATGAGCAGATGTACGGCTGCTTTGCCTGCATGGCTTGCAACGAGATCTGCCCGGTGGGCATCAAGCCCGCCGAACTGACCCTGGCCATGCGCTACATTCAAGAGCAGCAGAAACCCGCAGGTTGGAAGAAAACGCTCTTTGAGGGGCTGATTCCTCACCCCGGGCGGATGGAGTGGGCGACGCTGCCGCTGCGGCTATATCAGGTCCTTGGCATCCGCAGGCTGGTCTATGCCCTCGGGTTGACGCACCTGCTGCCCGGCCAGCTGCGCGACATGGAAGCCATGCTGCCACGCCTGCCCCAGCGCCCGCTGCGCCAATCCCTGCCGGAGATCACGCCCGCTCGCGGCGAGACGAAATATAAAGCAGGCTTCTTCCTCGGCTGCGCCCAGAGCCTGCTCTTTGCCGAAGAGAGTGCCGCCACCGTACGGGTGCTGAGCCGCAACGGCTGCACCGTGGTCACACCGCGCGAGGTCGAATGCTGCGGCATGCCGGCGCACGGCTATGGGCGGCTCGACCTGGTGAGGAAGCAGGCGCAGCACAACATCGCTGTGTTTGAATCGCAGGACGTGGACGTGATCGTTACCGATTGCGCCACGTGCGGGTCCACGCTCAAGGAGTATGGCGCGTATCTCAAGGATGACCCCGCCTGGGCGGAGCGCGCGGAAGCGTTCAGCCGCAAGGTGCGGGACGTGAGCGAGTTCCTGGCGGAGATCCCGCTCGAAAAGCCGCGGGGACGGGTCGAGGCGCGGGTCACGTACCACGATCCCTGCCACCTGCGCCGGGCGCAAAAAGTGTGGAAGCAGCCCCGCGACCTGCTGAAGCAAATCGACGGGTTGGAGTTCGTCGAACTCGGCGAGGCGGACTGGTGCTGCGGCTCGGCGGGCAGCCAGCTCATCACGCATTATGAGACCTCGCTGGAGGTCCTCGACCGAAAGATGGACAACCTCGCGGACACCCAGGCGCAGGTCGTTGCGTCGGGCTGCCCTGGCTGCCAGATGCAGTTGAACACCGGCATCAAGCGTCGCGGGCTGAACGTGCGGGTCGTCCACCCCATTTCACTTTTAGATGAAGCTTACGAGGCTGCTGATGGACACGAAACTGATTGAACGATTGACCGCCGTGGTCGGAAAGGCCAATGTATTGCAGACACCGGAAGATCTGGCCGTCTACGGTTACGACGGTTCTTTTGCAGAAGGCAGCCCGGATGTGGTCGTGCTGCCCGCCACCACCGAGGAGGTCAGCCGGGTGGTGATGCTGGCGACGGAGGCGCGTGTGCCGATCGTGGCGCGCGGCATGGGCTCCGGCCTGGCAGCCGGCTCCGTCCCGATGACGGGCGGCATCGTGCTTAGCCTGACACGCATGAACCACATCCTCGAGATCGACACAGCCAACGCCACCGTCCGTGCCGAAGCGGGGGTGGTCACCTCCGATCTGCAGGTCGAAGTTGAGAAGGTGGGACTCTTCTACCCACCCGACCCGTCCAGCATCCGACACTCAACCATTGGCGGGAATGTCGCCTGCAACGCCGGCGGTCCGCGCTGTTTGAAATACGGCGTGACCGGCGACTATGTGCTCGGCCTGACCGTGGTGCTGGCGGACGGTCGCATCCTGAAAACAGGCGGCAAACCCATCAAGGATGTCACCGGCTACGACCTGAACGGACTCTTCACCGGCTCGGAAGGCACGCTGGGCATTGTCACCGAAGCGCTGCTGCGCCTGATCGCCAAACCGCGCTATGCCCAGACCGCGCTGGTGGAGTTTGCCTCGCTCGACGACGCTGCCCGGACAGTGAACGCAATTCTTTCTGCAGGCATTGTTCCCGCCTCGCTGGAGTTGATGGACCAGACCGCCATCATCTGCATCGAAGAAGCCTTGCAGCTCGGGCTGAACACATCTGTCGAAGCCTCGCTGATCATCGAGACGGACGGAGCCGACGAACAGACCGTGTTGCGCGACATTGACGCGGCGGCAGCCATCTGCCGGGAGACCGGCGCCAGTTCCGTCAAGCGGGCGCAGAATGAGGCGGAGCGCAGCAGCCTGTGGAAGGCGCGGCGTTCGATGTCTCCCTCTCTGGCGCGCAAAGCTCCCAACAAGATCGGCGAGGACATCACCGTGCCACGCGCTGCCATCCCCGAGGTGGTGCGCCGCCTGCGCGCCATCAGCGCAAAGTACGGGCTGCCGATCGTGATCTTCGGCCATGCCGGCGACGGGAACCTGCATCCCAACATCCTGTTCGACAAGCGCCAGCCTGAACAGTACGCCACTGCGGAAAAGATGGTCGCGGAAGTATTCGCGGCCTCGCTGGCCGTCGGCGGAACGCTCTCCGGCGAACATGGAGTCGGGGTGCTCAAGCGTCCCTACCTGGAACAGGCTCTCGGCCCGGTGTCGATGGACGTGCAGCGGCGCATCAAGCAGGCACTCGACCCGCTGAACATCCTGAACCCGGAGAAGATGTTCATCACAGAAAAAGTATTGGAGAATTGATATGGCAGAGAAAAACGTTCACGTCCCGGTGGATAAGCTTGTCGCGTTCATGGTTGCAGCCCTTGAAAAAATGGGTGTTCCCGGCGACGATGCAAAGATCATCGCTGATGTGCTGATCACCTCCGACCTGTGGGGCGTCCATTCGCATGGCGTGGCTCATTTGAAGATGTACCACGAGCGCATGAAGAAGGGATTGCAGCTGCCGGTCACGGACTGGAAGGTGGTCAAGGATTCCCAGGCTACCGCGGTGATCGACGGCGGAAACGGCATGGGCATGGTGGTGGGATATCATGCGATGAAGCTGGCCATCGAGAAGGCGCGACAATACGGTTTGGGCGCGGTCGCCGTGCGCAACTCCAGCCACTATGGCGTGGCCGGTTATTATCCGTTGATGGCAGCAAAAGAGGGACTGGTGGGATGGAGTGTGACCAACGCGCATCCCTCCACGGCCCCGACGTTTGGCGTCAAGCCCATGCTGGGTACCAACCCGATCGCGGTCGCCGCGCCTACCGATGAGCCTTTCCCTTACATGTATGATGCCGCCACCTCGATCGTCCCGCGCGGAAAAATAGAAGTGGCCGCCCGCGCCGGCAAGCCTATTCCGGAGGGATGGGTCATCAACCAGGATGGGATTTCCGCGACCGACAGCTCGAACATGATCGAGGAAATGAATGAGGGGAAAGTTGCCTTGCTGCCTGTGGGTGGCTTGGGCGATCTGACCGGCGGGCACAAGGGCTATGGCCTTTCCACCATGGTCGAAATCTTTTCAGCCGCCTTCCAGGATGGAACTTTCTCTGGGGTTTGACCGACACCGATGCAGAAGGCAAGCCGCAGTTCCTGCGCATCGGGCACTTCTTCCTGGCGATCGATATTGAACACTTCATCCCGCTGGAAGATCTTCAAGAAAATCTCCGGGAGCATGATGCGCGAACTGAGAGAGTCCCCCAAAGCGCCCGGGCAGCCGCGCATCTACACCGCCGGTGAAAAGGAATATTACAGCACCCAGCGCATCCAGGCCGAGGGAGTGGAAATTCCCCCGGGTGTGCAAAAAGCGCTGAAAAGCCTCGGGGAGGAATTAAAAATCCCCAGCGCGGAGCTGGGGTTCTAGCCGAACCGGATAAAAAACTTTTTCTCTTTTCTCCTTTGAAAAGCACCCCTGATGAGCGCAACACTTCATCGGGGGTGCCGGTTAATTGATATGGATGACGGGCAGGTTATTGTTTGCAGCCCAGGCGCCGGGAAATAGCCTGCGCGGCCTGCTTGAGTGACGTGACCATTTCGGGTTCGCGCTCCGCCACCAGCCTGCTGACGGGGACGGGAATGCTCATCGCTGCGACGACATTCCCCTGTTCATTGCAGATGGGAGCCGCAATGGCGTTTACCCCCGTTTCCGTCTCCTCCCTGTCAACGGCATAACCCTGGCTGCGAATCATTTTAAATTGTTTGAGCAAATCCTCTTTGGATGTAATGGTCTGGCTCGTATAAGCCTTAAGCGGCTTTTCAAGCCAGCCCTCAAGAATATCGGAGGGTAAATGCGCCAGGAAAACCTTCCCGCTGGCTGTGCAATGCGCCGGCAGCCGCTGGCCCACAGCTGCCGTGATGGAGAGAGCCCGGTTGCCGTGGATGACTTCAACATAAAAGACCTGGCCCTGGTCGAAGATGCTCAGATCGCACGTTTCATCCCACTGTTCGACCAGTTGCAGCATGTGAGGCATCGCCTCACGCCGGAGATCCATGCGGCGGATGACTTTGAATCCCAGTTCAGGAAGCACCAGCCCCAGCCTGTATTTCTGCCCGTCGCCGGCGCGCTCGAGGTAGCCGTAATTCACCAGCGTGGTGACGATGCGGTGCGCCGTAGCCTTATGCAGATCCACTGCCTGGGCGATCTCGGAAATTCCCCGTTCCTGATGCTGGTCGTCAAAGCAGCCTAAAATTTGCAAAGCGCGTTCAACAGCGCGTACGTTGTAATCATTGGGGTCTTTGGTCATTGGATAACATCCGGAAAAATTTTGTCAACCTTCGCCAAGCATTATACCCGAGCCGGTGATTTAATGGTCGCAAAGCCCACGGCATGGTAACGCCTGAAATCAGACGAGGTCTGAGTTTTTTTCAGACCTCGTTCGGACTATACTTCGACCATTTAACGCTTCAAGCAGAAGAGGATTGTTCCGAGCCTGAGGCAGCCGGGCTTTTCGCCGGCTCACTCTCTTCAATAAAGATGATAGCCTCCGATGGGCAGTTGCGCTCACAGGTGCCGCACTCCACACACAGACTCTCGTCGATGATGGCTTGTGTCTCTCCCTCTGTGATGGCATTGCTCTCGCAGCCGACAATACATGCACCGCACAAAATACACGCGTCTGTAACTCTATAAGGCATGGCTTCTCTCCTTTGGCTATCAATAAAGGTTGATCAACAGAAGGTGGTTAAGTGCTACCGGCATAGGCTTTTTCGGGGTCGATCTCCTCGCGGATCAACCGGACCTGTTCGGGGGTCGGCGGTTCGGTGAAGGGAACTTTGTCCGGCACGATGGGTTTGAAACCCATATTGGCAAGTACATCCTCCAGTGTGGTGTTGGGGTGGATGGATTCCAGGCGCATCCGTCTGCTGTCGGGATCGAATCCCAGCACCGCCTTGTCGGTGATCACCCGGCTGGGACCGCCGACCAGACCTGCGCGTTCCCGTTCGCCGTTCCCCCGCAGGTAGCCGGGGCTGGTGATAAAGGAAACCGCTTCGTTGAGCTTGCGCGCCTCGTGGCGGATGGTCACCACAGTGCGCCTGGCGCTCGAGGCAATGTCGTTGCCGCCCCCGCTGCCTGTGAAGCGGCGGAACTTTCCGTTGGGGTCGCCGAGCAGCGTGGTATTGAGATTCCCGTAGGCGTCGATCTCCAACCCGCCCAGGAATCCGACGTCCACCAGGCCTTTGTGCAGCACCGAACCCAGCATGTCGGCGAAGCTGGCGTGCATCTTGGCGCGGTACCAGATACGCGGGTCCGAGAGCCCGTCCACGCCGATCTCGAGCGGTTCCGGGTCGACCACGCCCAGCTCCAGCATGATGGTCAGGTTCGGGGCATGGGTGCGCTTGGCCAGGAACGATGAAACCACCGGAAGACCAAGTCCCACGCCCACGATTTCTCCATCCTTCAGTTCGCGCGCGCCGGCGGCCGCCATCAATTCAAACGAGGTGTATTCCAATTCATCTGTCATCGTGTGCCTCGCCCTTAATAACCCAAAACCGGATCAGCGCTCAGCCCGCTGAGATATTTCATCCCGCCGACCCGCTCCAAATATTCCCAGTGATCTTTCACACCCAGCACATAGTCATCCAAATATTTCTGGAAGCCTTCCGGAGTCTTTGACGCCTCGGCATATAGCTTGATGTGTGCTTTGTCGAAATCATAGACGCCGTACACCGAGGAGGGATGTGCGGAATAAGGAAGGTGCACCACATGCGAAACCTTGAAGCCGGGAATCAATGTGCGCTCTGGGAAACGGCGGATGGTCTCGGTGGAGACCAACTGCTCGGTGATGATAATGGCGCGCAGGCTGGCCTTGACCTGTTCTTCGTTATCCCAGCGTGGACCGAGGATCCAGGCGTTGCCCTCCTCGTCCGCTGCCTGCACCTGCATCACGGACACATCCGGTACAAGCGGCTTGAGCACCAGCCAGTCCTCACCTGTGAAGGGATCCTTCAGGCGGCCTACCACTGGAGGATTCGCCTGTTCGAGGCGCTTGAGGATGTCCGACCCGTTGAGGGAGCGGATGGGGATAAAGGGCAACCCCAGCGACCCTGCCAGGTAGCGGAAAGTCATCGAGAGGCTGCTCAACTCCTCACTCTTCAACGTCCCCTGCTCGTAGCCCCTCACCAGACACGAGTGCTGGCCCGAACGTCCGCGCGAGCCGCCGCCGTTGATTACCCGTTCCACCGCGCCGGCTCCCACCAAGATATCCGCGTCAATACCGGCTACACATTGAGAGACGGTCAACTTGTTGATTTTCTGCCTAATCACCTCGTGCGCAAACGCCATGCCGCAGCGCGAGGTGGCAAATCCTGGGAGGGAGACGTGCGACCCGGATGGAACCGAGGCAACCGCGTCAGCGAGGGTCGATACTTTGGACATAAAGCCCTCCTAATCGAGCGTCGGCCGTTTTTCGAACATGACCAGCAGGAGCTGGCAGCTTCCTTCGACCACCTTGATCTCGGCCAGCTCGACCGGCACGTCGAGTTTTTCCTCGAGCGCCATCACGATCAGATTGGCGGGGACGCAGGTAAAGGGTTCGATCTCCCTGGCGATCATCCGTTCTTCGACCTGGCGGTGGAGGCACCCCTTCACGCTGACTCTCAGCAGCCGGTCTTCTTTTGTGTAGGATACCTCTGCGGCAACACCCTCGCCTTTCAGGACTTCGTCCACCTTGCGGATGATCTCGTCGACTTCGGCAGTCTGGAGCAGCGGCTTGATCTTGTCGGTGTAATACTGCTGGCCCACATTCATCATGCGGAAGCGAGCACCTTTGCCCCGCTCATCCCAGAAAGCCTTTTCAAGTTCGTAAATCAATGCATTGGTATAGTCCAGGGGAACGGTCTTGTTGTTCATTTCGGCTCCTTGTAGTAGGGGTCTCCCCATTTTTCGGTAAACACCAGCTCGTTGATCGGAAGCCGCGGCCGGGGTTTGTGTGGCCGGGTCTGATGTCCGATGGAGAGGATGCTGACCGCCTTGTATCCCTCCGGGATGCCGAGCAGGTCCTTGATGCGCTCCTCGTCGCGGATATCGATGCAGGGGGCGATGACCCAGCACGCGCCCAGACCGAGTCCGGTCACCATCAGCAGGATGTTTTCGATGGCCGCGGAGGTGTCGTAGGGCATGTCCCACACATCCTTCTTTCCGCACACCACCAGGTTGACCGGGGCATCCGCCATGAAGGTCGAGACCTGCCCCGAGGTGAGTTTCTGGAAGGCAGCCTGCCGCTTGGCTTCATCCTGCAGGTTGGCGAAGCGCTCCTGCATTTTCTTGGTGACGAATTCGGCGGTGAAGCGACGCCCGCTGCCGCCGCCGGCGATGGCGCCCATCTTCTTGCGAGTCGTCTCGTCTTTTACAACGATGAACCGCCATGGTTGGGCGTTCTCACCGGAGGGCGCCTGCCGCGCGGCCTCCAGGATCAAATCGAGGTCGTGGTCGGATATCGGCTCGTCAGTGAAATCGCGGACGCTGCGCCTATCCTGTATGGCTTTCAAGGTTGCATCAGCCAGACTATATGTTTCGGACATTGCTCCTCCTTACTGCGCTAGTTTTGCCAGTTTCATATAACAAGACAATGTTTTATATAGCGATACAATCGCAGTATGACATAAATTTAGTCTCTTGTCAATAAGTTTGCGTAATTTCTCACATAGGATAAAATTCATCTATGTCTATGCATCCCAAAACCCCGGAATCGATTCAAATCCGTATTGCCAGATTGGGTGACCTCCCGTCCATCGTGGGAATCTATAATCAAGCTGTTCCCACGCACCTATCCACCGCCAACACCACCCCCTATACGGCCAATGGACGCAAAGCCTGGTTTATGGAGCATAATCCGGAGAAACGTCCCATTTTCGTCGCAACATTAAACAACCGGGTGGTGGGTTGGTGCAGTCTCAGTTGGTACCGTCCCGGGAGGGCGGCGCTGCGCTTCACCGCAGAGATCAGCTACTACGTGGACACATCCCATCAAGGCCGGGGCGTCGGCAATTTATTGATCCGACATGCCTTGCAAGCCTGTCCCTCGCTGGGAATAAAAAACGTTGTCGCGGTCGTGATCGATCGTAACGAGAACAGCCGCAAGCTGCTTGAAAAAATGGGCTTTGAGCAATGGGGCTTTTTGCCTCAGGTTCTGGATTTTGATGGTATGGAATTGGGAGAGTATTATTTCGGAAAGCGTGTTTCCGAATAGAAGCGCTGATTGGCTGCAAAGCCAATCTTTTTTTGCCTTACAGGCGATAAGCAAGTAAAATAGAATCATAAATTTTTTAATCAGCTTTACTGCCGGGAGGGAGTTTATCAATGAGCGAATCCATCCGTGCCGTGGAACGTGCCCTGGCTGTCCTCACCTGTTTTACCAACCAGACGCCTGAATTGACCCTGACTCAAATTTCAGAACGGATCGGGATCAATAAGAGCACGGTCCACCGCCTGTTGGCTACGCTGGAGAGAAGCCAATTTCTTGAAAGGGACGCTCTGACGGGTGTTTACCGCCCCGGAAACCGTCTCCTGCAACTGGCACATCTCGCGCTCGAGAACAACGACCTTCGCCGTCTGGCGATCCCCTTCCTTCGGCTTCTAAGTGAACTGCATCGCGAGAACGTCAATCTTTCAATTCTGGATGGAACGGACGTTGTTTACCTGGAGGTGATTGAAAGCCCGCAGCGAGTCAAGCTGGCGGCGGTGACCGGGCAAAGGCTGCCTGCGTTTAGCACGGCATCCGGCAAGGCCATTCTCTCCTTTCTTCCGGAGGAAATTGTGCAGCCATTGCTGGTCCGCGGCATCCCACAATACACCCAGCGAACGCTGACCTCGCCCGGTGATTTAACGGAAGATTTTTATAGAGCTCGCGAAAGAGGCTTTGCCATCTCCGAGCAGGAATTTGAAGACGGCATCAATGCCGTCGCCGCGCCCGTCTTTAATGCCAGTCATCAACCCCTTGCCTCCATCTCTGTGGCGGGACCCGCCTACCGGCTTTCAAAGGAGCGGATGATGGAGATTGGCCCCTCCATCGTAGATACGGCCAATAAAATTGCCCACGAAGTCAAGCTGGCGACGAGACTGGAATAAATTCCAAACCCCTGCCACGCCACATAAAACCGGGCTACCTTGAGTGTTGGGGTGGCCCGATGGTGTTGATTCCGCTAGTTTACCCGTAGTATTGAAATTGTTTTTTAACGCACTCGCTCAAGATGAATATAGCATGTAACAGCATAGGTTCCTGTGGATTGGTTCTTGCATACAGGCAGGCCACCATTAAGTTCGTCGACCAGCTTGCCTGCAAAAAATTCTAATCGGGCTGCAGTATTCGTAAAAAGGCATGACTGAAGAGGAAAGGTTATCGTATTGCCTATTATTGAACCATGAATATCACAGGCCGGTTTGAAGCTGAAGATACTTGAGCCGGTCCCATATTGACCCGCAATGTCGCACCCGTTTTGGGTAAGCGTCAATAAGATCGGATCAGAAATAGTTTTATCGCAGGATGGATTGGAATATGTGCCGCAATTAATTTTCTGCGATTTAGCGTAATCTTTCAAAATTTCCACATGGTTGCCGATCCAGAAGCCACTCACATCCATATCCCAGCAAGGAGGCGTGCTGGTGATAGTCGGCGTTGGCGTGTCCGTTGGCGGAGGGGTGAGAGTAAGGGTTGGCGTTTTGGATGGGGTTTCACTTGGCTGGCGGGTTTGTGCCGCGTCAGCGGTGCGGGATGGGGTCGCGCCTGGGTCAGCCATGGCCGGGAAGCCTTTTGAGAGTTTTGCTCCTGCCCAGAACACGCTCACCAGAACGACAAGGATCGCAGCACCGATCAGAACCATTTTCACAGTAGGCTGCCTGTTGGCAGGCAGCACAGCTTTGGTCGCGTCAGCCGAAGTGGAGGCCGCATACACTGTCTTGAAATAATCGGTCGGTGTATTGGCATCCACACCCGGCGCGAGCAATCCCTCAAGTGCCTTGACGAATGCGTCCATGTCGGAGAAGCGCTTGCCGGGTTCCCTCTCCAAAGACTTCAAGAGTGCCGCTTCCATCGCGGCTGGAATCACCTCGGCAAACTGGCGCGGAGGAGGCAGGGGCTGGCTGGTCTGCTTGATGAGTACACCTGCCGGCGTGTCCGCTTCGTAGGGCCTGCTGCCCGGTCAGCAGCTCGTAGAGCACAATGCCCAGCCCGTACTGGTCCGATTGTGGGCTGGTCTCCCCGGTCCACTGCTCGGGGGCCATGTAACCCGGTGTGCCCACACCTACCCCGGTACCGGTCAGGGTGGCGGCCTCATTGGCCTCGAGGATCTTGGCGATGCCGAAGTCGGAGAGCTTGGGCTCGCCCTCTCCGGTGAACATGATATTGGAGGGTTTGACATCGCGGTGGATGACCCCCGCCTGGTGCGCTGCCCGCAAGGCACGTGCGACGGGAAGTACCAACTGGATGGCCTCGCGCCACTCCATGGGTTTGCCATGCAGACGCTGTCGTAAATCTCCGCCCGGGCAGTACTCCAGCACGAGATAAGGCGCACCGTCATGCTCGCCGTAGTCGTAAACTGTGACAATGTTGGGGTGCGAGAGCCGGGCGAGTGACTTGGCTTCGCGCTCGAAACGTGCCAGGATGTTGTTGAGCATTTCTGGCGGGAACGCGCTGCGGCGGATGAGCTTGAGGGCGACGTCCCGCTCGAGACGCGTGTCACGCGCCTTGTACACCGTAGCCATGCCCCCTTCGCCGAGCTTCTCAAGGATCTGGTAACGATCGATGCGCTCCCCCGACAAATCAGTCATTTCGACCTCCTTCCATCACGCAGGCACCCCGCCGAAAAGTCTTTAACATTTTACATCCGATAGGTCAGTGAAAACAACTGTTAAAACAGGAAGAGCGGCGCATCTCTGCAACCGCTCTCACTGCATACCCATTACTAATCTCTACTAGCTGATATCTATTCTCTACTCACATGTGGTTGATGATCGCATCCCCGAACTCGGAGCATTTCACCTCGACCGCATGTTCCATCAGGCGGGCAAAATCATAGGTGACGGTCCTGGCGGCAACGGCGCCCTCCATGCCCTTGATGATCAGATCGGCCGCCTCGGTCCAGCCCATGTAGCGCAGCATCATCTCGCCGGAGAGCAGCACCGAGCCGGGGTTGACCTTGTCGAGGTCGGCGTACTTGGGCGCGGTGCCGTGGGTCGCCTCGAAGATGGCGTGACCGGTCTCGTAGTTGATGTTGGCGCCGGGCGCGATGCCGATCCCGCCCACCTGCGCGGCAATCGCATCTGAAATGTAGTCGCCGTTCAGGTTCATGGTGGCGATCACGTCGTAATCACGCGGGCGGATCAGCACGAACTGCAGGCTTACGTCGGCGATGGAATCCTTGACGAGCAGTTTCTTCTTCCACTGACCGCTGCCGTGCGTGTCCCAGAGTTTCAGCGCTTCCTCGACCTCGCGCTTGATATCTTTCTGTTGGTCGGGTGACATCATGTCGAAGCCGGGGTCGATCATTTTGGCGTTTTCTTCCACGCTCAGGTCCGGGTTGGCTTCCTTGTTGCCAAGGATCCAGCTCTCGCGTTCGGTGACGATCTGGTCGCGGAACTCGCGCTTGGCGAGTGCGTAGCCCCAGTCCTTGAAGGCGCCCTCGGTGTATTTCATGATATTGCCCTTGTGGACCAGGTTCACGTTCTTGCGCTTGTTCTCCAGCGCCCACTTGATTGTCGCGCGTACGAGCCGTTCAGAGCCTTCCACCGAGATGGGTTTCACGCCGATGGCCGACGTGTCCGGGAAGCGGATCTTGGCGTAGTCCTTGGGGAACGCACCTTTGAAAAGTTCCATGAACTTCTTGTTGTCATCCGACCCGTAGGGGAACTCGAGGCCGGTGTAGATGTCCTCGGTGTTCTCGCGGAAGACCACCATGCTCACGTATTCCGGGTGCTTCATCGGGGAAGGGACACCGTTGAAGTAGCGGATCGGGCGCATGCAGACATACAGATCCAGCAGCTGGCGCAGCGCCACATTCAGCGAGCGGATGCCGCCGCCGATGGGGGTGGTCAGCGGGCCTTTTATGCCGACCAGGAATTCCTTGAAGGCTTGCTCGGTCTCATCGGGCAGCCAGCTTTGGAACTTCTTGAACGACTTCTCGCCCGCATAGACTTCCATCCAGTGAATTTTCCGCTTGCCCTTGTAGGCTTTCTCCACCGCCGCGTCGATCACCCGCACCGACGCGCGCCAGATATCGCGTCCCGTGCCGTCTCCCTCGACAAACGGAATGATGGGATTTTCCGGGACCTGCAACACCCCGTCCTTGATGCTGATCTTTGCCCCGCCTTCGGGGACCGTAACGTTCTGGTATGCCATGCTCGCTCCTCTTTTGGTGAATATCAGGTTGGGATTATAGCATCGGGTCATGCTTCGATGAAGTGACAATTGTCATAAGCCTATCGTGTTTGTCCAATTCAAGGACCCCCTCCTTGCCTTCGCCAGATGCATGCGAAGCGCGTCCCCCAAATCCACAAACAAAAAACAGGTTTTCAACTGTATACCTTGTTGTGGATTTGGGGGAGGTAGGCCGTCCACTATTTGCCGGAGACGGGCGCACCTATGCTATAATGAAATAAATGTTCTACCGCAGGTGCACTAAAAGGGGATTTAGTAAATGACACTCATCCGCGTTAACATCCGGCGTCAGATTCTGCCCACGCGCAAAGCACGTTAGCTCAAAAGTCCATGGCTGGAAAATCCACCCCCCCACCCTCCAAAGGCAAGGCGCCCCAGGGAAAACCGGCGGCGAAGCCCTCGCGCAGGAAATCCTCCTCCAAGCCCGAGAATCTTCCGCCGCTGCTGCCCAAGATTTCGCCTGAACGCAAGATCGACATCATCGGCGGCGTCATGGCGCTGGTGGGCGTACTCACCCTGCTGGCGCTGGTCTCGGCCAACCGCAGTTCACTCACCGACGGCTGGGTTTACATCCTGAGCTACCTGCTCGGCTGGGGTAGTTACCTGCTGCCCATTGCGTTGATCGTGGTCGGAGGCTGGCTGGTGCTGCGCAAGATCGAGCGCATCCCGGCGCCCTCGGCCGAGCGGCTGACCGGCGTCATCCTCATGTATGTCTTCATTCTGACCTTCCTGCAGCTTGTCGCAGGCAACCCCGCCCCGTCCACTTTGACCGGCGGCGGTTACATCGGCAGCCTCTTCTATCGTTTACTTGACACACTGCTCGGCAAGGCGGGCGCGGTGGTGGTGCTCATCGCGTGGTTCCTCATCGCGCTCATCATGACCCTCGACGTTTCGATGCAGCAGCTCTATGACTTCTACGCGCCTCGCGTCCAGCAACTGATCAACAAAATACGGGTGATGCTCGGGAAGAAACCAGCCCCGGAGAAATCGGACTTCAACGGGGACTTCACGCCTATCAACCGCTCCACCCTGCAGAAGCCGGACCAGACTCCGCCCGAGCCTGCCGCTCCGCCGCTGCCGGTCCATACCGCCCCGAAGGTGGGACAGGCTGCCCTGGCTGCACCCGGCGCGCCGATCGAGTGGAGGCTGCCGGCCATTCGGGAAATCCTCGAGCCGGGTTCCGCGCCCAGCAAGAGCGAGGAGTTCATCGAATCCCGCGCGCGCCTGATCGAGGAGACGCTGGCCTCCTTCGGAGCGCCGGCCCAGGTGATCGAGATCAACGAGGGACCGACCGTCACCCAGTTTGGCGTGGAACCGCTGTTCCTCGAGTCGCGGCAGGGACGCACGCGCGTGCGCGTCAGCAAGATCGTCGCTCTGGCGGACGACCTCGCGCTGGTGCTGGCTGCGCCGCGCATCCGCATCCAGGCGCCGGTGCCGGGACGCAATTACGTCGGCATCGAAGTGCCCAACGAGGAGATGGCGCTGGTCGCCCTGCGCGACATCATGGAAGGCGAGACCTTCCAACGCGGCAAAAAGCCGCTCAGCCTGGCGCTCGGTAAGGACGTCTCCGGGCATCCCGTTGGCGCGGACCTGACCTCGATGCCGCACCTGCTCATCGCCGGCACGACCGGCTCGGGCAAGTCGGTGTGCGTCAATTCCATCCTCACCTGCTTGCTGATCAGCAACTCGCCCGACGACCTGCGCCTGATCCTGGTGGATCCGAAGCGCGTCGAGCTGACGGGTTACAACGGCATCCCGCACCTGCTGGCGCCGGTGGTGGTCGAGATGGAACGGGTGGTCGGCGCGCTGCAGTGGATGCTGCGCGAAATGGACAAACGCTACCACGAGTTTGCGCAGGTTGGCGCGCGCAATATTCAGGATTACAACGCGCGCATGAAGCAGCAGGGCGGCAAGAAGATTCCCTACCTGGTGGTGGTGATCGACGAACTGGCTGACCTGATGCTGATGGCTCCCGACGAGACCGAGCGCACCATCACGCGCCTGGCGCAGCTCGCGCGCGCCACCGGTATCCACATGATCCTCGCCACCCAGCGTCCCTCGGTGGACGTGGTGACCGGCCTGATCAAAGCCAACTTCCCGGCGCGCATCGCTTTTGCGGTGGCGTCCAACACCGACAGCCGCGTTATCCTCGACCAGCCCGGCGCGGAGCGCCTGCTCGGGCGCGGCGACATGCTTTACCAGGCGCCCGACGCCCCGGCGCCCTCCCGCCTGCAGGGTGTGTTCGTCTCCGACAGCGAGATCCACCGCCTGGTCGAGTTCTGGCGCGCGCAGAATCCGCACGGCATGCCCATCCCCTCCAGCGGCCCTGTCGATGTGGTGCCGAGCGGTGTTCCGCTCAAGCAGGTCCCCATGTTCGAGGACATGACCCCGGAGGACGATGGCGACCCGCTGATGAAGGAAGCCATCGACCTGGTGCGCCGTGAAGGGCGTGCCTCCGTGTCCATGTTGCAGCGGCGGTTGCGAATCGGATACACCCGCGCCGCGCGTCTTGTGGATGAGATGGAAGATAAGAAGATCGTAGGCCCCCCGCAGGATGCGACCGGCGTGCGCCCGATTCTGGATTACGGTCCCGCCGCGCCGCCCAAGGAAGATTGAGATTTGTAGGGGCGACGTATACGTCGCCCCTACTCTTTCATATATAACCCGCCGGTGGACTCCATCCAATCGGCGATTTTATCGACTGCACCGGGGATGTCGTTGTCCGAGATATCCAGGTCGAGGCGCGGCAGGAGCGACTCGCCCACCAGCCGCTGCATCAACTCCTGTTCGCGCACAAAAACCGAAAGGTCGTCGTATTGATCAGGCTTGCCCGAGACCTTGAGCCGCTCCTTGCGCGCCGCGGCAAATGAATTGGGAGTCCGACTCAAAAAGACCAGCCGGAAGTTGAGCGGCAGCAGGCGTTCCTCCAGCCAGCGGAAGTCGTAATCCTTGCCGTAGACTTGCAATTGATAGGCGCGCGTGGAGATGTGAAAGCGGTCCACGATCCACGAATAATATTTTTGCAACTCGAAAAGACGCAGCCACGTGGCGTACGTCTCCATGGCCAGCGATTCCTCGCCCGGCTCGAAGTTGATCAGCCCGCGGCCCCAGGGGTAGTTGGTAAACGCGCACCACTCCCCCGAAATAAGCGGGGAGTGGTAGCGGTACTTGCGCGGCCCGATGATGCGCGGATGCTCGTTGAGCGCAAAGGCGACCTCGGTCTTGAAAGTGAGGCGCGTACCCTCGAGGATGATCTTGGGGGTGAGTTTATTTCCCATAGGAAATTTGTATTAACTGGACCACTGCACGCAATAGGGCTGTGCATTATCGGGAATATGTTCATAAATTTCATCCATTGGAATCCCCTCGGCGTGGCAAATCATCACTCCCAACGCAACACCATGCGAGACAATCACAACGGAATCGTTCAGATGATCAGCGACAATGTCATTTACTGCCTGAAGGACACGCTTTGCCACATCGCGCGGTGATTCTCCATTTGGCGCGCGAGCCAGGAACTGATTTCGTGCGCGTTCAGCCAGTTCCTGTGAATGTTGGGTTTCGACTTCGGCTGAGAGCATACCTTCCCACACGCCAAGGTTTATTTCACGCAAACGTGGCTCGAGGTTGATTGCCAATCCAAAAGGTTCAGCAATCAATTCCGCAGTCTGGACGGCGCGCAGCAAGTCACTCGAATAGACGGCGGCTATATTCAAGTCGCGTAATTGTTCCCGTGCCGAAATGGCCTGCGCTCGGCCGGTCTCATTCAACCCCGGTGCATCAGGCGCCTGTCCCTGCCATATCCCGGAAAGATTCCAATCGGTTTGCCCATGGCGGACAAGCCAGAGCGCAGTCATCGCTTTCTCTTCCTGTATTCAGGGATTTTGATCATCGGCAGGCGTTCACCCTCGGCAATCTCTTCAACATCCAAAAAATAGCCGTTTGATTTATGGCGGATCAATTTCATGGATCTGTTAACATCCTCAAGAACAACGCTTCCAAAGCGGTTCTCCAGTTTGCGGATGACGGTTTGAATGATCGCGAACGACATTTTGCTCAATGCCTCCAGCGGCTGGTTGTGGTGGATGCGCTCAAGCAAATCGACCTGCGCAATGGCGCTCAAACCATGGCGTTCAAAAATGTCGATCAACAAGCCTGTCTCGACGCCGTAACCTGAAAAGAACATGGCGCGTTCCAGGGCTTCACGCCTGCCGGCATATTCGCCGGAAAGCGGCTGCAGCACCCCTGAGAGTTCGGGATAAAACAGATTGAGCAATGGGCGCGCAGTTAATTCAGTGACACGCCCGCCGCCGCCCGCCTGGATCTTCTCGCCCACCTTCAAGGGCCTGCGATAAAAACCCTTCACCAATTGAACCTGCGGGTCGATCAACATGGGTCCCAGAATGCCATACACAAATCGAGGATGGATGTTCACGATGTCTGTATCGATCCAGGCGATGATATCGCCGCGCGTCACCAGCAGGCTTTTCCACAGCGCTTCGCCCTTGCCGTTTCTCGCCCCCAACCTTTCGAGCAGCCGTTGATGGATAAAAACGGGGATGCCTGCCTCTTTGGCAATCTCACGGGTGCGATCCGTTGAATTGGAATCCATCAAAACAATCTCATCCAGCAATGGAAAATTTTCCACCAGTTCCTTTTTTATTGTTCTGATCACATGACCCACTGTTTTTTCTTCATTAAGCGCCGGCAGCGCAAGACTGATGGTCAACCCTTGCTGATGTTTTAGATCAACCAGTTCCTCCAATTGTTTGAATTCATCCGCATGGAACGTTTTTTCCGCGAACCATTTGTCCACAAGAATGGAAATAGCCTCGACGCCGGCGCTTTCATCAAAGCTGGTCCGTGTTGATGGGCGGCCGCTTTTGACGGCGATCACCGCGCAAGGGGCCTCGCGGAAAATTCGATCTGCAAATGCTCCCAACGAAGCAGAGCTCGTGGCAGGCTGGGTCGTTGTGCCCAGGATGATGACATCCGCCTGTTTTGCACTTTTCAAAACCAATCGGGAGGCATCATCTGTGGTTGCAAACTGCTTCTGGACGTCGGGCATTTGCTTCAACACGCGGGCAAGACCTTTAAATGGCGCGTCACTCCCCGCTTCCGGGTCGTCTGATCTGCGGATATGGAGGGCTGTTATGGTTTTTGGATGCAGTCCCAAACCAATGCGCAATGCCAATTCCGCATGCGGGCCGCCCCTTACCGGAACCAGGACTTGCTTCGGCTTGCCTGACAGCTTTCCGTGCACCAAGGCAACATTGCATGGAGGGTGCGCCAGCACATCTTCGGTGGTCACGCCCAGGGCGGTGAAATGAGTGTCCCATTCCAGGCACAACAGATCGGGCTTTTCCTTCAGAAGAAGGTTTGAGAGCTCGTTCCACGGTTGATGAGAGACAATGATCTGCGTTTTACTGGTAATGCGCTCATCTTTTCCATAATGGCGCAGTTGTTTTCGCAGCGCACGCGCACCGGCCGCCCCGACACTCAGCGACTGATCGGGAGGCACAACCACCACCCCGACCAGTATGATCTCCGCATCCATGTGAAGGAGTGTTTCCAGTGCGTGCAGACCGGGTCCCGCGTGAATCAAGGGGACCAGAACAGTATGAATGGGCGTAAATTGCGTTTTATTGTTCATGAGGCTCTTTCCTTGCTTTTCATTTCAACAACGGCGCGATGTGCTGACGATAAATTGCTTCCCAGCGGAAGGTTGTACGCACGCGCATGGCAAGGCGGGCAGGAAGGGAAGATCGAAAGTAATGCGCAAGTAAATCAGCAATTTTGACGGGGTCTTCATCCGGGGAGAAGAACGTCGCGTCCGCTAATCCCAGCGCGCGCAGGGGAGGAATGTCCGCGCAGAAAGCCGGCAAATGGCTGAAGGCCGCTTCGATCAGCGGAATGCCAAATCCCTCTTCGCGGCTGGGGAAGAATAATGCGTCTGACACACGATAAAAGTCTGCAATGACTTCGTCCGGCAGGAAAGTGTCCACAAGCTCGGCCAGGAAATGCACCGCCCCCTGCAACCCCAGTTGGGCACGCAGGCTTGAAAGTTTCTCAAAGTAGCTGAGGTTGTTGACGTTATGCGGCCCGAGAGGACCCGTCACCACCAGCGCGGTCTGAGGAAATTGTTTGCGTAATTCGGCCAGCGTATACAGCGCCAGTTCAATGTTCTTGCGCGGCGTCACACGGACGGGTAATAACAATATTGGTGCGGCATCCAGCAAATTTGTTTTATCCAATAACGCCTGGGTTTGTGATTCGAGTTTGTAAAAGAGTGGCGCATCCACACCGTTGGGGATGATGCGTATGGAGGCAGGATCCAGGTTCATTAACTCTGCCAATTCCGTGCGGCGCAGGTCTGAAATCACGATGTGCGTGGTATTGCCCCAGTCTTCGCGCAATAAATTCCAGGGATAGCCATCATGCAGCTCGGGCTGATAACGCGGTGTTGTCCACGCCAGGTCATGATGCCACAGGATCAGCCGCGGAAGTTTTTTGGAGTTGTGCAATTGATGGAGCGCAGCGGTGAGGGCGAGATTTTTGTTCAACGAACAAACGTTGTGCGCGATCAGAATATCGCAGCCGGCTAGGGAGCTTTGTAATTGTCCGGCCAGCTCCTCGCGCAGCGAATTGAATTTTCCAGTCACTTCGCCGCGATCCAATTGTTCCTTCATTTCGACGATACGCGCATCGCGTGAATCCGCCAGAGGCAGGCGGGTCAATGAAACCTGTTCGCTCAGCGCCTCACCGCGAGCCGCGATCAGGCGGACATAATGACCATCTGCGGCCATCAGCCGCGCGTGATGGCCGACGACGCTTTCCACACCGCCGACGATGGGTGGTACTGAATAATGGAGGAGGGCAATATTCATAGAGGCTGTCCTGTGCAATCTTCGAGAATTAATCGCAAGTGGTGCTCCAAAACCGTAAAGGAAAAATATCGCCTTGCAAGTTGATAATCTTCCTCCGCCCATTCCTGCGCCACAGCGGGATTCAACAAAATTTCCCGAACCTTCTTCAGAGTGTCCGTGCTGATGTATCCATCGAACCAAATGGTGCGAAAACCCTTTGGTTTGATATCGATTTCATAGATCGAATAATTGTTCACCAGTATCGGGCGGCGGTAATATACGGCTTCGAGAAAGGCGTTTCCAAACCCTTCGATACTGGAAGGATAAGTCACAAGGTCGGCATGGGGATAGACATCGCCGAGTGTATAGATCTTTTCACCATTTTTAGTGGTACCGCGCTCGCTCTGCACCTGGTCGGCTTCAAAGCGGACGGTTACATCCAGTAAATAGGCGTATTCACGCACGCGTTTCTCATAGTCCGTGCCTTCATCGCCGGCTGCATGAGAGATGACCAGCTTCGCAGGCAGCTCCAGCCGGCGGACAAGTTCCACGGCATGTTCAATCCCTTTGCGCTGTATGACACGTGTGGGTTGCAGGAGAAAGAATTCACCCGGCTGGATGCCAAAATCTGCGCGCACCGTCTGGGAGTAGTCGTCAGGCGCAGGAGGAGGAGAGTCGAAATCCATGACATTGGGGATCACCTGCGAGTCCAAGCCGTGACGCGAAGCAAGCTGCTGGGCCTGGACCGAGTTGATGACCACATGCCGGATGGATGGCAGATTGGGCGGGAAGGCGGTGGCAATATAATCGCTCACGCAATTGACCTGAAAACGCTGCCGTTCCCAATGGAAATCGTGGTGATGGGCGATGGTGGGATAGCCTGTCTCGGCAATGAACTCGGTGAGGGCAAGGCCCAGCGGCAGATTGATGGGGATCGTCAAGGCATTCTCGATAATGAGAATTTCCAAGTCGAAGCGGCGGGCGAATTCGTACAACTCTTCCTTGAAATACTCCTTTAGCTCGTTGACGCGGCGGGACATTTGCGGAGGGCGGATGTAGATGGAGAAAAAATCCTTGTGCAAATGGGTCAACTCAGGATGAGCCGCACGCGCTTCCTTTGTCACCGTCCAGCTGCCCGAATAGGCCTGTTGATTGATCTTGTCGATTTCGGGATGACGATAAAACGCCTCGGGCACAACATGGGATCGATCTTCGGGGCGGTCGCATTGCCCTGCGAAATAAAAACATTGGTGACCGAGTCGCTCCAGCACCGTGACCCATTTCTCAGTTTCGAGCGATACCCCATCCGTTCCAGCAAAACGGGTGGATATAAAACCTATGTGATGCGAAATGTTGATCATAGACTCACCCATAAAATCTGATACGGTTCGAGCGTGATGTTTGCGGCCTGGAGAGATTGACCTGTGAAAAGGTCAGTTGCTGTTGAGTAATTTGCCGGGAAATCCACTTTTTTTGCACCGACATTATGCAAGCATACCACATGTGATTTTTCGTCCGGCGAAAAGCGTTCAACCGCAAATACGGAGGGATGAATGTCCAATACTTTTTGCGATCCGTGTGGATGAAAAGCGGGGGTGCGACTTCGCGCTGAAAGCAACCGGCGATACCGTGTGAACACCTTGGAACGCAGGGTGGTTTCATCCGCAAGTTCGTTTTCCAATTTATCCGCCTGGCATTTCTCGCGATTTATGGTGCGGTGGCGGTTGGTTTGTTTTACGCCTTCGCTCCATCCGCGTGAGCCGAACAGGCTGTGGAAGTAGATTCCGGGGATGCCGATCAGCGCCAGCATGATGGCTTGTGCAGCTATGAAACGATCGACCTGCGTATCCAAAGATTCGCAATGCGTTCCAGACATCGCCTCCCCTGTCGAAGACAATGGTCTGGGAAGGTCGTCCGGGTTTGAAAGCGCGTCGAAGTAATTGATATTCATCTCATACGGACTTTGTGAGCCGTCTGAATTTTGCTTGAAGGAGATCAACCCGCCGTGTTCGAGCGTTCTGTTGACCAGCGCATCAATTTCCTTATCGGACAAGATGCCGTGCGCGGGGTTGAGACCAATGCCGTCGTGAGAGGCTAGGAAATTGAAAAAGGTGGTTTTGTCGGACGGCAAGGTCAATGCCTTGGCCCAGTCGGAAAGCACACGCGCATCACCTGTTTGGAACGCATGCAGGGTCAGGGGCGGCAGGGCGAAATTGTAAACGAGTTGGGCTTCATTGATCCCATCGCCAAAATACGCGACATTATCCGCGTGCGGCACATTGGTTTCGGTGATCAGGTGAACATGAGGGGCGGCAATATCCATCACGGCGCGCAGGAATTGAATGACATGATGGGTCTGGGGCAGGTGAATGCAGGGTGTGCCAATTTCCTTCCATAAATAGGCGATCGCATCCAGGCGGATAAACATCGCGCCGCGCTCAACGTACATCAGCAAAACATCGAGAATCTCGAGCAGGACTTCGGGATTGTGGTAATTTAAATCGATCTGGTCATCACTGAAGGTTGTCCAAACGCGTTTTGCACCGGCGGACGTGTCGAATGTGGTCAGCAGAGGTAACGCGCGCGGGCGCACCACTTGGGACAGATCGGGTGAGCCATCCACTACGATAAAGAAATCGCGATAGCGCGAGTCACCTCGTAAAAATCCCTGGAACCACGCGCTTTGCGCCGAGATGTGATTGATCACGCCGTCAAACATCAAACGGAAGTTTTCCTGCATGGAGGAAATATCCTCCCAGGTTCCCAGAGCCGCGTCCACCTGACGATAATCCACCACCGAAAAGCCGTCGTCCGAAGTCCACGGATAGAATGGCAGGATGTGGATTCCGCCAACGACACCTTTCAAATGACCGTTGCAGAACTCGCCGAGAGTTTGCAAAGGCTGTTCATTGGGACGCTGCACCTGATCACCATAGGTGATGAGGATGGAATCGCGTTCGGTCAGTTCTCCAGCGCGGACCGGGCTGCGCGGGTGATAACTCGCGATGAGGTTTTCAACACGGGAAAGTATTTGCGGCGCATGGTCTGCGCCATACAGAACAACGAGGTGAGATAAAAGCTTTGACGTCATCACCAAGGTTATTTCTACAATACCTTTGCCTTGAAAGCGTCCTCAGTCGAGATGGCCAGGCGCGTGCCTTCAAGGATGATCTTGGGGGTGAGTTTATTTCCCACTGCTACGGTGCTGGCGTCGTTGGGGTCGGCGTGTCGGTCGGGGCGGTTGTGGCCGTGGGGGTGGCCGTGGGAGCGAGCGTGACCGCGGTTGTTACCGTTGGTGTCAATGATTTTGTGGGAGTCATGACCGTGCCTGTTTTCGTCACGGTGACGGTGCCGCTGCCCAGGTTGATGATCACGTACAACTCGTCGCCAAAGAATACACCTCCGGCGGTGGACATGCGCCAGTTGCCTCGCACCGAGCCGGTCTTGTTTGGCGCGGTCATGGGGATGGAGATGTCGATTTCCGCACCCGGGGCCACGCTCTGCCCCAGGGTCTTGGCAGTCCCGCCCATGGCCTCGCCGCCGGTGGAGGCCAGCTTGAAGTCGGATTCCCAGGCACAGGTGCCCGAGTTGCGGACCTTCCAGGTCTTGGTGAACGTCTGGCCGGGGACCATCGCAGTGTTATCCGGGATGGTCACATCCTGTCTGAAGATGAGGCCGTAACAGGAGGCCGTAGGGACAACGCCGCCCGATGGCGCAGCCGGGGTGCCGCGCGTGGGGGTTAAGGACTGGGTGGGCGTGAGCGTGCTGGTCGGCGTCTCGGTCGGCTGGAGGAAGGCGGTCTGGGTCAGGCCGGCGGCAAAGGTACTCACCGCTTCGGTCTGGATCGGAGCCGCGTCGATGGTCGGGGTCGGTTCGGGGGTGCCGGCGCCGCAGGCTGTCAGGGACAGGATTCCGGCCAGCGCGAGGGCTATAAATAAAGTTGGAGAGATGTTTTTATTCATTTTTTCCTTTCTATTCGATCACTAACTCATTGCAAGAACCGATAGTTTACTTTTATCAATCGTTATCATCCGGGAACATGCCTGGAAAACAGGGTAGGCGATAATTATACGGAGATTCTTAACGGGAAGATGAGAAAAATTTACATGCGCGTAACCGCACGAGTTTATTGAGGGCGGTCGCCATGCAAGCTGGCAGTTGGCCCGGTTGCTTGATTTATCCCAGGAGATAGAGCATCGTGATCGAGCCTATGTACATTACCAACAGCGCGATGCCGTCCCACGAGAAACGGTAGGGGGTCTTGGGCGACACGCGATACATCAGGCTGACGATGACCACGCCGGTCATCATCATCGCCATGACCGCCGTAAACCCGTTGGCGTTGTTGAGTGACGCCCAGAAAGTTGGCTCTCCCGTCGGCGATGTCATAAATCGACAGGATGGCGATGTTGAATAGATTTGAGCCGAGCACATTGGCGATGGCCATGTCGATCGCGCCAATGCGGATAGCGGCCAGGCTGGCGGCAATCTCCGGAAGCGATGTGGACGTTGCCAGAAACAGGCTTCCGACAAAAGTGCGCGATAAACCGGTGCTGGCTGAGATTTGGTCGCCGATGTATGCAAGCCAGATTCCAAGCGCCACCACGGCTGCGGCGCTGAAGATCCAAACACCAGCCAGGCCTTGCGCAGGCCGATATGAGCGTAACCGCCGGCCTCGGCTTCCTTATCCAGCACCTCGGCCTGGCGAGCCTGCTCGATGGTGGAGATCATGCGTCCACCCATGGCATAGATGACCAGGATCAGCAGGCTGAGCAGGCTGAAGCCAGGAACACCGATGCCGCTAAATTGTGTGCCAACCAGCACGCCTATGGCCACCATGCCGAGCAGTAGAACGCCCAACCCTCCCGAAAGGACATGGCCGTCGTGGGCCTTGGCCAGGATTCGCCCCGGCTGGTAGGTCAGGTCCATCATGGCGATCAGCACCAGGTTGAACAGGCACGAGCCCACCACGGCACCCGCCGCCAGATTGGGAGCATTCAGCCAGGCGACCGCCGAGACACCGGAAGCCAGCTCCGGCAGGGAGGTGACGCCGGCGATGAGAATGGCGCCGACCCAGGCGCGCCCCAACCCGGTCTTGTCAGCCAGCACATCGCCGTACTTTGAGAGCAGGGTCGCAGTCCAGATGATCAGCCCGGCACAAATAATGAATTGGACCCAGATCATGATTGCACTCCTGTTAACTTTGCGGTGACCTCCCACAGGCGTTTCTGTGTTTCACGGTTGTAAGCGTTCTTGTTGGCCTTTGCTTCGACGTTTGGTGCATCCCAGTACCCGCCGGTTTGACTCGCGGCAAGCGGGTCCGCCGCCAGCCAGACATAGGTCTCCGCCATTTTCTCCGGGGTCATCGAGAATTTTCTCTTCAGGTTGTACATTTTTTTCATAAACCCGGGCAGGTGCGTCAGGCGGTCGTCGGGAATGGCCACGTTACCCACGCGCACACAGTGGACGGTCACGCCGCTGCCTTTCAGCCGTTCCGCAAGATCAAATGTGAACATGACCTGAGCCTGCTTGGAGTGGTAGTAGGCATGCTGCAGGTTGAATTTTTTTTCACCCTTGAGATTATCGAATTCGATATCCAGGAAGGGATAGGTCATCAGTCCCTTGCTTGCCACGGTGATGATGCGGCTTGGCGCGCTGGCTTTGAGCCTGTCCAGCAGCAGGTGGGTCAACAGGAATGGCCCCAGATGATTCGTGGCAAAGACATTTTCAACGCCCTCCTCGGTCATGACCGCCTTTTTCTGGGTATGGTCGAAGTTGGCCGCGTTGTGAATGAGGACATCCAGGCGCTGATAACGGTTTTTGAAGGCCTCTGCAAAAGCGCGGATGGATTTTTGCGAGGACATGTCCACCTGCATTAAATCCACATTCTGGTTGTTTGCCGCTTTCCGCACTTCGTCCTGGGCTTCGGCCCCGCGTTCCATTGAACGGCAGGCCATGATCACGGTCGCGCCGCACTGAGCCAGTTGAATGGACGCCGCCTTTCCGATGCCGGAATTGGCGCCAGTGACGATGATGACTTTGTCCTTCAAATTGTATAGCATGGGATTCTCCATTTTTTGGTCAGGCAGAATGCCAGCCAATAGCTGCTTCCGCACCAGATTTTTCCATTATAGCCGGATTAACCCGTCCGCCACGCCGACTCGCGTTTTATGGTATGATTTTCCCGATAAAGGTATCCGACATGGACGATAAAATCACTATTATTGAAGGTCCGCCTCCTGTTTTTGAGCCAGTCCAGGACGGCTGGGCCATCAGCCTGAACGAGGGACCGGCTCTCTCCATCACGGTGCTCACCCGCATGCGGACGTTCAACGGTCCCGCGCTGGTGGAGCGCTGCTACCGCGCCTGGCGCAGTCAGGCGCCCATTCACCTGCATTACCGTAACGACATGGGGCTGGAGGAACAGACGCCCATCGTCGCCGCCCGAGCTGTTGAAACCGACGACGGGCACATGCTGCTGCTGTGGCTTAACTTCGACCGCGACAAGGTCGAGTTCGAGTTCGGCAACGACGACAACGACGAAGACGAAGCGGAAGAATAAATCACAAGGGCGGCCGGAAGGGTCGCCCTTGAGGTAGATAGCATGTCTCCTTTGAGATCTGACGCAAACGACGGAATCCTGACCCTGACGATCGACCACCCGAAGGCCAACGCGCTCACCCTGGATTTACTCGGCGAGCTGCAATCGGCCTTCAAGCAGGCTGCGCGCGATGACGGGACTCGCGTCATCATCCTTACCGGGGCGGGCAAGATCTTCGGCGCGGGGCAGGATATCGAGGAGATCAAGACTCACGGCGGGGAACTCTCCTTCCGCGAGCACCTGCTCAGGACGTACAACCCGCTGGTGCTGCAGATGCGCCAGATCGAGAAGCCGGTCATCGCCGCAGTCAACGGACCCTGCGCCGGCGCCTCGCTGGGAATTGCCCTCGCCTGCGACCTGCGCCTCGCGGTGCCGGAAACCTGGTTCAAGGTGGGTTTTTCGGGCATCGGGCTGGTGCCGGATTCGGCGGTGTCACTGCTACTCCCCGCGCTGATCGGGCTGGGGCGCGCGACCGAGTTTGCCCTGACCAACGACCCGATTTCCGCTGACCAGGCGCTGGCCTGGGGACTGGTCAACCACGTCGTCCCGGCGGAATCGCTGATGGCAGAGACCACTTCCCTTGCTGCCCGACTCGCCTCCGGTCCGCGGACTGCCTATGCCCTCACGAAGCGCGCCTTCAACAAGGCCGTGCTGCCCAATCTGGAATCCGTGCTGGATTACGAAGCCCACCTTCAGGAGATTGCCGGTCATAGCGCGGACCACAAGGAAGGCGTGGCGGCATTCATGGAAAAACGCCCGCCGAAGTTTTCGTAATCTTCAATTTATCACCACAACCCCGCCAAAAGCGCCCTGGCAAAAATCGCCAGGACAAGCGGGGCAAGCAGCACAAAGTACACAAAGAAAATCTTGAAGATTTATGACTGTCCATCAGCCGCCGATTTTATTTTATGAACTACGAACCCGTCATTGGCATCGAAGTCCACGCTGAGCTGCAGACTCAATCGAAGATGTTCTGCGGCTGCCGCGTGGTCGATTCGACTCAGGCCGCGCCGAACACCGCCGTCTGCCCGGTGTGCGCCGGCCTGCCGGGGACGCTGCCCGTGCTCAACCAGAAGGCGGTCGAGTTCGGTCTGCGGGTGGCGCTGGCGCTGGAGTGCGAGATTCAACACACCAGCATCTTTGCGCGCAAGAATTATTTCTACCCCGACCTGCCCAAAGGCTACCAGATCTCCCAGTACGAGCAGCCGCTGGCAATCAACGGGAAGTTGACCATCCTGACACCCACCGGGGAGAAGACCATCCGCATCCGGCGCGTGCACCTCGAGGAGGACACTGGCAAGCTGACTCACGTCCAGCAGGATGAGAAGGCGTATTCGCTGGTGGACCTGAATCGCGCCGGCGTGCCGCTGCTCGAGATCGTCACCGAGCCGGACTTCCGCTCGGCGGAGGACGTGCGTCTCGGCGCGGAGGCTCTGCGCCGGCTGCTGCGCGCCCTCGAGGTGAACTCCGGCGACCTCGAAAAAGGCGTGCTGCGCATCGAGCCCAACATTTCCGTGCGCCCGGCGGGGACGGAGCCCCTCGGCACCAAGGTCGAGATCAAGAACCTCAACTCCTTCCGCGCGCTCGAACGCGGCGTGGCCTGCGAGATCACCCGTCACATCGAGGTTTTGGAAGGCCGGCGGGACGGTGATTCAGGAGACCGTCGGGTGGGACGAGGCGGCGCAGGCGACGTTCAGCCAGCGCACGAAAGAAGACGCCCACGATTACCGCTACTTCCCCGAGCCGGACCTGCCGCCGCTGGTCGTCGACGACGCGTGGATCGACTCGGTGCGCGCCTCCCTGCCGGAGCTGCCATTGGCGCGTTACCGCCGCATTGTCAGCCAGTACGGACTGCCTCCCGCAGACGCTGCGCAATTCTCTGAGACTCAGATTGGAGGGGATTACTTCGAGCGGGTCGTGGAATCAGGCTCAGCACCGGCGCGCGTCGCCGCAAACTGGATCCTCGGGGAGTTATTTGCCCATCTAAACGAATCCGGCCAGAGCATCGACTCGTGCCCCGTGTCCCCCGAAGCGCTGGCGGAATTGTTGGGCATGGTAAATTCAGGCCAGATCAACCAGTCCACCGGAAAGGCGGTGCTGGCGGAGATGTTCGCGGGCGGAAAATCTGCGCGGGAGATCGTGGCAGCCGGCAGCCTGGGGCAGGTCTCGGACACGGGTCTGATCGCGGGAGTTGTCGCCGAAGTTATGGCGGAGAATCCGTCAGAAGTGAGCAGCTACCGGGCGGGCAAGTTGACGGTGGAGAATTTCCTTTTCGGGCAGGTGATGAAAAAAGCCGGGGGTAAAGCCAATCCGCAGGTGGTGCGCGAGGAATTGAAGAAGGCGTTGAAATGAAACTTTCTCCCGCCCAGGTCGAAGTCCTGTTGAATAAAGCGACGGAATCATTTCCGTTGGGGGCATGCCCCACCTGCGAATGTTTCCTCGGCTACGTGGCGCAGCTCCACGTCGATTCGGACGCTGACAGCAGAGACCTGCTGCGAAAGCATAAGGTCGAACGGAACAGCATCCACGGCTGCCTGGGCTGCGACCCGTGCCCGCCGGGGGATCTTTATGCGGCCTACCAGCAGAAAAAGCAGGATTCATTAAAACCATAGGGAGACGCAGCTATTTGCTGTCAAATCACCTCGATTATTGCTTAAAAAGCTCATTAATCTCCTGTTTTTTTGTCTGACAAAAGGCGTGACAGCCAGTGATTTGTTTCATATTGACTCCAACCCCGTTCTCGTGTAACTTTAAAGGGCACGACCTGAGGAAGGTTATCAGAAAGATATGAATCAGGTGCAGGACATACCAATGTGTTAAAGCGGGCCTCCATCCGGAGTGCCCGCTTATATTTTTATACTACTCAACCCCAACAGGAGATAATCATGGCTGAAAAGTTCAATGAATTCGAAATGGCGCAGAAGCAGTTCGACCAGGTGGCCAAGCAGCTCAACCTCGACCCGCAGATCGCCGAAGTGCTGCGCTGGCCGATGCGCGAGTACCACTTCCGCATCCCGGTGCAGCATGGACGACGGCTCGATCAAGGTCTTCGAGGGCTTCCGCGTCCAGCACAACGACGCCCGCGGCCCCAACAAGGGCGGCATCCGCTTCCACCCGTCCGAGACGTTCGACATGGTGCGCGCGCTGGCGACCTGGATGACCTGGAAGTGCGCCGTGGCGGACATCCCGCTGGGCGGCGGCAAGGGCGGCATCATCGTCGACCCGGCTGCGCTTGTCGGTGGGCGAGAAGGAACGCCTGTGCCGCGGCTGGGTGCAGAAGATGTGGAAGAACATCGGCATCCGCCAGGATGTCCCCGCCCCGGACGTGGGCACCACCCCGCAGATGATGGGCTGGATGATGGACGAATATTCCAAGCTGGTGGGCGAGTACACCCCCGGCGTGTTCACCGGCAAGCCCCTGGGCGGCGGCGGCTCAGAAGGCCGCACCGAAGCCACCGGCTACGGCGTCATCTACACTGTGCGCGAAGCGATGAAGCACCTGGGCATCGACCCGAAGAAATCCGTCGCGGCCATGCAGGGTTTCGGCAACGTCACCCAGTACGCCTCCATCGGCTTCATCGAAATGCTGGGCGGCACCGTGGCCTGCGTCTCCTGCTGGGACCGCAACGACAAGTGCGCCTACACCTACAGCAAGGACGGCGGTATCGACCCGCACTTCCTGCTGACCATCACCGACCAGTACGGCACCATCGACAAGAAAAAGGCCGAGAAGGCCGGCTACAAGGCCGAGGACGGCGACGCCTGGATCACCAAGGAAGCCGACGTGCTCATGCCCGGCGCGCTCTCGGGCACCGTCAACGCCGAGACCATCAAGAAGATGTCCAAGCGGGTCAAGATCGTGGCCGAAGGCGCCAACGGTCCCTGCACCCCCGAAGCGGACGATTACTTCAAGAAGAACAACATCTTCGACATCCCCGACTTCCTGTGCAACGCCGGCGGCGTGACCTGCTCGTACTTCGAGTCGGTGCAGAACGACGCCAACTTCTACTGGCCGAAGGAAGAAGTGCTGCAGAAGCTCGACCAGAAGATGACCGTCGCCTTCCACGGCGTGCTTGACATGAGCCTGAAGGAAAAGGTCTACATGCGCGATGCGGCCTACATGGTCGCCATCGACCGCGTGGTCAAGGCCATGCAATTGCGCGGCTGGGTTTGATCTTTTTTCACAAAGGAAAGAGAACGGGGACGGTTATCCGTCCCCGTTTTTGATTATGTGGATACTGTTTGCCCAACGGCTTGCGACCTGCCCCACGTTCTTCGTGAGGGTCCAGCGCGTGCTTTGTTACTAGAATGTAACAGGTGAGGCGTGGCGGGTGGTATCCTGAGAAGAGCAAGACCGCTCACCGGGGATGCCATCCGGGGCCGGAGCATCAGGGTAGACCGTCGCTGCCCATGAGAGAGATCTAGCCATCTCCACTCGTGTTGTTACTTGGTCGCCCGGTGGATTTTCGTCTGGACTGCGAGTCCGAATCGGTGTGTATCACTCACTGCCCCAAAATCCACGCCCCACCCACTTGCCCCGCGATCTTTGCGGGGTCCAACCTAAGGAGAGTGTAGCATGAGTGAAGAAGCAAATGCAATACTATCCCGCCGCTATGTTGCTCTCGACATCCACAAACACTACTGCGTGGTGGCGGCAGTGAACCGGGACGGGGAAGTGACGCTCGAGCCCGTGCGCGTGGAACACGAAGGTCTCGAGCGCTGGCTGCAAAAGCACCTTCTCAAAAGTGATCAGGTCGTCATCGAATCGACAACCAACGCCTGGCACGTGTATGACCTGCTCGAGCCATGGGTGGAACAGGTGCTGGTGGCCAACCCGATCAAGGTTAAGCAAATCGCCTGCGCGCGGGTCAAGACGGATATTCGCGATACGCTGATCCTGGCGCGCCTGCTGGCTGCCAACCTGGTGCCAACCGTCTGGGTACCGCCGGTACACGTGCGGGAGTTGCGCCAACTGCTCTCGCAGCGCCGCAGCCTGGTTGGGATGCACACCCAGGGCATCAACCGCATGCACAGCACCGCCCATCGCCACCATCTCAACCATCCCAAAGGCAAGCGCTTCCTGCCCAAGAATACCGCCTGGCAGAAGGAGGATGTGCTCTCCACGCTCGAGAAACTCCAACTCGAACTGGAGATGGAGACCCGCGAACACCTGCGTGATCAGATCGACAGGATCACGACCGTGCTGGCGCGTATGAGCCACCAGGCACCCTGGAACGAGGGGATGCAGTACCTGACCCTGGCACCGCCCGCCAGGGCAGGTGTGCAGCTGCCCGGCTTCGGCGTTGTGACCGGGATGACGGTGCTGGCAGCCATTGGTGATGTCTCGCGTTTTGCGAGTCCCCGGCACCTGGCGAGCTACTCGGGATTGACGCCCGGCGTGGAGCAGAGTGGGGTAAAGCTGCGTGGCAAAGGGATCACGAAGGAAGGACGGCGGGAGTTACGCTGGGCTATGGTGGAAGTGGCCCAGCGTGCAGTGAAGTCCGACCCGCACTGGCAGTACCGCTTCAACGAACTCCAGCGCCGGATGCACAGGAACCAGGCGATTGTCGTGATTGCCCATCGCCTGCTGGAGTTGGTCTGGTTTGTCCTGACTCGCAGACAGTATTACCGGCATTTCTCACACGAACGCATCGCGTACAAGTACCTGACCTGGTCCTGGCAACTCAGCGAAGACGACCGGGATGGGCTGACCCGCCAGCAATTCGCGCGGTATTACCTTATGCGATTGGGGATCGGGCACGATCTAGAGCGAATTGCGCTTGACCCTAAACATCCACGTAGATTGGCGAGCGAAGCAGAAATCCTGACACTTCGGCCTGAATTGATTCAGATCGAATAACTCAATCCGGTTCCCTCCGTTGGACAGCAAAACCCCACTCTGAAAAAAGTAGGGCAGGGGTATGGAAGGCTGTCTCTGGTTGGAGAATCTGAATAGCAAACGTTTCAAAACATTCCCAAAAAGGAAAGACCCAGCGCTCTTTTTCAAAGCGGAGGGTCTTTTTCATTCTTATTTCTATTTCCTCTTGACACTGCTGTTAATCGGTGGGCAGCATGGAAGTATGTGATTGCCAATCATTCGCAAACGGCATTTCTAAAAAACTCCGAGATAGCGCAACACGGCGATTAGAACGGCGATCAGAACACCAGCAACCATAAAAAAAATAAGCCGGATGTTGCCAATCAACCATGCGACAAGACCGACTTTGTATCCCAAGGATTCCAATTTAGACTGGAGTTCTCCAACAGTCGGCTCAGTCAAAGTGCTGCCATCGGGAAAGACAAGCGTAGGTACGCTTTCATTACCGTTATTGATAGCGCGAACACGAGCGGCGGCAACGCTATCTTGATGAATGTCAATATATTCAAACTTGACCTTCGATTGTCTTAGTAGCCCTTTGACTGGCCCAATGTTTGGGCAGGTTGGGTGCCCGTAGACAATAATTGCGTCTGGCATTTATCCCACTCCTAATGCACTATTGTTAAGTGCCACACCGAGGGCGGCTCCGATTCCAATGCCGATTGCAACTCCTAAACCTAATCTATTCACACTCGTCGGCTGTGAAGGCGGTTTTTGTTTCATGGTTGAATTCTCCTTGTTTTACTTCAAGGCTTAAGAAGGGCGCTGACTGCGCTAGCCGCCCAACTAGTGTTTAGACGGCCCGTCTAATCGCCCGCTGCTTTCTGCTTCAAGTTTTCTCATGTTTCCTGGCCAAAGTATGCAATAAAATGTAAAGCCAGTAATGAATTGTTCCGCAGTACCTTGTAAACGCGGTTCGGATTAATTGCAAAATATCCTAGAAAAGTATAGCATGCCATTCAAGCCAGGGGCAACACGAACGGGGACGGTCATCCGTCCCCGTTTTTGATTCGGTGTCTGTGCAAAATTCAGACTCTCAGCGAGCCGCGGAATCCCCTGGCGGCATAATAAGATTCCGCGCCGTTGTGATACACGAAGACATGGTCGTAGCGACGATCGGCAAAGATGGCGCCGCCGAGTTTTCTAATACCAACAGGCGTTTTCACCCAACTCGATGTTTTCGTGTCGAACTCTCCAAGTTCCTGCAGTTCGCGATATTGTTCTTCCGTTAAAATCCCGATGCCCATGGCAGAAGCCAAATCCATGGCGGAATCTTTTGGTTTGAATTCCTTCCTTGACTCCAGCGCCTCACCGTCGTAACAGATGCTTCTGCGGCCTTTGGGGCTTTCCGCTGAACAATCATAAAAAGTGTATTCGCCCGTCTTTTTATCGTAATCAACAACATCCGGTTCGCCACCGGTTCTCTCCATTTCATTGAGCGACCACAGTTTTTCAGGATTCGCTTCCAGTTTTGCCTGTACTTCGGCCCATTTAATACCTTTGTGGCGGTTCATGTTTTTCTCAAAACGGGTTTTCAATGCCCTGAGCAGTTCTTCACGTTGTTTTGTTTTCAAGTCTTTTTCTTTTTGCATTTCTGTCCTTGCCTTTCTGCCTGTTTCATTGGTCCTTGCCAGCCCGACCTTCTATAAAGTCCCCTTCAGGGGATGAGTCCTAAAGTATCCTTGGGATGTTCTACCGGTGTAGATTTAAAATTTATGAAAAAAGTATAGCACGCAACCCGATCAGAGAAAATCAGCCATTCCGTTCAAAGAGCGGATGATTGGCATTGAGCTGCAGCAGATCCCACAAGTTTCCATACAAATCTTCGAAAACGGCGACCAGTCCATATGATTCTTCTTTTGGCGGCCGTATAAATTTAATGCCTTTGGAAATCATTTCGTTGTAATCCCTCCAGAAATCATCGGTGTTGAGGAATAGGAATACCCTTCCGCCGGTCTGGTTGCCTATAAAAGGCATCTGTTCCGGCTTCGAGGCTTTGGCCAGCAGCAGGGTAGTTCCTGTAGATTTGGGAGGAGAAACCACAACCCAGCGTTTGTCCTGTTCCGGCTGATAGGTATCTTCGACAAGCGTAAAGTGAAGTTTGTCCGTGTAAAAAGCTATGGCTTCATCATAGTCTCTTACGACCAATGCGATGTGAATGATCGATTGTTTCATGATTACCTTTTTACTTGCAATTTCATAAAAAAAAAGTCCAGAGTGTATATGCAAATTAATGGAATCGGTCTCGGTACGGACGTTGCGGTGGTCGAGCATAGTCCCGTGATCTTTGCGGGGTAGCCTGCTTTTCGGCATACCGCCCTGCCCTGGCGGGCTGGGCCAGGGAGACCCGCAACGCCCAACTCGACCAGCCATTATCGTTTTTGCATACAGACCCTGGTACGCATCTGACTCAACCATTCAGGAGGGAAGCAATCGTGGGCAGGTAGGCGTTGAGCGCCCCGACCACTCCATCCAGAAAAACTCCGACGCCGATGGTCGCCAGGACCAACCCCATAATCCGCGAGATGGCATTTATCCCGCTGTGCCCCAGCTTTCTCTCAATGGCGTCCCCCGAAAGGAACATGAAGTAGTTGATGATGATAATGACGAAGAAGGCGAGGATGGTCGCAACAATCCCTTCGAAGCCGCTTGAAGCAGAAAGGACAATTGTGGCCGAGATGGTGCCTCCTCCTGCCAGGATGGGGATGCCCAGCGGAGATACAGCCTTATCGAGTTCCTGCTCCAGCGAGTGCTGGATGTCGCTGTCGCTGGCTGTCTCGGCTCCATGCGATTGGCCGCTGACCATCTGGTAGCCGATCATGAAGACAAGGAATCCGGCCGCCAGCTGGAAAGCGGGCAGGGTCAGTCCGAAAAGCAAGCCGATCAGCTTGCCTGCCACCGCCATCACGGTCACAATTATGAAGGCAGTGATGGCGGCCCGGCGCGCGACGGCTTTTTTGGTGGGGACGTCATCGCCAGCCGTCATGCTGACAAAGATAGGCGTATTGGCAAAGGGGTTGCACATTGCGAAAAAGGTTGCTACTGCGGTGACTAATAATCCGGCAAACGTTGTAGGGTCCATTTATTATTTCCTCCTATGATCATTACAGTGCCAAGCGGAGACAGTATAGCAGGTATCCCGTGAAGATCACACGGGACAGGCCGCAATCTATGGGCAACGCGAACAAGGGCGGTCATCCGTCCCCGCATTTGATTCGGTGGAGGTGATGGGCAGCTTTTCACCCATCATTTATCGCATTCCGGTAGGAAAGCTTCCTTTACAACGAATCATACACAGCATTGCGTACATTTACTTCCCGGGGATCATCCAGCATATTTAATCCAAACCGATTGGAGACATACGCAAAGGCCACTGCCTTATCCGGATCTGCAAATGCAAATGCCCCGCCCGCCCCCGGCGCACCGAAAGCTCTATCACTTGAGCCAAAACGGATTTTTCCGTGTGGTTTCATATACCCCAACGAGTAACGCATCGGCATTTTTAGCACCAGGTCAAAGTCACCTTCCCCGGGCAAAGGTGATGGCTCAGAAATCTCCTTGAAAGTTGCCGGTGTCAGATTGAGTTCCTGTCCTCCTCGGCAAAATACGTCATATGCCGAGGCGATGGCTCGTGCCGTGCCCACTCCACCGAATCCAGGGTTCTCGGCCATGAGAAAAGCGGGATCATTGACGTCTGCGCGAGGCATGCTTTGCATAAAGGTCTTGGAGGTATGTGTCCAGGGTTTCAGGAGCGCCGTCAAAAACTGCCGCATGCGGGGGTCAACAGAGAGAAAACCCCGAAAGAAATTAGGCATATGCATCCGGGCCAGTTTGCTCAACTGCCGCTTATCTTTGAGGCCTATCTGAAATTCAAGTGCCAGTGGTTGCGCAATTTCAGCATCGAAAAACGCCCCCAATGTTCTATGATGGGGATCCACCCGTCTCAATAATTCGCTTTCGATCCAGCCGAGAGAATAGGCATGGTACCCATGATGTTTCCCCGGTTCCCACAACGGGCGTTGCCTGGCTATCAACTCCCCGAGTTGATCGGGCGCATTGATCGTATCCAGCGAAACAGGTTTATCCAAATAAGGCAAACCGGCTTGGTGCGATAAAAGCTGCCGAATGGTGATTTCACCTTTTCCCTGCGCTGCAAATTCGGGCCAATAGCGACTGATCTTCTCGTCATATTCCAACCAGCCCCGCGAATGAGCGAGGGCGATAGCCATGGAAGCCAGACCTTTCGTGACCGAAAACACCAGGACGGCTGTATCCGCCTGCCACACTTCCCGGGTTTTCTGATTGGCAACCCCTCCCCAAAGATCAACCACCTTTTTGCCTTGACGGAAGACCGAACAAGCCGCACCGATTTCTTGCAGCTTGATAAAATTATTTGTAAAGGCTTCCTTGACTTTTTCAAATCCGGGTTCAACATTCCCATTGATCACAACCATTTTTCATTTTCTCCACGAATTGGGATATTGGGTCAGTTGGGTGTTATACGGCTGAAGATCAACTTATGATGAAAAAATTATAGCATGACGACAACGGGGACGGTCATCCGTCCCCGCATTTTCATCGCATGCGTGGTTTATAATGTCCCTCTGATGTCCACGGGTATTCTCTCACGACGCGATTTCCTAAAATTATCCGGCGCAGCCCTGCTGGCCGCCCTGACCTCCGAGCTGCGGCTCGAAACCGTCCATGCTGCCGCGGTACCTTTCCAGGGACGGGTGCAAGCCGGCAGCCTGGTGGTGCGGGATGTCCCGGCCTTCAGCGGCCGCAAGCTGCGCTCCTTCAAGCGCGATACCCTGTTCGATGTGCTGGAGATCGTCCATGGCGGGGTCGAAGGGGATTACAACCGGCGCTGGTACCGCCTGGGCACACAATCCTACGTCTATTCGGGCTGGGTCCAGACGGTCAGCACGACTAAGAACCCCCTCGCGACCGAGATTCCCGAGAACGGGGTCCTGGGCGAGATCACCGCTCCGTACGTCCACTCGTCCTACGGCATCAACAGCCGGCCCACCCCGGGTCCGCGCCTGTACTTTGCTTCCTGCCATTGGATCACTGCCCTGGTGACCGACAAGCGCGACGGCAGCCTGTGGTACAAGGTCCGCGATGAAGCCATCCGGGCTTCCTACTACATCCCGACGAGCTGGGTGCGGATCTATTCCCCTCAGGAACTGGCTCCGCTCTCTCCGCAGGTCGCCGAGGACAATAAGCACATCGAGGTCAACCTGGACCGGCAGCTCCTGCTCGCCTACGAGGAAGGAGTACCTGTCTACGCCGCGCGTGTTTCCACCGGCGAGAAGAATTATGAGACGCCCACCGGCTGGTTCCGCACCTTCCATAAACGTCCAACCTATCACATGTTCGGCGGCGCCGATGAGGCCTCCCTCTTCGACCTGCCCGGCACTCCCTGGGACACCTACATCACCGAAAATGGCGTAGCCCTGCACGGTACCTACTGGCACAACGACTTCGGCCATCCGCACAGCCACGGCTGCATCAACATGCGCCCGGAAGACGCGCGGTGGATCTTCCGCTGGACACTGCCCACGGTCCCTCCGGACCAGAATTTGGTGTTCAAACCCGGCACCGGCACCCGTGTGCTGGTCACCCAGTCTTGATCTTCGCCATGCAAGTGCGTGGCTGGGTCTAACCTGACTGATTGAAGCAAAAGAGAACGGGGACGGATTTCCGTCCCCGTTAAAGATTCTCAATACATCGTTCGCTAATACTGCACGTCCTCCACGGTCTGGTTGTAAATCTTCCAGACGCCGTTGTCCGGCCTCAGGATCATCGTCCCGATGACGATGTTGTTGCGGAAGTCCGGGCCGGCGCGCTTGCGGGTCAGCAGCGAGAAATGAATCTTTGCCTCGTTCGACTTCAGGCTGGTCACAGTCAGGTCGTAGAATTCGAAGTTCAGGTCGAATTGGGCGAACATATCCTTCAGGGTATCTTCGGTCTGGTTATACAGCGGGCTGTTGGGATGGATCGTCGCCATGTAGGCATCCAGGTCTTCGTCAACACCCGCCTTGGCGTTCGTGTGCAGAACATCGAACAGCTGCTGGTTGGTCGGCGTCGGCTGGGGCGATCCCAGTGATGACAATCCGCCCGAGGAGACGATAGCTATCCCTCCCACTGTCAGGCAACATACGACGATTAATACTCCTGCCAGCACGAATATCCATGTGGAGGATTTAGATTTTGCTTCGGGTGGAGCAGCAGGCGTCGCAGATGGAGGGCTTGCTGTCTTTGCTTGGACGGCCTTGGGCTGAGAGGTCGCCGGCTGGCTGGGATGTTTTACAGGCGCGGGTTCAGGCGGCAGGGCTTGCAGCTCGGAGAGTTTTTGCCTGGCGTAGGCATGATTCGGGTCGATCTGCAGCACGCGCTCGTAGCAGCGGATGGCATCCGAGCGCGATTCCACCACGTAAGCACCCAGCAGCCAGGCATCCAGATTGTTTGGTTCCTGTTTCAGCAGCTGCTTTAACAGCGTGCGGGCAGTCGCAAAATCCTTCTGTTTTGCGGCGGCCACAGCCTGGTCGAATAAATTTTGGTTATCGATCATAAGCTTATCCCCTGTGCATGCAGTACATAACCAAAAGCAGTATTTCCCTTTTTATACCCCCAGATGGTTCAGGTAGGAATTCGGCTTGCAAAATTGTATGCTTATTCCTCCCGGATGTACTCGAGATACCTGTTCACCACCCTGAAACCGATCGATTCATAAAGCCTCAGCGCAGGTGTATTGGAGACACCCGTGGAGACGCACACGCGGTCCATGCCGTGCGCCTGCATCCGGCGCAGACTTTCGACAAGCACCGCGCGGGTCAATCCCTGCCGGCGGTAGGCCTGCCGCGCGCCGACCGGGCCGAAATCACCAATGCGGTTAAGTGGGTCGACCCAGCCATTGACGTAAGCTGCGATAACGCCATCCGGCGCAATAGCTACCACGTCAAGATCGCGGTGGTAGCCGGACAGCCGCATAAAGCGGGCGTAGTCTTCGTCTGTGATGTTGCCTACTGTCCACGGATACCACACCTCGCGGTCTGCAGCGGCGCGGTTTGGAATGTCGCTCTCGGTAACCTCGCGGACCTGGCAGCCGGCGGGTAGTTCAATTTCGGGAATCGGTTCGTCCAGCCGGCGCAGCATGTTGACCTCGGAGAACTCGCCGCCCTGACGGAATCCATTCTGCTCGAGGAACGAGATTCGTTTCAGGTTATCCTGCCGGGAGCCAGAGACCAGCCCTCCGCCCCAGAGCTTCGCATCCTGCCTGCGGAGTTCGACCAGCCGCTCATCCGCCCACCTCAGCGCCTCGGCCTCGATTCCCGTCCATTCGTATTCCGGCAGCACCTGAAAGTCGACGGCCGGGTCCTCGCCCAGCATGGCGTAGGCAGCCAGCCTGCCATCCGCATCATGCCACAAGCGGATGTGCCCCCGAGGGTCCAGGTGGCAGAGGACCATGAAGAAATTGAATTGAAGTTCGCCGACGTGCGCATAATGCCAGTCGTCCGTGCGGGAACGCGCGTCCATCAGCAGGGCTTGCATGTGCAGCAGGTCCTGTTCAGATTCGTAAAGCCGGGATGTGAATGTCAGGGGAGGTGTTCGCATGTGAGCGGAGTTCTACTCAACAGCCTCCTTCAGCAGATCTTCCAGAAAAACATCCCCGCTCAGTATCTTTGTTTTCCATTCTGGAGCCAGCCGGTCGAGCAGGGCGGCCTGCGCAAGGCCGCTGTAATAGAAACGGGTGTCACCCTGGTCGTTGGCCATGCGTCGTATTTGCTCGATCTCCTGCGACCAGCGCAGGCTGGCGTTGGTGTAACCATGAAAGCCGGGATCGCTGGTCATGCCGGGCAGTGGTTGATAACTTTCAGCCGCATCCGCCAGATGCCAGATGGACAGCTCTGTATATTTCGCCAGCCCCTCTTCCCACTCCTTCTGACGTTCAAGGTCGATCAGGTCAACGTCCAGGTTGGCTGCCTCACGCCTTTTTTGGCGCTGATCCAGGAATTGGCGTGCCAGTTCCGCCGCCTCCGCGTCCGATTCGGCTTGAACGGCATCAGCCAGGAGATCCAGCTCCACCTGCCAATCGTCTGAGAAGGAGTCGCTGTCCCAGGGGTAGCGGCTTTGGTTTTGGTTGTACAACGTTTCGGCAGTGGATAATCTTTCCGGATTGCGGAGGCCTTCAAAGGCATGGAAGGACTCATGCAGCAGCGCGGTAATATAAGAGTCTACACCGCCCGTAACCGTGAGGAATAATCGCGCAGCAAGCCGATATGGAAAAACCGCTTGAAGAATAGCCGGCATGCTCTCTTTGAAGTCGTTTCCCAGGCCGATTTCCATCCAGGTTCGGGTGGGCAGGCTTGCCGTCCAGCGGTCCCCGATCAACTCGGTAAATGCCCCCGGCGTGATGGCGGGATCAGAAAGCCGCTGTCGGTAATACGTCTGCCCTCAAAAGTATCGCCCGGGACAGCCTGCCAGGGTCCGCCAAGGGATTCGCCACCGGGAACCCTGACCCAGCCCGGAGGCGGATCAGGATAGCCCACCAGAAAGGCGTGCTCCTCGTTGTAGAGGATTATTGGAATATCCTCCTGACCCCATCCCGGCCACAAGGTATCGCCGAGTTCGCGCTGCAAATGAAAAGCCTCCGCCAGGCGCGCTTTATCCGCATCGCTGAGTTGATCGTTGTCCGGGGTATGCGCGGGAAGCAGGCTGTTGCTCAGAGCAGAGATACCCATGGCCAGTATACAGGTCAGCATAATGCCGACGATTGCATATGTGATACATCCTCGCATACGATGCGATTGCCCGGGCTGTTTCCGGTTGATGTCGTTTGTTTCCGAAGACTTATCTGTTGATGGGTCCATGGAAATTCCTCTGACGATGCCGCGCCACAATACGGTGACGATAATTCTTACCTTCGATTCAATCAAGTAGACTGCGCTTTGTTTCTTCTGCTCTGGATCATCAAAATCGGGATTCCGATGGCAGCGACGATCAGTACCCCGAGGCTGAATCCCTCCAGAAACGCCACCGCTACCGTCGTGATGACGGGAGTCCATGCGCCTCTGCTGGTCTCATACGGGGCGATCGGCACGGTCGAGTTGGAGAAAATCAGAAAAGCAGCAATAATTCCGCAAACGACGCCTGATATGATCAGCCATCTCATGAGCTTCCTGAAATTGCTGGAGCGATGGACAAAGATGAGTACCCCTGCCGCAGCAAGGGGAATTGCAACGAGAAAGAGTAGGATAAGCTCCATGGACAATCCTCCTGTTATCACCGCCGCTGGCAACTACGGATGCGGGTAGAGAGCGTTCCATTCTGGCTCAGAGGGCAGGTATAGGACGTACGCAGCCTTACCTGCCTGCAAATGGCCTCCCACGGGATTCAATGTGGAGACGCTGCCTTCATGGTCCTGCCCGTTCGCCTGGAATCGATAGCGGATGGTCCATGGATGCCGCTGATTGATCCGAACGGAATAATTTACGCTGACCTCGATGATTTTTCCACGCACCGCTTCCCCCTCCCTAAGAACGGTCACAACCTTCTGCGCTCGCTTGGTCCGCCAGACGAGCACCCACACTGCGACGATAAGGAAGACGATGCCGAGCAGAAGGAAGGGGATGCCGATGAACGCCGTTATGATTCCCAGTGTGAGGCCGATCCCCACCAAGGAGAAAGTTACTCCCAGCAGGCAAAAAACCAGCGCGGACACAGCCCAGCCGTCGGTGAACAGGATGCGCCAGAGATAACTGTCAGAGATCGGGCGCGGGGCAGGCGGCGGGACGGCGACAGGTTCGGCAGTCGCCGGCGAGGAGGCGATCTCCTCTTCGATCAGCCGCAGAGGACCACCGCAATTCTTGCAGTTCGATTGAAAAACAGGATATTGGGTACCACACCAGGGGCAGGTTGTCATCGGGTTTTCCTTGAAGAAGAACAGTTAATGCACAGAATATTATCACCAAGCTGATATTTTAAGATCAAATGATCTCGCCTTGCGCTCACAGTAGTGATGATCTATAAAGGTCAAGCCAAGACCATTCGTTCAAGGTCTGGGCGCCTTTGAGATGTTCCTTGAATTCCAAGGTGGAAATCCTCGTTGCTGCGCTATTTCTTTTCTCTATTCATTCTGATTTGAAAAGGTGGAGTTTGATAATCCTTCGGCAAATGCTCAGGCGGAATTGTGGAATTGTTTCCATCTCTTAACGCGCTGAAATGGGGCGAAAGTATTTCGATCCCCGCCTGGTTACAGAAATCCTGGATATTCTGGTGAAGGTCGCTGTATATTGTGGCCATTTTATTCGGCTGATCGGTGTAGGCGTTGAGCTCGTAGCTCACGTAGGAATCATCCAGGCTGGTTTGCAGAACGAACGGGCGCGGTTCGGCAAGGATGTCGCCGGTCGCCTGGGCCGCCTTGATAAGCGTTTCATGGATAAGACGCCAGGATATGTCATAGCCAAGAGTCACTGTAGTGTGCAGGATCAGTTTCTGTCCCTTGGAGACGCTGCTGTAGTTAATGACATGGCTCCCCAGAACCAGTCCGTTGGGGATGGTGATTTCAACGTTTTTGATGGTGCGTATGCGAGTGACCAGCAATCCCTTTTCGACCACATCGCCGACGGTGTCCGCAATTTGCACCCTGTCACCGATCTGGAATGCGCGTGTATAAGTCAACACAATGCCTGAAATGACGTTGGCAACGAAGGAGCTGGCCCCCAGCGAGAGCAGCAAACCAATAAACACGGAAATGCCCTGAAATGCGGGGGATGATGAACCTGGCAGGTATGGAAATGCAATCACCAGCGCGAGGGCAATCACCAGAACGCGCACCAACTGGTAGGTGGGAACGGCCCATTCGGGATAAAAGCCTGAAAAGGTCAGTGTGCCCTTTTCGATTTCGCGAAAAACAAATCGGATCAGTTTAAGTCCGTAAAATGTGAAGATAATGATGACAATGAGATTTAACAGGTTGGGCACATAGCTCGCAAAAGCCAGCCAGCCTTCTTCGATTGCCTCAAAAATTATCCCCAGGATATTCATGACCACCCCGCGGGTCTGCGGGAAAACACTGAATACGCTGGTCAGGTATATCAATATCAATAAAAGATAAACCAAATAGAGAGCATATTGGTCGACGAGCAGCAGAAAACGCGTCAACTGGCTTGCGGTGAACACTTGGACCCTTTGAATTTTGAATCCCTTCAAATGCTTGTTTTCTGCGGACCTTATTTGAATTGCCAAAATCCTGGACCCTCGCTTTACCCAGCCAAAGGTTTTGAATAACAAATAGGTTCCGATGCCGATGAGCACCAGGTCCAGAATGAAGATCACCACGGGCAGATTTACAAAACGGACCACTGCCTCCCATGCACTGACGATGAATTCTGTGATGGCGGGGTGGCTGTTGAGCAATATCCATGCTGCCCATACCAGAAGAATGAAAAGAATGGTTCTGATCACCTTCTGGAGGGGGCGGTTGATTGAAGCAGCGTCAGCGAGTTTCAAGCGTTTGACAAGATATCGAATAAGAGGAGTGCGGTTAAGAAAACTGACAATCAACCGGGCAATCCAGCGGCTCAGAAACCAGCCAAATATGATAATAAGCGCCGATAACCCCAGGATGACCCAGATGTTTGTCATGTTTTGTTGAAGAAATGAGTAAATATCCATGGTTCAGGAAATCCTTTCGGTCAAGGTCTGGACGGGGTCAGGAGCTCCGCGCTTGGTGTGTATAACCGATATTACGATTATAGGGTTTTCCAGCACCATGCGCAACTTCGCCATGATTTAAAAACCGGGCGGAGGCACTCCACCCGGCTCTACTCTCTATTATCTAATTTCTAGTTGACTACACTCGCAATACCGGTCTATCTTCTGCGCGAAGACCGCCAGGCTGTCCCCGGAGCCCCCTTGTGGGGACAAGCTTGCACGCGCGGATGTCGATGCCGAAGCGGGCAGTTCAATGTTTCCTGGGAATCCTCGGCACGATGAAGGGCACGCTCCGTTTGTAGCCCAGGTACTGCTCGCCGAATCTCTCCGCCAATTCCTTCTCTTCCATTTTCTTCAGGTAGGTGATGAGCAGTGATCCCAGTAGGAGCGCCAATGCCACGCCGACCTCAGTGGCCGCAGCGATGGACAAGCCCAGGTAAGCCAGGATCGTTCCCAGCGTCATCGGGTTTCGACAATAGCGGAACGGACCGGTGATGATGAGCTCCTGTGTGGGCATCATGGGGAAAGGTGTGCCTCGCCCTTGATCCAGTTGCAGCGATATAGTCCAGAACGCAAAGAAAAAACCAACCACCATCAGGGTGACGCCAATGATGATGGTGGCTGCTCCGGGCTCGATTCGGTCCAGGCCAAGCCGTTCATCTAGCGCGGGGCAGATGACGAGAAACAGATAAGGAAGGATGAAGAGAAAGAAGACACCTGCGGGCAGCAAGGCGATAATCCGCTTGGTTAAGCTATGTTCTCTCTGCGACCACTTCTTGAATTGTGACATGGATGTTAAACCCTCCTTTAAGATTATAGGATGCCGGGGGCTCAAAAGCAACAGGGGGATTAAACCACTACCGGGCGGAGGTGTCTCTGCCCGGTAGTGGATGTGGTGTGCAGATCTGAATTACGAGAAGCATGTTTAGAGAGTTGACGATTTGGCGTCGCCCCGGCCTATGCTACAAGGAGAGAAGATGATCCGCCAGGACCTGCGGGGCAGACAGGAAAGGAGAATGGCTCGTTTTCATGGTGATGACCCGGCTGCACGGCAGAAGCGTATACATGGACCTCTGCGACGCCAGACTGATGGCATGGTCTTCGGTGCATTCGATGTACACTCTCGGAACAGCGCCCCAACGGCCCGGAGTGGTCTGAATAGGCGTAGCGAACGGCGCGGCAGCTTGCGGCACGAGCAGGGACCGCGCCAACTCAATATCGGAAGGCGAACAGTCGGCATAGAAGACGTCTTCAAGGACGTCGGCCCTCACCATTGCGGAGGATTGGTCCGGCGCCATGACGAGATTGGGCAACACTTTGGCCTCAGAGTCGGCTTGTGCTATATCAAGCAGGGTTTTTCCACTTGGGAGGAGGAAAGCGGTCAGGTACACGAGCATCTTTATCTTGTCCGGCATGGCTTCCGCTGCCTGGGTGATGGCGATGCCGCCCATGCTGTGTCCAACGAGGAAGACGGGCTCGCTGCAAGCGCTGAGTGTTTCGCACACGCGGTCGGCATAGCCTTGCAGGGATGCGGATGGCACAGGCGTGCGGTCCACGCCCAATGCAGGCAAATCCAGGGTGCGGACGGTGTGCCCGCGGCTTTGAAGCAGCGGTGTAACCTTGTGCCAGCACCAAGCGCCATGCCATGCTCCGTGGATCAAGACAAAAGTACTCATAAAGCCTCCGTAGGGTCAATGAAGAACTGGTATGGATATTGTATCGATACTTATGTGAAGCCGGTAATGAAATTATAGAGATTTCCAACATTAAATACAACATCGCCTCGATAAAAAAACCGGGCGGAGTTACTCTACCCGGTTCTACCCACGATTATCCAATCTCTATCTTCTGCCAGATGACCGACAAGCTGCCCTCCCGGAATCCCTTTTTAGGGGGGCAAGCTTGCGCGAGCGGCATGTGAGTCTTCGTCAGTCTCGTGCTGAATACCAGTCCAACACCCGTAAGGCGCGCAGCGTGTTCCACCGGCTCGGCCGGCCCTCACCCTCGTCGATCTCGACCGGCATCACACCCTGGTAGCGGACATCGAGCGGCCACCGGCCGTCGCTGCCGCGCTTCGACTCGACCAGCCCGATCGCCTCGTCCACACGCTCGTCGGGCGCGACGCCGGCTCTGCGCAGGTACTCGAGCCCCCGCAGCACGTCGTAGTGCCACCAGGGCGGGAAGGCAAAACGCGTCCAGACGGCGGCGCCCTTGCGATCCCGCTCGATCACCTCGCCGGTCGACCGCCTCCGGAAGAGGCGGCGCTCGAGCAGGTATTCCTGTCCGCGAAGTCGGGCACCCGTTACATCGGCGCTGCTCCCGCCGGCCAATTCGTATTCGAGCAGGGCTTCCAGAACGCAGATCGTGGTGTTGAACGACGACCGCGTCGAGCCGTTGGCGGCCTCGCAGTTCCAGCCGCCGTCGGGCAGCTGCTCGCCGAGCAGACGGTCGACAATGGCGTGGACATCCTGTCCGAAGTAGGCTCCGCTCGCCCCGACTTGACCGTTGATGCAGGGCTCCACCTCGCCGGCGAAGAAGTGATTGTCATCGCACTCCTGCGGACCCGAACCCCGCCACGTCACGCGGTCGCGGACCAGGCTCACCGCGCGGCGCGCCTCGTCGCTCGCGGGATCGAGGCCCAGTTCTCGCAGCAGCGACAGGACGTGCATCGTGGAGTCCCACCCGCGGTTCCACGCCGCGCCGGCCCAGGTCCCGTCAGGCTTCTGCAGGGCGAGCAGCCTGGCGCCCCAGCCCTCGGTGGCGCCCCGTGCGCGCTCAGCCGCGACCTCCTCCGCGGGCGCACCGATCAGTTCCCGCATCACCTGCCAGCGGATCGAAGGGTCAGAATCGAGCAGCCACTGGATAACCAAGCTGTTTGGCTTCGGGACTTGCCGTTTGGGTGGATTGGTCGCCATTTTTTGATGCTCTTTACTTATAAGGAAGTATAACTCTCAATACATTTCGATCTTCCGCCCGATGACTGCCAGACTATTCTCCCGGAATCCCCTTTCAGGAGACAGGCTTGCGCGAGCGGCGTCGGCTTGATGGTATGTGCTTTAGAAAAAATCCAGGACAACATCCCTGATACGATTTTCTCCATTCGTGATGTTGGAAAGAATGTTAATCGTCAGTTTTTCTTTTACGAGGTACCTGGAATCAAAACCAACCCCGGCATCACCGCCCTCAATTGAAAACATGCTGTTGTCGAGTCGCTTATAGATACCGCAGCCAAATCCGTTGGTGTCATTGAATGTGTGGTGCGTGTTCAGGTATGTTTTTGTAAGTTCTTCGGAAAGTATTCTGTAAGAAAACAAGCTGTCCCAAAAAGAGCGCAGATCATCTGTCGTGGTGTACATCCCGCCGTCTCCGCCGCCTCTCAACGGAAGATGATAGATATTGGTTGTTCTTCGGTCCTCGAGATAGCCATTTGCAGTGTTTTCAGGCAGGTCATTGAAGGCATAAAAACCGGAATTGTGCATGCCGGCCGCTTTCAGGATATGGTCATGGACGAAATCTCGATAGAGCATCCCTGTCATTCTCTCGATGAGCATCCCCAAAAAGACATATCCGCCATTGGAATAGGAGTATCTCTCTCCGGGAGGAAACTTCATTGGTTTGTTTTTGAATAAGGGAAAATAATCTGATGGCGTTTCCAATTCATACCACGGGATCTCCGTGGAAAAATGCTCAAAGTCTTGCTCGATTTCCTCATCGTAGTAGTCATAGATACCCGAGGTATGAGTCAGCAATTGCCGGATCGACGCGTGTTCGCCGACGAAATCCGTATACCCCTGATCGATTTCCCCAATGGTCGTCCCCAGGGAGATCAATCCCTGATCGACAAGCACACCGATTCCCAATGCTGTAAAGGCTTTGGTCCCTGAGGCAATTCCGAATCTCGTACCGGTCGTGTTGGGCAGCTTGTTCTTTATGTCCCTATCCCCAAATGCCTTACTGAACACAGTGGAAGCGCCTTTGAATATCGAGATGACGCCTGAGAACCCCGTCTCAGAGGCTGTCTGTTCCAGTCTGTGTACCAGTTCTTTCATCCAATTTCTCCTTTTTTGAAGAGGATTTTATAAGGGTTACAGCTTGCAATACCTTTCGTTCTTCTGCCCGATGCGGTAAACGAAAATGAATCTGAGCCTTCAGGACCTCTTTGCAAAGATTATTTATTTTGAAGGTTCTTCATCGTTCTTACAGACCCAGCGACCAGTTCCTTTAATACTTTTCTATCCACGTCGCCCAGTTTTTTGATATATAAACATCCAACGCTTGTTTTAAATTTGCCAAGTTTCTTTAGAAAATCTTTATTTGAATCAAACCCTCCCATAATGTATAGCGTCAGATTTTGTTTACGAGGGGAGAAGCCTGTCAACATCCAGTCACCTTCACGCCCGCTGGCGCCTTTGTAGTGATAGCTTCCAAAGCCGACAATGCTTGAACCCCACATCTTTGGCGTTTCTTTTGTAACCTGTTTCATTAATTTGAGAATCTCAAAACAATCTTTACGCTTTTGTTCATCTGCAACAGAATTGAGAAAACCTTCCACGCTTGCATCATTGACCTTCGTCTTTAATTCAGCCGTCTTTGCCATGTCATCCTCCAGATTCTAATGATTATCCGCTAAATGATTTCAGCCCATAAACAACCTTATCCGGCTCGGCGAGCCTTTTTAATTGATTCGTTGATCAGTTCCTGCAAAACCTTCCTGTCGATGTCCATAAGTTTCTAACCAGTTGACGTTCAGTGTATTCGCCCAACGTCCGCGTATCAACCGCGGGTTAAGGGAGGCGCGGTGGGCGCCGGTTGCTTAAACGCGAGAGACGTGAATATGGACGATCTTCCAGCGCCCGTCCTCGTACACCAGCACGTTGGTCTCTTTCACATAGACAACGTGCGGATCCGCCCCGTAGCTTCCTCTGGTGTGATAGGTGGCCACGGCAGTATCGCCATAAACTCGTATGTCGATCTGCAGCATCTGGAAGTAGCCGACCGTGGTTCAACCCTGCGCCAGCGAGTACTCGAACTCCTCCCGGTCGTTCTTGAGTCCCTCGATTCGATAGGGAGCCGTGGTAATGAACAACGTCACATCGTCGCTCAGAAACTCGAAGTATTCCTTCACGCGGTTGTTCGCGAAGTGGCCATTCCACTCGGTGATCGTCTGCAGTACTTCTTCCTCGCGTTTGCCCATCAGTGCCTCCTAAATCCTTGCTCTCGAAGTGATCCTACGCAGCTATCTGGCGTGCCGCTTGGGTTGAAAGCTATTGCTATGAAGCCTCCTGCATGACAAGCCAGGTGATCGCCTGCTCAAAGTCGGTAAATGCCCTTATGTTGACACCGCGGTTCTGGGCTACGGTTTCGAGAAAGTACCCGCTATCCATGCCGCTCATCGGCCCGAGAAGGCCGATTTTGCTGTGGCGCAAAGAAGGGTGGCCTGCCATAGCCACACCTAATTGATAAAGCTCAATAATGGAAAGTGTTGCATCTGCTCCGCGGGAATCTATTAACACCTCGTATTCGCCAGATTTCTTGATCTGGGATGCGATGTCAAGAATGGCCTGTTTGCTTGCCGCGAAATCGAGGGTGCCCGTTGCAGAAACTCTGATGAATTCTTTGGTATTAATCACCTTCACGTTGACTGGCATTGAAACCTCCGATTTTCGTCGCCGTCCAACTGGTGTTTAGGTGGTGCGCCAAGGCCCTCATAGAGAGACAAACGTTTATTGACGGTCCTGGATTAAAACAGCTTATAAAAGTATAGCACGCAAGATGGTCGCTTGTTAACTGCATAAAAAAAGCCTCTCCAAAAAAGGAGAAGCTTTTCATAAGGGTTACAGCCTTCAATACATTTCGATCTTCCGCCCGATGACTGCCAGGCTGCCCCCGGCGCCCCCTTTTAGGGGACAAGCTTGCGCGAGCGGAGGTCGATGCCGAAGCGGACGGAGCCGGCGTTGGCTGGCTCTTCTTCTCGAAGCCTATTCTGCGACTAATTTACCTAAAACGCTACGCCAATTTGCTAATAGATACAGATGAGCCTGTCCAGGCATGACTGTAAAAGTGTTGTTGGGTATTTTCTCGTGCTGATATATTCCTTGATTGAGTGGGACATTTTTATCTACTTCTCCTTGCCAGATATCGATTCGTACACGGATATCTTCCAATCGAAATCCCCAAGGAGTGTTTATAACAATATCATCTTGCGCGGGACCTTGCCAACCTTGTTTATACCCTTCCTGAATGCTTGTTACCAACATCTTCTGATTTTCAGGCTTCACAGCCAGTTCCCTATCGACAAGAGGAAAGGATGCAGCCATTTTCTTCCCGGCTTCTTCGGGCTCTCCCATTATCATCGGACGTAACAGCCGTCGAAATAGATATACCAAGCCAGGGGTCTTTCGGCCAAGAAAATTGAATATTTTCAAGGGGAACGGCAGACCTTCGTAAGGATTAGGCCTTTCGACCGGAGCAAGACCACTAATGATCGCTCCTGCAATCACACGTTCAGGAAGTTTATACGCACATGCCAGCGCATGCGGTCCGCCGGCTGACCACCCCATGACATAGAATCTTTCTACATGAAGATGATTCGCGAGCTGACTAATATCTACGGACCAGTCAAGCAACTCCCGTTCCGGCTGTGGACTTGATAAGCCATGTCCTGGTCGGTCAGTGGCGATAAACCGCAGCCCAAGTTCGGAAAGGACGAGCTTATCCGTGGGATACTCCAGACGAGAGCCACCCGAACCGTTGAAATAAAAAACGGTTTTATAGCTTTTATCATTCCCGTATTCTGCAAAGCCCAAGGTTCGCCCATCTTGGAGTGTAATGGTTTGATTCATTTTATCTTCTGACATATTTCCACTCCTTTTATTGCAACTAAGTTGTTTTAGGCTCTTTGGCCAAGAGATATACACCATTTGAGCCAGCTAACGGTATGGCTAAGCGGCTCGCGTTACCGGCGGCGGGTGGGACGAGACTCGCTCCCGAAACGGATAAAACCCAAAGCCACGAAAAAACCCAATTTGGCGGTGCGAATCCAGCCGTCCGCGTGCACGCATTGTTAGGCGCATTTCTGAATTATCAGAGACGACCGGCGACCACGATCATCTCTCCAGTGCCATCATAAGGATTCTTACTGTAATCTCGATAGACTTCCATAATATGGAAGCCAACAGTTTCGAGCAAAAGCTGTAACTCATGGCGAAACAGGTAGCGGGTTTTTAGAGGAACAATTCGCTCCCGAACCAGCTGCCTGGCTGTATCGAATTCTTCAAATTTGAACTCAAAATAACGCAGCTGGTTGACCACATCATGCTGTACTAATCGCTCCTTGCGTATCACATGACGACCATTGGGCAGATCAAACTCGCGCTTTACTGTAAATACATCGCTGGGCGTTTGAGCTAGTTTCTCCCGGTCGGGGGCAATCACGCTGATGATGAATAGGCCTTGAGGCTGAAGGTGCTCATAGACTCGCTGCAAACAAGCAAGCTGATCCGTCTGCGAGAGCAGGTGCATGAACGATCGAAGGGCAATAAACGTCAGATGAAAATCCTTGCATGGTAGATCGAAGTGAACCATGTCATCCAAAAATAAATGCACGCGCTGCTCGAAGGGTTGTCGATGGATTGCCTTACGACAAATCTCAAGCATGTTGTCCGACAGATCTATCCCGTAAATATCAAATCCAGCTTTAGCAAGTGGGATTAGAAGTCGACCTGTGCCGCTTGCCAATTCAAGAATAGGCGATTGGCACTGGCGTGCAAAATCGACAAAAAAAGGGATATCAAAACTGATGTCATGATCGTAATCGTAATATTCAGCAAAATCAATGTAATCAGTCATCGTGTTAACTCTTCGCTTGCGCGCCTAACTATAGCTTATACAGCATTACGCCGACTAAGTACCCTGTAGCACCTTATCTAGCGCTGCGCTGTATAAATGATTATATACAGATTATACGTGCACCTCTATATCCGGGCAACAATAAACAATGAAAGCCGGGCGGAGTTACCTCCGCCCGGCTCTACGCTCCAATCTCTAGTTATCTAAAGCTTGCAATACCTTTCGATCTTCCCCCAATGACGGCCAGGTTGCCCCCGGAGCTTGGCGAGCGGATGTCGATGCCGAAGCGGGCGGGGCCGGGTGCGAAGTCCTTAGCGATCTTCTCAGGGCACGCTGTTAGGCGGCTTTGCTCTGAAACCAATCAAAAGTGATTTCTCTAAGTTCATTAGTTCCAACATTGAGCTGCCTTGACCTTATCAGAATAATAACTGTGGCGCCCAATATCCCCATCGCCATATCTTGCATCGTGTTTACAAGACCGATTTGAACATTACTGCTGAATAGTTGATCAAAAGTAAATTCCGCAAACTCCCAACATACTGCTGTGGAGGCTGTGAGACTACCAATAAGGAGAAGCTCAAGCAAAACGATCCGACTTCTTCTATCAAATTCGCGAGGTAGTACCTGGAAACAACGTGAAATAAAAAATGCAATAGATAATCCCCCTATGAAATGCATCGGAATATCAACTGAGGGCCAAATTTCATAAACATGTAGGACTCGGCTGAAGATCAGGTGCGTAGAAAATACAAGCAAAGGAAACCATCCTCCAACTTTAAGAATTTTCCAGCACGTTTTCAACAAAGCATTCATTTACTCCTCCAATCGCTGCCTAATAGCTCATGGATTGACATAAATCAATAACCTGAAATCAGTATAGCACGCAACAATGTTGGATAAAATCGCATAATAAAACCTCTCCTGTTTTTCAGAAGAGGTTTTTCTTTGAGCATTACAGCTTGCAATACCTTTCGATCTTCCCCCCGATGACGGCCAGGCTGTCCTCCCAGAACTTGCGCGAGCGGATGTCGATGCCGAAGCGGGCGGCCAGGTCGGCGGCGGTCCCTTCGCCGGTGGAGGCCAGCAGGGCTTTGTAATCGGGCACAAAGTCCGCGCCGCGCTTGAGGTAGATGGCGTACAGCCCGGTGGCGAAGAGCAGGCCGAAGGCGTAGGGGAAGTTGTAGAACGCGCGCCCGGCCGAGTAGTAGTGCGGCTTCCACGTCCACATGTATTTGTGCAGATACTTCTCGTCCAGCCCGTCGCCGTAGGTGGCCTTCTGGGCGCGTTCCATGATCTCGCACAGGTCGTCGGCCGAGAGCTCGGATTCCGCGCGGCGCTCGAAGACCTCCTTCTCGAACAGGTAGCGCGAGTAGATGTCCACGATGACCTGCGCGTCGCCGATCAGACGGGTCTCGAGGATGGCGAGCTGCTCCTGCGGGTCGGACGTCTGCTTGAGGATGGCCTCCATGACGACGGTCTCGCACATGATGGAGGCGGTCTCGGCCAGGGTCATGGGCGTGTCCTGCTGCAGCTCGGTCTTGCCGGCGGCGTAGGCGCATTCGTTGTGGAAGGCGTGCCCCAGCTCGTGGGCGATGGTGCTGACCTGGTCGAGCGTGCCGTCGAAGTTGCACAGCACGCGGCTTTCCTTGACCGCCGGCACGCCCATGCAGAACGCGCCGCCGCGCTTGCCGTCGCGCTGTTCGGCGTCGATCCAGTTTCCGTCGAAGGCGCGCTTGGCGAAGGCCTTCAGGTCCGGCGAGAAGGAGTTGAAGTTCTTCAGGATGAAGTCCCGCGCTTCGGGATAGGTGTACGTCTTGCGGCTGTTCCCGCTCGGGGCGAAGACGTCCCACCAGGCCAGCTGGTCCTTGCCGAGGCGCTTGGCCTTGGCTTTGAAGTATTTGCGGAACATCGGGAAGGAAGCTTCCATCGCGCCGAGCATGGCCTCCAGCGTGGGGCGGTCGATGCGCGACTGGTCGATCGGGGTGTGCAGGGCATCCTTGCGCCCGCGGTGGACGTTGAGCGTGTGGGTCGTGCCCTTGACGCCGTTCATGGCGCCGGCCAGCGGTTCGCGCACGGATTCCCAGGCTTTCATCTCGGCCTCGTAGGCGCGCCGCCGCACCGACTCATCCGGATGCGAGTGCAGGTTGATCAGCGCCGGCATCGGCAGCTTCTTCATCTCACCGTCCAGCTCGAAGTCCACTGTCAACTGCGAGGTGACCGTCCCCTGCAGTTTTTCCCAGGCGTTGGCGCCGCTCAGGTTGAGTTCCGCGGCCAGGGCTTCCTCCGGTTCGCTCATCATGTATTTGGACTGCCGGGCGGCTTCCTTCATCATGAAGGCGTGCGCCTTGGCGGTGGGGTTGGCGGCGATGACCTTGTTCAGCACCGGCGAGATTTTTCCCGCCCAGGCCAGGAAGCGCGTGTTCAGGTTCTGCATGCGCACGCCGACCTGCTCGAACTCCGAGAGTTTCTTCATCGCCAGCATGTCGCGCGAGTCGGTCGAGACGAACGAGTAGATGTAGGCGTTGATGGTTCCATACAACTCGTAGACCGTGTTGAAGCGGTCGATGGCTTTGCCGGCCAGCCCGGCCAGTTTCTTGACGGGCGTCTTGGCGGTGGTCTTGTCGACGTTCTTATCGAAGAATTTCTCCAGCTCGCCGATCTGTTTCTTGACCTTTTTGACGGAGGCCTCGAATTCTTTCGAGTTCGAGCGAGGGGTAGACATTGGTTAAGTCCCAGCGGGGAGGGGTTGTCATTTAGGGCTCCTTTTACGAAAAGATGGCGCAAGTATAACTTAACTTGACCCCCTCCCGCCTCCCCCAAATGCGACGTCCAATACTATTATTATCAGCAAAAGGTAACTTGTCGCATTTGGGGGAGGTGGCCGTCACTTGCACCTGCGCTGCAAGTGCAGGTGAGGCCGGAGGGGGTCAGGGCGGAGGGGTCTACTTCTTGCCTTTCGTTACTCAACCCTGTACAATCAAATCATGGACGCGCACAGCCTGCACCTCCTGCTCGTTCTCTTCATCTTTGTCATGTACTTCCTGGCGCTTGCCTACCTTCGCCGGCAGCGACTCTCCTTCAACGCATTCGCTTTGTGGGGCCTGCTGGCTCTGTTTCTCCCGGCCTTCGGCCCCTTCCTGGTCATCGTCCTTCAACCCGGCAAATCCCGCTAACTCTCCAAAAGGATGGACAAAATGAAACAAGACCGTTTCCTGATCGGCATCCTCATCGGTATCGCTGCTTTAGTGGTTCTTTCCCTCGTGCTGTTCTTCACCCGCAAGGACAGCGAAACCTACGTCGCCGACGATACCCCCGAGGGCGTGGTGCACAACTACGTGGTGGCGGTGCACAAGCGTGATTTCGAAAAAGCCTACAGCTACCTGGCCGAAAAAGACTACAAGCCCACCTACGAGCAGTTCCGCCAGGCGTTCATTACGAACATGGTCTTCCCGGACAACGTCGGTGTCGAGGTCGGCAAGGCGGACATCAGCGGCGACGATGCCGTGGTCGCGCTGAGCACCATCTACAACTCCAGCGACCCGTTCTCCGGCGGCTATCGCAACAACGAGGCGGCCTTGCTGCTTCTTCAGAATGGGCAATGGAAACTGGAACAGCTGCCCTACAACTTCTGGGCGTACGACTGGTACCAGCCCGTCTACGTGCCCGAGAAGCCCTGACCTCCCTCCGCTTGAAGTGGTGACCCATGAAAACGATCCGCCGACTCTACTTTTACGCGATTGCCCTCGTCAGCCTCGAAGTGGTGCTGTGGGGGCTGATCAACCTGCTGCGCACCGCCCTCGCCGCGGACATCGTCCCCGGTGTGGAGACTCTCGCCCAGGCGCTGGCGCTCATCCTGGTGGGCGTGCCGATCTTCCTCCTGCACTGGAACTGGATCCAACACGCCGCCCAGCGCGACGAGGAGGAGCATACCGCCACGCTGCGGGCGGTCTTCCTGTACGGCGCATTGCTGATTCTGCTCATCCCGGCTGCCCAGAACACGCTGGCGCTGATCAATCGTCTGCTGCTGGAAGGCTCGGGGATGAGCGCCTACCGCGCCATCTTTGGCGGGACCCAGTCCTGGAAGGACAACCTGATCGCCATCGCCTTCAACTTGGCGGCTGCGGCTTATTTCTATAACATCCTCCAGAAGGATTGGAAATCCATCTCCGACCGCGAGAATTTTTCGGATGTGCGCCGGCTGTACCGCTACATCTGGCTGATCTACTCGCTGGCCATGGTGGTCTTTGGCGCGCAGCAGGTTTTGCGCTACGACTTCTTCATCCCCTCCGCGATGCTGGGTGAGTTGGGGCGCGAGACCTTCGTCAACGGGCTGGCGCTGCTCGTCGTCGGCACGCCCATCTGGGTTTACACGTGGAATCTGTGCCAGGACGCGCTCGCGGACCCCGCCGAGAAGGGATCGCTCATCCGGCTGGGCGTGCTTTACCTGCTGGCGCTGGCCGGCGTCATCACCGTGCTTGCCACAGCCGGTACCGTGCTGAACAACATCCTGCTGTGGGCTTTCGGCAAACCCTTCACGGTCGTCGAGTTCGTCCAACAGGTGGGCGGACCCATTTCCGTGCTGATCCCGTTTTCAGTGTTGTGGGCATACTATGGCCGCTGGCTGAACGCGGACATCCAGTCCGTGCCCGACACGCAGCGTCGTTCAGGCTTGCGACGGTTCTATTACTACATCCTTTCGCTGATCGGACTGGCGGCTTCGTTCACCGGACTCGCACTGCTGGTCTCGGTGGTGCTCGACCAGTTGTTTGGCACGGCGCTGTGGGGTGAGTCCCTGCGCGGACGCACCGCCGGCGCGATTGCCACCCTGGCGGTTGGCCTGCCCCTCTGGTTGATGACCTGGCGTCCGATGCAGGCGGAGGCGCTGGCCACGGACGCTGAAGGCGACCATGCCCGGCGTTCGCTGGTCCGCAGAGTGTATCTTTACCTCGTCATCTTCGCCTCGGTGATCGGGCTGATGGTCTCAGCCATTGCTCTGGTTTATCAGGCGTTGACCGCGCTGCTCGGTCAGCGGGCGGGTTTTTCCCTGTCAGGGATATTGAACTCCACCCAGTTGTTGCTGCTCTTTACCGGGTTGCTGCTCTACCACATGAGCGCCCTGCGCAGGGACAATGCCCACGCCGCGGATTCGATCCGCGCAAAATATACCAGTTACGGCGTGATGGTCTTCGACCCCGGCGACGAGGGCTTCGCGGCAGCGCTCACCTCCGCCATCGAGAAGCAGGCGCCCGGCATGCCCGTCGTGGTCCAGCCTATCGGGCAGCCCATCCCCGACGATGCACGGCGTGTGCAGGCGCTGGTCCTGCCGGCCTCGCTGGCGCTCGACCCGCCCGAGGCGCTGCACGTGATCCTCGAGGATTTCAAAGGCGCGAAGGTGGTGGTGCAGGGCGAGACGCCCGGTTGGGTCTGGAGCGGCCAACCGGAGCGCGGACTCAACGTCACGGCCGGGCAGGCGGCGCTGGCCTTGCGCCAGTTGGCCGAGGGACAGGAAGTACGCCCCTCAGCGGCGGCCACGCCCGGGATGATCGTGCTCTACGTCATCGCGGTGCTGTTTGGTCTTGAGGTGGCTTTCCTGCTGTTCGGTATGCTGATGAGTTTGATTATGGGTGGATAATTTTATTTCTGTAGGAGTGACTATTATCGTGGGCTATTAATTGTTATTAACCGCGGAGTACGCAAAGAACGCAAAGAATTTCCTTTGTTTTTCTCCGCGAACTTTGCGCTCTTTGCGGTAAAAGGATTTTAGCCCACCACTTTAGACACTCCCATTTCTGTCTGGTGCGCATGATGATTTAACATTCATGATATACTTTTCTTAGCCTTGTTGCAGGAGAGACACCGATGAAAGTGACCGTTCTACAAGAAAACCTGGCCCGTGGATTAAGCACGGTTTCGCGCGCGGTGTCGCCGCGCAGCACCCTGCCTGTGCTGGGAAATGTTCTTATCGCAACCGACGAGGGGCGTTTGCGTCTCTCGGCCACCAACCTCGAGCTGGGCATCACCTGCTGGATCGGCGCGAAGATCGAAGAGGACGGTTCCACCACTGTCCCCGCGCGGACCTTCTCCGACCTGGTGAACAACCTGCCCGATCCCCAGGTCCGCCTGTCGTTGGACACGAAGGTACAAAGCCTGAACCTGCGCTCAGGTTCTTCCACCAACGACATCAAATGCATCGACGCGCAGGAGTTCCCTCCGCTGCCGGTTCCCGATTTCGAAAACGCCATCCAAATCAACGTGGTGGATTTCAAGGAAATGATCGCGCAGGTGGCCTTCGCCGCCTCCACCGATGAGGCGCGCCCCGTGCTGATGGGCGTGTTGGTGACCGTGGAAAAGGACACCATCACCATGGCCGCCGCGGACGGCTTCCGCCTGTCGGTGCGCAAATCGACCCTTTCTTCGCCTGTTCCCACTCCGGTCTCGGCCATCATCCCTGCCCGGGCACTTTCCGAGCTGGCGCGCATCGCCACCGATGGCGAGACGGCGATTTCGATGGTGCTGCCCAAGGGACGCGGGCAGGTCGTGTTCCGCGTCAAGGATGCCGAGCTGGTCTCGCAGCTCATCGACGGCACCTTCCCCGATTACCAGCAGATTATCCCGCGCTCGTACAAATCGCGCACGCTGGTCTCCACGCCGGCCTTGCTCAAAGCCTGCAAACAGGCGGAGATTTTCGCCCGCGAAGGCTCGAACGTGGCGCGTATCAACATCAAAGCCTCCACCGGTGAACTCACTCCAAGCGAAGTGGAAATCTCCGCAGTCTCCGAAGAGACCGGCTCGAACGAGACCATCGTCGAAGCGACAGTGGACGGCATCGGCCTGTTGGTCGCCTTCAACGTGAAGTACATGCGCGAGGTGCTGGAGGTCATCAAGACGCCGAATGTGGCGCTCGAGACCAGCGCCGCCAATGCGCCCGGCGTCATCCGCCCGGTGGGTGACGAGAGCTTCATCCATGTCATCATGCCGATGCATCTGGGCTAGGTGTTAATGTTATTGCGAGCGAGTGTAACGAGCGACCCGCACCTGCGGTGTGGGCGGCAGGTGAGCAATCTGCACTTTTAACAGGAGATTGCCACGCCACCGAAAAGGCGGCTTGCAATGACAGCAAATATGAAAATGTATCGTCAGGGTGTAGAATCGCCCTGACGTTTTCTATATCAATACGATGTCTTCAACTCACACGAACCTGCCTACTCCCTCCGCCGATCGCGTGCTTGCGATCTACCTCGCCTTGAATCAGTATCCGATTCTGGCGGGGCGCATCCGCGCGCGCATGCGGCGGGATCTCTTTGAGCGCGGCATCATCACCACTGAAGTGTTTGAAGCCGAGGCGAGGAAGAAAGCCATCGAATCACAAACCCGGGAAGGGTTGAGCGACCCGTATGGCGAGGAGTTGATCGAGATCTGGGAGACGCGCCTGGCGCGCGTCCGCGATTCGCTGACCGATTTCTACTTCGCCTACAACTTCCCCTACGAATCGTTCGAGGAGATCGCGCGCGAGATCATCGGCGAGCGCGGCTCCGCGCCCGACATGGTCACCTTCAACCCCGAGCTGGCGCCGCAGGACATGCTGTTCGAGCAGGCCGAGATGATAGAAAAGCTGCCGCGCGAGGACCGGCATTCGCTCGAGGCGCGCCTGCAGGAGATCAAGGTCGTCCTCATCCGCACCATGATCAGCGACCAGCTTGCCTACCTCAATATCGCCCGCAAGTGGTTCACGGTGGAAGACCTGCGCGAGATCCGCGGGCGCAAGATCGGCTACGGCAAGATCGGCGGCAAGTCCGCCGGGATGATGCTGGCCTACCGCATCCTGAGGGAGGTCGCGCCGCCCGAGATCCATAAAGCGATTCAAATCCCGGTGTCCTACTTCCTCGCCTCGGACCTGTTCTACACCTTCATGGCGGCCAACGGGCTGGTGCACTGGGGCGACCAGAAATACAAACCCGAGGCGATGATGCGCGCCGAGTTCCCGCAGATCGTGCGCGAGTTTGTGGACGGCGATTTCCCGGCGGACATCCTCGACCGGCTCAGGATGATCCTCGATGAAGCAGGCGACCGCCCGCTGATCGTGCGTTCGTCGTCGCTGCTGGAGGACAATTTCGGCACCTCTTTCGCCGGCAAGTACGACAGCTATTTCTGCCCGAACCAGGGGACGCCGGAGGAGAACCTCAAGGCGCTGACCGAGTCCATTGCGCGGGTCTACGCCTCCTGCCTCAATCCCGATGCGCTGCTTTACCGCCACCACAAGGGCTTGGTGGACTACGATGAACGCGTCGCCGTCCTGATTCAGTTCGTGCAGGGGGAGCGCTACGGGCGTTATTTCATGCCGCACGGCGCTGGCGTGGCGTTCAGCCACAACCTGTACCGCTGGTCTCCGCAGATCAAACGCGAGGACGGATTCCTGCGCCTCGTCTGGGGGATGGGCACGCGCGCTGTCGAGACGGTCGGCGACGATCATCCGCGTCTGGTGGCGCTTAGCCATCCCTCGCTTCATCCGGCTGCGGCAACCAAAATGATTCGCCGGTACTCCCAGCGTTATGTTGACTTGATCGACCTGCAGGACAACAAGTTCAAGACGCTGCCGGTTCGCGATGTGATCGAGTCGCGATATCCCGGTCTGCGTTACATCGCGCAGGAGGACCAGGGGGATTACCTGGCTGCCATCAGCTCCAGCGTGGTGGATTCCGCCAACATTGTGGTGACCTTCGATGGGCTGCTGCGCCGCACGCCGTTTGCCGGGCATATGCGCACGATGTTGAACTTGCTTGAGAAGCATTACCGTTCGCCGGTGGATACCGAGTTCACCGTGGACGTCGTTGACCCGCAGGCTCTGCAGCCGGAAGTCAAAATTACCATCCTGCAGTGCCGGCCGCAGAGCGCCATGGACGAGGAGGACGCCAGCATCCCCGATGACCTGACCGAAGCCGACGTGATTCTGTCCACTCGCCGCATGGTCCCGCGCGGAGCAGTTCACGACATCCGCTACGTGCTGTTTGTCCCGCCGGAGGAATACTTCAACCTGCAGTCCGAAGCCGACCGCAGCAGGCTCAAGCGGGGGATCGGCGCGCTCAACGCCGCCATGAAAGGGGAGACCTTTATCTGTGTCGGCCCGGGGCGGTGGGGGACGTCGACTCCCAACCTGGGCGTTTACGTGGCTTACGGAGATATCTACGGCACCCGTGCATTGGTCGAGCTCTCGGGCAGCGAGGTCGGCACGGATCCCGAGCCGTCCTTCGGCACCCATTTCTTCCAGGACCTGATGGAGGCGCATATCTTCCCGCTGGCGGTCAACCTCGACGACAAGGATGCTGTCTTCAACCGGGAATTTTTCTTCGAGACGCCCAACCGGTTGGAGGAGTGGCTGCCTGCCTCCGAAGAGGAAGTATGCAAGGCGCTGAAGCTGATCAAGGTGGATGATTTCCGCCCCGGCTGTTTCATTAATCTGATCATGGACGATGACGAGGGCAGGGCGGTGGCGTTCCTGAGCGATAGGTAATTCGCATAGATTAATAACAGAGAGGTTTACATAGAAAAAACGCGCAGATATCTGCGCGTTTTAAGTTCCAATCCCCTGCCGCCGAAAGGCTTGAGCCGGTTTGTCTCACTAGAGCGCGAGCAGCACATGCAGGACGATATCTGCCGAAAAATGCGATATCATCGCTGATTCCAAGCCGTATTTCATATAAAGGTAACCAAACGCTATTCCCAATAATCCGTTGAGCACAATGGCGCGCGTAATGACCAGCGGTGTCAAGGGCAGCAACATTGAAGTCGCGGGTAAATGTCCCAGCCCGAACAGAACAGCCGCCAGCACGTTGGCGATCCAGAAGATTGCAACAGTAGGTCGTCCATCAGCGGTATGACTGATAAATTTTCCCAACCAGGCCAGCACACTCATCATGAATAACCGTAATAGGATCTCCTCGTTGATGCCTCCATAAAAAGAGGCGAGCAATCCCTTCCATGCCGCCGGCTGAGAAGTTTCGAGATTAAGAACCTGTGCCTGTTCACCCAGCTGCGCCACGAGTCCCGGGCCGAAGACCCATTTGTCGAGCGCAATGATGATCAGTGAACCAACCACTCCGATGATGATGCTGATCGGAAGAATGGCCTTGATCCTGGGCCATACTTTTTCACCGGCCAGTTTTGCCTCGAGAATGGGTAGTCCGAGGCCGATGCGGTTTGCCGCCAGCAAGCCTATCGCGATCACAACGGCAAACATCAACGCATTCTGAAGAATTTGAATGATCAAAACAACTGGCAGCGGGAAAGGCAGTTGAGCCTCAATTGCTTCAAGTTGCCCGGCTTGCAATGCGAGCGAATAGGGGAAGATGGCAATCACGCCAAAGGTGGCGGCGCCCAACAATATGAAGAAAATACGCCAATCGAATTTTTTAGCTGTGTACATTGAAGTTTCCTTTTTTAAATATCAGGCTTCTGGTGCGGCAGGGATGGCGGGCGCTTCCTCCGGCATTTTCACCGGCAGCTGCTTGATCAGCACGAGGAAGCCGATGAACGCCGCCAGGACGATGCAGCCCGTCAGACTCAGGATGATGCCGCCGTAGAGCGCATCAAATCCCGGGAGAAGAAAGACCATCGGCAGGCCGCCCCATGCGTTGACCGATCCATGCGCCAGCGCCGCGGACCACGGACTGCGCGTCTTGAGATAAAGCCAGGAGATGATCGCCCCGAGCAGCACGCAGGCAAAGGCCATCACCAGGATTCCCCAGAACGGATGCCCCGGAAAATTGTGTCCCTGCGCGATGACCGGCGCATGCCAGCATCCCCAGATGAGGCCGCTGAAGAGGATGGCCTTCCACTGACCAAGAGGCAGCAGCTTGGGGAGCAGAAATCCGCGCCAGCCGAGTTCCTCGCCCATGGTGAAGACGATGTTGATAATGGGACCAAGCAGCAATCCCTGGGCGAGTTGGCTGATGATCAACACAGTCACCGGCACGGACTGCCCGGATATTCTGGCAGACTGGGCAGCGATCTGTTTCATGGTGGTGAAGTTCGGGTCGAGTACGCCGGTGCCGATCAGTGAGGTAAGAGCCACCGTCAGTGCTGCGAGCAGCGGAGGCAGGAACCAGGCGATCAGATAGAAGCGGAACTTGCCCAGCTTGTTAAGGCGCAGGTCGCTGAAGGGGCGCTTGGCAATGACCAACGTGGTCACGATGGCGGCGATGCCGGGTCCCCACATGCCGAGTGCCCACCCGATGAGAGCAGCCTGTGAATAGACTACCGGGTCTCCCTTGAAGGCCAGGGGAATCAGGAAAAAAGTCCAGCTGATGGCAAAGGTCAGGACCAGGAACCAGGTAAGGGATTTTCGTTCAAGCATGATTCTCTCCTTGAGTTTAGTAAGTTGGCATTGAACGCGCGCGTATCACCTCGCGGGTGAGCGGGCGCTTGGCGATGATCATCGCCTCGTTGGTGGATTTGTGAATCGTGCCGACGACTTCCCAGCCCTCGACGCCCCATTCGATGAGCGCGGCTTCGACGTCCTCCGCCTTGGCACCGCTCCAGGTGGAGCCAAAAGTCTGCACGCGGTAATCCCATTGTTTGATTTCTTCAGCCATCTCGGCCTCCTTAATATGTATAGACAACTATATCTTGGCGATCAGGTTGGTGCGGTTGAAGGTGCCCACGCTGATATAAATCAGTACGGCGTCCACAACCCAGACCAGCGTGCCGATGGCAAAGGTTGAGAAGACACCAAGATACAGCACCCCGCTGATTTGCCCGACCATCAGCAGCAGCACAAAGATGACCAGCGAGCCGGTCAGTTGGTAAGCTTCCATGAAGGTCTTAACGCGTGACGAGATCAACACCGTGGCCGCCATGCCCAGCAGAGAAATGGCTGGCGTCAGCCAGAACATCAGCGGCCACCAGGCGGGCAGCGGGAACCAGATGCGACCGAACAACGGCCAGCTCGCTGCATTGACGACGACGATATACACGGCGTAGGTAAACCACGAAAGCAGGACGGCCGGCACTACCGAGGCGAGAATCTTGCCCATGAATAATGTCCCATCGCTGGAAGGCGTATACAGCAGCGCCTCCATCGTTTTGCGTTCGCGTTCGCCCACGAACGAATCCGCGCCGATGATGGACGAGAACATGAGCGGCATGATCAGGAACATGGGCGCAAACATGAAGGCGGTCATGTAGATGATGAAGCCCTGCTCGAGACTTGTTTCGGCGAAGATCTGCTGGATGGCCGGAGGCATGAGGCCGATCAGGTCCTGCATGTCACCCATCTCCTGGGCAATATCTTCAGTGGGAATCAATTGCGGCAACAGGGTGAATCCCAGTGGCATCGCCACCGCAAACACCAGTGGCAGCACCAGCGCGGGGATCCAAGCCGCCTTGTTCTGGCGCACTTCCTTATAGTCTTTCAACGCAATCGCGCGTATCGATCTCCAGTTCATCGCTCACCTTCCTTGCGCCCGTTCTGGATGGCAAAGTAAATATCCTCGAGCGAGTGCGCGCGCGGGTTGACGCTCAAAATTGACAGGTCGGATTCCACCAGGTGACGGATGTAAGACGGGATGGCTTCCTTGCTTTCGAGCCGCGCAGACAGCGATACGGACTCAGCCTCCACTTGCTTCACGCCCGAGAAGCTTTTCGCGGCCTCGAGCTGTGAGGCGGACGGCGCCTCCCAAAATTTGACGTCCACCCAGGTGGCCGGCCACAGTTTCCGCGAAAGTTCCGTCAGGCTGCCCAACGCAAGCACGCGACCGGTGTTCATCACCGCTACCCGGTCACACAGGCGCTCGGCTTCGGTCAGGTTGTGAGTGCACAGGATGATGGTCTGTCCCTTGTGGCTGAGTGATTCGATCAGCGCATTGACCTGCTGCGCGGCTTCCGGGTCGAGGCCCGAGGTGGGTTCATCCAGGAACAGCAGCGGCGGCTGATGAAGCAAGGCGCGCGCCAACGCGAGTCGCTGCTTCATCCCTTTGCTGTAGGTTTCGACCTTGTCATCGGCGCGCCCATCCAACTCGAAGAAAGCCAGAATCTCGTTCACGCGTCCGGCCAGCTTTTCTTCGGGAATCTCTGTGAGGGTGCCGTAAAAGGTCAGGTTCTCGCGCGCCGATTGCCTCTCATAGTGGGATGGACTCTCAGTCAACACGCCGGTTTTCTGGCGCACCTGCTCGCCCTGCGTGGCGGGATCCAACCCAAAGACGCGCAGCGAGCCGCTCGAGGGAGGAAGGATTCCATTCAGCAGACGGACGGTGGTGGTCTTGCCGGCGCCGTTGGGACCGAGCAGGCCGAAGACCTCGCCGGGCTGGACCTCAAAGGTCAGCCCATCCACGGCGTGGATGTCGCCGAAAGCGCGGCGTAGCTCCTTGATTTCAATGATTGATTCCATGTTCGCTTCCTTGTGTTTCACGTGAAACCTAGGCGGGGTTTTCGCGCTTCCATAAGATGTATGAGTAAACGATCGGGACTAAGGCGGCAGCCAGCGTGCTGATCATCATGATCCAGAAACCGACCTCACCCAAAAAGGACACAAAGAATGCTGACTGCGCCAGCGCCCATGAACATCCATTTGCCGAGCTGGTGAGTCTTGGCCCAGACCGTGTCGCTGCTCAACGTCCACGGGGTGCGGATGCCGACGAAGAAATTCCGCTTGGCCTTGCCGAGCAGGTAACCGATGACGATGAACAAAACGCCCATCGCCGGCAGCAGCATGAAGGTCATGTTGAATCCGTATCCCAGTGCGGCAAGCAGAGTCAGGGCGTAGATGTAAAGCATGTAGACAACGAACGCAACCATCATGATGTTGTAGGAGTCGATGAACAGGGCGATGTTTGCCTTGAGCGGGTCGATCCTGGGGATGGCAAGGAACAGAAGGACGATTCCAAGCGTGATGAGCGGCATCAGGAACATCCCCCAAAACTTGGACATGTAGCCATCCACTTCTCCCTGGGCGTTCCAGTGCGAGGGCATCGGGTCCGGCATGATGGGGTAAAGCACCAGCGCGACCAGGAAGGAAAGGACGAGCATGATGACGATGGTGATAGTAGCGGCTTTGGTTGACATGGTATTCTCTTTTTTGTAGCGTCAGGGTTTCACGTGAAACCCTGACGCGGGTTTTTACTTATCCAGCGGCTTGGTAGAAGCCGGTTATTTTTCCTCTTTCGGCAGGTTCTGCTGCGCCAGCGAGACCATCCCGCTGACTCCGCCCAGGTTCATCGTGTCCACGGCGCTGCTGGGGACGATGACCAGTGCGCCTTTTTCCTTCAGTCCCTCGAAGAGCATGTTCATCGCGCGCAAGTGCAGGGCGGTGGGATTGTTGATATAGGATTCGGCAGCCTTGGCAAAAAACTCGGCAATCTGCTTTTCAGATTCGCCCAGGATGACGCGCGCCTGCCGCTCGCGTTCGGCCTGCGCCTGACGGGACATGGCGTCCTCCAGGTCCTGCGGGATGACGATGTCGCGGATCTCGACCGACTGCACGGTCACACCCCAGGGGGTGGTGCGCTCGTCGATGACCTTCTGCAACTCTGCGTCGATGGACGAACGGCCGACGAGCAGGTCCGCCAGCATCATGCGCCCGGTGATGTCGCGCAGGGCGGTCTGGGCAGCCCAGTCCACGGCGGCTTCGTAGTTCTTCACTTCGAGCGCGGCTTTCTCGGCGTCCCATACAAGCCAGAAAAGAACGGCGTCCACGTCCACCGGGACGGTATCCTTGGTGAGTGTCTTCTGAGCGGCGAAGGGAGTGACCATTACGCGGTGATCCACCCAGGTCGAGACGGCGTCGATGCCGGGGACGATCCAGAACAAGCCGGGGCCTTTCAACCCCTTGAATTTTCCAAGCCGCAGCACGACCGCTTTTTCCCACTGCGACGCAACCTTCAGCGCAAACAGGATGTAGGTGCCGATCAGCAGCCAGACTGTCATCCATGCACCGGCAGAAATGTCGGATACATTATTTCCCAGGTAAATACTGCCCAGGGTGGCGATGATCAAGCAGACGGTGAAAATCCCTCCTGCAATTGGCGGAATATGCGGATCCTGCTTCGTAGATCTTGGTCTGGTCCTTTGATTTTGTTGCCATGTCTATCCTCTCTTTTATTCTTCATCTTCGATTTCGATGCCGCTCTTTTCCTGCCAGTTTTCAGCGGTTTTTTGAAAAATTTCGAGCGCACCCTGCGCATTGTATCCAAGCCGTTTCGCTTCTGAAAGATAGCGTCTGGCAAGCGCCTGGAGCGATTCGCTGCGCAGCCTTTCGGCGACTTCGGGGGGCGGCATCTCCAGGATGTAGGTGCCGCGCCCTTGCTGGGTGGAGATCACTCCGGCCTCGTCCAGCAGGCGATAAGACCGCGCCACGGTGTTGAAGTTGACCCTCAGCTCGGAGGCCAGCGCGCGGACGGTGGGCAATTGGTCGCCGGGCTTCAATTCCCCTTCTGCGACCCGCTGCTGTATCTGCTCCACAATCTGGATGTAGAGCGGGATGTCCGAGCGGAAGTCAACGTCAATCTTCATGAAATATGTCCAAATTGTATCATTGTATCTTTGTATAATTGTACATCGTTTCTGTTGTTTGTCAAGAGGTGAGTCAACACACTTACTTTCTTCTGTTCTGATATCGCGGAAATAACAGCCACTGAATTCGTCCTCCCCGCTTTTAACGCGCCTCTAACGCAGAATAAATTCATGCGTGGTAAAATCGATTTGGAAGACCATTTTTCAAGAAGGAGCAAGATCATGGAAGTTACACCTGTTACCGGTACCTTTGCCGTTAAAAAGGGTCTGGCGCAAATGTTAAAGGGCGGCGTGATCATGGACGTGGTGACGCCGGAGCATGCCAAAATTGCCGAGGACGCGGGCGCGTGCGCGGTGATGGCGCTCGAACGTGTGCCGGCGGATATCCGCGCACAGGGCGGCGTGGCGCGCATGAGCGACCCGGACTTGATCGAGAAGATCATGGCGACGGTGACCATCCCGGTGATGGCCAAGTGCCGCATCGGACATTTCGTCGAAGCGCAGATTCTCGAGGCGATCGGCGTGGATTACATCGACGAGTCCGAAGTATTGACTCCGGCTGATGAAGAGCATCACATCCTGAAGCACAACTTCAAGGTCCCGTTCGTGTGCGGATGCCGCAATCTGGGCGAGGCACTGCGGCGCGTCGGTGAAGGCGCGGCGATGATGCGCACCAAGGGCGAGGCCGGCACCGGCGATGTGGTCGAGGCCGTCCGCCATGCCCGCACCGTGATGGGCGAAATCCGCCGGCTGCAGACGATGGCCGATGAAGAGTTGATGCACTACGCCAAGGAGATTGGCGCGCCGTACGAACTGGTCAAGGAGACCAAGGAGTTGGGACGCATGCCGGTGGTCAACTTTGCGGCGGGCGGCATCGCCACGCCGGCCGATGCCGCGCTGATGATGCAGCTTGGCGTGGATGGCGTGTTCGTCGGCTCGGGCATCTTCAAGAGCGGCGACCCGGCCCAACGCGCGGCGGCAATTGTCAAGGCGACCACCCACTACAAGGACGCCGCCATTCTCGCGGAAGTCAGCCGCAACCTGGGCGAGCCCATGGTGGGGCGCAATGTCTCCCAGATGCCGGAAGGCGAAAAGATCGCCGGGCGAGGGTGGTAATACTAGATATTAGTTATTAGAGAGTAGAGAGCAGTAATAACGAGACTTTAATCACTAGTCTTTACTCCCTTATCACCAATCACTATTGTCTAGTCTCTACTCACTATTTTCTACTCTCTATTATGAACATCGGTGTTCTTGCATTGCAGGGCGATTTCGCCGAGCACATTACCATGCTCACGCGGCTGGGAGTCGACGCTGAGGAAGTCCGCCTGCCCTCTCAACTGGACCGCCTCGATGGATTGATCATCCCCGGCGGCGAGTCAACCACCATTGGAAAGCTTGCCGAGGATTTCAAGTTGATGGAGCCGCTGCGCGCCTTTGGAAAATCACGTGCCATCTGGGGCACCTGCGCGGGCGCCATCTTTTTATCCAAGGATGTCCGCCGGCACCAGCCTCTGCTGGGCATCATGGACATCACCGTTGAGCGCAATGCCTTTGGACGGCAGGTCGATTCGTTCGAGGCGGACCTCGATATCGAACCGCTCAAGAAAGCGACCAAAACAGACGCGCCGTATCATGCTGTGTTCATCCGCGCGCCGATCATCCAGTCGGTCAGCGGAAAGGCCAAGGTGCTCTCCGCGTTGCCGGACGGCCGCATCGTTGCGGCGCAGGAGGGAAAACTCCTCGCCACCTCCTTCCACCCTGAGCTCACGAACGACCTACGTTTTCACGAGTTCTTTGTTTCTCTGGCAAAGTAAAAACACTCAAGGGGCAGACGAATCCACCTGCCCTTTTTGAACGGCGAAAAAATGACATCCCGCCCGCTCGACTTTCTCGATCTGCCCACCCTCTTTCGTTACCGCGGCGAGGCCGTCAGCCTGGACTCGACCCGCTGGTTGACGCGCGGCAACCCGTTGAGGGCGGCCGGCTTCCTTTCCTATTTCAACCCGGCACGACATCTCTACACCGGCATCAATCAGGAAAACGGGACGACATTGCTCGGCAGCATCCTCCACACGAACGGGGATATGTTCGCCCGGCTGGTCTACATCGCGCCATCCGCAAGGCTCTCGCACCCGGGCTTGACCCCGTTGATCGAGCATCTCGCCGCCGAAGCAGGCAAGTGGGGCGCGTTCCATATCCTTGCGGAAATCGACGAGGACAGTGAAGCCTTTACCGCGCTGCGAACGGCGGGCTTTTCTGTTTATGCCTGGCAGCGCATGTGGGATGTGAGTCACGTTTCACCGGGGAACTGCGGATGCCGGCTGGATCAAAACTCAATCGGTCGACCTCCCCGCCATTCAATCCCTGCATCACCAGATCGTGCCTCCGCTGCTGCAGCCGGTCGAACCGACCCCGAGACGCGCGGCAGGGTTGGTCTGTGCAGGCGATTCAAAATGTTATGTCAACGTGACCTATGGCGCGCAGGGTATTGTGCTCACGCCGCTCATCCACCCGGAGGCCACCGATGTGGCGGACAGACTCTCCGAGTCTGCTGGCTCATCTCCCCGACCGCCGCAACCGTCCGGTCTACTTGTGCATGCGCTCCTACCAGGCCTGGCTCGAATCCGCGCTGGAGGATCTGGGAGGCAAGCCCTCTGAACGACAGGCGGTCATGATGAAGCACCTCGCTCATATGGTCAAAGATGAGCAGACGGTGATGGCCGCAAAGCCGGCGAGCGTGAGCATCCAGCCCTCGCAGGTGAGCCACATCGAGCCGAAAAAGTAGGCATCCGTTGGGAGGCCGGTTGACCATTGGGCTATTAGCGAGAGACGCCAATCCTCGTATAATATAAGAAGATTGGCAGACAGGCAGGGTATATAAAATGGTGATCCTGATTTAATCCTGATTGGTGTAAATCCTGCTCACAAGACTGGGCAGGATGTGCATGACCGTTAGTGGTCTATCATTTAAAATATAAGCACGGAAAAACCGTGCCAGACACAAGGACTTTACTATGTCACAACAACGTCGCATTACTGACGATTTGGACGCCCTCCTTAACGTACTCCCTAAATCCATAGTTGACGCGGTTCACAAGGCGAACGATTACGACCGGCTGCTCGAGATCATCATTGACCTCGGGCGTGTCCCCACGGCACGCTATGTCGAGAGCGAAGTGGTGCTGAGTGAATCGGAGATCACAACAGAAGACATCGCATACGTCGATGAACGCATCGGCGAGTTCGACGCGGACAACCGCGCCGGCATCGAGCGCACGCTGCACCGCATCTCTGCCATCCGCAACCGGCGCGGCCACATCGTCGGGTTGACGCTGCGCGTCGGGCGCGCCGTCTACGGCACCATCGAAATCATCCAGGACATCATCGAGAGCGGCAAAAGCATTCTCATCCTCGGCAAGCCGGGCGTGGGCAAGACCACCCTGCTGCGCGAGGCCGCGCGCATCCTGGCGGAAAGCCGGCGCGTGATCATTGTCGACACGTCCAATGAGATCGGCGGCGACGGCGATGTGCCGCACCCCGCCGTCGGGCGCGCCCGGCGCATGCAGGTGCGTGAGCCGATGCTGCAGCACGAGGTGATGATCGAGGCGGTCGAGAATCACAATCCCGAGGTGATCGTCATCGACGAGATCGGGCGCGAGCTCGAGGCCGCCGCTGCCCGCACCATTGCCGAACGCGGCGTGCAGCTCATCGGTACGGCACATGGCAAGACGCTCGAGAACCTGCTGCTCAACCCCACCCTGTCCGACCTGGTCGGCGGTATCGAGGCGGTCACGCTTTCGGACGAGGAAGCCCGCCGCCGCGGCACGCAGAAGACCGTGCTCGAGCGCCGCGCTCCGCCCACCTTCGATGTGCTGATCGAGATCCAGACGCGCGACGAGTTCACCATCCATGCTGACATCACCGAAGCGGTGGATACCTTCCTGCGCGGATTCCCGCTCCCGCCCGAGATTCGTACCCGGGATGAAGAAGGCAGGATCCGGGTGGAGAAGGTGCAGGCAGCCGCCCCAGCCGCGCGCACCTCGCGCAGCCGCACCCCCGAGAGAGGGACGGTCAGGCGAGCGAGGCAGCGTTCCCGAGAGCGGATTCATGTCCGGACCCCTGCGCGATTCATTCTCCGGAGAACCAGCCCGGCGTCCGTACCCTTCCACAACAAACGAGTCGGCACCAAGAACATCGCTGCAGCCGGTCAAGGTCTATCCCTACGGCGTGGCGCGCAACCGGTTGATGCAGTCCGCCAAGCGTCTGGGCGTGCCGGCGATCGTCGTCCGCACCATCGACGAGGCCGATGCGTTGATCACGCTGCGCGCGCATTACCGCGACCATCAGGCCACCATTGTGGACGCCGAGCACCGCGGCATGCCGATCTATGTCCTGCGGTCGAACACCGTCAGCCAGATCGAGCAGTTTCTGACGGATTTGTTCAACCTGCCGGGAGAAATGACCCCGCCCCCCGAGGGCGATTACGTCAAGAACGCCACGCAGACGGCCATCAGCGCTGTGTTGAACGGCGAGCGCTATGTGGACATGCCGCCGGCCGCACCGGCCATCCGCCGCATCCAACACGAGATGGCGCGCGAGGCGGAATTGGTCTCCCATTCCTACGGCAAGGAACCGAGAAGGCATGTGAGGATTTTCCGTGATTAATCCCCCGTAGGGACGATTCGCGAATCGTCCCTACGGTTTATAATTGTCCCATGTTCATCACCCTCGAAGGCCCCGAAGGCTCCGGCAAGACCTCCCACATTCCCCACCTCGTGCAGCATCTGCGCGAGAAGGGACATACTGTTTTCCCCACCCGCGAGCCGGGAGGTACCTCCATTGGGGAGCAGATCCGCGAGGTGCTGCATAACCTGAAGAATGCGGAGATGAATCCGCGCACCGAGACGCTTCTGTATCAGGCGGCGCGCGCCCAGTTTGTGGAGCAGATCCTCAGGCCGCATTTGACCGCCGGGGAACTCGTGCTCTCGGACCGTTATGCCGATTCGACGATTGCCTACCAGGGCTATGGCCACCAGCAGAACCTGGAGCAGGTGCGCACCCTGGTCCAATACGCCACCGGGGGGTTGATGCCCGACCTGACCATCCTGCTCGACCTGGATGTGGACCTCGGGCTGCGGCGTAAGAAGAAAGCCGATGAATGGAATCGGCTTGACGCCTACACGGTCGAGTTCCATGAGCGCGTGCGCACGGGTTACCTGGAACTGGCAAGACAGGAACCGGAGCGATGGGTGATCGTTGACGCCTCTCAGTCCTGGGAAGCAGTGCAGGCAGGTCTGAGAAAAATCATTGAAAACAAGCTGGTTTCCTAACGGAAATCGCATTAAGATATACAAAAAACGGCACCTAGGTGCCGTTTTTTGTATTAATCTCGTTGAAATCTTACTGTTGAGTGAGTGGAATTGTGTATTCTTGTTCCGAGGCGTCGCTGTCGGTGAACTCGACCCCCTCGAAGATCTGCGCATCGTAACCTTCGGCAGCCACGAGAATGTCATAGGCCACTCCGCGCTCGAGCAGGTCGGGCAGGACGAAATTCCCGCGGGAATCAGCTTCGGCCGAGGTGAAGATGCCCGAATTCGGGGAAGTTCTGCTTCTCCCATTTATCGAAGGTCATGCCCGGGTTGAGAACGAGGAAAAAACCACCCTTGATGCCACGCTGGGTATCGTTATCCACGATCTGGCCGCTGATTTGGACGCCGTCATCCTTGTTGGGGCGCTGAATGCCTCCCCCGCCTCCAACTGTGACCTCTCCCTGAGAGAGCAGAGGAATCTCATCGCCGGTGCCGGCATAGAGTTCAACCGTATAGGTGCCATCGGGAAGCGATGAGCCGTCGTTGTTGTTGAACGAAACGGTCATCACACCTTCTTCCCCGTCACCCCATTCGAAGAATCCCTGGCCGGCTTCCTCGCCCTCATAGTACCAGAGCATTCCCCAGGATTGCCCGTCGGTCATGCCGCTGAATTCAAACTGGCCGGCGATGACTTCGGTCCCGGAAGGATAGGAATCGACTTCCTCTTCAGGATTACCCTGGTTATCCAATGCCACCCAAGTGACTGAGCCAAACTCTTCATTGCCTGAACCCGGCTCTGTGCCCCCGCCACCTCCTCCGCCGCCTTCGATTTTGAACGGACTGGCATATTCCTGCCCGTTGTTGGCAGCCAGGATGAGCGCTTTGGCAAGATTGATGGGACGCGCGCCGTTGATGAATCCGCCGATCGGGATACAAGTGTCACTACCATCCAACACGCCGTCCCCATTTGTATCCTGGACCGGACGGCAGTCGGTGATGTCGTTATCCGAACCTGAAGAGGCGATGGTCGGCACACCGACAATTTGCCCGCTGTCATTGGCAGCCAGGCCGCCAGAGTTTCCGCCGGCAATGGTGGCGTCCAGTTTCATCCATGCCCGGTCTCCCACCTGGTCCTGAGGCGTCCATCCTGCGAAATTACCGCTGGTAAAGGTGATGGTATTTCCACCAATGGTTGGGAAGCCAAAGATACTGAGGTGATCCCCTACATGCAAATCATCCGAATTACCAAGCTCCACATAAGGGAGGTTGAGATCATCGGGATTTACTTTATCTCCATCGGCGGTGGCAAAGATGTGGATGAGTGCCAGGTCGAGGAAGCCGTCCGCGCCGACAACTTCAGCGGCATACGAATAGACAGGAGCCTTGCTTTCGTCTTGAACCAAACCGACCAGCATGTAAGCTGGGTCCTCTTCGCCATACCCGAATGCTGAGGGTTTTGCGACATGGGCGTTGGTCAGAATGTAGCCATCCGGGCTGAGGATGGTGCCCGATCCCACATACAACGGAGAGTAACCGTCTCCATCCGGGTACATGGTCAAAAGCTGCACGGTTGCAGAGATCAGATCAGCGCGCTGCTTGGCGCTCAGGCCGTTCCCGCCGGTGGGTAAAGGAGCCGGCTGGTCAGCCGGCGTGGCAATGGCCGGCTGGTCACTGACCGCGACGCTGTCATCGCCCAGCGAGCAGGCGAGACTGGCCAGCACGAGCGCGATAAGCGCAATCCATGCCGGGTTAAATTTGCGTTTAATAATCATCATGGCCTCCTAATATTCCAACGATTCCAGGAAACTGCGGAAACGTCCGAAGTCAGCTTCGTAATTGTCTTCGCTGGCCTGGTAGGTTACCACGACGGCATGATCCCCGGACACGAAGAAGTAATCCACGCCGCGCACGACCACGGGCACATCCGCGCGCGTCAGGTCGGAATCGGCATCGACAAAGGCGTAGGTGACCTTGTAGCCGTTTTGACCGTTGACCGTGACATCCTGCTGGTCAAGCACGCGAACGGTGCTCAGGTTCTGGGCGCGGTCGATCGAGTGGAAACTGGCCACATCCGCGGGGCCTGTGTCGCCGGCGACCGGCAGTACTTCCAGTTGATAGGCGGTGCTGAAGCCTGAACCGCCCAGTTCAGTGGCGTGCAGGACGACGCCTACCTCGGCCAGGTCGGTCACCCAGCCGGCGGGCATCTGTCCCTTTACCCCGCCGCTGTCAAAGGGGACGGAGCGGGATTGCACACTGGACATGAGCAGCCAGCCGAGGAAAACCGCGACCAGCGTCACGACGATCACCGCCCAGTCGGAATAGCGGTCGCCAAGAGAGCGTTGAGAAGAAGTTGCAGTAGTCATGTTTGCATCCCTTTACGCTGCCAACGCGGATTTGATGTTGCGGCGGATCAGCCAGGCCAATAACGCGGCTGTCCCACCGGCCAGAACGGCAGCAAGCACCAGACCGTACCACGGGTTGGAACCGCCGCTGGTGAGTGTGACCGTGCTCTGGGTGATCTCGGTGCGCAGCCAGAAGAACAGGCCGTTCAAAACCGCAGCGAGAGTCAGGCCGGCCGGCATCCACCACAGGGGCTCGCTCTCGAACTTGGCGCGCCCAAGGAAGTAGCCGGTGATGCCCGCGAAGCTGGCCTGCGCCAGCGAGACGATCGCGATGCGGATGACGCCTGTGCCCAGGTCCACGCCGCCGTTGGCGACGACAAAGTGGATGTTGAGCACTGTGGCGAAGCCCAGCCCGGCGGCGGTGGCGTACACGATTCCATCCGTCGCCTCGTCAAACTCGGCCGAGCGATAGACGCTGTAACGTACTGCGGCATATTTCAAAAATTCCTGAATAAAGCCCACGATCAGAATCCCACCCAGAATGGTGGTCAGCGTATCGGCGTACATCCATTTGGAGAGACGGAAGACATTCTCCGCCAACGGCAGCCAGATGGCGGCCGCCACCAGCATGGCCAGAACGAATACACTGGCAATGAACGCCTTTGGCTCAGGCTCGAGACGATCCTGCTGGTAAAAGAATGCCAGCCAGATGAGAGCCGGGACGACCGCCAGGACCACACCTGCCAGCACCAGCGCGGTTTGCCCCAGGGCAGGCTTGAAAAAAGCCTCTGCGACGTAGACCAGCACCACAAAAACAACAAGGGCAATGACCTGTCCCCAAACGGACCGCCATACGCCCTTGCGCTGATGGGTGGCTGTTTCGAAATGTTCGTCGCAAAATGCCCGCTGACCGATGGTCTTGGTGGACGCTTTGCCACAAACGCAACACAATTAATCTGCCATAACCTCCTCCTCCTTCAAACGAAAAGTGCGATGAATACAACGCATCCTTCACGCTCTCGTGAAGGATGCCTATTGATACCATACTGCTCGAATGTGGTCAATTGTGATGCTATTTGTGACCTTTAGAACTAGGGGGATTTGGAGGTGCGAATCGCGCGAATCCCCTGCCTAGATGTCGTCGAGTCCTCCCCCGTCAGCTCCCATATCCGGCAGTGCGGATTCGATCTCCTCGGGCGACTGCCCCGCCTCGAGTCGGTCCACGACATCATCGAACTCCGGCGGCAGCTCCTCGCCCATCTCGTTTCCCATCTTGCGCATCATCCGTCCAAGCGACTTGGGATCGTCCTCCAGCCCGGCCAGCGCGGATGGGTCCGCCAGCGACTCGAGCCGCGCCTCCTCCGATTTTTTCACGCGCACGCGAGGCACGCGCCGCTTGACCTTTTTGCTACCACAGAGGGGGCAAGTGACCGTCTTCTTCCCATACTCAGAGTAGGACAGATGAATGTCGAAGCGCTGGTTGCAGCCGAAACAAATGAAATCGTAAAGCGGCATAAGTTCTCCAATCCACAGATTTTATCTTAACTGGCGGTGACTACTCCCCACGCCTACCCCTGCTGCCCCGTGCCAGCAGGACAGTGACCCCCGCGAGTTCCGGGGGTGAAGGCGGGGGCTTCTAGGGCAACGCCCAGGGATTGTAGCCCCAATCCCAGAATATTGATGGCGGCGTTTTGGTCTCTATCCATGATGAGACCGCATTCGGGACAGACATGAACACGAACCGCAAGAGACTTCTCAACCGTTGTGCCACAACAAGAACATATCCTGGATGTGTTGCGCGGATCAACCAATACAACCACACGACCAGCATTTTCAGCTTTGTAGGTGGTGTACTGTATCAATTGACTCCAGGCTGCATCCGAGATGCTTTTTGCCAAACAATGGTTTTGAAGCATGTTTTTGATGTGCAGCTTTTCAAAAGCCAGCAAACCAAAGCTGTTCACCAGGTCACGACTGCGTTTGTGAGCAAAATCCCTGCGACGGTTGGCGATACGCTGGTGGATATGAGCGACCACTTTGCGTCGCCGGGTTCGTTCGGAGGTTCCCTTTCTAGCCTTTGAGAGTTTGCGTTGCGCATTTGCAAGTTCCTTTTCAGCCTTGCGAACGAAGCGGGGATTAGCGATTCGATCTCCGTTAGAGAGGGTCGCAAAACTCTCCAGGCCAACATCGATCCCGATTGCCAGATCGTTGCAAGGCAGCGGCTTAGGTTCGACTTCACATGCCAGGCAAGCATACCAATTGCCAACCGTATCTCTTTGAATGGTGAGTGTCTTGAGGCGACCTTCAACCGGGCGATGCAGAACAATTTTGACTAAACCGATCTTGGAAAGAAGCAAACCGTTGTCCAGCAATTGAAAACCAGATTGTTTGAACGTGAAGCTGTCGTACCAACCACACCCCCGAAAGCGGGGATAACCTGTTTTCTCCCCTGCCTTCATCCGACAAAAAAACGTCTTGAAAGCTAGATCAACCCGTTCCTGAACATTTTGCAATACCTGCGAATGCACAGCTGTCAACTCAGGATTCTCTCTTTTCCACAGCGTAAGCAGTTTGTTGGTATCGTACAGCGAAAGCGCCTTCTTCTCCTGCTCCCAGGCATTTTTACGCGTGGCAAGGGTTTCGTTGTAAACCCAACGACACACTTCCAATGTGTGGATCAGTTGGGTGCGTTGCTTTTTGGAGGGTCGCAGGCGGTACTTGAAGGTTTTCACTCCGATAGCCTTTTGCTGTTGCGCTTCTTGTATAGCACACACGTTCTAGCATGTCAAGCTTTGCGTTTAATATCCCCATTGCTAAAGCAAGGGCTTTGCGGCGCATTTTGGTAAAATAAACCCATGCCTGATCATGATTTTAACCTCGTCCAACCCAAGCCGCTACTGATCGTGATCTCCGGTCCCTCGGGCGCCGGCAAGGACACCATCCTGCAGCGCATGAAGGAACGCGAACTGCCGTTCCACTTTGTGGTGACCGCCACCACCCGCCCGCGCCGTGACAACGAGATCGACGGCAGGGATTATTTTTTTGTATCCAAGGATGAATTTGCGCGCATGATCGATGAAGATGAACTCATCGAATATGCCATTGTCTATGGCGACTACAAGGGCATCCCCAAGCAGCAGGTGCGCGATGCCTTGGCCAGCGGAAAGGACGTCATCATGCGCATCGATGTGCAAGGTGCGGAATCCGTGCGCAAGCTCGCCCCGGAAGCGATGCTGATCTTTATCACTGTCGACAGCGAAGAGGAGTTGTTCAACCGTTTGCGGGAGCGCAAGACCGAGACGGCCGATTCGCTCAAACTGCGCATGGCGACCGCCCGCAAGGAACTGCAGCGCGTCACGGACTTTGATTACGTCGTGCTCAACCGCGATTTCCATCTCGATGACACAGTGGATACCATCCGCGCGATCATCCAGGCCGAACACCACCGCGTCAATCCGCGCATGGTATCCCTATGAACCAGATCATTCCCCCCGAACCCCCGCAGGAATACCCCGGCGCGATGCCGGAGCCGGCCACTAATCCGCTTAACCGGGTGGCCTACCCGACAGTGACCTATACACTGCTGGGTATTACCGTTTTGATCTTCATCTTGCAGATGCTGAGCGAGACGCTGCTGGGGAGCGACTACCCGGCCATGCTTGGCATGAAGGAAAATTCACTTGTCGCTCAGGGGCAATTCTGGCGGTTGATCACGCCGGTTTTTCTGCACGGCTCGATCCTGCATATCGGCTTTAACATGTACGCCTTGTGGATCATCGGCGGGCGCATGGAACGAGCCTACGGGCATGGCAAATTCATCGCCCTGTATTTCCTGAGCGCCTATGCCGGCAATGTGTTCTCGTTCCTGTTCCAGCCGAGCCCCTCGCTGGGTGCATCCACCGCGATCTTTGGCTTGCTGGCGGCAGAAGGCGTGCTGCTCTACCTGAACCGCAAGCTGATCCACGACGCGCGCAGCATGCTGCAGAACATCATCACCATCGGCGTCATCAACCTGATCATCGGCATGAGCGGTGGCATCGACAATTGGGGGCATCTGGGCGGGCTGCTGGGCGGGCTGGCCTTTGGCTGGCTGGGCGGTCCCTTGCTGGATACCATTCCCTACGGTGCCGGTTACGCCCTGGTGGACAAACGCACCCGGCAGGATGTCATCGTCGCGTTCATTGTGGTTTTTCTGACCTTTACCGCCCTGGCTGTGCTCGGATTCATCGATCCGCTGCGCGTGCTGGCATTTTAAGCTCGAGGAGTGAACATGGCTGAAGAAAAGAAGAAGCCCGAGGAAGAGAAAGAGAAAAAAGAAGAGAAGCCCGCGCCCAAGGATAACCTTGTTGAATCAAGGCACACCATCTCCATCGGCGGGAAGGAGCTGAAGTATATCGTTACCACGGGGACGATCATCCTCAAGCAGGAAACGCCAGACCGCGAGAAGGAATTCGAGGGCGAGAAGCCGAGGGCGTCGTTCTTCTTCACGGCTTATACTCTGGAGGGCGTACACGACCCGGCAAAGCGCCCGCTGACCTTTTCCTTCAATGGCGGACCCGGCTCCTCTTCAGTCTGGCTGCACATGGGCATCCTAGGTCCGAGGCGGGTGGTCATGGAATACGACGGCGGATTGCCTCGCCCGCCGTTCCAACTCACCGACAATGAATACTCCATATTGGATTCCACCGACCTCGTTTTCATCGACCCGGTCAGCACGGGCTACAGCCGTCCCGTGGAGGGACAGAAAGCCAAGGAGTTCCACGGTTTCAAGAAGGATATTGAAAGCGTCGGGGACTTCATCCATCTCTATACCACGCGTTACGCGCGCTGGCTCTCTCCCAAGTTCCTGATCGGAGAAAGCTATGGCACCACGCGCGCTTCGGGTCTATCGGGTTATCTGCAGGAGCGGCACGGGCTTTATCTGAATGGCATCATGCTGGTCTCGGCTGTGCTCGATTTCCAGACGCTGGAATTTTCCCCCGGCACCGAGCTGCCGTATGCCCTCTTCCTGCCGACCTATGCGGCTACCGCCTGGTATCACCGCAAGCTGCGCATCCGCCGTCCGCTGCAGAAACTGCTCAAGGAGGTGGAGGACTTTGCCCTCAACGAGTATATTCTCGCACTGCTCAAAGGGGATAAACTCGCCCCTCGTGAGCGAAAGAATATCATCGAACAGTTGGCAGTCTATACGGGGCTTTCCAGGGAATTTTTGGAACAGAGCAATCTGCGCATCAAGGATTCCCGCTTCTTCAAGGAACTTTTGCGCGATGAGCGCCGCACCGTCGGCCGGCTCGACAGCCGCTTGACCGGCATCGACCGCGACTCGGCGGGGGAGACGATCGAATACGACCCCTCGTATACCAACATCACCGGACCCTACACGGCGGTCTTCAATGATTACGTCCGCCGCGAGCTGAACTACCAATCTGATATGCCGTATGAGATTCTCAACTTCCAGGTGTGGCCCTGGTCTTATGCTGAACACGAGAACCAGTATGTCTACGTCGCGGAGACGCTCCGAAAAGCGATGACCACCAATCCTTATCTGAAAGTCTTCGTTGCCAACGGGTACTATGACTTGGCCACGCCATACTTCGCCACGGAATATACCTTCTCGCATCTCGGGCTGGATGAGTCGCTGCGCGGGAATATCAGCATGGGCTATTATGAGGCCGGGCACATGATGTATGCTTATCTTCCGGCTCTGGCTGCCCTGAAGCAGGATCTGTCGCGATTTATTAAAGACGCATTGGCTTAACAATATTACATGTGAGGAGATAGACGGGCGGTTGAACCAATAGGTCGCCCGTCTATATTGTTTGCTATGGAGCGTGATAATTCTTGTGATTGTTGTCGCGCCGATTATGCGCGCCGTCCGCCGCGCGGGTCGAAGGCATCCCGCAGTCCATCCCCCACAAAGTTGATGCCCAGGACGGTCAGCAGGATCAACGTGCCGGGGAAGATCCACATCCAGGGAGCGGTCTCCAGATAGCGGTATGCGCCGTCCAGCATGTTGCCCCAGGTCGCTGTTGCGCCTTGAACACCCAAACCGAGAAAACTCACATACGCTTCAGCGATAATCGCAGCGGCAACACCCAGCGTGGCGCCGACGATCAGCGGAGCGGTGGTGTTGGGCAACAGGTGGGTGAAGATGGTGCGGCTGTCCGAGGCGCCCATGGCGCGCGCTGCGGCAATATAGTCCATCTCGCGCAGGGAGAGGATGTTGGCGCGGATGATGCGCGCTGTATACATCCACGAGGTGGCGCCGATGATCAGGATGATAACAAAGACATTGCTGGTTATTTCGCGCCCGAAGATGTTCACATCCGGCAACCCTGTGCCCATGTAACGTGCGCCGATCATCAGCAGGAACAGGCTGGGGATGATCAGCATGGCTTCGGTGATGCGCATCAGGAGGCTGTCCAGCCAGCCGCCGTAAAAGGCAGCGATGGAGCCGACCGTGGTGCCGATAAGTATTTCCACACACACGGCGAAGATGCCGATCATCACCGAGATCTGCCCGCCGTAGACCGTGCGCGCCAGAATATCCCGGCCGATGACATCCGTGCCGAATGGATGCTCCCGGGATGGCGGCATTAACTTCAGGCTGGTATCGTTGCAGTTTGCCCAGGCCTCCCCGCGTACTTCCTTTTGGATCGGGGCGCAGTAACCCTTCAGGAATGGCCCGGTCACTGTGACGTAAAGAATAATACCCACCAGGATGATCATCCCAAGCACCGCCATACGGTGTTTACGGAATCGGCGCACAGCCAATGCGGCAGGCGAGAGTGATTTGTTGATTGATTCAAGTCTTGCGCTTTCGGCTAAATCCACCATGGGGTCTCTACTCCAGCCGGATGCGGGGATCGACGATTGAGTAAACGATATCAGTGAGAATCTGAAAAATAATCACAGCGACTGCAATGATCATGAGAATACCCATCAGCGTCGGAAAATCGGAACGCTCCATTTGGTCAAGGAACAGACGCCCCATGCCCGGCCAGGCGAAGATGCGCTCGGTCACCACCGCCCCCGCCAGAAGGAATGGAATTTCAATGCCAATAATGGTGATGAACGGCAGCGCGGCATTGGGCAGGGCATGCTTCCGGACGACGAACATGTAGGCCAACCCCTTAGCGCGCGCTGTGCGGATGTAATCCATGCCCAGCACTTCCAATACACTCGACCTGATGAAACGGCTGTATCCTGCCGTGCTGATGATGGCCAGTGTTGCAACCGGCAGGACCATGTGCCTCATCAGTTCAAGCGGCGTTTTGCCCACAGCAGGGTCGTACATTCCCACGGTGGGGAGGTAGGGCAGCCCCCAGCGGCGGAAGTTCACTGCAAAGATATACATCAGCATCAACGCCAACCAGAAGACCGGCATGGACAATCCGATAAATGAAATGCTTGTGATGATATTGTCAATCCAGGAGTAAGGATGCAACGCTGAATACAAGCCGATGGCTATGGATAACAGGATGATGATGGCTTCGGCGGTGAGCATTAAAAGCAGCGTGTTGGGCACGCGTTCGCCGATCATGACTAGCACCGGCTGGCGTGTGACCAGGGAGTTGCCCCAGTCGCCGCGCAGAATGCCCCGGCGCACACCGGGGGTTTCAGGGACGCCGTCACCGTCCATGTCGATCTTTTGCCAGTCGTTGCCGATCAGCCAGGTGAAGTATTGCATGTACATGGGCTTGTCCAACCCCAACTGGCGGCGCAGACGTTCCCTGTCTTCCGACCGCGGGGGAATCCGTCCTCCGAGTGTCGCGATGGGGTCGCCAAAGGACTGCATCAGCGCAAATAAGATGATGCTGATAATAAAAAGTTGTGGAATGGCTTGTGCCAGTCGCCGTAGGGTGAAGTTGATCATTTGTTAATATAAATCGACCTGCCGGGTCTCACCGGATCCGGCAGGTCATGGGTCGGGTCAGATTACTCGCTGATTTCCCATTCGTAGGCGTTCCAGAAAGGATAGACGCCCGAGAACTTTACATTCTTCAGCCGGCTGCTGACAGACCACAGGTCCGGGTCCTGCCACATGCCGACATAAACGACATCGTCGTACATGATCTGCTCGATCTGGTTGAACAGCTCCTTGCGGGCTGCCGGGTCGGTGGTGACGGCCTGCTGCTTGAACAGTTCATCCAGCTCCGGGTTGCAGTATCCCTGATCGTTGGTGCCATCCGGGTTGTCCGCGTTGACAACTTGAGCGCACGTAAAGACGTCCGTATCCGGGTCGGGATAAGCGTTTTGCACGCTCGAATACTCGGCGACGTCGTAATCGCCCAACGCCATCGGGCCGCCATCGTTAAAACGGTTCCAGAAGATATCGCTGGAGTAGTTGGCCAGTTCGGCGCCGATACCAACTTCCTTCCACTGCTGTTCCACCACGGCCTGGATGCTCTTGCGCAATTCACGCTGGTTGGTGGCGTAGCGGACGATCAAATCCACTCCATCCTTTTCGCGGATGCCGTCACCATTGGAATCCACCCAGCCGGCGGCTTCCAGCAGCTGCTTGGCCTGTTCCGGATCGTAGGGGTAGGGCTCCAGAGTTACTTTGGTAAGGCGGGGTCATATCCCAGAAGGTCGCATTCACGGGGTTGATCTCTCGCCACCAGAAGATCCTTCACGATCGTGAAGCGGTCGGCGGACATGGCAATGGCCTTGCGGACATTTACATCCAGCATGAAGGGGCGGGCGGTATCCGGGTTGACGTTCAGGAACCAGGCTTCGTTGTATCCTGAACTGACGGGCTCAACTTTCACCGTGCCATCAGCTTCAAGCTTCTCGATCTGATCAGATGAGAGGAAAGTGCCAATGTCGGAATCCCCGGCCAGGATGGCGGCTTCCTGAGCGGCGTCATCCGGCACGATGCGGACAAAGACCTGTTCGAGCTTTGGCGGCTGATACCAATTGGGATTTGCCTTGAATGAAAGGTGGCTGCCACTCTCCCATTGGTCCAACACGAATGGTCCCAGACCGGGAACAGGGTTGCGGTTCCACTCGGCATTGTCGATCGTGCCTTCCGCATCGAAGACGGGCTGTAACACGTGCTTGGGTATCATATAGTAGAAGAGACTGGTCAGCCAGGCTGCGAAAGGTTCATTCAGGGTTATTACAACTGTGGTGGGATCCTGGGCGACCACACTGACCACATAGGGATCGTAAGGATAACGCCCCAGAGGGGTGTTTTGATCCGACATGATCATGTCATACATAAACGCATAATCATCGGCAGTCAGCGGTACTCCGTCACTCCAGGTGACATCATCGCGCAGTTTGAGGGTGATGGTCTTGCCATCCGCGCTCACACCGCCATTTTCAACGGATGGAATTTCCTTTACCAGCACCGGGACAGGATTCCCGTTTTCGTCGAAATCCCACGAGGGTTTAAGATAGAACGGGCGCAGGTAACCTGAAAAGGACATGGACGTGTACATCGGGTTCAGGTTGTCGGGTTCCTGCACGAAGGTGATGGTGGCGGTGCCGCTGAAGGTTGGGGCGGGCACATCGGTGGGAGCAGGGGCTTCTGTTGCTTCGGGAGCTACCGGCTCCGAGGGGACTTCCGTGGCCGGTGTGCCGCATGCGCTTAGTAGAAAGCTCGAAACCACCAGAACGGAAAGAACAACAAAAAAGATGCGTTTCACGTTTCTCCTCCTAGCTAATATATTGTGATTGGATGGGACGTTTTGATTCGTTCAGGATGGATCAGTGAGGGTGGATCACCTCCTCCCGCAAGAATGGGTCGTTGAAAGCATTTTTTATTATACAGCAATTCAATGTGGAATGTTCCTTAATACATCGTCAATGGCGTTTTTAGCGCACCGGTGCGGCCTTGAGCTGGATGTTGACAATTTAGAGAGTTACAGTATTATAATGGGCGGTACTGTTCCTGGCACCAGGGAAAGGAGGAACCGCATACAAAGCAGTAAGATCCCGTTTGTCTGTCAATTCAACAATTCATCAAGGAGGAGAACAAATGTTTAAAAAGTCTGTATTCAGTCTATTTGCACTCTTGATCGTCGCGAGCATGCTTTTGGCAGCCTGCGGCACGCCAGCAGAGGTGACGGAAGCTCGCCTGTTGCTGCCCACCGAAGCGCCTCAACCCACTGAAGTTCCGCAGCCGTCCGTGTTCATCTTTGGCCGTGGCGGCGACTCGGTACAGTTAGACCCAATCGTAGTCACAGATGGCGAGTCATACCGTGTCACCGGTCAGATACTAGAGTCCCTTTACACGTTCGAACCGGGTACGACAATTCCGACGCCCAACCTGGCTGAAGAATGCATAGCGAATGAAGACAGGCACCGAATGGACTTGCACCCTTAAGCAGGGTGTCAAATTCCATGACGGCACCGATTTCAATGCCGATGCAGTGGTCTTCAACTTCGAGCGCTGGCGCTTCACTGACAACCCCTACCACTTCCCGGAACAGGTCTTTGAGTATTACGAAGCCATGTGGGGTGGCTTTGATGATGCCAGCATCATCACCAGCGTCGAAAAGCTTGATGATTATACGGTTAAATTTATCCTGTCTGCGCCTCTAGCGCCTTTCCTGGCTAACCTGGCGATGGATTCGTTTGCTATCTCAAGCCCGGCTGCTATTGAAGCCAATGGCGCTGCCTACGGCACACCGACAGTCGGTGCAGTTGGCACTGGTCCATTCGTCTTCAAGGAATGGGTAGAAGGCGACCATATCAGCGTAACCGCCAATGAGAACTGGTGGGGTGGTCGTGCAAAGGTCGATGAAATCATCTGGCGCGTGATTGCCGATGACTCGGCCCGCTATCTAGCACTGAAAGCCGGCGATATCCATGCCTTGGAACAGGCCTCTGTGGAAGACTTGGCCGACGCCGCCGGGAATCCCGATCTGTATGTCGAAAAGAAGTTCCAACTGACCACCGCTTACCTCGCCTTCAACTATAAGATCAAGGAATTCCAGGATCCAAAGGTTCGCGAAGCGATTGCTCATGCTTTCAACAAGCAGGCGATCGTCGAGAACTTCTTGGGTGAAAATGGCCAGGTAGCCAAAACATTAGTCCCGCCCTTCATGTGGGGATACAATGACGCCATCGAGGACTTGGGCATATGATCCCGAGCTTGTCCAAGCAACTATTGACCGAAGCCGGCTTCCCGGATGGCATCTCGGAAGTAACCATTGCGGAAGATATTACCGACGCAGATGGCAATGTGTTGTATAAGACCGGCGACAAGATCCCGTTGCGATTCTATTACCTGCCCATCACGCGCTTCTACTTCCCCTCTCCGAAGGAGATTTCAGAAGCTATCGCGGCTGACTTCGCCAAGGCGGGCATCAATGTCGAGCTGACCACCGAAGGCGACTGGGCATCTTACCTGGCTGCCCGGCGCGAAGGCCGGCTGGCCGGTATCTACGAACTGGGTTGGGGCGGCGATAACGGCGACCCCGATAACTTCACCGGCTACTTCTTCAGTGGCGGCACTGAGCCGATCCGGCGGGAAGGCTGGTACGTAGAATCCACCCCTGGCAGAATTGCTCCAAAAGGCGTTAGTTACAGTCGGCCAGGAAAATCGCGACCCGATGTATAAAGAAGCCGATCAGATGTTGCACGACGACGTTGCCCGCATCTGGATGTTCCATACCCAGCTACCATTGATCTTCTCCACGAAGGTCGATGGCTATGTGACACAAGTGGTGGACGCCGACAACTATTCTGACGTGACTGTCAGCCCGTAATTTGACTAGTTCCATAAGTCGACCACATATAAAGATGTAGGGGGATGGCCCTGGTCCATCCCCCTACGCATAAAAGGAGGTTGAACTTGGCTCGTTATGTCCTTCGCCGCCTTATTTCCACCATCCCGACGATCTTGGGGGTCACGATCGTGGTCTTCATGTTTCTGCGCCTGATCCCCGGGGATCCGGCGGTTGCCATGTTGGGTGAACACGCCACCGAAGAAAATGTCAGCCGCGTCCGCGAGCAGTTCGGCTTAAATCGACCGGTTTTCTTTGATCGCGAAGCCCTCAAAAACGGTGACTTTGCAGGTTTTTTCAACACGCAATATTTCATCTACCTCGGCCGGTTGCTGAAAGGCGACTTGGGGAATTCTATCCACCGCCGCATCCCGGTAGCTGAAACCCTGATGCAGCGTTTTCCAGCGACAATGGAGCTGGCATTTTTCTCCATGTTTGTGGCCATTATCATCGGGGTACCGGTCGGGATTATCTCAGCAGCCCGACGTAATTCGGTGTTGGACAGCACGACAATGGTGGGTTCGCTCGTCGGCGTATCCATGCCGATTTTTTGGCTTGGCGTCATGTTAATCATGCTCTTTGCAGTGATCTTACAGTGGCTTCCTGCCGGCAGTCGCCTGAGCTCCAGTACGGGATTAGAACCAATCACCAATTTTTATTTGATAGACAGCCTGATCTCACTAACATTTCTCCGCATTTGTGGACGCTTTGCAACATATCATCCTCCCGACGATTGCCCTGGCGACCATCCCGATGGCGGTCATTGCCCGCATGACCCGTTCGAGCATGTTGGATGTCATGCAGGAAGATTACGTCCGCACCGCGCATGCAAAAGGTCGTGAACGAAAGGACAGTTCTTTACCGGCACGCACTTAAGAACGCCTTTCTGCCGGTTATTACCATCATTGGGTTGCAATTTGGTTTACTCCTGGCCGGCGCAGTGTTGACTGAAACCATTTTTTCCTGGCCCGGTATTGGCAAATGGGTGTATGACTCGATCCTGGCGCGCGATTATCCCATTGTCCAGGGCGGTACCTTGCTGATTGCATTGATCTTTATTCTTATTAATCTCCTGGTAGACGTATCCTATGCCTACCTTGACCCCCGCATCCATTATGATTGAGCGGAAAATGACCAAAACGACCCAAAACGATATCGCAACAATTGATTACGCCGTGCGGGAACACCGCTCACTCTGGGTGGATGCCTGGCGCCGATTGATTTCAAGCCGCACTGCCAAGGCAGGCTTGTTTATTGTCAGTTTCCTGATTCTGAGCACCGTCCTGGCGCACTTCTTTTGGGAATACAACCCGAAGATCGACCTGGACTACACGCTCAAACTCAAACCACCAACCTTGATTCCGAATGAAGAAGTCCCATCCGTCCATATCTTTGGAACTGATAAGCTCGGTCGAGACATTTTCCGCCGTGTTGTTCATGGAGGCTGGAATACGTTACGGGTTGGGATTATCGCGGTAACCATCTCGCTGGTCATCGGAGGGCTGCTCGGGCTGTTGGCTGGGTTCTTTGAAAGCATTGCAGATGACCCGCCTGGAAAAAATCCTCCTGTTGGTTTTTCTCGGCGGGCTCATGGGTTTTCTCCCTGCCTGGATTGCAGAACAACCTGTCCAGGTCGTTCTGTTTGCCCTTTTGGGAGGCGCTACCGCTTTGTTTGAAAATTTCCTTGCAGGAAAAATCTGGCCCGCGTGATCCTGTTCGCTGGCATTGGACTCTTGATCGGTGGAGGATTAGCCCTGTTCGTCAGCCCCTATACAGCCCTCGTAACAGGTTTATTGGGCGGGTTGATCGGCGCGGCTCTCTCTTTACAACTGGGCGGCAAGTCTTTTCTCCAACATAACCATGCGGGCGATGGATATCGTGCTGGCTTTTCCCAGCTATTTATTGGCTATCGCCATTGTTGCCTTCCTTGGAACCGGACTGGAGAAAGGCATGATCGCCATCGGCATCGTCAGCATCCCGATATTCGCCCGGCTGGTTCGATCCTCAGTGTTGTCGGTAATCCAGAAGGAATACATTCTGGCTGCCCACTCTGTGGGCGAAGGGCATGGCCGGATTATCTTCCGGTATATTTTTCCAAACGTGCTCTCGCCCATCACCGTCCAGTCGACGCTTGGGATTGGTAGTGCGATCCTTTCGGCGGCAGCGCTTGGTTTTCTTGGCCTGGGGGCTGTTCCACCGGAACCGGAATGGGGGGCAATGCTGGGCGATAGCTATAAATATCTGTCGAGCGGCGCCTGGTGGGCTGTTGTATTCCCCGGCGTAGCCATCATGCTGATCGTGTTGGGTTTCAATCTGCTTGGCGATGGATTGCGCGACGCCCTGGATCCCAAGATGAAAGTTTAGCATAGATACATCAACTAATATTGCGAGCATCGAGCGGACATTCTTATGGAGACAACCCCTGTTGGAAATAAAAGATCTGAGAGTCAGCTTTCACACAGACGACGGCACGGTCCACGCCGTCAATGGTGTATCCTACAAACTGGAAAAGGGAGAGGTGTTGGGCATTGTTGGAGAGAGCGGCTGCGGGAAGAGTGTTCATGCTCTCTCGATCATGCGTCTGATTTCGATTCCTCCCGGCCGTATCGACAGCGGAGAGGTGCTGTTCTATGGAAAGGACCTGCTCAAGCTCGAATTGGATGAACTACGGCAGGTGCGCGGCGGTCAGATCGCGATGGTTTTCCAGGACCCGATGACATCTCTCAACCCGGCTTACACGGTTGGGTTCCAGATCATGGAGGCGCTTACGCTCCACAAGAAGATGGACCAGAAATCAGGCGAGGGAGCGCAGCGCGGAACTGCTGTCGCTGGTGGGCATCCCAGACGCAAGACGACGCCTGGACGATTACCCTCACCAGTTTTCAGGCGGTATGCGGCAGCGGGCGATGATCGCCATGGCCCTGTCTTGTGAACCCTCCCTGTTGATCGCCGATGAACCCACCACCGCCCTGGATGTGACGATCCAGGCTCAGATCGTCGACCTGGTCAAGCGGCTGCAACGCGACTACGGCATGGCCGTGATGTGGATCACGCATGACCTGGGTGTGGTCGCCGAGCTGGCTCACAAGATCAATGTGATGTATGCCGGGTATATCGTCGAGCGTGGTCATGTGAAGGATATCTTCAAGCGCACGCGGCACCCCTACACCCTGGGGCTGCTGGGTTCTTTACCCAGGCTGGATGAAGCGCCGGGCACCAAACTTGTGTCCATACCCGGCCTGCCGCCCGACCTGGTGGCTCTGCCCAAGGGCTGCCCTTTTGTGGCGCGGTGCACTTATGTCACCGACAGCTGCCTGGAGTCCATGCCGCCCCTGGAAAATGTCGGAGACCGCGACCACCTGGTGGCGTGCTGGAACTGGGCTGCCATCGCCGAGGGGGCTGCGTGATGAGCGCTGAATCCTCTGTTCTGGTCAAGGTACAAAATCTTAAGAAATATTTCCCCATCAACAAGGGGCTTATCGTCCAGCGTCATGTGGGCGATGTCAAAGCGGTGGACGATGTAAGTTTTGAGATCTACAGCGGCGAGACCCTGGGCTTGGTGGGGGAGACCGGCTGCGGTAAAACCACTGTCGGGCGCACGATCCTTCGGCTGTATGAACCGACCTCCGGTCATGTCTATTTCGAGGGGACCGATTTGATGAGCCTGAACGAGGGCGACATGCGTGCTTTTCGCAAACGCATGCAGATGATCTTCCAGGACCCCTACGCTTCCTTGAATCCGCGCATGACCGTGGGTTCGATCGTTGCCGCCCCGCTGGATGTGCACGGCGTTCCGGACGGCAAGGACAAAAAGAAACGCATCGATGAGCTGCTGGATATGGTCGGCCTGAACCCGGATTTCGTCAACCGCTACCCGCATGAATTCTCCGGCGGTCAACGGCAGCGGATTGGCATCGCCCGCGCCCTGGCGGTCAACCCGGACCTCATCATCTGCGACGAGCCGATCTCCTCGCTGGATGTATCGATTCAGGCTCAGGTGGTCAATCTTCTGGAAGAATTGCAGCAACGACTGGGCCTCACCTACCTGTTCATCGCACATGACCTCAGCATGGTCCGCCATATCAGCGATCGGATAGCGGTCATGTACCTGGGCAAGATTGTCGAGCTGGCGGATCGTAACGAGATCTACCTGCGCCCTCTCCACCCCTACACACAGGCGCTCATGTCGGCTGTCCCGGTTCCGGACCCGGACATTGCTGAGACCCGTCATCGGGTCATCCTGGAGGGCGACCTTCCCAGCCCGGCCAACCCGCCCGTTGGGTGCAATTTCAGCACGCGCTGCCCGTTGGCGAAGGATCAATGTTTCACGGCGGATCCCGAATACCGGGAGATCGTTCCCGGACACTGGGTGGCCTGTTACATAGCCGATCAATTTGTAAAGTAAACGCTTTTGGTCTTTCTAAGCAAATAACCGCCTTCGATCACATTTCGTGGAAGGCGCTTTGTTACGGCTCATGACTTTTCCAGAACATGCGACGATTAGGAGAATTCGACTCGGAACAACACCCAATCCCGGGCCGCCCGGCAGGGAAAGGTTTGCGCCGTCGTACGTGACCCCCTTGAATGAATCGTTGGCGATCAGCAGGGGACCATCCAGGTCGAGATAATCGCAAAGGGAAGCAAGATGGGCGGCTGCCGTGACGCCGACCGAGCTTTCCACCATGCAGGAGAGCATGATCTTCATCCCGTGTGCGCGGGCAGTGTGAATGACGCGCATCGCTTCGCGCAGGCCGCCGGCTTTCATTACTTTGACCACAATGCCGTCAATGGTCCCCGCATACGCGGCCACGTCGCGCGAGGTCTTGACGCTCTCATCGGCAAAGATCGGCATGGTCACGCCCATCTGGCGCAGCTGGTCATGCAGGGAGCGGAAAGAGTCGACGTCGCCGGGCGGCAAGGGCTGCTCCACGAACTCAATGTCGTACTGCGCGAGGCGGGGAATCACCTCGATCGCTTGCGGCAATGTCCAGCCGGCATTGGCATCCACCCGCAATCGGGCATCGGTTGCCTTGCGGATGGCGGCAACAGAGGTTTCCGGGTCGTTCGCATCCAGTTTCAGTTTCAAGATGGGATAACCGCATTCGCGCGCCATGCGCGCCATCACCTGCGGGGTGTCAATGCCGATGGTGTAGGAAGTCTGGGGCAGGGGCATCGCTTCAAGTCCGAACATGCGGTAAAGCGGCTGACCGGCCTGCTTTCCCCACAGAGTCATGCAGGGCAATATCCACCCCGGCCTGGGCGGCGTGCGAACCATCGGGCAGGCGATTCAGGATGGACTCCAGCGCGAACGGCGATCCATTCAACGGGGGCAGGGCGTTCAGGTAGGCTGTCAGGCTTTCCTGGGTGTCGCCGTAGTAGGGTACCGCCGCCGATTCGCCATACCCCACCAGCTCCATCGTGTTCGATGCTGACCAGCACATTGTTTCGCTGATCGCTGGCGCCATGGGCCACGCGGAAGGTTGTCTTCAGGTTGAGGGTCATGGGTTTGCAGGTAAGTTTCATCGATGGCTCCAGTGTTCAGGTGAGTTAAGTGCGCTGTGCGGATGCGGATCTAAAATTGGCAGTCGGCATCCCCAGTCCGTTCAGGCGGACCTTCTTCGGGTCATTATGCCACAACCCGGGGACGGACGCCCCGCAATGCGAGCAGGTGCCCTGTGCGGTGATATGGTATTCGAGAATTACATATCCCGTGCGCTTGATCAAGGCACGGCTGCACTTGGGGCAGTGCGTGGACTCGTATTCCTCCACCCGGCCGGGGATGTTGCCCGCGTAGACGAAGTTCAGCCCGGCCTCGCGCCCGATCTCGGCGGCGCGCAGCAGCGTCCGCGCGGGGGTGTTGTCGGGCTCGGTCATCTTGTAGTCCTTGTGGAAGGCGGTCACGTGCCAGGGGATGTCGCGTGAGACGCCGGCCAGGAAGCGGGCGGTATCCCATAACTCCTCGTTGGAGTCGTTGAAGCCGGGCACGATCAGCGTGACGATCTCCACCCACAGCCCGATGTCATGCGCTTTCTGGATGGTCTCGAGCACATTCTTCAGCACGCCGCCCAATTGGCGGTAATTCTTCTCCTGCATGGATTTCAGATCGACCTTGTAAGCGATCAGGTAGGGACGCAGGTAATCCAGCGCTTCGGGTGTGGCGTTGCCATTCGAGACAAAGGCGCATTTCAAGGCGGCTTTCTGCGCTTCCTTGAAAATCCCGACTGCCCACTCGGAGGTGATCAGCGGCTCGTTGTAGGACGACACGATGACATCCGCGTGATTCTTGTGGGCGATGCCCACCACCTGCTCCGGCTGGATCTGGCGCACGAGGTTCAGCGCCACATCCGAGGCCGGGTCGCGCAGCGCCTGCGAGGTCAACCAGTTCTGGCAGTAATTGCAGTGGAAATCACAGCCGAGCATCCCGAATGTCAGCGCGTTGGCGCCCGGCAGCACGTGGAAGAACGGCTTCTTCTCGATCGGGTCGCTTTGCAGCGCGGCGACGTATCCCCAGGGCACGCGCAGTTCGCCCCCTTCGTTGAATCGCACCTGGCAGATGCCTCGCTTCCCCTCCCTGATGAGACAGCGGTGCGCGCAAGCCACACAGCGCACCCTGCCGTCCTCCAGCTTTTCGTAAAGTTCCCCATTGACGGTCAGTTTATCCAGTAATTTTGATACCGATGCCATGCGGACCTCCGCTACCAATCAACGACCAATCGTCTATAATGTGCCCATGTTGACCCTCGCCATCCAGGCCGGCGGGCAGTCCACCCGCATGGGACGCGATAAAGGTTTGGTCCAATTTCTCGGCGCGCCGCTCATCGCCCGGGTGATGGGACGCCTCGCCTCGATCGCCGACGAGATCCTCGTCACTACCAACGACCCCGAGTCCTACCGTTTCCTCGAGGTCCCGCTCTTCCCGGACCTGAAGCCTGGTCGCGGCGCCCTGGGCGGACTCCACACTGCGCTGGCCTCTGCCAGTCATCCGCTCGTCGCGGTCGTCGCCTGCGACATGCCCTTCGCCAGCCTCGAACTCCTCGCGTACGCGCGCGACCTGCTGCTCAAGGGCGAGGACGACGTTGCCATCCCGGAATCAGGCGAGGGGATGGTCGAGCCGTTCCACGCTGTCTACCGCCGCGAGACCTGCCTGCCTGCCGTCGAGCACGCCATCGACTCAGACCAGTGGAAGCTGATCTCCTGGTTCCCGCAGGTGAAGGTACGGAAGATCACATCGGTCAGAGATCTCGCGCCTCGACCCGCAAGGGCTGGCCTTCTCGAACGTGAACACGCCCGAGGAACTTTTACAGGCCGAGCAGCGCGCCCGCGAAAGCGGAACTTGAGTACAATCCTAGTATACATAAAACCCACCGATATTTTTCAAGGAGATTTTAATGACCCTCGACCCTGTCCAAGTCCGCGCGCAGTTCCCGTCGCTCGACCGCCCCGCCGTCTTTTTCGACAACCCCGGCGGCACACAGGTCGCACGACAGTCCGCCGAACGGATTCAGAAATACCTGATGGAATGCAACGCGAATCACGAAGGCGCCTTCAAGACCAGCCGCGATTCGGATGCGGTATTGGATCAGGCGCACCAGGCCATGGCGGATATGCTCAACGCCTCGCGCCGCGAAGAGATCGTCTTCGGCGCCAACATGACCACGCTCACCCTGAGCTTGTCCCGCGCCCTCGCGCGGACGTTCAACCCCGGCGACGAGATCGTCGTCACCCGGCTGGACCACGACGCCAATATCTCCCCGTGGCTGCTGGCGGCGGAGGACCGCGGCTGCAACATCACCTGGGTGGACTTCGACGTGGAGGACTGCACGCTGAAGCTGGACGATTTCGAGCGGGCGCTCGCGAAAAAGCCCAAGCTGGTGGCCTTCGGGTATGCGTCCAATGCGGTCGGCACGATCAACCCGGTTCATCGTCTCACCCGAATGGCGCACGAGGCGGGCGCGCTGGTCTATGTGGACGCCGTCCAGTATGCCCCGCATGGACCGATCGACGTGCAGGATATCGGCTGCGATTTCCTGGTCTGTTCAGCGTACAAATTCTTCGGGCCGCATGTGGGCATTCTTTACGGACGCTACGACCTGCTCGACGGGCTGAGAGCCTACAAGGTGCGTCCTGCGCCGGCCCTGCCGCCCGGCAAGTTCGAGACGGGCACGCAGAATCACGAGGGCATCGCCGGCGTGCTGGGCGCAGTGGAATACCTCGCCTGGGTGGGTGAGACCTTCGGGGGCGAGGGGGAGGCCTGGCGCGAGGCGGGATTCTCCGGGCAGAAGCTGTCGGTCCATAAGGGACTTGCCGCCATCCGCTCCTATGAGATGGACCTCAGCCGGGCGTTGATCGAGGCCATCGAGTCCGTGCCGGGGACGCGCATCTACGGGATCACCGACCCGAAAAAACTGGACCAGCGCGTGCCGACTGTGTCCTTCAGGCTGGAGGGCAAGCCTCCGCGGCAGGTGGCGGAAATGCTCGACAAGGAAAATATCTACGTCTGGGATGGGAACTATTACGCGCTGGCGGTCACCGACCGGCTGGGAGTTGAAACCTCGGGCGGCATGGTGCGCGTCGGCGCGGCGCACTACAACACTGTGGATGAAATCGCGCGGTTTGGCGAGGCGCTCAAGACGATTGCGAGCTAGAGTTTAGCGATTTTTGGAAACGGACACGGACGCGATTCCTCGCGTCCGTGTTGTTTTATTGCTGACCTTCTATCTACCCGCCCAATGCGGAAATCGTTGTCAGGCAGCGTTTAGATATTGTGCCGGTGCTTTTTCCTCATCAGACCTGGCAAACCTGCCTTCTTCAAAGCAAACCGGCTCATTCCTGCGCAGACGCTTGAAGCAGTAATAGGCGTTCATAAAAAGACACATCAGGAAAGCGCCTAGGCGGAGGTAACCCAGGCTGCGGACCACGCGCAGGATACTGTACTTGAGAGAGAAGGCTTCGCGCCAGAGCTGCCGGTGCGCCGACAGCAGTTCATCCGGGGACATCTGCCTGGGGCGGAAGGTCACGTTGTAGCCGTTGTAAAATTCCCAGCCGCGTTTGGGCAGGAGGCGGCCCTCGACTTCCATCTTTTGATATGCGTCCGAACCCCGGAAAGGGGTCAGGATGCTCAGGAAGGGGACATCCACCCCGGCCTCATACAACCTTTGCGCCATGGCTTTGATCGTGTCCGGGGAATCACCGTCGAAGCCGGCGATGAAACCGGCCATCACACTGATACCGCGGCGGTGCAGCGCATGGATGCTCTCCGCGTACTGCGCGGCCTTGTTCTGGGGTTTGTGCGCATCCTGGAGAGATTCAGCTGCGAAAGATTCAATGCCGAAGAAGACTCCGATGCAGCCGGAGGCTTTCATCAGCTCCAACAAGTCACCGTCCCTCGCGATGTCCATGCTGGCCTGGGTCAGCCACCATTTCTTGAGCGGGACCATGCCAGTGAGCAGTTCTCGGATGTAGGCGCGGTTTGCAGTTAGATTATCATCCCAGAACCAGACCAGCTTTCGCTGCCACCAGTGCTTGAAATGGTTGTAGCGGATATCCGCGAGCACACTCTCGACCGGTCGCATGCGGAAGTCAGGGCTCAGGAATGGAACTGTACAGAATGAACATCGGAAGGGGCATCCGCGCGTGGCCTGAACCACGCGATGAATGAAATAGCGGTCCGGTAGCAGATCGTAGCGAGGTGTGGGAACATCCTCCAGCCCCTGCGGGATGCCGCGGTAGATCGGCTGCAACTCCCCGCGTTCGGCATCGTCAAGCAGTTGCGCCCAAACCGATTCTGCCTCACCGATCACGAGTGAATCGAAATACTGGGAGGCCTCCTCTTCTGAGAAGGTGACATGCGGCCCGCCGCCTACGACGCGTTTACCGCGCGAGCGGTAGTGTCGGGCCAGACGGTAGGCTTCTGGCGCGAACCCGCTGAAGAAGCTGATGGCCACCAGGTCGGCATCGGTGTTCGCGGGAGGTGCCTCCAGCTTCTGGTGGATCACCCGCACCTGGTGACGGGTCGGCGTCAGGGCAGCCAAGTGGATGCCGGTGAGCGGCGGGACGAAGTCCTTCTCATGCCCAAAGCGGTAGCGCGGGATGTAAGCCAGAATAATCATCAATTTTCATCGCCTAAGCCTCCTTGCTGAAAGGGTTTCTGCAAGGATACTTCCTCCGGTCTATCGAAGACTTTCAAAGGACTGGCGATGACGGTCAAAAGGTATCAGAATCTGTTCAAAAAGGATCTGAGAATAACATATGTCGCATATGGTGATTTATCTGTAAGCTCGCTGGGCAGCGCGCATCGATGCCATCCGGCTTTAACCACAGCCCTGGTTCGTAAACTTGAAACATCCGGTCAATTCATGGGAATATCAGGAGACCTTTGCAGAGCGCGCCGATCATTGACCGTCAGGTCTCTGCAATCTTGCGTGATTTAAGGCTGAGACCCCCCAGTCAATTCCTGCAAGTTCATGCTTTATGCTCCAAAGAGGCGCCATTGCCGGGCGGCGTCTACTCGTATTGAGAGGTGTCCTCCTCCTGGCGGGAGAACGTGACGTAATCCTCGAAAGAAATGATGTTGCGCGCCGGACCCTTTCCATGTTCCAGGTTGCGGACGGCTTCGCCGTGCGCGGTCCAGGCCTGGGTGATGTCCGATGAGGGATTCAACTTGAGGATGGTCGACCCGGCCTGCGGGACGGCGTAGCTTTGAAATGTGGAGGTGATCAACAGCGTGCCGCCGCTGAATCGGCTGTAGAACTTGATTCCCATCCCCATGCAAAGGACTACAGTCGGCGGATCCTCATGGCGGAGCAGGGCGTTGGCGATGGCCAGGCGGAGAGGCCAGGGGAAGACGAGAATCTCCCTCTTCGGCAGCGTGAGCAGAAGCACGGGGAGCTGCCAGATTGCAGAGAGAGGTCCCTGAATTTCGAGGCAACTGGCAAGATAGCGGAAGCCCAACGCCTCCAGAGAGGCGGTCTCGCTTTGATATCTTGTGCGGGTTCTCGCGTCGAGTGATGAATCGGTAATCTGTTGATAATCTGTCATTGCCACATCCCATCCGTGCGCAGAGACCGTTGCCGGACAAACGCCTGCCAGCCGATCCCTTGATTCAGCCTAATCTCTTCCTGCCCGGAAAAAACTCCGAGTGAAGGATCTCCTTAACCGCAACCTGCCGGACACTCACGAAAAAATTATAGCATCATTGATGGTTTACAACTGACGCGGCGCCGCTCTTTGGATTGCATACGGATTCGAATCCTTTTCCGCGATGATGATTTCCCGGCGCGATTATTGCATCCCTATTTTTCTGCTGGAATACCGATCGCTTCAACCTCGTAACGAAGCGGTTCGTCCACATAGTCGATCAGCGTGACGACGATTCCACTGGCTGAGGCGCCCGGCTCGATTCTCACATTTTCTCCGTAGTCGTCCCGGTCGGCAAACGACCCGTAGACGGCCACCCCGACATACTTGCCGCTTGCATCCCGCGCGATCACGCACACTTCGAAGCTTTTTAATACCTGATCGCTCGTATTTTCCAATGTGATCTCTGCGCCCATTTGATCGCCGCCGAGGTGGGCTTCTCCAAGGTTGAAAAACTCGCCGATGGTCACATCCACATCGGGTGTGTAGGCGATTCCCGCAGCCGATTCAAGGGGCGCAACCAGTTCAAGGGACTCCCATGCTTGCCTGGCCACACCGTCGGTGTCAAAGCATGCACAGGCGGTCATTGCCAGGGTTTCTCCCTCCTGAATCCAGGAGCCTTCCCAAATGTAGAAAGTCGGATTGGGGTTCGTGTACACGATTTCCCCGGCTGCATTCAGTAGTCTCAATTCCGCTGCGGCCGAGTTCACTCGTACCGGGAATTCATTCGGGTTGCGGACGAGGATCTCCACGTGAGTATCCGTGTTCTGAGGATCGACCAGGTTGGCATAAGGATACACGGCCCATTCCACGATCTCGAGCTGGAGGGGAGCCGGTGTCGGCGTGAGGGAAGGCTCGGGGGTGGCTGTCCCGGTCGGTGACTGCGTCGCGGTGGCGTATGGCGGCTGCGTCGCTGTTTCTGCCGCTGCCGGAGCCTCGGTTTCGATATCGGGCTGTGATGTGGTCGGTGCGGGGGCGCTGCAAGCCGAAACGGCCAGTGCAGCAAGGATCAACACGGTGGATGAAATGAGTGTCTTGTTCATTATGGCTCCCATTAACTCTAAAGAGGGCGAAAATTTAGCCATTTATATTTGATATTCACTGTTTTGCAAAGAGGCAACTGCCGGCTTGCGCAGGTCCCGCGAAATTTTGATGGGTCACTTGTCTTTTAAAGCAGCAGGTTTGAACCTTGCTCAAAGACCATTCAACTTCGTCTCTTCTATCAAAACTGTCCGTCTCAATGTTATGCCTGCCTTTGAACTTGGGTCAGCTTTTGGGCCAAATACCATCATGTGTTAAAATGTAATTAAGACAATTGGGATGAATATTATTTGTTTCGTAAAGGAGCTTTGTAGTGTCTACTCGTAGGAACCGCTCTGCGCTCCTTATCACACTGGTACTCGTTATAACAGCCATTCTGACCTTTACCTTCTCACCAGCCGTCCGCGCTGCCGTGGAAACCATTCTCATCTTCAACGGTGTTACTGTCAGTGTTGATGGGGATACCGGCAAACTGGTTGTCTCCGGAAACATGGATGCCGTTGTTCAACAAACCGATTACTCGGTGGAGATCAAGGGTGAAAATGGTGAATATGCCGGTGCTGGTATTGCCGCCGCACAGGCTGTCGATTCGGTGAATGTGAGTGACTTACTCACCAGTCACCCCGACCTGTCCCTGCCAACTGTTCCGGCCAGATACTCGCTGCGGTCACAGGGCGAGGTAGCGGGAGACAGCATGACATTCACATGGCAGGATTCCAGCGGTCACATGATCATCTACCAACGCAGTCCTGCAATATTCCAAGTGGGGATGCCAGGCAGCCAGGAAGGTAGCAGTGAACTGCCTATAGCCCTTGACGGCCAGCCCACACCAGTAATTCGTTCCGGAAACGGTTTCATTACTGTTGGCGAGTATAGCGGCCCCATATTAACGTATGACTGGGAAGTTGGTGGTTACTTCCATGAACTCACTATAACGGATACCACCTTGAGCGAAACTGACCTGCAAGCCATGCTGCCCTGAATTAGTCTGTGCCGGGCGTGGGGCTGAAGACCCCCTCCCAGTTTTTGACTGTCAGGTTTCAGACCTCTAGTCAATTCCCGGCAAGGTCAGCGCCAAAAGGGAAGTGTCCCTTTCGCATTCGCTTTAGGGACAAACCGAAGAGACCATTGCCGAGTGAGCTTACGCTTTATCGACCCGCGCGCCAGACGAGCAGTGCACGAATAGCCAGGAGCACTAGTCCGACCACACCTGTCAGTAGAAGGCCGTAAGAGAGGGCACTCGGTGTTATCAATCCGTGCAGCGGATTCTGTACGGAAAATGGCGCAAAGGGTTGTAAGTCTTTGTATATGATTGAGTCGATCAAGGAGTGGGACATGCCGCCGAGGACGCCTCCGATGATGCATTCGGGCAGGCGGAACTCTGCACGAAGGGCGTCGGGAAGTTTTTCGGCAGCGGGACCATCGTGAAAAGCTTTTGGCAGCAGAGAGACTCCAGCGCCTACCAGCAGACCGGTCAGCGTGGCGAGCGGGAGCGTGTGAAAAGGTCCATGGAGGGGGTAGTCACCGCGGATGATGTGATACAGCGGCTCAATGTCAACAACGACATTGGCAAGCATATAGGCAGTCAGGGAGAATTGGCCGGGTGCAGCCGCCTTAATAACGAGACCAGGTCCGAAATGGAGCGGAGTGAAAGGCATAAGACCTTAGCGAACCGCGTTCAGATTTATTTGCTTTCCTCTTTCAATATTACACTTCGCCCGACAAACGCGAAAATGATCAAAATGAAAGCGCTGACCCAGCCTCCCAGGCTGAACATATCTGGTCCGTAAAGGCCAATTCCTACGCCGCCCGCAATTAAAAACCCCGCCAGGATGCCAAATTGATGCATTCCATATAAAAAAATGAATGGCAGGTAGTGTGCGCCCACCACCACCATGCTGGCTGGAAAGAACCAATTCTCGCGATAGAGGGTTGCGGCACCAACAAGAATAAACCCTAAAGGAACTGTGAATGCGATTTGTGTCGCAAGTTGACCGAGGGTATTTTCAGCGCTGAGCTTCGCTGGACGTCCCAGCAATTTCAAAATGAGCTGAGTTAACGGAAACAACAGCATGCTTACAAAAAAAGAACGGCCATTCCAAGTCGGGGGGTGATCCAAACGCTGACGGCGGCTGACAAGGCCCAAATAATTCCAGCCACCAATTGGCCTATAAAGCCTCCCAAGAACACTGAGCGGACTTCTTTTTGCGCTTCTTTTATGAACATAAGCATCTCCTCATAATTGTTCACGAAATTTGTCTGAGAATATCCTGGCTGTCTTTAAAATCTTCACAGAGGATCGTGCCTAAAGGCCTTCAGGAGGTTGTATGCCGTATATCAAAACATGTAGAAAAAATATTATAGCATGCAGGCACCCCGAGCTTACGGGGACTGGATCGTTGCAACTCGATGTTAAGTATACTTGACTTAATTCTCAATGTATAGTATACTTATCATATGGAACATGAAGCGGTTGGGAATAACTTGAGAGAACATCGCGCCAGGCAGGGGCTCACCCAGGCTCAATTGGCTGAGCTCATCGGCGTTTCCAGAATATCCATCGTATCGATTGAAAATGGGCGTTTCATCCCAACGATCGAAACTGCCTTGCGCATTGGTCGAGCCTTGGGGGTCCCCGCCGATGAAATTTTCTGGTTAAAGGACGGTAAAAAATGAAAAGGGAATTTCTGCCTTACTATATTTCCAGAGCTGTTCTCAGCGGACTATTTTCGTTGCTTGTATTCGGTTTCAGTTGGAAGGCGCTGCTGTTTTCGATTGTCTTGTTTGGCGGATTCTTGCTTTACCTCCACAGCGGCTGGTTCAGCGTTGATTCGAAAAATCCGCTTTTCCCCTTGCGCCGCGACTCCCTTGGGCAGTTGGTTCAACGAAAGGCGCTTGTCATTTCAATCGTTGCCGGGGTGTTGACCTATTTCTCCCTGTCTTACCTGGCAGGCGAATTTGGTCTTGTCCTGCTGGCCGGCAATATCGCTTTTGCTGTTGCAATCATTGCTTACTTTGCGACTCAATTTATGCTCTTCACCAGAGCATGATCTTGCCCGGCCTCCGTAAAAGCAAACACGGACGCGAGAAATCGCGTCCGTGTTTTGTCCATTAAAGTGACAAACGCCTGAGTGAGGGGGGCACCCAGACGCTTGTCAGACTATATATTACTATAACCATGCAAGGATTTCAAGGGGGAAATGATAAGTGTTACCTTAAAATTTTTATTATTGTTTATACAATAAGGTTTTTTCACACGAGTGCCCCGGGCGGGAATTGAACCCACAACCTTAGCCTTAGGAGTGCTCTGCTCTGTCCAATTGAGCTACCGGGGCGCGTGGAGGATTATACAGAATAATTATCCCTACGCCAAGTGCTTGCATAAAGGTTTTAGGGTGGTTATACTTGAGCGTATGATACCTGAAAAAATTGGGATTTATCAAATCAAGTCCGAACTGGGACGCGGCGGCATGGCGACGGTCTACCTTGCCTACGATCCGCGCTTCGAACGCGAAGTGGCACTCAAGGTGCTTCCCCGCGAGATGCTGCACGACCCGCAATTCCGTGTCCGCTTCGAGCGTGAAGCCAAGACGATCGCCAAGCTCGAACATTCCGGTATCGTGCCGGTGTACGACGTGGGCGAGGAGGACGGGCAGCCTTATTTCGTCATGCGTTACATGACCGGCGGAACATTGTCCGAACGGTTGGCCAAGGGACCGCTGACGATTTCGCAAGCTGCGCACATCATCGACCGGGTTGCCTCCGCGCTTGACGAAGCCCATGCCAAGGGGTTCATCCACCGCGACCTCAAGCCGGGCAACATCCTGTTCGACCGCGCGGGTGAGCCCTACATCTCCGATTTCGGCATCGCCAAGTTTTCCGCTTCGCAGACCAACGTGACCGGCAGCGCCATCGTCGGCACGCCCGCCTACCTCAGCCCGGAGCAGGCCCAGGGCGATGCGAACATTGACGGTCGCAGCGACATCTATGCGGTGGGTGTCATCCTGTTCGAGATGCTTTGCGGCCGGCAGCCCTTCGAAGCCGATACGCCCATGGGTGTGGTGGTCAAGCAGATCACCGACCCGGTGCCGCATATTCTCGATCTCAATCCGAACCTTCCTCCCGAAGTTGAGGAGATTATCGAAAGAGCGATGGCCAAGAACCGCGACGAGCGTTTCTCGACCACGCGCGAAATGGCCGATGCATTGGAGGCGGTGGCAAGAGGCAAGGCTCCCACGGATGCCGGCAAGACGGTCATCGCCGCTGCCGGTGCGACAAAAATTCAACCGGCCAAGACCCGCCTTGGCGCAAAGCCGGTGGTCCCGGCCCCTGTTCCAGCCGCACAGGGAAAAGGAAAGGGCAGCAGCTTCATCTGGATCATCGTCGGGGTGGTGGCTCTGTGCATTCTTGTCAGCGCAGGCGTAGGGGGCGGTTTGTACCTGACCCGCGGCAACCCTCTCGATCCCTTTGTGGAATCCTCCCTCGAGCCGACGGCCACCGAACGCGCGCTTCTTGATTCTCCGACTGAACCTCCGGTCAGCCCCACCAGCGGAGGCGGCGTCCTGAATCCCACACCTGAATCCACGGTCAAGCCCACTGACACTCTTGCACCGACCCTGCCTCCCGTGGTCATCGGAGGCGGAGCCGATAAAGTTGCCTTCCTGCAGGATGACAATATCTGGGTGATGAACCTCGATGGGACGGAATTGACCCAGCTCACCACCGATGGCGCCGAGAAGACCAACCTCCAGTGGCTGCCGGACGGTAAAACCATCCTGTACATTATGGGTAAGGCGATAAAGACGGTCGACGCCGGGACCACTGTCGAGAATATCCTCACCTCCTTCAACAACGCGGAATATTTGGATGCTTTCCAGGTATCGCGTGACGGCAAGAGTGTGGCCATCAGCTTGAACCGCGAGCTTTACGTGCTGCCCTTTGATGTGCAGACGCTTGCGGCGGTCACCAAAAAGAGCGAACTGCTCAAGATCATCGAAGATAACGGATGTCTGTTCTACAACGATCAGGCCGTCAAGGATGTCCGCTGGTCGAGTGACGGGCAGAAAATTGCCTTTGTCTTTCTGGGTGTGTCCACCGGAGGTGTACGCAAGGACACCATTCGCGTGCTGGATATTTCCAGGTGCAGCGCCGCGCCTCCCGACCGGCTCGACGATTTTCCGGGAGCCCGCTTTGATTTCCCCAACGAGATCGTGAATTTTGATTGGGATGGCGATGAGCTGTTCTTCCTGAATTCGAACATCCGCAATGGCGGCTTCGGGAACCTGATCGGCTACAACACGGTCACTCACAAATACGAACGGCTGGGCCCCATCACCGGCTGCTGCTACCGGGACGCAACCTTCAGCCCGGACGGATCTTATGTCAGCTTTGCGTTTCAGGATATGGGGCTGGGCACCAAAAGCCCGATCCTGCTTTACTATATCCCCTACGCTTCGCTAACCTCCGGCGGCGCTCTCGAACCGATCGAGGGCGAACTCACCTCGGAATTTTTCACCGACCTTCGTGAAGCGCCCTGGCCTGTCACACACCCGGCGCAGCCCTGAAATCAAAACTGCGGAAGCTCACGGCTTCCGCAGTTTTTTTACGGTATCTTTCACCAGCCCCGGCCCGGCGTACACCAGCCCGGTGTAGATTTGGACCAGCGTTGCGCCCAGATCCAGCTTTCGCTGCGCATCCTCGGGACACATGATTCCGCCCACACCCACGATTGGAATCCGCCCATCGACTTTTCTCACCACCTGAGCCAGGACCTCATCCGCTCGCCTCGTGAGCGGCCTGCCGCTCAAACCGCCATTTTCACCCTGGTGCTTCGACCGCAGCCCCTCGCGCGCGAGGGTGGTGTTCGTCGCGATGATTCCGTCCATGCCGGTGCGCAGGATGACGTCGATGGCATCGTCCAGCTCCTCCTCGGAGAGGTCGGGTGCAAGCTTGACGAGGATGGGCGCATTACCACCACGTCCCAGCGCGATCTCCTTGCGTTCTTTTGCGATGGCGCCGAGCAGCTGCTCGAGCATCTCACGTCCCTGCAGACGGCGCAAGCCCACCGTGTTGGGCGAGGAGATGTTGATGGTCAGGAAATCCGCCATGAAGATGAACTGGCGCATCAGCGTGATGTAATCGCTCGCAGCCTCCTCAAGCGGAGTGTCCTTGTTCTTGCCTAAATTCAAGCCAATTACTGTGTCATTGCGAGGAGCACTGGAAGTGCGACGTGGCAATCTCCCGGCCACATACTGTGCCCCTCTTCCCGGAAATCCCATGCGGTTGATGACCGCTTCATCTTCCACCAACCGGAAGATGCGCGGCTTTGGGTTGCCTGGCTGGGCGCGCGGGGTGACCGTGCCGATCTCGATGTGGCCGAAGCCCAGCGCGGCGAGTCCGCGGACGGCGACGCCGTCCTTGTCGTAGCCGGCGGCCAGCCCGACCGGATTTTTGAATCTCAGCCCAAAAGCATCCACCGGTTGCTCGGGAGCGGCATAGATTTTCTGCAATATCGCACGGAAAGGTTGGTATCCAGCCAAACGCACCAACTGAAGGGTCAGCTGGTGCGCGTTTTCGGGGTCGAGCTTGAAGAGGGCCGGGCGGAGAAACCGGTACATCTTATTTTTTGGTTTTATGGATTTTGGCGTAGCGCTCGCAGGCCGTCTCGTATTTCCTGGCACGATCCTGCAGTTTGGGGAGCAGCGTAAAATCCCCGTTCAGCAGATCGCCGCCGTACTGCAATAGCTGCCGGCACTTGTTCTGTAAAACCTTTTCCAGTTGGGTTTCGTGCATTTTGGTGGGGTGAAACGCTTCTTCAGGGGTGGGCGGGTCTTCCACGCCCTTCTCCACCAACAGCCATCCAAGAGTGGACTTGTTCTGGTCGGGTTTTTTAACGTCTGCGATCTCCAGCCAGGGCAGGGTGGTGATATCGTAATTCAAGACGACCAGGGTCGTCGCATTCTCGAAGCGGACAGTGCATCCGTGTTTATGGAATTTGGTTTCGGTTCTTTTGAAACCAAATTTGGTTTCGAGTTCCACGAAGGTCTTGTCCACAAGACGTTCGAATTCTGATTTTTTCATAGGAACCTTCCAAGAATTTATTCTCGGCATGGAGGCCGCCAGAGTGAGGGACTTGAGCGGTTTCGGAGTCGAGTTGACCGGCAAATGGGTGATGAAAAGCACATTGTTTATACCAGTAAAGTGATGCTTTTGTTAACATCTCAATTATTTCCCTGCTTTCAGCATCGTGACGGGTTTCTTCTTCTTTGCGTCGTTGATCCACGTCTCGTATTCTTTTTGGTGGGGTACGACAGCTTCTCGAAAAAGGCCTTTGCTTCCTTCTCGAAGGGACTTCCACGAACGCCCGCCTCCGCCTGGGAGTTTGACGATGGTGGCAGTAAAGGCTGTTTCTATGGGCAAGTGTATTCATCTCAATGTTTTGCCTGCCTGTTCGCGAATGGATTATGAGGATCGTTGCATTGCAATTCTAAAGTGCGGATATGCAATGGCGTTGCCATGATAGGAGAACCATCATGGTGGTTTACCATTGGCCGCTTCAGAAGCTTTTCGTCATCATATGGGCTTCGACGTACAACTCCCAAATCACCAATTTCCATTATTCCCCTATGTTCTTCAGGTACTTCAGTGATTTCAACCAGATCAAACTCTTCGATTGTTTCCGCATCATCCATCCAGTTCATCCTTTGTTGTTCAAGAAGGACCGTGTCGCTTTGATTTTATCCTTCTCGACCTTGCCCGTGGACTCCCAATAATCCAACATCTCATTAATTGTCAGCACCGCATGCAGGGAATAACCTGCCTTCTCAAGCGACTCTTTCGCGCCGGACTGGCGGTCAACCAGCACGACGACATCCTTCACGACCAAGCCCTGCCCCCGTCAGCTTTTCGATGGCTTCGAATTTGCTCCCGCCGGTGGTGGCGAGGTCGTCGATCACGACCACCGTCTCGCCGGCGTGATACTCGCCTTCGATCTCGGCTTTCGTGCCATACTCCTTGACCTCCTTGCGCGGGTAGATCATGGGATAGTTCCCTGCGAGGGAGATGGCGGTGGCAATGGGAATCGCAGCATAGGGCAGGCCGGCAATGCGGAGAATTGGAGATTCGTGAGCAGCGGCAAGTAGGCTTGGGCAATGTCCGCTAGCAGCTTGGGGTAGGTGATGATCTGTCGCAGGTCGATGTAGATGGGAGATTTGAGTCCCGACTTGAGGGTGAATTCGCCAAACTTGATGCAGCCGGCCGACAACAAACCGTCGGAGAGACTGGAAAGCAGCGGATTGGATATCAGTTGTTCCATGTTGGATCATATCCTTTGCGTTTTTTTCATGCTATTCATAATTTCTACTCACTGCTCACTATTATCTAATCTCTAATATCTGATCTCTTAATTCCGCCGCAGCCAGGCGGGGATTCTTTGCCTGCGAGATTCCACGCGAGACATTGATGAGCATCCCTTTGCCATCCTTGCGCAGACCGGCTCTGAGCGCTGTCTCCAGGTCACCGCCCTGGGCGCCGACTCCGGGAGCCAGGAACCACAGGTTAGGCGCAGCGGCGCGGACGCGGGCCAATGCCTCGGGCTGGGTGGCGCCGACGACGAGGCCGATGTTATTTTTCGTATTCCATTGTCTGAGCCAGTCTGGCGACTTGTTCATGCACCATCATCCCATTATCGAGCCTCAGGTCTTGCAGATCACTCTGCGCCGGGATTCGATCGTCTTGCACAACAGGAATACACCGCGCTCCTGATCGCCTAAAAAGGGATCAATGGAATCTTTGCCGAGGTAGGGGTTGAGCGTGATGGCATTTGCGCCCAGTTTCTTGAATGCCGATTCGGCATAGGCTTCGGCAGTCGAGGCAATATCGCCGCGCTTGGCGTCCAGGATCACCGGAATGCGCGACCCGCGATTGTACGAACTGGTGCTGATCGTGTGAATCAGCTTTTTGAGGGCTGACCAACCTCTTGAGCCGAAGACCTCGAAGAAGGCCGCGTTGGGTTTGAACGCCGCAGCGTAAGGCGCGGTTTGTTCAACGATGTTCAGGCAGAAGTCGAGGGCGGCAGCGGGAGTCGGCTTGGGCAAGTCGCTCACGTGCGGGTCGAGTCCCACGCACAGAAGCGAGGAGCAGTCGTCGACACGTTTTTCGAGAAAGGAGAAAAAGGATTCCATTAGCTTCCTTTTATATACCACAAAGGACACTAAGGGTCACCAAGGAAACCTTTGTGCGCCTTTGTGTCCTTTGTGGTGTGTAAGATATTACGCCTTTGCCCAACACCATCGCCAGCAACGCCATTCTCACGTACAGACCGTACTCCATCTGGCGGAAGTAGGCGGCGCGGGGATCGTCATCGAAGTCCACGCTGATCTCACCGACGCGCGGGAGCGGGTGCATGACGGCCATCTCTTTCTTCGCGGCCTTCATGATCTCCGGGTCGATCACGTAGGCGCCCTTGACCTTCTCGTAGTCTTCGGGGTTCTCGAAGCGTTCCTTCTGGACGCGCGTGACGTAAAGCACATCGGTCTCGGGCAGCACCTTCTCGAGCGAACTGAACTCCGCCTGCGGGACTTTCTTCTCGGCGACCTCGTCCATGACTTCCTTGGGCATCTTCAAGATGTCGGGCGATACGTAATTCAGCTTGATGCCGCTGAACTGCGAGAGCAGGCGCGCCAGCGAGTGGACGGTGCGCCCGTACTTCAGGTCGCCGAGCATGGTGACGGTGAGGTTGTCGAGCCGCCCGAGTTCCTCCATGATGGTGAAGGTGTCGAGCAGCGCCTGGGTGGGATGTTCGCCCACGCCGTCGCCGGCGTTGATGACGGGTTTCCTGGCCGCCTTGGCTGCGATCGCCGCCGAACCGGTCTCGGGATGGCGCAGCACGATCACGTCCGCATAGCACTCGAGCGTGCGGATGGTATCGGGCAGGCTCTCGCCCTTCGACACGGACGAGTACTTCACCTCGTTGATCGGGATGACCGAGCCGCCGAGCCGTTCCATCGCGGCCGTGAACGACGACGAGGTGCGTGTGGACGGTTCGTAGAACAGGTTGGCAAGGATCTTGCCCTTGAGCAGGTCGAACGTCCCGACGCGCTCGACCATGCCGCGCATCTCGTGCGCCACGCCGAAGACGTACTCCAGGTCTTCGCGCTTGAACTGCTTGACGGATATGATGTCCTTGCCGTACCAGGGCGCAGTTTTGTTTTCGCCGAAGGGCAGATAGGGGGATTTAGGATCAGTGGGCATAGTTACTCCTTTTATGAATGTATGGTAATAATTCCAATAAGATTATGATCTGATTTTTTTTCCATAACCTTGCTCTGCCAATACCTTCCCATCTTCAAATGCAGTCTTTCCTCGCAGCACAACCTTCCTTACTTTGCCCTTCACCTTCCAGCCCTCGAAGGGAGTCCAGCCGCAGCGGGAGTGCAGATCGGCGGCTTTGATTTCGTATTCCGCATTCTCGTCCACCTCGACCCAGGTCTCGGGCTGTTCGGGGAGTTTGAAGATGCGGCGCGGATTGATGACCGATTTCTTAATGATGTCATCGATGGTCAGACGGCCTTCGGAGACAGCCGTGAGCAGGAGGGGCAGCATCGTCTCCACGCCGGGGAAGCCGGGAGGCGGATTCTCGCCATCTTTTTCTTCCAGCGTGTGCGGCGCGTGGTCGGTGGCGAAACAGTCGATGACATCGAGGTTTTCCCACAAGGCATCGACATCTTTCTGGGTGGCGAGGCGCGGGCGGACTTCGGTTCTACCATTGACCTCACCCCTTCGCCCCTCTCCCACAGGGAGAGGGGATGGGGGTGAGGTCGAGGTCAAAAACAAATGATGCGGGCAGACTTCGCAGGTGACCTTGACCCCGTGCCGCCTTGGCTTCCTTGATGAGCAATACTTCTTCTCGCAACGAAATATGCGCGATATGGATGGGTTTGTCGTACATCTGCGCCATCCACAGGGCGGCAGCCATGCTGCGGCTCTCGGAGTGGGTCACGATGGGTGTCTCGCCCGGCCAGAGGCGGAAATGCTCCAGCCACAGCGTCATATCATCGAGACGCAGCTGCCCAAACGTGGAGTCGAGGTACATCTTCAGCGCGGCGGCTTTGGGGGCGAGGCGGGCAGCCTCGGCTGCGTTGTCGGGACCCGCGCCGAGGTACTGCCCATAGTCGCAGCGGGCTTTGGATTTGGCGGCATCCAGCGCGAGGTCGAGAGTCTCCGCGTCGAAGATGGGAGGCTTGGTATTGGGCATAGCCAGGATCATGGTCACACCGCCGGCCAGCGCGGACGCAGTCGCCGTATCCCAGTCCTCTTTATGAGTCTGGCCGGGTTCGCGCACATGGACGTGGGGATCGATCAATCCGGGAAGTTTGAGCATGTTCATTAATCCACTATTTGGATAAGGGGTGAAGGCACCGGGCGTGCTAAGGGGATTGGGACTACCCCTGCTTCCCAATCCCCATCATAATCCTTAACCCGTTGTCCGTTTGTTAATCGCCCCGGACTGCAGGTGGTTTGATGAATACAAAGATCAGGTTGACCACGATGCCGGCGATGGCGGCGAAGACGATGGCCGGGATGCCGCTCGGGAAGAGCACCGGGATCTCGAAGGGGAACAATCCGTTTGGCAGGGCCAGGTTGCCGCCGATGCCGCACACGAGGATGATCGAACCGACTGCCAGGTTGCGAGGGCTGAACAGGTTGACCTTCTCCGACTGGATGAGTGCGACACCCTGCATGCCGATCACGCCGAACAGGTAGATGGCCAGCCCGCCTGTCACGGCGACGGGGATGGAGTTAACAATCCCGGCCAGCTTGCCGATGAACGCCATCGCGATGGCAATGCCGCCCGCGGTCATCAGCACCGGGATCGAGTAGTTGCGCGTGATGGCCATCAGTGAATTGTTCTCACCGTAATTGGTGCCTGCGGCGCCGCCTAAAAAGCCGGCGACGAGATCATCTGCGCCGTCGCCGACCAGATTCAGGCCGATCAGGTTCTTGATGTTGAACGGCTGCCGGCCCATTTCCGTGGCCAGCTCATCCACGTACAGACTCATCTGGTACAGGTGCGCGGTGGATTCAGGGATGGTGGCGATGGCGATCAGTGCGACGCTGAAGACCAGTCCCCAGGCGCGCGGGTCTGTGAAGGCAGGGAACGTCACGGGCGGCATGCGCAGCCAGGGCGCTTCGGTGATGACGCTGTAATCCACCAGGCCAAATATCATGCAGACGATGTATCCCAGAGCCGCGCCGAACAGGATCGGCAGCATGCCCCAGAAGCCCTTCCCCTGAAGATAGACAGAGAAAATGATCGTGGCGAGCAGGGTGATGATGGCGATCAGCCAGTTCGCACCGGCCATATTGAGCGCCGCGCCTGCCAGTGCCACACCGATGACGATGGCCACTGAGCCGGTCACGATGGGCGGTAGAACCCTGTCCAGCGCGGCCTTGCCGATGCGCATGATCAGCAGGCCGATCAGGATCTCGAAAACCGCTGTTCCGATGATGCCGACCTGAACCAGTCTCACGCCGTCCGCGCAGTAGTACGGTGTTGGGATCGTTGAAGCAGCCGCCGGCATACGCGTTCATCGCGGTCATCATCACGGCAATGTACGCAAAGGAGGAGCCATAATACATGGGGATCTTGCGCTTGGTGACCAGCAGGGCGATGATCGTACCCAGGCCGGATGTCAACAGGGTCACGCTGACGTCGAACTTGGTCAGGATGGCGACCAGCACGGTGGCGGGGAACATGGTCAGCACCTGCTGGAAGCCGAGGCTGAGCATCATGCCCCAGGGCGGGGTGTCGTCGGGCATGAAGCCCAGGACCTTGCTTTTGGATTTTGTTTCTGCAGCCATTACATTCTCCTCTCAGGGTGTGTTGGGCTTGCCTCTCCCGCCCCTCTCCCAGGGGAGAGAGTAACGGTGAGGGGGCAAAAAAAGAGAGCCGCTAAAAGCGACTCTCTAATTTCTGAAAAATGGAACACCTGCCCCAATGTTGTGTGATCGTAATTTCAGGCGAGGTGGACATTGTCTGTACATTTCGCCTAATTCTATTCATCTGCAGTTTTTTGTCAAGAGGGACGGGCGGGTATTGGAATTTTTTAAGGTACAATCATTTGGCAAGCAAATCAGTAATTTTAGGAAAAAAACTTGTTTGAAATCCTTTTTCTGGGCACCTCCGCCTCGGCGCCGTCGGCCAAGCGCGGACTCTCCGCCCAGATCGTCAAGCACGACGAATACCGCTTCCTGATCGATTGCGGCGAGGGGACGCAGCGCCAGATCCTGCAGTCGGGCGCCGGCTTCAAGCACCTCAACCGCATCCTGCTCACGCACGGGCACCTCGACCACATCCTCGGGCTGGCGGGGCTGCTCTCGACCTTCATGCGCTGGGAGGCGATCGACCAGCTCGAAATTTTCGGGGGCAGGGGGACGCTCGAGCGCGTCCGCACGCTGCTTTATGACGTGGTGCTGCGCGGCGTCAAGCCGCCCATGCCGCTGAACCTGCGCGAGATCAAGCCGGGCGTGTTTTTCGAGGGCGACGACTTCACCCTGTCAGCCTTTCCCGTCACCCACCGCGGGCCGGACTGCTTCGGCTTTCTGTTCGAAAGCAAGGCACGCCGTCCGTTTCTCGATGCGAAGGCGACCGAACTAGGCGTGCCGTTCGGACCCGAGCGCCGCGACCTGGTCGAAGGAAGATCCATCACGCTGGAGGGCGGACGCGTGGTCATGCCGGACGAGGTGCTGGGTCCGCTGCAAAAGGGAATCAAATTTGTCGTGGTAGGTGATACCGGCAAAACGGAGGACCTGCTCGAGGTATGTCGCGATGCCGACGCGCTGGTCATCGAGGCGACCTACCTCGACGCTGAGGCGGACATGGCGAAAGAGTTTTCGCACAATACCGCCAAACGGGCTGCGGAGCTGGCGCGCGACGCTGGCATAAAGAAGTTGATCCTGACTCACATCTCCCGCCGCTACCGCGAGAAAGATGTACTGGCCGAGGCGCAGTCGATCTTCCCGAACACTTCGGTGGCGCGCGATTTCGATAATTTCCAAATCAAACGGGAGGCGAATCCCGAAGTTTGATGGCCACCGGTTTAATAAAGCAAAGTGACAGTCATCTGTGAGATGACTGTCACTTGATCTTTAACGTAGGTTAATTCTCAGCCTTTTATATCCACGTTGGTTCTTCGTAGGTGCCGAAGGTTTCCTTCATCACATTGATGATCTCCCCCAGCGTGGCGTAGGCGCGGACGGCATCCAGAATATGCGGCATGGTGTTCTCCGTGCCCTGGCAGGCAATCCGCAGCCGGTCGAGTGACTGGCCAACTCTCCCCGCGTCGCGCGTGCGGCGGAGTTCCTCCAGGCGCGACACCTGGCGCTGGTAGCCCTGCGGGTCCATCTCAAGGATGGGAACGCTGAGCGGCTTGTCCTCGGCGTAGGCGTTCACGCCCACGATGCGGCGCACGTTCGAGTCGATCTCGCGCTGGTAGCGGTAGGCCGCGTCCGAGATCTCGCTCTGGAAGAAACCCTTTTCGATGGCGGGCAGCACACCACCGAGGGTTTCAATCCGCTTGAAGTAATCGTACGCCTGCTGCTCAATGCGGTCGGTCTGGGCTTCCACGAAGAAGGAGCCGCCCAGCGGGTCGATGGTGTTGGCCGCGCCCGATTCCTCGGCGATGATCTGCTGGGTGCGCAGCGCGATGGTCACGGCGTGCTCGGAGGGCAGCGCCAGGGCTTCGTCGAGGCTGTTGGTGTGCAGGGATTGCGTCCCGCCCAGCACCGCCGCCAGCGCCTGGATGGCCACGCGCACGACGTTGTTCTCGGGCTGTTGGGCGGTCAGCGAGACGCCGGCCGTCTGCGTGTGGAAGCGCAGCAGCCACGAGCGCGGATTCTTGGCCCCGAAGGTGTTCTTCATCTCCCGTGCCCAGATGCGGCGCGCGGCGCGGTATTTGGCGATCTCCTCGAAGAAATCGTTGTGCGCGTTGAAGAAGAACGACAGGCGCGGCGCGAACTCGTCCACATCCATGCCGCGGGCGATACCCCAGCGCACGTATTCCATCCCATCGGCGAGGGTGAACGCCAATTCCTGCGCGGCGGTCGAGCCGGCCTCGCGGATGTGGTAGCCGCTGATCGAGATGGTATTCCACTGCGGGACCGAGTCCGAGCCGAACTGCATCGTGTCCACCACCAGCCGCATCGACGGCTCGGGCGGGAAGATGTATTCTTTTTGCGCGATGAACTCCTTGAGGATGTCGTTCTGCGTGGTGCCGCGCAACTGGTCGGGGCGCACGCCCTGTTTTTCGGCGGCGGCGATGTACATGGCCCAGACGATGGCCGCGGGCGAGTTGATGGTCATGCTGGTGGAGACCTTGTCGAGCGGAATCCCGTCCAGCAGGATCTCCATATCCTTGAGCGACGAGACCGCCACGCCGCACTTGCCGAACTCGCCCAGCGCTTCAGGGGCGTCGGTATCGTAGCCCATCAGCGTGGCCAGGTCGAAGGCGATGCTCAGGCCGGTCTGCCCCTGCTCGAGCAGGTATTTGAAGCGGCGGTTGGTCTCCTCGGCGGTGCCGAAGCCGGCGAACATGCGCATCGTCCACAGTTTGCCGCGATGCAGCGTGGGATGGACTCCGCGCGTGTAGGGATACTCGCCGGGCAGGCCGAGGTCGTCCGCGTAATCCAGGTCGGCCACATCGAGCGGGGTGTACAGCCGGTTGATCGGCTCGGACGAGGTGGTGATGAACTGTTCCTGGCGTTCCGGCATGGATGCCAGCGTCTTCTGCAGCCCCGTCTCCTCCCATTTTTCAAGCGAGTCGCGCAGTTGATCCAGTTTACGGCGGTCGTACATGCGGCCTCCTTTTTGGCGATGACGGCATTATAGCATCTTCGGTTTTCTTTAGGTCAATAAGCGATTTAAGGGAGCGCCTAAGGCCAAGCTTGTTTTACCCTGCCCTCTGCGCTATACTAGATAACTATTATCCAAATATTGTCCCTGTGGAGAGAAAAATGGAAAAACCGAAAAGATATCACCCGTTATTAGTCGCACTGCATTGGCTGCTGGCCTTGCTGATCATCTTCATGCTCATGGTGGGTCTGCTCTCACTCAAATGGATGCCGAATAACCCGGCCAAGCTCCTGCCGCTGGGATTCCACATGGCGACAGGTATCCTCATCCTGGTGCTGATGCTAGTCCGCCTCGTTGTGAGGGTGACTACCAAAAAGCCCGCTCCTGCCACTGCTGGCAACCGCTTCCTGGATTTCATCGGCAAGCTCACGCATTACGCCCTTTATCTCTTTGCCATCCTGATGGCGTTCAGCGGAATCGGTATCTCTGCACAGGCCGGCCTGGCGCCGATCGTTTTTGGTGCCTCCGGCGCGCCGCTGCCCGAGGATTTCTTTGTGTACCCGGCGCGTTACGGACACGGCTACATCGCCATTATCCTGATCGTGCTCATCCTGCTGCATTTTGCTGCGGCCATGTATCACCAGTTCTTCCGCAAGGACGGCCTGCTGAGCCGGATGTGGTTCGGCAAGGAATAACAATTCCAGATAGGATCTGGGTGCTGGTGAAAATTAACCGCTTTTTGGTCGTCGCCATCTTCTTGTTTATTTCCCTCTCGTGCAGTTTGTTGACGAGGGCTGGTGAACAATTCTCCCCAACCGATACGATTGTCCCAACACGGACGTCCAGCTCTGTTGTCCCACCAATGCCGGACGTGTATATCCCGCCGCAGTGCGAAGGGCAGCCAATTGCCACGCTCGCGCCGGAGGTCACCTCCGCCCAGCCCACGCCCTCGCTTGCGCCAAATGAGCCGCTGACCAAGGATGAGCAACTGAATGTTTTGGACGAACTGGTCAACAAAATTAATGAGGTGTATCTGTACCCCGATTTCAACGGCGTGGATTGGGATGCCATTGTAGCGGATTATCGCGTCCGGATCGGGCAGGGATTGGACACTGAAATCGTTTTACACCGAGATGGAAAATCTTGTTTTTGAGCTGGGCGACGAACACTCCAGTTTTGAGTCGCCAGCCCAGGTGGAGCAGTCGGAACGCGAACTCTCGGGCAGGAATGATTACGTCGGCATCGGCGCGTTGATCCTGCCCCAGGTCGAAAAAGGACAGGTGACCATCCTGACCATCTTCCCGGATTCGTCTGCGGAGCATGGCGGTCTCAAGCCGCATGACGTCGTCCTCGCAGCCGATGGCATCCTGATCGTGGAGGGCGACGAGGCGCACATAGAGCGCGTAAGAGGGCCCGAGTGCAGCGCCGTTGTGCTCACTGTGCAATCGCCTGGTGAGGCACCGCGCGAGGTCATGTTCATCCGCAACCGGATCACGGCGTCGCTGCCGATCGATGCCCGCCTGGTGCCGACCGGCGACGGTTCGCGCGTCGGCTACATCTTTCTCCCCACGTTTTTTGACCAGACCATCCCTGGGAAGGTCCGACAGGCGCTCGAAGATTTCGGTCCGCTCGACGGGCTGATCCTCGACAATCGTATGAATGGCGGCGGGTCGAGCGATGTGGTGGAACCCATCCTGAGCCATTTTGCGGAAGGCAGCCTCGGGCAGTTTGTCAGCCGGGATGAGATACGCCCGCTGGAGATCACCGCCGACCCTGTCCACAATTCCCTGACTGTGCCGCTGGTGATTCTGGTCAGCGAGGAGACGGTCAGTTTCGGTGAGATCTTCTCCGGCCTGCTGCAGGATACGGGGCGTGCCAAACTTGCGGGGCAGACCACGCTGGGGAATGTGGAAACACTCAGCGGCTATTCCTTCAGCGACGGTTCGCGCGTATGGGTTGCGGAGGAGCGATTTGATCCACCTGTCTCGCACGCCGATTGGGAGAGGGACGGCATCCAGCCGGACCTGCAGGCTCACGCGGATTGGGACACATTCACCTTCGAGAACGATCCGGGCATCGCGGCCGCCCTGACATTGCTGGGTCACGGACAGTAGCTTTCTGCTCCTGAGATTTTCGTTCAAAGACACTTTGGAGGCTCGTTAATCCAAGGTGTCTTTTTGTTGCCTGCAATGGATTTCGGGGATATAGTAATGTTGATACATTCTCTACCGAAAGGAGATCGCACACATGGACACATTGGAAGCGATTCGAACGAGAAGAAGTGTGCGCCAATACACAGGGGAAAAGATCCCCCGCGCCGATTTGGAAACCCTTGTGGATGCCGCCCGTCTCGCGCCTTCCGGGAGCAATAAACAGCCCTGGGATTTTATCGTCGTTACCGACGAGGGCATGATAAACCAGTTGAAGATCGCCTCGCAGTGGATGGACAAGGCGGCGGCCATCATTGCCGTGGTGATGGATCCGTCCTCGCGCTGGTGGGTGGAGGATGCCTCAGCGGCGGTCGAGAACATCCTGCTGGCCAGTGTCGAGCTCGGCTACGGCGCCTGCTGGCTGGAGGGCTACACCCTGCCTCGCGAACAGGAGTTCAAGGAGTTGTTGGGCATCCCCAAGACGAAACGGCTGATCACGCTGGTGCCGGTAGGCGTGCCGGCTGAATCGCCCGTTGTTGAGAAAAAACCGCTGAGCGAGGTCCTGCATTGGGAGAAGTATTAAAAATCGGTGCGGCTACCCTCTACAAGAAAACTCCCCACTTTGAACGGTGGGGAGTTATGTATCAGATTCAACGTCAATTCTGGAAACTCGGGCAGCTCATTTGCTGACCGGCGTCAGATAGGCGGCATACACCCAGCCGCCGCCGGTGAGCCTGGCCCACTTTCCCTGGCGTTCTTCGACTGTGACCTGCTCGTTTTTCGTCAGAATACCCTTGACCTCATGCTCTGTCCCCGGTCCTTTGCGAATATTCAGGGCATCGACATTCACGAGGAAATTCGAACCTTTCTTGGTGTCCAGCTGGGTATCGGACCAGACATCCGGCTGATTTTCCTTGGTCTTTTTCGCTTTAACGGTGGCTTTGCTTGATTTTATCCGGTCGATAAATCCGCCATCGAACACGTTGACATCCAGAGGGGAGAAATCCTTGGCATCGCGATAAACCCCGGGCAGGATGCAGCGGTCCCCGGTAAACTGGTGTCCGATGAGTTTCGCGACATCTGCCCCATCGGGGATGGAGGGCTTGTAGTTCGGGAGCCACTTCTCCCTTAGCTCTGCCCAGGTCATCTCTGTTTTCTTCTTGGGATGATTCCAATAATGGGCAACCCAGAGATAATAATCGCCGATCCAATTCTTGGTTTCCACGGCCCAGGAGGAAGTAAAGCCCCGGTTGGTGTAGACTCCGCACATATCCCTGGACATCCTGGCAGCCAGGGTCTTCATGTAAACATGATTATGAAGGCTGATGTTCTTGCTCGATGCCCGTTTGACATCACTCCAGGCGATCTTGGATTGCGCCGCCGCATAAAATTCCTCCCAGTTGATCCATGACTGCTCCTGGTCCGCCCACAGGAATTTGATGGGCAACCCTGTCTTTTCGATATCCTCCAGGGCCCATTCGGCCTGCTCGGCGGGGTCCATGGTGATATCGTCCCAGTGGTAGGCCATTAAAGTAATTCCGGCTTTGGCAAGCACTGCGCCGTGCACTTCGAATTTGGGGTCACGGCGCATCCCGCTGCCGGACTTGATGATGACCGCTTCCACGCCGTCCAATTCATCGGGCTTTACGTGGTCCTGCCATTTGGAAATATCAATAACAACGCGAGGATCTTTCATTGCTGGGTTTCCTCCCAAAAATTGAAGATAAATTGCATCTTTATTGTACAGCTTTTTTCTTTAATTTCAACATTCTATTAGCCTACTCTTGTGAAATATGTCCTTATGCGATAAAACCTCCCGAAACGATGGATGATAAAATAACTAGCATGAGAGCGACGACATGACTGATGAAGAGATGAAAAAGAGAGCCGGGTCCTACCTGCAGAGGTTGTGTGAGCAAATCCCTTCGCGCTGCGTCGGCAGCTGTGGCAACCGGGATGCAACGGATTTCTTCGCGCGGCAGATGGAATCCTTCGGCTTTCAGGTCGAACTCCCGCAGTTCGATTGCATGGACTGGACCCAGCAGGGTGCGTCTCTTTCGGTCGGCGGGAATCTGATCGAGGCGCAGGTCAGCCCCTATTCATTGGGAGGCCGATTCGAGGCGCCACTTGCAGTCGTCTCGTCGCTGGCAGAACTGGAGACTGTTGAGGCGGAAGATCGTATTCTGCTGGTGCGCGGAGAGTTGGCGCGCGAGCAGTTGATGCCAAAGAGCTTCACCTTTTACAACCCCGATGAGCATAAACAAATCATCCGCCTGTTGGAGGAGAAAAAACCGCAGGCGGTCATCGCCGCCACCTCGCGCAACCCCGAGATGGCGGGAGCAGTGTACCCATTTCCGCTCATAGAAGACGGCGACTTCGACATCCCCTCTGTGTTTCTAACAGAGGAGGCGGGCGTCGAGCTTGCGAATCTCGCCGGGAAACGGGTCGCGCTCGACATCCGCGCGCAGCGGTCGCCGGCACAAGGCTGTAATGTGATTGCCTGCAAGGGAAAGGGATTTCAGAAGCGGGTCGTTTGCTTTGCCCACATCGACAGCAAACAGGGTACCCCCGGCGCTCTCGACAACGCCTCGGGTGTGGCGATTCTGCTCCTGCTGGCGGAGTTGCTGAGGAGTTACGACGGCGAACTCGGCATCGAACTGGTGGCGCTCAATGGCGAAGATTATTACTCCACTCCAGGGGAAATGCTCTATCTAAATAGCAATAAGGATCATTTCGATGAAATCCTTCTTGGAATCAACCTGGACGGCGTGGGGTATCGCGAGGGGGACACTGCTTATTCGCTGTATGGCTGCCCGGAGGAGCTTGCAGGCCTCATCCGCGAGGTCTTCTCGAACTGTGAAGGAATCGTTGAAGGGGAGCCGTGGGTGCAGGGCGACCATATGCTGTTTGTGATCAACCAGCGGCCCGCCCTGGCGCTGACCTCGACGGAGGTGCTGAGCCTGATGAACGAGATCGTCCATACGCCGGAGGATCGGGTGGGCATCGTCGATTCTGAAAAACTGGTTCAGGCGGCGCAGGCTTTGCATGACCTGCTGCAAAACCTGCAGGGATGATTTTGCTCTTTGTATTTTGACCTTCGGATTCCTGTATAATATGCCATGAAGATGGTCCTTATGGAAGAAAGGCTATTTGATGAATGATTTGATCGGTAAAAACCTGGGTCGATACCACATCATTGAGCCGCTGGGACAGGGCGGCATGGCGTCTGTTTATAAGGCGTTCGACACCACCTTGGAACGCCACGTGGCCATCAAGATCATCCGCGCGGATATTGATACCGAAAACCAGGGTGAGTTCCTCAAGCGCTTCCAGCGCGAAGCCAAATCGTTGGCGCAGCTGGATCACCCATATATTCTGAAGGTGCTGGATTACGGCGACCAGCAAGGACTCCCTTACCTGGTGATGCCCTTCCTCGAGGGCGGCACGCTGAAGGAAAAGATGGGCAAGCCCATGCCTTATAGTCAGGCCGCCTCTTTGCTGACTCCCATTGCAGAGGCGCTCGACTATGCCCACAAGCGGAACATCATCCACCGCGACGTGAAGCCTGCCAATATTTTAATCAGCCAATCAGGTGCGCCCATCCTGTCCGATTTTGGGATCGCCAAAATCCTGGTGCAAAGCGGGTCTACACAATTGACCGGGGCGGGGGTGGGCATCGGCACTCCGGATTACATGGCTCCTGAGCAGTGGACGGGGACTGCTGACGCACGAACTGACATTTACTCCCTGGGTGTGGTCTTCTATCAGATGGTCACCGGCCGGCTGCCCTTCTCGGCCGATACGCCTGCGGCGGTGCTGATCAAACACCTGCGCGATCCGCTTCCCCGCCCAAGGACCTTTGTCCACGACCTGCCGGAAGTGGTGGAACAGGTCCTGTTCAAGGCGCTTGCAAAGGAACCGGAGAACCGCTTCCAGACCATGGCGGAGTTTGCTTCGACGCTGGAAAAACTGGAACGCAGCGATGAGACAGTCATCGGCTCATCAGCTCTTGAATTTGAAACGGTCAGATCAGTGGACGTGTCCGGCGCCCCCGCTGCGGGTACGGTGATCGCCAAGCAGCCGGTAGCGCCTAAAAAGAAAATGGGCACAGGTACCATTGCCCTGATCGCAGTCGGAGTCCTCGTCGTGCTGGGCATCGTTTGCGTCGTGCTGGGCGGAGGGACCTACTTTGCCTCGCAATGGCTCACCACGTCCCAGGTTGATGAAACTGTTCCAGGTGTGATCATCGACGAACCGGGAACGGCGCCCACGAGCGAATCTGTTTTTGAGCAGCCGACCCAGCAAGACCAGTCTGATCAACCGGGAGACACCCCCGGCGGCGGCCAGTCCTTCACCACCATCGAGGGCTACCCGGAAGACGTCCCGCTGCTGACGGTCAACAACGGCGACCTCTCCACTACAACTTCCCAGGGAATGCAGATGTATTCGTTCACATCCAGCCTTACCGTTGATGAAGTCGAGGAATTCTTTGACTCCGGTTTGGTCGAGTATGGCTGGGAGGAGACCGCGAGAACCACACAGGAAGGCAGCGTCATGGTGTATTACATGAAGGACGACCGGATTGCGATGGTCACAGTGGCTCCGCAAGATAACGGAAGCTTTGTTTCCGTGATGGTGGGCAGTCAGTAAGAGCAGTGACTAGAGAGCAGTGATCAGTTACCAGTGATAAGTGTGAAGTGAACAGAAAAGACAGTCACTCAATAAGTGGCTGCCTTTTATTATTCCCAGATAGCGTTGTCAATCGGCCTGAATATCGTGTTCTTCGTCTGCCCGGGTGACGCGGTTTCCGCGAAGAAGCCGGGGAGGTGTCCATAATCCGGATATGACCAGAGGCTGGGAGATTATATAGTAAAGCGTCCCCAGTGCTGTGGCGAGGCCGAACGTGCCAAACAAACAGCGCCCGGTGAGTTCATCGCCCTGGCCGGTTGTGCTGACCGGTCCGAAACTGGTCTCCGTCTGGAACGAGCGCTCGCCGGAGCCGAATCCCACCCACAAGAATACGGATGAGAAAGCAGCCATCATCACTGCAATCACAAAATATTCTACCCACTGATGGAAGCGGTCTTTTTCGCCCTCTTCTTCAGTCCCCCGCAGGATGATCATGAATCCGCCCATGATGAACATCAACCCGGCGGCGGCCAGCACCCAGCGCGGCGCGTGGATGCTGGTTGGATCCACTTCGACCAAATCGAAAGCGGTCATCAAAACGAAGAGACCGGCGCACGCGAACGACGCGGCAAAGAGAAATAAAAATCCGTATTTCAGCCAGGAGGGGATGGGGTTGTCAGCCATTCGGGAAGGAGAGGTCACTCCATCATCAACCGCGCCGCGCGCCGGCCGATCTCCACGGCGAAGTTCGTGCCGCGGTCCCACGGGTAGACCTGGCTCATTGACGCGAAGTACAGCCCCTCCACCGGTGTCTGGATGGCGGGAATATTCTTCGAGTGGTTCACCAGCGGCACCGGCTGGGCATAGGCTGTCTTGAACACCCAGGCCTTCTTCACCCAATCCATCTCGAAGCGCGGGTTGAATTTCTTCAGGTGCGGCGCGAACAGCTTCAGCAGCTCGTCGTCGTTCAGCTTGAAATATTCGTGGTCCGGTTCGAGATAATCGCCGATGTAAACGATCGTGTCGCCGCCGAACTTTTCCTTCGGGACGTAATTGGTATGCTCCACCACCGCCAGGAAAGGGAAACCGGCGCTCTTGGGGATGTTGTACCAGTAGTAACCCTCTTCCGATAGTTGCTGCTTGAGCGACAGCACCATCACCACCGCGCCCATGCTCTCCAGTTTCAACAGCCCTTCCAGATATTCCTTTGGTAATTCGGGGGACAGGCGCGTCATCAGCGCCGGGGAGGTGGTGACTAATACCTTGTCGTACATTTCCGAACGTGAATCAGACTGCACGACCAGACACCTCGCCGCCGGGTCCCGTTTAATCGACTCGACCTTGGCCGATAGCCGCACCTCCACCCCCATGCCGCGCAGCTTTTCCGCAAACAGGTTTGCAAAATTTTGGAAGCCGCCCTCGAAAGTGCCCAGCCGGGTGGTGCGGGCATGCAGCCGTGCCCACATCCATGCCATGTTGACGGATCTTGTAATGGCGCTCGCCGAACTTGCCGATGACCAGCGGTTCCCACATCAACTTATAGACTTTGTCGCCAGCCCACTTGCGCATCCACGCCTCGACGGTGACCTTTTCCAGCGGCTTGCCAGTTACTCGTCAGGCGCAGGTACAGTCCCACCAGCCCGAAGCGGATCTTGTTCAACCCCCAGCCCAGGCCGGGGAAGAGGATGGCTTTCGTGATGGAGTCGAACGGGTAGAACTTGCCCTCGTGGTACATCACCGTGTACGGGCGCGGGAACAGCACCTTGTCGCTCCAGCCAAGTTCCTTGATCAGCCCCAGCATGTGTTTGTCGCTGGCGAACCAGTGGTGGTAGAACTTTTCCACCGACCAGTCCCAGCCCGGCTCCTTGAAACCTGAGGCCAGCCCGCCGACGTAGTCCGCGGATTCGTAGATGGTCACCTCGTGGCCGGCGTTTTTCAAATCCCATGCGGCCGCCAGCCCGCCAAACCCCGCGCCGATGATTGCAATTTTCATATATCCAATTCCTTCTGTCATTGCGAGCCCGTAGGGCGAAGCAATCTGCTAATGGTCAGTAATACCGTGAAACGGGGAGATTGCCGCGTCGCTGCTTTGCAGCTCCTCGCAATGACATCACTATCCCTCTTTTGCCTCCTGCCGCAGCGAGTCCGTCCACCGGATACCCTCGCGAGCCATGTAGTACGCGCCCACCGCCGTAATCGGGAACCACAGCGCGGCGTGCAGCACCAGAGTGTACCCCGTCGCAACCGCTTGCGGAACGCCGTAGGCCATCAGGACGGCGATCCCCGGCGCGTCGAAGGTGCCGATGTAGCCCGGTGCGGACGGCAGCGTGGTGGCCAGGTTGACGATGCCGTTCATCAGCATCAACGCGAAGAAGCTGACGCTGAAATCGAAGGCGTGCATTACGAACCAGTATTTCGCCGTTTCGAGCAGCCAGATCAACACGGAGGTGAAGAACACCATCAGGATGCTCCATGGTGAGCGCAGCGAGGCCAGCCCATCCAGGAATTTGTGCATGATTCCGCTGGTCTGCACGCGGAAGCGTGCTGGGATCAGCCGGTCGATGAACCACTGCCCGATGGCAGACGTCCGCGCCGGGAACATGGCCGCCACCAGGAAGACCGCCAATGCCCCGATGAAAGCCAGCGAGCCCCACACCGCCACGCTTTGGATGCTGCCAACGAACCCCGAACTGCCCGTCAACTTGGCCAGCTCCGACAGGTTGATGAAAACGAAGCTCAGCATGACCACGCCATCGAAGATGCGCTCGACGATGATGGTCGCCAGCGAGGCGGAGACGGGAACGCCTTCGCGCCGCTTGAGGACCACCGCCCGCAGCACCTCGCCGGCGCGCGCCGGGTAGATGTTATTACCCATATAGCCGATGGCGGTCACCGGAAAAACAGTCTTCGTGGGAATGCTTTTGATGGGTTTCAGCAGGTAATGCCAGCGCCATGCCCTCACCCACATCCCGACGAAGAATACTGCAATGCCGGGAATCAGCCACCAGTAGTTGGCGTGCTGCAATGCCACAAGGAAGGCGCCTAACTGCAAGCCGCTCAGCGCGATCCACAACAGGATGACGCTGACCCATACTCCCGCCCAGAATGCCCAGCGTTTTTCCAGCCAGCGTTTGGCGAGCCAAAGGACGAGTACACCGCCCAACACGCTGACCCAGAACTGCCACCTCGTGATAGGTTCGGTCCCGAAAAGGACGATTCCAGTGACGATTGCCACGATCGGCGCTGCGATCCAGAATAGAATTTTCTTCATATCAGGGATTTTATCACGCGCGGGGAGGCAAACTTTAGCGTTAGACAGTCCTAAATACTATCCCTTGACGTACGACAGCTTCTCAGAGATGAGACCGTCTTCCACTTTGAAAATATCCACGCCGCGGACGTGCCCCTCGCCCCAGGAATATTTCCAGCGCATGATGCAGCGGTTGCCCATGCCGAAGATCTCCTCGATGTCGATGTGGGCATGCGGCGATTCGCGGAAGAAATCCTGCCAGAAGCGGGTGACAGTTTCCTTGCCCGAGTACACGGTGCCATCGGGGGCAGGAGCGGTGTTCTCGAAGACACAGTCATCACTCATCAACTTCATCATCCCTGATACATCGTGACGGTTGAAGGCCTCGTTGAATTTCAGCACGAGGCGAATGGCCGATTCGATTTTTGCCATGCGGGCGGGGCTCATGGGGGTAACACCTCCTTCAGCAAGCCAGTTTGACCTTGATGTCAGGCCGGCGGTGTCTTGCTGAATTGATATCTTTCGAGGATGGCTTCAATCACCTTCTTGTTTTTATCGCTCAAATCGACGAACTCCACCCCGGTATTATAGTACGGGGACTGCGCCTCATGTTTGCACCACGCCACGCGAATGGGGAAGGTCAATGTCGTGTTGGGGATTTCAGGGATCTCGTTGAATTCGATGGACAGGGTCAGCTCCTTGTCCGTTTCCACCGGTCTGGTTCCCACCACCATGGCGCCGTGCAGGGTCATATCCCCGAGATAACCCAACAGGAGGTTTTCGGGAAGCGCATGGACCAGGATGAAGGATGTCAGTTTCTTGCGTTCTTCCTTTCGGTGTTCACTCATGAAAGCCTCCTGACAGGGGTGACCGATAACAACTGCTTCTGGATAAAAACATCCCAAAAAATTATAGCATTCTATACCATCACCTTGTACCACCAAAAAGGTATAATTTTCCCCATGGAGCCTGGCGACCTCGCCCCTGATTTCACCTTACCCGACCTGGATGGTACGCCTCACGCCTTGAGCGATCACCGCGACCGGGTGGTGGTGGTCAACTTCTGGTCAGCGGAATGCCCCTGGGCCGAGCGCGCGGATTCCCAGCTCAAGAATTGGTTGCGGGAGTGGGGCGAGCGCGTTGTGCTGCTGACGGTCGCCTCGAATGCCAATGAAACGGTGAAACTCATCACCGAAGCTGCCCGCCAGCGTGGAATCGAACTTCTTTTGCTGGATTCAGGCTGCCGGGTGGCGGATGCCTGGGGCGCGCAGACCACTCCGCATGTGTTTGTGGTGGATGAGTCCGGAGTCCTGCGCTACCAGGGCGCGGTGGACGATGTCACCTTCCGCCAGCGTGAGCCGAAGCGGTTCCACGTCAAGGAAGCGGTGGACGCGCTTTTAGCCGGCCGCCTGCCCGAGGTCGCCTCGACGCCCGCTTACGGCTGCACAATCGTGCGGGAAGTTTGAATTCAACCCAAGGGGGGTGTCTGTGTCCGCGCAAATCATTCAAATGGAAGTAGAATCATCGTATGCCTGAGAATCCGCAGCGCGTTGTTGCATTGAAGAAGTCGCACCTCTTCCGCGGCCTGGACGAAACCCAGCTTTCCTGGATCGCCGGACAGTTCGAGGAGGTGTACTGCACCGAAAAGCAGGTCATCTACAGTCAGGGTGACCCGGCGGATGGGTTTTATTTCGTCTTCAAGGGGCAGGTGGAGGCGAAACATAAGGTCAACAAGGTCGAAAAAAAGGACGGGGCGTTTGTGCAGGGGGACTTCTTTGGCGAGGGTGCCCTGCTCCTGCGCCGGAAAAGAAGCAACACGGCGACCGCTTTGCAGGGAACCGTCCTACTCAAGCTGGACAGCATCAGTTTCAAGCGCATCGTGGAGAAGATCCCGGCGCTGCGCCAGCGCTTCGAGATCGTCATCCGCAGCCGTGACATGGCTGCACGCATGAAGTTCCCCTGGCTCTCTGAGAACGAGACGGTCTACCTGCTTTCGCGACAGCACGGTATCGTCCTGATCCAGCGCCTGTTGTTCCCGGTGATCCTGATGGCCTTGACGCTGATCGTGCTGGGGACAGCTTATATGAATTCCACTGCCGGGCTGAGCGCCTTCTGGCTGACCATGGGGCTGGGGCTTGCCACCGTGCTGGGCCTGTGGGCGCTGTGGCGTTACATCGACTGGACCAACGATTACTACATCATCACCAACCGGCGCGTGGTCTGGCTGGAAAAGGTGGTTGGCTTTTACGACAGCCGGCAGGAGGCCACGCTTGAAAACCTGCTCTCGGTCAACACGCAGACCGGGCTGGTCGGGCGCACCTTCGGCTTCGGCGACGTGATCGTGCGCACGTTCACCGGCGAGATCCTGTTCGACAGCATCAACGACCCGCTGCATGCCGCCGCAATGGTCGAGGAATATTGGAGCCGTACGAAGAACGAGCAGCAGGAGGTCCAGCGGGCGGTACTGCGCGATTCGCTGCGCAATAAGATCACTCCCCCCTCACAGGATGGACAGGCGGCGCCCGCTGCGACTGCTACTGCAAAAAGTGTTTCCAAAAAGACAATCAATGCCACCGGTCTGCAGCCCGTCATGTTCGAATACTTTCTCAAGACGCACTGGGAGGTCGGAGGCATTGTCACCTACCGAAAGCATTTGTTCATCCTGGCAGCGCGCAGTTTCCTGCCGGTTGGCACGTTTGCGCTGGCGGTGTTCCTGCTGGTCTACTGGCTTTCAAGCGGCGGGGTGCTCACAGCCGGTGTGGTGGCACTCATCCTGCTGGCGTTCGGCATTATCTTTCTGTGGTGGACTTATAACTACGTGGAGTGGGCCAACGACCTCTACATCATCACCCCCGAGCAGATCGTGGATATCTACCGCAAGCCGTTGGGTATGGAGAACCGTCAATCCGCGCCGCTGGAGAATATCCTCTCGGTCAGCTATGTGCGCCAGGGCATCTTCGGTATCCTGTTGAACTACGGCACAGTCAAGATCGCGGTCGGCGAGATCAATCTCGATTTCCAGAACGTCTTCAATCCCACCGGCGTGCAGCAGGAAGTGGTGCGCCGCATGAACATGCGTATTGCGAAAAAGAAGGAAGCCGATACCATGGCAGAGCGCGAGCGCATGTCTGAGTGGCTGGCCGCCTACCACCAGGTCGAGAACGAAATGGGCGGTATGGAAAACAAGTTCAATCCGGAGTAAAATCGGGCACACTACTAAAATCCATAGAGGTAAGTGATGGCACTCAGAACGATTGTAGCGGTCCCCGAAAAAGTACTTCGACGCAAGGCCAGGCCGGTGACCAGGTTTGGCGACGACATACAAGTGCTGGTCGAGGACATGATCGACACCATGCGCGATGCCCCCGGTGTGGGTCTCGCCGCGCCGCAGGTGGCTGAACCCATTCAGTTGATCGTGGTTGAATACGGTGACGACGAGGACGAAGATATCCCCAAGAAACTTTACGTCTTAGCCAACCCGGTCATCACGCGCATGTCACCCGAGACCGAGGTCGGGGTCGAGGGATGCCTGTCCGTTCCCGGCATCGTCGGCGAAGTGGAGCGGTCCACAGGCGTCACCATCAAGGGTCAGAACCGGCACGGGCAGCCGATGACGGTCAAGGCTAAGGGCTGGCTGGCGCGTATCTTCCAGCACGAGATCGACCATCTCAACGGGGTGCTGTTCACCGACCGCGCCGACAAGATCTGGAAACCGACCGAGCCGATCGAGGACCGCGTGTAAGCCGATCCTGGTTTTTCCAACTCAAATGTATCTCAAGCATCTTTCGCTGACTCACTTCCGCAACTTCGCCCGCCTGGATATCGATATCCCAAGGCGGGCAGTTTTGCTGGTCGGGAACAACGCGCAGGGCAAGACCAGCGTGCTGGAGGCGGTTTACTTTCTGGCGGCTTTCACCTCATTCCAGACCCACGCGGACCGGCAGCTGGTCAACTTCACCGCCTCGAAGGACAAGGATGCGCTGGCGGTGGCGAGGTTGGTCGCGGAATATCAGCGCGGTTTGTCATCCTACAGGTTGGAGGTACGCTTGATCCTTGAACCGGTCGGGACGAACAACGGACAGCGGCTGCGCAAGGAGATCCTGCTCAACGGGGTCAAGCGTCCGGTCAACGAGGTCATCGGGCATTTCAATGCGGTGATCTTCGTCCCGCAAATGTCCGCGGTGATCGAGGGCGCGCCCGACGACCGCCGCCGCTACCTCAACCTGGCGCTGGCGCAGACCCTGCCCGACTACGCCCGCGCCCTGAGCGAGTACAGCCAGGCCGTGGCACAGCGCAACGCCCTGCTCAAGCTGCTTGGCGAGCGCGGCGGGGATTCCTCCCAGCTCGATTACTGGGACGAGGCCATCGTCCGCAACGGTGCGCGGCTGATCCTGTGGCGGATCGAGGCGGTGCAGGAGTTGGAGAAGCTGGCGGCGCGTGTCCACCGGGAACTGACTCATGGTGCCGAGGTGCTGCGCCTCGCCTACGAACCGGCCTACGACCCGCTCCCGCGCCCGGACGGACAGTTAGGCCTGAGGCTCGACACGCCAGTCGACCGTTCGGGGCTGGACTATGACACGGTGAGCGCGGGGTTCTCCGCCCGGTTGAAGCAGTTGCGCGCCGAGGAGATCGCGCGCGGCGTGACGACCATTGGTCCTCACCGCGACGAGCTGCGCTTCCTTGCCAACGGCATCGACCTGGGCGATTACGGCTCGCGCGGGCAGGTGCGCACCGCGCTGCTGGCGCTCAAGCTGGCCGAAGTGGATTGGATGAAGCAGAAGACGGGCGAGTGGCCGGTCATCCTGCTGGACGAGGTCATGGCGGAACTCGACCTCCAACGCCGCGCGGATTTGCTGTCCTATTTGGGCAATGCCGAGCAGGTTCTGCTCACCACCACCGATATGAAGCTGTTCACCGAGGACTTTGTCAAGCAGGCGGTTGTCTGGCATGTGCAAGCCGGGCAGGTGGAACAGAATTAACCGATGGTCGAGTAGCCTGAAAGGCGTATCAAGACCAATAAGGATTATTTTTTTTTTATTGGAGGTTCTTATGACAGTCAAACATGCTGCGGAAGTTGAAGCCAAGAAGGTCGCCGCCGGGGAGCAGACGACCATCCAAGTGTTGATTTCCTCCACCGAAGGACCCAACTTTGCCATGCGGCGCTTCGTGATGCAGCCGGGTGGCGGCATGCCGCTCCATACCAACACGGTGGAGCACGAGCAGTACGTGCTGAGGGGTCATGCCCGCATCGGAATCGATGGCGAGGACTTCGAGGTCAAGCAGGGGGATGTGGTCTTCATCCCGGAAGGCGTGCCGCATTATTACCAGAACATCGGCGATGAACCGTTTGAGTTCCTATGTATGATTCCAAACAAGCCGGATGAGATCAAGCTGGTGGGGGATGGGTGCTGACCCCCTCCCGCCTCCCCCAAATCCGATTAAATTGATTTATAGATGCTATGACCCCTCATTCGGATTTGGGGGAGGTGCCCGACGGGCGGAGGGGGTCGGGAAAACCAGCCGCCACTTTTTGTTTGCCGACTCTCATTTAAATCTAACTTCGAGCTGAATGATCACACTGTCGCCCACGTCAAGGTTTTCCGATTTTTGGACGCTCATTCGAATAGGCACGAGATAGCGGCCGTCTTTGGGGAACAGGGACGTCTTCCATTCCGTTTTGCCGATCCGTGCGTGGACCGGGATGACTCCCCAGCCATAGGTGGCAATGGATGAGATCGCTTTTATGTCACGACTCGGCTCTTCCGGGACAGGGACAAAGAGAAAGGGGGCTGGGCCGCGCCAATAGATAATTTCGCCTTCGAACTCGATGACCATCGGCACAGTATACCAAACCCCCAACGATGATTTAACCGAAACTCAGTCCTTATAATTCTAAATTTAATTTCTTTCAATTCACAAAACTACAGTCGGCTTCCTGGCCGGGATTCCGGGCTGGCTTAGCGTTCCGCGAGAAATTCCGCAGTTTGTCTTACCAGGAAATCATTGCTGACCAGGGCTTCTTCCAGCAACACACTTGCTGCGGGAGACATGAGGTGCACGGCTGCAGTCAGCATGTGAGCCTGGGTATCGCCGTCGATCTCACGCCTGAAACCAGCCAGGAGGGCCTGATCTGCATGTGGGTGGCGCATCCAGGCCAGGGGGAGAAACGCGGCGAGGCGGGTTTGCGGCAGGTCATCCCTCAACCCGTTCTCCAGGGCTTGAATGAGCACAAGGACATCCGGAGCGGAGCCGCAATCGACCCCCATGTAGTTCGTCGCATGGAAGAGGCCTCGCAAAATCCAGCGGCGCGACCAGCCGCGCGTCTGCTCGATCCACGCGGCTAATTCGGAAAAACAAGATTCCCGGGCCAGTTCCACCCATGAGAGTACAGCGGCATATTGCACCTCGGGGACGGGGTCGCCAACCGCCGCTTTGACGACCGGAATGGCCTGGGGCGCTTCCGTCGCGCCGAGCACTTCCAACGCCAACTCGCGGATTTCAGGATTCCCGGCCTGCAGAGCCACGGCCAGGACCGGTACTGCGGCAGGGTCTGGATGGCTGGACATGCTCCAGACCGCCGATAAGCGCAAAGCGTCGCTGCCGTTTTGCAAAATATCGGCGGCGAGGGAATACGCCTCAGGCAGCCTCGTTTTGCACAGGGCGAACACAGCCGACTCTTGCACCCTCTCATCCTCATCATTCAGCGCCTGGCGGAGAAGCGACTCGGCTGTGAACCACGAAAAGCGATGCAGATGCCTGACGGCGCTGGCGCGTTGGTGAGGCGTGCCGGATTGCATAACGTCCTCGAAGGCCAGCCGCGCCGCCCGGTCGCCTCGCCGAGCCAGGGTGTCGGCCGCTTCAAAGCGCACCAGCGCATCTTTGGAACGCAAGTCGGCGCTTAAAGTATCAGTGGAAGCTTTCTGCTTTGGGGCAATCCAGTTGAACAGGGTGGTAAATCTCTTGAGACTGAGGAGCGGCTTGCTTCTTACGCGTTTCACCAAGGATGGCTCGCAGCCCGACAATGTCCCGACATCAGTCGCCGGTCCCGATGCAGGGACTGCGGTCGGCTTCTCCGGGGTGACCGCGATGGTGTCGTTGATCAATATCCGCCTCGTTTTCAAATCCAGGACGGACACCCGCAAACGGCGCAGGGAATCCAGGCTGAAGTCGGCGCGCAGGCGTTCCTGTCCCGGCTGGCCGGGCGGAGCGAGGCGTACCTGGAGCGGTTGCTCCGCATTGAGCAGGACGATTTTGGGCGCCGAGACTCCCGACTGGGCAACGACCGCCGCCTGCCCGCCTGCGAAATTTAATTCAGCCGCGGCAAGCGCCTCCGTATCGATTTGGCCGATGACCAATTCCACGACCTCCTGGTCCGGACGCGAGGCGCCCAGCGTCACGCTGACAGGTTTCCGGGTCGGGTAGGCGCTTCCCATCGGAATGATTTCGTCGAAACGGTGCGCGCCGGAGGCGTCTGAATAACGGAGGCCGTAGCCATGCGCCAGTCCGTCGGCCAGTTGAAATCCCGCTGAAACCTGCAAAGCGCCCTCGACCACCGCCGTGAAGGGTTTTTCCACATGGATGGAGGTGTTCTCCACGTTCCACGTCATGGCCGGCCATACCGGCATCTGCGTGATGGCTTTGCGTTGACGCTGCGTGATGGCGCGAAAATAACCGTCAAGGGTTTGCTGAATGGAGGGGATGAGCGACGTGCCGCCCACCAGCAGGACGTGCTGGATATCCTCGCGATACACGCCTTTTTGCGCCGCCAAGCCCCATCACTTTTTCGAGAGCCTGTTTTAGCGCGGTGAACAAGCCATGCTCCCTCATCACCCCTTCAAGCTCCGCCCGAGTCAGCGGGAGTGAGATGGGTTTCCCCTCACCGGCCAGGAATTGAAGCGTCGTTTCAGTCGATGTCGAGAGGGCGATTTTGGCCTGTTCACAGGCAGAAAGCAGCGCCGGGTAGCCTGATCCGAGGGACTCGGGCGAGAGTTCTGAGCGGCGTAAAATCTCCTGCAACAGCCACTGATCGATATCCGATCCGCCTAGATTTAATCCGGCCTTGGCGATGACCTGTGCCTTTGAGCCGTCCGTGTCCTTTTTTGCGGCAAGCAAATCCTTCCCCATCTTTTCGCGTTTCTCCGGCAGACGAACGAGCGACAGGTCGAGTGAGCCGCCGCCGAAGTCGATCACGAGCACGGTCGCACCCGGCTCGACGATGGCATAACCCAGAGCCGCGGCCGTCGATTCGTCCAGGATGCGGATTTTCCCGGCCGGCAGGCCGGTCACGGCATGGTTGAGCCAGGCAATGTACGCTTCGAAGGCGGCGACAGGGACGGTGATCACCAGTTGTTCAATTTCTTCCGCAGGATAGGGAAGCGACTCCAGCAAACGGCGCAGGAAAATTTGCCCGGCCTGCGCTTCGGTCCATGGAGCCCCGTCGATGAGCCGCGCATCGAAGGTGGATTCGACGGTGAGCATGCGTTTGAAGTTGCGGAACAGGCGGTTACCCAGGTCGCGATCAAGGCCTTGTTCGCGCACCGCCTGCCCGATGACGACGTCTCTGCTCCGGCCATCTTTCACATAGAGAAGTGTTGGAATTAAAAATGCCCCCGAAGAAGTGGAGGCGCTCAAGGACTTAACGTCCAGCGTCCGCGCACTGGCAGTGGACGTATCCCACCGTGCAACCACGGAATTGGTTGTTCCAAAGTCAATGGCGAGTTTATGACCCATGCGTCTTGCGATTTCCCCTCTACTATTTTATAGCATCAGCAGCGTTTTGACATCAGGCCTGCATGGGTGGACGATTATTGGTTTTGTCTCAATTGCGCCATAAGCGCCCGGTAAAACGAATCGATGTCGCTGTTCAGGTAAAAAGCGAACGTATGCTGTGTTGAATCGTTAAGGTGAACAACGAGTTTTTTGCCTGGGCTGCCCAGGACAGTCCCACCCTCGAAATGCCCCAACTGATCGACCTTTACAATTCTCGGCAGGTCAGATTCCCAGGGTTCTCCAAATCCCAACGAAGCGAACTGGTCGGGCACCAAAATCAACCGCAAATTGGTCAGATAAAGATCGCCCGCTGTTTGCGGAAAGCCCTCCGCAATTTGTGCCTTCGCGTGGGCTAAAACCGTTTCGCCTTCACGTAAATTGATTGAAGTCATATTCATGCCTCCCAGATAGGAATACTTTCACAGCGGCTTCTTGGCTGGGAGGCCTGCCCTGCGCGGGTAGGCAGGAGGCGTGGCAGCGACTTTGTCCACCACAACGAGGGTGCGCTCCTCGGCCACTCCGGGCAGCGCCACTGGGATCAACTGCCGCAAGGATCCGCCCAGCAGCTTAAGCGCCTTCTCTGCGGATTGAGCCTCCGCAGGCGCGCTTTCCCCCTTCTGCGCCAGCATCGCCCCGCCCACTCTCACCAGCGGCAGCAGCAACTCCGCCAGAACGGGCAGGTTCGCCACGGCGCGCGCCACAGCCCAGTCATATTTCTCACGGTGCGCGGGATTCTGCCCGGCTTCCTCGGCGCGGAGAGACAGCACGGTCACCTCTCCCAGTGCGAGTTTATCGACCATGTGTTGGCAGAAGGTGGCCTTCTTGCCGACTGATTCCACCAGGGTCAGTTTCATGCTGGGGTACAGGATCTTAAGCACCAGCCCGGGGAAGCCGGCGCCCGTCCCCACGTCGATCAGGCTGCGGGGCGGACGGTCCTTCCACGCCAGCGCGCAGGAGATCGAGTCGAGAAAGTGCTTGGTGCGAATCCCCTCCGTATCGCGGATCGCGGTCAGGTTGAACTTCCCGTTCCATTCGAGCAGCTCCTGCTCGTAGACGGTCAGGGCATGCAGCCTGGTTCGCGCTCAGTCGGATTCCAAAGCAGGATTGCGCTTGCCGGACCAGTTGTTCCATCGGGAAAATTATACCCCTCTCCATTTTTGGAGAGGGGTGGGGGTGTGGGTTATTTAGCGGGAGCAGGCGGCTCGGGCGGAGTCTCGGTCTTGTTCTTCTTCGACCGGCGCCGGATGGCGCGGATGGCGAGATACACCAACCAGATCGGCAGGACGATGACCAGCCCGATGAGCAGCAGTTTGGGCAGGTAGTAGATCACAGCCCAGATCAGGAAATCGACAAAGTCCTGCAGGAAGTTGATCAGCGACTGGACGGCGTCGCGTACCACGCCCTGGGGCTTCCATCCGCCAACCTGCAGCGGCTGGACGGACTCCTCGGCGATGAGGCGGGCGCTGATGGCTGAAAAATTAGCGGACTGCTCGTAGTACTGCATCTGCCCCTTGACCAGTTCGATCTGCTCGCGGTAGTAAACCAGCTGGTTGAAGACACTCATCACGTCCTCAGTGCGATTGGCGTCTTCCATGATTTTTGTGAGCTGGGCTTCGGCAGCCTGCAGGTTCTTGAGGCGCGACTCCAGGTCGACGTATTCCTGGGTCACGTCCTGCCCCGAGCGGGTCTCGTTGCGTATCTCGACGACATCCGCCTTGACCTGCTTCAGGGCTTCTTCGAGCTTGTTGGCCGGCACGCGGATGACGATGGACCCTTCGGGAACCTGGTTGCCGTTCGCCGAGGTGGTCTGGTACAGGTTGGCCGAGACGACGAATCCGCCCAGGGTTTGAGCCAGTGCGGTCATCTGATCCATTTTGGCTTTGGGGTCCACGACGACGAGGGTGTAATCGGCGTTCTGGATGACGAGCCGGTCCTGTTGCGCGGGCGGGACGGCGTTCCCGATGTAGGCGCTGTCGGCGGCCTTCTCCATCTCCGCCGGCGCTCCGATGGGCATGGGCGCTTCAGGAGCGTATCCCTCGCCGACGGACTGGCGGTCCTCCACGTAGAGGGCAGGGGCGGCTGCTCCGCAGGCGGTGAGCAAAACAATGGCAATCAACATTGAGGCGATCAGCAGGCGTTTCATTTTCATCTTCTCCTTTTGAGGTCGGGGTGATTCTCCTGCCGTAATGACGCTGTGCGGGCGGGAAAGGTTCCGGCAAAGTAAGTATACAACTTCTGCGAAGTTATGCCCCCACCCTGCCCTCCCCCGTTATTCGGGGGAGGAAAAAGAAATTGTGGTTGTGTGTGCGGCTTCGCCGCACACACAACCACAATGATTTATTAATATGAGAGTTGGGGTTAAATCTACCACCCCTCCGCCAGGCGCAGGGCATGCCTCTCGGGCAGCTTGGCGTCGCGGATGCGCTTCTGCACCGCCGCGAAATCATACTCCACCCGCCGGGGCTGCCATGTGTTTTCATCAGGGTCGTAGATGGCATACGCCGCGCGCGGGTCGCGGTCGCGCGGCTGCCCGACCGAGCCGGGATTCAGGATCGCCTTGCGGTCCAGACGGTAGGTCTCGCCGGCAGGGATGAAATTGAGCAGCACACGGTCGGTGGGCGGGTCGTACTCGAACGCCATCTGCAGGTGCGAATGGCCGACCAGGCACCAGCGCGTGTCGAACGCTTGGAAGTTGATGCGCGCACTGAGCATGTTCAGGATGTATTCCCAGACCGGGTCGCGCGGGCTGCCGTGCACGATGGTCGCGTCCCCAATCGTGAGCGGTTTCTGGGGCAGTTCGTCAAGAAAATCCACGTTGTCCTGCTTCAGCGCCGCGATCTGCCACTCGAGCGAGATGCGTGCGTCGCCGTTGAAGGCCACCAGCGGCATCTTGCCCAGCACAGCCACATCGTGATTACCCAGCACAGCGGTCAGGTTGGGCAGCGAGGCAATCCTCTCCACGCACTCATTGGGATCAGGGCCGTAACCGACGATATCGCCCAGGCACCAGTTCTCTTCGACCTCGCCGGCGTCTGCAAGGACGGCCTCGAGGGCGGTGATGTTGGCATGGATGTCAGAGATGACCAGGATGCGCATTATTTCTCCAGTAATGACGCCGCACGCGCGACGATGATTTCGGCGAGGTCGGATTTATTTGATAATGGAAGCTCTTCGCGCCGCCCGTCCGCGAATAGCAGCGTGACGCGGTTGGTATCCACCCCAAAGCCGGCGTCAGGCGCGGAAATGTCGTTGGCAGCGATAAGATCAAGCTTTTTGGACGCCAGTTTGGCGGAGGCGTTTTCGAACAGGTCGCGGCTCTCGGCGGCGAATCCCACTGTGACGCGCGGACGTCCCTTCTTACTCTTCAGGTTTGCCACTTCAGCCAGGATATCGGGCGCCAGCTCGAGGGTTATCTGCGGGATCCCGTCCCGCTTCTTGAGCTTGTCCGGCGCGGCCTGTGCCACTGCGAAATCTGCCACGGCGGCGGCCATCAGCAGCAGGTCAGCCTCCGCGGATTCGGCCAGTACGGCTGCGAGCATTTCCTTTGCGGTCGTCACACGGACAAGGCGCGCCCCGACTGGTGCATCCAACCCGGAAGTTGTCGGCGTGGCGATCAGCGCCACCTGCGCTCCGAGGTCCAGTGCGGACTGCGCCAGGGCGAATCCCTGCTTGCCGCTCGAACGGTTGGTCAGCACACGCACCGGGTCGACCGGTTCCTGCGTGCCGCCGGCGGTGACGACGACCTTGCGTCCGGCCAGCGGGCCCTTGCGTCCCAGCGCCAGGCGGATATGCCCGAGCACTTCGGACGGCTCGACCATGCGTCCCACGCCGCTTAAACCAGAGGCGAGGTGTCCCTCGGCGGGACCGACGAACAGCACACCGCGTTCCTTCAGGATGCGCACATTATCCTGCGTGGCCGGGTGGGAGTACATGCCTCCGTCCATGGCGGGCGCGATCAGAACCGGGCAAGCCGCTGCCAGCGCAGTGACCGCCAGCAGGTTATCGGCCATCCCATGCGCGAGTTTGGCAATGGTGTTGGCGGTGCAGGGAGCGATGACCAGCAGGTCCGCGCTGTGGCCCATGCCGACGTGCAGCACATGCGCCTCGCCACCCCACAGGTCGGCGTCGGTGTAGGCGCGCCGCCCCGTCACCGATTGGAAGGTGAGTGGCGCGACGAATTTCTCCGCAGCGGAGGTGAGGACGATGTCCACGAGGGCGCCCTGTTGGGTGAGTTTGGAGGCGAGGTCGGCGGCTTTGAAGGCGGCGATGGAACCTGTAACCCCCAGCACAATGTGCTTGCCGGTGAAAATTGTCATACAACCTGATTATACTTCCAAACATCCCAGCCACGAACGGGCGAAATAAACAACACCATTCATCCTTCGGTCAGGATGTCGGGATGACCGCTTCTATATTGAAATACAAACTCCTGCAGCCTCTCGTGCCGCAGGAGTCATCTTCGATTTAGTATCGGCGCTGGCCGCCGCCGGTGCCGCTGCGGCGATTGCGATTGCCGCCCGGGCCTCCGTGGCCGTATCCGCCGCCCTTGTTATATCCCCCGGAACCGCGGTCTTCCTTCGGCCGCGCCATGTTGACTTTGAGTTCACGGCTTCCAAAAGCCTTGCCGTTGAACATCCGGATGGCATTTTCCGCATCTGCCTGGTTGCTCATTTCTATAAATGCGAAGCCCTTGGATTGCCCAGTATCGCGATCTTTGATCAAAGCCACCGAAGAGACCGTCCCTGCCTGGGCGAAAAGCTCCCTCAGTTCATCTTCAGTTGTGGCAAAGGACAGATTGCCTACATAGATCTTGTTTTCCATTCTTTACTCTCCTCAATAACAATCGGTGGTGTCCCATAAAAAAGCGCCAGTCCTCAATAGGTCTGGCGGCAACTGCACACTCATTCCCATTACAAACATGACTATTCTAACACATAAAAAAGATTGCTGAAAATCCATCCGCGAACCGGCAAAGGGAGCCTGTTCCCACCCAGTATTACGGGTAAAACGACACGCTGTGCCCCAGCATTTTCTCGCCGTCGTAATCGAACTTGGCCGAAAATACCCCCGGCTTCTCCAGCCAGGGAAAGAAGATGTGGTCGCTGTCCCAGAGCGGCAGCTTGGTCAACTCCGGGTCGGGAATCCACTTCAGATTGCCTTCAGGCAAATCAGTCAGCGTGCCCTCGAACTCCGTGGCGGTGAACACCCACACATACCAGTCATCTCCCTTGAAATTGGTGAAGATAAGCAGGCCGTGATAGCGCGGCGAGCGGATCACCAGCCCCGATTCCTCGCGCACCTCGCGGATGACACATTCCTCCGGCGATTCACCCGGCTCGAGCTTGCCGCCCAGACCGTTCCACTTTCCCTGGTGGATGTCGTCTGCCTTCTTGATGCGGTGCACCATCAGGGTGTGCCCCTCGTGTTTGACGTAGCACAGGGTGGCGAGTTTCATTTCCCGAAGAGGACCTCCAGCCCGCGCCACAGGTCGTCGCGCCAGGCGGTGTAGTTGTGCCCGGCGGGGTATTCGCGGTAGGCCACACGGTAACCTTTTTCCTTGAGCAGCGCGGCCATCTGACGGTTGCAGTCCAGCAGGCCTTCCAGCGCACCGACGTCCATCCAGATATCGAGCTTCGGCTTGGGCAGGTGGCGCACCAGGTCGCTGGTGATGAACTCATGTTCGGGGAAGCTGAACGCTCCGGATTGACTAAGTACTTTACCGAACATGCCTGGCAGGCGCAGGCCGGTGTAGAGCGCCATCAATCCGCCCATGGAGGCGCCCATGATGCCGTATGCGCCGGGTTTCTGATGGATGTCCACCAGGTTGAGGTGCTCGCGTGCCAGCCCGACCACCCGTTCTGCGATGAGGCCAAGGGTTAGCTCGGAGCAGCCATACTCGATCACCCGCGCCTGACCTCCGTTCTGGACGAGGGCCAGCGCCACCGGGCGGATGCGCTTCTGGGCGATCAGATTGTCCACGATGGTGGCGAGCTTGGCCCGGCGCAAATAGTCCGGTCCGTCGTAGACGACCACCAGCGGGACCGGGCGCTTGACCGGAGGCTGGTAAAGGTAGACGGTGCGCTCGTCGCCGACCGCCATCGAATCGGTTTCGACCTTGTGGCGGGTCACCTTTCCGCGCGGCACACCGGGGACCACGTTCGTCAGCGGAGTCGGTCCGCCCTTGGGCATGTAGAAAAAATGATTGTAGGCGCTGAGACCGTTCCAGAGGTAGCGGTCCGGGTTGAGCGGATCGTCGACGCGTTCCTGAGTCTCGGGGTCCATGAATCCGTATTCGAGGTAGGCGTCGCGCGGCAGGGTGAGGGTGACGGACCACAGCCCGGGTTCGAGCCGTTCCATGGGAACAGGATGGTCCTCCCACTCGTGGCTGTCGTCGATCAGGTGAGGGGCGGTCCTGCCTTCCCAGAGGAAGGTGGCGGTGTTGCCTTTGATGAGGGGGTTGCCTTTTTTACGGGCGCGTTCGAGAAGAGGGTGCATGGGTACTCCGAGATTTCTTTAACCACTAAGGACACTAAGGGGCACAAAGCAAATTCAAGTGCGGGCCACAGAGACATAAAATACACAAAGAAGAGCGAAGAGCTAAATGTTTATAGAGCCTTGATGAGTTTTTTGGCAAAAACTTTTGGTTGGCTGGATTCGATGACGAGGTCGTCGGCGCCGTGGAATTTCATAAAGTCGCGCATGGAGGCGGCCACGGAGGCGACCAGTTCCTCGTCCGCTTTCACGCCGGGCTCGAGGTACAGCGCATTGAGTCGCAGCAAGCGGTTCTTGCGCTCAACCTTGGGGTCGAAGCGCCCGACCAGCCGGTCTTTGTGCAAAATGGGCAGGCAGAAATAGCCATAAACGCGCTTCGGAGCCGGGGTGTAACATTCGAGGCGCTGGCGGAATCCCCAGTAAGCCTCATCGCGCCCACGTGCCCAGAACAGGCTGTCGAACGGGCTGAGGAAGGTGGTACGCTGCGGACTTATCGCGCCCGAAGCAGCTTTCTCAAGCAATGGCAGGTTGTCGCGGTGGACGAGCATTTCCGAGGTGGTCCCGTCCAGCAGTTTCGCCTTGATCTCGACAAGCACGCCCTCTTTGACGAGCTGAGCCACAGCAGGTTTAGCGCGAAAAAGCTTCATCCAGGTGTAGTCGGCAGCCTGGGCAGCGGTGCAGACGCCGTGCGCCTTCGCGCCGCGCTCGACCCAGAAGCGGTCGCGCTCCTCGATGGTCGGCTCGGTCAGGTCCACACCCTCGGGCATGATGCGCGAAGCGAGGTCGTAGGACCGCTGAAAGTTGACCCGCTCCGCTATCATCAATTCGCCGAAGGCGAAAAGATATTCGAGTGCGACCTTGGCCGGGCGCCAGTTCCACCATGAACCAGGAGGGTGGTCACCGCGCTCGAAGTCGCTGACGCGCAGCGCGCCCTCTTTTTTGATGCGCCGTCGCACCTCTTTCACAATGTCCGGATGATGGGTTTCCGCCAGCCAGCGCGTGTACCAGTTGCTGGGATTCTCTCGCAGGCTGCGCTGCAGCGGCATCTGGTAGCGGTATTCGTGCATGGGGATGAAACATGCGGCGTGCTGCCAACCCTCGAAGGTGCGTCGCTGCGACGGGTCGTAAGCGAGACGGTCGAAGAGTTTAGAGTCGTAGGCGCCGAGCCGGCTCCAGAGCACAAGATAATGGCTGCGCGCCACGACGTGCAAGGTATCGATCTGCACCACGCCGAGGTGATCAACTACCTCGTAAACGGAATCCAGGCTGGGGGTTGGCGTGCATTCGGGGGACCGGTCCAGCAGCTGGGTGTGGAGCGTCAGCGCGCGGACAGCGGAGAGGGGGTAGGTGGTCATTTAATGGGCGTAGGTCCCCATCAACTGAGTCTCGGCGAGGATGTGTCCCTGCATGGCGGCGGTCAACTCGGCGGCGTCGGGGCTGGAGGCGAAGTCGAGGGCGGTGTCAAGCGCGTAGAGTTTGAAGAAGTAGCGGTGCGTGCCGAGCGGCGGGCAGGGACCCTCGTAATAGGTGTTGCCCGCGGTATTGATGCCGTGGCTGCCGACGTAGGCAATGCCGCCCTGGCCGGGAAGCACGTCGGGCAGGAATTCGGTCCCCGCGGGGATGTTGTAGAGCACCCAATGAGTCCAAGTGCCGCCGGGCGCATCGGGGTCGTCCATGATCAGTGCGAGGGTCTCCGTGCCGCGGGGCGGATCCGTCCAGGCGATGGCGGGGGAGACGTTCTGATCGTCGCAGGTGTATTTTTCGGGGATGGGCTGGCCCTCGGTGAAGCGTTCGCTGGTGAGGGTGAAGTCACCGGCGGGCTGTGGTTCGGCAGTGGGAACTTCGGTGGGGGGAACCTCTGTTGTCGGGACGTCTATTGCGGCAAGGGCTTCAGTTGCGACGACGGGAGGAGGGGCAGCTTGGGGCGAACAGGCGCCGAGGATAAGCAGGAAGAGGGAAAAGGCAAGAAGCTTTTTCATTTTTTATTCCTCCAGGTATTGGCTATTCTAGTGGGCGGGAGCAATTCACCGCGGAGCCGCGAAGTTCGCAGAGAACGAGCCTTGTTATCTTTGCGGTCCTAGCGACCTTCGCGGGAAGGAATTTTTCGGCTGGTTCTTCCAGCATGCTAAAGTTTCTTACAGAAATGCACCAGCCGCTCGCATTCCTCGTAGCCGAGCGAGAGGTGGGCCGAGATGCTCATGTCGTTATCAAGCCAGGTGTCTGAAGCCATCTCGCTGCAGCCCTGTTCGCGCGCCCACTCTTCCGCAGCGCGGACCAGCCTCGCACCCACGCCCAGACGACGCAGGTCCTCGTCCACGTACCAGCCCTCGATGTAACCGACCGGGCTGGTGCTGCAGCCGTCGGCATACTTGCGCAGGCCGGCTTCGAGGAACCCGCCCAGGGACCCGTCGGGGCGCACGACGACGAAGACCGGCTCAAGCGGCTCGTTGAGCATGGATTGCATTTGCGCGAGCAGTTCCTGCCGGTCGCTGTAAGGCCAGAGCAGGAGGCGCATGCGCAGCCAGTTGTCCAGGTCGGGCGTGGAAACTCGGCGGATGAGGATGTCTTGTGTCATGGCGGTTAAAGAACCGCAGAGGCAGGGAGCGGAATTGCCCTCCTCGCCTCCGCGGTTGATGGTGTTGGTCTCGGTATATCCTGGGCTTATCCCACAAAAACCGCGGGACTTCGCCCCTGCATAGACCGCGGGACTTCGCTCGACCAGCAACCAGTCTAGTCAGCGCCGCGCTTGCCGAGCTGCTTGTCGAGCATCAACACAGCGGTACCCTTGGCATCGATCAGGTCGAGCATGGCGACGATCTCGGCAGCGTTCTTTTCCTCCTCGACCTGTTCGGTGATGAACCACTGCAGCAGCACCTGGGACGGGTAGTCCTTCTCCTTGAGGGCGAGCTCGTACAGCGCGTTGATGGAGGCGGTTACCTTGGCCTCGTGCGCCTGCACTTCCTTGAAGACCTCCATGGAGGACTTCCACTCGGTGGCGGGGGCATCGAGGGTCTTGAGCTGGACCCGTCCGCCGCGGTCGACCAGGAAATCATAGAACTTCATGCCGTGCTCGCGCTCTTCGGCTTCCTGCACGCGCATCCACTTGGCAAAACCGGACAGGTTCTGGTCTTCGAAGTAGGCCGCCATGGAAAGGTACAGGTAAGATGAATACAGTTCCTTCTGGATCTGGTCGTTGATGGCATCCTGCATTGCTTTTGAAATCATAGGTCTCTCCTTTGAATTATCGGTAAGTTACTGCCATGATTATACTTTTGTTTTGTTAGAGGAATATAAAAACAGTCCCAGCCCCTCCCGTCCTTCGGACACCCTCCCCAAATACGCAAGGATTTGGGGAGGGCTGGGCAAATTGGGTGCTTGAACACGGTGTATACTTAACTCATGCAAATCAAGAAGGTTATCACCAAGGGAAAGTTGTCAGATAAAAAGACTGACGCTGGGTACTGGAGAAATTTACCCTACCAGGAGCGGATCGCTGCATTGGAGGATATTCGCCGGGAGTACCATCGTTGGAGGTACGGTGCTGAGCCAGGATTTCAAAGAGTTTATACAGTTATTAAACGATAATGCGGTTCGGTATCTTGTGGTGGGGGGATATGCTGTTGCGCTGCATGGATATCCGCGTTACACCAAGGATTTGGACGTATGGGTGGAGGCGACCCCCGACAATGCGCCTAAGATGTTAAATGCATTGAAACAATTCGGGTTTGGTACACTGGATTTGAAAGAAGCTGATTTTGCCGCGCCCGATCAAGTTGTCCAACTGGGTTACCCTCCAAACCGTATCGATATTTTGACCAGCCTCTCAGGGGTGGAATTCTCGGATTGTTTCCCTTCGCATATCACTGCCGAGATTGATGGGGTACTTGCCAATTTTATCGATCTCGAGAATCTTAAGAAAAATAAAAAAGCTACAGGCAGGCATCAAGACCTGGCCGATATCGAGAATTTGGAGTAAACGCTACAAGACCCTCGCAAGAGGGTCTTGTTTTTTATAAGGGCCTTTATGATACTATTTCCCCATGAACCATCGAAATCACGTGGATCTCCTGCGCCCCGCGGACGTGTCCCCCGGCGGCACCTGGGCGGACCTGGGAGCCGGCTCCGGCGCCTTTACTCTGGCGCTGCGTGAACTGCTCGGAGCGGGCGGCGCTGTCTACGCCGTTGATAAGGACCGGCGCAGCCTGGATTCCCTGGCGCGGGCGTATCAGGCGCGATTCGGAGATGCGCAGGACCTGCACCTCGTCCACGCGGATTTTACCCGTGACCTCGACTTGCCTCCGCTCGACGGTGCGGTGATGGCTAATTCGCTTCATTACTACAAAGACAAAGAAAAAGTGCTGCGCCACGTGCGGACGTTCCTGAAGCCGGGCGGCGCGCTGCTGCTGGTTGAATACAACGTGAACTCAGGCAACCCCTGGGTGCCGCACCCGCTGACCTTCGAGACCTATCGCGCGCTGGCCCCTCGCGCGGGGTTCAGCGAGCCGCGCCTGTTGGCGAAACACCCCTCGAGTTTCTTGAGGGAGTTTTATTCGGCAGCAGCGTACAGATCAGAAGATTGAGCGACCAGGTATTTCAATCCTCAGCCAGTTTGATCGCTACTTCTATTTTCCATTTGGATTTTCGGGGCTCAACCTCGGGGTCGGTGAGAAAGGTCTCGTAGCGTCCGCGGAAGTTGTCGCCCTGCTCGGTATCCCAGCGGTCGAAGTCCATGCCTTTGGCGCGCACCCACTCGATCAGCGCCCGGTTGCCCGAGATGCCGCCGCCCGAATAGATGAGACTGGCGTATCGCCCGGCGGGAAGCTCGCCGGCTTTGACGTCGCCGTCGTCGGGCAGCGCTTTGCGGACGGGGACGCAGAAGGAGATGTCCATGAACCCGCGCATGTCGATGACATGGTAGCGCAGGAAGGGCGGACCGGCTGTCTTGACCTTGTGCTCACTGACCCAGGTGTTCAGCTCCTTGCTGATTCGGTCGATCACTTTGGACATGCCTTTGAAAGGCGCGATCGTCCGAATACCCATGTAGGGTTGCTTGGGACGCTTATCGATTTTGGGTTTGCCGATGGTGGTCATTGGAATCCTCCTTAGCACTAAAGTTATTCTATTGGCTTAGTTGCAGGCGAAGAGTTTTGAGCAGCCCCTCCCCAAATACGACGGTAAATACATACTTTTGGATTTTAATTTTTTTGTCGTATTTGGGGAGGGTTCCCGATGGGCGGGTGGGGGGGTGGGGACGCGTGCTCCAAAGGGGTAGACCCCAGCCGAGCGAGAACCACGCCGAGTGAGCATCATTTATGGATATCTGAAGGCGTTTCTAGACATTCTGTATTTTCAGGGTTTTTAAACTTTTCATAAAACTCTTCTATGGTCATTCCAGTTGCTTCTTCAATGGTAAATAAATCGGATGGGGTTAATTCATAATCTCTGGCTGGGTCACTCGGCGACCAAAGCTGAAGATTAGTAAAAGCCTCGGACGGGCAGCCCACGAATTTATTGCCTATTTGGTACAACGGCATCTGGAGATGAGCAACCCAACCTTGCTTGGGGTAATCCAAATGTAGCAAGTATAAATCTTACCCCTAATCCCATATCCGCAATGCCAGTATCGAGAAATACATAAGCATTTTCAGGAGAGCCGTAAGTTGAAAGCAAGTATGGCAAAGTATAGTATTGAAAATATTGTGAATAGTAAGGATCCCCATAGATTAGATCGGGAACTCTTTCACGCTTCTTGTATGCTTTAGTGTGCACCTCAATCCAATCAACTGGCCCAACTTCTTCACTCGAATTGCCTCCAATAACTAATAAGGTTTCGAGTAGCAAGTCTTCGCGCTTGATCAAAATGCCAACTTTTCCACCAGTTTTGGAGAGGAATGAAGTCATTTCTTCAACTCCAGTTTGACCAGGAGTAAAACCCCAAAAACAAGGTAAATGACAGCCACCGTTATTCTTAAGTAATTCGATGATTCTGTGCCTCCGCCTCAGCGGGAGGGCAAGGTTGGTATTGATGTCATTGTCGTAGTGGCAATTTGATAAGGTGTGCTCAGCGCCGTCGTAGGTTGTGGCGATGTAGTTGCCTGAATTACAGGAATGAGAGTCGAAATGGGTGCCTCTTCAGAAAAACTGCAGCCATTTAGTATGGAGCAGATCAAGAGTAAAATTGCTGAGTTCCATGAACTTTTCACATTGGACCTTCGAATTTCATGGTGCTCCTAAAATCCCAACTCCTTCAAATTCTTCTCCATACTCGGCTTGTCCTTCTTCCCGAGCAGGTCCTGCCAGAACCCGTCATCGTACCTCCGCGAGCGGACGGGCAGCGGCATCGGCACACCCCAGCCGAGCAGCAGCACTTCCTCTTTCGGCTGCAGGCGCGCCAGCATGCCCCTCAGCGCCTCGCGCCCCGATAGCCCCGAGAGCACCGCATGGATGTCGTCCTCGTCGCCCAGCCAGCCGGAGATCCGCGTGCCGAGCTGCGACATGACCTCGTCATGGATCTGCGACGGGCGCTGGTCCACGATCAGCAGCGTGACGTAATACTTGCGCAGTTCGCGCGCGATGGTCGCGAAGGTGGTCTGCGAAGCCATCTCGCGGTTGAGCAGCTTGTGGGCCTCCTCCACCACGATCACCAGCGGGCGCGGCTCGGACGCCAGCCCTGTTCCCTTCGAGCGGAAGTCGTTGGTCTTTTTCTCCCACGTCCGGCGGATGTGGCGCGTCAGTAGGTTGGAGACCAGCAGGTAGTCCAGGTCGCGGTCATGTGCGCCGAACGACAGCACCACGTGCTTGCCCTGCCTCGAGCGACTTGACGATCTCGAGCGATGCCGTCCGCTGGCGGGTTTCTCGACGATGTAGTCCGTGTTGAACAGCCGGCGGAGTTTGTCGTGCAGGCCCTCGGCAGCTAAAACATTGACTCCGTTCCCGTCCGCCCAGGCGGCCACGCTCCCCGGGTGCGGGACGCGCTTCGGCTTGCCCTTCTCGTCCGTGATCTCGACCTCCTCGCGGTTCATCGACTTGAAGCGGCTGAACCAGTCCTCCCCGAACGATTTCTCCAGCGCGTTGAGCGTGGTGGGTGTGGTCTCCTTGAGATTCAGCTCGCGGGTCAGCAGCTCGATGTCGGCGGAGTCGATGTTCGCCATGGCGATCTCGAGATTGAAATCCGGGACCTGGCCGCGGATGCGGGCTCCGCCTCCCAGCCCGACGATCTGCACCTTCGACCCGAACTTGGTCTTCAGCCCGATGACCTTCAGCCCCGAGTCCGAGGCCGTGTCGTCGAATCCGTACTCGTTGTGCATGTCCAATACCAGCACCGACGATTTGCCGTGATGCATCAGCCCGGCCAGCACGATGCGCGTCAGGAAGGATTTGCCGGTGCCGGTGGCGCCAAACACGCCCGACGAGCGCTGCACGAACTTGTCCAGGTCGATGCAGACGGGATGTCCCTGCTCGCGGGTGGCGCCGATGACGAAGTTGCTCTTCTCACCCGGGACGCCGAAGATCTGGGCGATGTCGCCCTCGGACGCCAGCAGCACCTCCGCGTGGTGGGGCGGGACGTTCTTCACCGGCAGCAGCTTCGGCTCGGGGTTGTCCCTGCGCCAGGCGGCATACTCCGGCGCGGACGGGTCCGGTCCCACCTCGAGCATGAGGTTGGGCAGGACTTCGAGGTTGGCGTAGAGCGTCTGTCCGTGCAGGGCGTTGGAGATGTGCGCGGGGAAGCGTCCCTCCATCTGTTCGTCCGCGAAACGCGGGTCCGTGGCGCCGAGCTGGATGTCGGTGACGATGCCGTAGTAGCGCCAATTTCCGCTGGCGATGACCACGAACGCGCCCTCCTGGATCTCCTGCGAGGAGACGGTCAGCCGCACCCGGAAGTTTTCTTTCAAGCCACCACCGACGAGATAACCGATTTTTGATTGTTCCATGTTTTCTCCTAACATTCACCGCAGAGCCGCAGAGAACGCAAAGTTTTATTGGTTTTCTCTGTGTCCGCCTGTCCCGCGTCTTTTGCGGGATTGTGTCTCTGCGGTAGAAACTAGCTCCTCACGTCGCTCAAGGCACTAAGTACAGACATCAACGTCGGGTAATCATCTCTCAGCAGGGTGATCACCTCGTGGGTCGCAGATTCTCTCCATCTGGTGCTTTCACTGCCATGCGCTTCACCTGCCTGCTGGATGTGCGCGGCGATCAACTCTCCGACCGGCGCCTCCTGCGAGTTCAGAATGTGCCTGAAATAGCCGAACTTCTCAGTGAACCGCACGATTTCCTTCTCCTCGCAGGCGTAGATCACATCCAGGCTCAAGGGCGGACGCGGCGGCAGAAGATGATGAATCTTCCCGCCCTGCTCGTAGCCCACCGACAACACGGACATCTCCACCGGCACGATGCGCCGCTCGCGGTTGTCGCGCATCACCTCCGCGCTGACGTTATCCGCGGTCACCAGTTGGCGCACCAGCCCGTCGTCGTCGATGTGGATGTCGTAGATCAGGCCATACACTTGGTACTGATCGCCCAGCGAGGCGCGCACCAGTGCTCCGAAGGCCGGCGCCTCGAACTGCGTGACCGAGCACCCGGCAGTGAATCCGGTCGTCCCGGCGCGGAGTAAACGTCCGATTTCGATAGGGGTCATGGCAACTCCTTTAAAGTTCCTTGAAGACCTGAATAAGCGCGTACACGCCGATCACCAGCGCAATAATTCCGTAGAGCGTAATCAGGACATTCCAGGCGCGGGTACGTTCGGGTTCGAAGCCCAGCTTCTGCATTAACATCGCCAGTATGTCCCACACGATGTCCTTGGTGTAGAAGCACAAGGCTCCGGTCAGGATAAAAAACACGCTGCCAATACACATCATCCACATGGGTTACCTTGTCTTCCTGCCCGGCAGATCCTTCGCGGACTGTTTGTTCGAGCCGCCCTCCACGTCCACGCCCTGATGGCGCAGCTCCTGCGTTAGCATCTGCTCCATCTGGAATTTCTCCTCGTTCGAGACGACCGCTGTCTCGTGTGCGCGGTGCAGCAGGTACGGGTACGGACGTGCGCCCATCACCCGGCATTGGTCCACCAGCACGGCGTGAAGGAGCCCCAGCATGGACGCGTCTTCGGCCACCCAGCGCGGAATCTCGACCCGGGCAATGTGCGGGTGCGACTTGTCCCTGCCGGCATTCAGGTAAAAGAAGTGCAAGGCCAGCACGCCTTGGTAGTTTTTCGCGGAACTCGATTGAATGGAGAAGACCGCTGAGCGGTGACTCGGCTTGAGCAGCAAGTCGTGTTTATCACCAAATAGAAAACGATCGGTCACTCCAAGCAGCGGGCGGAAATTACGCAGGTCTTCCATGTCCTTGGGCGTAGCGCGCGACAGCTCGAGCAGGCGCACCACCAGGTTGGAGCCGGGCTTGTCCACATAGCCGGCGGTAACCACGCCACTTGTTTGCAAACGCGAGAGCACCCCCTTGTATTTCTCCAGACTCTCGGCGTAGGCTCTGGCCTCCTGCCCGTCGCGCGCGCCCCACAGCTCGATCGGCCCGTCGGTGAAAGTGACCACGGGCGGCTCCTGCCCCTTGGCGAGTTCCGCCAGCAGGCTGCGCTCCTGCAGGTCGCGCTCGAGCGCCACCATGCCCTCGCTGAGCGGGATTCCGTCGCGGAACAGCTCCTCGTCGTACATCAGCTTGCTGTCCGTGTGGAGCAGGGTGGACTCGCCCGAGTTGAGGCGCATGACGATTCCGCCCGCGTTGACCAGCCCGAACTGGACCTGCTCGTGCCGGCTGGGGTTGATCTGCGACCCGTCCGCGGCGATGAGTGTGACTCGTTCCGGCAGAGCAGGCGGGGGGAAGGATGAATCGAGGCTCTCGTTTAGCGGTACGGCACAGCGCAGGTTCGCGTCAGCCCCTTTGGCGGATTCCACCCTTGCCCGCAGCATCTCCAACGCGGACGCATTGGCTTTGAGCAGTTTGCGCGCCTCCGCCTGCCGCTCCTGCAATGCCTTCTGCCGCTGTGCAGCGCCTGACCCGATCTGCTGGATTTTCTCGCGTACCTGCTGGAAGTTGATGGGCATTGAATTTCCTGTTACCGCTTCTTGGAAAAAACTCTAAACTTGCCAATAATGTATCGCTTGCAAATCATGTGTGTTCGGTTCAGATATTTACGCGGTACTTTGTAGAACATTTGTTAGAGATTGTACAGGTTATTGGAGTAAAATTCAAGGGAACTGGTTGGCAGGGGCTTGTTTGTCACTAGTGTTCATTTTCCACCTGGAGAGGAGAAAACCATGCGATCCAAATTCTTGATCATTTTCACAATTTTTACTGTTCTGGCTCTTGGGCTGAGCGCCTGCGGTGGCGCTCCCACGCGGCAGGAGAACCCGCGTACGGTAAGCGTAACCGGCACAGGGACGGTATCCATCACTCCCGGATATTGCCTACATCAGCATCGGCGTCCACTCCGAATCGCCGACCGCCTCCGAGGCCGTGGATGAAAACAATGCCCAGACCCAGAAGGTGATCGACAGCCTGGTCGAAAGCGGGGTCGCCGCGGAGGATATCCGCACCTCGAACTTCAGCATTTGGCCCAATCAGTACTACGATGACATGGGTCAGCCATCTGGTACGTATTATTCGGTCGACAATACGGTCAACGTGACCATCCGCGACCTGGCCAAGATGGGTGAGCTGCTGGATGCCGCCATTACAGCCGGCGCCAACACCATTTACAGTGTTCAATTTGACCTTGCCGATAAATCTGCGGACTTGGCGAAAGCCCGCGACCTGGCGGTGAAGAATGCCCAGGATCAGGCTGCCGAACTGGCCGCATCCGCCGGCATGGAGCTGGGCGAAATGCAGAGCATTTCCTATTTCGATAACAGCGCCTACCCCTATGCCAACTATGGAATCGGTGGAGGGGGCGGGGAAGGTGCTGCGATGGCGGTGCCGATCAACCCCGGCACCCTGAACCTCACCGCCTCGGTAAGCCTCTCTTACTTCATTAAATAAACAAGGAAAATTAACATCTGGTCAGCCTTCCCCCGGCTTTAGGGCTGGGGGAAGGCTTTGTCCTGCCTTGCTGACTTATTTTTTGAGGTAAAATCCCGGGAACTATTTTAGTAGTAAGGCGTCTATACCGTACAACTTTTACACTTTTCAAAGGAGAGAACCATGCGTACCAAATTTTTACTTATCGTTACAGTATTTGCGGTGCTCGCTCTCGGGCTGAGCGCCTGCGGCGGTGTCCCCACCCGCCAGGAAAATCCGCGCACGGTCAGCGTGACCGGCACAGGGATGGTGTCCATCACCCCGGATATTGCCTACATCAGCGTCGGGGTCCACACCGAAGCGCCGACCGCCTCCGAGGCCGTTGACGACAACAACACCCAGACCCAGACGGTGATCGACAGCCTGACCAAGAGCGGGGTCGCTGCGGAGGACATCCGCACCTCGAACTTCAGCATCTGGCCCAACCAGCGTTACGATGACATGGGTCAGCCGATCGGCACCAGCTACGCCGTGGACAACACCGTCTATGTGACCATCCGCGATCTGGCCAAGATGGGTGAACTTCTGGATGCCGCCATCTCTGCCGGCGCCAATACCATCTACAGTGTCTCGTTCGATCTTTCCGACAAGTCCGAGGACATGAAGAAGGCGCGTGACCTGGCGGTGAAGAATGCCCAGGAACAGGCTGCTGAACTGGCTGCTGCCGCCGGTATGGAACTGGGTGAGATCCAGAGCATTTCCTACTACGACAGCGGAGCCGCTCCCTACATGGAGTATGGCAAGGGCGGTGGTGGTGGAGAAGGCGTCTGCAATGGCGGTGCCGATCAACCCAGGCACCCTGCAATTGACTGCCTCGGTGGGCGTCACCTACTTCATCAAATAATACACACAGTTTCACCCCAGACCTGGCCGCAGCAATGCGGCCTGGTTTTTTTATTTCATGACAGCGGCGTTATAATCCATCATCATCGCTTAAGGAGCGCACCATGCTAAAGGTCGGATACATTGGTTTGGGATTAATGGGCAAGTCCATCGCCCGGAACATACTCAAGGCGGGGTTTCCGCTTGTCGTGCATAACCGCTCTCGCGCAGCCGTGGACGAACTTGTCGCCGAGGGAGCAAAGGCCGCCAGCTCACCCGCTGAGGTCGCCTCGCAAGTCGACGTGGTCTTCACCAATCTGCCTGATTCGCCCGACGTGGAAAAAGTGACTCTCGGTGAAAAAGGTATCATCGAAGGCGCTCACGAGGGATTGGTCTTCATTGACAACAGCACCATCAAGCCGGCGACTGCGCGCCACATCGCGGCGGAACTTGCCAAAAAGGGAGTCTTCACCCTCGATGCGCCCGTCTCCGGCGGGGACATCGGCGCGCGCAACGGCACGCTGGCGATCATGGTCGGCGGGGATGCCGGCGCGCTGGAAAAGGTCATGCCGGTGCTGCTGGCCACGGGCAAGACGATCACACACGTAGGGGAGACAGGCGCGGGTCAGATTGCCAAGGCCGCCAACCAGATCATGGTCGCGGCGCAAATGGTGGCGATGGGCGAGCTGCTGGTCTTCGCCCAGAAGGCCGGCGCGGACCCGCAAAAGGTGGTGGAGGCCATCAAGGGCGGTGCAGCCCAGTGTTGGTCGCTGGACGTCAAACCGCCCCGGCTGTTCTCGGGTAACCGGGCGCCGGGGTTCAAGGCTCACATGCAGGCCAAGGACCTGAACATCATCCTCGAGACTGCCCGCGAATACGGCGTCCCGCTGCCGGGCACCGCGGAGAACGCGCAGTTGTTCAATGCCATGCTGCAGATGGGCATGGGAGAGTTGGACAACTCGGCGGTGATCGGTGTGCTCGAGGCGCTGGCGGGAATCAAGCTGGCGGAAAGCCAGTAATAATGTCACGCCTGCACTTGCAGCGCAGGTGCAAGTGTCGCGAGGAGCGCCGACCCGCACCTGCGGTGTGGGCAGGTGTGGCGCGACGTGGCGATCTGCAATTAAACAATGAAATACCATCTTTTGAGATTTACCCGTTTACAAGCAGATTGCGTCAGTCGCCGCTGCGCGACTCCTTCGCAATGACACATTATTTTTTTTAGTATTCAGGAATTCATCATGTTCAAAAAACACTGGCCGTCCATCCGCGATTTCAGCTTGATCACCCTCGGCGCGCTGCTGCAGGCGCTGGCGCTCAGGCTGTTCCTCATTCCAGCGGACCTGGTCAGCGGCGGGGTGAGCGGCATCGCGCAAATCATCAACTATTTCACAGGCTGGCCGATCGGCGTGATGGTCTTCCTCGGCAACATCCCGCTGTTCGCGATCGGCTGGCGTTTCCTGGGCGGGCGCCGCTTCGCGATGCGGACCGCCTACGCGGTGGTTGCCTACTCCATCCTAGTGGAATTACTCCCGCGTCTGCCGTTCTTCCCTCCCAATGGGCTCACGGACGACCTGGTGATCAATGCCCTGTACGGAGCGGTGATTGCTGGCGTGGGCTACGGACTCGTCTACCGCGGAAACGGCACCAGCGGCGGCAGCGACATCCTGGCGCGCATCCTGACCCACTACCGCAGCATCCCCATGACGCAGAGTTACCTCTGGGTGGATTCAGCTGTCATCCTCTCGGCGGGATTCGTCTTCGGCTGGAAGGAGGCGCTGTACGCGATCGTGGTCCTGTACGTGAGCGGGCTGGTGGTGGATACGACAATGGAGGGCGGCGGCACCGTCCGCACGGCGATGATCATCACTTCCCACCCGGACATTGTCTCGGAAAGAATATTGGTGGACATGGAACGAGGTGTGACCATGCTCGAGGGGACCGGCGCCTATACGGGCGAGGGGCGGCCTGTGCTGTACTGCGTGGTATCCCGTTCGGAGATTCAGCAATTGAAGTCCATCGTCCATGAAGCGGACCCGAAGGCGTTCATGGTCATCGGAGTGGCGCACGAAGCGTTGGGGGAGGGGTTCCAGCCGTTCAGGAGGCAATAGGATTCAGTGAGCAGAAATTAGTGAACAGTAAAAAGAGAGCAGGTCGCGTTTTCGCCGTGACCTGCTTTTTGATAAGCCATTGATGTTTTTGTAAAATCCCCCGAAAAGTTGATAGAAAAATTCCAGTTGTAGTGCAATAATGAATTATGTAATTTCCGGAATTCTCGATTTTTGATAAGGAGAGGAGAGAAATGTTTAAGATGTCAGTACGTAAACGCGTTTCGCTGGTTCTTGTGACCGTAATTCTGCTCGGCAGCCTGTTGCTCGCAAGTTGTGGCCCTTATGAGATCAATATCATCCTTGATCTCTCGTATTTGGTCAGCAGTTGCGATTTTTTAGAGGAAGAAGTCCCTTTAGAAAATCAGTTCAATCTGCCACCGGAAGCGTTTGAGGAGTTTCCTTTCACCGTGGGTGAATTTATCGATCTGCTGCTGGCAGAACTGACCGGCCCGGAATCGTCCTGCTCGAAAGTGCCGACTGACGTGGTCATGTATATGCAACAGGTCTCAAGCGGCACACGTATGTTGCCAAATGATTCCACTTTGAATTTTCTTGCCGGTGTGACTGAAAATACAACCCTGTTCTTTGGACCTGCCCCGAGAAATGGAGAAATCACCCGGTTGACACTTTTCGGTTATGTGTTCGATGACGGCGGCAGCTGCGTCCTGTGGAGCTTGGATGGTTCGCCCAATGCCCATGCTAATGAGAAATGCGGCGGTGATGTGGAGCTGGTTTGCACCGTCAGGCTGGTCGAAAAAGAGCTGAAACCAGACTGTAAGGATGGTTACGATTGGCTGGGCTTTAACATCGCCCACGACTCGCAGTGGCTGTCCTGGGCGCATGAATTTGCAAGCAAGAATGGGAACAAATAAGATAGAGCCAGGAGAATAGTGAGCAGTTAATAGAGAGCAGGTCGCGTCAAAGTCGCGGCCTGCTGATTTTTTTGCAGTTGAGACTTTCAGTCTAGCCTCGGCCAACTTCTTCACTTACGGTACTTGCGGAGTGGTCGTTTCCGTCGGGGGGAGCAGGTTCGGGTCAATGTAGAGGAGCATTACAGTAGAGCTGACCTGGTTTACATAGTATAGAAGACTGCGATTTGAGACTGGTACAACCACGTAGAGACAAGTGTGCCCGTCCGTTTCGCCTTGCTGAATTTCACCATACGGACTGAGCACGGTGCGGGCAGTCTCATCATTGGCGGCCAGCGGACAAAAATCTCTCAGCGCATTCCAAAAGAAGGAGCAATCTATACAAGGGTAGCTAATTGGCGTGGTCGTAATGAGTGGAGTTTGTGTGACCATCCAGGTAGGAGTGATGGTCTTTGTGGCGCAGGTGGTGCCGCAGCCACACCGGCAAACGCCTGGGCAGGTAAGTACTTCGTCCTCGCGGCAGGCTGGGGCTGTACAGCAGGGGTACTGGGTAAGGTCGATGATCGGCATCGTAAAATTGACATACAGGCCGGGATGGGTGAAGAACTCCTGGCTGATATGGTCCCCCCTGCGTGGCTCATGCGCGGACAATTCAATTTGATCGGTATTCTGAAAGAAGATGTGTGGGAAGACAAAACTTCCATCATCAGCAGTCTTAACAGAACCTGAACATAAGCTGACCGGATGATTAGATCTGTGCGTGCAGGTGACTTCCACCCCGGCAATTGGCGAACCGACCGTGTCACTCACACGGCCGCGCACTTCGCCCCAACCCAGGTCGCCTGCGGCTGGTGTGTATGCTGCCACCGTCAAGGTCAGGCTAGCTTCGGAACAGTCTTTCCCCGGCGGGCAGCCAGAAATGATTTGCGATAAACCTGTCTCCGCAGTACAGCCAGTCGCAATAATCAGAAGGATGAGTGCGGGAAACAGTGGAAACCTAACTTGCGTCGCTCTCATTTGACATCTCCTGTAGGTATTACTACTTCTCGCCCGGAGCGGGTCCATGACCTTTGCTAGACAAGGTGAGATTACCTACCCAAACTGCACCCCAGCGCCGACGATCAGCAGAATCTGACCGAGGTGGTAGCAGGTCAGGTTGATCATGCGTCCATGTTTGATGGGGCTCACGAAGCGGAACCACGCCAGCACAATATCCGAAGTAATAAAAAGGGTCGCGCCGAGGCTCACCAGCAGGGAGGCATTCGTCTTCCAGTTAACGTCGAAGATGGTCTGCAAGGCGGAAAGCCACATCAACGAGATGACAATGGAATAGATGAGCACAGGGAAGCGCAGCCGATCCTTCCCTTTGGCGTGCAATCCCGCCGCCAGCCGCTTGTAGATCTGGGCGACGAACAGCGCGATGGAGATGGCCAGGAAGATGCCGAATACGTTCAGCGGCGGGACAACAAAGTTAAAACCAACGGTGTAAAAGATATGCGCCACTAGGAAAGATACCAGCCCAAACACGAACCATTTGTCCATGTTAGGAAGCATCAGGAGGATATCCCCACCCAGCGAAAAGATGATTCCGAGCGCGAAATAAAGCAGCGCGCCACCGAAGCCGGCGTAAAAATACAGCCACGCCAGCAGGAAGACCATCACGGCGGGCTTGGCGATGTAGACGACGATTCGCTTGCCCTTTTGTTCAGCGATTTCGTTGACGATGGCAGCAAGAACAGCAAGGACGATTAGTAGATTGATCATATCCCCTCCATTTCATTTGTCATTGCCTGCAAAGTGCGCAGGCACAGGTGCGAGGAGGACGTTCTGTGCCCGACGCGGCAATCTACACAAGAGGAGATCGCCACGCCCCTGACGGGGCTCGCGACACTTGCGCCTGCGCTGCACACTTGCCCCGAACGCAAGTGCGGGGAGTGCAAGTGTGACACGTGTTATTTCTTTTTCTTCTTCTTATCCATTTTATATCCGAACTGGTTGAGCATGGCCTCATCGTCGCGCCAGTCCTTGGCGACCTTGACGCGCAGTTCGAGGAAGATCTTGCGCCCGCTCATCTCCTCGATCTGCCCCCGCGCGGACGTGCCGATCTTCTTGAGCATCGCGCCGTTTTCGCCGATGGCGATGCCCTTCTGCGACTCGCGCTCGACGAAGATGGTGGCGTGGATGTAGGCTGTCGATTCGCTGCTCTCGGTGAACTGGTCGATGCGCACGTTGACTCCGTGCGGGACCTCGTCGCGCAGGTGATGCAGGCAGGCCTCGCGGATCAGGTCCGCGGCGATCTCCTTCTCGTATAAATCGGTGACCTGGTCCTCGGGGTACTCCGCGTCGCGCTCAGGCATGTGATAGACCAGCGCCTTGAGCAGCTCGTCCATCCCATCGCCGCGGGTTGCTGAGAGAGGGAAGACAGTGGCGCGTTTAACGAGATCCGTGTAAAGGGTGCTTTTAGCGGTTAATTGATCGGCGGGGACGAGGTCGATTTTGTTCAACCCAAGCAGGAGGGTCGTGCGCCGCTTCAATTTAGAAAGTAGATCAGAGATGCGCTTGTCGTCATCGTTGGGCGGCGAGGCGACGTCCACGATCCACAGAATCGCGTCCATCCCTTCCAGCGCGGACTCGGCCTGCTGGTTGAGCACCTCGCCCAGCTTCGTGCGCGGGTTGTGAATCCCGGGGGTATCCACAAAAATGACCTGGGCGGACTCGGTGGTGAGGATGCCCAGTTGCTGCCGGCGGGTGGTCTGCGCCTTCGACGAAACCGCGGCGACCTTCTGCCCGAGCAGGCGGTTGATGAGGGTGGACTTGCCCACGTTGGGGCGGCCGATGACGGCCACGAAGCCGGCGCGGAAATGTTCAGGGGTCAATGGAGATCTCTCTTTCTGTAGGCGATCTGGTTTAGGCGAGGACCGCCCCTTCCAATTTTAGCAGCCATTCCTTGGTCGGCAGCCCTTCACCGCCGCCGTAGCCGTGCAGCTTGCCGTCCGCGCCGACCACGCGGTGACAGGGGATGATCAGCGGCATTGGGTTGGTCGCTTCTGCTCGCCCGACGGCACGCGCAGCGCGCGGGCGACCGATCTGGTGCGCCAGCTCCCCGTAGGTGCGTGTCTCACCAAAGGGGATGGCATACGTCGCCTTGAGCGCTGCCCGTTGAAAAGGCCTGAGCACAGACCAGTCGATGGGGAAGGTGAATTCGCGGCGCTGCCCTTCCAGATAATCGCGCAACTGGTCGGCCGTTTCGGCAACCCGCCTGGGCGCGAATTTGACCGGGCGCTTGAAGTGAGTGTGAACGTAGCCGGTGAAATCATCCCGGTCCATGTTAAATTCGACGGCGACCAATCCATCATCCGATGCTGCCAGCCAAAGGTTGCCAAGGGGAGAATTGCCTGTGTCGCCGATGTAGATAGTGTCCATGCGCCTCTCCTTTTTGGCTCGCGGCAGGATGTCACAGGAAAATTTACTTTACGAAGTGCTTCAAAATGATTTTACACCTCCCCGGAGCTTACAGAGTCGTTAGTTATCAGACATGCGTAGGGTAATCGTAGGTTTTGCGTCAAGCGTGTTTATAGAGGTCATGCTATTATGAGCACAGTTAGGTGATTTCTCTTCTCCTCCTTTCAATAGAGAGCCCGGGTCGGCGTCCCGGGCTCTCTCGATTCCTGTGCGTTGGGCTATAATTACCGCGTCGTAATTACCGATATTTCACGCTTTCAGCAAGGAGCATACTATGCCTGTTCAACTTTCGATCATCGGGCTTGGACAAATCGGCACCTCGGTCGGGCTGGCGCTGGCCGGGAAAAAAGACCTCATCTTCCGCATGGGACACGACAAGGAAAACGGCAACGCCAAATTGGCAGAGAAGATGGGCGCGCTGGACAAGACCCATTACAACCTGCCGGCCTCCGTCCGGGATGCGGATATCGTGCTGCTGTCCATCCCCTTCGACGGAATCCGCGAGACGCTGGAATTCATCCGGGAGGACTTAAAGGAAGGCGCGGTGGTGATGGACACTGCCCCGGTCAAGGGTCCGGTCTTCGAGTGGGCCAAGCAGTACGTCCCGGAAGGACGCTACTACGTGGGGCTGATCCCCGCTCTGAATCCGGCCTATGTCCACGAGATGAAAGCCGGAATCGATGCGGCACACGCCGACCTGTTCCAGAAGGGACTCATCGGCATCGTGGCGCCTCCCGGCACGCCGGGCGAGGCGGTCAAGCTCGCGGCGGATTTCTCCCGCCTGGTGGGCGCGGAGCCGATGTTCGCCGAGAGGGCGGAGGTGGACAGCCTGATGGCCAGCCTGCACCTGCTGCCTCAGCTCATGTCCGCTGCCTTGATCGGCATGACCGTCGACCAGCCCGGCTGGCTGGAAGCCCGCAAGCTGGCGGGCAAGGCTTATGCGGCTGCGACGGCTGCCCTGTTCTACCAGGATACCTCCGCAGGCTTGCGCGATGCCGTGCTGGCGGACCGAGAGAATACCCTGCGCGTGCTGGATAACCTGACCGCCTCGCTGAACGCCATCCGCGAGGAGATCACCGCGCAGGATACCGCTCAATTAGGTGCGCGCTTTGACAAGGCGGTCGACGGGCGCGCGCGCTGGTGGGGCTTGCGCGATAAAGGAAATTGGTACGAGACCGAGTTGGGGACAAAGGGCGACACACCCTCCGCCGGGGAGCACATGCGCAGATTCTTTATGGGCAAGTTCGGCGCGCCGCCGGAAAAGAAAAAATAAATCAAAGCGGACGAGCCTGGAGGTTCGTCCGCTTTTTATAAAATGGCCTATTTCTGCTACATCCTGGAATGTTCTGACGGGACCTTCTACACCGGCTGGTCCACCGACCCTGAGCGGCGCGAGCGCCAGCATAATGCCGGCCGCGGCGCCCGCTACACCCGGGTCCGGCGCCCCGTCAGGCTGGTGTACGTCGAGGAGCAGCCCGATAAACCCTCGGCGCTGCGACGCGAACTCCGCATCAAACGCCTCCCCCGCGAAAAAAAGAAAAAACTGATCGAAGCGAAAAAGCCCTGAGCTTAATCTGTGAACAGCGGCAGGTGCCCGAGCGAGAGGATGTGCGTCCACTGCGCGCGCTCGCCCTCGGTGAAAATGGCGGCCTCAGCCGCCACTTCCGCACCGGCTTTTTCGATGATCATGCGCATCCCCTGCAGCGTGGAGCCGGTGCTGATCACATCGTCCACGATGACCACCTTCTTGCCCTTGATCGTCGCGCGGTCCTTCTCGTCGAGGATCAGTGTCTGCGGCTCGCCGGTGGTGATGGACAGCGTTTCCGCGCGCAGGGCATCTCCCATGTAGGGCTTGTAGGCTTTGCGCAGGACGATGTACGGTTTCTTCGTCTCCACCGATAGAGCATAAGCCAGGGGGATGGATTTGGCTTCGGCGGTGATCAGCGCATCGTAGCTGACTTTCTTGAGCTGTTCACCCAGGGCTTTGGCGCAGGCCTGTACCAGCTCCGTGTCCCCGAGAATATTCAGGATGGCGATGCGCAATCCGGGCTTGACCTCGAAGAGCGGCAGCTCGCGCTTCAGTCCGGCGATGTCGACCGGGTAGGTTTGTCTTTCAGTCATGGAATTCCCTCCGGGATGTTGTATGGACAGGAAAAGTTTATCATAGAATGCTGCACAGGAATAAACGGTATAATCTTTTCAACATCACTTAACAGCCATGCTTCCAGACCTGCAGCTCAAAGATATCGTCACCCTACGCAAGGCGCATCCCTGCGGCAGCACCGAGTGGACGGTTACCCGCCTCGGCGCCGATATCGGCCTGGAATGCCGGGGCTGCGGCCACCGCATCCTGCTCACGCGGCGCGAACTCTCCCGCCGTGTGAAGACCATCATCTCTGCAAAACCTCCATCGGAGCAAAACACATGAGTGACCCGAAGCCGTCTCCAAAGCACGTGCTCCTGCTCTTTTCCGAAACCGGCGGAGGGCATCGCAGCGCAGCGGAGGCCATCATCGAAGCTTTGGAGCATGAATACGGCAAGTCCATTACCACCGAAATGGTGGACATCTTCAAGGATTACGCCCCGCTGCCCTTCAACCGCATGCCCGACTTGTATCCGTACATGGTCAAGGTGCCCCGGCTGTGGGGGCTGGGATTTAGAGCCACCAACACGCGTACTGCGACGCGCGCCATCAACACGACCTTCCGGCCTTTTGTTACACGGACAGCGCGCAGCATTGTCCACAACCATCCCAGCGATATCATCGTCAGTGTGCACCCTGTTGGCACTACGCAGATCCTGAGGGTGCTGGGGTCAAATCGCCCGCCCTTCATCACCGTGGTGACCGACATGGTCTCCACTCATTCCTTTTGGTTCGACAAACGCTCCGACCTGATCCTCGTCCCGACGGACATGGCGCGCGAGAAGGCGCTCAGGAATCACATGTCCCCCGAAAAAGTGAAGGTGGTCGGGCAGCCCGTCGCGCTGCGCTACTGTGTGCCGGGTGGCGACAAACGCTCCCTGCGCGAAAAACTCGGCTGGCCCCAGGACAAGACCACCCTGCTGCTGGTAGGCGGCGGTGAGGGGATGGGTCCGCTCGCGCGCACGGCCTATGCCATCGAAGCCTCGGGGCTGGACGTCAGCCTGGTCATCATTGCCGGGCGCAACAACAAGCTCAAAGCCGCGTTCGAGTCCCATGCGTGGTCCATCCCGGCCACTATTTATGGTTTCACCCGCGAGATGCCCGACTTCATGCGTGCCGCCGACGTGCTGGTCAGCAAGGCCGGCCCGGGGACGATCGCCGAAGCGCTCAATGCCGACCTGCCTATCATCCTGTATTCCAAGCTGCCCGGGCAGGAGGACGGCAACGTGACCTTTGTCACCGGTGTCGGGGCAGGGGTCTGGGCACCCACCGCGGAAGAAGTAGTCGCCACGCTGCGCAAGTGGACCTCCCAGCCCGAGGAGTATCAAAAAGCGGTCGAAGCCTGCCGCCGCTCCGCCCGGCCGGATGCGTCTTTGAACATCGCCCGGGAGATTGGCGCAGTGCTGAAGCTGAGCTCGCCAGAAAAATAAAAAGCCGCCAAGATGCGGCGGCTGATGGTACACCGAATGTGACAGTCACTTGGCCAAGTGACTGTCACATTGTTATATTTGACCTGCCTGTGTCGCAGCGGACTGCATCATCACGGGCATGGCAATGCCGTTCTCGGACAGCGCGCGTGTGATCAAGACCATCGCGCGGTCCTTGGAGGCAAAGATCATCCCGCCGGTATTTAGATCGATCCAAAAGTACACCGTCAATCCCACCGATAATTCATTGGCAGCGTTGAATACGACCATGGCCGGAGGCTCCTCCATGTAACCGGGCACCTCCTTGACCGCCTCCAGAATGGTCGAACGGATAATTTCCGGGTCCGCAGCATACGTCAGCCGCATGGGCAATTCAAGGCGCCGCTGCGGGCTGCGGCTGTAGTTGATGATCGGGTTGCCGATCGAGTTGCCGTTGGGGATCAATACCAGCCGCCCGTCAAAGCATTGGATCTCGGTAGAGCGCGTGCTGATGGCGACCACTGTCCCCTCAAAACCGTCGAGGGAGACGGATTCGCCCACATTAAATGGGTGTTGGACAAGGATAATGATGCCGGCCACCAGGTTCTTGAGCACATCCTGGAAGGCAAAACTGACTGCAAAACCGACCAGCCCCAGAGCGGCAAGCAGCGCAGTTACGTCAACGAACAATCCCAACGCGACAACGACGCCGCCTCCAATGATGGCCCAGCGAGTCAGGTTAGCCAGCAGGGTGGTGACGCCGGGGTCCGCCTTGCTCCTGCGCAAGGCGCGGTCAACCAGCCGCTCTCCCTTCTGAGCAATGTAGGAGGCGACGATCACGATAATTACTGCGACGATCAGTTTGGGCAGATAGGTCACAATAAAATTTTGGATGGCCTCCAGAATTTTATAGAATGCATCAATAAGGGTTTCCAAAATCATGATTTCTCCTTCTGTTCAGCGGGGTGGTAATCTTTCCGACATTATAGCGAATATGCCGCTTGTTTTTGTCGGTAATCCGTCGAATTCCCGTCAGGTTCCCCCGTAGTATAATCTCTTCGACATGCCCATTCTCGCCCCCAACACCATCGAGTTCTTCAGCCGCAGCGCGGAACAAACCCGCCGGGTGGGGATGCGCCTCGGGGCGATGCTGCGTCCGGGCGACCTGGTCTGCCTGCAAGGCGACCTCGGCGCGGGCAAGACCACTTTTGTGCAGGGATTGGCGCAGGGCTGGGGCTCCACCGATGCCGTGTCCAGCCCGACTTTTGTGCTGGTCAATGTCTACCGCAGGCCGGAGGGGGCGCAGCTCTTTCACCTCGACACCTACCGTATCGATTCCATGCCTGAGGCCGAGGAGTTGGACCTGGACACGATGCTCGCCCAGGGTCCGCTGGTGATCGAGTGGGCTGAGCGTGTGCAGACTCTCCTGCCGGCGGAAAACTTTTGGATCAAGCTGAAATACCTGGATGAGGAACAGCGCCTGATGCAGGTCACCGCGAACGGCAAGCACTATGAATCGCTGCTGCTGGAGTTGCGTCAGGGCATGTTCGGGTTTGTCGGGTAAACCGTCAGGATGGAGCATTAACAGGCATGCTGTTATCGATAGATACGTCCACCGCACAATCGGGCCTCGCGCTGTACGACGGCGCGCAGGTGCTGGCGGAATTGCTCTGGCACAGCCGCGCCCATCACACGCGGGAACTCGCGCCTGCGCTGGCCGGATTGATTGAGAGAACCGGCGCCAAAATGGACGAAGTCAAAGCGGTCGGCGTGGCGGTCGGCCCCGGGTCCTTCACCAGCTTGCGGGTGGGGTTGTCGTTCGCCAAGGGGCTCGTGCTGGCGCGCAAGTTGCCCATCGTGGGCATCCCAACTCTGGATATCGTTGCGGCCGCCCAGCCCATCGCCAAAGTCAAGCTGGCGGTGGTATTGCAGGCCGGGCGCGGACGGCTGGCGATGGGGCGTTACGAATGGTCTAAAAACGGATGGCAGCCGAAGGGCGCGCCTGAAGTTACCCGCGTGGATGATCTGGCGGAGTCCATCCTCGAGCCGGTGCTGGTGTGCGGAGAATTGACTGCGGACGAACGCCAGCGCATTCGCAAGAATAAGAATGTGCTGCTGGCCTCGCCCGCGGCCTGTGCCCGCCGACCGGGCATCCTGGCAGAACTGGCCTGGAGGCGCTGGCAGGCCGGCAAGGTCGACAACGCGGCCTCGCTCGCGCCGATCTACCTGCACGTGGCGGAGCCAATTCCCTCGTGAGCAGCCTGGTCATCCGGCGCATGCGCGCGCAGGACTTGGATCAGGCGGTCCTGCTCGATTGCATGTCCTTCAGCCTGCCGTGGCCTCCCAGCGCCTATCTCCACGAGTTGAACAACACGGGTGGGAAGGCCTGGGTGGCGGAGCAAGCGCTCGAGGCGCCTCTTGAATACAAGTCGCCTTTCCCGGTGCCGGTCGCGGACCTGGTCCAACCGGCGGGTGCGCGGGCGGTGGTCGGGGTGATCGTGGTCTGGTTGATCGTGGACGAAGCCCACATTGCCACACTCGCCGTGCATCCTGAGATGCGCCGGCAGGGGATCGCCAGAAAACTCCTGTGCGTTGCATTGAGGGAAGCCGCCGAGGATGGTATGCTCAGCGCGTTGTTGGAAGTGCGCGCAGGGAACGAAGCTGCCCAGGATCTCTACAGGAAATTCGGTTTCGATGTGGTCGGGCGCCGGCCGCGTTATTATCAGGACAATCACGAGGATGCGCTGTTGATGACTCTCGCCAATTTAAGCGTCAGCCGGTTGGACGAACTCTGCTGACAAAGGATAAACAATGACTGCTGAAGCAACACTGGCTCAGATCGCGGGTGAAGTCGCAAAATGCACGAACTGCGGACTGCATACTTCCCGCAAGCATGCTGTTCCCGGCGAGGGGCCGGCGACCTCGGAGATCATGCTGATCGGCGAAGGTCCCGGCTTTCACGAAAACGAGCAGGGACGTCCGTTCGTCGGCGCGGCGGGAAAATTTCTTGATGAACTGCTGGCCCAGGCCAGCTTGAAGCGCACGGATGTGTGGATCGGCAACGTGGTAAAATGCCGCCCACCCGAAAACCGCGACCCTCAGCCCGACGAGTTGACCGCCTGCAATGTTTACCTCGAGCGGCAGATTGCGGCCATCAACCCGAAGATTATTATCACGCTGGGGCGTTACTCCATGGCCAAGTTCATGCCGGGAGTGAAGATCAGCCAGGTGCACGGACAGATGCGCCGCGTGGGCGACCGCTTTGTGATCGCCATGTTCCACCCGGCGGCGGCGCTGCACCAGGCCGCGCTCAAGCCGTCCATTCTGGCGGATTTCTCCAAACTACCGCAGCTTCTTGAGCAAGCGCGCGCCGCGCTGGCGAAATCGTCCCCGGCTGCAAAAGCGAAGGAACCGCCGGAGGAAGAACCGAAACAGTTGAAGATGTTTTAGTACTTTGTATCTCTGATAAATATAAGGAAAAAGAATGTCCACCAAAGAAACTCTCATCAAGAAACTGCAAGATAAATCCGGAAAGATAGGCATCCTAGGCATGGGCTACGTCGGCATGCCGCTGGCCGTCGTTTTTGCCGAAGCCGGATTCAACGTCCTGGGCATCGACCCCGACCAGCGCAAGGTTGACACGTTTAATAAGGGAATTTCATACATTCAGGATGTGCCTACTGAAACTGTCGCCCGCCTTCACACGGCAGGAAACCTGAACATGACTGCCGATTTCGCCGCGCTGAAGGACATGGACGCCGTCAGCATCTGTGTGCCGACTCCCCTGCGCCAGACCGGTGACCCGGACATGTCCTTTATCCTTTCTGCGACCGAGCAGCTCGCGAAATACGTCCACAAGGGGATGGTCATCGTGCTCGAGTCCACCACCTACCCGGGCACCACGCGTGAACTGGCGCTTCCCATGCTAACCGAGAAATCCGGCCTGAAAGTCGGTGAGGACGTCTTCATCTGCTTCTCGCCTGAACGGGTCGACCCGGGCCGCGAGGACTGGACCACGCTCAACACCCCCAAGGTGATGGGTGGTATCACCAAAGCCTGTTCGGAGGTGGCCACGGCCTGGTACGCGGGTGCCATCCAGACGGTGGTGACCGTCTCCTCGGCGGAGGCGGCGGAAATGTCCAAGCTGCTCGAGAACACCTTCCGCATGATCAACATCGGGCTGGTCAACGAACTGGCCATCATGTGCGAGCGCCTCGGCGTGGATGTGTGGGAGGTGATCGACGCTGCCGGCACCAAGCCGTTCGGCTTCATGAAGTTCACACCCGGTCCCGGCCTGGGCGGACACTGTATCCCAATCGACCCGTTGTATCTCTCGTGGAAGATGAAGGAGTTCAATTACAACGCCCGCTTCATCGAGCTGGCCTCCGAGATCAACACGAACATGCCGCGCTATGTGGTCAGCCGCGTACTCGAAGCCATGAACGACCGGGGCAAGCCGCTCAAGGGCAGCAAGGTGCTGGTGTTGGGCGTGGCCTACAAACCTGACATCGATGATGTGCGCGAATCGCCCGCGCTGGATGTGATCGCCTTGTTGCGCAAGAAGGGTGCGCAGGTGGAGTACCACGACCCGTATATTCCACGGATTCATCATGAGCGTGAAGACTGGAAGATGGAAAGCATCAAAGACGTGATGCCGTCCGTGAAATCTGCTGATGCAGTTGTAATCATCACCAACCATAAGGTTTATGACTACAACGCCATCCTCGAATCGGCCGCCTTCATCTTCGACTCGCGCAACGCGCTGGGCAAATTGGGGAAGGAAAATCCGAAGGTAGTCCGCCTGTAGAGGCTTCGGCAGACAGTGTTTAAGGAGCAAGGAGCTGAATGGCAAATTATCTGATCACGGGTGCGGCGGGGTTCATCGGTGCGCGCACCTCCGAGTTTCTGATCGCGCAGGGACACGCCGTCACCGGCGTCGACAACATGAACGATGCCTACGACGTGCGCATGAAGGAATACCGGCTGCAGCACATGCAGACATTCCCGGGCTTCACTTTTCACAAATTGGACATCAGCAACCGGGACAGCGTCTTTTCGACCCTCTCCACGCCGTTTGACGGGGTCATCAACCTCGCCGCGCGGGCGGGTGTGCGCGCCAGTGTGGAGAATCCCTGGGTGTTCGTCGAAACGAATGTGGTCGGGACGTTGAACATGCTCGAGTTGTGCCGACGCAACGGGATTCCGAAATTCATTCTCGCCTCCACCTCCAGCATCTACGGCGCAGATCCGCCCTACCCGACGCCTGAGTCCGTGCCAAGCGACAAACCGCTCCAACCCTACGCCGCCAGCAAGAAGGGCGCCGAGGCGCTGGCCCACAGCTATCATCACCTGCACGGAATCGACGTGAGCATCCTGCGCTACTTCACGGTTTACGGGCCGGCGGGGCGCCCCGACCTGGCGTTATTCCGTTTCGTGCAATGGGTCAGCGAGGGACGCCCGGTGCGCGTCAACGGAGATGGGAATCAATCCCGAGGGTTTACCTACGTCGACGATATCGCCCGCGGGACGATTGCTGCGCTCAAGCCGTTGGGCTATGAGATCATCAACCTGGGCGGGCACGAGGTCATCACCATCAACGAATTGGTCGATTTGATCGAAGAAGTCGTGGGCAAAAAGGCGAATGTCGTGCACGACCCGCCCAACCCGGCGGACATGCTCACCAACCAGGCGGATGTGTCCAAGGCGCGCGAATTGCTGAATTGGTCCCCTCAGGTGAACATGCTCGAAGGCGTGCGCCGCCTCGTGGAGTGGTACAACGCCGAGCGCTCGTGGGCGAGCGAGGTGCTGACTCCTTGAGCTGGCGAGACAGGCTGGCGTCCTGGCGTTCCGACCCGCTCCTGCGGCGGGTCGTCAAACACAGCGGTTACCTTTCCAGCAGCAATACCATTGCGGCGGCGCTGAGTTTCCTTCAGGGTATTCTGGTTGCCCGTCTTCTGGGGGCGGACGGCCTGGGCGAGCTCACCGCCGTCATCACATTTGTCACCGCTGTCAATAATCTATTTTCCTTTCGCATGAGCGAAGTGGTGGTCCGTCACTTCACCGCCGCGCTGGCTGTTGGAAAGAAAGAGGAAGCCGCTGCTGTTGCCAAGGGAGCTGGCCTGGCGGAGGCAGCCACGTCGATCGCGGCATTTCTCATCATGGTTCTTCTGGCGCCCTGGGCGGCGCAGACTTTTCTGAAAGATCCCGCCGCGGCGACATGGATAGCTTTTTACGGGGTGATCATCCTCTCGAACATCATGTTCGAGACCTCGCGGGGTATTCTCCAATCCACTCATAAATTCGGGCAGTTTGCTTCCGTCAATCTTGCGCAGAGCATCCTGACGTTTGTCTTGATCTCGATCGCCTTCCTGACCTCGTCTGCCAGTATTTCTTTTGTGTTGACAGCCTACATTGCCGGGAAGACTTTGGCTGGAATTGCCATTGTTGTTCTCGCTGTTCGTGCGCTCAACGAAAAACTTCCCGGCTGGCCGCGAGTCCCTCTAAATGTATATTCTGGTTGGCGTGGAATGTTCTCCTTTGCGTTCAACACCAACCTGAACGGAACGGTCAACATCTTTGTACGCGATAACATCCCTCTTTATATTGCTTCGTTGACTTCCGCCACAGGGGTAGGTTATTTCAGGATCGCGATGAGTTTCATCAATATCCTGATGCTGCCAGTGGAACCCTTTATCTCTCCCACCTACGCAGAAATCACCCGCACTATAGCGGAGAAGAATTTCAACCTGACCCGCCAACTGCTTCGCAGGGTTAGCACACTCGTCGCGGTGTGGGTTGCTGCAGCAGGTGGATTCATCGTTCTCCTCGGCTGGTGGCTGATTCCGCTTCTTTACGGCGAAGAGTATGCCCCTGCCTACCCTGCGGCCGTGCTCCTGCTGGCCGGTTACGGGGCAGCTAACATCTTCAGTTGGAATCGCCCGCTCCTGCTTGCGTTGGGAAAACCGACCTTCCCGCTCGTGGTGGCTGCCGCTGTCGGCGCGGTGGAACTGGTTTTCATCTACAGACTGGTGCCTATCTATGGCTATCTTGCCGCAGCGGCCATACTGTCCGGTTATCTGTTCATTTCGGTGGGCATCAATGTCTGGAAGGGGCTGGTTGAGATCAGGGATCTGTCCGCAATGAGTAAGCCGGCATGAAAATTGTTTGCATCTCCGCCTCATTTGTCCCCTCTGAAACGGCCAACAGCATCCAGATGATGAAAGCCATCCATGCCCTGGCTCAGTTGGGGCATGATGTGACTCTACTTGTCCCTGAAAACCCCGGAAAAACCTCCAACGGAGATTGGCTGTCCTTTTACGGATTATCGACGTCCTTCAAGATCGAGCACCTGCGAAGTGCGAGCCGACGCCAGTTCTTTTGGGATGCCGTTCGTCGCGCTGTGAGAATACACCCTGACATCGTCTACACCTGGGTGCCTCAGTCGGCAGTTTACGCTCTGCTCCACCGGATGCCGGTCATCATTGAACTGCACGACCTTCCTGCGGGGCGCATCGGCCCATGGTGGCACCGTCTGTTCCTTTGGATTCCCGGACGAAAAAGGATGTTGGTGATCACGCGCGCACTTCAGGTAGCTCTGGAGCAAAAATATGGTACGCGCATCCCCTCAAAGGATGTCATCATCGCCCCGAACGGAATCGAGCCTGAGAGATTTGAAAACTTGCCTGCCCCTCAGGAAGCCCGCCGGCAGTTGGGACTGACTGAAGCCCCAACAGTCGCCTGTACCGGTCATCTCTATGCAGGTCGCGGAGTAGAGTTATTCGTCGAGCTGGCCAAAGCTGTTCCCGATGCGCAATTTATCTGGGCAGGAGGAAACCCTGAGGATGTGGAAGCCTGGAAGGGACGATCCGCTCATCTGCGCAACTTGACCTTCACCGGATTCATCCCTAATGACAGATTGCCTCTCTACCAGGCTGCTGCAGATATCCTGCTCATGCCCTACGCACGTGTCATCGGCATCTCGAGCGGCGGCGGCAACTCGGCGGCCATCTCCAGTCCATTGAAAATGTTCGAGTATCTGGCCGCCGGGCGCGCCATCGTGACCAGCGACCTGCCCGTTTTTCACGAAGTGCTCAATGAACGAAATGCTGTGTTTTGCCCGCCGGAGGACATCTCGGCGTGGACCGCTGCCGTCCGTGCCTTGCTGGACGACTCCGCCCGTCGCGAAACATTGGGTACGCAGGCGAAGGCCGACTCGCAGCATTATTCCTGGGCTGAACGTGCCAAACGCGCGCTTGACAGCTTTCTGGATGATTGATGGCAATTGCGAGGAAAAGACACTTTTCTCGTTTAGAATAACCTTCAACCATGACTCGATTGGCTAATTTTCTCTCCCGCCTCGATAAAATTCCCACCCGAACCTGGTTCTGGGTAGTGCTGGCTGTCGTCGCCATCCAGCGCGTGTTACTCTGGTTCTTTTACCCTGTCGTATCTCTCAACGACACCGGGAGCTATCGCCGTTCAGCAGAGGCCATCCTCGGAGGCTGGGAGCAATACGACGGGACGCGCACGCCAGGCTACCCGGCTTTTATGGCGCTCGTAGGCTCGGATGAGCGTGTCTACCTAGCTCAGCTTTTACTCGGGCTTGGCATCACACTGCTGTTCTTCTACATCGGCTGGAAAATCACCGGGCGAGGATGGTTCGGCGCGCTGGCTGCTCTACTGCATACATTCAATGCCCAGCAGTTCCTCTTCGAAGCCGACCTGATGACTGAAACACTGGCGACCTTCTGGATCGCACTTGCCTGGGCGGGGATGGCTTTCCTGTTGGATGATCGAGTTGCAAAGGAGAAAACTTCCGCGTGGAAATTAATCGGTGCAGCTGCCCTGACCGGGTTGGCGGTCGGACTTTCGATCCTCACCCGTCCCCTCTTTATTTACCTCCCCTTCTGGATCGCATTTTTCCTGGTTGTCGGCTGGCGCGAACCGAAACCGGGCATCCGCTGGTCTTTGGCGGTAGCTGCTCTCCTGCCCGGGCTCATCCTGACCGGCTGGTGGGTCAACTTCATCCATGACCGCTTTAACATGTGGAGCCTGAGCGCGATGACGGGCTATCACCTCATACAGCATACAGGTGTCTTTTTTGAATATGTGCCGGATGACTACGCTGCCCTGCGTGATACTTACTTGCGGTTCCGTGATGCGCGTATTGCCGATTATGGGACTCAAACCAATACCATCTGGGATGCCATTCCCGAGATGCAAAAGGCGACCGGCGAAAGTTTCTACGGCCTCTCGAGATTAATCCAAAAGATTTCCGTCCAGTTGATTCTCGAACACCCCCTGCTTTATGCGCGCAATATCGCCTTGGGCTGGTTCTGGTTCTGGAAGGTGCCGGTCTATTGGTCAACAGCGGCGATAGAGAATCCGATGTTGGTCACTCTCGCACGCGGACTCATTTTGATCCAGCGTGGACTTTTATTTGGCATCAACATAACCTTTATCTTCGGGTCGATTGCACTGGTTGTAGCAAAAAAAGTCCGTCGGCTGGTGCACGTCACACATTTTATCTGGTTCAGCATAGGGGCTGTGTGGATCGCCTCAGTGCTGCAATCCATGCTCGACCATGGGGACAATCCGCGTTTTCTGATTCCCATGCAGTCGCTGGTCGTGCTGATCGTGCTGTGGTGGTTGGTAAGTTTTATTTACATACGGAGCAGGAATGTTGCCTGATCTTAAGTGGATGCTCCCCGCATCCGTGGGCTTTGGTGCGCTCCTGGCGGTATTTCAACCGGAGTTTTTCATCACTGGCTGGCTGGCTTCTTCGCTGATATTTTTTCTTGGCTTACTTGCGCTGGTGGCGTTGTGGCGATGGGCAGGTGGAGGCCGGACCTTGGCTTGGATCATCGCTTTGGCATTTCTTTTACGCATGGGGACCGGGATTGCGTTGACCACACTCCTGCCTGTCTACGGTAGCGAGTCTGACCAATCAAAAGATGGGTACATTTTTACGGACTCCTGGCGCAGGGACAGCGATGCCTGGGCGCTGGCTAAATCGGATTATTCGATTTGGGAGGGGATTCGAAGTGGCGAGTACTTTGGGGACCAGTACGGTGGTTTGATGGTGGTAAGCGCGGTGACCTATCGCTATCTATCTCCGGATGCTCACCGGCCGATTCTTATCATCCTGCTGGCGGCACTGGTCAGCGCAGTTGCGATTCCGTTTTTGTGGAAGGCGGCAGGCGCAGCGTGGGGTGTCAAGGTTGCTGTCCCGGCGGCATGGATCCTTGCGCTGTACCCGGAGAGTATTCTGCTGGGCAGCTCGCAGATGCGGGAGCCGTTCCTGATCACTTTCATTGCAATGTCCATCTGGGGATTCGTGGATTGGCTCAAGAATCACAACAAGTTGGGTTGGGTATGGTTTGCGGGAGGCATTGCGGGGTTATTGTTCTTCTCGCCCGGCGTAGCCCTGCTTGTGTTGATCGTGACCGCTGGGTGGTACTGGTTCTCAGGCGATCACCGCCGGTTTTCCTGGTGGCTTGCCGCCGCCTTGGGATTGGTTTTCATCGTTGGAATTTTTCTTGTCTCGTCTGTGCTTGGCGAAACCACCTTGTCCGCGGACAATCCGTACAGCGTGCTCACCACCTGGTTCTACGATGCCGCCAAATGGGATTTGTACCTTACAACAGAATCTTCAGGCATGGTTCAATATTTACTGGGAGTTCTGCCAAAATCGCTTCATGCGCCGTTCCTAGTCGGGTATGGTATTGCCCAACCAGTACTCCCTGCCAATCTGTTTGAGCCTACCATCACGATGTCCAGAATCATTGGCAGCCTGCGTGCCATCGGTTGGTATGCGTTGATGCCTCTGCTACTCTATGGTTTGATAGCAGCATGGAAATCCCTCGATCCTCGTGAGCGCAGGGTATGGCTGTGGTTTGGTTTCATCATCTGGATTTGGATCGCGCTGGTAGCCCTGCGAGCCGGCGCTGATCAGTGGGACAACCCCCGCTATCGAATCTTTATGCTCCCCTGGCAGGCGATGTTTGCGGCGTATGCCTGGTCCTTCTGGCGGGAGGTTCGCGACCGGTGGCTGCCACGCATTGTAGCCGTCGAGATATCCTTTTTGGTTGTTTTTTCCCTCTGGTATGCGGGACGGTATTATCACATTGTCCCCAAGTTCAATTTTCTGACCTATGCCGCATTCCTGTTAGTCTTTGGTGTGGCGATCATCGTAGGCGATGTTTTATATGTGCGTTACAGGCGTCCGCGCTCCTAATTTTAAGAGGCAGGAGCGCAGAAGCATTTTTATGCGGGTATAATTCAGCCGTTGAATTTACGGGCGGGCTGGTGCGGGTGGCTCGCGTTTTGGAAAAAAGTGAGGAAACCATGCCTACTGCAATAATTACCGGCATCACCGGGCAGGACGGTTCATATCTTGCTGAGTTGCTGCTCTCGAAGGGCTATCACGTTGTCGGAATGGCTCGCCGTTCAAGTACGGTGACGTTTGAGCGCATAGAGCATATTCAGGATGACATCACGGTCGTTCAAGGCGACCTGCACGACCAGAGTTCATTGGTCAGCGTTCTGGAAGAGTACAAGCCGGACGAAGTGTATAACCTGGCAGCCCAGTCTTTCGTGCCCACCTCGTGGAGTCAGGCTGTGTTGACCGCCGAGGTGACCGCGGTCGGTGTTGCCCGGCTGCTGGAGGCCATCCGCCTGGTAAATCCCAAGATCAAGTTCTACCAGGCCTCGTCCAGCGAGATGTTTGGCAAGGTGCTTGAAGTGCCTCAGCGGGAGACGACTCCGTTCTACCCCCGCAGCCCGTACGGGGTGGCCAAGGTGTACGGGCATTGGATCACGGTCAACTACCGCGAATCGTACAATCTATTCGCCACTTCCGGGATTTTGTTCAACCACGAGAGCCCGCGCCGCGGCCTGGAGTTTGTCACCCGAAAGATCACCAACGCAGCTGCAGCTATCAAACTGGAACAGGCAAAGGAACTCCGTCTGGGCAATTTGGAATCCCAGCGTGACTGGGGCTTTGCCGGCGATTATGTGGAAGCGATGTGGCGCATGCTGCAACATTCCGAACCGGATAACTTTGTCATTGGCACGGGCGAAACACACTCTGTCAAGGAATTTTGTGAAATCGCCTTCGGTCACGTTGGGTTGGATTACAAGGATTTCGTTGTCCAGGATCAGCGTTTCTACCGGCCGGCCGAAGTAGACCTGCTCATTTCAGACCCCTCGAAAGCCCGCAAGGTGTTGGGATGGGAGCCGAAGGTCGGTTTTTCCCAACTGGTCAAAATGATGGTGGATGCGGATATTGAGAGATTGGGACAAAAAGAATGAAATCTTTCACTTGTTGTCCCTGTCTATAACGAGGAAGAGAACCTTCCCCTGCTCTTTGACGCCATTCATAAGGTGATGGATGCGCTGGATCACACCTGGGAGTTGATTCTGGTCGATGATGGCAGCCGCGACAACAGCCTCGCTGTTCTGAATGAATTGGTGGCGAAGGACCCGCAGCATGTCCGCGTGGTCGTCTTTCGCCGCAATTTCGGGCAGACGGCAGCCATCGCAGCCGGGATCGATCATGCCACGGGCGAGATTGTCATCCTGTTGGATGCAGATATGCAGAACGACCCGGCGGATATCCCCATGCTGTTGGCGAAATTGGATGAAGGGTACGACGTGGTTTCCGGCTGGCGGAAGGACCGCAAGGATACCTACCTCACCCGCACGTTGCCCTCCAATGCCGCCAATTGGTTGATCTCAACGGTGACCGGGGTACACCTGCACGATTATGGATGCACGCTCAAAGCCTACCGCCGTGACGCGCTGACAGGCTTTCGCCTGTATGGCGAGATGCATCGCTTCATCCCGGTGTTTGCCCACGCCGTGGGAGCCAGGATCACAGAGATCCCCGTCCACCATCACCCGCGCAAGTACGGCAAGGCCAAGTATGGGCTTGAGCGCACCATCAAAGTGGTGCTCGATCTGTTCACTGTTAAGTTCCTGCTCGATTACTCGAGAAAACCCATCTACCTTTTCGGCGGCACAGGCATGGCGCTGATCATTGTGAGCGTGCTGGCTTTATTGGGCCTGCTGATCAGGCGCATTTTCTGGGGCGTTCCGGTGCTCACCTCGCCGTTCTTCCTGATAGCTGTGATGTTCGTCATTATGGGCTTTCAATCCATCCTGATGGGTTTGATCGCTGAATTACAGGTACGCACGTATTACGAGTCCCAGGACAAACCGACCTACACTGTCCTGAAAACAATAGGCTTCCAGAGTAAATGAAACAATGGATTTCAAAAAACCGGCAGATGCTCCTGCGTGGTGCAGGCAGCCTGCTGGCGATTGGTTTGCTGGTATTCCTGATCGCGCGTCGGTGGGATGAGATTGCAGCGGTCATTCGGCAGATACCACTCTGGCGATTTTTACTTGCCACGCTGCTGGTTTTCATCTCCCGCTTTTTCGTTGTCGGACGCTGGCATGTGCTTGCTTCGCTCAGCGGAAGTGGATATCCCATTCTCTCGCTCTGCCGCGCTGACGTTTACCGGTCTGTTCGCCTCCAATTTTCTTCCGACCACCATCGGCGGGGATGTGGTGCGTTTTGCCGGGGCGGTGGAGATGGGCTACAGCAGTACGCTCATCCTTGCATCCCTGGTTGCCGATCGGTTGATCGGGATGGCGGGTATGGCAATGGTGCTGCCATTGGGTTTGGCTGCTTTCTGGTCCACGATGACAGGCAGGACGGCACAGGCAATTTCCCTGTCTGCGCTGTGGGCAAAAGGCAGGGATTTCGTAAAGAAAACCTTACGAGGCGCTTTCGGTGTGGCTTGAGGAAACCCGTATCGTTGCTCGGCGCGCTGGGTATGACGTGGGGGCATATGCTGTGTACATTTGCCTCGGCCTCGGTTCTGCTGACCGGGTTGAATGATCCCTGTCCCATTTTGGACGATTGCCGGCCTTTGGAGTATTTCCTATTTTGTGACACTTATTCCAATTTCAATCAACGGTTATGGCGTTCAGGAATTTCGCTGACTTACCTTTTTGCGTGAAGTGGGTGGAATAAGCATGGCGAATGCGCTGACATTGGCGGTGTTGGTGCGTGTGATTCACAATGATTGCCAGCCTGCCGGGGGCGTTCTATCTGCCATCCATTTTGACAGCGATTGATAAGGCTAAAACAGCCTCACCCTCCTCGTCGTCGGGAGAAAATGAGGGGATTGAAGACAATTCATAGTATGAAGTCATCCAAAACATTCTGGCAAACCTTTTTTATCTTTGGCTTATTCCTGTCCCTGCTGGCTTTCTACCAGACCATCCAGCAGGGGAACGCCATGGGCATTGCCATCCTCCGTTCCAAGTGGGTCTTCCTGCTCGGGTTGTATTTGCTCGTTGCGCTGGGGTGCGGATTTGCCCTTGCGCAGCTGCGTGGTGAACGTGAGCAGCGCATCCTCTCGCGCTTGGAGGTGGAGTCTCGCACCGGAATCGTGTGGCGGGCTGTAGGTCCGCTGACTCTTCTTGCCAGCTTGGGGCTATTCCTCCTGATCAAGTACCGGCTGCTGGGTGGTTTTATTCCTCAAGCGGGTCCCTCGCTATGGATTTTGTGGTGGCTGACCCTGGGTGCGACCGCAGCTCTTAAAACAGGTTATCGCGGGAGTTGGGCAGGACTCTTTCGCGTTGGCATTTCTCTTGCAGGGCGTTGCCTTGTCTGTCATTTCCTATTTGCCATCCATCTCGACCTATCCGTTTTCGCTGGGATGGTCGGAGGCCAGCCGGTATTACTATGGGTCGCTGGTATTTGCGGAGAGGATTTATGGGGAGCGAGTACCGCTGTCGATTCTGCATCCCACGCGCTATTTCCTGCAGTCCGTCCCGTTTTTAGTGGATGGACTGCCGATCTGGGTGCATCGTTTGTGGCAGGTTCTGTTGTGGTTGGGAATGACAGCAGTGACGGGCATCCTGTTCGTGCGACGTCTGCGCCCTGCCAGCCGGTTTCTGGCCGTATTGACGGTGATGTGGTTCTTCCTGTACCTGTTGCAAGGGGCGGTGTACTACCACCTTCAGGTCATGATCTGGATCATCCTGCTGGGGGTTTCGGCGCGGCATCCCTGGCGGTCGCTGGCGGCGGTGATACTGGCCTCGATCTGGGCGGGGATGAGCCGGGTCAACTGGTTTCCCATGCCCGCCATGCTGGCGATTGGGTTATATCTGCTTGAAGAGCCGGTGAGCGGCTATCGGAATTTCTGGCGCTACATGCTCAAACCGGCGATGTGGCTGGCGTTGGGACTCTTGACCGCCCTCGCCTCGCAAAGCCTCTACATCTACTGGTCGGGTAATCAGGGTAACCTGTCCGCGTTTGGCTCGAGTTTCACCTCTGATTTGATTTGGGAGCGATTGTGGGCCAACCCTACTTACCCGCTGGGGGTGGTGCCGGGAATATTAATTGTCTCGGCGCCAATAATTGCCCTTATCGTCCATGCCCTGCGTGGACGGCTGACTGCCTGGCATCCCATCCGCCTCATGGGCTTGGCAGGTATGCTGGTTGTGTTGTTTGCAGGTGGGTTGGTGGTGAGCGTCAAGATCGGCGGGGGCGGCGATTTGCACAACATGGACGCCTACATGACCTTGCTGGGAATCGTTGCCGGCTACCTGTTTTTTGACCGCGTTGTTCTTGAAAAATCCGTTGCTGCTTACGAACCCTCGTTGCTGATCAGTTATTTCGCGCATGGTGGTGCCGGTGGGATTCGCCATTCTTTCAGTCGCCATTCCCAAGCCTGTTGATTTTACCCACGTCGCGCAGGATATCCAAACCATTCAGGAAGCGACATCGCAGGCAGTTGCAGATGGGGAGGAAGTGCTCTTCATCAACCAGCGCCACCTTCTGGCGGATAAAAGCATCGTCGGCATTCCTCTTGTTCCCGAGTATGAATTGGTCACCTTGAATGAGATGGCCATGTCGAACAATGAACCGTATCTCGAACAGTTTTATTCCGACCTTCGGGAGCATCGCTTCGGGGTGATCGTGGCGAGTGCTCAATTCACCGATTTTCAACGAACGGATTATCCCTTTGCTGCGGAGAATAACACCTGGGCGCTGAGGGTAGCCCGTCCGCTGGTGTGCGAATATCAGGTCGAGACAACGCTTTCGGGCGGTATAACCATCATGGTTCCGCGCGAAAGCCCCGCCTGCCCGTAATGCATTAATCCCCTGCGTTTATGATAAGTATTCGTCAGCCCGATCGTCTTGGTTTCTCGAGGATCATCCTCGCTTTTTCCGCTTTGTTGACTCTTCCAGCGGTCAGCCAGATTTTTGAAGTCACCCGGGAACAGAAGGCATCCAACGTCGCGGCATCCAACTGGTCGCCGTTGATCGGTTTGGTGATTGATCCTTGGCATTGCTTCGCTGATTTTGTTTATTTTGCTGCTTACCAATCGGCGCGAATCCATTCTGGTTCGCTTGGAATCTTTCCCGTTGGCGCAAGGGAAATGGAAAGCACTCCCTGTTGTCCTCCTGGTGATATTCCTGATCATATACCCCGTGGTGATGTTGCATCCCTATTACGGCATGCTTCTGGATAAACCCTGGATCAGGTTTTTTATTGCTTGGTGGCTTTCGCTGTTTGGAATGTTTTGCTTGAAGTCACTCTCCAACCAGTTTAGCTGGGCAGGGGCGCTGGCAGCTGCTCTCATCCTGCAAGCTTCTGTTGCGCGAGTTGCGAGCACCCTTCCTGCCATCTCCAGCAGACCCCTTCTCGCTTGGGTGGGCGGAAACCAGCCGCTTCTATGATGCCTCTCTGTTCTTTGGTCCCCAATTGTATGGGACCTGGGTGCCTTGGGCTGTTCTGCACCCCTTGCTTCACCTGCTGCTTGCCATTCCCTTTCTGATTCCCGGTTCATCGTTGTGGCTGCATCGCGCCTGGCAGGTCTTCCTACGCCTGGGGCTGACCTTTGTTACCGGTATTGTTTTTTCCCGCTGGCTGAAGATTGAAGACAAACTCCTGCGCTGGTTCTTCATCTTATGGGTGTTTATTTTCCTGCTTCAGGGACCCATCTACCTGCACCTGCTCCTGCCGGTGATCATCATTCTCCTTGGCTTTTCTGAAACCAATCAGCGCAGGACATTGGTGATTGTGATCGCGGCATCCCTGCTGGCCGGGTTGAGCCGCATCAACTGGTTCCCGGTGCCGGCGATGCTGGCATCTGCCTTGTATTTCCTGCGCATGCCCGTGAAAGGACAACGCCTGTACCGCTATCTGTCCCTTCCAGCTCTCTGGTTTCTGGTGGGCGTGCTCTCGGCGCTGGCCAGCCAATGGACGTATATTTTCCTTTCGGGAAACCTAGCCAACTGGCGCGCCTTCTATTCGAGCACCACATCCGCCCTGTTGTGGTACCGCCTGTGGCCGAATGAAACCTTTCCGCTGGGGATACTGCCTGCCATCGTTATCGTTTCCCTGCCGTTAATTCTGATCATCATCTGGAAACTGTGGAAGCAACCGGGAATCCTGCATCCATTGCGCTTGTTCGGCCTCGGGGCGGAATTGCTGATTCTGTTTGCTGGCGGATTGACGGTCAGCGTCAAAATCGGGGCGGGCGGCGACCTCCATAATCTTGATGCCGACATCATCCTTTTGATGGTGGTCGCCGGGACACTGTTCTGGAACCGGCAGGGGAACGAACCGGATTCATCCAGAGCGCGGTTTTCTCTTCCCCTGGCCGCTGGCAGCCTTCGCGGTGCTCGTGCCGTTCTGGTTTGGCATCCAATCCGTGCAGCCTGTCCACACTTATGATTCCGTCGCTCGCGAAAATAGCTCTCGACCGGATTCGATCACAGGTGGAGCAGACTGTTCAGGAAGGCGGGGAGGTTTTATTCATTTCACAGCCGCAGCTTCTGACCTTTCAGGGAAATCGTCGATGTCCCACTGATTAGTGAATACGAAAAGGAATTCCTGATCGAGATGGTGATGGCGAACAACGAACCCTATCTCACAAAATTCTACGATGACCTTCGCGCTCATCGTTTTTCGCTGATTGTGGCGGATACACAATGGTACAAATACCAGGATGCCGGTGAAAACTGGGGGGCGGAAAACAACCTGTGGGTGAGGGCGGTCACCGAGCCTCTGTTGTGCGAATACCAGCAGATCCGGGTTCCGGGCGTCAATGTCTCCCTGCTCACCCCGCGTACGCAGCCGACAAACTGCCCGTATCCCCAGCTTTCACCGTAAATTGGCAGTACCCGTAGCCGAGTCGTAGGGTAGATGCCAATATCTTCCCCTTGACCCCCCTCTTATCAAGGTTATAATTCAGCCACTGAATTTTGGATTATGGAAACCTCAAACGAAACCTCCCGCGAACTTTCTCTGCTTGAGAACATCGAGCGCGATCCCGATGTGACCCAGCTCTCCCTGGCCACCCAGCTTGGTGTGGCTGTAGGCACGGTCAACTGGCACATCAAACGCCTGATCGACAAAGGCTATGTCAAGGTCAAGCGCGCCGAGCGCCGCAAGCTGCGCTACATCATCACCCCCGAGGGCATCGCCCTGCGCGCCCGCCTGACGGTGGACTATGTGGAGCAGCAGTTCCTTCTGTACCGCAACACCCGCCAGCGCGTGAAGGAGCACGTCGAGAAAATCCGGCAGGCTGGATTTCGACCGTGTCAGAATCCTCGGCGAAGGCGATGTGGCGGATATCTGCCGGCTGACCTGCCTTGAGCAGGGGATGACCGTGGCGACCGATTCAGACGCCCCCACGCTTGAAGTGGCAGGGCTGAAGGTTCTCCTGCACCTGAAGGGAAGCTGATGTCCGGAACGAAACCACCTGAAAGGCACGTATTGATCACGGGCGGGGCGGGCTACATCGGCTCGCTGCTGACCGGCGAACTGCTGCGCGAGGGATACCGGGTGACCGTGTTGGATTCACTGCTTTTCGGCGGCGAATCGCTGTTGGGGTATCTCGCACATCCCAATTTTCATTTTGTCAAAGCCGATGTGACCGAGTCCCGGGCGGTGCGCGATTCTCTGCCTCGCGACTGGCAGAAACCCCAGGCAGTGGTGCATCTGGCGGCGATCGTGGGATTCCCGGCATGCCAGGCGGTCGGCAAACAGGCGGCTTGGCGGTACAACGTCGAGGCGACGAAACAGGTTTACGAGCAGGCGGCAGGCTGGGGGGCGGAGCGGTTCGTGTTTGCATCCACCTACAGCAATTACGGCCTCTCGGAGAACGGACAGCCCGTCAGCGAAGAATCTCACTCTGAATCCCCAGTCGCTGTATGCCGAGACGAAGGTGGCAGCGGAAGAATATCTGGTAAAGCAGACGTCTTCTGTGCCGGTGGTTTTCAGGCTGGCGACGCTGTATGGCATCTCGCCGCGCACGCGCTTTGATTTGATCGTCAACCAGTTTGTGCTGGAGGCGTTCACCCGCCGTGAATTGATCATCTACCAGCGGGGCTATTCGCGCTCGTTCGTGCATGTGCGTGATACGGTGCGCGGACTGATGCTTGGCCTGACTGCGCCGGTCGAAAAAGTGCGCGGGCAGATCTTCAATCTTGGCAGCGAGTCCGGCAATTATACAAAGGATGAAATCGTCGGGCTGGTGATCAAGCGCATGCCGGAGACGGTGGTCCAGTATAAAGATTTAACCTTCGGCGGCGACATGCGGGATATTACCGTGTCTTTTGAAAAAATCGGACGCGAACTGGGGTTCAAGGCAGAGTTGACCGTGGACGACGGCGTGCGGGAACTGGTGCATGCCCTGCGGACCGGATTGATCCGCGACCCGCAGGATGAGCGTTATCGCAATGCGCAGTTTATTGTTCAATGATTATTTGGGAGATGAACAAATGACAGAAAATTTTTGGAAGGATAAAAAGGTGGTGGTGACGGGCGGAGCGGGGTTTCTCGGCTCGTTTGTCATCGCTAAATTAAAGGAACGCGGCGCAACGGATATTTATATTCCGACCATCGAGGAATATGACCTGACGGATCGCGATTCCATCCGGCGGTTGTTCGATGTGACCCTCGCGGACGGGTTCGATGCCTCCAAGATGGTCATCATCCATCTTGCCGCTCACGTGGGCGGGATCGGCGCAAACCGTGAGCACCCCGCGGAATTCTTCTACGACAATCTGGTGATGGGCGTGGAGTTGATGCACCAGGCCTGGCAGCGCGGTGTGGGCAAGTTCGTTGCCATCGGCACGGTCTGCGCGTACCCCAAGTTCACGCCGGTGCCATTCAAGGAGGATGACCTGTGGCTTGGTTACCCCGAGGAGACCAACGCGCCGTATGGACTGGCGAAGAAGATGCTACTGGTCCAGGCGCAAGCCTATCGCCAGCAGTACGGTTTCAACGCGATTTATCTCCTTCCGGTCAACCTGTACGGCCCGCGCGACAACTTCAACCCGGCCTCCTCGCACGTCATCCCGGCGCTGATTCGCAAGGCGGTGGAAGCTCAGGAAAAGGGGCAGAAGGAAATGGTCGTGTGGGGCGACGGCTCGCCGACGCGCGAATTTCTTTACGTAGAGGATGCTGCCGATGGCATCGTCACCGCTGCTGAAAAATACAACGGTCCGGAGCCGGTCAACCTGGGTTCGGGCTACGAGATCTCCATCAAGGACCTGTCGGAGATGGTCTGCCGCATGACAGGGTTCCAGGGGAAGCTCATCTGGGATACGACCAAGCCCAACGGCCAACCCCGCCGCGGACTGGACGTCAGCCGCGCGAAGGAATACTTTGGCTGGAGCGCGCAGATGCCTTTCGAGGAAGGTATGCGCCGGACGATTGATTGGTTCAAGGAAAATCGGGAAAAGATTCGCTAGACAATGTCTACTGAAATCACCAAGCACGAACCAATGATTGTTCACATCAAACCCACCCGCGGTTGGGCTTCGCTCAATCTGCGCGACCTGTGGACCTACCGCGAGCTGGTCTACTTCATGATCTGGCGCGATTTGAAGGTGCGCTACAAGCAGACCGTGTTGGGTGTCACTTGGGCCGTCCTTCAGCCGTTCCTGCAAATGGTGGTCTTCAGCATTTTCTTCGGCGAGCTGGCAGGTATGCCCACGGACAACGGGATCCCCTATCCGATATTTGCCTATGCAGCGCTGCTGCCTTTCACGCTGTTTACCAAGGCGCTGAACGATGCCAGCCGTTCGCTGGTCGGGCACCAGAACATGGTGACCAAGATCTACTTCCCGCGCCTGATTCTGCCGCTCTCGTCGGTGCTGGGCGGCATCGTGGACTTTGCCCTGGCGTTCATCGTGCTCATCGGATTGATGATCTATTACTCGCTCACCGGCGGCTTTCACTTCATCATCAATGCCGCCTGGCTGGCGCTGCCCTTTTTCATCCTGCTGGCTCTGGTGACTGCGCTGGGGGTGGCATTGTGGCTGTCGGCGCTTTACGTCCAGTACCGCGACGTTGGATATATCCTTCCCTTCCTGGCGGAGTTTTGGAAATTTGTGTCACCTGTTGTGTACTCCTCCACCATGATCCCTGAGCAGTGGCAGATGCTTTATTCCATCAACCCCATGGTGGGCGTGATCAACGGTTTCCGCTGGGCGCTGCTTGGCGCGCCATCCCCGATCGGGATGGGGCTGCTGGTCTCGACCGTTGTCGCGATTCTGTTGCTCGCCACAGGTTGGGTGTATTTCCGCCGCATGGAACGCACCTTTGCGGATTTGATATAGCCATGACCGCCATCATCCGTGTTGAACACCTGAGCAAACGTTACCGCATCGGGCTTGCACCGCAGAACTATCGCACGCTGAGCGAGAATATCACGCATGCCATGGGAGCGCCCATTGCGCGCCATCCGCCGGGTGCAGACTCCTGCGCCGGATGCGCTGGACACCATTTATGCGCTCAACGATGTCTCCTTCGATGTCCAGCAGGGACAGGTGCTGGGCATCATCGGTCGCAACGGCGCCGGCAAGAGCACCCTGCTCAAGATCCTTTCCCGCATCACCGAACCCACCGAAGGTGAGATCTGGATCAACGGCCGCGTCGGATCGCTGCTGGAGGTCGGCACCGGCTTCCACCCCGAGCTGACCGGGCGCGAGAACATCTTCCTGAACGGCGCCATCCTCGGCATGAAGCGCGGTGAGATTGCCTCCAAATTCGATGAGATCGTCGAGTTCTCCGAGGTCGGTCAGTTCATCGACACGCCGGTCAAGCGTTATTCGTCCGGCATGTACCTGCGGCTGGCGTTCGCCGTCGCGGCGCACCTCGAGCCGGAGATCCTGGTCGTGGACGAAGTCCTTGCGGTCGGCGATGCGGAGTTCCAGCGCAAGTGCCTGGGCAAGATGAGCGATGTGGCCCAGCAGGGACGCACGGTGCTTTTCGTCAGCCACAATATGTCTGCCATCCTGCGGCTTACCCAGGAATCCATCGTGATCCAGAAGGGACAGCTGGTCAAGCGCGCGCCTTCCGCCGAGGCGGTGGATTTCTATCTCTCGGCCGGCCACTCCAGCGACGGCGAGCGCACCTGGGGATCGGACGAGATCCCGCTGGATGCCGCGCCGTTCCGTCCGGTGGCGCTCAGGATTCGAAATCCAAATGGAAAGGTTGTCGAGACTGTCCGCTCCACCGACCCGATTGTCGTCGAGTTTGAGTACGAACTCACTTCACCGGTCACCGGCCTGCGGGTGGGCATCTACCTGAACACGGCGCGCGGCGAGGCGGTCTTCACCACCTTCGATACCGACGACCCTTCCATGTTCGACCGCTTCACCAATCGACAACCCGGCCGTTACATCAGCCGCTGCATCATCCCGCCCGACACGCTCAACAGCGGGCGCTACTCGCTCAACGTCAACGCCAGCTCGTACCGCATCCGCCGCTACTTTGCCGAGGAGCAGGCGCTCGAGTTCAACGTGGACATCACCGGCGCGCCCGGCATGCACTGGCCGGAGCCGCGCCCCGGCGTCACCCGTCCGCGCCTGGAATGGAAGATCGAGTCGCTCTGATGCCAGCCAAAACCGCCCTCAAGAATGTGTGTTGCCGGTTCGCCTCTCGCCATGGAGGCTTACTGGTTATTCAATCCCGCCGGTCACAAGGGTCTTGGCCGCTACAACCTCTCCCGTCTCACCGATGCGCTGCCTGCCGCGGTAAAGCAGGCGCGTCCCTTTGCTGCGAAAGCGCCAAAGAGCAAGGACGTTTTCATCTTTGCCACGCTGCATTACTGGATCGAGCAGGCGGCCATTATCGGCGTCACGTTGGCGGGTCTGGGGCATCGCGTCACGCTGGCTTATCTTCCCTACGGCGACTGGCGCAAGGAGGTCACGCCCTTCGACCTGCGCCGGCATGCCCTCTACACCCGCGACCATCTCAAGCCGGCCGAGAGCCTGATCAAGATCGTCAACCTTCTGGATGTTGCCCACGATGAGCTTCCTCAAACCCTGCAGGAGGATATCCGACTCGTAGCGGAATACGACACGATGTACACGGACCAGGTCGAGGAGGTGGATACCTCGTCTGCGATTTACCGGCTCCGGCTCGCCCGGAACCTGTCCGCTGCGGAATCGGCGTTGTCCTACCTGAAGCAGCACCGCCCCGACGTGGCGCTCATCCCCAACGGGACCATCCTCGAGTTGGGCGCGGTCTACCGCGTGGCGAAGCATCTGGGCATCCCGGTGACCACTTACGAGTTCAACGACCAGCGCGAGCAGATCTGGCTCGCCCAGAACGATGAGATCATGCGCCAGAACACCGACCAGCTTTGGGCGGATCTCGGCTCCAGGCCGTTGACCGATTCCCAGAGCGAGCGCATCCGCAAATTTGAATCCGCCCGCATGGGCGCACGGCTTGAGGGCAAGGCAGCCCGCCTGTGGCAGGATGTCCCTGCACAGGGCGGCGAGTCGATTCGCGCCAAGTTGGGTTTGGACGCGCGCCCGGTCGTTCTTCTGGCGACCAATGTGCTGGGTGACAGCCTGACCTTGGGACGCAACGTGTTCAGTCAAAGTATGGCCGAGTGGATCACGCGCACGGTGCAGTATTTTGCTGATCGAAGGGACGCGCAGCTGGTCATCCGCGTGCACCCCGGCGAACGGCTGACGCACGGCCCCTCGATGGTGGACGTGGTCAAGGCTGCGGTGCCGGCGCTGCCTGAGAATATCCACATCGTCGGACCGTTGGAAAAGAGTCAACACTTACGACGTTGATGGAATTCACCAGCCTGGGACTCGTGTTCACCACGACCACTGGGTTGGAAATGAGCCTGAACGGCATCCCGGTCATCGCCTGCGGCAACACACATTACCGCAACCGGGGGTTCACTCTCGACCCGAAAAGTTACGACGATTATTTCGACACCTTGAATCGCGTTCTCACTGATGTAGTCGAAATATCAACTGACAGATGCACAAATGGAACTGGCCTGGCGTTACGCGTATTATTTTTTCTACGAGTATCCCCGTCCCTTCCCCTGGCGGCTGATCTCGTTCTGGGACGACATCAAGACCTGGCCGGTGGGGCGGGTGCTTTGCGACGAAGGTATGGCTGAATTTGGGAACACCTTTACGCAGATGACAGGCGGAAAGTTGGACTGGAGGTCGTGAATGGCAAATATCCAACAGCAAGTCGCCGCTGCTCGCGCTGGGACTGAACCCGCCTTGATTTGCCAGATGCCCTCCGGTTGGGCAGATTGCGTCTCCAAAATGCAGTATTTATCTGGTTACAGCCTCCTACTCCCTGACCCGGTTGAGCCGAGTCTGAATACACTGACTCGGGAAAAACGAGCCGAATACTTATGTGACATGGCAACAATTGGTGATGCCCTGCTTGAAGTGACCGATGCCTTCCGCATCAACTATGCCATCATGGGTAATTCTGACCCGGTCTTGCACGCTCACATCGTTCCGCGCTATATTAGCGAACCTGAGCAGATTCGTAAACATCTACCGTGGTCATACCCGCAGGAATTCATGGATGATCGGCCCTTTGTCCTCGAACGTGATCAGGAATTGATGACCAAGTTGGCTGATGCAATAAGGAAAAGATTGTAACGAGATTTTCATGGCTGAAAATACTCAACAGCAAGTACGCGAGTTTTATGACCAGATTGGCTGGTCGCAAGTCGGCGACGGGCTGTACCAGAACGCCCGATACGAGGATCTGCGCCCCGTCGCGCAGGAATACATTCACAGAGTGCCACCTGCGCGTCAACCGTCACCTCGACCCCCAGGGCAGATTTTTCCTCGATGCCGGCTCTGGTCCTGTGCAGTGGAAGGAATACTTGACCTACTCGGAGAATTACCGCTACCGCGTGTGCGGCGACCTGTCGATCACGGCGCTGAGAGAAGCCCGTCAGCGACTCGGCGATAAGGGATTGTACGTGGTCATGGACATTGCCCACCTGCCCTTCAAGGCAGATGCTTTCGATGGGCTGGTTTCGATGCATACCATCCATCACCTGCCCGCGCAGGATCATAAAAAAGCATATGCGGAACTCGTCCGCGTGCTGATGCCCGGTCACCGCGCCGTGGTGGTCAACGGTTGGAGTAATCCGCCGCTGATGCGCATCGCTGACCGCGCGGCAAGCCTGTTCAAGCGACCAGTCAGGAATGGTTTATCGAAATCGGCGCCCGCGCAGGCGAAAGTCGAAGAACCGACCGGCACGTTCGTGCACAAATCCAATGCCGGCTGGTTGCGTGAACAGCTCAAGGACATCACGCCTATCAAGATTTACTGCTGGCGCAGCGTCAGCACCAAATTCACGCGGACGTATATCCGCGAAAAAGCTGGCGGCAAATTGATCTTGAGATTGATCTACTGGCTGGAGGAGTTGTCCCCGCGTTTCTTTGGCGAGAATGGGCAGTATCCAATTGTAGCAATTATGAAAACCACAAAGGACACAAAGTAACACGAAGGAAATTCTTGAAGGCTTTTCCTTTGTGACCCTTTGTGCCCTTGGTGGTAGGAATTTATAAGGAGCACTCATGAATTGGAAAGAAAAAGTCGTTCTCATCACTGGCGGGACCGGGTCCTTCGGCAAGAAGTTCACTGAAATTATGCTGAAGGAATACCAGCCGAAGAAGATCATCATCTTCAGCCGCGACGAACTCAAACAGCACGAAATGCGCGTGCGCGGGTTCGACCATCCCACGCTGCGTTATTTCATCGGCGATGTCCGCGACCGCGAACGCCTGGTGCGCGCGATGCACGGCGTGGATATTGTCGTCCATGCCGCGGCGCTGAAACAGGTGCCCGCCTGCGAGTACAACCCGATGGAAGCCATCAAGACCAACATCATGGGGACTGCCAACGTGGTGGAGGCTGCTCTCGATGCTGGTGTCGAGAAGGTGCTTGTCCTCAGCACCGACAAGGCCGTCAGTCCGGCCAATCTCTACGGCGGTACCAAACTCGTTGCGGAAAAACTGGCCATCCAGTCCAACGCCTACGCTGCTGGCAGCGCCACGCGCTATTCGTGCGTCCGTTATGGCAACGTGGTCGGTTCGCGCGGCTCGATCGTACCGCTTGTTCCTCAAGCAGCGTGAGAGTGGAAAGATCACCGTCACCGACGAGCGCATGACACGCTTCTGGCTCTCACTCGAGCAGGGCGTACACTTCGTCATCAGTTGCATTGAGCAAATGGAGGGCGGGGAAGTCTTCGTGCCGAAGATTCCCAGCACAAAAGTGGTGGACCTGGCAAAGGCCATCGCGCCCAAAGCCAAAATCGAGATCATCGGCATCCGCCCCGGCGAAAAACTGCATGAGGACCTGCTCTCCGACGACGAGGCCCGCCACACTGTCGAGTTGGAGCACATGTACGTGGTCCAACCGGCCGAAGCCATCTGGTTCGGCTACTCGTGGAAAGACAAAGGCAAGTCGCTGCCCGAGGGCTTCTCGTACACCAGCGACAACAACACCGAGTGGCTGGATGTCGAAGGCATCAAGAAATACATCGCGCCGTTTGAAGAGGCGTTTGCTAATGGGATGCTGGAAGGGTAGATGAAAATTCTGGTGACCGGTGCGAGTGGTTTGCTGGGCCTCAACCTCTCCTTGATGGGGATGGAGGCTCATACCATCGTGGGCGCGGACCGGTCCAAGCTGGCGGGTACACCCTTTGAGTTGGTCAAGGCGGACCTGCTCGACCCGGAAGTTGAGCATCAACTCCTCGACACGGTCAAACCTGACGCAGTCATCCACACAGCGGCGCTTGCCAACCTGGAGGCCTGCGAGGAGCAACCCGAGACCGCTCGCCTGCTCAATGCGCAGCTGCCCGGAGAATTGGCGGATGCCTGCGCGAGGCGCGGAATTCGCATGATGCATATTTCCACCGATGCGGTCTTCGATGGCACCAAGGACGGAGTTTACACTGAGGAGGATACGCCCAACCCGCAAGGAATCTATGCCGGCACCAAGCTTGAAGGCGAGCGGAATGTGCTTTCGGCCAATCCGGACGCGGTGGTGGTCAGGGTCAATTTTTTCGGCTGGAGCCTGAGCGGTACGCGCAGCCTGCCGGAGTTTTTTATTAACAACCTGTCGGCGGGAAAGCTGGCGCAAGGGTTCACGGATGTTTTTTTCTGCCCGCTCTTCGTCGGCGATCTGGGCGAGATGCTCCTGAAGGTGCTCAAGCGTGAATTAAGTGGAATTTACCATGTCGTCGGGTCGGAATCGCTTTCGAAGTTTGACTTTGGTGTGGCTATTGCGCGTAGATTTAACATGGACGAGCGTCTGATCGAGCCAGTTTCGGTGGAGGAATCCACATTAATAGCCCGGCGTTCCCACAACCTGAGGCTTTCTGTCCACAAGTTATCAACAGCCCTTGACGAACCTATTCCCGGTTTTTCCACCGGTTTGGACAGGTTTTATACACAGTACCAACAGGGTTATCCACAGAAATTGCGTAGTTATCTACAGGTTTAGCGGTAAAAATGAAAACTATATTGAAACTCGAAGGTTTTGCCCTTTTTGTGCTCTCGATTTTTCTTTTTTCACAGCTGCCTTACCCCTGGTGGGTCTACCCGCTGCTCTTTTTCGTGCCGGATATCAGCATGATCGGGTATGCCCGCGATACGCGCGTCGGCGCGGTCATTTACAACCTTGTGCATCATTATGGCATTTCGATCGGCCTGTATCTCCTCGGCTTCTTTCTGGGCAGCCCGTTGCTGCAGTTGATCGGCGTCATTTTGTTCGGCCACTCCAGCCTGGACCGCGCACTGGGCTACGGGTTGAAGTATTCGGATTCTTTCCAAAACACGCACCTGGGGAAAATTGGCAGGGAGTAACCTCGCCACGTCATTCGGAGGAACTTTATGGACTTCAAAATTGGCAACCATACCGTAGGACCAAATCAACCCGTCTATTTCATTGCGGATATCGCTGCCAACCATGACGGCGACCTGGAGCGGGCTAGGATGCTCATCCGCCTTGCCAAGGAAGCCGGTGCGGATGCGGCCAAATTCCAACACTTCCAGGCGCCAAAGATTGTTTCGGATTATGGGTTTTCCCACATGAATGCCCAGGTGTCCCACCAAGCCACCTGGAAAAAATCTGTAACCCAGGTATACGCCGAGGCTTCCGTTTCGTGGAACTGGACGCCGGTCTTGAAGGAAGAATGTGACAAGGTTGGCATCGACTTTTTTACTTCACCTTATGATTACGACTCCGTTGAGCATGTCAATTCGTACATCCCCGCTTTCAAAGTGGGCTCCGGCGAAATTGACTGGATTGAAGCGCTCGAGCACATGGCGTCGAAGGGGAAGCCGGTCATCATTGCCACTGGCGCTTCAAATATCGGGGAAGTGCAAAGGGCGGTCCATGCAATTTTAAAGATCAACAAGCAATTATGCGTCATGCAGTGCAATACCAATTACACAGCCAGCCCCGAAAATTACGATTACATCAATCTGAACGTGCTAAAGACCTACGCGGCCATGTTCCCGGATGTGGTGCTGGGACTGTCGGATCACACGCATGGCAACGCGACGGTGCTTGGGGCGGTTACGCTTGGCGCACGGGTCGTCGAACGCCACTTCACCGACAGCAATGACCGCGAAGGGCCTGATCACAAATTCGCGTTGAATCCAACCGATTGGGCGCACATGGTTGCGGAAACACGCCTGCTCAAACGCGCTCTCGGCACCGCCGACAAGTTCATCGCGGGCAATGAGCAGCAGACTGCCGTCGTCCAGCGCCGCTGCCTGCGCGCCGCGCGCGACATCAGGGTCGGCGAAGTCTTCACCCGCGACATGATCGACGTGCTCCGTCCCGCCACACCAGGCGCGATCAAGCCTGACCAGATTAGCGATGTCATCGGCACGAAGGCGCTGGCGGATATGCCGCTCGGCAAGGAACTGTGCTGGACGGACTTGGGAGCCTGAGTGCGCGTTCTGTATTTCAGCAGGGACTACTCGCCTCACGATCACCGCTTTCTATCGGCATTGGCCGGGAGCGGGCATGAAACGTTTTATGTGCGCCTCGAACGTGGTCCCCGCCAAACGGAGGATCGTCCCGTGCCGGAAAAAATCGAGCAGGTGATCTGGGCCGGCGGGCAGGGATTGTTTCGCTGGCGGGATGTTCCCCGCTTGGTGATGAGTTTGCGCAAGGTGATCAAACGCATCCGGCCTGACCTGATTCATGCCGGACCGATCCAGACCTGCGCCTTCATCGCCGTGCTGACCGGTTTCCGTCCTATTCTGACCATGTCGTGGGGCTTCGACCTGATGAAGGATGACACGCGCAACCGCTGGTGGCAGTGGGTCACCCGTTACACACTGCGCCGTTCCACCTTTTTCACCAGCGACGCTCAGGTGACGCGGGACAAGGCCGTGGCTTATGGCATGAATCCGGAGCGTACAGTGGTCTTCCCCTGGGGAGTGGACCTTTCCCATTTCACCACGAAGGACTGGTCACTAAATCCTGACAATTCGTTTACCGTTTTCTGCAATCGCTCCTGGGAGCCTAACTACGGCGTGGACACGGTCGCCCGCGCGTTTGTCAAGGTGGCTCAGCAGCGCGAGGATATTTCCTTGATGCTTTTGGGCAGCGGATCGCAGGGCGCACTCATCCGTGACATCCTGTTCAAAGGCGGCGTGATGGACCGGGTCACATTTCCCGGTTTCGTCAACAACAACGACCTGCCGCGCTTTTACCACATGGCGGACCTGTACATCTCCGCCTCACACGTGGACGGGTCGTCTGTATCCCTGATGGAGGCCCTCGCGTGCGGTCTACCATGTGTTGTGTCGGACATCCCGGCTAATAAAGAATGGGTGACTGACGGCGTCAACGGCTGGATCTTTCCCGATGGAAATGAGGATTCGCTGACAAAGATTATCTTGAACGCTATGGAGAATCGTGATCAGTTGAAGGAAATTGCCAGGAATTCTCGTAAAGCTGCTGAAGAAAAAGCAGATTGGAAAAGAAATGTCGGGATATTACTGGAAACCTATGAACAGGCTTATCATTTTGCGAAAGGTAATTAGGTGAGACCAAGTCGACCTCGCACTATCGCCATCATCCAAGCCCGCATGGGCTCCTCGCGTTTGCCGGGCAAGGTCCTGCTGGATATCGGCGGCGAGCCGATGCTGGTCCGTGTGGTTGAGCGCGCGCGCCGCGCCCGGAGGTTGAATGGCGTGATGGTGGCTACCACCGAAGATCCGTCCGATGATCCGGTCGTCAAGCTGTGCGCGGATCGCGGGTACTCCGTCTATCGTGGCAGTGTGCATGACGTGCTGGATCGCTACGTCCAGGCTGCACGCTTGCAGCGCGCGGAGGCGGTTGTGCGCATCACGGCGGATTGTCCCGTCATCGACCCGGCAGTGATCGACCGCACGGTGAAGGCTTTCTATGGAAAGATGGAGCCTCAAGACGAAATCTTAAGCCATCGCGCTTCGAAGCTGAGCATTCGTCCCTTCCCCGGACCTTATGATTTCGCCGCAAACCGCCTCCCGCCGCCGTTTCACCGGACCTATCCCATCGGCTTGGATGTGGAGGTCTGCACGTCCGCTGCGCTGGAATATGCCTGGGAACATGCGCAGGAAAAGCACCAGCGCGAGCACGTGATGCCTTACCTTTATGAGACAGCCGGACGATTCAATGTGCTGTTGGTCAACCACGAGACTGACCTTGGCTCGCTGCGTTGGACAGTGGATACGCCCGAGGACCTTGAACTCCTTCGTCGAATTTTTGCCCACTTCGAAAACCGCGACGATTTCTCCTGGTTGGATGTTCTGGATCTGTGGCGGAAGGAACCGGAACTGTTTGAAATCAATGCCGGTGTACGGCATAAGACGCTTCGTGAATTCGATGAAAGGAGCGGAGCGGCAAACTCATGACTCTCCTGACCATTTTCTCCGCGCCCAAGCCTTTCACGGACCCGCACATTGCGCTTATTCAGCGCAATGCCATCGGGTCGTGGACTCGTTTACCGGAAACGGAAGTCATTCTGGTCGGCGAGGAAGCAGGTTTGGCAGAGGCAGCGCGTGAGTTTGGCGTGACGCATTTGCCGGATGTTGCCCGTAACCCGGAGGGGACTCCGCTGGTGAGTTCCATTTTTTCCCTCGCACGTCAGGCGTCGACGGCGTCGTTGCTGGTTTATGTCAACGCGGACATCCTGCTGATGCCTGATCTTATCGAAGCTGCCCGGCAAGTGATGTCCAGCGCGAAAAAATTCCTCATCGTCGGCCAGCGCTGGGACCTGGATGTGACCCAGCCGCTCGACTTTTCCGGCGACTGGGCGGCGCGCCTCAAGGACGAAGCCCAAGCACGCGGCGAACTTCACCGCCCGATGGGCAGTGACTACTTCATATTTCCGCGCGAGTGCTTTGCCGATATGCCTGATTTCGCCATCGGTCGCGCCGGCTGGGACAATTGGATGATCTATAAATCCCGCAAGGAAGGTTGGGCGACTGTGGATGCCACAGACTCCATCATGATCATCCACCAGAATCATGACTATAGTCATTTACCCGGTGGCCAGCCGCACTACAAGTTACCGGAGACGTACGAAAACATCCGCCTGGCGGGAGGGCGCGAGGTAACGCGCTTTACTCTCCTCGACACAAATCGTAAGCTGGTCGATGGCCGGTTGCGGCGCCCTGGTTGGAGCGGGGAACGGTTCGTCCGTTGGCTGGAGACATTTCCGTTGCTGGCGTTCAATAATTACTGGCTGGCGTCGCGTATCGCTTACGTCATTCGTCGGGTACGTATCATGCTGGGAGTGGAAAAATGAGAATCGGGCAGAATCCTGCCAAGTCATCAAAAACTGTCGTGAAACCTGAGCGGATCACCGTTGCAGTCTTGAATTACATCCCGGTCCTGGACGGTTTTTATTCCGAGATGCTGGATGTGCTCACGATGAGTTTGACCACCCTGCGCGAAACCGCCGACCTGCCCTTTGACCTGCTGGTCTTCGACAACGGGAGCTGCGAAGAAGTCCTTCAGTATCTTGCAGATGAAAAGCAGGCGGGGCGCATTCAACACCTGATGCTGTCCGGGAAGAATCTCGGCAAAGGCGGGGCATGGAACATGATGCTGGCCGGAGCTCCCGGAGAGATCATCGCTTATGCCGATAACGATGTGCTGTATTACCCGGGCTGGTTGTCCAAATCCGTACAGCTTTTGGAAACCTTCCCGAATGTGGGCATGGTCACCAGCCGCCCCTTCCGCACCGACGCGGACCTGTACAGCAGCACGGTGGCCTGGGCGGAAGGTAACTCTGATGTTCAGTTCGAACGCGGCGATTTCATCCCGTGGCAAACCTTCTTGGAGTTTGACCTGAGCTTGGGCAAGCCCGAGGAGGAGATTCGCAGCCGGTATGAATCCACGCAAGATGTACGTCTGACGTATCGCGGACTTCAAGCTATGGTGGGTGCCTCGCATTGGCAATTTGTAGCCCGGAAGAGCGTGCTGGCGCAATTCCTGCCCTTCGACATGGACCGCCCGATGGGTCAGGTCAAACAGCTTGACCGCCGGATGAACGAAGCCGGCCTGCTGCGGTTGATGCCGGTTGAGCCGCTGGTGATGAACATGAGCAATTCGCTGCGCGGGGTCAACGCGCCGGTGACCAAACAGGCAGGTGCAAGTCGTAGGAGGTTGATACTTGACCTCCCGCCGGTAAAATCAATTTTATTGAAACTCTACGGGCAAATTTTCCGCTGGTACTTTGACCGGGATAAAGGATGATATGGCTTCCAGACGCGTCTTCATAACAGCCGACCACGGCCTCTCTGTGGTGTATTTTCTGCAGAGTGATGTTGTTTCTACCCTGCTGGATGCCGGCGTGGAAATCGTCCTGTTGACGGACGACGACCTGGTCGAACGTATTTCCTCCCGCTTTGCGAGGCCGGGTTTGATCATTGAAGGGCTGCACATCAAGCAAGCCGAATATTATTTCCGGCATGAACGTCACGACACGCAATGGTGGCTGAATTTCCTGCGCCGGGCTGGCGGTTCGCGCCGCATCAACACCGAGGCCATGGATGCTTACATCGCCCAAGTTAAGGTGGAACAGCGTTCGCCTCGACGAAGGACGATGTATGTTCCCATGCGCGGGTTGGTGGAAGTGCTGCGAAGGTCCTCCGTTGTCCGCAAGGCGCTGGTGCAGATTCAGAAACGGTACACCCCGGGCTTGTATTCGGACCTGTTTGATCGTTACAAGCCGGATATGCTTATCGCCAACACCCCCGGCTGGCGGATCGACCGTTATATCATGCGTGAAGCCGCGGCCCGCGGCATCCCCAACGCGGCTGCCATCGTCGGTTGGGACAATCCCTCCAGTTACGCCATCCCCGGCGCCCCGACCCAGCACGTGACCTCTTGGTCGGAGAAGCAAAAAGAGGAGCTGGTGCTTGGCTCAGACTGGCCGCCGGAAAAAGTGAACATCAGCGGGATTCCCACCTATGATGGGTATATTCGCCGTGAATGGCTGATCCCGCGCGAGGAATATTTTAAGAAGCATCAACTTGACCCTGAGCGAAAACTTATAGCCTATGCCTGCAGCTTTGAAACCTTTTCGCCGAACTTCCAGAACATCGAGGCACTGGCGCGCAGGGTGGCAGGTAATAAGCTTGCTGCGCCTTCCCAACTCTTGATCCGGCTTCATCCGAATCATTTCATGCGTGACTGGCCTTACATCGTCGCTGAGCGCGAGAGGATATTCCAGCTTGAGAAGGAACTGGACTACGTACACGTGGTTGCGCCGCAGTCCTTGGGCGGTACTCTCGGCTATTATTCCGGCGAGGACATGGACGAAAAATCGTCCATGATGGCGTATGCCGATGTGTTTGTCACCGTCTACTCAACCATGGTAGTGGAAACGGCTATTCACGGCCGGCCGGTGGTCAGCGCGTGTATTGACGCGCCTGGAGGAGGCTGGAACATCCCAGGTAAATTCTCGCTGGCGCTGTCCGAGATCGGTAACTGGCCTACTCATCAGCGATTCCGCGAAGCCGGCGCTGGGCGTGTGGCTATTGATGAAGCGAGTCTGTTCGAAACAGTGAACCTTTACCTGCAGGATGAAAAGCTGGATGACGACAAACGCCGCGCTTTCATCAAACAGGAGATCACCTTCACGGATGGCTCTGCGGGAAAACGGACCGGAGATTATTTGTTATCCTTGCTGTAGGACAACCTATGCCGCGCACTGGAATAAATCCCTCCCGAGGTCGCAAGACCGATTACTCACCTGCCCGTGTCACCCTGGCGGTGTTGACCTATCTGCCGGATACGGTTGCTTATTATGAGAACCGCTTCGATGTCACTTGCCTTTGCCTGGACAGCCTGATTGCCAATACGGCGGAGCCATACGACTTGCTTGTCTTCGATAACGGCTCCAGCGCGAAGATGGTGGACCGCCTGCGCCGCCTGCGTGATTCCGGAGACATTGATTATTTGCTCTTGTCGGCGCAGAACATTGGCAAGATCGGCGCTCTACAGATGATCACTCGTTTCTCACCCGGCGAGGTCATTGCGTATACCGATGATGATATTTTTTTCCTACCCGGCTGGCTGGAAACACATCTAAAAATCATTGACACCTACCCCGACGTGGGCATGGTGACCGGTTTTTACATCCGCCCGCATATAGGCTATGGTAACGGCTCTGCACTTCAGTTCGCTGAACAGGCTGATGTAACGGTGGAACGCGGGTTGCTCATTCCAAGGGAGTGGGAGCAGCAATACATCGACAATATGGGCCGCACCTGGGAAAAGTACAACGAGGAAATAGCCAGCCTGCAGGATATAGCGCTTACCTACAGGGGTGTGGAAGCACTTGTCTCTGCCGGGCATCACCAGTTTGTGGCGCCACGCAAAGTATTAACGGAAGCCCTCCCGCAGGGTTGGACCGGTAATCTGATGGGGCAGATGCGAGACCTGGATTCGACGGTGGACCGGCTGGGCTATTTGCGCCTGACCACCCGCCAGCCTGTCACCCGTTTAATCGGCAATGTTGTCAGCCCGGAGATGGCTGCCGAAGCGGCGCAATATGGCATTTCGGCAACTGGCAAATTGATCAAGTCCACCCCGACCCGGTTGGCAAAGTTTTACCGCAATCCCATCATTCAGCGAATCGCCAAGAGTGTTTATAACCAGGTTTATAAAATTGTTAATGTTTGAGGCTGCATGAAATTTCTTATTGCCGGACTCGGTTCGATTGGCAGACGCCACTTCCGCAATCTGCGCGCATTGGGCGAAAGCGATATTGTTTTGCTGCGTTCGCACAAGGCAACATTGCCCGATGACGAACTTACGGGATTTCCTGTTGAAGCGGATCTGACCGTTGCGCTGAAAGAGCATAAGCCGGATGCCGTCATTGTCGCCACCCCCACTGCGCTGCATCTCGATGTTGCCATTCCGGCGGCCGAGGCGGGCTGTCACATCCTGTTGGAAAAACCCATCTCCGGGTCACTGGAGCGCGTGGACCAACTTGAGACGGCAGCGAAACGGTCGGGCAGCCGTATCCTGGTGGGATTCCAATTCCGTTTTCATCCCACGCTGAGAAAAGCCGCCGAGTTGATTTCGTCCGGCGAACTCGGCAAAGTCCTCACTTTGCACGCGCATTGGGGCGAATACATGCCCAACTGGCATCCGTGGGAGGATTATCGCCGAACGTATGCTGCGCGCGAGGAGCTGGGCGGAGGGGTGATTCGCACCTTGACGCACCCGCTGGATTATGCGCGCTGGCTGGCGGGGGAGGTGACTGAGGTGCAGGCGCTTAATGGCCATGTCTCACCTCTGGAGATTGATGTCGAAGATGTGGCTGAGATCGGGCTGCGTTTTGCCAGCGGCGCTATTGGCGGGGTGCATGTCAATTACGTACAGCGCCCGCCGGTTCACCGTCTTGAGATCGTCGGAACGCAGGGTACTCTGCGCTGGGACAATGTGGATGGTGTGCTGGTCTTTCATCGCGTTGCCCAGCCGTTTGGGACGTCAAATGCGAATCCGCCCGCGCCGGTCATGGAGCAGTTTGCGCCGCCCGAAGGTTTTGAACGCAATGTGATGTTCATTGAGCAGATGAAACACTTCCTCGCCGTGGCTCGCGGGGAGACAGGACCGGTTTGCACGCTTCAGGACGGCATCCGCGCTCTGGAAATGGCGCTGGAAGCGCGAAGGTGAGATTAATTGAAAAGACACATAATGTCACTAGTTCTTATAGACCCTTATCGGCAGAAAATTATTAATCTTATTTTTTTGTTTTTTGGCATTTGCGCTGCTTTTGTCATTTATTTCGTTACCCCTTGGGGACCATCAGTGGGCAGCGATTCAGTAATGTACTTATTGTCTGCCAAGAATCTGTTGGATGCAGGTTATTTCGGAATTATCTGGGGACAAGGTTCATTTGAGCCTTTGGCACATTATCCTCCCGTATTATCGCTCTTGATCGCAGGGCTGTATACTCTGGGGATGGATATCCTAAGCGCGATGCGATTTATTGACATCATTACATTCGGATCATGCATTTTTGTTTTAGGCTTTACAAGTTATCAAATAACAAAAAAGTTCAGCTTATCCATTCAACTGAGCATAATATATTTATGCACCCCATTTATTTTTGAATCATATACAGACGCGATGTCGGAAGGTTTGTTTTATTTTTTCATGGTGGCCGGTTTGTTATACTTGTTGCTCTATTTAGAAAGGAACAACCGATCTGCGTTGCTCCTCTCCGCTATTCTTGCCCTGGGTGCTTTTATGACGCGCTACATTGGGATCGCCATTTCCGTAACTTGCCTTCTCAGCATCTTTTTCGTTACTCGGCAAAACTGGAAGAATAGGATTTCTGACGCACTTATTTTCGGTTTAATATCCCCCGGATTATCTTTAATTTGGTTTTTTTGGAATTTCCTTACAACCTCTTACTTTGGCCACAGAACAGCAAAAGTTGCGATTGATCTTTGGATGTCAAGCATCAAATTTAGGCTGGGTCTTTCTTCCGTTATTTGGAATTGGCTGACTCTCAACTCGAATGTGGTTGTTTCGTATGATGTCAGGAAGGTAAGCATCGGTCTATTCTTGTTTTTTATAGGAATATTATGCGCGTTTTTGCTTTTTAAGACTTTCCAACTCCCCAATAAAAATCAATATCGAGCTCTGTTTAGTTGGATTATTGTCTTTGCGTTGACAGCGGGTGTTTATGTTGCGGTCTATTTTTTAGCTTTTACTCTTACAGCACCCGCGCCAGATTTAAATGAGCGCATAGCATCCCCGATATTTATTGCTATCCTGATGATGATTTTTGGAATGATTTACCTGGCTATTGAAATATGGAGGAATTCAAAATGGCTAAGATGGTGTTCTTGGGTGTTTTTGGTTGTTGTAGTTTCGTTTTACCTGCCAAAAACCATAACACTTGCCAATGCTATGAGAACCGAAGGGCGAGGATACTCATCGAGAACGTGGAGAGAATCGCCTGTAATTTATGCTATTTCCCAATTACCCGATAGCATCCCCATTGTTACCAATGAGCCTGCGGCAGTGTTATATCTCACCGAGAGAGATGCGATATGGGTTTCCGCAGCATTAGGAAAGCAGGAAAAAAAACCGGATAGTTTTGGAAAGTCCCCGACTGATTTAGGCGAATCGGTTTTTCGAAATGGCGGCGCTCTTGTTTTGTTCCCATCTTTTTACAAGCAACAACGCGATTCGTTTTACGGAACGCTTGCGGAAGGACGACTGGATGCTATGCTTGACGGATTGATAACATACAAGAGCTTTGGTCCATATTCCGGAATATATTTCTACAAACAGGACTTTGTGCCTTAGTTAATGAGATTCGTTAATCATTGTTTCCAATAAATTCAATCTCGAAGACCCAACAATGATTATTCCGATACTTGCGCGGAGTTCTATCGAGTGCTGAAAAATGTTAGCCGTATGCAGAAACTGGCGCTGGAAGCGCGGGAAGATGTGATTTAAAGTTTCCTATGTCAAAGAAAAATATTCCTCTGCATCCTTTTTTACTGGCGATATATCCGATTCTGGCATTGTGGATTACCAATGCCGAAGATGTGACAGCCAGTCAGGTAATTCGTGCATTTATGCTTGTCTTGTCGATTACTGCCTGCCTAGTCGTTATCTTGAGCTTAATCATACGTGATTGGGCGAAAGCCGGGTTGGTTACCTCGACTTTGTTGTTCGTCTTCTTTTTATATGGTCATCTTTATGAATTGTTACGCGATATAGGGTTCTCTGCCTTGGTTGTTCGCCACCGCATCTTGCTTCCATTGATTTTATTAGCGGCATGTGCCTTCATCGCCATTATCTGGCGGAGTCGGAAGAATTTGGATACTTTGACCACATTCTTTAATTCGGTTGGAGTTGTGCTGGTGATCGTACCTCTGTTTCAAATGTCGGGCTACGTCATGCGTTCGTTTTCTCACGAAAGTACACCTTTGTCAGTCCCTTCGGCAACTCAGGAAATTCCATCGTCTCATACGGAGAATACGCCTGATATTTACTACATTATTCTGGATGGCTATGGGCGTGAAGATGTCTTGAAAGATCGATACGGTTTTGACAATTCCGAATTCATAAAAAGCCTTGAGGACCGCGGGTTTTATATTGCTGATGAGAGCTACGCCAATTACATGCAAACAGTTCTCTCATTAGGTTCGTCTCTCAACATGGATTACCTTGATGAATTAGGGGCGGAAAATGGCGTTAAATCTCCCGATTTTGTAACTTTTTTGAAGTGGATGCAGTCCGGTAAGGTGAGTGATTTTCTTGGTCAGCAAGGTTATCAAACAGTAGCGTTTGCCACTTCCTATGCCGAGATGGGAAATGCTGACATTTTCCTTAAGGCACCTTATCAACAAGACAGCAATGCGCCGCTTGTATTGCCTATCAATGAATTTGAAGGCCTGTTGATGAAATCATCCATGCTGCGCGCCTGGCTGGATTTAAGGGGAAAAAGTAACAAGCTCCAGGATTCATTTTTGGAGGCACCCTATATTGCTCAGCGCAATCGCATTCTGTTTACTTTGACTGAATTAAAAGAGGTGCCTGCTATTCCAGGGAAAAAATTTGTATTCGCTCATGTGGTTGCTCCCCACCCGCCTTTTGTATTTGGTCCCGACGGTGAAGCGGTACAACACTCTTTACCTTATGAGCTGGGAGATGGCAGTGCCTTTGATGGTTCACCGGAGGAGTATATTTCTGGATACCAGAACCAGACTCAATATATTAACAAGCTTGTTTTGCAGACCATTGACGCCATAATGGCGAATTCTCCACAGCCTCCGGTCATCATTATCCAAGCGGATCACGGTCCAGGGGCTTATTTACAATGGTCTTCGGTTGACCAGTCAGATGTCCCCGAACGAATGGCGATCCTCAACGCTTATTATTTTCCGGATGGAGATTACAAGGACCTGTACCTCTCCATTTCACCTGTGAACTCGTTTCGTGTTGTTTTCAATAAATACTTTGGAACTAAAATTGGCCTGTTACCGGACCGCCATTATTTTTCAACGTATTCTGAGCCAGGCCGTTTTATAAACGTTGATGACAGGTTGGAAAAGCCGTAATTGATTATATGAATCACGACACCCCCATCTTCTCGTCTACTCTGGGAGAGCAGGAATGAAAATAGAGAAAGTGATTGTTCCTGGTATCTTGTTGCTGGTGTTAAGTGTTTCCTGTTTGATGTTCCTGAGCAGCCGCTGGGGTGTTGGCGTCACCCATGATTCCATCTTTTATTTGACCAGTGCCTGGAATTTTGTCACGCATAATGGTTTGCAATGGTCGGCAAGCGATGGGAGCCTGCATTTGTTGACCCACTTTCCTCCCCTTTATCCCTTGGCTCTTGGGTTTTTGATGGCATTCGGCATTCCCGACGTGGTGGCGGCAACATGGCTGGCAGCACTGTTATTTGGACTAAATGTGTTTACCTCCGGTTTTTTGGTATATCGTTTTTCCCGAAGCGCCATTTGGTCGATTTTTACGATGATTGCGTTGGCTGTATCGAACCCTTTTGTGAGTTTGCATTTTGTCGCGCTTTCTGAACCGCTCTTTATCTGGTTGGTGATGTGCGGTATGGGGTTGATTGGTCTTTATTTTGAAAAGTCAAAGAAAAATTATCTGGTCATAGCCGCACTCATTTCTGGCTTGGCGATACTCACCCGTTATATCGGAATAGCGATGATTGCGACAGGCTTGATGGCAATTGTGATTATTGAAAAGACCCCTCTCCGCACAAAAGTCATCAATCTTCTGACCTATTTGACATTATCTCTTGCTCCTCTGCTGATGTGGGCTGTTCGCAACCGACTGCTGGATGGGTCTACAACCAATCGGACTTTTATTTTTCATCCTTTGGATTGGGGCAATCGTAAATTGGGGTTTGAAACCATTGCGGATTGGTTTACCTGGTCTCCTGCTCCTTATAATGAAACTATCGCCATAACCGGTCTTTTTTTACTTGTACTATTCTCCTCGTGTGCGTGGTTGGGATGGAAACTGGCGTTCTCCAAAAACCTGAAAACGGATCAAAGTGGAGGTTTCAGGCTTGGATTTATGTTTACTTTGTTTTCGCTGATTTACTTAATGATTCTGCTTGCCTCCCTGACATTCTTTGATGCCTCTACCCGTTTGGACGGCCGTATTCTTGCACCAGTATATGTTTCTTCTTTGATCGCCTTTTTTCTGATATTAGGAGGCCTGTCTCCGGGATGGCAATGGGCAGGAGGCGTCGTTTTTCTTTTACTTCTTTCATTACACTTGCCTGCGACCATCAACTCCTCATCGGATTTTCGTGCAAACGGTATAGGGTTTTCAGGCAAGAATTGGATAGAGTCTCAGGTGATTGCATATGTCCGGGATAACGCCGGCGATAATATCATCTACTCCAATCAAGGGTTGGCTTTGCATTTTCTCACGGGAAAAAAGGTATTAGAAATACCGGAAAAAATGGATGTGGTTCGCAACACGGCTCGGGATGATTACCCGGCGCGGATGAAAGAAATGGCTGCTAACCTTGAAAACCCCGGCAGTTTTATTGTATGGTTTGCAGGAGGTGGGCTTTCAGATTCGATCCTGAACGATGCTGAAATCGATTTGCATGTATATAAAGAATATCCCGAGGCAGATATACTGGCTTCATCTGAAAATTTAAGAAATGGCTCATTACCATAAGGACATTTGCTTTAACCCCGTTTCATTGTAAAAGGAAAATGCAACTCTAATGAAAAAAATCCCAATTCACCCATTCTTGATCGCTTTATTTCCGGTCCTTACTCTGTGGGCATCCAATGTGAATTATATCGCTCCTGATAAGGTTCTCCGCTCCTTCGGCGTGGTGATTGTACTGAGCGTTGTCCTGCTGGCTGTATTGCGCTGGCTGACACGCAGTTGGCTGAAAGCAGGGGTTATTACATCGATCACTTTGTTGATATTCTTCACCTATGGGCATTTGTATAGTGCCCTTGCCGATTTGCCCTCCCTGCTTATTCTCGCCCGGCACAGGTATCTTCTGCCGGCAGCCGGTACGCTCTGGGTGCTCTCAATCGTCGTGTTTCTGAAGTACGATCGGATCCTGCCGAGTGTCTCTTTGTTTTTAACCGTCACAGGTCTGCTTCTGCTGGGTGCCCCTATTGTAAAGGTGGTTTTGTTTCAAATCAGCGCCATTCCTTCTCGGTCGATCATACAGCAAACCGCCACTGAAAAATCCGCCGCAACAGGTGAGAAAACCCCGGATATTTATTATATTATCCTGGACGGCTATGGCCGGGAGGATGCCCTGAAAGAGTTCTATCAATACGACAATTCGGCATTTATTAATTCGCTCAAGACCAGGGGGTTTTATGTGGCGAGTGCTAGCAATACGAATTACATGGAAACGCTGGAATCGCTAAGTTCTTCCCTTAATATGGATTATTTGGATGAATTTATATCTCGAAATGGCGGTAGAATATCGGACCTTTTTTTGACGACCCTGATCAACCATAGCCGGCTACGGCAGGTGCTTGGTGAACAGGGCTATCAGATGGTGTCTTTTCAAGGTTCGTTTGAGGATCTCTCGAGTGCGGATATTTTTCTGGTTCCTCCAGACACCGAGGATTCTCTGAGGAATTCCATTTTACCGCTCAACGAGTTCGAAAGCATGTTGGCAGATGCCACCATAGGCAAGGTCTGGCTGGATTATTATATTACTCAAAATAAAGACTTCAATTCTCTCACATAAAGCACCTTACTTGCAGCATCGAAATCGGATCCTTTTTACATTTTCTGAACTTGGCAAGGTTGCAGAGTTGCCAGGCAGGAAATTTGTATTTGCCCATGTCGTTTCTCCCCATCCACCCTTTATTTTTGACCGGAATGGCGATGCGTTCAATACACAGAAGCCGTTTTCTCTCGAGGATGCGAACTCCTTTGATGGGACTCCCGAAGAATATATCCAGGGTTATACAGAACAAATCCAGTATATCAATGCGTTAACCCTGAAGGCGATCGATGAAATCCTTGCGAATTCACCGGAACCTCCTGTTATTGTTATCCAGGGTGATCATGGACCGAGAGCTGATGTCACTGTCGGTATCCTTGAGGATTCTAATGTAAAAGAAACCATGCCGATTCTTAATGCCTATTATTTTCCCGATCAGGACTACTCGACGCTTTATCCTTCAATTTCGCCCGTTAATTCATTTCGAGTGATCCTGGATAAAATCCTAGGAACCCATTATGGGCTGCTGCCGGATATCCCCTATTTTTCCACTGACCGGGACTTCTCCTTTGATGAAAGCTGGACTTCGAAATTCAGGGATGTCAGCGAAGAGTTAAATAGATAAAAAGATTATGAGTTCTTTTGCCTAAAGGAAACGCGTCATGATGCCAACGATTCTCGAAAAATTCAATCTCAAAGACCGCGTGGCGGTCGTCACCGGCGGCGTAGGGCTGCTGGGTGCTGAGTTTTGTCGCACGCTGGCGGAAGCTGGCGCGGCAGTCGCTGTGGTGGATCTCAATGCGGAAAAATGTGCCGTGGCTGCTGAAACACTCGTCAAGACTGGTTATCGCGCGCTTCCCGTTCCCACAGATATCACCCAGCCTGACAGCGTCAAAGTCTTGGTCGAAAAAGTCCTTGCTAAGTTTGGCCGACTGGACATTCTTGTCAACAGTGCCGCCCTCGATCCCAAGTTCGATCCGGACGCCGCCGCTCGAGGAATTGCCCCCGGCAACTTTGAGGATTATCCACTCGAGCAGTGGAATGCCGCACTCAACGTCAACCTGACCGGCATGTTTTTGGTTACACAGGCTTGTGTCAAACCGATGCTGGCGCAGGGAAAGAAGGGCAGCATCATCAACATCTGCTCGACCTACGGGCTGAACGGCCCCGACCAACGGATTTACATCAAGGACGGCAAACGGGTGGCGTACAAGCCGGCATACTACACCACGACCAAGGCGGGTGTGATGGGCTTCACCAAATATCTCGCCGCCTATTATGCCGGGACGGAGATCCGTGTCAATGCACTCACTCCAGGTGGTGTGTTCAATAATCACGAAGAGTATTTTGTAAAAAATTATTCGGCAAAGACCATATTGGGACGCATGGCGAAAAAAGACGAGATGAACGGCGCTTTACTATTCCTTGCATCAGATGCGTCTTCGTATATGACCGGTAATAACGTAATTGTCGACGGTGGATGGACAGCATGGTAAAGAAAAAGCTCGAAGTCCTCGCCCTCATCCCGGCGCGCGGAGGCTCGAAAGGCATCCCGCGCAAGAACATCCGCGCCTTCAGCGGATTCCCGTTGATCGCCTGGTCGATTGCGGCTGCTCTGCAGGCAGAGACGGTCACACGTGTCATCGTCAGCACCGACGACGAGGAAATTGCCTCTGTGGCGCGCGAGTGGGGAGCAGAGACGCCTTTCTTGCGGCCGGCGAAGTTTGCGCAGGATCAGACCACTGACCTGCCGGTCTTCGAGCACGCGCTGAAGTGGCTGGCTGAACACGAAAATTATCACCCGGAGGTGGTGGTACAATTGCGCCCCACCTCGCCCATCCGCCCCCGGGATTGTGTGGATGCTGCCGTGCGAACACTGCTGTCTCATCCCGATGCGAACAGTGTGCGCGGGGTTGTTCCTGCCGGTCAAAATCCGCATAAAATGTGGCGATTACCGGATGGCGAGAATGGTCCGATGAAGAACCTGCTGGATGTGCCGGGGTTGAACGAGCCTTATAACGCGCCGCGCCAGGTCCTGCCGCCGGTATACTGGCAGACCGGACACATCGACGCGATCCGAACGGCGACCATCCTGGGCGGTTCGATGAGCGGCAAGATAGTCTACCCGTTGGTGATCGACCCGCGTTACACAGTGGATCTCGATAGCCTCAATGATTGGGTCAAGGCGGAATGGCTGGCAGTCCACGGCGGGCTGGAATACGTCAGCCCGGGTTGGCCACGCCGCCCCATGCCGGAGAAAATCAAACTGGTCGTGCTCGATTTTGACGGAGTGCTGACCGACAACCGGGTGTGGACAGACCAGGATGGGCGTGAGACAGTCGCATCGAACCGCAGCGACAGCCTTGGGTTGGGTTTGCTCCGCAGCGCCGGGATCCAGATTCAGGTTATCTCGAAGGAAGTAAATCCGGTGGTGGAGGCGCGCTGCAGAAAGATAAAAGTCCCCTGCCTGCATGGCGTCGATGACAAAGCCTCCGCCCTGAAAAAACTGCTGGCAGACGGTAAAATTGACCCTTCGAGTACTGTCTTTGTGGGCAATGACCTGAACGACCTGCCCTGCTTCCCGATCGTGGGTTGGTCGGTAGCGGTGGCCGATGCACTGCCCGAGGTCATCCGTCATGCCGACTTGGTGTTGTCTAAAAAAGGCGGGCACGGCGCGGTGCGTGAATTATGCGATTTGATTATCAAAAGAAACGAGGTTTGACTATGGCACGTGAAATAAAAATAGGGGACCGATTAGTGGGTGATGGCCACCCGGCATACATCATTGCTGAGATCGGAATCAATCATAATGGTGACCTGGAGGCGGCCAAAAGGATGATCGATGCCGCCGTCCATGCCGGCGTGGATGCGGTCAAGTTCCAGAAACGCACCCCCGAGATATGCACGCCGCCCGAGCAGCAGAACCAGATGCGCGAGACGCCCTGGGGCTATATCACTTATCTAGATTACCGTTACAAAGTGGAGTTTGGCGAGGCGGAGTACCGCGAGATCGATCGCTACTGCAAGGAGAAAGGCATCACCTGGCTGGCGTCGGTGTGGGATGAGCAATCTGTGGATTTCCTCTCCCAGTTTGATACGCCTGCATACAAGGTGCCTTCGGCGTCGTTGACGGATCGTAATCTGTTGAATCATGTCCGAAAGACCGGCAAGCCGATGGTGATCTCGACCGGCATGTCCACTATGGATCAGATTCGAACGGCAGTGGACGTGATCGGTACGGATAATCTGGCCATCATGCACTGCACCAGCACCTACCCCTGCGAGCCTGATGAATTGAACCTGAGAATGATTCCCAAACTGCGGGATTTGTTCCCTTGCCCGATTGGATACTCCGGACACGAGGTGGGGCTGGTCCCCTCAGCGGTGGCGGTGGCGTTGGGTGCCTGCATGGTGGAACGCCATCTCACCCTTGACCGTGCCATGTGGGGCAGCGACCAGGCGGCTTCTGTGGAACCGAGCGGCTTTGAGCGGCTGGTAAAGTACATCCGCGTGAGCGAGGCGTCCTTAGGTGATGGCGTGAAACGTGTTTACGAAAGCGAGCTCTCCTCGCTCAAAAAGCTGCGCCGGGTGTCCGAGTCATGAGTCAGGGCGAAAAGATCGAAATCCCCTCGGTGGATTTGCTGGACCAACAGCGCGATGTGGTCAATAAACTGTGGGATGTGTCCCGCGCCGCACGCGTCGAACCGGGTTGGCATTACCTGCTCGACCTGGCATGGATTGCCGAAAACCTGGGTGCTGTCGAAGGAAAACAAATCCTCGATGCCGGCGCCGGCATGGGGCTGATGCAGTGGTATCTCATCGAGCAAGGCGCGGCGGAAGTCATCAGCGCCGACCGTGGCAGCCGCTACGACTTGCCGTTGGTCATGCGCTCGCGTTACAAGGTCCGTGGTTTGCGCCAGAGCGACCTCGGTCCGGCTTGGAATGTGCTCAAGGGCAACGTGTCGCGTGCTTCAGGATTTGGGAAAGTCGTCTACTTCCTGCGTGGGCTGGTGGCGCTGGCGATGATCGCGCTTCCCAAGCGGTTTTTAGGCATGGTTTTGATTTACAACGAAGACTTGACCAGCATGCCGGATATTCCGGACAATTCCCTGGATGCTGTGGTCGCAGTCTCTGCGTTGGAGCACAACACGCCGGAAGGACTGCAAAAAGTGGCGGCCGAGATCATGCGCAAACTTAAGCCGGGCGGTAAATTGCTGGCCACCCTTTGTGCCGGGAAAGACAAGGATTGGTTTCATGAACCTTCCCATGGCTGGTGCTACACGGACGCGACCCTGCGTCGTTTGTTTGACCTGCCGGACGATACCCCCTCGAACTATGCCCGATACGACGAGCTGCTCAATTCCTTGAAAAACAGCACCGAACTTCGAGAAAAGCTGGCGAAGATTTATTTTCAATCCGGCGATAACGGCATGCCCTGGGGCAAGTGGGATCCGCAATACCAGCCGGTCGGCGTGTGCAAGATTAAGCCGGTCACGCAGGAGTAGCCTTGACCGACCTGCTGTCCCTGCCATCAAAACTCTATCATCGTATTCGGCGAAGCAGGTTGCGCGCGCGTGAAAACCGCGCTATCAAGAATACAGCGCTCCGGATTACCAGGGAGTTACCACGTCCTGAGGAATCCGCCCCGGTGATATTTTTCAGGGCATCAGCAGGTCCAAGCGACTTTTCACACAATTCCGGTTTCCATGTGCTGGCTTCGTGGGCACTGCGATTGCAAAAGATTCCTGTCATCCATTTTGCCTGTCAGTCCGGGATGAGTCATTGCGTTCTTGGCTCTGCCCGCCTGAAACCAAAAACCCCTCCACCCTGCAAAACCTGTATCGCCCATTCGCGTGCCCTCCACACCGGCGCGGACGTCCGCTGGTTCAACTACCTGCGTGACCCAGAACTGGCTGAACGCTTGGGCGGTCTTTCGATCTCTGAACTGTTGAGCTATGAACACCCCCATCAAGTTGTTGGGATTCCCAGCCCCGTTCCGCTTGGGAAGTTGGTAACTCCCGGCCTGAGATGGATTCTACGCCGTCACAATCTGTTGGATGACGAAGGGACGAGATATCTCTGTCGCGAGTTCATACTCTCGGCTTGGAGTATTGCGAAGGAGTTCACTACGCTGCTGAATCAAACTCACCCCCGGGCTGTAGTGGTTTTTAACGGGCAGTTCTTCCCCGAGGCGACCGCACGCTGGCTTGCAAGAAACCGCGGCATCCCCTCGTACGCGCACGAGGTTGGTCTGCAGCCATTTTCGGCTTTTTTCACCTCCGGCGAGCCGACTGCCTACCCGATCGATATCTCGGATGAATTTGAGTTGAGCGAGGACCAGAATGCCCGTCTCGACGCTTATCTGGAAAAACGCTTCCAGGGAAATTTCACCATGGCTGGAATTAAATTCTGGCCGGAGATGAAAGGATTGGATAAGTCGCTGGTCGAAAGGATTGCAAAATTCAAGCAAGTTGTGCCGGTTTTTACGAATGTTATCTTCGATACCAGTCAACCGCATGCTAATACACTCTTCAGCGATATGTTCGCCTGGCTCGATGATGTGCTGGAGCTTGCCCGGAGACATCACGAGACGTTATTTGTCATCCGTGCGCATCCCGATGAATCCCGGCCTGGGAAAGAAAGCCTCGAAACGGTATCAGGTTGGGTGGCGGCGCGCTCCGCGGACTCTCTCCCCAATGTGGTTTTCATTCCCCCTGGTGAACGCCTGAGCTCGTACGAATTAATTCAACGATCCAAATTTGTCATGATCTACAACTCGACCATTGGGTTGGAAGCTGCCATCATGGGAGCAGCCGTGCTTTCGGGCGGGCGCGCGCGCTTCACACGGTATCCCATCGTATTCTTTCCGAACAGTGTTGAAGAATTTCGAAGCCAAGCTGAAGAATTTCTTTTGATCGAAAGAGTTACAGTTCCGCCTGAATTTCAACTCAATGCGAGAAAGTTCCTTTACTACCAGCTGTTTCGCACATCGCTGCCTTTTGACCGCTATTTGACAACAAGCTACCACCCAAGCTTCACGCATTTCAAGGATTTTTCCGTTTCCGATTTACTTCCCGAAAACTCTCCAGGAATGAGGGCTATTTTGGATGGTGTTCTAAACAACGGCGATTTTCTCTTAAACGAGTGATTGTATTTTTAATAAAATAGAAACGATTATCCATGTCTGAGCGTAACTCACTTGAAGAAATCAAATATCGTTTGCATTGCATCAAGCAAAATTTCCTTTATCGCACCACCGAAACTGGTCGTGCAAGCGCGAAGGCGTTATCTTCGCTGAAAGATCAGCATCGGGGAAAACGGTGTTTTATTCTCGGAAATGGCCCCAGCCTCAGGCAAACCGACCTAACCAAGCTGAGAGGTGAGTACACTTTTGGGCTTAATCGCATCTACCTTCTTTTTCCTGAGCTGGGATTCCCCACGACCTATCTGGTGACAGTCAACCAGCTGGTGATCGACCAGTGTGCGGACGAGTTGGCCGCTGTACCCGTACTTAAATTCATCCCCTGGACAACCCGCCGTCAATTTTCGTCTGAGACTGAAACGGTGTATATTCGTACGTATTGCGCCAAACCGCATTTCTCCACCCATGTGAATCAATCCATTTGGTCAGGTGCCACCGTCACGTTCATTGCCATGCAGCTGGCGTACCACATGGGTTTTGGTGAAGTGATTTTGCTTGGAGTGGATCATTTCTTCACCACACAGGGAAAGCCGCATACGGCAGTGGTCTCTGAGGGTGACGATCCCAATCACTTTGCGCCGAATTATTTTGGTAAGGGCTTCAAATGGCAGCTTCCCGATCTTGAGACTTCCGAGATTGCTTACCGTATGGCAAAACAAGCATTCGAGGCCGATGGGCGTAGAATTGTGGATGCGACCATTGGAGGTAAGCTCACCATCTTTCAAAAAACGGATTACGATTCTCTCTTTTAAAGTTCAATACTCATGCCAACTTTTACCAGGAAGCTTCTTTGGTATCTCAAACAACCAACCCTGTATCCGGAATTAGCCCGACTCGGATTCAATATAATCTGCCGTGGCCTTTCAAGGAAGGATAATCTGGCTGAGTCATGGTGCAGCGCCCGTGCCATTCCCACCAGTGAGGCATTGGAAAAGATCACCGGGGTAAGATCCTCCGAATCCCTCAAATCCCAATTCCCCGATATTTTTAAACGAGGTGAAGAGGTCACGGCTGCCTGCCCGGTAAAAATGGGCGGAGCTGGTGATCTGGATTTGCTTTATCATCTTGCCGAGTATGCCCAGGCGCGAGCGGTCATTGAAACTGGCGTTGCGTATGGTTGGTCATCGATTGCACTGTTGCTATCCATCCAGAAGCGCGATGGGTTGTTGATAAGCACCGACTTGCCATACGCAGGTATGGATAATGACCCTTATGTGGGATGTGTCGTGCCTGATGAATTTCGTGACAACTGGAAACTGCTCCGCGGAGCGGACCGGCAACGCCTGCCCGAAGCGATTCGTATGGCCGGAGGTCTTGACCTGTGCCACTATGACAGCGACAAAAGCTATTCCGGGCGCATGTGGACTTATCCACGTTTATGGGATGCCCTGTTCTCAGGCGGCCTCTTTATTTCTGACGATATTGGCGACAATATGGCTTTTGCTGATTTTGCCAGCTCGGTGGGAACAGAGCCCATCGTTGTACGCAGCGGTAAAAAATATGTAGGCATTCTGATCAAGCGCTAAAGAGACATTCTTAATGCCTGCCGTATCTATTTCCATCATTACACCTTGCTTGAATGCTCAGCCCTATATCGCTGAAGCCATCGAAAGCGTTATTGCTCAGGAAATTTCGGACTTGGAGCACATTATTATGGATGGCGGTTCCACGGATGGAACCCTGGAAATTCTTGAAAAATACCCTCATTTGGTTGTTGTCAGTGGACCTGATAATGGCATGTATGATGCCATCAACAAGGGGATTGGAATTTCCAAAGGTGAATGGATCGGGCTGTTGAATGCCGATGACCTTTATCCACTCGGAAGCCTGAAGAAGATCCTGGAAGTTGTTAAGCGGGACCCCGGGATACAGGCGGTTAATGGTGGTTATTCTGTTTTCGAGGTTGATGGGTACGAACGAAAAATCGTACGGTCTTCACCATCAATAGGCGCCGACGAATTCTGGTATCGTATCGTACGCGGGTCTACTACACCCAATACCTGGTTCCTTCGACGCCAGATATTTGAGCGCTATGGATTGTTTGATAATCGTTATCGTTATGCGGCTGACCGCGAAATGATCATGCGACTGGCAATGTCAGGTGTCCGTCCCATTTCCCTGCCCGGTGAGAATTATCTGTTTCGGCAGCATGAAGGATCGGCTACTTTCTCGATGCAGGATTCCCGCAACCCAGTGCGGGGACAAATCCGCATAAAGGTCACCCTTGAAGCGCTCAATATTCAGGAAGAATACCTGGCGAAAACAAATATTCCAATTGAAATGCGTCGGGAACTTATTCCCGGTCATTCAAGCAATGCTTACAAATTGGCCGCCACGGCACTATATCATCGTAAATGGGAGCAGTTTCTGAACGCGGTTTGTCGTGGTTGCCGTTACAATGTTTTTTGGCCGGTCACGTTTTTTACCTTGCTCGCAAAACGTATCCAGAAGGATACTGGCTTCAATGCCTGAGATAAGAGTAGCTTTTTTTCTACCCCACTTTGCAGGCGGAGGTGTGGAACGGGTAGCCGTCAATCTTTCGGAGGAATACCTGAGGCTGGGAATGAACGTAGATTTTGTCCTGGTTTATGCCAATGGTGCGCCTGTAGAAAGTTTACCTAAAGGTGTCAGGGTAAAAATTTTGCAGGCCAAGCGAGTCTTGTTTGCCTTACCCTCCTTGGTTCAGTACCTGCGCGATGAACAACCTGATGTCATGTTCTCGGCACCTCAACACACCCACATCATCCTCCTGTTGGCAAAAATGATTTCCAGGTCGAGAGTGCGAACCATGCTTCATGTCGGCAATCATGTTTCGACCCAGGTCCAGAGCTCTGGAAAACTGCAGGATAGATCTTATCCAATTCTGCTTCGATTGTTAAAGAGCTACGCTGATGCTTTCATAGCTGTTTCAGAAGGTGTGGCACGCGACCTGGCAGATGCAGCAAAAATTCCCCATGGGAAAATCCATGTTGTATACAATCCCGTCTACCAGGTTGGAATGGAAGAGCTTATGGGACGACCGGTAGAACATCCTTGGTTTTCTGAGGGCCAACCACCCGTCATATTGGCAGCAGGTCGCCTGGTTGAGCAAAAGGATTATCCTACTCTTTTTCGCGCTTTTTCCCGCCTGCGGCATCAGATGTCTGTGCACCTGGTCATCTTGGGCGAAGGCAGGTTGCTTCCCGAACTGAAAAAACTTGCCGCAGAGCTTAATATCGCAGAAGATGTGGATTTTTACGGATTTGCCACCAATCCTTATTGTTTTATGGCACGATGCTCGGTGTTTGTCTTATCCTCGGCTTGGGAAGGGTTTGCCAATGTTGTTGCGGAAGCCCTCGCCTGCGGCGCTCAAGTTGTCTCCACAGATTGCAAGAGCGGACCGGAGGAAATCCTGGTGAACGGCCAATATGGGCAGCTTGTCCCGGTAGGGGATGATGTCGCGTTAGCCGATGCCATCATCGTAGCGCTTGAACGCCCTCAACCAAAGGATTTCCTGCGCCAGCGGGGACGCTCCTTTACGGCTGCCACAGCCGCCAGGCAATACCTCGATGCAGTTGGGATTCGCCTGTCATGACCGCACCTTGCCGAATCCTGCACATCATCACCAGCCTGGAAATGGGCGGTGCCGAAATGGCGCTGTTTCGGTTGGTTTCCACTCTTGACCCCAATCTTTTTCAGCAATCTGTCATATCATTGACTCGCGAACAGCCAGTTGGAGATTTTATCCGGTCTGCGGGCATTCCCGTTGAATCGTTGGGGCTTTCTCCCAGTTTTCCTGACCCTCTTAGCATCTTCCGCTTGAAGCAGAAGATAACTGATTTTGGTCCGGACATTGTCCAAACGTGGATGTATCATGCGGATCTGCTGGGAGGCATTGCGGCGAAACTGGCAGGTCCTTATCCGGTGGTTTGGAATATTCGTCATACTATATCCAATAGGGGCTCTCTGAAAACGTCGACTTATCTGATCGCATCAGCCAATACCTTACTATCTCGTTGTTTACCCACAAAGATTATTTGTAACGCAAATACCGGCAAGCAGACCCATGTCGCAATGGGATTTGACGAGAACAGGATGTTAGTGATTGAAAATGGATTTGATCTCTCTCAGTTTTACCCCGATGAGAATTCTAGGGAGATTGTTCGACACGAGTTGGGATTGCCCGGCAATGGCTATTTGATAGGAATGGCCGCCCGTTATCATCCCCAAAAAGATCATGCGAATTTTATCCGTGCTGCGTCGCTACTGCTCCAGAAGCGCCAGGATGTCGATTTTCTTCTCTGGGGCGAAAGTGTCGATGATAACAACCTGGAACTTGCCGAACTGGTTCATTTTTTGAACCTGCAAAATCATGTTCTTATGCTGGGGCTAAGAATGGATGGCCAGCGATTGTTTTCTGCGCTTGATATTGCCACACTTTCTTCTGCTTATGGCGAGGCCTTTCCCCAGGTCATTGGAGAAGCAATGGCCTGCGGTGTGCCCTGTGTGGTGACGGATGTCGGGGATTCTGCGCGCGTTGTTGAAAACACAGGCCGGGTTATTCCGCCACGAGATCCTAAATCGCTTGCAAATGCATGGGATGAATTACTGTCCATGCCCGGAGCGGTACGAACCAGTCTTGGCCTATCTGCTCGCGAAAGGATTAAAAACCTGTTCAGTCTTGAAACTACGACCGAAAAATATTCGCAGATATACCAATCCATATCCCCGAAATCTTTTCGAGTATGAAAGTTATTCTTTTTGCCAACACAGATTGGTATCTCTATAATTTTCGCCTTTCCCTTGCCAAAGCATTACATGATAAAGGTGTTGAAGTGGTGCTGGTATCACCTGGCGGAGAATACGCTAAGCGACTAAGAGAGGCAGGTTTTCGCTGGCTCGAGATTCCATTGTCAAAGGGTAAGGTTAATCCTTTCGTTGATATTATTTCGTTGATCCGACTTTGGAATCTGTACAGAACGGAAAGACCTGCAGTTGTTCACCACTACACAGTAAAATGCGTATTGTACGGTTCTTGCGCTGCACATCTCGCCGGTATCAAAGCCATTGTTAATTCGGTTACCGGCCTGGGCTTCGTTTTTACTGATAACAGTCCAGTTCGTAGAATCCTGCGGGGTATGGTCTTGCTCGCCTATCGAATTGTTCTTCGGAATACGCGGATCATTTTTCAAAACTCATCCGACCGGGAATTTTTTCTTTCCATGAAATTGGTTGCTCCCAATAGCGTAGAGTTAATTCGAGGTTCAGGCGTAGATATCGATTTGTTCCAACCAAGGGAAGAACCGCAAGGAGCGCCGGTCGTATTGTTCCCCGGGCGTTTTCTGAGAGATAAGGGTATATCTGAGTTTGTAGAATCAGCCCGGATTGTAAATAATAACGGAACAAAAGCACGATTTGTCCTTGCGGGCGACCTTTACGAAGGCAATCCATCCTCAATTTCGGCCAGAGAACTCCAATCCTGGACGGATGAAGGTGTTATCGAATGTTGGGGGTGGAGTGGTCAAATGCAAAACATTTATCCATTGGCAAACATTGTGTGCCTGCCGTCTTATCGTGAAGGGTTATCGAGAACGCTGATAGAAGCTTCCGCTTGTGGGCGTGCAGTCGTCACAACCGATGTGCCAGGGTGTCGTGATGTAGTAAAGCACGGCGAAAACGGGTACCTTGTGCCGCCCAAAGATCCCAAGGCTTTGGCGAAAGCGATCCTGGAATTGATAAGCTCTCCAGCAACTCGCCGACAGATGGCAATGGCAGGTCGGAAAATTGCGGAGCGGGATTTTTCAACTGAAAAGATAATCCGGGAAACCTTGGATGTTTACAGGAAGCTTGGTTTATCAACCTTTGAGATAAAATAATAATAATGTATCCGATCTTTGTGTTTACGAATATTTTCATTAGCATAACATTATCTCTTCTTTTGGGTTGGGGGGCAATCCATGTCGCTCGGCGTATTGGTCTGATGGACGTGCCCGGTGCCTTGCCGCACAAGAAGCACAGTATTGCGACGCCTTATGCGGGCGGGTTGACTCTTATCTTGACCCTTTTGATTTGCGGGTTTCTTTTCAACTTCAGCATGATCAAGGATCTGTGGAATATATTTATCCCCGCCTTATTGATTTTTAGCATAGGCTTGTGGGATGATTTCAAACGGCTGCCGGCACGCATCAAGCTGATTGGGCAGGTTACCGCGACGGTTCTGTTAATTGCACTCGGCACATCTGTCAGCATCATCCCGTCCAATTTTCTCGGGCTTCCGGGGCAGGCGAATGATTATATTAACTGGCTGATTACGCTATTTTGGGTGGTCGGGGTCACCAACGCATTCAATTTCATCGACAGCATGGATGGCCTTGCGGTTGGAGTCAGTGGAATTGCTGTTGCATTCTTAATATTAGTCACCCTGGGTTCGACTCAAACCAGTTTGCTGCAATTGCTCACTTTGATCATTGGCACATGTGTTGGTCTGTTTTTCTTCAACATGATGCCAGCCCGTTTTTTTCTGGGCGATTCTGGTGCACAAACTCTGGGATTTTTACTGGCCGCTGTTGGAATTCTATTTACGCCGAAGGATTTCCCGCAAGGCTCCTCGTGGTTCCTCCCCATCCTGATTCTTGGTGTTCCGATTTTTGACACCAGCCTGGTGGTATTCTCGCGCTGGCGGCGCGGTCTGCCCGTCTACCGGGCAGGTCATGATCACACCTATCATCGGCTGGCTGCCCTTGGGCTGGATTCAACCCATGCGGTGGCGGTGATGCATATTTCTGCGATTGTTTTAGGTTGTATTGCGTTTATTGCATTAAACCTGGCCCCATTCTATTCGAATCTCCTTTTCGGGCTGGTGCTCGCCGTCGGCTTGGCAGCCTTTTTGTTTCTGGACAGAAAAAATGGTTGAAGACATTTCTCCACGCGATTCCCTTGAACATGCGCTTCGTTATTGGTGGGTCATTGCCATGACCATGATGATCGGTGGCATCGTCGGGTGGGGTATCGCCCGATTTTCCGAACCAGTTTATGAGGCTCGAGCCGAGTATCGCATCACTCTTGATGAAGAAGCAGTGCTTGCTGAAGCACAAAAGACAAATCCGCAAGCCGAGTTAACCTATGAGTTGAGAGCCCCCTATCTGACTCCTATTGCCTTGGTCTTCTATACCCTTGAAGTTCGCGATGCTGTGGAAAAACAAGCCCTTGTTGATGGGCTAGCATTTCCGGGAGACGGTTTTAGAAATGGACAATTGGCGCTCGACCAGCGCAGGAGCGATTGGACGATCATTGTTCGTCATGGTGACAGTGAGACAGCAGCGAAGTTGGCTAACTTGTGGGTCTCAACGGCCGATGATTATTTGCAGGAGGCGCGCAAACAGGCTGCTCTCGCAGAGTCCATTAAGATTCATTTGGCAGTATTGTCTCAATGCTTTCTGGACTCAAACCTGGCCGACGGTAATCAATGTGCAGGCACGTCCTTTTCCGACCTCGCCGAATTTCAGGTGCAATACCAGGAGCTTGACCGCCAGTACCAGAATGCTTTATCGGCCAGCGAAGGCATCAGCACCTTGGTGAGCTTTGAGCCTGGTGTAGTGGCGCAAGCTCCCATCCGCCCGGTGTACTACAACACTGGTTTGCTCATGCTGGCTGGCAGCCTGCTGGGATTGATTGTTGGCGGTGCGATTGTTCAAAAACTACCTGTAAAATAGATCCATTATGCAGCTCGCGCGGTTACGCCCGTTGGAATGGCTTCGCTATGCCAGTGTCGTGATGATGATGCTGGCAATTCTGCTTTTGCCAGTGACCACTCTGCCTGTGCTATCCCGCCTAATGGGATATTCTCTGGTTGCACCACCATCTATTATCTTGATTGCTCTGGTGGGAATCGTCTGGTTGCCTTTTTACTTGATAAGAGGCGGGAGACTCCCGGCGGAGACTCGCCCGTTCATCGCCTTCATTCTGGTCGCATTGATCTCTTCGCTGACAGCTTTCTTTATAAAATTTCCGGTTTATCAAAATTACACTGCGCTGGATGCGGAAAAGGAAGCGCTTCTGACATTCATGATCGCCATTGGAGTCTATTTTTTATTCTCATTATGGTTCCGGACTTTGAAACATTTGAACCTTGCAGCGGCGATTATCAACGTGAGTGGGCTGATCCTGGTGGCGTGGTGCCTGGCACAGCTTTATGTGATTTTGTTTCGAGGCGGAGAGTACCTCGGCTGGATGGTAAGGATCCAATACCAGGTTTCTGTCCGCTCTTTGCTCGACCAGACCTTTCTTACCAGAGTCGGTGGTTTTGCCTATGAACCCTCCTGGTTGGCACATCAGTTGAACATTGTTTATATCCCTTTCTGGTTTGCGGCGAGTATCACCGGCTATTCGTCCATTCGTAAATTGGGAAGACTCTCCATGGAAAATGTGCTTCTTGTCGGAGCGGTTATTGCGCTGGTATTTAGCTTCTCCAGAGTAGGCTTGTTGGCGCTCGCCATGATGGTAGCCTATGCACTGTGGCGTTTGCACATCCATGGAATTTCCTGGATTCAAAAACGGTATAACTTGTCCCTGTCGTTGTGGAAACGCTTGCTGATCGTAGTGGGAATGTTAGCCCTGTATGCAGGGGTACTCCTGGCCATTTTGACCTTAATGGCACGCATCGACCCTCGGTTCGAGCGGTTGATGTCCCTTGAAGATATCCCTCTCGATTTTTTTGAGTTGGCGTCGCGAGTTACTTTTGCCGAACGTGTCGTTTACTGGGCAAATGGCTTGCAGACTTTCGCCCGCTTCCCGATACTCGGCGTTGGGTTGGGGAATACCGGTTTCTTTTTCACCCAGCATATGCCTGCGATTGCGGATCGTTTAAACGAAATAATTTACGTTCTGACAACCGAGTATTACCTGCCTAACGTGAAGAGTTTCTGGGTCCGCCTGCTAAGCGAAACGGGACTAATGGGTTTTTCACTGTTCTGTACCTGGTTTTATGTTCTTTGGCGTGGTGGTAAGTTTCTGGAGGCGCAGGCTGTGTCTGAGCACCGTCTTTTTGGCTGGATGGCTTTTTTTGTCATCGCCTCTTTCCTCGCCGAAGGCTTTAGCATAGATTCCTTTGCCATGCCCTATCTTTGGGTATCTCTCGGAATTGTCACCGCGGCCAGCACGATGGCGCGAAAACAATCACGAACATGAGAATATTATTGTTTCGATATCGGCATTATCTGTTGGATATCGTTTTCCTTGCGGCGACTTTCTGGGCAGCGCGTTATTTTTATAGTGCCCAGTTTGGACTTTATGAAGACGATTTCACCCGAATCCCGGAGGCTATATCAATGAGCCTGGCTGGTGTTTGGGACCATTTGGTCTTCCTAATGACTCGATATTATGCCAATCGTCCTCTGCACGAGGGATTTATCTATATTCTTTCCTGGCTGGGATGGCAGGTGAATGATTTATGGGGCGCTTACTGGGTTGGGTACTTGATTACCATTGGGAATCTTGTGCTGTTCTACTTGCTTCTCGTGAAAATCCACTCGCGCCTCCTTGGATTATTGGGAGGCCTCGCCTATGCGCTTTTTTCTGCCGACACGACGCAGGCTTACTTGACCATGTCCCTGGGAGGTCAAGTGTCCAACACACTTTTGCTGCTGGCTTTTCATACATACCTTTTCGGCAGCCGATGGATATCCTACGTGCTTGTCTATCCGATCGTTCTATTCGCCTACGAGACCCCTTTCCTCGTTTTTATGGCGGCGCCGCTTCTCAATAAACTTGAGAGCAGTAAACAATTTTGGAAGAACCTTATCATACATGTTGGCGTCATGGCTGCCATGCTCCTGAGCAGTTTCATCATGCGCTATGCTCAGGGGGGGACCATCGATTTCGAATTGGGTTATCGCGAAACCGCCTTTACTACAGTGTTGCATGTTATTCAAGGTCCCATGGTTGCATTGGGAACATACCTGTTTCGTCCCTATCAAGTGCTTATGGCATTGGACCCTGTTGCTGGCGTTGTTTCTTTACTAAGTTTTGTTGTGATTGCCTTGTACTTATATAAAGCCAACCTGGTTGGAGAGCTTAAACCAGCTCTCATATTCAGTGCCATTCGAAGAGGAAAGCTTTATGAGTTGGATGACCAGACCAGGATTTTAGCGCAATTGGTAGCGGCGGGTCTTGTCATGTTGCTGCTAGCCTATCCGATGACCTTTACCACCCGGCTCACTGCGATTTCGGGTCGCACTACCCGCGGCCACCTGGCTGGTGTCATCGGAGCTTCGCTGATTGTCGCAGCCTTTGCATATGCCCTGCTGACAGTTTTATCCCATTATCGTCAAAGAAAACTCGCAACGCTTCTTTTATCTGGTTGGTTTGCTCTGCTGGTGGGGTTTGGAATCATGATCCAGCAGGATTATGTCAAAGCGTGGCAGGCCCAAAGAGGGTTTTGGGCGGAATTACTTCCTCTTATCCAGGATGCAAGCCCAGGCAACGCCATACTTATCCAACCGGATGGGCTTGAGGATTTCCTTCAAATAGGCGCCAACACCTGGAATTTATCCCGCGTTTTGAACCAGCTCTATATTTTCCCGGACGAATCGACGTCAGTTCCTCGAGTCTATCGGCTTTTGCCTGACTGGCAGGAAAAGATAGTCCTGGAGGATGGTTCTTTTCAGGTCAACCGGGAAACCGTCACGGCGCCTCCCGATAATTACGGCATATTTGAAAGTGGAGACGTTATCATTATTTCCACCGAAGGCGACATGATGAAGCGGGTTGATGGACTGCTTGAAATTAATGGCATGTCCTATTTGTTGAAACCGCAAGCGGTTCCGGTATTACCCAGCCTGCCGCGAGGAATGTTGTATCAACTGCTTATTGAAACTGCGCCGTGATTAAACAAATCTTTATGCAGTGTTCAGTTGTCATTCGCGCTTATAACGAGGAGAGACACATCGGCCGCCTTCTGGAGGGCATCTCCCGCCAGACTGTCCGCGATGTGGATGTGATATTGGTCGATTCCGGGTCGACGGACTGTACCGTCGAGATCGCGGCAGGCTTCGGGGTAAAGGTCTTGCACATTACCCCGGATGAGTTCACCTTTGGCCGCTCCCTCAATCTAGGCATTGAAGAAGCGTCGACCCCAATTATTGTTATCGCCAGTGCGCATGTCTATCCTGTCTATCCGGATTGGCTTGAACGCCTGATCGAGCCTTTTTCTGATCCCAGAGTCGCGTTGACGTATGGCAGGCAGCGCGGTGGCGAGACGACTAAATTTTCTGAACATCAGATTTTTGCGCAGTGGTATCCTCAACATTCTGAACCCAGGCAGGCCCATCCATTTTGCAACAATGCCAATGCTGCGATCCGCCGTTCGATCTGGGAGCAGCATGTTTATGATGAGACGTTGACCGGCCTGGAGGATCTTGCCTGGGCCAACTGGGCGCTTCATGCAGGCTATGCAATTTCCTATGCGGCTGAGGCAGAGATCGTTCATGTTCACCACGAGACTCCCTACGGTGTTTATAACCGTTATAGAAGAGAGGCAATGGCCTTTAAGCGGATCTTTCCCGCTGAACGCTTTAGACTGTGGGATTTCATCCGGTTGGTCGTGGGAAATATATTTAATGACCTCTGGCATGCTGCTCAAAGCCATGCGCTTGCGCCAAGCCTGCTCAATATCTTCTGGTTTCGTTGGATGCAGTTTTGGGGTACTTATCAGGGATATCGCCAATCTGGTCCCCTGACATGGCAGTTGCGTCAAACGTTCTATTATCCAAGAGGAATAGGAGTAGCAACACAGAGCAAATCGCGTGATGTGGAACCGATTCGGTATAATGATCTTGAAGGGTAATCCTCCGTGACATCCACCAGAAATCGTTCCCTGTATTGGGACACTATTCTGCTTTATTCCCCGGTGCTGATCGCTATCCTTGTCATGCTCCCGCGCCTGCTCTCGCCGCAATTTGGACTGTTGGATGATGGCAGAGGACTTGTAACGCTCGACAAGTTCATTAATCACGGCGAATGGGATATGAGCGTGGACATTTTGGAAGGGCGTTACCGTCCTTTGTACTGGCTGTGGTTTGGTTTGTTCTACAAGCTGGCAGGGGAAAATCCATTCTGGTTTTTTTTCGGGAATATGTGTGCCCTGGCCTCGGCAGTGGCTGGGTTAATTTTTCTGGTTTTCAAAGCTACCCTCAGCCGGCGCGCCGCCTTTTTGTCCGGCCTTCTTCTCGCCCTTGCAAGCCCTGTCATAGAAAGCTATTATACGCTTTCGAAGGGGGAGACTTTGCAAGCCGCCATGCTGGTGCTTTCGCTGGTTGCCATTCTTTTTTTTAAGGATGAACTAAAGTTAGGGGCCAAGTTGTTATTAATTGCCTCCTCTGCCATCGTATTGCTCCTGGCTCACACCTCGAAGGAAACTTCCATCGTTGTTTTGCCAATTGCGTTTGTATGGTATATGGCGGCTCGCTTTTTATTCAAGGGGGACAGGGATATTCGAAGACGGGCTGTTCGCGGTGCCTACCTTCTTTCGACTTTAATGTCAGTTATTGTTTACTATATACTGCGGATTTATTTCGTAACCTGGCAGATGAATACCGGATCCTATACCAGTCGCTATGGCTTTAACCTTGAGCAGTTTGTTGCTTCCGGCATTCGTTGGGCGGGCTGGCTTGTCCGGGATTATGCCTACCTATTACCGCTGGTCGCAGCTGGGATACTTGTTTGGATCATGCAGAGAAAATTTGTTCATGGACAAATTCTGTTTGATACCATGGTATGGATGGGGGCTTGGATTGCCTTGTTTTTACCCTGGTTTTTCATGGCGGAGTATTACATGATGCCGTTCGCGGTTGGGGCTGCGGTGTTTGGCGGCATCACGGCAGATAATGTTTTCAGTTTTGCTCAAAACGAAAAGGCTGTCAGACGGTGGATAGCGATTTCAGCGCTTGTGCTGTCTATGCTACTGCTAATTTCGAGTCAATTAAATGACCTTTCTAATGGACGAATACAACTGGCCGTTGATTCGGCGAATGCTGACCTGCTTTTTTTCCTTCGAAATGTCGAACCCAATAGCACTGTATTGCTCAATATTCAATCCCCCAATGAGTATTACTATAAGCTCATGGATTATATTAATAAATATTGGGGGCGCTCCGATATAACGATTTTACCTTTTGATTTTCAAGACACTTCCTCGCCAGGAGTTTATTACCTCATCGCGCCTTATGTCGTGAACCAGCCCCTGCTTGCTGTCCGTCAGGGGGTCGTTGAAAAAACTCAAAACAATTGGAACGACAGTTTGCTTTCTTACTTCCGGGAACATCCAGGGTGGCAGAAAGTTCAACAATATGAACGCCGCTTTCCTATGTTGAGCTTGGATTTGCCCCGCCTGTTTTGCCCCTTTATCAAGACGCGTGCTTTTTGTGCCACTCCTGCTCCTCTGGTGGACACGCGGCCATTCACCTATGGATGGGTGATTTATAAATTGGAGAATCCTTGAACAAACTGATTGCCCTTATCCCCATGCGGCATCATTCCCAGCGGGTACCGGGAAAAAATTATCGCCAGCTGGCCGGGAAACCGCTTTATCGTTACATCGTCGAAACGCTTCTTGCCGTGGCGGAGATCGAACAGATTGTCGTTGACACCGATTCCGAGCCGGTTATGGAAGGCCTGCGGCGGGATTATCCAGCGGTTAAACTGATTGAACGCCCCGAATCACTGAGAGCTGACACCATCTCGATGAATGAAATCCTGCTCTATGACACTTCCCAAGTCGAATCTGATTTCTACATCCAGACCCATAGCACCAATCCGTTGCTCAAACCAGAGACTGTGTCCCGGGCCATACAATCTTTTACGATGGGATTCCCGACGTACGATTCTTTGTTTTCTGTGACTCGACTCCAGACCCGTTTGTGGACAAAGGATAGCCGTCCGCTCAACCACGATCCCGCCATCCTGCTCCAAACCCAGGATCTTCCGCCGGTATTTGAAGAGAATTCCTGCCTATACCTTTTCATGCGAGAAACCCTACAAAAGAATCATAACCGTCTTGGCCAACGTCCATTGATGTTTGAAATCGATCGAGACGAAGCCTGGGATATTGACGAGGAACTCGATTTCGACATTGTTGATTTTCTAATGCGCAGGCAAAACAAGAAGAAATGAAACAATCTGACAAACGTCTGCGGACCCTGCTGGACATCCTGTTGCTGGTGGCAATCTTTTGGGTTGTACGCTACTGGCACAGCGGGCAATTTGGATTGTATGAAGATGATCTAACGCGGATTCCCGATGCGGTGCAATTGTCAACGCAGGGCTTGTGGCAATTTCTGATGTCTTTGTTTACACAGTTTGAAGGGCAAGGCCGGCCATTCCATCCTGCATTCATTTATCTTTTCTCATGGCTTGGCTGGCGCATCGCCGGACATTGGGGTCCATATCTGATTGGCTTTGTCATCACGGCCGTCAACATTGGATTATTCTATTGGTTGATCCGGCGAGTCTCGGATCGTGCTTTGGCTCTGTTGAGCAGTTTGGCTTTCGTCCTGTACGCCGCGGACACTACCCAGGCATTCCTGACGCATTCTCTTGGGTTGCAGCCCTCTGTTTTGCTGATCCTGCTTGCCATGCACTGTTACTTGTCCGATTGGCGGTTTTTATCCTATACGTTGGCATTTATTGTTCTATTTGGTTATGAGCTGCCATTCGTTATTTTTGCTGCTGTTCCGCTGTTTAAACCCAACTGGAACAAATATCTGCTTAAAGAGTTGTTTTTGCACGGGTTGATTTTAGCCATCATGCTGGGGAGTATTTTTACCCTCCGCTCGTATATCGGCGAGAACCGGGTAGCGGGATTAACTTTGCAGCAACTGGCAACGACGCCGATCCTGCACATGATCCAGGGTCCGCTGGTCAGCCTGGGGACTTATGTCTTGCGACCTATTCAGGCGTTGCAAGCCATTAATGCAGAAATCGCCGTCGTGGCTCTGGTGGTTTTTGTTGCCTTGATATTTATACTATGGCGTCTGGATATTAAGTCCGGACCAGGCCTGAGTACCTTGTGGCGGAAAATTCGTTCCCATGAACCTCTTCCTGATACGATAAAATTGTTGTGGCACATGGCAGTTACAGGAGCTGTAATGCTCATTCTGGCTTACCCGCTGACCTTCACGGTGCGCGCCTATGCCATAAGCGGGCGCGATACACGTGTTCATGCGGCAGGTGCGGCAGGGGCGGCAATTCTTATCGGTTGTGTGGCGTATTTCCTGCTGATTCTGGCAAATGGTCGGTGGCGCTGGGTTGTAAATCTGACGCTGGCCTTCTTCTTTGCGCTCATGGCAGGCTATGGATTTGTCATTCAAAGTGATTATGTCCGAGCCTGGCAGCTGCAAAAACAATTTTGGGTGGAACTCCTACCTCTTATTCCTGACGCTGGCGATGGGACTGTCATCCTTGTCGACCGCGCCGCCCTCACCGATACCCGTCAGATTGGCGCCAATTACTGGAACCTGCCGCGTGTGCTGATGCAGCTCTATGATTTCCCGGACGGTATGGAATTCGTTCCGGTTGTTCACCGATTGGAAACTGGTTGGGAAAATTACCTCCTTGGACCAGATGGTCGCTTCCAGATTAATGCGAAGACTACCTATTCAGTTCCGGGGTATTTTGGTGAGTTTGAACCGGATAATGTCATTTTGATTCAATCGGATGACGGGCAACTGGTGCGTCGGAAAACGATCATGCTTGGTGGGCAGGAATATCTGCTCAAACAGCTCACCGATCCGGTGCTGCCTAATTTACCACATGGCTTCTTGTATAATCTGCTGCTTGATCCATGAATTTATTCAAGCAGACACTTTGAGGAATTTCCGGGTTAACTCATCAGTACCTTTTATGCCCGTACCTTCATGTTACATGCAGGCGCTAAAAATGGATATACTTAGCCAATAACTATACAAAGAGATCTTACTATGCCTACAGTGTTATTCTCCGCCCCGTATATGATTCCCTTTGTCGAGCGATTTCGCCCGATCCTTGAACAGCATGGGATCACCCTCATCGTTGCTGAAGTCAGAGAGCGGCTTGATGAAGCGGATATTCTAAAATATGCCGGCCAATTTGACGGAGCCATCTGCGGGGATGATCAATTCACCGCACGTGCCATCGCAGCTTGTGCCCCCCGCCTGAAGGCAATCTCCAAGTGGGGGACGGGAATCGATTCAATCGACCAGGATGCCGCCGCCCGGTTTGGCGTCAAGATTGGGCGCACCCTCAATGCTTTTACACTCCCTGTGGCTGATACGGTGATGGGATATATTCTTGCCTTCGCCCGCCGCCATCATGAGATGGACAAGGAGATGAAATCAGGAATGTGGGAGAAAATCCCCGGCAAAGCCTTGCACGAGACAACGCTAGGGATTGTGGGCGTTGGTAATATTGGCAAGGCAGTGACGCGCCGCGCACGCGCCTTTGGGATGACTGTGTTGGGGACGGATATAGTAGAGATCGATCACGTGTTTGTTGCTGAAACAGGTATCCGGATGATAGATCTAATGACCCTGATGGCCCAGGCGGAATTCATCAGTCTGAATTGTGATCTCAATTCCACCAGTTATCATCTTATTAACCCCAGTACATTATCTATTGTAAAACCCAGCGTTATTATCATTAACACTGCGCGCGGACCCATCGTGGACGAGGCAGCGTTAATTGCTGCATTGAAGGCTGGAAAAATTGGTGGCGCAGCACTGGATGTGTTTGAAGTCGAACCTCTTCCGGACGACAGTCCTCTGTTGAAAATGGATAATGTAATGCTCGCCCCTCACAATGCCAATTCCAGCCCCGCGGCCTGGGAACGGGTGCATTGGAATACCATCAAGAATTTACTCGATGGGTTGGGAATAGCCTACAATGACCAGGAGCTTTATGATGCCTGACAAAAAAACTAGGACGGTACTGATCACTGGTGCGGCTGGCGGAATAGGACGAGCTGCTGTCAACTTGTTTGCCGAATCCGGCTGGCGGGTCATCGGCGTGGACCGCAATCCTTTCAGCGAGGATTTCCCTGCCGATGGCTTGTTCATCCAATCCGATATTTCTCACCCTGAAGAAATCGCCGCAATCTTCAACAAGGCGCAGGCCTTTTCCACAACGCTGGACGCTTTGATTAATAACGCAGCCATGCAGATTGCCAAACCCATGCTGGAAACCACGATCGAGGAATGGGATGCGGTGATTGCGTCGAACCTGCGCTCTGCTTTCCTGGGAGTCAAGCTGGCGCACCCGTTGATGAAAGCGGCAGGCGGCGGGGCAGTGGTCAACGTCTCGTCGGTGCATGCGGTGCAGACGTCAGCGAATATCTCTGTTTATGCTGCCAGCAAGGGCGGGCTTCTGGCGCTTACCAGGGCGATGGCGATCGAGTTTGCTGCGGACAACATCCGGGTCAATGCGATCCTGCCTGGAGCTGTGGATACGCCCATGCTGCGCGCCGGTTTGGGACGTGGACATGTCTCCGGCAGCGATATCCAGACCCGCCTCGACAATCTGGCACGTAAAACGGTCAACGGGAGGGTGGGAAAGCCCGAGGAAATCGCCCACGCCATTTATTTCCTTGCTGATGAAACTCAGTCGTCGTTTATGACAGGTCAGGCCATGATCGTGGACGGCGGTGCGACGGCCAGGCTAAGCACGGAATAGGGCGCTGATACGGATTTCAATGAAACAAACGTTAAAGAAAATCACGCCTGCTCCCCTCTGGAATGCCGCCTCGAATACCTACTGGTGGTATCGCAACCGCGAGCGTCATGTCCTTGCTCAGCGACTCAGCCCTCGCTGGCATGAGAGTCGCCGCCGTATGCATGAGCTTCACAATTCGCACGCGGGAGAACGTTGTTTCATCATCGGGAATGGACCATCCCTGTGTCAAACTGATTTAACCAAGCTGCAAGGGGAGTTCACTTTTGGACTGAACCGGATTTATCTAATCTTCTCTGAGCTTGGATTTACGACCTCCTGCCTGGTTTCGGTCAATGACTTGGTGCTCGAACAGTGCGCAGGTGAAATGAGAGCCCTCGATTTGCCCAAGTATCTGACCTGGCGCTCGCGTCACTGGTTTGCCGATGACCCGCAGGCTGTCTTTGTGGACACGGACTTTACAGGCCCTGAGAATTTTTCGCACAACGCCTCTGGGAGGATTTTCGAGGGATTCACTGTTACCTATGTCGCCCTGCAACTTGCTTTCCACATGGGCTTTTCCGAGGTCATCCTGATCGGCGTGGATCACAACTTTGTCACCCAAGGACCTGCCAACCAGGCAATAGTTTCTCAAGGTGATGATCCCAACCACTTCTCTCCAGGTTACTTTGGTGCAGGTTTCAAGTGGCAATTACCTGATCTCGTAGGCTCGGAACGTGCTTATCGGCTTGCCAGACAAGCTTACACGAGTGCGGGGCGTTGCGTGCTGGATGCCACTGTTGGGGGTAAATTAACCATCTTCCCGAAGGTGGATTACAATTTCCTTTTCTAAGCATTATCTTCGGTTCACACCGATAAGCTTGTGAAATGAGCAGCACTATGCTGGCATTGATCCCTTTTATTAATCTTATCGCCATCTATTTTTCCCTGCGGTTGATGCATCGTGACCGTGAGTGGCGGGAATCCATTCTGGCATCCGCGGTGATCTGGGGAACACTGGTTGCCCTGTCCACTGAAGTGATGGGATTCTTCCATGCCATAGACCGCCAGTCCATGGTGGTTTTTTGGGTGGTTGTATTGGCTGTCAACCTTGGCCTGATCCTTCGGAATCGACGGGCGATTTGGCAAAAACTCCAAAAACCCCAAGTGGATGGCGCGTTGGCGTGGGGCATGCTGGGCGTGATAGTGATTTACCTGGGAATCACTTTTCTAGTGGCGATCATCGCTCCGCCCAACACCAACGATTCCATGCAATACCATATGAGCCGGGTCATGCACTGGATTGTCAACCGCTCTGTGGATTTCTTTCCAACCCCATCCGACAGACAGCTGTGGATGCCCCCCTTTGCCGAATATGCCATTCTGCATTTTCAGGTTCTTGCGGGGAATGATCGCTTTGCCAACATGGTTCAGTGGATGAGTATGTTTGGGTCTGTCATTGCGGCGTCGCTGATGGCGTCCCGATTAGGTGCTGGGCAAAAAGGACAGCTGTTCGCCGCCTTGTTCGCTGTGACGCTGCCGATGGGCGTTCTTCAATCCACCAGCACACAGACGGACTATGTTGCTGCTTTTTGGGGAATTTGCCTGGCTTTTTTCGCCATTTCAGAGGCCAATCGAGTCATGTCCGAATCACCCAATAGACTGATTTTCAATTCAATCTTGATGGCCTTTGCATTTGGCCTTGGCGTTCTGACAAAGGGCACTTTTGTTGTTTGTGCCTTACCTTTTCTACTATTGCTTCTCGTAGTTCTAATTTGGAAAAAGCGGTGGATACTTTCGGTAAAGTTTGCGGCACTTGGTTTGGCGGTACTATTGCTCTTAAATTCCAGTTTGTGGATGAAAAATTACACAACATTTGGCAACCCGCTTGGTCCGGCAACTGACACTTTGGGAAGCACAGTGTTCACGCCCCCGGCAATATTCTCGACCGGCCTCCGCAATGCTGCGATGCAGATGGCCTTCGATACTGGTCCCGCGAACAAGGTGCTTTACCTTGCCGCTCAAAAAACCCATGAGGCTTTAAGAATTGATATCAACGATCCTCGTACAACACTGGGAATTTATAGGATTCGTCACTCTGTTCATGAGGACTTCGCGGGAAATAATTGGCACTTTATATTCTCCGCTCTGGCAACGATATATGCGTTTGTGGTTTTTTCTAAACAGCTTTTTCGAAGAGGAATTGCAGGAAAACGAGACAATCTTTTTCCTGATCGTGACGTTTTATTTGACAAGTTGCCACTTTTTTATGCGATCACCGTGCTGCTTTCTTATCTCTTATTCTCGATGCTGTTCAAATGGCAGGATACTGCCAGTCGCCTGCTCCTGCCCTGGTTCATAATTGCGGCTCCGCTGGTCGGTTGGGTGTTCGATGGGATCCACCGATATATCCAGACTGGGGTTATTGTCCTGCTTGCCCTGAGCAGTTTGACCGTGCTGGTTTCAAATCCATCTCGACCCCTGATTGCCAGCGGACAGAATGAGAGCATTCTGACAGCCTCCCGTACAAACACCCGCTTCAACAATTCTCCTGAAATTATGAATGGCTATATTTCCGTGGCTGTGACTGCGCGCGATCTGGAATGTAAATCCTTCGGTTTTGGATTGGATTCCAAAACGTCGGAGTACCTGATCTGGGCAATCCTCTCTCCATCGGGAGAGAATTTGGATAAAGCCGAACATCTCGTAGCTCTTGACGAGACTGCACCATATGCCACGCCGGGTTTTCGCCCCTGTGCCATCCTGTGCAATATCTGCAGCGTGGCCCGGGACAGGGGATATGTCCCTTTGCTGGATCGAGGCTCGCTTCAGCTCTATGTTGAACCCGCACCCTGATTTGATTTATACTTTGTCGGGAAATGCGACATTCCCACCGGAATTTATCTTTAAAGCAAGCGATCGGCAACTAGGATAGCGTGTGAATAAACTACCTGAGACTCCCATCGTGTCCGTCAAAGAAAAAATTTTGAAACACTTGTCTTCGTTTGTGATCATTTTCGGTGCACTGACTACCGGGCTTGCGCTGTTGAGCTATGCTGTCCTTGGATTCTATTCCCGCTACTACGCAGATGATTATTGCATGAGCGGATTGGTCTTTCAAAGGGGTTTCTGGCAGGCGCAGATCGATCAATACACAGGGTGGTCAAATCGATTTTCAGGCATGTTTATCCTCAGTCTGTCTGAAATTTTCGGGTATTCCGCCATCAAAGTTTGGACTGCGCTTGTCCTGGTTTTGCTGGTGGCAGCTTTTGCGTGGACACTAGCCCAGATTAATCGTTGGCTAAATCTATCGTTTTCGAGATGGTTTTTGGTGTTATTGGCGGAATTAGTTGCCTTTTTCACGATTCTATTTGCTCCCCAACTTTACCAATCCTTCTTCTGGAGGATTGGTATTATTACATACACGTTGCCCCTGATATTCTTGGTATTGTTGACTGGTTTGGTTATCCGGTTTTCAACTCGGGCACAGTCGGGACGTGTTCACCGAGCAGGGATCGTCGCCTGTATTGCGATAGCCTTTTTTGCGGGAGGCTTTTCCGAAACCTACCTGACAGTGCAAATCAGTATCGCTTTATTTGGCTTGTTCATCGTACTTTTCCTGGTGAAAGGCGCCCCACGCCGGAATTGGCTCTCGATGATTTTGGCTGTTTTGATTGGATCATTGTTTTCTCTCGTCGTTGTTCTTGCCTCGCCCGGGAACGCGATCCGACAGGCTGCCATGCCTCCTCCACCAGGTATCCTGTCGTGGATAAAGATGATCCTTCTACACGCCTTCCTGTTCATATATCGTGCATTGGACGCCAATCCTTTCCAGTTCCTACTGGCTGTCCTGATACCATCGTTGCTCGTATATGGTTATTATGCTAACAAGTCAACTAGCCGGCGGCGGCCTTCCCTGTTATTCGTGATGCTCTTTTCTGCACCCGTGGTGGGATTTGCTCTAGTGTCGGCTGTCATGGCACCGGCGGCGTACGTTCAGTCATCCTATCCCGATGACCGGGTTTTGGTGGAGGCTGGATTTGTGTTGGCGGTAATGTTAATCTTTATTGGTGCATTGATGGGATTTATTTTCAGTCAGCTTCAACTCTGGGCTAATGAAGCTATCATACCTTTACTCCAGGGGTTGGTGGCATTGCTGGCAATTATTCTATTGTTGTATCCGCTCTACGCGGCACAAAAGAATGTTGCCCTTCTTCCGGAGTTTCAATCGAGAGCCGTCTCATGGGATGCGCGGGATGCACGGATACGGACAGCAAGACAATCCGGTGAGTTTGTGGTCATGGTGAAAGGATTCAATGCGCCGGGTAATTTGGTGGAATTTCAGGTTGATTCTGGCGATTGGGTTAACCAATGTGCATCATCCTTTTATGATGTAAGCCAAATCAAGGTTGGCGGCCAGTGACTTTCCCTCTCGTCACCATCATCACCCCTTCTTACAACCAGGCGCATTTCATCGAGCAGACTCTCCGCTCCGTGTTCTGGCAGGATTATCCTAATATCGAATATCTTGTCGTGGATGGTGGCTCGACGGACGGCAGTGTTGATGTCATTAAGAAGCATGATGCTCGAATCAGCTGGTGGGTATCCGAACCGGATAATGGACAGGCGGACGCCATAAACAAGGGTTTTTCCCGAGCAAGGGGGGAGATTGTCGCCTGGATCAATTCTGATGATTTGTATTACCGCTCCGATGTGATTTCCCGGGCAGTTGGTATTTTACAAAGTCACCCGGATGTCGGAATGGTCTATGCAGATGGCGTCATGGTAGATGAGAAGTTGACCCTGCTCGACTGGCATGCCTACCCTCAGTACACGCTGAAAGACCTTCTGGCTTTCAATGTTCTACTTCAACCCACAGTCTTCATGCGCCGCGATGTTTTGCTGCGCGCCGGTTTTCTTCGCCCTGAGTATCACCTGATTCTCGATCATGACCTTTGGATTCGAATGGCCGCCCAGGCACCACTTCTGCATGTCGCGGAATTCTGGGCGGTTGAGCGCACGCATGCATCCGCAAAGACTATTGTTCAAGCCAGGGAATTTGTAAAGGAAGCCTTTGATCTTATCCCCAGCTTGGAAGCAGAACCCAATTTCAAGGACTGCTTTGAATCTGACCCGAATGGTATCCAGGCTGGGTTGCACATCTTTGCCGGGAAACGACTCATCGATGCCGGCGATCCAAATTCGGCATTGTCACATTTTAGAAAAGCATGGATGTTCTCACCAAAACAGGTCATAAGAGTTTGGTATAAAGTCCTCCAAGCGCTGGGAGGAATAATCGGCTTGAACTCTCTTTTCCTGGCTTACCGGAGGATGCGCAGAAAAATCCAACATGGAACGAAACACCTCGCGGTGAATGACATTGGCGTTTTTTGGACAGACGGCCTATAGCGTCCTAATCGAAATAGCGAGCTGTGGTACTATTCTAGACTGTTTGGAATATCTGATTGATATTTTATATCTACGAGGTCATGCATAAGTGAAAGAACCTCTCGTCACGATTGTTACTCCTTCCTATAATCAAGCCTCGTTTCTCGAGGCGACCATGTGCTCCGTGCTGGAGCAGGATTACGCGCACATTGAGTACATCGTGATCGATGGCGGTTCGACCGACGGCAGCGTGGAGATCATCAAGAAATACACCGACCGGCTGGCTTATTGGACTTCAGAAAAGGATCGTGGGCAGACGGAGGCAATTAACAAGGGATTTGCGCACGCGACCGGCGAAATTCTAGCCTGGATCAATTCTGATGACACTTATGAGCCCGGCGCCATCCGTGAAGCGGTTGGGTGGATGCAGCAGCACCCGGAAATGGGGCTGGTCTACGGTGATGCCAACTTTATCGACGATGATGGAAAAGTGATCGGTCGTTTCCCCGCAGCCCAAACGGATTATCGGCGCCTGCGCAGGGGGTACGTCCACATTCCCCAACAAGCTGCCTTCTTTCGTCGGGACCTGTGGCAAAAAGTGGGTCCACTGGACCCTTCATTCTTCTTTGCCATGGATTATGACCTGTGGGTGCGCATCGCCAAGTTTGCCCCGTTGCTTTATACCCGGCGGATGTGGGCAAACTTTCGCCTGCACGGTGATTCTAAGACGTTAATCGCCAACGACAGGTGCTGGCCGGAGATGATTCGGGTGCACAGACGCGAGGGTGGCTCCTGGCTTTCGGTGATCGTCGCCAAATACATCGTCCGTACCCTGATCGCTCCACTTTGGCATTTACGCCTCAAAGGGAAGCTGCCTGTTTCCACGAAGTGACCCTTTCCCCAGAACGTATGGGGATGGTACCTTTTCCCTATCCGCGGTTTAAGTAAATGGATTATCATTAACTATATGCGCAAATCGGATTCCCCCTATATCGCTGATTGGTTTGTCGTCTCCCTGCGGTGGATTGTCATCGTAGGCTTGATCCTGTCTCTTGCCCTTTCGGGAGAAATCCTTACCAGTAGTATCTATTTGCTCGTTCTGTTGATTATCTGGAACGTCAGCCTGACCTACCTGTCGGGTGTCAATAAGCGCTTGACGCGGCATCGCGAGTTAAGTGTGGGATTCGATGCCAGTTTTGCTGCACTCTTCTTCATTTCGAACGGGGGGTTTTCCAGCCCGGTGTTCTGGGTGGTGCTGCTGCCCATCCTTACGTGCACGATTTACTTCGAGTGGAAAGGCGTGCTTGCCATCTCCGGGGTGATGGCACTGGTTGAGATCATCTTTACCTTGGGGCAGGGTATCAGCCCCCAGGTGGTTGCCTTTACCCTGGCGGCAGCGCTATTCACCCTGGGTCTGGGTGCCCTTTTTGGCTACATCAGCAATAACATGATTCGGGATTTCCGCCGGATGCGGAATCAGACCATTGAGGAGCGCGACAGGCAGCAGCGGGTTGAAAATGAGCGTGTCCGTGCCATCTATAGTTTAACCTCCACACTAACCGCCACGCTCAATTATCACCGCGTGCTTGAATCCGCGCTCGACCTGAGCCTGACTGCCCTGAGCACCGACCCCGAGGCAGGTCCCGAGGACCGCCTTGTTGCCGCTGTGCTTCTATTTGCAGGAGATACGCTCATTGTGGGTTCTGCCCGCCGCTTTACCACAGCGGATATGCGTGTACAACTGCCCGGCCAGTCCGGGATTCTGGCACAGGTGATCAATGGCGGCGATGCAGTGCTGGCCAAATCCGCCTCGAGGGACAAGGAGCTGGCGCATATCGTCGCTTTGCGCAACTGCAACTCCATTTATAGCTTCCCATTGCGCACCGGTTACAACATTTATGGCGTGATGATTTTTGCCCATCCCGACTCCAATTACTTTACTCCTGACCGCCGCGATGTGATTGACATCCTCGGCAGCCAGTTGGTGATTGCCATTCAGAACTCGCGGCTGTACCAGGACCTGGCGGACGAGAAAAACCGCATGGTCGAGGTGCAGGAGGAGGCGCGCAAGAAACTGGCGCGCGACCTGCACGACGGCCCAACCCAGTCGGTCTCAGCCATTGCGATGCGCGTCAACCTCGCCCGCCGCATGATCGAGCGCGACCCCAAGGCGGCCGCCGAGGAACTGACGAAGATAGAAGACCTTGCCCGGCGTACGACCAAGGAAATCCGCCACATGCTCTTCACCCTGAGACCGCTGGTCCTGGAATCGCAGGGTTTGGTGGCCGCCCTCCAGGCGATGGCTGAAAAGATGAAGGAAACCTACGGGCAGGACGTGCTTGTCAAAGTGGATGAGAGCATCCTGCCGGATTTGGAGTTGGGCAAACAGGGCGTGATTTTCTATATCGCTGAGGAAGCGGTCAACAATGCCCGTAAACATGCCCAGGCTCCTCATATTTGGGTTCGGCTTCGGTCCTTGGAGAAGGAAATTGCCCTGTTGGAGATCGTCGACGACGGCCTGGGTTTCGATGTGGACGCGGTTACCCGGGCTTACGACAAACGCGGCAGCCTGGGCATGGTCAACCTGAGGGAGCGGGCTGAGCTCGTCAGCGGGTTGCTGCAAATCGATTCTGCTCCGGGCAAAGGCACGAAGGTGCAGGTCTATATCCCGCTTTCGGAAGACGCTGTGGACCGCATCCATCATAGCAAGCGGTAAGTTTCATGCCCGTTGCCGCCTCGCTTCACTATTTTTCCCATCTTGAAGAGGAATACCTCCGCCCGCCCGTCATTTTCATCCATGGAGCGGGCGGTAATTATTTGCACTGGCCTCCCGAGGTTCGCCGCCTGCCCGGAGAGCGGATTTTTGCCCCCGACCTTCCGGGTCATGGCAGGTCTGGCGGAGTGGGCCTGCAAGCCATCGATGATTATGCCCAATGCATTCTCGGTTTTCTGGATGCGCTTCGCATTCACAAGGCGATCTATATCGGGCATTCAATGGGCGCCGCCATTGCCCTGACACTTGCCCTGGATCATCCCCGTCGTGTGCTTGCCCTCGGAATAATGGGCGGGGGCGCGCGCCTGAAAGTATCTCCTGAATTGATACAAAATACATCAAGTCCTGCCACGCTTCCTCATGCACTCCAAGCCATTGAAGAAATGGCTTTCAGCCCGGTTGTCGAACCGCGCTTGAAACAGCTTGCCATGCAGCGGATGGCTGCGACCCGCTCTACTGTTCTGAATGGGGATTTCATTGCCTGCAACCAATTTGACGTCATGGACCGGCTGGCGAAAATCCGGGTACCCACTCTGGTGATGTGCGGCGCCGACGACCGCATGACCCCGCTGCGTTATTCCGAGCATCTCGCTTCTTCGATCAAGCGCGCGGAACTGATCGTCGTACCCGATGCCGGTCACATGGTCATGATCGAGAAACCGAAAGAGGTGGCATCCGCGATTACTTCGTTCATTAGTGAAATCAGTTATCGTCCCGGAGCATGATGCGGCGGGTGTCGAAAGACTGAAACTAAATCCCCAATACTTCCTTCAAGATGGGTTCGGCGTTTGCGACCGCCCGCGCGCGATGGCTCAGGCGGTTTTTTTCAACATCCCCCAACTCCGCCATGGTCAAGCCGCGCTCACTCAGCAGGAAGATGGGGTCGTAGCCGAAGCCGTTGGACCCGCGCTCCTCGGGAATGATCTCCCCGGGGCAGTCTCCCTCCGCGATGTGGATTTCGCCTCCCGGCAGGGCGACGGCTATGGCAGCATGGAAATGTGCCAGCCAGGGACGCGGCTGTCCCTTGAGATTCTCCAACAGGAACGCACGGCGGTCTGCATCCGTGGCGCCTGGCTTGGGAGAATATCGGGCGGAGTAAATTCCCGGAGCGCCGTCGAGAGCATAAACCTCCAGTCCTGAGTCATCGGCGAGAGTAACCAACCCGCCAGCCTCGCAGTAAGCTCTGGCTTTTAAGACAGCGTTCTCGGCGTAGGTGGAGCCGGTTTCCTCGACCTTTAGCATGATACCCAGCTGGGAAGGCATCACCAGTTCGATGCCTGGCAGGTCGGCAAGTAATTCCTGAAGCTCGCGCCTTTTCCCTTTATTTTCTGTGGCAACGAGAAGTTTCGGCATCGAGGTCACCTTTTCCCTGAGATTTTATCAATGGCCCATCTGAGGTGCTTCCTGATGAGCGGTTCATCATCAAGTTTTCCAACATCTAGCGCAGCGGCTGTTTCATTGTCCCCTACATTTCCCAATGCAACAGCGACATTTCTCAGATATCCTTTTCGCTTGGCGCGCTTGACGGGGCTGTCTTTGAATTTACGATTGAATTCCTGCGAGGTGAGGGCCAACTCAGTTGCCAAATCCGGGAAAGGCACTCCGGCGCGCGGAGCCAGAGAGGGGTCGCCCTCCAGCGTAGCGAAGCGTTGATTCCACGGGCAGACCATCTGGCAAATATCGCAGCCAAAGACCCAGTTTCCGATCGAGGGACGCAGCTCCTCAGGGATGTTGTCCTTGTTCTCGATGGTCAGGTATGAGATGCAGCGTCCAGCGTCCAGCGTCCGGTCAGGGAGGATGCACTTTGTCGGGCAGGCATCCAGGCAGCGGGTGCAGGTCCCGCAGTGGTCGGTCTCGAAAGGCACATCCGGCTGAAGCGGGTAGGCCAGCAGGATTTCAGCCAGCAGGAAATAAGACCCATGCTGTGGGTTGATCAGGCAGGTGTTTTTTCCGATCCAGCCCAATCCGGCGCGCATCGCAAGGTCACGCTCCAGCAGGGGACCGGTATCCGTGTACCAGCGGTGGGGGATGGACTGACCGGTCTGCGCTTCGATAAAGGTAGTCAGCACTTTCAGCTTTTCAGGTATCACAATGTGGTAATCGGCACCCCAGGCGTAGGCAGCCACGCGTCCGGTGATGCAACCGGCTTCCTCTTCGTTTTCAAACTCCGGGTTTGAATATCTGAGCCCCAAAACAATAATGGACTGGCAGCCGGGGAGTATTTGCTTCGGGTCGGCGCGCCTTATCCGTGCGCGCTCCTCGTTCAAATAGCCCATGGATGCCTGCCGCCCCATTGCCAGCCAGCGTTCATAGACTGGAAAATGGGGCGGAGGGTCGGCGGTGGTGATACCCGCCAGTTCGAAGCCCAATCGACGGGCTTCCTGTTTTATTTTGGATTCAAGCGCTGCGGTCACACGTCCTTGATTATTTAACCGCGATCACGACGGTGACGAATGCACCGAAAGGATAGCCATTCGCATTTGCCATGCGCCAGGCTGCTGTGTAATTGGCAGCCTTGGCAGGGGCAGTCAGATTGACGGACACTTCGGTTGTGCCTCCTGGCGGGACATCGGCAGTCAGCGCGACCGCCTGGCCATTCATCTTTTCGCCATAGCCGTAGACGAGCGTATATCCTGCCGACCAGGTGCAGGTGCCAATATTCTTGATCTGCCAGGTCTTCACGAATTTCTGTCCCGGGGTCATCTGGGTCCCATCCGGAATAGTCACATCGGACACGTACTGGGAATCATCACATGTGCCCGCCGTGGGGCTGGCTTCCGGTGTGGCAGTCGCTTCGGGTGTGGCGGGGGTGGGGGACGCCTCGGGTGTATTGGTGGCCGGAGGGGTGTATGCCGCGGCGGTCTTTGATACTTGGGCGAGCACAGTAGCCGCAACCTGCGTCGCAAAAGCGTCCAGGTCGGGCGTGGGAGGCGGCGGGGTGGGTTCCGGTCCGCATGCGCTCAAGAGGATCGCTGCCGCGGTAATGACGGCTATTGCGATGGTGGTCTTGGTGCTTTTCATTTTTTCTCCAATCTGGGTCTCATTCTCCGTGGTGCTGGAAGGAACTGGAAACCCTTCGCAATTATATACCGAAAGAGGTGCATTACTGGAATACATGTTCTATTTCCGGCAATGGGTTACGGCTAGGGCATGACTGAATTAACTAAAAACAGGGAGCGGCTTAAGCCAGCTCCCCGTTTTGGGCTGATTTCAACCCTTAGCGTGTGATTCGCGGCTGGAGCCAGAAGGCCCAATCCTGGTTGGAGGGGCCGTTGGCGTTGACCCGCAGGATGAATATGACCGACTTGTTGGCCAGAGTGGAGAGGTCCACGTCCAATTTCTGGATGTTGCCGTCGTAGGTCTGGTTCCACGAAGCCAGGGTCTGTTCGGGGCCGCCATCGGCGACATAATTCAGCAGGAACTGAACATTGCATGCTGATCCGTTGTATAAGCAGCCAACGACGCCTTTGAACCGGTCACCGGCCTTGACACTGAAGGAGGGGAATCGCCCGGCGATGTAACCGTTATCCACAAACTGGGGATGGGTCTCCAGCGCAGGTTCGTTCTCGACCGATCCTGTTTCGAGTTTGGGGTCGTTTACTTTCACGATGAATCCGTTGCTGTCGCTGGTGGTGCCGGGACAGGGCAATACCCCCGCTCCGCTTGACCACTGCGCCGTGCAATAATTATCGACAAAGTTGTAGACCGTGGACTGAGTGATATTGCCCACGTCAATGGTGACATAGAAGGTTTTTGATGCCGTGCTTCCCAGGCCGAAGATCACGCCTGATGCATTGCGCAGCTTCCAGTCGCCGCGATAGGTGCCGTTCGTGGCAGGTGCTGTCATCGGGACGGAAATGTCCACCGTCCCGCCCGGAGGCACATTCTGGGTCAGGCTCACCACGGCGGAGGCGCTCATTTGGGAGCCGCTGTCGAAGACCGCCGCATAGGAGGTGGTCCATGTGCAGGTCCCTACGTTTTTCAAACGCCAGGTCTTGGTGAACGCCGTGTTGGGATTGAACTTTGTTCCGTCGGGCACGGTCACATCCGAAATGAAGTTCCCCACATCGCACAATGGCGTCGGAGTGGCAGCGCTTAAAGTCGCCACAATAGGCGTATTGGTGGAAACCGTGGCCGGCGTGAAGGTCGCCAGTTGAATAGCTGTCGGGGGGGCTGTCTCAACGGTGGCCGCCGGGGTGTTGAACGAAGCCAGTTCGGTCAGGCGCGCTTCGACCGTCTGCGCCGACTGGGTGAAGGCGAGGCTGGCTCCATTGGGCGTTGGAGATGATGTCTGGGGCAGGTTGCAGCTTGTTAGAATCAGCACTAACAATGCAAGCGGTATGATAACGAGTTTCTTCAACATTTTCCTTCTCCTTCCATTTTTTTGATTCTACATCAGGTTCTGGACAATGACACAGTCTTGTCGAAATCCCAGACGCCATATTTCAGGGGTTTGTTCCCGCCCGTATAAATAAAAAAACCCCGGGTTTGAAAGGGCCGAGGCTTGGGTTATGCAGTTTGTGATTACACAGTTTCCGGGTGTGCGCCTGCCATCCACAGCCCCAGCTGTTCGCGCGTCACCTCGCCGGCCGGCACGGTCGTGACGATCTGCCCGCGGTACATGACCGCGATACGATCCGAGAGCGCCATGATCTCGTCGAGCTCGGCGGAGATCACCAGCACGGCCACGCCGCGGTCGCGCATGGCGATAATTTCCTTGTGAATGTATTCTATCGACCCTACGTCCAGGCCGCGGGTAGGCTGGTTGGCCACCAGCAGTTTGACGGGGCGGCTGAGTTCGCGTGCCACGATCACTTTTTGCTGGTTCCCGCCGGAAAGTTTTCCCGTCGGATTATAAGGCGAGGGTGTCCGTACATCATAATCGCTGATAAGTTTGACGGCGTTCGCCTCCATAACTTGAGGCTGGATAACCCCGTATTTGCTGTAAGGTGCGTGGTAATAATCGCACAGGACCATGTTATCGACGACGGTGTAGCTCAGCACCAGCCCGTGCCTCTGGCGGTCCTCCGGAATGTGCGCCAGGCCTGTCCTGGTGAATTCGCGCGGAGTTTGATTGGTTAGATCCTTGCCGGACATGATGACTTGCCCCGACTGCGTCGGGATAAGGCCGGTGAGCGCTTCGACCAGTTCGGTCTGCCCATTGCCCTGAACTCCCGCTATTCCCAGAATCTCGCCCTCGCGCACATTGAACGAGACTCCGCGCACCGCTTCCAGTCCGCGCCGGTCATGGACAATGAGATTTTCAACCTTGAGGATATCTTCCTGCGGTTTTGCAGGTCCTTTTTCAACAGTAAGGATGACTTCGCGCCCGACCATCATGGCTGCCAGTTGGTGTTCACTGGTCTCCGCCGGCGTGGTCGTACCCACGACCTTTCCACCGCGCATAACCGTGATACGGTCGGCAATTGAAAGGACTTCCTTAAGCTTGTGGGTGATGAAGATGATCGAAACACCCTGACTGGTCAGCTCGTGCATGATGCGCGTGAGATCTTCCGCTTCCTGCGGCGTCAGCACGGCCGTCGGTTCGTCGAGGATCAGGATGCTGGCCTTGCGGTAAAGCGCCTTGACGATTTCCACGCGCTGCTGCACGCCGACGGGCAGGTCACCCACGATTGCTTCGGGGTCGACGTCCAGCCTGTATTTATGGGAGAGCTCCTTGACCATCGCGGCGACCGTTTTACGTTCCAGCCGGTCGAGCGGCGGGACGGGACCCGCGCCGCGGGCGCGGTGGTCAGTTTCAGAGCCCAGCATGATATTTTCGGTGACAGAGAAGACCGGGATGAGCATGAAATGCTGGTGAACCATGCCAATGCCGTGAGAGATGGCATCCTTGGTCGAGTCGAGTTCCATGGGCTGGTTGTTGACCAACACTTCACCCGCATCGGGTTTGTACAACCCATAGAGGATGTTCATCAACGTGGTCTTACCCGCGCCGTTTTCGCCCAGCAGGGCATGCACTTCGCCCTGGCGCAGTTCGAAATCCACGTTATCGTTGGCCAATACACCTGGGAACTGTTTTGTGATGCCTTTTGCCTGGAGGACAATCGGAGTATCTGTCATTTTGTCCTCTATTTCTCGTACGGTACGCCGTCAGCCGCGGGAGGCGTGGTCTTGCCCACCACACCGGTCATGATGATCATGGTCAGGATATACGGGGTCAGGCCAACGATGTAGGATTGCTGCAGGAATGCCAGGTTCGGCGGGATCAACTCGCGGAAGAACTGCAGGTTGATCTGCAGCGCTTGCGCCGCGCCAAAGAGTAGGGCTGCCGCCCACGCGCCGACCGGAGTCCAGTTGCCAAAGATCATGGCTGCCAGTGCAATGAAGCCGCGGCCATTGGTCATCAACGGCTCAAAGGACGGGACTGATTCGAGCGTCAGGTAGGCGCCCGCCAGACCGGCGAATAACCCGCCGATGATGACGTTGGCGTAGCGCATGAAATAGACATTGATGCCGACGGTGTCCGCGGCTCTGGGATGCTCGCCCACGGAGCGGGTCCGCAGACCCCAGCGCGTGTTGAACAGGATGTAGCTGGAGACAAAGACCAGGATGATGGCTGAGATGGCGATCGGTTTCTGGTCCACAATTTTGTTCAGCGATTCACCGATGGTAAAGCAGGTGCCGGTATTCGCACCGCACCAGCTTTGGAACAGTTCAGTGATGGGAACATGCAGGCGAGGCAGAACACCCGGGGCGTGCGGAACCTGCCCGCCGAAGATGCTGCCCTTCTCAAAGAACAACTGACGGTTGAGAAAGCCCGTGATACCGATGGCAAGGATGTTGATGACCGTGCCGCCGATGATCTGATCCACTTTGAAGGTGATGGACAGTGCTGCAAGCAGCAGGGCGAACAACCCGCCGCATCAGCATGGCTGCCAGCACGCCAGCCAGAATGCTGGGTGTCGCTGAAAACCCAAAGATGGAGTTCATGTAAATGGATGCCAGCCAGCCGAAGAAGGCTCCCGCCAGCATCATGCCCTCGATGCCGATGTTGACCACGCCGGACCGTTCGCAGAATACGCCCGAGAGCGCGCCCAGTGTGAGGGGGGTGGCAACCGCGATGGTGGTGGCGATCATGCTGGCGATGATAACGATGGCCGGGACTTCCTGATAGCCCACCAGGACCACCGAGCCGATCAGAATGACGATAATAATGGCGATAAATCCGTATCGTTTAGCCACAAATCCTCCTAGCCGCCCCAGCCGCGTGTGAGCACCAGGCGTTCTTCTTTTTGCTTGATGCGATAAATATAGCGGATGATTTCATCAGCGGCGACGAAGAGCAGGATAAGTGCTTGAATGATAGAGATGATATCGACGGGAATCTGCGTCAGGAACTGCATGCGGGTGGCGCCGTTACGCATTCCGCCGAAAAGGATTGCGGCCAGCACCACTCCCAGTGGGTGCGTCTTACCAAGAAGGGCAATGGCAATGGCGTCGAAACCGTAGCCTAGCGAAAAACCCAGCTCGTGACGGTAATTCAATCCGACTACTTCGATCGCCCCGGCCAGACCGGCCAGCGCGCCAGAAAAAGCCATGGTCAGGGTGATCAGCCATTTTACGTTGATACCTGCATATTTGGCGGCATCCGGGTTGGCGCCCACCGTGCGGATCTCGAATCCCAGCGTGGTCTTCCATAGCAGGTACCACACCAGCCAGGCGCAGAATAATGCCAGGATAAAGCCCCAGTTCACGCGCAGGTCCGGGAAGATGACTGGCAAGCGGGCGGTCAGAGCGATTTCAGGTGTGCGGGCAATCACATTATTGGGAGACTTGTCCTTCATCGGGCCATTCAGCAGAAAGCTGACCGTGTTAAGCGCGATGTAGTTCATCATGATGGTATTGATGACTTCGTGCGCGCCGGTGTAAGCCTTCAGCGCGCCCGGGATGGCTGCCCAGATCGCTCCGAACAGGATTCCCATGCCGATCGCCAATGGAACATGTATGATGGCCGGGATGGTGATCCCCAACAGGCCCGGCAGGGCATAACCCACCCAGGCGGCGGCCACGGCGCCCAGCGCCAACTGGCCTTCCGCACCAATATTGAACAGGCCGCCCTTGAAAGCCAATGCAACGGCCAGTCCAGCCAAAATATAAGGGGTTGCCCATACGGCGGTTTCACTTAGCGCCTTGGCAGAACCAAAAGCCCCCTGAAAAAGACCGACATAAGCCTGGATCGGGTTTCCCCCCGCCATCCAAATGATAATACCGCCAATGACCAGTGCTGTAAAAACTGCGAGGAGCGGCACCAGCGCCGCATCCATCGCCGAGCGGAACATTTTACCTGCCCGTCCGGGGGTTTTCTCTTTCGTCTCACTTCCCTGCATCCCGTGTTGCTCCCTGAGACAGAATTTCTCCAATTATAACAATAAAGGGGAAAGAGGGTGACCTCTTTCCCCTTCAACTGCGGGAATTCTAGTGCTTATGGCTTTGCAGCTGAAACGCCGGTCTGCAGCGAGCCGTCGAGCAGGGCGGTGTAGATCTCTTCCATCTTGGCCTTGACTTCAGCGGGGACTTCCCCGTCCAGGTCATGGTAGGGGGCAAAGCCGGCCGCGCCGAAGTAGTTGCCGGCTGGCAGGGCGCCATCATTCGACAGCTTGATCAGATCGAAAACGCCGGGGGTGATCATCTTCATCGCGCTGGAGAGCATGCGCGGGGCAGCCTCGGGCAGGGTGAAGAACTGGTCGGTGTCCACGCCGATGCCGAACTTGCCGGCCTGGGCAGCCGCGGTGACGGCGCCGTTACCGGTCTTGCCGCCGCAGCCGAAGACAGTGTCCACGCCTTTGTCGATCATGGAGTTGGCGGTTGCCGCGCCCCATTCGGGATCGGTAAAGGTCTTATCGAAACCGACATCGCTGTGATACACCACGTTGACTTCCACAGCCGGGTCGATGTAGGCAGCGCCGGCCCGGTAGCCTTCACCAAACCGCCAGACGGGCGGAACGGCATCGGTACCACAGACGGCGCCGATCTTGCCGGTATCGCTCATCATGGCCGCCAGAGCGCCAACGAGGAAGCCAGCCTGGTCTTCGGGGAAGCTCAAGCCAACGAGGTTGGCGATGGTCTCACCCTGGAACTGGTCCACACCGACGAAGTCCACTTCGGGGTACTTCGCGGCAGCAGCGATGGTGGCATCACCCATACCGAAACCGACGGTCACGATGACGTCATAGCCTTCATCGGCGAAGGTGGAGATATTCTTGTCGTAATCCTTGGAATCGGTGGTCTCGATGTACTGGACGGTGGCGCCGAGATCCTTCTCAGCCTGTTTCACGCCTTCCCAGGCGGACTGGTTGAAGGATTTGTCATCGATCTTGCCTACGTCTGTCACGAGACCGACGCACAGAACGTCTTCGCTCTTGCAGTCAGCGGCGGCGGGGGCACAAGCCGGCAGCGCCATCGCCATGATCAGCAGGAGGGCAAACACAGCAAATATTTTCTTCATTTTTTCCTTCTCCTCTTAAGAAGTTTGGGGGTGGGATATGATTTCGTGCATCTTTGCACGAGTGATCTATATTTATTTTACAGCGTCTCACATCATTGTGCAAGTGATACAAAGCATCATTCAATGAGGGTAACCTCGTCACCCACGCTGACCAGGCCGGTTTCGATGATTTCCGAACGCAGGCCGCCCCGGTGGACCAATCCGGCCTTCACCTGGCGCCCCGTCAGTTGCTCCAGGTGCCCGCAGGGCTCGCATAATTCCACGCCTTTGAATACGGCCCCGCCCACGCGGAAGGTTCTACCGACGAGATGATTGAGCGCCACACCGCGCGTGGTGATGTTGCGGCGGCTTTCCAACGCGCTCAGCTCCAGCCCGTACTCGCGCTGCAGACCTTCCAGTGCCTCCGCTTCGATGAAAGTCGCCTCGCGCGAGGGCTTATGCTTCTTGGAGTAGGTTCCCTTTCGCAGGAAGTAACGGTCGCCTTCCAATCCCAGCCCGGCGACAGCATTGACCTGTTCCACCGAAGCCAGTGTCCGCGGCACCCTCCGGTGTAATCTGGATCGAGATGACTTTACCCATATTTTCTCCTTTTATCCGTGGTCTTCTTCGTTTTCCAATACCATTACTTTGTAGGCCTCCGCATACGCCATCCCCTTTTCCTTGCCCTCCTCGGCCGCCCACTCGCGGATCATTTTCTCCGGGTCCCAGTCTCCCAGCTGGCTGACGTGTTTCTTCAACGCGGCGAGCTTGGTGTCGATCGTCCCGGTGATGTCCACCCAGGTGTCGGGTTTTTCGGGGCCGTGCAGGTAGAGCCGCTTGACGTTGTGCGGCTCGAAGCCCTCCTTCAGCAGTTCGGCAAAAAGCAGGCGCGACCCGGCCGAGGGGAAGACGGCGTACGTCGCTGCCTGGGCGGCTGCGCGGTGGTCGGGGTGGTTGATGTAGCCGTTGCCGTAGAAGACTGCCTGCGGGTCACCGGTCACGACCACGTCGGGCTTGTGGGTGCGGATGAGTTTGGTCAACTCCTTGCGCAGGGCGAGAGTCGGTTCGAGTTCACCGTCGGGATAATGCAGGTAGATGGTCTGCTTGACGGCGATCAGGTCGTTGGCGGTGTTTTGCTCGCCCTCGCGCAGGCGGGCGAGTTCCGGCTTATAGCTGGCATCGCGGGCCGGGTCGTTGGACCCCGCGTCGCCGCTGGTGATGACGACCGAGATCACTTCGCAGCCTGCGGAGGCCCACTTGGCCAGTGTCCCGGCGACGGTGAACTCCTGGTCGTCTGGGTGGGCGTGGATGCTCATCACTTTTTGTGGAAGGTATTCATCGCTCATTTGGGTCTCTCCGGAAAATTATCAAGGCAGGCAGTTTTGGATATCAAGCAGATGGCGAATCGATTCGTGCGAGGGCTTGTCGTGTTGCGAGACGATGACCACGCACGGCTGTGAAAGCTCTTCGCGCGAGGTGGCAGGCATCTCATCCCACCAAACTTCGTCCACAAATACGTAACGGAAACCGTTGTCAGCCAGGGCTTCGATGCCCGGATTGGCAATCAACGATTCCCACGTTTCCAGCCGCTCGAGGCCGCTCACTGAGGAGTGTGTGGGCAAGCCGGTCAGCATGGACGCGCGCCACGGGATGCGGTCGATCACCGCGCCTTCGGGCAGGCGGTTCCACGTGTCGCGCAGGATGCGGGAATCCTGGCTGTTCATGTCCAGGCCCATCTGCGGCTGCGAGATGCCGGTCATGATCATGCCGGTGACCACAATCCCGCCGAAGACCATTAGGCCGAGCGCCACTGCCCCGATTTTTTGGAGAGCAGGTTTGACCGCGCCGGAGGTTTCTACGACCATCAGGGTCAGGAAGACCGTCCACACAAACATGGCAAGGGCGCTGAGGCGGGAGATGTCGCGCTCGGCCTGGTAGCTCAGGAAGAGCGGCGCGATCAACCCGACCCACGCTCCGATGATCATGGCGCCCATTGCCCAATCGCCGGATTTGAACCGCCGCCACGCCCAGAGGGTGATCCACGGCGTGAGCAGGATGACGACGCCCAATTCACATATCGCAATGAAGAGTTCGCCCGGCGAGAGGATGTCCAGCGCGCCGAGATGCGCGGAGAAGACGGCCGGTGGCCAGCGCAGGCTGAACCCGCCCGCAGAGACCGCGCCTTCCACGCCGATGCCTGATGTTCCAAAAACAAAGTCGCGCAGCGTCTCAGTCAGCGTGCCGCCTTGCAGCAGGGCGAAAGGAACAGAAACAGCCAATGCGAGAAAGCCGGGATGCAGGACCAGCGTCTTGAGGAAGTATGCAAATCCATTCCCGCCGGCAGTGGAGGCGCGCGACTGTCGGATTGCCCACACCACCAACGCTGCCGCCCCGCCGATGGCAAACAAGCCGTAGCTCGACTCCCAGACCAGCGCCCAGAGTGCCAGCACCAGCCCGAGGGGAATCCATGCCAGGCGGTGGGAGATGCGCGGAAAGACAAGCAGCAGCAGGATGATGATGGCAGACGAGAGGATGTTCGACCCGGCGTGGAGCATGGTCAGCGAGGGGAAGATTCCATTGGTATAGGCCATCATGATCGGGGTCGGAGGTCCGCCGTCCAGCGGCCAGCCCTGGATCAATGCCTGCGAAAACGGAGCGCCGGTCTCACTTGAACCGATGAGTTTGATGACCGGGTCGAGTTGGGCAAGTGTGATCTGGGGAATGAGCAGAAGCAGGTAGCGCGTGCCGGAGGCGAAGGCGATCACGAAGGCCGCAAAGGGTCCGGCCCAGGTTTTTCCGGAGAAGCGCTGCGCCAGCAAACTGGTCAACATCAAAGTGAGCGCGAAAGCAATAGACTTGGCCAGGTCGAAGGCGCTCCAGGGCGTCAGCCCGCCGAGGCGCATGAGGGTGGCGGCAAAGAGTTGAAAGCCGTAGTGATAGCGGAAGTGGTAATCGGCGTTGAGATAAAAGTGCGGGGGGATGTCGCCCGTTGCCATGCGCGAGATGATGGTCAGATTCTTCGGCTCGTCGAACAAAGCGATGCCCCGGCTGATCAGCAGGAAAGCGATTGTGACGATGAAGAAAACGAGGAACTGGACCCAGGTTGAAGTCAGGTCGCGCCAATCGAGGAGAGGACGCTTGCCTTTCCATGCGAATGCGAAGCCCAGTAGCAGGGTGGCAGCTCCCGCCAGTATAAATGCCCAGTCCGCGGGGAGCCAGTGGCCGAGCAAGTTTGCAAAAAAGGTGTAACTCACCAGCCCGAGAGTCAGGCCCACTATGGGGCGTCCCTTTTGCTCGAGGTCGAATGCGTGCGTGGCGAGCAGCCATCCGCCCGTGAACCACAGCAGGGCAGCGATGAGCCAGGGGAGAAAGTCGAGCGGATTACCGTAGCGCAGCCAGTACATATTGGGACCTATTGGATAATTTTGCAAAAGTATAGCACAGCAAGGTAATGAATAGAATTCAAGAGGATTAATCGTTCTTCGCTTCTTTTTCCCCTTCCCGACAGGAAGGAGGTTAGGGAGATGGTGAAGGCAATTGGTGATTTTCCTCCGCGATTAACCTGACAGCCTCCACACGCATTGGAATTTCATTCGATGTACAATAAACATGCAACCTCAAAAAGGAGTCTCTCATGACCATCACCCTGACCGGTTCCGAACTGACCGTCGAAAAACTTGTCGCCATCGCGCGTGACGGCGAACAGGTGGCGCTCGACCCGGCGGCGCTGGAGCGCATCAAAATCTGCCGCGCCATGCTGGAGGACAAACTCGTCAAGAAAGAGATCATGTACGGCACGAACACCGGCATTGGCGAATTCTCCGAGACGATGCTCAATGATGACCAGGTCAAGGACTTCCAGAAATATCTCGTCTACAACCACGCTGCCGGCATCGGCGAGCCGGCTCCGGTCGAACATGTCCGCGCGGCGCTGGCGGGACGCATCAACGTCCACGCCCACGGCAACTCGGGCTGCCGGCCGGAGATCACCCTGACGATGGTCGAGATGCTCAACAAGGGCGTGACGCCGGTCGTGTGCCAGAAAGGCTCCGTCGGCGCATCCGGTGACCTGGCGCCGATGGCCCAGGCAGCCTTGCTGCTCATGGGCGAAGGGGAAGCCTTCTTAGGCGGCAAGCGCCTCCCAGGTAAGGTGGCCATGGAGCTGGCCGGCATCCCAGTGCCTGGATTAATGGCGCGCGACGGATTGGCGGCCATCAACGGCTCGAACCTGCTGACCGCCATGAGTGCCCTCCACATCTACGAGATGGAGCGCCTCGTCAAGCAGGCGGAGATCGCCGCGGCGATGAGCCTGGAGGCGCTGCTGGCCAACCTGAAGCCGTACGACACGCGCCTGCATGAACTGCGCGGATTCAAAGGCGCGGTCGCCTCTGCAGCAAACATCCGTAAGGTGGTCGAAGGCTCCGACCTGACCACCGGCAAGATGAAGACCAAGGTGCAGGATGCCTACTCGATGCGTTCCACGCCGCAGGTGATCGGCGCGGCGCGCGACGCCATCGCCTATGCCCGCTCGCAGGTCGAGATCGAACTCAACGGCGTCGGCGACAACCCGATCTTCATCCCCGAAGACGCGGCTCACGTTGACCGGCGCCAACTTCCAGGGCAGCCCGGTCGCGCTGCCGATGGACATGGCCGGCGCGGCCGTCACGATGGTGTGCGTGCTGTCCGAGCGCCGCCTCAACCGCCTGACCAACCCGGCTCTCTCGCAGGGACTGCCGGATTTCCTGGCGCACAATCCCGGCTTCTATTCCGGGCTGATGCTCTCGCAGTACACCGCCGACATGCTGATCGTCGAGCAGCGGATTCTCTCCGCGCCGGCCAGCATCCAATCCATCCCGGCCGCCGCCGACCAGGAGGACTTCGTCTCGATGGGCATGAACACCGCCCTCAAGAACGGGCAGATCCTGGATAACGCTTTCGGCATTCTGGGCATCGAGTTCATGGCCGCCGCGCAGGCGCTCGACTTCCGCGAGTTCACCCCGGGCAAGGGCACGCAGGCTGCGCGCGAGACCATCCGCCGGTATGTGGCGCACCTCGAGGTGGACCGGCCGCTCTATCCCGATCACAACGCCATGAAGGCGCTGGTGAAGTCCGGAGAGATCCTGGCTGAGGTGGAGAAGGCCGTCGGCGCGTTGGGGTAATTTAATAAACTTCCGCGCCTGTCGGAACGAAACATTCCTGAAGGCGCTCATCCCTTAGAAAATAAAAATCTGCGATGGAAAATCCCATCGCAGATTTTTTTATACATCTACAAAATCTTACCTCGCCGGCTCGACGCCCACGATCCCGCCCAGCGCGTTCATGCTCAAGCTCCACTCACTGCCGATGTCGTATTGTTTGTACTCGTCCAGCGTGCCGGGGTTATAGGTGTAGTTGTCATCTGCACTGACAAAATAGACCGTGTACGTGGCTTTGTCCTCGCCCCGGCGTTGGTCGGACGTGACCGGTGGATTCTCCCAGACCGGGAACAGGTCATTCCCCTCCGAAGTGTAACTCTGGATCACTGTCCACTCGTCCACGGTGTAGGAACAATACGTGGTGGTCTCGGTGTGGCATTCCTCCACGACCTCGGCGTAGCCGGTCCCTGTATCGATGGTCTTCTCCTCGCAGACTTCCCTGCTCTCATCGTTGCAGCTCACGTCGTAGGCGCCTGAGGGCACGCTGCCGGTCTCGTCGTTATGACGAACGGCTTCAATCTCCTCCACGTTGGCAACGGTCTGCCAGTGGACGGCGTCCACAGAGGCATTGACGCTCTTTGATGGTAACGCGAAAAGGGCTATGGCGCCGCAACAGAGCAGCAAGAAAGCGGCAATCCCTGCGCCGATGCCGATCTTGGCATTGCGCGACAGACCCTTGGCGGGTGGTTTTGGCGGGGGCACTGCCTTTGTTCCCAGCGGAGCGCCGCACTGGGCGCAGTTGCCGGTCGAGACGGGATTCTTGAATCCGCAGTTCGGGCAGACAAACGGCTCCGCCTTCGAGGCGCTGCGGTCGATCTGCTGTCCCGCCTGGCGCTTCATGCCCTCCTTCAGGTCGCCGCCGCACTGCGAGCAGGTCTTGGCGTCCGCCGGGTTGCGCGTACCGCAGAATCCGCAGTGGATGTCGGCGCCCTTTTTCGCCTGCTCGATCTCATTCTCATCCTTGACGAAGTTCTGGTCCGCGCCCATCTCGAACTTGACGTTATCGGGCTGGGGTGCGCCGCAGCTCTGGCAGGATTTGACCGGTCCCGGGTTGCGCGTGTTGCAGTTGGGACAGGTCCATTCCATCTTGATGAAACCTTTTGATTTTGTTGCCATGACTCCTCCCGGTAAATAAGTGCTAAAAGTCGTGGAATTTGCGAACCGCCTCCACGCGCGATTCAAATTCGGGTTCGCGGTAGGGCGAGCGGCGCGGGTCGTCCGCAGGAGTGGTGTTCGTCAGGGCGGCGAAGACCGCCTCCACGCCGTGCGCGATATTGACAGGATTGTATCCGCCCTCGAGCGCGAAGACAATCCCACCTTTACACCATTCGCCTGCCAGTTCCACCAGCGCCCTGGAGATGGTGTAAAACCCTGAAGTGGTCAGACCCAGCGAGGTGAGCGGATCGTCCCAATGCGAATCGAACCCCGCTGAGACGAGCATGAGCGACGGCTGGAATTTCTGAACGAATGGCGTGATGATGTGAGATGTAATGAGTGAAAAGGCTTGGTCCCCGCTGCGCGAGGGCAGGGGCACGTTGACTATTCGCCCGCGGGCATGCGAAGCTTCTTGAATCGCCCCGCTGCCGGGATAAATATTTTCCTGGTGGGTGGAGAGATACGCGACCCGTTCATTCTTCCACGCATAAGCCTGCGTGCCGTTGCCGTGGTGCGCGTCGTAGTCCACGATCAGCACACGTTCCGCGCCGCGCTCGAGCGCATCCTGCGCGGCGACGGCGATATTGTTGAAGATGCAGAAGCCCATCGAACGCTGCGGCTCCGCGTGGTGCCCCGGCGGGCGGACGATGGCGAAGCCGTTCGCCGCTTCTCCGTCCATGATCTTACGCGTCAGTTCAAGCATCCCGCCCGCAGCCAGGAGACTATCGTCGTAGCTGGTGGAGGTGACATAGGTCGGGGCGTAGTCGATGATGCCCGGCTCGCGCTCGCACACCTGGCGGATGCCCTCGACCAGTTCCTTCGCGTGCACCCGGGCGATCTCCTCGGGCAGGGCGGGTTTGGCCTCGAGCCACTCCACGCCGGCGCGGTCGGTCTTGACCTGCGACAGCCGGTCGGGTTCCTCGGGGTGTCCGGGATAAACATGGTCGGGTGAAAGGACGAGGGTCGCCAGCGTGGTCACAAAGTAATTTTACCTCGCAACAAGCTGGGCGTAGGTATTAAGGCTTTACTGTTGTTTTTCCAAATCAGAATAGCCGTATAATCTTTTTAAGGAGATCTACCGGTCAAAATAGGACTGATGTCGTGAAAACCACCCATCGAGAGGATTAGAGAAATATCGGTCATGAAAATTTGGATTATACGCGACCCAGTTGATTTTCAATTTGCCCGGGCTAATATTCAGGGAACTTGGCTTCCTATCAAAAATGGATTAAAAACCTGCCTAGGATGCACCCAACCATTGCAAAAGAGGATAAAGCCTCTTGTTATTGAATGGGAATCGGGTTCAAATGTGATCGGTGATTTTCTATGGCCTGAATTTGCTAGTATCGCGGTTTCGGAAAGGTCTTTCAAGGCTCTGGAATCTCAATTTGAAGGTTTTAAGCATGGGCCTGTCGAAATGATACAAGACCCTAAACTTATTCGTCCCAAGAGGATAACTAAACGTACAACACCACGAATATGGTTACCTTATGAAGGTATGCCTCTTTATGAGCTCTGGGTAACATCATGGGTTCATATTGATATGCAAAAGTCTAGCGTGATATTTGAAAAAAGATGCAGTTCTTGCGCTCAAGAGTTCTATATGGTAACAGGTATTGAGAGCTCAGAACGATCGTGGAACTCGTACTTAGGAAAAATGTTTGAAATGAGAGTCCCACGTGAACCAGGACAAGGTATATTCATTGACGAAACCAACTTAAAAGGTGCAGATATTTTCCGTGTTCATGAATTTCCTGCCTGGACTCTTTGCACAGATCGAGTTAAAGATTTTATTGTAAAAGAGAATTTTACTAACGTTACATTCTTTGAAATGGGAGAAATTATATAATCCCCCCGCTCGGCGAGGGTCTGTGACCCCGCCGAGAACTGACCGAAAGGTCTCAAAACCAAGTGACAGTTATCTCCAAGATGACTGTCACTTAGCATTGCCTAGCAAGGACCACTTCCCCTTAAAAGCGATCATCCGGCATGTTGTGCATGCCGGATGATCTTGAGGGGGAGGGACACCACCTAAGAGTCGGCATGGGGGGGACATGCTTACCCTTTTTGGTGGATGACACCTGTTCTACCAGTAAAGATAACTCAGGTGTCGTTAACGACAATATACACCCAATTTGTCTGAAAATTATTAAAATAAGATGAGAATTCACCTACGCTTGGCAAACATTTCCAGCCAGTCGTTGAGTTCCTTCTCGCTCATGGCGCTTTCTTTTGCCGTGGTCGACCTGTTTTGCAAGATCAGCCTCACCTGCCGGGCAAATTCGTCTGAGGTAAGGACTTTGGCCTTGGCAGATCGCGCTTCTGCTTGCACACGCCTATCCGACGAAACGACGGTCCAGTTTTTGGCGGCACTCCCCAGCTTTGCGATGCGCTGACGAATGGCCTCGTCGGCGATAAGCGGTTTGCGGACGAAGTATGCGGTTACCATCCCGTGTTTTTGCTTGGAGGGCTGTCCTGCCGGGGCGTTGTCGAAATAGACCTCCACCTGGCTCCGGCTCAGGCGGCAGTATTCCTGCAGCAGGCGGATCAACTCCAACTCGTCATCGAGCGAGTCGAGGCGCAGGCCAGTGCGGGGAATCAAGTTGTGTCCGTCAATCAGGAATGGCATGGAAGTATTTTATCCGGGTAAACGACGTTTCGCCCGCAGTTTAACTGCGGGCGAAACGGGGAAAGTTGTAAGGCCTGACAATCGTTACTGGTCGATGTCGTAATCCTGGCCGCCGTAGTTGCCTTTGAGCGTGGTATGGCCGTCGGTCCAGTCATAGCTGAAAGCGAGGTTGCCGGTCTCATCGCCGCTGATCTGCGTTTCAAAGCTGACGATGCTAGTCTCGTCATTGTAACCGCCGGTGCCGGACATTTCGAAGCCCCCGGTGAAGGCGCATTTCTCGAAGGAGTAAGCCAGGCCGGCGTCGCCGGGGCCAAAGGTGAAGGAACCGCCGTAGGGACAGGCAAAGGATTCTTCCTCCTCGCCGTCGCTGTAATAGTATTCCGGTACGCGGTTGAGTTCATCAACGATGGACAGGAAGATATCCAACGGATTATCGAATGCGCTGACATCCTCGGGCATGAGCGGGAGGAACGGATAGATGACCGCCGGGTCCCAGTCGCAGACGGTTTCGCGCTCGGCGGGCAGTTCGCCATCGACCAGGAAGTTGGTGACGTAATCGTCCGGGCAGGCTTCGCCCCAGCCATAGATGCTGTGCAGGCCGCCTTCGACGTAGATGTGGTAGCCATTTTCGAGACGTTCAGCCACTGTCTTTCCCTCGTGGAAAGGCGTGGCCGGGTCGAGGGTGGCATTCAGCACAAGAGTCGGGACGCCCGGCGCGACCAGCGGCTCGACGATGACCGGTTCTTCGGGTGAACTCGGCCACAGGGCGCAGGTGATGCCGGTATAGATGGTGCCGTCCAGGCGCGGGACAGTGCCGTTGGAGGCCTGCCCGGCTTCGATGGACTTGGCGATGCGTTCTTCAGGCGTGCCCTCGAAGTAGGCGTTATCGGTGCAGTGGACGTTGGTGAACATCGTGTCCGAGAAGGTCGGGTCGCCGATATATTCCCCGGTCGCCGGGTCGATGGTGCCCTGGACGTAGAGCAGCCGCGCCATCGGGATGATGTCGCCCTGGTCGGCGGCAGCCAGTGCGCGCAGGAACAGGGAACGACTGCCGAGGGAGTACATCTGGTAGGCCGAGACAAATTCCAATTGGTCGAAGGTGAAAGTGCGATTCACCTTCGTTCCGTCCGGCAGGGGAAATTCGTAGCTGATCGGTTTTTCAGAGACCTGGGCTGCCAGGTTGTCGTAGACGGCCAGCGCATCACCGCCGAGGGCATCGTTGCACTCGGGATCTTCATCGCAGGCTTTCAGGGTGGCGACCAGCACATCGTTGAAGGCTTTTTCCTGTGAGTAGGCGCTGTCTGCTCCGCTCAGGGTCAGGTCAACGGTGCCGTCCAGGATCATCCCGGCCAGCCGGTCGGGATGCGCGGCGGCGTAGGTCTGGGCGACGGCGGTGCCGTAGCTGACGCCGTACAGCCAGAATTTTTCATCGCCGACGGTCTGGCGGAAAGTCTCGAGGTCCTCGGCGACCTGGTCGGTGCCGTAGAAGGCCAGTCTGGCAGGGTCGATGCCCATCTCGTTGACGCAGTCATCGATAAATTTGCGCGTGTCGTCGATGGCTTCCTGCTGTTCTTCAAGGGTCTCGAGGCCTTCGACCCCGGACTTGTCATAGTCGGTCAGAAAGTCGGGAGTGCCGGAGGCATTGGCCACCGGGCAATCGAGCGGGCTTGAAAGGCCCAATCCGCGCTGGTCGAAGTAGACCAGGTCGAAGTGCTCGAGGACGCGCTCGTCAAAGTAATCAGTGTAGGCTGAACTGATGCCCTCGCCGCCCGGCCCGCCGGGGAAGGCCTGCACATACATGCCGTAGCGTTCACCGGAAGCTGGCAGCACGGCGAACTCCACCTGGAGGGTCTCACTGTTGGCCGGATCGAAGTGGTCGAGCGGCACGTCGATGGTGACGCAGGTCATCTCGGGCTGCTCTTCGCAGGCCGTCCCGCCGAGTTGTTCGAGGACAGGTGTGATGTCATCGATATTGGTGAATGTCGATGGAACGGTCGTTCCGGTGTCCGGGATGGCGGTCGGCTCATCGGGAATTGCTGTCGCCGGGGTAAAAATCCGGGTCGCGTAGTTGCAGGCCAGCAGCGAGAAAACCAGCGCCAGCCAGGCGGGAAGCCATTTTATCTTGTTCATTCTCTCTCCTGAATTTGAGCAAATCGGGGCAATCGTGCCCGAATTGTAAACTTTTAAGCTTTGGTTTGCAAGAAAGAGAAAGGGGCGCAATGGCGTAAAAAAATCCTCTTTCAGCTTTGCGAGGAAAGTTGAAAGAGGGAGAAAAATCGACGAACTCGACCTTTAGACCGTGGCAACTTCTTTTGTTGTCACTTCGAATTTGGGTGGATTTTCGAGATGCTTCTTCACCGCGCACAGCTCCGCCGAACGGATCAGCGAGTCGTAATACTTCTGCGGGAAACCCGGCGGGACCTGAATCTCCAGGTCGATCTTTTCGACCATTCCATTCATGGGATTGCTGTGAACACGCTGGACGATTTTTATCCCGTCGGTGGCGATTCCACGCTGGCGGCAGAAGCCGAGCACGTAGATGCCCGCGCAGGTGCCGATGGAGGACAGGAAAACGGCAAAGGGCGTGGGGGCGGATGAAGCCGGGGGCTGGTCGGTGGCCACGGTGAACGGACCAAAATGGGCGTCGACGCGCGAGCCGCCGGGGAAGTCAATGATCATTTCCATAATTTCATTACTCCTGAAAGTGTATGATACTGTTTCTTAGATGCTTATGATGGCAAAAAAGTTACACCTTTTCCGAAGCCTTCTTGCGCGGCCAGAAGAAATACCAGTACATGAACACGGCGACACTGTAGAGCGTGATCGTCGTCATGAAGACGGGGTTGAATCCGTACTTGACCTGCAGCCACCCGCTGATGGTCGGGCTGAACGCCCAGCCGAAGTTGTTGGCCATGCTGACCAGGCTGGCCACCGTGGCCCGCGATTCTTCCTCGACGTGCTCCATCACAAAAGCCTGGTAGACCGGTCCGCCCATGTTCATCAGCGTCAGGCGGATGTAATAGGCGACGGCGCTCAGCCAGAACAAAGGGCTAAATCCTAGGATGAACAGAAAAGGGATGGACACTCCCTGTGTGATGACCACCAACTGGACCTTGCCAAGCCGGTCGGCCAGAGGCGGCGCGATGATCGTCCCGAGCCCCATCGCCAGCGCCCCCCAGGCAAAGAGCGTCCCGATGACCGGGTCAGAAACCATGTGCACGTTGCGGAAGAAGACGTTCATGAAGGGCATGATCAGCCCGGCGCCGAGCGAAATGATCAGCATCGGCGCGATCAGCTTGCTCAACTCTGCAGGATGCTTGGCGGCATAATGAAACGGGGTGAAAAGAGCGCGCTGTGACCGGAGCAGGTTCAGGGCCTTGATCCCAAAAAGGGGAATTAGCGCAACGATGGAGCCTAATGCGATGATGGCCAACGCGCCGGCGTAAGCCGTGCTGCTGGTCGGCGGGACACCCCGGGCTTGCCCCACCCAGGTCGGCAGGTACCCGCCCACCCAGGTCCCCATTGCGCTGGCTGCCATCTGCAAACCGACGGACAGGCTGAAGAGGTAGGTACGCTCCTTGTCGCCGCTGTTCTCCATCAGGAATGGCGACATGGTCACGGCCGAGAGGCTCTGGCCGGCGCCCATCAGCATGTTCATGGCGTAGAACATGGGCACGGACGGGAACAGGACCATCGTGATAACGGCGATGCTCACCGAGCCGCCCCCGAGCAGCAGCGACCATTTCCTTCCGATGAGGTCCGAGAGAAAACCCATCGGCAGGGCGGTCAGCAGGGCGGTCATGCTGGTGATGGTGATCAACTGCCCGAGCAGGCGTTCGTCATACCCCAGGCTGAGCACATAGAAGTTGAAGAGCAGACGGTAGACGCCCAGCGCCGCCCCGGTCAACATGGCGCTGACGAGGTACAGCCGGGCGTTGGGATGGAACGCCTTCACCCGGGCGATGTAGGTCTGGATGACGTTGTTCGCGTTCATGAGCAGGATTGGTTGTAACCCGCTTTCGAGGCAGGGTCAACCGCAGATTGTTACCAATTTGACCACCATTCGTCAGTGACTACTCCCCACGCATCAATGCGGGGGCTTCCAGGGCATAGCCCAGAGAACTCTAGCCCAAGTCTCAAGATATTAATGGATGCGTTTTCGTCCCGATCCATGACAAGGCCACACACAGGACAGGCATGCACCCGGACGGACAAAGACTTCTCGACCAAAGTTCCACAGCACGTGCATTGCTTGGATGTGTTGCGTGGATCAACCGATACGACACGACGACCAGCGTTCTCAGCTTTGTACGTGGTGTACGTGATCAGTTGCTTCCAGGCTGCATCCGAGATGCTTTTAGCCAAACGATGATTTTGAAGCATGTTCCTGATATTCAGGTTTTCAAAAGAGATCATGCCGAAACTGTTGACCAGTTCACGACTAACCTTATGGGCAAAGTCTTTGCGCCTGTTGGCAATGCGTTGATGGACATGCTGAACGGCCTTGCGCCGCTTGGCCCGTTCGGGCGTTCCTTTTTCAGCCCTCGAGAGCAGGCGCTGCACCTGCGCCAGCCCTTGCTCAGCATGACGAAAGAAGCGGGGATTATCAATCTTCACCCCATTGGAGAGCGTGGCAAAGCTTTCAAGTCCTACGTCCACCCCGACTGCCAAGCCATTGTAGGGCAGGGGTTCGGGCTCCACTTCACAGGCGAAGCAGGCATACCAGTTGCCCACCGCATCCCTCTGAACGGTGAGTGTCTTGACCCTGCCCTGGATGGGACGATGCAGGACGATCCTCACAGCGCCAATTTTGGAAATGAGCAGACCCTTGCCCGCAGGGAGCAATTCGAAACCAGACTGCTTGAAGGTGAAGCTCGCGTACCGACCGTATCCCCGAAAACGTGGGGAGCCAGGCTTTTCGCCTGCCTTCACTCTACGAAAGAAAGCCTTGAACGCCAGATCCACTCGCTCCTGAACATTCTGCAAGACCTGAGAATGGACACGCACCCATTCGGGATGATCTCGTTTCCAAATGGTGAGCCGTTTATTCGTGTCGTACAGCGAAAGGGTCTTCTTTTCCTGCTCCCAGGTGTTTTTGCGAGTGGCCAGCGTCTCATTGAAGACCCAACGACAAAGTTCCAGCGTCCGATGGAGTTGGGTTCGTTGGCTCCTAGAAGGCTTGAGGCGATACTTGTAAGTTCTCAGCACATAGCTCATGCGTTCTATTTTACAACCATGTTCTGCTTCTGGCAAGGATGTGTGCCTTGCACCTGCACCCACCGCAGGTGTGGTGTATCCCCACTGCATAAGCAGGGGGCTATGCCCCCGCGAATTCCGGGGGTTTCGGCGCTGACGGCAATCCGCTCAGGATGAGGTCTTATAATGGGGTCATGGCTTCATGGATTGTTCACCTGCGTGTAGCAGAGAACCTGCTGAGGGAGGTCCCCTCCCTCGACGAATCCCAATTCGCGGTGGGAAATATCGCCCCCGATTCGGGCATCCCCGACGACAAATGGGAAAACTTCACACCGCATCCGATGATCTCTCACTTCCATGATTCCGCAGACGTCCACCGCAACTGCCGCGACCTGGACCTGTACCGCCAATACCTGCAGCCGCTTGACCCCGCTCTCGATGTGAACGAGAATTCCTTCCTGTGGGGATATTTTTTCCACCTCCTCACCGACAACCTGTGGACTATCCAGATCGGGCGCCCGACGCACGAGCGTCATGCAGCCCAATTCGATGCCGATAAGAACTTCATTTGGGAAGTGAAGAAGGACTGGTACGGCCTCGACTTTCTCTACCTGCGCGAGCACCCGGACAACCTTTTCTCCCGTGTTTTCCTGCAAGCCGATTACGAAGGACCGGATCATGAGTTCATGCCGGCCGAGGCCATTCGCCAGCGGGTTGCGTATATAAAGCAGTATTACCAGCGGGACGATGACCAGATTCAAGAGATGTGCGCGCGGCCGTTTATCTATCTCTCAAAGAATGAAATGGACCGTTTTGTGAAAGATTCATCAGAGCGGATGTCTGCCATTTACCAGTATCTTTCAAATCACGGAGAGACTCGCGATTATGGCACAGCGCTGTCCATCCGCGTATAATTGGAGCAGGAGACTCACATGGATAAAAAAAGCAACAAAAGCCTTATCCCCTCCCAGGGCGGCATGTTTTCGGACCTGTTCGTGCGTGTCAAGCTGATCGGAAAGCTCATGGCTGACCGGCGGGTCAGCATCTGGCTCAAGCTGATACCCATCGGGTCGCTGATTTACCTTGTCTTTCCAATCGATTTGATCTCCGGGGCTGTGATTCCCATCGTCGGCGCAGTGGATGACGTTGCCATCCTCTGGTTTGGCGCGTCACTCTTCATTGAGTTGTGCCCGCCCGATGTTGTCCGCGAGCACATGCACCAGCTCACCAGCAACAGCAGCATTGTGGACAATCCATCCGGTGACGGCGAAGTGGTCGATGCCGAGGTGACGGATATCCCCGATAACCCCGACAAATAACTGATCATTTACAGATGAGGAATTGACATGCGACCTTTATTGGTATTCGTGCTGACGGCACTCTTTGTGGCCGGCTGTTCCACTCCGACTGAATCCCCTGCACCCCCGCCGGCTGCCACTCCTGTTCCCGCGCTTGAACCAACTCAAACCGTAGAAACTGTGCCGCCGACCCAGGCCGACACGCCCACGCCGCTGCCTCCGCCCGAAGCGGTTTCCTTCCCCGACCCCAATGCTTATGGATGGGTGCCGGCGGTCTCGGGTTTGTACCTGCCGGTGGACATCCAGAACGCCGGCGACGGATCAGGCCAGCTCTTCATCGTTGAACGCCCCGGCAGGATTCGCATCGCGATCAACGGGATGCTTTTTCAGGAACCATTCCTCGACATCACTGATCGCATCCGCAGCAACGGCTCCGAGCAGGGACTGCTCGGGCTGGCCTTTCACCCGGATTACGAGACGAATGGATTCTTCTACGTCAACTACACCGACCGCAGCGGCGACACGGTCATCTCGCGCTTCAATGTGAGCCCTGACCCGAACATCGCCGACCCCTCCAGCGAACTCAGGATGCTCGGTATCCCTCAGCCGTATGCCAACCACAACGGCGGCGCGGTCGCCTTTGGCCCGGACGGCTACCTCTACCTCGGGCTGGGAGACGGCGGCTCGGGCGGGGATCCGCTGGGAAACGGACAGTCGCTCAACACGCTTCTCGGCAAGATCCTGCGCCTCGACGTGAACAACGCCATCCCCTATTCGATCCCGCCCGACAATCCCTTCGCCGGCAGCGGGGAGGTCTATCAGGAGATCTGGGCTTCGGGTTTGCGCAATCCCTGGCGCTTTTCCTTCGACCCGGCCACCGGCGACCTGTACATCGGGGACGTGGGTCAAAACGAGTGGGAGGAAATTGACATTGCTCCCGCCGGGATGGGCGGACTTAACTTTGGCTGGAACACCTACGAGGGCAATCATCCATACCAGGGCAGTTCCTCCGCCTCGTTTGCCTTTCCGGTCGCCGAGTACAACCACTCGCAGGGATGTTCCGTGACGGGCGGTGTCGTTTCGCGCGGTGCATCGCTCCCAGCTTGGAACGGCATCTACCTTTACGGCGATTTCTGCACCGGTTACGTCTGGGGCCTGCTGACCGAGGGCGGGAGCTGGCAGTCGCAGCTGCTCTTCACAACCGGGTTGGGTATCTCCACTTTCGGCGTGGACGAGGCTGGCGAGGTTTACCTGGCCGATTACCGGGGCGGAACGATCTACCGCCTTGTTCAGCGGTAAAATTTCGTTGCCAAATAGGACATTTGCCGTCCGATAAGTGTCCTTTATCCGGTTTTGGCATGACGCCTGTCACTGGCAGGTTTTTTGCCCGGAAAGTAAACTGGGAGTGTATTCTGGAGGTGTGCCATGGCGGAAAAGAAATGGGAAATCACCAAGATCCGTTACTGCGACCACGTTGGGCATGAAGTGGCTTTCGAGACGGAGATGATCTACCCGTCCGATTATCTGCCCGATCCGCCGCGCGTCAACGCGCGCCGCTGCTCCAACGCGAAGGAATGCAACATGTTCGACAAGCCCACCTGCGTGTGGTGCGGCACAAACCCGGATCACGCCCCCCTATAAAAAAACAGCGGGAGACCTGTGTCTCCTGCTTCTTTCTCTCCTCCCTCTGAGTTGGTCCTGATTTATCCTGCGGAATGATCGCAGGATAAATCGTTTAATCCCGCGATTGAGCACGTAGAAAAGCGGCCACCTCGTCGCTGGCGGGGGAGTTGCGCAATTCCTCGACGTGCCGGTCTGTCGGAGTTTTCCCCCGATAATGACAGCCAGATGATGGCTGACCTGCGCGGCCTCCTGCAGGTTGTGGGTGATCATCAGCGTGGTGGTGGCAGTCTCCGCCAGGATGGCATTCAGTTCGTCGAGCAATCCACGGCGGGTGGGTGAGTCGAGCGCGCTGAACGGTTCGTCGAGCAGCAACAGCTCCGGTTGCAGCACGAAGGCCCGCGCCAGGCTGACGCGCTGCGCCTCGCCGCCGGAGAGTTTGTCCGCCCGCCGGTCGCGCAGATGGGTGATTCCCAGGCGGTTCAACCAGTGATCCACACGGCGTGTAATTTCCTCTTTGGGGACGCCGCGGAAATGCAGGCCGAGGGCGGCGTTCTCGTAAACAGACTGGCTGAACAGGAGCGGCTCCTGCAGCACCAGCGCGATGCGGCGGCGATAGTGCAGTTCCTGCTGTTCTGAAATTTCCTCGCCGTTGAAGAGAATCTGTCCCCGCTCAGGTTTGAGCAGGTGGGCGATGGCCAGAATCAGGCTGGTCTTACCTGAGCCATTGGGACCGACCACCGCCAGAACGTTTCCCTGGTCGACCGCAAGGTGATCGACTTCCACCACCGGCTGGTTTTCGCGGCAGACCAGCAGGTCGCGCACTTCGAGCAGTGGAGTCATCGCTTGGCTCCGCGCTGCTGGATCCAGGTCATGGCCGCATTGATCAGGAAGGTGATCGAAAGCAGAAGCGCGCCCAGCGAAACTGCCGTCTCGAACTCCCCCTTGCTGGTTTCGAGGACGATGGCCGTGGTCAGAACCCGGGTTTGCCCGCGGATATTGCCGCCGACCATCATGGATGCGCCCACCTCCGAGATGACGCTGCCGAAGGCCGCCATCAATGCCGCCAGCAGAGGCAGGCGCGCCTCGCGCCACAGCGCCCAGATCATTTGCATGCGTGAGGCTCCCAGCCCGTAGAGTTGGAACTGCAGGCGCGGGTCCAGCTGCTGCAGGGAGGCGGTGGTCAGCCCGGCCATGACCGGGGCGGCAATGACCGTCTGTGCGATGACGATGGCGGCGGGGGTGTAGATCAGGTGCAGGTCGCCCAACGGCCCCGAACGCCAGAGCATCATTGCCACGACCAGCCCCACCACGACCGGCGGCAGGGCCATGCCGGTGTTGACGATGCTCATCGCAAAGGACCGCCCGTGAAATTTTCCCAGCGCCAGCCAGGTGCCGAGCGGCAGCCCGATCATCAGGCTGATCAACGTGGAAATGCCGGAGACGGCCAGGGAGAGCAGGGTTATTTCCAGGACTTCAGGATCGAGAAGCATGAGTTTATGTTTTTTGGACGCGGCACAGTGCCGAAGAAGATGTGCCGCGCCCATGATGTAAATTGAGAAGGTGTTTTTACGGAAGCGTTGCTTCGTCCTTGCCGGCATCGGGGAAGAATAGCGGCGACCCGAATTCTTCCGTGCCAAACTGGCCGATGACTTCCTGCGTGGCCGGCGAGATCATGAAATCCTTGAAGGCCACCGCGCCGTCATAGTTGTTCTTGGTGCATTTATCGGGGTTGACCGTGATGACGTGGTAGATGTTGAGCAGCGCTTTTTCACCTTCCGCCAGGATCTCCAAATCCAGTGTGTCCTGGTTCGCCAGGTAGGTGGCGCGGTCAGTGAGGATATAGGCACCTTTCTCAGATGCGATGATCATTGAGGCTCCCATGCCCTGGCCGGTCTCAATATACCAGGCTGGTTTTGTCGTCGCAGGGTCGAGCTCAGCAGCCTTCCAGATGCCAAGTTCTTTTGTGCTGGTGCCGGACTTATCGGCGCGCGCGACAAAAGGCGCTTCCGCTGCCGCAATAGCCTTGAAGGAATCGGCTGCACCCATGCCTTTGATGCCGGCCGGGTCGTCTGCCGGGCCGACAATGATGAAGTCATTGTGCATGACCAGTTCGCGCTCCTTGCCGGAACCCTCATCCATGAAGGTCACTTCTGCCGAGGGTGAGTGGACCAGCAGCACGTCGGCATTGCAATCTGTTCCCATCTGCATGGCAGCGCCGGAACCGACGGCCACCGTTTGCACGGTGTAGCCGGTCTGATCCTGGAAGAGCGGGACGAGCACATCCAGCAGGCCGGAATCCTGGGTGGAAGTGGTGGTCGCCAGGATGATGTTGGGGTTGGCAGGTGCAACAGGGGCTGGGGCAGAACCCTCGACAACCTCAATGTTGACCACGTCCTTGACCCAGGATTTGCTCGAAAGCCCGGGCATGACCATGTTGAATTTGCCGTCGGCAATGCCGACCAGGCAGTCCGCGCAGGCTTGAACATCGGCCAGGGGCACTTCGTTGGTAAAGCCATCGCTGGCGCTGATGACCAGCGCGCCCGCGCCGTCCTGGAGACCGGCTTTGTCGAGCACAGCGTTCAGGCGCACACCTTCGTATTCACCGGGACCACTCTTGGGATGTTCGGCGGTCACTTTAACCACTTCCAAACCTACCGGATCGGCGGTGTTCAGAGCCAATTCGGAGTTTACCAATCCGCTGACTGTCAGTGAAGCACCAGCCGGTTCAACGGGGGGAACTTCCACCGGGGCAGCGGTTGGCTCCGGAGTGGCGGCGGGTCCGCACGCAGAAAGCGCAAATGCAAAGACCAGTAGCAATGTGAATAGTGTGTTGCGGGGTGTGAGTTTCATGATTCTTCTCCTTATGAGTGTAAATATTTTCAGTCCACACCAACCATGATGTTGGACGCTTTGATGATGGCGTAGGCCGGTTTGCCCACCTGGAGTCCCAGGGTCTCGACCGATGTGTTGGTGATGACAGAAACCAATTTCTCACCACCGGGCAGTTCGATGATCACTTCGGTGTTGACCGCTCCTTTGTTGATCTGGACCACGGTGCCTTTCAGAATGTTGCGTGCGCTGAGTTTCATTTTTTCTCCTTTCAAGATTTTGTTATGAGTTGATTTGTCATTGCCACTGTTGTTCCTGTCGAGGCAGCAGCGCCAATCGCAGGATAAGAAAAACCGTCAAGGCGATCACGATCAATAATGCCGCCACAGCCTGAGCCGCGCCCAGACCAAACCCCTGGAATCGTTCAAACACCAGCAGGGGCACAATTTTCGGGTGGTAGGAAAGGATCACCACCGCGCCAAACTCGCTGATGGCGCGCGCCCACATCGTCAATGCGCCGGCGAGCACGCCGCGCGAGGCCAGCGGCAGGGTCACGTGCCAGAAAGCCTGGAAGGGCGTGGCCCCATCGGTCTGAGCGACGTGTTCCAGCTCCTCGTCCACCAGCGAGAAGGCCTCCCGGCTCATGATGACCAGGAATGGCAGGCTGACGTACAACATCCCGACCACGATGCCCTGCAGGCTGTCGGTGAAGACCATCCCGATCGGCTCCAGCCCGCGCCCGAGCAATCCGCGCCGGCCAAAGACCAGCAGACAGTGCAATTCCGGCTGCCGTGTGCGGAATAATGATCGGCAGATAGACCAGCGCCTCCACAAGCCGCTTCCCGCGGAATTTTCGCCGTGCCAGCAGGTAGGCCAGCGGGATGCCGGTCAGCGCGGCCAGCGCGGTGGCGATCAGCGCCGCTCCAAAGGTTATTTTGATGGAACGCTGCACTTCCGGGTCGGTCAGCGCCTGCAGGAAAGCTTCCGCGGTCGTGCCGAGCAAAATGCTGGCGATCGGCAGGAGTGATGAAAGAGCAGGAGCAGGCCGCCGAGCAAGCCAAAGATCAGGTCAAAGACCCGTTGGCGGCTCACCGTTCCTCCGCGGGAACGCTGAGGGATTGCAATTCCGGCGGGATGTTGGCGTAACCATCCCCCAGAGGCGCTTCAAACATGGGGTGATGATTGGCCTCCATGATCGCACGCCCTTCCGATGAAAGCAGAAAGGCGATGAACAAGGCAGCCTCATCGGGATGGGGTGCGCTGCTGGGGATGGTGATCCCGTAGCCAATCCGTTCCCCGCGAAACTCAGGCTTGACGCTGGCAAAACGCTGGAAATCAAGGTTAACCTGCACTCGGTTGTAAAGGTTCTCAAACGCCTCTTCGCCCAGGTTGACTTCATCGGGCAGGCGCAACAGCCCCAATCCGTGCTGGTCGATGACGCTTTCGTACTCAAAGGCATAGTCCAGATCACCCGATTCAAGCAGGGCAATCAGTTGGATGCTCGCTCCGCGCAAAACGAGGTGCGCCCCGGAGCTTGTCTCCAGGATTTCGGGCACGGTGATGGTCGTCAGGTCCTCGTCGCGAAAGATCGTCGGCTCGAAGGTGAATTGCCCGTCCACGAACGGCTCGAACAACCCATACGATTTTGCCCGCTCCTCGGCCAGCGCCACGGCCATCAGCGCCGCGGTATCCGGAGGCATCGAAACGCGGGTCGGCAATACCGATCTTCACATCCGGCCGGGAGAGAATCTCGACCCAGTTGTCCGCGTTGATCTCATCGGCGTATTTGCTGTCTTTGTTGTAGGCCAGCGCCAGGTGATTGCTGGCGTAACGGATGTACCAGTCCGCGTACGGCAGGCCGGTGTCCGGGTCGTTCACGTCATACATCAGCATCGGGATGAGCGCTGCGTCGGCGGTGGCGACCACGTCGATCGGCTCGTGAAGCTCGGTGGCGTGGCGGATGACCTGGATGCTGCCGTGATACTCGGGCAAAACGTCGATGTCGGGATATTTCGCCTCGAAGGCCTTTTCCAGCTCGTCGAAGGGCTGGATCAAACTGCCGGCGGCAAATACGACGAGGGGCGTTTTCTCCGTTCCGCCACTTGATGGCGGGGTGCCATTGCACGCCGAGAGTCCCAGCGCGAGAGTGACAGTGATGATGAAGGTGCGAAGTAGAATCGGCATGGTCTCGATATGTCGGAGTTGGTCGAGCAAGGAACAGTCAGTACCGACCTTCCACTTACTCGACCAACCAGACTTTATAAAGATCCGTTATTTCGCTTCGATGCTCACCACATCCTTCGCCCAAAAATTGCTTTCCATGCCGGGCAGGACGAGGTTGAAACTTTCGGGGGTGTCGGTGAACGCCAGCAGGCAGTTCTCACAGGCGCGGATGTCGGCAATGTTGACCTCGGTGGAAAAGCCATCCGCTGCAGTAACAAGCAGCGTTTTCGCGCCCTCCTGGACGCCTGCCAGGTCGAGCAGGGCATTCAATGAGACGCCTTCATAATCCTGGGGACCCTTTTTGGGGTGCTCGGCGGTGATGCTGAGAACTTCCATCGTACGGAGAGCAGCTTCGTTCAGGGACAATTCCTGGTCGACGAGACCGGTCAGGGTGAAGGTGGCCTCATCTGCAGGGACATTGGCAACGGCGCCAGCTCCTGCAGGCGGAACGTTGACTTTCAGCTCTGTTACCATGCCGGCCATTTCACTCTTTTCCAGGTCTGACCCCACCAGCCTCAGGGGGAAGTATTTTTCAGCGAGCGGATTCTCGTTCACTTTGTGAGCCAGGATGATGTTCTTGTTGCGCCTCAGGCGTTCGATATCGAATGAGACAGTGTAACCATCGCTGGCAATCGCATCCACGGTGTAGCCGGCGTCGGCCAGGGCATCGTTGAAAGCGATCCCCTCATGCTTGTTTTCATCGTCCACGCCGCCGACCAGGATGTAGAGCGGCACGCCGACCCACTCCTGGGCTTTGTCGTCCGTCCAGCTCGCGCCGTGACATTGCGGGGCGGAGCAGGATTCGAAGGTGGCGCGGTCATACGCATCCTCGATGCCGCCGACGGCCTTGAGTTTCCATTCCATCACCAACGGTTTGATCTCCAACTGGTTGACCCATTTCACTGCCCAGTGGCCGTCCGTGACCTGCTTGGGCTCATCGCTGACGACAGTAAGTCGCAAGTTGCCATCCTGCTTCGGGTCGAGCGGCTGGCCGTCGATCTCGTAAGCCACCATGGCGGTCAGGGGCATGGGATTTTTGAGTTCATCCCCGTTAGCCGGGTCGTAGGATATAAACGAACCGTTTTGAATCTGGTCGTATGAGAAGGTGATGCTGTAACCATCCTCGGCGACGACATTCAACCCGTTGGTGTCGTCCATCCCGGCCAGCGCAGCAAGATCCTTGAGCGCCACTCCCTTGAATTTGGCAGGCAGCGTTATCTTGCCGGTGCTGCTCTTGATGCCGCCGTAGCCCTCGGTGGCGGGCATGGCCTGCAGGTCGTCCATGGTCAGCGATTGGGTTCCCGCCGGGCTGACAATTTCCAGAATCGGAACCGCGGGCGCTTCAGTGGGAGGAACATCGGTGGGGGCAGAGGTTGGCTCCTCGACAACCGGGGCAGTTTCAGGGGTGGCTGCTCCACACGCCGCAAAGGTCAAGGCGAGAGCAAGCAAAAGACCCCCGGTCAAAATAAAACGCACGTAAAGTTTCATGTTGTTCTCCTGTGTGATTGGTGATGTCAATCCCTCAATGGATTGGAATTTCTTCGCCGGTATGTTTCGTGTCATACCCGTGCAGCCCTTCCACCTCCCGGCGGAAGGATTTCGTCTGCAGGGTGTCGAGCATCGGCTTTAGTTTTTTTAGCTGCTCGTCGGGGATGACCAGGTCGTACCGTTCCTCGAAAAGCGGAATGAAATCGAGCCCGTGTTGATGCGCAGCCGCCTGGATGCCCAGCGTTGTATCGACTTGGCCGGATTGGACGGCGTAAGCTGATTCGCTGTGGGTGTGGACGAAATCCATGTATCCCCGGATCGAGCCGGGGGTGAGCCCGAGCCGCTGGATTTCCCGGTCGAGCCACACGCGCGTTCCCGAACCTGGATTCCGGTTGATGAACTTAACATTCTTCTGTGTCAAATCCGTGATGGAATGAATGCCTTTGGGATTCCCCGGCGCAAGCAGCAGCCCCTGGGTGCGGTAGGCCAGGGTGACCATCTCCACCGCGCGGTCGGGGAACAGGTGGTGGACGTAGGAGGTGTTGTAGTCGCCGGTCTCGTCTAGGAGGTGCGCGCCAGCCAAATGACAAAGTCCCTGCCTCAGGTTGACCAACCCGTCGAGGCTGCCAACGGGGAAGGTCAGCATGTGCAGGTGGGAGGCAAGCCGGGCGGACAGGGACTCGATGGCGAGGTCGTGGCTGCCTGAAAAGATGACAGCCGGCTTGTCGCTTTGGGGCAGGACGATGTCGTGAATGAGGAACGCCCCCGCGCGCGCGCGATAGTATTTTTCCGCCACTCCGGCCGTGATTCTTACCTCGTCCAGTTCAACCAGCCCGGCAGAGAGCAGCACCTTGACGTGATGCTGGATCCAGGCCGGGTGTTTGCCAAGCTCTCTGCCAAGCTGGGTCAGCGTGGCAGGTGAATTCATCAGCCTGCGCAGGATGGCCATGCGTCGCGGGTCCGAGAGCAGCTTGATCTGTTCAAAGGAATTCAGGGATTCGACTCTGTCCATAATAAATCCTTTACCTTTAAGAAAAAACTTAATGCAACCTAGTTTAGCATAAATTAATTTGAAATTCAACATAAATTGACAAGTTCACTCCACTATGATATAAGAACCATCACTTAATAACACTCATCCAGAGAGGCAGAGGGACCGGCCCTGCGAAGCCTCGGCAACCGCAAAACGTTGGTGCCAAGTCCGGCAGACGAAAGTCTGGGAGATGAGAGCTGACTCGCGTGCTGGCGTCGCCTCTCATTGAGAGGCGATTTCATTTGCAGCAACCTGAATATGGTATAATCTAGACAGGCTAGACAGTTTTAGAAAGGAGTAGTCCATGGACGATACCTGGCAAATTCAAGATGCTAAGAACAAACTGAGCGAGGTCATTGCCCGCGCCCAAAAGCATGGTCCTCAATTGATCACCCGCCACGGTGAAAAAGCGGTGGTCGTCGTCTCCTACGCTGAATATGAACGCCTGCGAAAATCACAGGGAAAACTTTCTGAATTCTTTAGAGCATCTCCTCTTGCAGATATCGAGTTATCCCGCGATAAAAGCCTGCCTCGCAAGGGCATAGAACTATGAAAACCTTACTCGATACCTGTGTTATTTCGGAACTGGTATCCAAACGACCCAACTCGAAGGTTGTTGAGTATGTGGATGCGCTGGATCCCGAGGACGTCTATTTGAGCGTGATTACCATCGGTGAAATCGTCAAAGGTATCGAGAAGTTACCCTCCTCCCGGCGCAAGGCTGGGCTGCAGGCATGGCTCGACGACGACCTGCTCGTTCGTTTCGAAGGAAATGTGGTTCCCCTCGATATTGAAGTTTTGGTCGAGTGGGGAAGGATAACCGCACATCTCGAATCTGCCGGAAAAACCATGCCTGCCATCGACTCCCTCATCGCCGCAACTGCCCAGGCAAAAAAAATGACACTGGTCACACGCAATGTCAGCGATTTTGAAGCTGTGGATGTGGAAATCGTCAATCCGTGGGAGTGATTTGAATGGATGTTCGCACAGAGAAAGCTCAAGTTTATTGTGACGATGTGACTGAATGGGCAAGATCTGTGTTGAATGAATTGGCGCTAATCGAACTGCGATAACAAATGCAAAGTAAATAAATGGTTTATTGAATGTTGGACTTATACTCCACTCGGGAAGAAATACTTCTGAAATCTGTGTAAGAACTTTAGGAGCTACTTAATGAACTCGAACCTACACCAACCGCCGCTACCTCGATGCCCTCCACGATCGGGTGATTGTGCTCGAGGGACCCAAGGGCACCAATCTTCAGAAACAGCACCTCACCGCCGAGCATTTCGGCGGCGAAAAGCTGAATGGCTGCAACGACTATCTGGTCATCTCGTACCCGCAGGCGGTCGAGAAGGTGCACCGCGGCTTTCTCGACGCCGGTGTGGACATGCTCTCCACCTGCACCTTCCGCGCCAACCGGCTGACGATGAAAGAATATGGTTTGCAGGACCGTGTCCTTGAGATAAACGAGACCGCTGCCTCCCTTGCCCGCCGCCTGGCCGATGAATATGCCGCTCGATCCGGAGAACCGCGCTTCGTTGCCGGCTCCATCGGCCCGTCGGGCAAGCTGGTCTCGGCCAATGATCCCGAGCTGTCTAATATCACCTACGATGAACTGGCCGACATCTTCCGCGAGCAGGCGGTTGGGCTTATCCGCGGCGGGGTGGACCTGCTGCTCATCGAGACCTCGCAGGACATCCTCGAAGTCAAAGCTGCCATCGCCGGCTGCCACCTGGCTTTTACCGAGACTGGAATCTACCTGCCAATTCAGGTCCAGGTGACCCTCGACACGACCGGGCGTATGCTGCTCGGCACTGACATCGCCGCCGCTCTGGCCATCCTCGAAGGGCTGGACATCGAAGCCATCGGCTTGAACTGCTCCACCGGCCCGGAACACATGCGCGACGCCATCCGCTACCTGGGCGAGACCTCCACCTTGCCGGTTTCGTGCTACCCCAATGCCGGGCTGCCGCTCAACGTGGACGGTGAGGCGGTCTACCCCCTCGAGCCCGAACCCTTCGCCGAGGCAATGACGGAGTTCGTCGAGAAGTTCCACGTGGGCATGGTCGGTGGGTGCTGCGGCACCACCCCTGCTCACCTCAAAGCCCTGGTCGACCGCGTCCATAACCGGCCTCAGTCACCGCGGCCCACGGTCGTCACCCCGCGCCTCTCCTCTGCCATGTCGGCCATCTCCATGAGGCAGGATCCTCCTCCAACCCTGCTCGGCGAACGCTGCAACGCGCAGGGCAGCAAGAAGTTCAAGCGCCTGCTGCTCGAGGAGGATTACGACTCCATCCTTGAGATTGCCCGCGAACAGGTCGAATACGGCGCTCACGCCCTCGACATCTCCTGTGCCGTCACCGAACGTCCCGACGAAGCCGAACTGATGCGCAAGGTGGTCAAGAAACTCGAGATGGGCGTGGACGTCCCGCTGGTGATCGACACCACCGAGCTGGATGTGCTCGAGATCGCGCTCAAGACCGCCCCCGGGCGCTGCCTGATCAACTCGACTCACCTTGAGGCCGGTCGCGCCAAAGCCGACAAAATCTTTGCCCTCGCCAGGCAGCATAACGCCGCCGTCATCGTCCTGACCATCGACGAGAACGGCATGGCCAAGCCGCGCGACCGAAAACTGGAGGTCGCCAAACGTATCTACGATATCGCCGTAAACGACCATGGCCTGCGTCCCGACGCGCTGGTCTTCGATGCCCTGACCTTCACCCTCGCCACCGGCGACCCGGAGTTTACCGAATCCGCGATCGAGACCATCGAAGGTATTCGTCTGATCAAGCAGAACCTGCCTGGTGTGCTGACCTCGCTCGGCGTGAGCAATCTCTCTTTTGGCTTTGCCCCGCAGGCCCGTCCCGTGTCTGAACTCGATCATGCTCCACCATTGCGTTCAGGCCGGTCTCGATATGGCCATCATCAACCCCGCCCACGTCACAGCCTATGCAGATATCCCTGCCGAAGAAAAGGAACTCGCCGAGGACCTGCTTTTCAACCGCCGCCCCGATGCGCTCCAGTGTTACATCGAGCATTTTGAATCCGTCAATGCCTCAGATCCGCCGAATCAGCCACGGATCCAACTGAAGGCATGACCCCCGAACAGCGCCTGCACTGGCGCATCGTTCACCGCCACAAGGATGGCGTGGAGGCGGATATTGATGAGATTATCAATCGCGACGCTACTCCCCCTGCGACGCGCTCCGCCCAGCATCTGGTCGCTGTCTATACCCTCAACAACACTTTGCTCCCCGCCATGAAGGAGGTCGGCGACAAGTTCGGCGCGGGCGAACTGATCCTGCCCTTCGTGCTCCAGTCCGCTGAAGTGATGAAGAAGTCCGTCGCACACCTCGAGACCTATCTCGATAAAGTCGAAGGCGTTACCAAGGGCACGGTGGTCATCGCCACCGTCTACGGAGACGTGCACGACATCGGCAAGAACCTGGTCAAGACCATCCTTGCCAACAACGGCTACACCGTCGTCGACCTCGGCAAACAGACTCCCGCCGAGACAATCATCAGCAAAGCCGTCGAGGTCAACGCCACCGCTATCGGACTCTCCGCCCTGCTGGTGAGCACCTCCAAGCAGATGCCGCTTATCGTCAATGAACTCCAGCGCCGCGGATTGAAATTCCCGGTGCTGGTGGGTGGCGCCGCCATCAATCGCCGCTTCGGTCGCCGCATCCTTTTCACCGAGGACGGCAATCCCTACGACCCCGGCGTGTTCTACTGCAAGGACGCCTTCGAGGGGCTCGAGACGATGGACAAGCTCATCGACCCGCAGCGCAAGCCTGCATTTATGGAACAAATCCGCAAAGAAGCGGATATGGAAATGGGACGCACAAAGCCCGAACGCGAAGCCCCAATTCCCGGGCAGCGCAGCGCTATCGTCCCGCAGCCTGTCTCGCTGCCCTCAGGCGTGACCTTTGGCTGGAAAGTTGTCCGTTCGATGCCACTCGAGATGGTCTTCCAGAATCTGAACATCAACGAACTCTACCGCCTTTCCTGGGGCGCCAAAAATACCCACGGACCCGAATGGGAAAAACTGCAGAAGGAATTTGGCAAGCGTCTGGAGAAAATGAAAAAGGAAGCCTTGAAGACGGCGTGGCTTAAACCTCAGGCCGTCTACGGCTATTTCCCCTGCCAGGCGGATGGCGACGATCTGATCGTTTATGCCGCTGATGGAAAATCCGAGAGTACCCGTTTCCATTTTCCCCGCCAGCCCTACGACGAGCATCTGGCATTATCCGATTACTTCGCATCGGTCGATTCCGGGCAAATGGACGTGGTCGCCTTCCAGGTGGTCACCGTCGGGCATGAAGCCACCGAGCGATTTGACAAGTTCCAGGCGGAGAGCAATTACACTGAGGGCTACTTCACGCACGGGCTGGCGGTCCAAACCGCCGAGGCGACCGCAGAATACCTGCACCTTCACATCCGCCGAGAATTAGGGCTTCATGAGGGGCAGGGAAAACGGTACTCATGGGGCTACCCCGCCATCCCTGAGTTGGAGGACCACCGCAAGGTGTTCGACCTCCTGCCGGCGGAGAAGGAACTGGGCATGTCGCTCAGCCCTGCCTATCAACTCATCCCCGAACAATCCACCGCAGCGATCATTGTGCATCATCCGCAAGCGAAGTATTACAGCATCGGTGAATCGCGCGTCGAGCAGTTAATGAAGTAGATCAGCAATGTTTTCGGTATTTGAAAAGTGTGCATGAAATTTAAGCAATCAGCTCGAAAGTTCTTCGGACAGCATTGGCCAATCATTTTGTTGATTATCATCAACCTGCTGATTGGTTTGGTCGTTGTTCGTGACTATGGCCAAAGCTGGGATGAGCCGGGTAATTACAGGTATGCCTACCATTCACTGGAAAATTACTACAACCTTTTTCACGGGTTGCCGGTCACTGATTTCAGCGATTTACATCTGGATCAAAAAGGCCCTGCTTTTTTCATGCTGGCGGGTCTGTTCTCGCGACTTGTAACTGCGTTGCTGCCCGGCTGGTCAGAAATCAATGGCTGGCATCTTGCCAATTTTCTGGCATTCCAGGTGAGTGTCATCTCGCTTTATTTTCTTGTTCGCCGCTGGACAGGAAATTGGGCGGCCTTTGGCGCAGCTTTATTATTCTCGACCCAGCCGTTGTTTTGGGGTCATGCTTTCATTAATCCGAAAGACATCCCTTTTATGTCGTTTTTCCTGGTAAGCGTCGCATTGGGTCTGAGAATGATAGATCGGTTGAATGCCGATCCTTTTTCTGTGAGTTATTCTGCAGTTCCGTTGCAGTCATTTCAAGAGGACTGGCGGCAGGCATCTGTTGTACGAAAAACGGCGAGTTGCGTTTTGTTTTTGCTCTGGCTTGGGCTTGGATTATTCGCATGGATCAACCGGGATGGCATTAACAACGCTGTCGCTATGCTGGTCAAGGGCATCTACAATTCCCAAGGTTTCTGGGGGAGGCTGTTCCTGAAGGTTGCGCCTAATGCCGGCAGTGTGGCCGTGGAAAGTTATATTGCTAAAGCACAGTCCATCCTGACAAAATGGGAAGTTGTCTTTTTTCTTCTTGCGGGCGTGGTACTGGTTCTTATTCTGTTGAGACTGGCTTCCAGAAGGACCTATACCTGGCTGATGGGTGGAGTTTTGTCGCCGGCTGGAAAAGCCATCCTGCATTACCTGGCATCTCCTGCGCTGATTCTTGCTGCCGTAGTTTTGGGACTGACTATTTCCATCCGCCTATCAGCCCCTTATGTAGTCTTCCTGGTCGGGGTTTACGCCCTAACCAAACTAGAGAGGCAGCCTCTGGCGGCTTTTATTCCCTATGGTGCGTTGGCGTTGCTAACGTCGTTTCTTACCTGGCCTTATCTGTGGCGCGATCCAATTGGAAGATTTTTAGATAGCATGAGCACCATGGCGGACTATTCTGCGCAGAGTGTGGAATCATCCCGGTTCCTGATGCTTAAGCTGATCAGTATTCAGTTGACGGAGCCGGTCGCCCTGCTTTTCCTGGCTGGTCTGGTGCTTGCTGTGGTGAGCTTTGCGAAGGAGAAATTCCGCACCCCCTTTCTGATGGCGTTGTTCTGGTTTTTCATTCCCTTGACGGTAGTGCTCCTTACGCAAAGTTCGCTTTATGACAACTTCAGGCAAATGTTTTTCCTGCTGCCGGCTGTTTTCATCATAGCTGCCATCGCGCTCGATGTGTTGTTTGGAAAACTCAAGAAAACCTGGTTGAATCTTGTCGTTGTACTCGCGCTCGCACTGCCTGGAATTTATGCTTGCGTCCATCTGCACCCCTACGAGTATATTTATTACAATTCCTTTGTCGGTGGGGTGGGAGGTACTTTCAGGAATTATGAACTGGATTACTGGGCGACTTCGTACAAGGAAGCCGCTGAATATTTGAACGGTGTTGCGCCGGGAAATGCCAAGATCGGTGTGGTTGGAACGGACCTGATCTTCAAGCCCTATGCGCGCCCGGATTTGAAAATCTTCTTTTTCAATGGCGTGGATGTCAGCGAGGATTTTGATTACGTCGTTGTTTCCAGCCGTGCGAACAATGATCTGGCTGTATGTCCCCGGGTGAAGGTGATTAAAAACATCGAACGCGATGGCGCCGTCCTAACCGCCATCAAAAAGATTTCATCACCAGAAGAATGCGTTCTTTCTCCCTGAGGTAGGTTAAGGAATCTGACTATGCCTGAGCCAAAACTTTTATCGTTCCTCCAATCCACGACTCTCCTCTCCGATGGGGCAATGGGAACCATGCTGCACGCGCGAGATGTTGGCTACTAGAAATGATGCGCCGTGATCAACCTTGCATGTCGTAATCAGTCTTTTCTCACTTTTCGGTTTTTGAAACTTCGGAAGGATGATTAATGTGACAAAGCAAGCTAGTTTTTCTCACTTAAATGATCGATTGACCGATAACATTCGTCGGTTGTTGCACCGGGAATATTTCCCAATAACTGTTCTTATAATTTTAAATCTGATTATTGGATTAAACACCAATCACTATGGAATGGGACGGGATGATATTTCATTTTTGTATCAATACGGTGAAGATTCGCTTTCTTCATACCGCACTTTATTGATTGACCGCTCAAGTAATTACTACTGTTCATATCCCAATTCAATTCTCTGTTACTATGGCCCAGCATTTGCAGTACTTGCGACCGTATTGACCGAAACGCTACATAGTTTTAATTCTACCTGGTTGATTCCGGACATTATGCATGCAATAAATTTTATAGTTTTTAATGTAGGTATTTTCTCTTTATATGTTTTGTCGCGATTTTGGCTGACTAAGTGGGCGTCCTTCTCTATTGTTTTATTATTTGCAGTCCAACCTCTCTTACGTGGTCACGGTTTTTTCAATCCTAAAGATATGCCATTTATGGTTTTTTTTCTAACCAGCGTTGTAGTCGGATTAGTAATGGTCGAGTTTTTCTCTCGAAGGTTTAATGGCGAGGGCAATTGGGTGGTCAATAAGACGAAGTTTTGCAAGGACGTTATCTTTGCTTGGGGGTATATTGACAGCCATCGAAGGAAGAATTACCTTGGCTGGTCTGTGTTTTTTGCATCCTCAATCTTTCTCATTCTTGTATTCTTGCCAGTCCTCAAATCGGTAATAAGTAATATTATTGAATCCCTATATCAAGCTTCCCCAGACACTTGGGCTGGTGCCTTTTTTAGTCGAATCGCGCCTAATGCTGACAAAGTACCTGTGACAAGTTATATAGAAAAATCCATGAAGATATTAACGCGTGGGATCTATCTCTACGTCATTTCTGTCACTCTATTGATGATTGGGATTCTTGTTTATTGGAACAAAAAGCCATTTTCCGCAATGCTGTCAGGTTTTGCGATTCAAACTATTGACGCTCTTATGGCAAGGCAATTATGGTTCGCGGGAATAGTCCTAGGGTTTACATCTGCAATCCGCGTGCTCGGGCCATTTGCAGGAGTCATTGTGATAGCTTATATGTTAATTCGTTATAGGTCAAAAGCTTTGCCTGTAGCATTGACTTACATCACGATATCGTTTCTGTTCATGTTTATATTTTGGCCATTTTTGTGGAAAACACCTGTTGCAAACTTTGTTGAAAGCTTGAAAATCGCGTCCAGCTTTCCTTGGGAGCAGGAAATATTATTTAATGGAGTTTTTTTTCAGGCGAATAATCTACCTATTTTATATTTGCCTACCTTGATATCAATTCAAGTCACCGAATCGGTCATTTTTTTACTGCTGTTAGGGCTTGTTCATTTGTTGATGAAAATAAGACAGCAGGACTATCTCCTATTGTTTCTTGTGTTTTTTGTGTGGTTTGTAGTGCCGGTAGTAGGGGTCATGATATTTAAGCCCGTACTCTATGACAACTTTCGACAATTCCTATTCATTGTTCCACCGCTTTTCTTAATTGCTGGCATGGGCTTGGAATTTATTTTTGGATATATCAAGAAAACAACCTACAGGACTCTCTTCATGGCAGTGCTGATAATTCCGGCAATATATGTGAATGTACAACTTTATCCCTTTGAATACGTGTATTACAACTCCTTTGTTGGCGGGACGAAAGGAGCCTTCCGTAGATTTGAAATGGATTATTGGTTAACCGCTTATCGTGAAGCGGCAGAGTATATAAGCGCGAGCGAGGAAAGCGGAGCTCAGATTATGAACTTGCCTGTGGAGATGACCATTTTTGCTACTAATCTGGGATTGTATAAAGATTCATGTGATGAACGCTCATTATATGCGGTTGTGACATCTCGTTGGAATGGTGATAAGACGGAGTACGAGACAGCCCCGATTATTTATTCGATCGAACGCGACGACGCGGTGATGATGGTGATTCGCGAACTTCCTTGCCCTCCTCCTCCGCCATGATCGTATTTAGTGATTAGGTCTGATAGAAGACATAGAATTCTGTTTAAAGCGTATGAAAGGATCGAATGATTGATTTTTTATCATTACTCCAATCTACCACTCTCCTCTCCGATGGAGCAATGGGGACCATGCTGCACGCGCGAGGGGTCAGCTTTGAGAAATGCTTCGATGAACTTAACCTGACCAACCCCGTTGCAGTGGGCGATATCCACCGCGAATATATCGAAGCCGGTGCGAACCTCATCCAGACCAACACCTTCGGCGCGAACCGTTACAAGCTGGCGAAGCACGGGCTGGAAAGTAAACTGATTGAAATCAACCGGAGCGGTGTGGAGTTAGCCAAACGAGTTGTGGTAGCTTCACAAAAAAATGTGCTCATTGCCGGGGATGTCGGCCCTCTCGGGGTGCGGATTGCACCTTTCGGCCGCGTCCAACCTGACGATGCCCGGGCAGCCTTTGGTGAACAGATTGCAGCCTTGGCCGGAGCCGGCGTCGATTTGCTGATCATCGAAACGTTTAGCGATTTGTATGAAATCCGGGAAGCCATCCGCGCTGCAAAGGAGACCGCCTCGCTGCCGGTGATTGCGTCGATGACCTTCACGCGCGACGACCGCACAGTGCTGGGCGACGACCCTGCCAAGGTGGCGCGGACGCTCAACGAAGCCGGCGCGGATGTGATCGGCGTCAACTGTTCGGGCGGCCCGGCCCAGTTACTGCGCCTGCTCAAGGCCATGCGGCAGGCTGTGCCGAATGGACGTTTCTCTGTCATGCCCAATGCCGGTTGGCCGGAACAGGTCGGCGGGCGCATCATGTATCCGGCGGACCCCGATTACTTCGGCGACTACGCCCTCTCGTTCCGCGAGGCCGGCGCGTCAGTGGTGGGAGGGTGCTGCGGTACAACACCCCTGCATATTGCCGCCATGCGCAAGGCGCTGGACGAGTCTCCTCCCATCGAGCCGTCGCACATCACCATGCTTCCCGCAGACGAAGAGGTGGATGCAGAGGTCGAGAAACGCCACTCAATTCGCGCAAAAATTGTCGGCCGGGAAATTTGCCATCTCCGTCGAGATGGACCCGCCGCGCGGGCTCTCCACCCACAAGCTGCTGGCCGGCGCCTCCCTGCTGGCTGAGGCCGGCGCGGACGTGATCAACGTGGCCGACAGCCCGATGGCGCGTATGCGCATGTCCGCCTGGGCGGTGTGCGACGTGGTCCAGCGCAGCGTCAGCGTCGAGACCACGCTCCACTTCCCCACGCGCGGACGCAACCTGCTGCGTGTGCAGGGTGACCTGCTGGCCGCACACGCCCTCGGCATCCGCAATGTCTTCGTGGTGATGGGTGACCCGACCTCGATCGGCGATTACCCCGAAGCCATGGACAACTACGATCTCGTCCCTTCGGGGTTGATCAAGCTAATCAAGCAGGGATTCAACATGGGCGTGGACCATTCGGGCACGTCCATCGGGCAGCCGACCAGTTTCTTTTGTGGCGCGGCGCTCAATTTATGCCCGCCCGACCCGGAGCAGGAGATCAAGAATCTGCACCGCAAGATCAAGAATGGCGCGGACTTTTTTCTTACGCAGCCCATCTATGAAACTGAAAAGGCGAGGTCTTTTCTTGGCCAGTATGAGGCCGCTCACGGAAAATTGGATAAGCCTGTGCTGGTAGGCGTCCTGCCCCTCGTCAGCTTGAAGCATGCCAATTTCCTGCATCACGAGGTGCCGGGGATTTCGATTCCCGATGAAATGCTCAGGCGGATGGAACAGGCCGGGGAGGGGGCGTCCCGTGTCGGCGTCGAACTGGCCGTGGAGCTCATCGAAAATATAAAACCCTGGGCGCAGGGAATCTATATCATGCCGCAATTCAGTCGATTTGATCTGATCGCGGAGATCGTGGAAGCGGTAAAATAGAGATATGCTACTCACAATCGATGTTGGCAACACCAACCTGACCATCGGCCTTTACGAAGGCGAAACACTAGCCAATCACTGGCGCCTGGCGACCGACCATGACCGCATGCCCGACGAATACGGCTTGCAGTTCCAGGGGCTGCTGGCGAACGTGGGGCATAACCCCGGCGATCTGACGGGCATCGCGCTGGCCTCGGTCGTGCCCCCGCTGACCGGGCGCGTGATCCAGGCCTGCCGCGAGTACCTCAAACAGGAGCCGCTGGTGGTGGACACGGGCGTCAAGACGGGCGTGCGCATCCGCTACGAGGACCCGAAGACCGTGGGCGCGGACCGCGTCTGCGACGCTGCGGCGGTGATGAAGCTGTACGGCGGCCCGGCCTGCGTGGTTGACTTCGGCACGGCGACCACCTTCAACGCCATCACCGCGCGAGGGGGATTACCTGGGCGGGGCGATCACTGCCGGCATCAACCTGGCTGCCGAGGCGCTTTTTGCGCGCGCCGCCAAGCTGCCGCGCATCGACCTGCAGCGCCCGCCGAACGTGATCGGGCGCAACACGCCCCACGCCATGCAGTCGGGACTCTTGTTCGGCTACGTCTCGATGGTCGAGGGGATGGTGGCGCGCTTCCGGGTGGAACTCGGCGACGATATGAAGGTCATCGCCACTGGGGGATTGGCTGAGCTGGTGGCGAAGGAAACACCCGTCATCGAGATCATCGCCCCCTGGCTGACGCTGGACGGGCTGCGGATCATCTGGGAGTTGAACCAAACTTGATGCAATGGAAGCCTGACAGAAAGAAATATTCTGTCAGGCTGTTTTTTATCGTGCGCGCGCCATGGGTTTGCTCCTCGTGCGGAGTCTTTGCGTGATCAATCTCCAAGCCGTCGACTTTCGTAAAAATAAATTAATTACGCTTCAAATCGTGCTGCTTCTCGGGGTCAGCATCCTGCTTCGTACTGCAGATTTGGGCTATTCGAACTTACTAGGGGATGAGATCAAAGCCCTATGTAAATTTTCCGATTTTAAAACCCTCCTTCAATTTCTCGCATTTCTTCTTGGGCAGCGGAAAGGTCCAGTGCAATATCTGGTCACCTGCGCCTTTAGTGCCTTCGATCCGACCTTCTCAAGTGAATTGGTTTTGCGATTACCTTTCGTCGCCGCCAATCTCCTGGCACTGGTGTGTTTCTTCTTCCTGATCCACCGCTTGTTCACACTCCAGGTCGCCATTTACTCAAGTTTTTTATTTGCCACGAATGGCATATTCATCGCATTTTCCCGGATTGTTCAATATCAATCCTTTGTCATTCTGGGGGTTGTGGCAGGAGTTCTCGGTCTGACGCTGGCTTTGAAGCACGAGAAATGGAGAGTGTTCGGACTTTACTTGGGCTTCCTATCTGCGGCCATGGCTCTATTGGCCCATTTTGATGCGGCCTTTGTTATGCCGCCGATGGCGGTGTTGATTGTGCACTGGTGGAGGAAATTTCACAATCGGCCTGATTTTGCCCGCCTCCGAAGACATCTGCTCGCAGCCACAACGCTTTTCACGTTTCTCGTCCTTGCGTTCTACATCGAGTACGCCTTACGGTTAGGTCCCTACCAAATGAATTATTGGGGAGAGCGCCTAACCGGCGAGTCTACAAACATCTTACGTCTATTTCAATTTTATAACCCGGGCCCCATTTTATGGATCTACTTGGGCTTGGTCGTTATAGGCCTAACGCGCATTCGTAAATCAATCGGTTGGCAAGTCACACTGGTTTGGCTCTTGCCGCCTTTGATTTTCATGACAATGCTCGTCAAAGACTCGCGGACGCATGCTTATACCTATCTGTTGCCACTTTTAATTGTCGCTGGAATTGGAATCGATGCATTTATAGACTGGCTTCACCCTCTTCTTCGAGGCAAAGCAATCCAGATCGCCCATGCAATTGTCTTGGTCATTTTTTTGTTTTTTTCTTATCTCAGTTATATGATCTTCATAGACCATAATCCCGAGTATCCTTGGTATCCTAAAAGTATCCTGGGTATGAAGCTTGATGGAGGCTATCAAGCCGGCATTTTCGGCTTCCCTTACTCGCGGGAATGGCGGGATATTGCCAGATGGTTTGATAAATTGCCAGCCCAGTACGTGTTCTTAGTCACGAATGAAGATGAAGAGGTCCCCACATTCTACCTACCTTCGAAAGTGCGATACGAATATAGCTCTACTGAATTCCCTGGGCACGTCCAGACAGCCCATGGGCTCTACTTTCTGGTCATACAGAGACCTGAGCACTGGATGCGCCGGCTATGGGGATGGTCCTTTGATGAGTGGCATGAGAAATTTGTACCTCTGCAAGACTTTGTCGATGAGGAAGGCAGGGTCGTCGCTTCGGTTTATTTCTTAACGCAGGAACAGATTGATGCGGAATTCCGTTGATTGCTCCTGGGAACGCCTCAGGGAGCTGAACCAGACCTGACATAGAAATTAGCTCTTGACAAGAATAAATAAACACTGTATATTTATTTAATATACAGTGTTTATTTATTGAGGAGCCATCATGTCCCCACGCCCGCGCACGGATGAACGCCAACCAAATTTGCAGGAAGCCATCAAGGACACTGCCTGGAAGCAGATCGCCGAATCGGGTGCGACTTCGCTCAGCCTGCGCGCGATTGCGCGCGAACTGGGTATCACCGCCCCGGCCATCTACAACTATTATCCCAGCCGCGACGACCTGGTCACCACCCTGATCGTGGATGCCTTCACCTCCCTGGCGGAAGCGCAGAAAGCCTCGATCACGGGTCTGGCGCAGAATCGACGCGCAGTGCGCCTGTCCGCGCTGGGGCTGGCCTATCGCGAGTGGGCGGTGACCTACCCCCAACGGTACCATCTCATTTTTGGCACACCCATCCCTAACTACACCGCGCCTGAAGAAGTAGCCCAGCCGGCAGCGGCGCAGGCGCTGATCCCGTTGATCCAGGCCATACAGGACCTTGCCTCTGCAGGGGAACTGCGGACAGAGCGTTTGGCGGACATGTCCCCGAAGCTGGAATCCATGCTTGAGGCTTGGAGCAAAGTTGCAGGCGGATTCGACCATGAGGTGCTGTACCTCGCCCTAGTCATTTGGAGTCGAGTGCATGGGCTGGTCATGCTCGAAATCACACATCAAATCCCGTCGTTTTTCGACAACCCGGAGGAAGTGTATCGCCAGGAGATAAAGAACCTGCTCATCCAATATTTATAAAAGGTTGCACGTTGGTCATTGTTTGACGTACCTTATCTTAATCGTTTCGAGAAAAAGGAGAAAATCTCATGTCTGAACTGCACGTTGTCTTTGGAACCGGTCCGCTGGGAAAATATACTGCGCGTGAACTGGTGAAGCTTGGAAAAACCGTCCGCATTGTCAACCGTTCGGGTAAAGCTGACCAGCTTCCGGGTGGAGTGGATATCGTAGCCAGCGACGCCTATGACGCGTCGAAAAATGTCGAGGTGACGAAAGGCGCGACGGCCATCTATCAGTGCGCCCAGCCGCATTACTACGAGTGGGCTGAGAAGTTCCCGCCGCTTCAGCAGGCCATTCTCGAAGCGGCAGCCAGGAACGGCGCAAAACTGATCATGGGTGACAACCTCTACATGTACGGCGACCCGCATGGGCAGCCCATCCGCGAGGATTCGCCCATCCGGCCGAATACGAAAAAGGGGAAAGTCCGCGCGGCGATGGCGCAGGACGTGCTCGACGCGCACAAAGCCGGTAAAGTTCGCGCTGCCATCGGGCGCGCCTCCGACTTTTTCGGGCCGGGCTATGATGTCTTTGCCGACCTGGTCATCCGGCCGGCACTGGCGGGCAAAGCCGTCAACGTGCTGGGACGCACGGACCAGCCGCACACCTTTTCTTATATCGCGGATTTTGGCAAACTGCTGGCAACCCTCGGCACCCGTGATGAGGCGCTGGGACAGGTCTGGTTCACGCCCAGCCCGGCTGCCGTGACACAGGCGGAACTGGTCAAAATGCTGGAAGCCGAACTGGGCCGTCCTGTCAAAGTGATGGCCGCCGGGGCAATGCTGGCGCGCCTGATCGGCCTTTTCAACAAGGATATGGCTGAGACAGTGGAAATGATTTACGAATGGACCGGCCCGTTCGTGATGGATTCCAGTAAGGCTGAGAAGGCTTTTGGCTGGAAAGGCACACCTCTCGACCAGGCACTCAAAGAGACGGTGGAGTGGTGCAGGTCACATCCTGGAAAACGATAGGGCATGTATGCAAAATATTGGAATCGGTCTCGGTAAGGGCGTTGCGATGGTCGAGTAGCCTGCTTTTTGGCATACACCTGCACTTGCAGCGCATGTGCAAGTGTCGAGACCCACAACGCCCAACTCGACCAGCAATTATCGATTTTGCATACACACGCTAAGCATTGCTCATTTGATTTCCCGTGAAAGGGAGATGACTGATTTGCCGTAGAATTTAATTGAAAGTTAGTTTTTATCCCCCAAAGGGGGAACAATAGTCAGGCAGCCATGGATAAGTTCCACTATCAAAAAAAGGAGACTATCATGAGCGCTGCTTTTTCAACCCCCGGCAACAGGAACAAATCGTTTATTCTCCTAGCGATCTGCGGCTTGTTGGCAATAGCCGCTGCCGCTGTAGGTATCGACGATAATCCGCCTGGTATCCTGTCTGCCTTTCTTGCAGCTACTGCTTTTGTCCTTGCTTTCGTCCACCCCTGGCGGACTGCAAAAAAGTTCCTGTTCCTCCTCCTGGCGGCAGTACTCGGTTTTGTTCTCTATATCATTTTGAACATCATTCTCGATACTGCCGCCCAGGATCCGGCGGCCTCGGCTGGACTCCTGAATCTGCTGAATAGCCCCGTCTTCAATACCTTGAGCATAATCATCGCCATGGTCTGCGCTGCGGCCTTCATCGTTGGCGCGGTCGGCTCGGTTGTCATGGCCATTCGAAACCGCTGCCATCCTGCTTGAATCTATGAAGCGACTGTCTAATACCGGCTCCATGCGCCAAGAATGGCTATCGAAGTGCTCGAGAGTATTCACGCAAGGGGGATGACTGATTTGCCGTATAATTTGATAAATTTTTAGTACATTAGACGGGTGGTCTATAATCCATTATACGGTTGCCGTAAAGTCCCTCGCAGGGGGATATGCACTGGTTGGGCGCTAATCGTAGTGAAAAATCAGGTTTCGTGGTTAAGGCGGAAAATAAGGCCACAAATTTAGGCCAGGCCGGGTGAAAGTTAACGTGGTACCTTGTTACAAACAACTTTCGGAATTTTGAAGGGGAGAGTTTATGAGTCAAATCAGTCTCAAAGATGTGAGCAAACGATACCGTGTAGGAAACACTGTTGTGCATGCAGTAGAACACCTCTCCATGGAGATCGAGCTAGGGGAGTTTGTGGTTATTCTTGGCCCGAGCGGTTCGGGGAAAACCACCCTGCTCAACGTTCTGGGCGGGTTGGAATGCGCCGACGAGGGGGACATCTGCGTTGACGATGAATGGATCAACCAGATGGACGAAAACGCCCTGACCCTCTACCGGCGGCGCAAGGTGGGGTTCGTTTTTCAGTTTTTCAATCTCCTGCCCACACTTACTGCGCGCGAAAACGTGGCCCTGACGGCTGAAATGGGGGCTGATTCGTATGATCCCCGCGCCCTTCTCGAGCAGGTGAAATTAGGCGACCGATTGGATCATTATCCCGGTCAGCTTTCAGGCGGGCAACAGCAGCGCGTGGCGGTTGCCCGTGCCCTGGCGAAAAAACCAGCCCTGGTCTTGGCGGACGAACCAACCGGCAGTTTGGATGTCGAAACCGGTATCGAAGTACTGGATGTGATGCGCTCGCTCAACCGGGAGACCGGGCAGACATTTGTGGCGGTTACTCATAACGCAGCCATCGCTCAGATGGCAGACCGGGTGATCCGCATTGGTAACGGTGCCGTGCAACGGGTGGACATGAACCCCTCGCCGCTCAACCCGCGCGAATTATCCTGGTGATAGCCGTGCTCAAGACACTCAATCGCAAAATCATTGGAGATTGGAAGGCGCATTGGAAGCGTTTCTTCGCCGCTTGGATCGTCGTCACCATGGGCGTGGCATTTTACGGCGCATTTTATCCGGCAGGCAAGAGCTTGCTGACCTCCATCTATGCTACCTACGACCAACTGGCTTACATGGATTTCCAGGTCAGCGTAGACCGCGCCCAGGCAGAAATTGTGAAGCAAATTCGGAAAATTGAAGGTGTAGCGGCGGCCGATGGACGGATCGTGGTCGAAAGCGGGATTCAGCTTGATCCGGCTCAAAGTTCCCTGACCAACCTGCGGTTGATCTCGGTTCCTGATGAGGGTGCGGCAACCGTCAATCGCAGCGACATCCCCGCCGGGCACAGTATTCAATCAACCAATGAGATCCTGCTGCTCAAACGTTTTGCCGATTATCACCACATCCAACCGGGAGATGCCGTCACGCTTTGGATCAATGGCCAACCGCACCGTTTTATCGTGGCCGGGTTGGCCTTCAACCCCGAATATCTGGTCGCCGGGCGCAGCCGTGAAGCGCCGTTTCCAGCGCCATCGGCGTTTGGCGTCGCCTGGATTGGCGAGGCAGCGTTGGCCGAACTGGTGGGAATGAAAGGTCAGGTCAACAGTGTGGCCGTTCGGCTGGCAGGAGAATCGGAAACCGTTTCGCCAGCGCTGCGCGCCCGGGTGCGTAGCGAAATGGAAACAATTTTCCAGGGGTACGCGAACCTGACCATTCTCGAAAGAGAGCAAACTGCTTCGGGCGGTGTGATCCAGGCCAATGCTCAGGGCAATTTCCAGACAATGGCGATGTTTTCGGCGATGTTTTTGATGGCGGCGTTGGCCATCACAGCCATTTTACTGGGGCGGTTCATCGAATCGGAGCGCCAGCGAATTGGCACCTTGCGCGCCCTGGGTGTCACCCGACGCGAATTGGTGATGCACTATCTCTCTTTCGGATTGTGGATTGGCATCAGCGGGGGGATGGTGGGCAGTGTGTTGGGATATTCCATCTCGTTTGTCACGATGACCCCGTTTGTAGACGCAATTGCCGGCGGTTACCTGCCCGGATACGTGAATACACCACAAATCCCGTTCATTTTGCTGGGTTTTGGCATTGCCGTTGCTACCACGACCCTGGCTGGAGCTTACCCGGCCTGGCGGGAATCAGGCACACCGCCCGGAATCGCCCTGCGCCCGCCGATGCCACGCACCCCCAATGCCTTGAGCCGCATCTCGCTCAAATTCCTGCCGCTCTCGCTGCGCCAAACGTTTCGCAATATCCTGCGCACACCCGGTCGCTCGGCGGCAACAGCCGCGGGAATCATGGTCGGGACGGTGATGGTATTTGCATCGTTGGGTCTGCTCGATTCGATGAACTTTAGTTTCGACAGTTATTTCAGCTCCAACCAGTATGATTTACAGGTGCTGGTCGGCAGCCTGGTGGATGGCGCAGACCTGGAAAAACAAATTACCGCTGCCGATGGGGTGGATTCTACCCAGGCGGCGCTCTTTGGTCCGATCAAGGTGCGCGGCGCAACCAGAGACCTGGACACCCTGGCGTATGTGCTGGATGAAAACCATCCGTTTATTGCGCCGACCCTGTTGGAGGGCCAAGCCGCCTTTTCGAGCCAGGATGGTGTGTGGATCGGGCATAATTTGGCGCGCGTGCTGGATATAGGCGTGGGAGATATGCTGACGCTGTCCGCCCTGGGCGAAGAAAGGCAGGCCAAAGTGTTGGGGATTGTCTCGCAAGCGTTTGGCAGCCCGGTTTTTATCCCCCGCAGCCTGTTCACCCAATGGACACCGGGCGGGGTCTTCCCGGTCAACACGGCGCTGGTGCGAGTATCGGATGAGAAAACGGCTGCAGCTCGCGATGCCCTGGTCAACGTGCCGGGAGTGGTCTCAGTAGGAGACTATCGCGCCTTTGTGAAAGATATCCGCGATTACCTGGTGTTTTGGCTGGTGAATTCCTGGGCGTTTGCCATTTGTGGCATGGTGCTAACCCTGGCCGTGATCGTCAATACGGTCAGCGCCAATCTGCACGAACAACAAAACGACATCGCCATTATGCGCTCATTGGGTGTCACACAGCGGGAGATCGTCGCTTCGGTGCTGACTGAACTTCTCCTTCTGGCCATGGTTGGTGTGGCCTTTGGCGTCCTTATTGGACGCGAGGTGGGCTTTTACATGGCGCATTCGGTGGATATGGAATTCTATGGTCTGTTTGCATTGCTGCAGCCTGTATCCATCCCCCTTGGCGTTGTCGCCATCCTGCTGATCGTCGTGCTGGCGGCTGTGCCGGGTCTGAAATCGGCGTTCAGGATTGATTTGGGGTTGGTGAGTAAGGGTCAATCTGTATAGGGGAGACGCACTCGCCAATATCAATCAGAGCCGTGGTCTGCGCTGCGGCCTACATCGTGGGCGCGGTCGGTTCTGGTACCATGGTCATTCACAACCGCCGCCGCCCGGCTTGAATCTGTGAAGCAACCGCCTACTACCGGTCCATGCGACAGGGATGGCTATCGAAGTGCTCGATTGTATTCTTTCGCATAAGGGAGATAACTGATTTGCCGTATAATTTTAGTGAAAGATGGTTTCTGACCCCTAAAGGGAAAAACCATAGTTAGCTTTTACGCCGAAAGCAATGTAGCCAAACCTATTTCAGAAGGAAAACCATATGACGTTAATCAAAGTTGTTATTTTATTATTCATTTTATTGGAATTATCAAATGTTTTGGCACTGTACTTTGCTCCTGGATCTAAGTATGCAAATGCTGTTGGCGTTTTTACCGCTTGGGAAAAATCCAAACAATATCCAGAAATTCATGATTTTGTAAAATATCTTGTTTATTGGGTTGCAGGAACAAAATTGATATTTCTCCTACTGTTGGCGGTGATAATCATATATGCCGATAGTAACACTCAGCAAATGAGCCTCATAGCATTGATTGTTGCAACTCTTTCGTTTTACTGGCGATTATTCCCTTTGATCAAAAAAATGGATCAGAATGGACAGATTGAACCTAAGAACTACTCAATCGTATTGGGAATCATGATTTTCGTCTTTATAGCAGTATTTACAATCGCAGTTGTTATCTAACACCTTAAACAATGTTGTATCCGTAAAAATGAGTCAGTGCTATAAATGCGCGATAAAACGCCATTTTCTGCCAAGTCATACACGAAAATCACTTACGCGTTGAGCGCTGTCAGAAATACATAACTATAAAAAACGGGATAACGAAGCGTACCTGACGTGTGGGATTAACCAGCGCTCATGCGCTTGGTCTGGGGCTGCAGCCTTCATCGTGGGTGCGGTCGGCTCGGTTGCCATGGCTATTTGCAACCGTCGCCGGCCGGCTTGAATTTGTGAAGCAGCTGTCGACCTGCCCTTGCAATGGGGTGAGCCCGGCTATCGAAGTGCTCGATTGTATTCACGCAAGGGAGATGACTGATTTGCCGCATAATTTCATGTGCTGTAAAAACACTAGTTGGGTGGCACCACAAATGGCAAGCGTGAAATCCTACAGTGAAACGTAGACGTCCGTACCCTGAAATAGCCGTCGCGATAGCTTCAGCCGCGTGGGGTTTGTTCTGGATACCTCTCAGGGCGATTGAACGCAACGGCCTCGATCCAGCCTGGGCTACCCTGAGCCAGTTCCTCGCGCCCCTCGTCATCCTGATGCCGTTCGCGACCCTGCGTTGGCTGCGCAAGCAGCCCGCCGGTATTCAACAGTATCGCACTGGATTGCTCGTCGGGGCTGCGGTTGCGCTATACCTAGAGAGCCTCCTCCTCACGGATGTTGCACGCGCACTGATCCTCTTCTACGCGATGCCGGCATGGGGGACGCTCTTGGAAGTGGCTCTGATGGGGCGTCCATTCACCCGGTGGCGCGGCATCGCCCTGCTCCTCAGTTTGTCGGGGATGCTCATCCTTCTAGGCGTGGGCGGACCTCACACGTTGTCCATGAACCTCGGAGACCTGATGGCCTTGCTCTCAGGCATCCTGTTTGCGTTTGGCGCCATGCGAGTCCGGCAGACACCTGAGACATCGGTCTTTGAGCAGATCTTTGCATTCTTCCTGTATGGCACCGTCGCAGCTCTGGTTCTCTCCTTGCTCCCGCTCGCCGCTCTCGGTCAGCCTCCATCCCTCGAGCAGTTGATCACACTCGCACCGTGGCTCCTGCTCATCGCAGTAGCATTTCTGATTCCAGTAATGTGGGGGGTCTACTGGGGTTCCCGCCACGTCGACCCTGGCAGGCTGGGCATCCTGCTCCAGATTGAAGCTGTTGTGGGAATTGGCAGCGCGGCTCTGCTCGCAGGAGAACCATTTGGTGCGCGCGAGTCCATCGGTGCGATCCTGGTCGTCAGCGCAAGTCTGGTAGAGGTCTTCGGGAATACGAAAGGCGTATCTGAGGACGCCGAATCGCCATCTGTGCGCCCCCTCTCAGGCGAGTGACGCCGCTTACAACTCGCTCCCGGCTGGCGGGCAGAACGGCATCCATTTCTCGCCTGCCGAGATCCCTAGAATGAAGCAGGTGAGCCTGAGCCGCCGGGCTGCATAGCTCGAGGTCGTTAGCCAGCACGATCATCAAGACCCGCTCCCAGCGAGGATACGTCAAGCCTTGACATTCGATTAAATCCGGCGATAATTGCAGGCAACAGGCGAGCCTTATCAACGGCAGTGAACGAGGAAAGTAGATCGGCGGAAGTTGCCAGAGAGGCGCTGTGACGGCTGAAAACAGCGCTCAACCCAAACCCATTGAAGTTCCCTCGCGAGCCGGTCGGGTGAACCGCAGGGGCCAAACCCCTGCAAACTAGTCCGATCCGCAATCCCAGCGTTAGCAGGGAGGCCGATGTCCGTCGGCGCAAAGAGGACCGATCGTTGGTCAACTTGGGTGGTACCACGGGACTGCGTAAGCGCCTCCCGTCCCATGTCGGGACGGGAGTTTTGTTTTATCCATAAGTGGAGGTCGTATGCTGGACATCTTGAAGGAAATCGAAAAAACATTCCGCGAATCGCTGGAGTCGATCACCGACGAGGCCGCGCTGGAAGTCTGGCGCATTGCCAACCTCGGTAAGAGTTCCCCCTTGATGAAGGCTTTCAGCGGGCTGGGGCAACTCTCCAAGGAGGAGCGTCCCGCCGCGGGACAGATGGCCAACCAGGTTAAGCAGGCGCTCGAAGCGGCGTTCGCTGCGAAATTGGAAAAGATCAAAACGCAGGCGCTGGCGGAATCCCTCCAATCGGAAAAGTTGGATGTGACCCTGCCGGGCCGCCCCTTCCGCCACGGACGCCTGCATCCCGCCACTGCCAATCTGCGCCGCATCCTCAGCATCCTGGCAGAGATGGGCTTCCAGGTCTATACCTCGCGTGACGTGGAAAGCGACGAGTACAACTTCCAATTGCTCAACATCCCTCCACATCATCCGGCGCGTGAAATGCAGGACACGTTCTATATCGATTCGAAAATGGACGACGGCACCTACTCCACCGTGCTGCGGACGCATACTTCGCCGGGCCAGATCCGCGCCATGCGCGAATTCGCCGCGCTCGACCCTGAGAATCCGCCCTCGATCCGCGTAGCGCTGCCGGGCATGGTCTACCGATTCGAGCAGGTCACTACCCGCTCGGAGATGCAGTTCTACCAGGTGGAGGGATTGGCGGTGGGCGAGAACATCACCTTCGGCGACCTGAAGGGCACGCTGCTCGAGTTCGCCCGCCGCATGTTCGGGCAGAATGCGCGCTACCGCTTCCGCGCCGATCACTTTCCGTTCACCGAGCCGAGTGCCGAGTTGGATGTTGAGTGTTATGTCTGCGGCGGCAACGGTTGTCCGGTTTGCAAGAAATCGGGCTGGCTGGAGGTCCTCGGCTGCGGGATGGTGCACCCGCAGGTGCTGGAGAATGGCGGCTATGACCCGCACCGTTACAGCGGGTTCGCTTTCGGCATGGGCACGGAACGCCAGCTCATGCTGCGCTACAAGATCACTGACATCCGCAATTTCTGGGGAAACGATATTCGTTTCCTGGAACAGTTCTAGGAGGTTGGAATGAAGCTCCCTGTTTCATGGCTTAAAGATTACGTTGATATAAATATTCCTGTAGAAGAAGTGGCAAGCCTGCTGAGCCTGGCCGGCCTCGAGGTGGAGGACATCCACTATGTGGGCTGGGCCATGCCCGCGGACGGCAGTCACGGCTTCAAGACCAGCGGCATCTCCTGGGACCGCGAGAAAATTGTCGTGGCGGAAATCCTGGAGGTCGGTCCGCACCCCAACGCCGACCGGTTGACGCTATGCAAGTTGAACGACGGTACACAGGAGCACACCGTCCTGACCGGCGCGCCGAATCTGTTCGATTACAAAGGCAAGGGTCCGCTGCCCAAACCGATAAAGGTGGCTTATGCCAAAGAAGGCGCGACCATTTACGACGGCCACGCCGAGGGGCTGACGCGGACCACGCTCAAGCGTGCCAAAATCCGCGGCGTGGAATCCTACTCCATGGCCTGCTCGGAAAAAGAGCTGGGCATCAGCGAGGATCACGAGGGCATCATCTTCCTGGATGACAATGCCCCGGTCGGCATGCCGCTGGCGGATTACATGGGCGACGCGGTCTTCGAGATCAAGATCAACCCCAATATGGCGCGCAACCCCAACGTGCTGGGCATCGCCCGAGAGGTGGCGGCGCTGACCCGTCAGCCGCTGAAAAAGTCCGAGGGCAAATTAAAAGTTTCGGGGGATTCGATTGAGGGAAAGGTCAAGATAGAGATTACCAATCCGGAGTTGAATCCGCGCTTCACGCTGGCGTTGATTCGCAATGTCCAACTAAAACAGAGTCCCTATTCAGTGCAGCGCCGCTTGAAGCTGGCTGGCATGCGCCCGATCAACAACGTCGTCGATGCGACCAACTACACCATGTTCGAGATCGGCGAGCCGCTGCATGCTTTTGATTACGATGTTCTGGTAAAGCGAGCTGGAAGTAAGCCGGTGAAGATTATCACGCGCAACGCCGCGGCAGGCGAAAAGCTGACCACGCTCGACGGTGTGGAACGCACGCTGACCTCCTCCAATGTGCTGGTGTGCGATGAGAAAGGTTCGCTCTCGCTGGCGGGCGTGATGGGCGGGCAGGAAAGCGAAGTGTCCGACAAGACCGTCAACATCCTGCTCGAGGCGGCAGCTTGGAACTTCATTAATATCCGCAAGACCGCCACGCAGCATGCGCTGCCCTCGGAGGCCTCCTACCGCTTCTCGCGCGGGGTGCATCCGGACCTGGCGCTGGAGGGATTAAAGCGATGCCTGTATTGGATGGCCGAGTGGAGCGGCGGCGCTGTCGCTCCCGGCATCGTGGACAACTATCCGCTGCCGCCGAAACAGCCGGTGGTTGACATTACCGAGATGGAAATAAAGCGCGCACTGGGCATGGAGATTCCCCTCGCGGAGGTCAAGGAATTGCTCGAGCGGCTTGAGTTCACTTGCAAGTTGAAGAAAGATAGTTTGCTGGTGACAGCGCCTCCCATCCGCATGGACATCGGCGAGGGGCTGACGGGCGTGGCGGATGTGATGGAGGAGATTGCCCGCATCTACGGCTATCACCGCATTCCCGAAACGCGCATGGCAGACCCGCTGCCGCCTCAACGCGGCAACCCGTCCTATGAGCAGGAAGAGCACGTGCGTGACGTAATGGTGTCGCTTGGCCTGAACGAGGTCATCACCCACCGCATGACGCGCGTCGAAGCTGAGAACCGCCTGCTTCCAAAGGGAACCGAATCCAACCTGGATTACGTGCGACTGGTCAACCCGATCGCGCCGGAGTATTCCGTCATGCGCCGCAGTGTGCTGTCGTCGGTGCTGGAGGTAGTCGAACACAACGCGCGCCTGCGCGAGACCCTGGCTCTCTTTGAGATCGGGCAGGTGTTTATCTCTCAGGGTAATGAATTACCTCTCGAACCGCGCCGGCTGGCGTTCGCCCTCACCGGCCGCCGCTACGAGCCGGCCTGGGATACCAAAATAGGGGTCAAGCTGGATTTCTATGACCTGAAGGGAATTGTCGAAGCGTTGATGGCAGCCCTGCACCTGAGCGTCACCTATGTCCCGGCGGAGCACCCATCCTTCCACCCCGGAAAATGCGCGGCGGTCATGCTGGACGGGAAGCCCCTGGGTGTGTTCGGCGAACTGCACCCGGCGGTGCAGGCCAACTATGATTTCGTCTCCCCTGTTCTGGCTGCTGACTTCGACCTGGAAGCCGTCCTGGAATCCATCCCCATTGGATTCGACAGCCGCCCGGTGCCCGAGTTTCCGCCCGTGCTGGAGGACATTGCGGTGATCGTGGACGAATCCCTGCCGGCTGACCGCGTGGAGACGCTCATCCGCCAGACCGGAGGAAAGACACTGGCCGACGTTCAGTTGTTCGATGTCTTCCGCGGCGAACAGATAGGAGCGGGCAAGAAGAGTCTCGCCTACAGCCTGACCTACCAGTCCTTCGACAAAACACTCACCGATGCGGATGCCGCCCAGGTGCGAAACAAGATCGTCAAACGCCTTGAGCAGGAGTTCGGCGCAAAGCTGCGAAGTTAGTCGTTGTTTTTCGCCTTGTAACGCTGTATACTGGTGAAAATAAAAAACGCCTAAAGGAGAAGAGAAGATGAACCGAAATGTCGGCATTGCCCTGACCATTATCACAGTTCTATGCTGCGCCTGTCCGGGTCTGTTCATGTGCGTGTTCGGCGGGATGATCGGCGCAGGTGTGCCGCTCACGACCACGCTTAACGATGTGAGCACCTCGCAGACCCTGCCCGCGTCATACGGCTTCGGCCTGATCTGCCTGTCGATCATCCTGATCCTGATCCCAATTATTGTCGGGTTCGTTACCTTGCGCAAGAAACCTGTTGTGGAAAATGAATCGGTCGTTGTTCCGCCCCCCTAAAATACCGCACTCCAATAGACACTGATTTTAAAAGACACTTGCCCCAAAATGAGATTCGGGGCAAGTGTCTTTTAACCGATTATGCTTGCTTCTAAACCCTCCCCAAATCCTTGGATTTGGGGAGGGTGCCCGACGGGCGGGTGGGGCGGGGTGAATTTTTGTTACTCTTCATCCGGGTAGTTACCCAGTATCCTTTCAATTCGCTCCAAGACCGGGTCGGTCAGTTTCTCAAGCGCTTCACTGGCGGTCAGGTTGTCGTGCAGCTGGTCGCTATTCGTGGCGCCCGTGACCACGCTGCTCACTTCCTTGCGGCGCAGCAGCCAGGCGATGGCCAGCTGCGCAGTGCTGACGTGCAGGTCCTCCGCCACCTGGCTCAACTGGCGCACGACGGCGATCCGCTCGTCGGTGATGCGGTCGCGCACCCAGCCCATGCTGTCGAGCGAGGCCCGGCTGCCTTCCGGGATGCCCTGGTTGTATTTGCCGGTCAGGATGCCGTAATAAAGAGGGCTCCAGGTGGTCAGGCCCAGGCCGTGGTCGTGGCACAGGGACACAAGCTCCACCTCCACCCGCTTGCGGTGGAACATGTTGTACTGCGGCTGTTCCACAATGGGAGCGATAAGATGGTGCTGCGCAGCGATGCCCATGGCTTCGCTGATCTGCCAGGCGCGCCATTCCGAGGTGCCCCAATACAGGACCTTCCCCTGCCGGACGAGTGTGTCCATGGTGAAAACGATCTCGTCCACCGGCGTATCGGGGTCGAAGCGGTGACAGAAATACAGGTCGAGGTAGTCGGTGCCCAGCCGCTTCAACGAGGCGTGAATTGATTCGGTGATGTGCTTGCGCGACAATCCGCGCCCGTTGGGTCCCGGCATGGTCGGCCAGAAGACCTTGCTCGAAAGCACCAGCGCCTCGCGCGGCAGGTCTTTGATGGCTTTTCCCATCACCTCTTCCGATTCGCCGTTGGCGTAAATATCGGCATTGTCGAAGAAGTTGATGCCTTCGTCGTAAGCGTCGTGCAGGATTTCGCTGGCTGCGGCTTGGTCGATCTGCGCGCCGAAGGTCACCCACGAGCCGAGCGAGATCTCGCTGACTTTTAATCCGGAACGTCCCAGACGGCGGTAGTGCATGGTTACTCCTTTTTATCTGGCGGAGGTTCACCCGAACCGATGCCGAGCGGCTGCCACTTTTTCTCATCCTTCAAGCGGTGCTGGACACCGTCACGGTTGTGAAGCACGTCGAAATTCTCAGGCTTGATGAACATCTGCTCGCCGTCGAGCAGGCCGGTGATGCCGGTCTGGCCCGGCTCCGGGCGCTTGTTTTGGCAGAACTTGCAGGTCTTGGGGTCATGAATCGAGTACTCGGTAGGCTCTTCGTAAGTGGTGATAAGGCCTTCGTAGTTGCGCACGATCATCTTGTGGTCTGACATGCTCATTAAGTAATTGGGCATGACAGGGATCTTGCCTCCTCCGCCGGGTCCGTCGATGATGTACTGCGGCACGGCATACCCCGAGGTGTGCCCGCGCAGCCCCTCCATGATCTCGAGCCCCTTGGCGACCGGTGTGCGGAAGTGGCCTGCGCCTTCGACCAGGTCGCATTGGTATAGGTAGTAAGGCCGCACGCGGATGCGCACCAGTTTCTGCACCAGTTCGCGCTGCAGGTGGACGCAGTCGTTCACGCCGGCCAGCAGCACCGACTGGTTGCCCAACGGGATGCCGGCGCGAGTCAGGCGGTCGCAGGCCTGCTCGAGCTCGAGGCTGATCTCGTTCGGGTGATTGACGTGGATGTTCAGCCACAGCGGGTGGTACTTGGACAGCATGTCGCACAGTTCCTGCGTCACGCGCATGGGCATGAAGACGGGTACGCGCGAGCCGATGCGCACGATCTCGATGTGCGGGATTTCGCGCAGGCGGGTGAGTATCTCCTCGAGAATCTTGGGCGCCAGCACCAGCGGGTCGCCGCCCGAGAGCAGCACGTCACGCACCTGGGGCGTTCGTTTGAGGTACTCGATCTGCTGCTCGAACTCGGCGCGCGAGAAGGTGGCAGTCGGGTCGCCGACGATGCGCGAGCGGGTGCAGTAGCGGCAGTACGAGGCGCACTGGGTGGTAATGAGCATCAGCACCCGATCCGGGTAGCGGTGGACCAGGCCGGGCACGGGCGAGTGGCGGTCCTCGGCCAGCGAGTCCTCCATCATGGCGGTGAAAGCCTGCATCTCCTCCGAGCGGGGGATGATCTGCTTGCGGGTGGGGTCGTTCGGGTCGTCAGGGTCAATCAGCGAGATGAAGTAGGGGGTTACATCCACGCGGAACAAGCCAGTGGACTGCAGGGCTTTGCGCTCACTCTCGGTCAGAGGCAGCACTTTCTCGATTTCTTCGACGTTGTTCAGGCGGTTGCTTAATTGCCAGCGCCAGTCGTTCCATTTTTCATCGGGAACGTCCTTGTAAATGGCGGCGCGTTTGGAAACAAATGGGGTGGGCATGAATTCCTCCGGGGTATGACACAAGAAACGGTTAAAGTAGGTTGGTCACGGCGAAAATGTGGAGGGAGCCGCAGGGGGGTCGTGATCCGGGCGGTAGAAGCCCCCGTAGTAGGGGGACAGGCTGGCAGTGTAAAGGGAGAACGTCATCACAGAATTATTGTACGGGGAATGATGGGCAAGGTCAATCACCAGTTGATGTACGACGGAAATTCAGGCTTCGGCAGACTGGCGCGAGGAGAATTTGGCGCTCAGGCCTGCCTCCCCTGGCGGGATAACTCCTCCAGCCGGGCTCGGTCATTGACGGTGAATTCGGTGCGGGTGATGTCGATCAACCCGTCGCTGGCGAAGCGGTGCAGGAAGCGGCAGACTACCTCGCGGGTGGTGCCGATATGGGCGGCCATCTCGTCCAGGGTCAGGTCGCGGGCGACAGGTCCCTTCTCGCCAGGCGATAAATCCACGAGGAATCGTGCCAGCCGGCCTGCGACGGGGTGAAAGGCGAGTTTTTCGACGATTTCACTGGCGAGCTGCACGCGCTGGATCGTCAGGCAGGATAATTTCCAGGACAACTGCCCATTGTTCAACAAGAACGGCATTAGAGTTTCACGCGGCCAGCGAAGGATTTTTGTATTATCAGCGGCTTGCAGTGAGGCGGGCATGGGTGCTTCGGGGATAAAAAAGGTTAGCCCCCAGAACACTTCCCCGGCATGGAACGTGGTGAGAATCAGACTGCGGCCCTCGTACGATTCTTTCAAGGCGGTCACCTGACCATCGGCCACAATGAAAAAGTAAGGCCAGATATCGCCGTGGTGGACGATCCATTCCCCTGCAGAGTAATGGCAACCCTCCGCGCTTTCTTCCAGCGAACGGATTTCCCGAGGAGTGAGGTCGGTAAAAATGCTATTCTTTAAGTCGATAGTTTTATCCATTCGCGGCGCCTCTCTTCTGCCAGAATCGTCCTTTTGAATTCTATACTGGATTTGCCTTAAGGCAAAGACATCTCTTCCGGGTTGTGCTAAATTTCACATTAGAGTTCATATCGAGGATGCTCCATGCAAAGAACCCTTTTTCTGACCCTGCTCCTGCCTGTGCTGCTTTTGTCCTCCTGCGCTGAGAAACAAGCCTGCCCCACACCCGGAGAAGACAAACAATACCTGTCTCAGGATGATTTGATCTCCCTGCAGCCTCCTGCTGCTGAAGTATCGCCGGCTGAAGTGAGCATCAAGGGAGTAACCATGTTGGTGGATCAAGTCGTCACGGGTCCGCTGTGCAATGACCGGTGGAAGGGGACGATCTACGTTGGCTGTGATGTTCAGGTAATAGGGTGGGAAGAAACCCCGCTTTTTCTGAAAGATTGCGACCTTTCGATTGAACCAGGCACGGTGGTTTATGTTGCCTACCATAACGACGAGCCGTATTACAACGGCTGCTCCTGCCACACGGGGGAACTGCCGTAAATTTTTAGCACAAGGAGATTGAGCATGAAAGATAAATCTGTGTACGGAGGAATCCTCGCCACCGTCAGTGCCCTGATGGGAATTGTGGGATTTTTCTACTTGTTCATGCAGTGGTACCAGATCGGCATGAACGCGGACTCCGCTGAACCGGGGTGCGAGATCCTGCTGAAATACATCCATCCCCTGCTGACGGATGTGGGCCTCTTTGCCGGGATCCTGTTTGCAGTGAGCGCTTATGGATTCTTCACCAAAAAGGATTGGGCTTTCTTCCTGTCCGTGGTCGGCATCGTCCTGGCTTTGCTGGCGAGCTGGTTCATCAACGTACCCTACATGGCTGCGGATCTGCCTCCCGTTTACTTCCCGCTCTTTTGGCCGTACCTGCTCATCTACTTCCTGCTGGTGAGGGGGGTGGGAGGCGTTTCCTGGAGCCGGACCTTGTTTGCCCTTCTGACCGGCGTTGCGTACATTTTCTGTTTCATGAACGGCGTCTCGAGCACCAGCCGCATTATCACGCACGGCGCGCCGATTTTCGTTCTGGTACAACGCCTTCATTTTGTGGCAATGATGGGTTGGGCCGTGGTCACGGTGGGATTGATTATCCGCCCCCGAAGTTGGATGCGTGTCGTGGGGCTGGTCAGCGGCACGACGGAACTGGTGGTAGGAATCCCGCTGGCCTATGCGACCGCGCAGCAGCTTGGGCGCTTCTCCCTTTTTGCGCTGGCTCCGATCGCCTGCCTGATTCTCGTGGTCATCCTGGTCTGGCCGGGGTTATGGGAGCGCTGGACGGGAAGCTCGTGAGAAATGTTCAGGATATGACTTAAATCACATCAAGATCGGAATTCTTGTGTAATAATTCACAAGGGCGAACTGGCCGGGAATTCCCCGGCTTGTTTGCAGCACACTAATCCTTTATCCATGGAAGGAGAGTCTCCATGCAGTTCATCAAAACCCGCTTAAACTACCTCTTCAATTCCACCAAGGGACTGATCCTGGTGGCGATTGCGATGGTGGCCATCGTCACCGCTGTGTGGGGCATGCTTTCCGGGCCGATGGCAGAGATGGGCGTGCGCGAAGTGGTCATCAAGCTGCTTGGCATGGACATGGCCCAGGCGGAGCGCGAGGGGCGCATCATCCTCCTCTACCACTCCATCGCCATGGCGATCGTGGCCATCGAAACCTACATGATCACCAGCCTGCTGAAGATGAAGGAATTCTTCAAGATGGCGGTGCGCGTGCTGATCACGGTCGGATACATGATGGCGATGGTTTTCGGCCTGCTATTCGCGTATTTTGGCCATAACTGGGCATTCCACGGATTGTACATCACGGGTTTGTCGTTGATCTTTTTTGCAGGCGTGCTGCTGTGCGTCGCACTCTGGCCGTGGAATCCCGAATACCACATCACGGACAAAGACTATGCCCATACGAAAAAAGGCGTTGACGTGGAACGGGTGGCCTTCTTCGCGACCGCCGTCACTACCGTGATCTCCGCCCTTTTTGGCGCGGTGCCCGGCTCGTTCTTCGGCAACGGGTTCGAAGTCTTCCTGGCTGAAAATATCATCCGACTGCCCGAAAAATCCACGATGGAATATTCGGTGATCGGTCACCTGCACATCATGCTGGCGCTCATTGCCATCATGATCACACTCATCATTGGCCGCTGGCTGGACTTCAAAGGCATCCTGCACAAGATCGCCATGCCGCTGATGATCATCGGCACCATCGTGTTGAATCTCGGCGTGTGGGGCGTCACCACCCCGCTCGAACCCATCGCTCACATGATCATCTATGTCGGTGCGACCCCGTCCATGTTTGCGGCGCTGCTCCTGCTCATCTGGAGCTGGGGCAAACTCATGCGTGATGGGACGGCGCATCTCGAGAAACCGAAATTCCTGCAAAGACTCGGCGCGCTCGTGCACGATCCGCTCAAGTTTGGGCCCACCTGGCAAATGCTGTTCATGAACTTTACCACCAGCGGCATCGGCATCTTCATGGCCATCCGCCTCGACGAGATCTTCCGCCTCTGGCCCGCCCGCGAGGAACGCATCGAATTGACGGGACACTGGCATGCCCTCTCGGCCATCATTGCCACCATCATCCTGCTCTACTACGGTGACATGCTCGGACTCAAAGGCCGGGTCCGCCAGTTGTACGGCTGGAGCATCATCATCCTCTCCGACATCGCCCTCGCCGCTGTCACCGTCTTCGAGATGAAACGACTCTTCATCAGCGAGGCGGAGCAACAGCCCCTGGTCAACGGCCTGATGCTCGCAATGGACATCGGTCTCGGCCTATTGCTGACCACCCTTGCAGTTGTGATGGTCTGGAGGCTGATCGACCTGTTCAAACCAAAGGGACGCTGGACCGAAGAAGCGACTCAAGAACTCTCGCAGGAGGTGGTGAAATGAGACGCATCATCCTGACCCTCTGCCTGCTGGCTGCCTGGCTGGCCTCCTGCGCCCCCGTGGATTTGAACGCGCCGGTCCCGATTCATGAGACGGGCGTCGACCCTGAGGCGTGGGTGACGATCCCTGCTGGCGAATTCCTTTCGGGGCAGCACGATGACCCGATGACGCTTGACTACGATTACGAGATCATGGTCACGGATGTGACTGTGGAACAATATGCGAGATTTTTGGAAGATGCGCGTATTGCCGGATTCCTAAAAGTCGAAGATGATGCCATTCTTGGCTTCTACCCGGGTGACGAGTTTCAAGGCGTGAAGCATGAAATTGAGATCCCGGCGGCTGATTATGTCTTCATCCCGCTGGATGACCCTTCGCAGAAAATCGAATTCACCAGCAAGGTCACTTTCGGAGCAAAGGAAGGGTTCGAGAATCATCCCATGACCGTGGTGTCGTGGTTCGGGGCGTGGGGCTACTGCACGTATTATGGCTATCGCCTGCCGACCGAGCTCGAATGGGAAAAAGCGGCGCGCGGCACTGACGGCCGTCCCTTCCCGTGGGGCTGGGAGATCATGCGCGAGAATGCCAATTTTTATTCCAGCCGCGATCCGTTCGAGGGCATGAGTTCCTTCGGCTCGCGCACCTCCCCGGTCGGTTTCTACAGCGGACAGATCTACGACGGCTATGCCACCCTGGACTCCGCCTCTCCGTATGGGCTTTATGACATGGCCGGCAATGTCTGGCAGTGGATCGGCGACGTCCAGCCGCAGGAAGGCTTCAGCGACCGCTTCATGCACGGCGGCTCGAAGGACACCTACGACATGGACTTGCGCGTCTGGGTTCGCAACAGCGCCCCTCCGATGTATTACAGTCCAGGCGTTGGCTTCCGTTGCGTCCGGTAGTATCATTGGTCTTCAGGAGTGTTGATATGAGCGTGTTGGCGGCCAAAATCCGACTGTACAAGCCTTTGATCAAGACCTCGCAGACCTGCCTGCTGCTGGCCACGGGTGTTGCCGGGTATCTCAGCGCCGGGATTCAAGTCGACCTCGTGACTTTTACTGGTTTGATCCTCAGCCTGTTCCTATCGATCAGCGGCAGCACCATCCTCAACATGTGGTACGACCATGATATCGACACGGTCATGAACCGGACGCATAACCGTCCCTTGGCTGCCGGCACGGTCGGACTCGGGGAGGCGCTCAGGCTGGGACTCGTCGTTTCGTTGCTGGGAGTCGGACTCGCGGTGGCCATGGACCCGGTCTATGGGTTGGTCGTGTTCGCCGGCTTGTTCTTCGATGTGGTCGTTTACACCATCTGGTTAAAACGCAAAACCTGCTGGAGCATCGTCTGGGGCGGCATCTCGGGCGGCATGCCCATTTTAGCCGGGCGCGTGCTCGCTGTCGGTCACGTGGACCTGGTGGGGATTTTGCTCACGCTGGCGATTTTATTCTGGATCCCCACGCATACCCTGACATTTTCAATTCGTTTCCATGACGACTACAAAGCAGCGGGAGTGCCGACCTTCCCGTCCACGTATGGATTTGCGTTCACACGAACGTTGATCGCCGTCTCTGCTATCCTGGCAGCGGTCTGCATCGGCTGGGCCAGCGTGCTGATCGGCGTCGAGGCGGGTTTCCTGCGTCTGTTGGTGGTGCTGGCGACCGGGCTGTTGGTGCTGTCCTTCGCCACGGTCACGCGCCCTTCCGAGCGGGTCAACTTTGGATTGTTCAAGTACGCGTCGCTGTACATGCTGTGTTCAATGGTGGTCCTTTCCATTCAGCCCTACGTGACCATCGCCTGACATTATGAAAATGTCGGTGCTTGACCGCATTCTGCTCCTGCTGACCAGCCTGCTGGCGGCTTACCAGATTGTGGTCGGCATCAACGACCTGAGCACGCTGCCCATCATCGCCTACACCATCGCTTTCGGGGTGCTGCTCATCGCGACGCTTCTGATGAACATCCTCGGCTTTGATGTGCTGGACAGCCCGGTCGTGGTCATCGTCGCGACGGTCATTCCCCTCAGCCTGTCGCTTGGGTTGGTGTGGGAACACATCCCTGCCTGGCAGACAAGCTACCTCGTCTTTGCCATACTCGGCTTTCTGGCGGTGGTCATCACACGCGCCTTTCCCATGCCGGGAAAATTGCCGACCATCGTGCTGGCGCTCGTCCATGGCGTGGCAGGCATGGTGATCTTTCTGCTGCCCATCGTCATGGTCCTGCAGGGACAGGCCGCCTCCGGTTTCGCGTTGGTGGGTCTGGGCGGGGCGCTCATCGGCGTGGGCGGATTATTACTCTCGTTCTTAAAGGCGGGAAAACCCGTCCTTTCGCGGGAGAGAATTTTTAAAATCCTGCCGGGGTTGCTTCTGGCCACAACAGCCTGTTTTGTAATTGGTTTTTCAATGGCTTGACTTAAGAGCTCAAGGCAAATTGTCTTGAGCTCATTTTTTATCTCAATCTTAAAAGGAGAAATGCAATGAAGAGGGACAGTGTAATTTCTAAGATATTGCGTTGGGTGGGTATTGTTCTCATGGGACTCACGTCGCTGTTCACCCTGATGGGCGGCATTGGCACGGTCTGCGCGGCGCTCTTCCCGGAGAACTTTGCAGCTGATTCCGAAGCCATGGCTGCATTAATCGGGTGGGAATGGCTGTACATCACGTTCATGGTGGTGACCACCGCCATCGGCGTGATGATGGTGCGCGCCACCGTCTTGTTGATCAAGGGCACGGCGAACGCCTATCGTGACACGATCATATCCTTGGTGGCGGCCGTTGTGGTGGGATTTATCCACATCTATGCGTCGCGCAGCATCCGCGGCGGGTCGATGCCGGTGGATATGGTTGTCTACAGTGCCGTGTTCACGTTGATCGTTTTCCTGATCTTCCGCATCCCGTTCATCTGGCAGGGAGTCAACTACGAGAAGCCGGCGGGCGCGAAGAATGAAAATGGGCCTGCGGCGGCTGCGACGCTTGTGCTGGGCGGGCTGATGGCTTTCACCATCCAGTGCATGGTGGCTTCGACCCACACCTTTGGCGGTGTCAACTACGGGGATGCCTTCCATCTCTCGATGACGCTCATCGGAATCGGCCTGCTCCTGGCCGGGGCGCTGGTGGCGTTGGGGGAGTGGAAACATCGGACGTTGACGCAACCCGTTGCTGTGGCAAGGTAAACACGTTAATTAGTTTTTAGGTTCTAAAAATCAAGTTAGCACCGACCTCATCCCCCTACCCCCTTCCCCGCAGACTCATGTGCCTGGCAGACACAACAGCTTTTGCGGGAAAGGGGGTCAATTTTTATAGGGGAAGGGGCTAGCCCCTTCCCCTATAAAACCCTCAACCCTCCCCCGTCAAGACATCATGATGTGCGAGTTTTCTCTGCTGACGGGGGAGGGCAGGGTAGGGGCTGAACACTACATATCCCGGGGGAACCCGATTGCCTCAAACTATGATTCGGGGCTTGTCATGTTTGGTAAGAGAATCGTTTGAATTTCGGCCAACCAATTGACTTACCCGTCCCGCGCATGTTATCATTAATCACCCGATATTAGCACTCTCGAACCGAGAGTGCTAATGGAAAGCTTGCATCGAATATGACTGACTTATCTGAGCGCCAGAAGAAGATCCTGATGATGGTGGTGCGGGACCACATCGAATCCGCCCAACCGGTCGGGTCGCAGCGCCTGGTGGAGCATTTCCACCTTGACATGTCCTCGGCCACTGTGCGCAACGAACTGGCCGCGCTCACCGAACAGGGATTCCTGCGGCAGCCGCACACCTCGGCGGGGCGCGTCCCCACGGAGGAAGGCTACCGTTATTTCGTCACGCACCTGATGCAGCAAACAGATTTACCTGAATCGGTGCAGCACACCATCAGCCATCAGTTCTACCAGGCGCGGCAGGATATCGATCAGTGGATGACGCTGGCGGCGTCCGTGTTGGCGCACCAGTCGCAGGGAGTTTCAGTGGTCACCGCACCGCACGCTGAAAAGGTCCGCTTCAAGCATGTCGAACTCATCTCGACCCAGGGGCGCCAGGTGCTGATGGTGCTGGTCATGAGCGACGGCGACGTCAACCAGCAGATCCTGACCCTGGCCGAGCCGGTGCTCCAGGATAAATTATCCGCCACAGCCAACCGCCTCAACGGGCTGATCGCCGGGAAAACCCTCGAGGAGTTGAACGCCCTGTCAACGCTTTCTGACGCGCTCGAGCAGGATATCGTGACCATCATCACCACCGACATGAAACGCACCGATTCGAGTACCTCGGGCGAGATCTATGTCGACGGACTTACCAACGTGCTTTCCGAACCGGAGTTCACCGATTCCGACAATGCCCGCCGGGCGCTGAAGCTGTTCGAGGAACGCTCCACACTGCAGGACCTGTTATCTCGCACCGTGATGAACAGCGGCGTGGGAGGCGTGCAGGTGCTCATCGGCGGCGAGAGCTCCTGGGAGGAACTGCGCCAGTGTTCGATGGTGCTGGCGCGCTACGGAGTCCCGGGCATGGCAACAGGGACGCTCGGCGTGCTGGGTCCCATGCGCATGTCCTATGCGCGGACGATTCCCACGGTGCGTTATGTGGCGGGATTGCTGTCAGAACTGGTCAATGAAAATATCGGTGGCGAACAAAGCCAATAGAACCGGAATAGAAAAAGGAATTTGAGCATGACTGACAAGAAGCACAAGGCAAAAACTGAGGAAAAGCATCTGGAAGTGGTCGAAAACCCCGAAGCGGAGACTGAGATTCCTGCGGTTTCCCTCGAGGAATTCGAAGCACTTAAAAAGCAGCTCGAGGAGACCCAGGCCTCGGCAGCCGAGTATCTGGACGGCTGGCAGCGCTCCCAGGCGGAGTTCTCCAACTACAAGAAGCGCCTCGAGCGTGAACAGATCAGCACCGCCCAGTTGATGCGCGGCGCGATCATCAGCCGCTTCCTGCCGGTGATGGACGACCTGCAGCGGGCGCTTTCCAACCGCCCGACAGACGAATCAAACCAGTCGTGGGTCGGCGGAATTGAATTGATCCAGCGCAAGCTGCAAGCCATCCTGGATGCCGAGGGCGTGACCCGCATCGAGGCGGAGGGCAAACCATTCGACCCGAATTTCCACGAGGCGATCTCACACGAATCGAGTGAAGGTCACGAAAGCGGACAGATCATCGAGGTGGTCCAGCAGGGCTACATGCTCGGCGAACGGGTCATCCGTCATGCCATGGTGCGTGTGGCGCAATAAATAAAAAAAACCGGCGGTGCTGAGATAGTGGGCATCACCTTAATTGAAGGAATCTGCATGGGTAAAATCATCGGTATCGATCTCGGCACCACGAACTCGGTCTGCGCGGTCATGATGGGCGGCGAGCCGGTCGTCATCCCCTCCGCGGAGGGGGAGCGGCTGGTCCCGTCGGTGGTGGCGGTCAATAAAAATCATGAGCGGCTGGTGGGGCGCGTGGCGCGCAACCAGGCCATCGTCAACGCCGCGAACACGGTCTTCTCCATCAAGCGTTTCATGGGACGCAAGTACAGCGACGCCGAGGTCCAGCGGACATTGTCGCGTGTGCCTTACCAGGTGGCGGAGGCCGAGAACGGTGACGTGCGCGTGGCGATCGACAGCAAGGACTTCAGCCCGCCCGAAGTATCGGCGATGATCCTGGGCAAGATGAAGCGCGACGCAGAGGCCTACCTCGGAGAGATAGTGACGCAGGCGGTCATCACCGTGCCGGCCTATTTCAACGACGCCCAGCGCAACGCCACCAAGGATGCCGGTAAGATCGCCGGCCTGGAGGTGCTGCGCATCATCAACGAACCGACCGCGTCCAGTTTGGCCTATGGATTGGACAAGAAGAAAAACGAGACCATCGCCGTCTATGACCTGGGCGGCGGGACGTTCGACATTTCCATTCTCGATGTGGGCGAGGGCGTGTTCGAGGTCAAGTCCACCAGCGGCGACACCTTCCTCGGCGGCGACGATTTCGACCAGCGGGTCATGGACCACCTCATCGCCGAGTTCCAGCGCGATAACGGCATCGATCTGCGAAACGACAAGCAGTCGCTGCAGCGCTTGAAGGAAGCCTCCGAGAAAGCCAAGATCGAGCTTTCCACCATGATGCAGACCGAGATCAACCTCCCTTATCTGACGGCGAATGCCTCGGGCCCCAAGCATCTCGTCACTACCCTGACGCGCGCCAAGTTCGAGCAGTTGACCAGCGACCTGATCGAGCGCACGCTTGCTCCGATGAGGAGCGCCTTGCAGGACGCCGGCATCACCCCCGCCAAAGTGGACGAGGTCGTGCTGGTGGGCGGCATGACGCGCATGCCCGCTGTGCAGGAGGCAGTCCGCCGCATGTTCGGCAAGGACCCGCACAAGGGAGTCAACCCGGATGAGGTGGTGGCGGTCGGAGCTGCCATCCAGGCGGGCGTGCTGGGCGGCGAGGTGACCGATATCCTGCTGCTCGACGTGACCCCGCTCACGCTCTCGATCGAAACGCTGGGCAGCGTGGCCACTCCGCTGATCGAACGCAACACCACCATCCCCTCGCGCAAGTCGCAGGTGTTTTCCACTGCCACCGACAGCCAGACGCAGGTGGAGATCCACGTCCTGCAGGGCGAGCGCCCGCTGGCGATGGACAACAAGTCGCTGGGCAAGTTTATCCTTGACGGCATCCCGCTGGCGCCTCGCGGCGTGCCCCAGATCGAGGTGACCTTTGACATCGATGTCAATGGCATTCTCAAGGTGACCGCCAAGGACAAGGCCAGCGGTAACATGCAGCACATCACCATCACCGCCTCGTCGGGACTCTCCAAGGACGAGGTTGAACGCATGCGCAAGGAAGCGGAATCCAATGCCGAGGACGACCGCCAGCGCAAGGAAAAGATCGAGGTGCACAACAGCGCCGACAACACCATTTATTCCGCGGAGAAGCTGCTGAAGGAGCACGTCGACAAGATTCCAGCCGATGTCAAAGCGGAGGTGGAGACCAACATCACCCGGGTCAAGGCGTCGCTGGAAAAGGACGACGTGGACATGATCCGCGCGGCGACGGAAAACCTCGGACAGGCCATCCAGAAGATTGGCGGCAGCATGTACGATTCGTCCAACCCGCAGGCCGGCGCCGGCCGACCGCCTCACTCTGACGATGTGGTGGACGGCGAAGTGAAGGAATAGGACGTTGCGGTGGTCGAGTAAGCAGCGGTCTCGATACGTCCCTACGGGACTACTCGACCAGCGCTGCTGTACCGAGACCCGCAACAATAAAATCAAATGACAACAAACCGCGATTACTACGACATCCTGGGCGTCCCGCGCAATGCCTCCACGGAAGATATCAAGCAGGCCTTCCGCAAGCTCGCGCGCCAGTTTCACCCTGACGTGAACAAGGCTCCCGACGCCGAGGATAAATTCAAAGAGATCAACGAAGCCTACGGTGTGCTCTCGGACGCGGACAAGCGTTCGCGCTACGACCGCTTCGGCAAGCAGGGGCTGGGCGAGATGGGCGGCATGCCCGATTACACCGCCGACTTCTCAGACTTGTTCGAAGAGTTGTTCGGCTTCGGCTTCGGCGGGGGCAGACGCGGCGGAGGGGCTTCGCGCAAATCCCCGCGGCGTGGACGTGATCTCCAGATGGAAGTCCAGCTTACTTTCGAAGAGGCCATCTTCGGGGTGGATAGAGAAGTGGAGTTCACCCGCGACGAAGTATGTGTTACCTGCCGGGGAAACGGCGCCGAGCCGGGCACCACGCCCAAGTCCTGCACCACCTGCGGCGGGCGCGGCGAGGTCCGCCAGGTGCGGCAGACCTTCGTCATCCAGATGGTGGAGACCATCACCTGCCCCGCTTGTGGCGGGCGCGGAGAAGTCATCGAACAGCCCTGCCATACCTGCCGCGGAAACGGGCTGGAGCGCAAGAAGGTCAAGAAGAAGGTCTCCATCCCCGCCGGCGTGGATAACGGCGTGCAAATTCGATTACCAAACGAGGGCCAGCCCGGGACGAACGGCGGCCCCAACGGCAACCTTTTCCTGTCGGTGACGGTGACGCCCCACAAGTTCTTCAAGCGCCGGGGCGACGACATCCTGCTCGACCTGGACATCAACGTGGCGCAGGCAACGCTCGGCGCGGAGATCGAGGTCCCCACGGTGGACGGCGTCGAAAAACTGACCATCCCTGCCGGGACGCAGCCGGGTAAGGTGTTCACGATGAAGGGCAAGGGCGTACCCCGATTGCGAAAGAACGGGCGCGGCGACGAGCATGTGATCGTGAACGTCGAGATCCCCTCGAAGTTGAGCAAGGAACAGCGTGAACTGTTCGAGCAGCTGGCGAGCAGCCTCGGCACGGCGGTCAAGCCGCAGCAAAAGGGATTCCTCGATAAGTTGAATGATCTGTTTGGGGGTTGACCCCACCCGCCCCGTACGGGGCACCCTCCCCAAATACGACTAAAAAATTCACTTCCAAGTGTGCATCCACCGTCTTATTTAGGGAGGGCTGGGGTGGGGCTGATTAAGACTAGGTGACTGTCATCTAAGTGATGACAGTCACCTTTTTTACAAAACTGAAAGAGAAGACTTAAAGTCAAAGCTCGGCGTGGTCGGGATGCCATGACTGAGCGAGGTCATCTCTGAGTGAGCAAACTAATGGGCAACTTTATCTCATATATTAAAAATAACCGCTGCAATTACTGATACCCCGAAAATGAAGGAAATCGATGAACCGATATATAGAAAAGCCCTTTCAATAACCCCGGCTTTTTCCCATTGATATGCTGGGAACCAAGGTTTTAATCCTTGATACCAATAAAAGCTTATATCTGGCTTGAAAAGCAGAAAAAAGCCGGGAACCATTAAATATATTCCTAGTAAGGTTAATGATGCGGTGACGATTAAGTGGCTTCTAAGTAACATGCCAATAGGGATTGATATGATTAATGTCAAAAAAGATATTATCGACATTTTCATAATGGTCTTGTTACGATTTTCAAGGTTGAGCATAATGAGATTTTACATCGCCAAGTTCGGGTCTTTTGACCCCGCCCAGATTCTGACCGAGGGTCTCGCCAGCAAGAATATTTTATTCCGAAAACCCCGCCGGGGGGATGCCCAGCGCCTGGATCAGCCGTGCCCAATAATTGACCTGCGCCGCCGTGGACGCCAGGATAACCATCTCACGCTCGTTGAAGCGTGCTTTGATCTGCTCAATGAAATCGGGGTGGAATTTGAGCGGCGTCTGCGACACCAGCCGCGCATACTGGATCGCCAGCCGTTCCTGTTCCGAGAAGGTGGGTACACTTTCCAGCGCCGCCTGTCCGCGCAAGGCCAGCACTTCGTCCGCGCCAATGCCCAGGGATTCGTGTTCGTATGAATTCATGTCGATGCAAAATGGGCAGGCCGTCGCAAATGAAGCCGCCATGCGCACCAGTTTGAGCATGCGCTCGTCCAGTTTTCCATCATGATGCGCCACAAGCGATTCCAGCGCGCCTGAACCCACAGCCGCTTTTGGGTACCAGGCCAGAATCCGCGCCGGGAGCATCATACGCCCGGTCACTTTTTCCGAAATCCAGATGCCCAGTCGCAGGACGGGTGAAATTCTTCGAGGGGGTTCTATAAAGGCATGCATGGTATCTCCTGTGGAAGGATTTTACCCCTGTATAAACAACTGGGCGCGAGCGCGCCCAGTGTGTACTGGCATTAATCCAATGTGACCGCCACTTGCTGCCTTATTAGCGCCGCCTGCATGGACCAGGGTCCGGTCCAGGTGATCTTGACGGGCAGCACCCTACCCTTCAGGTCATCGTCCAATTCGGCGAAGACCAGCTTGTTGGTGGGGGTGCGGCCCTTCCAGCGTCCTTTCACTTTTTCTTCGAACAACACATCCACAGTTTCCCCCAGATAGCGGGCGTTGATTTCCGCAACGATCCCCTCCTGCATGTCCTCCAGCAGGCGGAAGCGGCGCATCTTCTCTTCTTCGGTCACATCGTCCGTCATGCGGCGCGTGGCGACGGTCCCCTCGCGGGTGGAGTAGCGCGCCAGGTGGGCGACGTCCAGCTTGAGGTCGGCCAGCACCTGATAGGTGTCCATGAACTGTTCTTCGGTCTCGCCGGGGAAGCCGACGATGATGTCGGTGGCGATGGAGCAGCCGGGGATCTTCTCGCGGATTTTTTCCACCAGCCGGCGGTAATCGGCCTGGGTGTAGCCGCGCTTCATCTCCTCGAGCACCGTCGTCCGCCCCGGCCTGGATGGGCACTTCGATGTGCGGCATGACTTTGGGCAAACTGGCGACCGCCTCCATCAGGTCTTCGCTGAAGTAGTTGGGGTGCGAGGTCAGGAAGCGGATGCGCTCGATGCCTTCGACTTCGTTGATGACGCGTAGCAGGCCGGCCAGGTTGGGTCCGTCAGGGATGTCCTTGCCGTAGCGGTCGACGATCTGCCCGAGCAGCGTGACCTCCTTGACTCCCTGCGAGGCCAGCGCACGGACCTCGCCGACGATGTCGCCGACCGGGCGCGAGCGTTCGATTCCGCGGCGGTAGGGGATGATGCAGAAGGTGCAGGCGTGCGAGCATCCGTACACGACCGGCACATGCGCGGAGACCAGGCTGCCGCGTTCGTGCTGGGGCAGGATCAACTCGTCGTCCATCATCAGGAAGCGGCGTGCGGTTTCGGTCTCCTCGACGGAGCGCACCTCGCCCTGGGTCAGGTGCGAGACCAGCGGTCCCGGGTCGGACGGCGGGGAGAAGACATCCACGTAGGGAAATCTCTGGCGCAGTTTTTCGTTTCCGCGCACGCCCACCAGGCAGCCCATCAGGTTGATCACCAGATTCGGGTTTTTCTGTTTAAGCGGCTTGAACGAGCTGAGGCGGCCGTAGGCCTTGTCCTCGGCGGACTGGCGCACGACGCAGGTGTTCAAAACGATGACATCCGCCTCCTCAGCGGATTCGGTGTGGGCATAGCCCAGATGCTCGAGCGCCGACCCCACGCGCTGGGAATCGGCCACGTTCATCTGGCAGCCCTCGGTCCAAATATGATATTTCATGTCCGCAATTATAACCCCAGCCCGACCCCCACCCCGTCCTCCCGAACTTGACCTTTCCCCTCATCTGCATTAGAATCCCCGTTCGCCAGTGCCCCTGTAGCTCAGTGGATTAGAGCGCTTGCTTGCGGAGCAATAGGTCGCGTGTTCGAATCGCGCCAGGGGCGCCTCGCTGAGCGGGAGAGTTCCCGCTCTTTTCTTTGACCACTCATGTCAGTAAAACGCCAGATACTCCTCACCAATGATGATGGGATCAAGTCCCCCGGCCTGTGGGCCGCGGCGGAGGCTCTTTCCGCTCTGGGATACGTCACTGTAGCCGCGCCGCGCGAACAGTCCTCCGGCACCGGGCGCAGTCTGCCGCTTTCCTCGGACGGAGTGATCAGCCCCGAGACGGTCACCGTGCATGGCAAGGACTGGACCGTTTACGCCGTCGGCGGGACTCCCGCCCAGGCTGTGCTGCACGGTATCCTCGAGATCATGCCGCAAAAGCCCGACCTGGTGGTTTCAGGCATCAACTACGGAGAAAATGTGGCGACCGGTGTTACCATCTCCGGGACGGTTGGCGCGGCGATGGAAGCAGCCTCGGTCAACATCCCTGCGCTGGCAGCCTCGCTCGAAACACCGCACGACAAGCATCTTTCCTACGATACCGACGTGGATTTTTCAACTGCGGCTCATTTCACCGTCCTGTTTGCGCGCGCGCTGCTCGAGAAGAAGTTTCCGCCCGACGTGATGCTGCTAAAGTTGGACGTCCCCTCGAATGCGACCCCGCAAACGCCCTGGATGATGACACGCCTCTCCCACCAGCGCTACTTCCTGCCTGTCAAACCGCAGCGCAGCAACTGGGACGAACCCGCCAAGGTCGGGTACACGGAGACCAGCACCATCATCAATGAGCCGACGGACAGCGATGTCTTCGTCCTGCGCGTCCTGCGCAAGGTATCACTGACTCCCTTGAGCCTGGATTTCACGTCGAGGGTGGATCTCAAAGATGTAGAAAGAATCCTTCGCAGCAGTTAATCCTGCAAGCGGAATTGCATTACGTTAAAAGAAAAACGTCCCGAAGGTTTTGTATCCTTCGGGACGTTGAGTTTATCAGGCAAAAAGCACGTGTTGCTGCAGGAATTTTTCGACGGTGCTGTAGAAATCAGCGATGGTCTCCGTCTTGCGCCAGCCGTGTCCCTCGCCTTCGTACGTTTTATAGATGTGGGGAACATGATTGGCGCGCAGCGCCGCCACGATCTGCTCGGAGTGCTCCGGTGTGACGACCTTGTCATCCAGCCCCTGGAAGACTGCCACCGGGTCCTTGATGCGGTCTGCAAAGTTGACCGGCGACCAGGCGCGGTAGCGGTCCGCATCCTTCGGCAGGATACCGATCATGCTGTCGTTGTAACGCTCCTCGAATTTGTGCGTCTCGGTGATGAACAGGTTCGACAGGCCGTACAGGCAGACTCCTGCCTTGAACACGCCGGTGTGCCGCACCAACGCGTTGAGGACAGTGTAGCCTCCCGCCGAGCCGCCCATGATGACCAGGCGCTTCGGGTCGGCAAGTCCCAGTTTCGCCAGCGCCTGCGCTCCGCCGATGGCATCCTCCACATCCAGCAGTCCCCACTTCTTGCGCAAGGCCAGCATGTAACTGCGGCCATATTCGGTCGAGCCGCGGTAATTCACTTCCAGGAAACCGTATCCGCGCGTGGTGAAGAATGCGGCGTCCGTGTTGAAACTGGCAACAGCCGCGGAAGTAGGCCCGCCGTGGATATGCACAACCGCGGGAGGTTTTCCATCGCTGGAAAATCGCTGCGAGACAGGCGGGAAGTACAAGCCGTGCACGCCGGATCCGCCTGCCGCCTGCCAGGTGAGGGGCTGGCAAGCCGGCAGCTCCTCGGGAACGATCACACCCGACTCGCTGTAGCGCTCCACGCGGGATTGTCCATTTTCCCAGGTGACGATTCGGGTGGGGATCTGTGATGACGAAGCAATGAAAGCCAGGCTGTCCCCGGCGCCGTGCGTGAGCTGTTCCAACCAGGTGTAAGGCGCGGCATCCAGTTGTTGCGGAGTTCCGGTGGCCGCCTCGGCTGACCACAATGAGCGGACGCCTCCATCATTGCGCAGGAAGAACAAGTGGTGCGAGTTGTTGCTCCAGGCGTACGTCCGCATGCCCTGGATCCACGCGGGAGGCATGAGCGCCGCTTCGACGGCCATCGCCCGCTTCTTTCCGCTGGTCAGGTCGACGGCATACAAGTGGTCCCATTCGCTGTCCTGGGCGATATAGGACATATAACGTCCATCCGGTGAAAACCCCGGCTGGAAGATGGGTGTGTTCTCATCGCCGTTCAAGCGGCGGACATCGGATAACGTCGTGCCTTCGAGGCGGGCGATCATTAATCGCGTCCCGTCCCATGGCATCTGGGGGTGATCCCACTCGACCCACGCCACATACTGCCCGTTGGGGTGCCAGACGGGCTGCATGTAAAAGTCTGCGCCGTGAGCCAGCTTGACCGGGAAGTTCTCTCCCTGTGAATCGACGAGGGCGATGCAGTCAGCGCGCTCATAGGAATGAACGTAAAGGATTTTCGAGCCGTCGGGGGATAGAACCGGAGAAGCACAATCGCCATACGCCGGTGTGACCGGGTGCGGGCTGCCTCCCTCCACGGGCAGTGTGTAAAGCCGCCCGCCGCTGGAGAAGACCACCAGTCCATTCCGGACGGTGAAATCACCGCCGCCGTATCCCACGCCGGCGCCAATCTTGATGCCGGCGGTCAGGTCGCGGGGTGAATCCCCGGGTCGGCGGACGACCAGCACGCCCTGTCCGTTGCGCTTTTCCAGCCAGACGAGCGTTTGGCCGTCGCTGTCGAACTGCACATCCTCCAGACGGGGCCGCAGGCTGAGCGCCGCCGGGGAGAGCGATGAAGGCCAAAGGCCGAAGGGAACATTCTTCTTATCAGGCATAGGCTCCTCAAATGTGAGGGGTGAATTTAGCGACCAGCTTCTCCTTGGGCATATAACCGGACACCCTTTCCTTAATTGTACCGCCTTTGAAGAGCATTAGGGTGGGGATGCCCATGATTCCGAATTGCATGATGATATCTGGATTCTTGTCGGCGTCGCACTTGACCACCTTTACCTTGCCGTCCCATTCCGTGGATAACTGCCCGACGATCGGATCGATCATCTTGCAGGGTCCGCACCACACGGCTGTGAAATCCACCAGCACGGGCAGGGATGAGTCGATCACTTCCGTCTTGAAATCCCCCGTGTTGACGTATTGCAGTTCAGCCATTTTATCCTCCGGAATTGGTGCGGAATGCGGGTCCGATGCGGCTCAGACTTGATTATAATAATTTATGGTGATAGAATTCACACCCGTTGCGGGCGCGTAGCTCAATGGCAGAGCAGTGGCCTTTTAAGCCATTTGTTGAGAGTTCGAGCCTCTCCGCGCTCACTTCCTTGCTTCAAGCCGTCTCTTTTGGCGGCTTTTTGTATTAGTTGGAGTCCCCGTTGAGGGGATGATATTCGAGCCTCTCCGCGCTCACTTCCTTGCTTCAAGCCGTCTCTTTTGGCGGCTTTTTGTATTAGTTGGAGTCCCCGTTGAGGGGATGATATTCGAGCCTCTCCGCGCTCACTTCCTTGCTTCAAGCCATCTCTTTTGGCGGCTTTTTGTATTGGTTGGAGTCCCCGTTGAGGGGATGATATTCGAATCTCTCCGCGCTCACTTCCTTGCTTCAAGCCGTCTCTTTTTGGCGGCTTTTTTATTGGTCGGAGTAAGTAGGTCAGGCTTTGAGCCTGACATTGCAAAAAATATTCTGTTTCGGCGGGGTAAAATCCCGCCCCACTTTCACTTGTTCAACACTTCCATCATACTCGAATAAATACCCGGTGCACATGCGATTAGTGCGCAGGGAGGTGTAATGTAATCGGCTCGGCCATCGAGGGTGGTGACGCGCGCGCCAGCCTCTTCGGCGATCAACCCGCCTGCTGCCAGATCCCAGGGATTGAGCGACAACTCCCAGTATCCGTCAATCCGCCCGGCAGCGACGTAACACAGGTCCAGCGCGGCGGAACCCAGCCGGCGCACGCCCTGGGTCATGCGCGCAAACTTTCCAAAGTATTCAAGATTGTTGCGTTTGCTGGTCCAGGCATCGTACGGGAATCCTGTCACCATCAGGCTGCGCACAAGCTCATCGACACTGGAAACATGAATCGCGCGTCCATTTAGCTGTGCGCTGTACCCGCGCTCGGCGGTGAACATCTCGTCGCGCATCGGGTCGTAGACGGCGCCGAGGGTGACGACTCCCTTGTGGGCGTAAGCGATCGAGACGGAGAAAAAGGGCACGCCGTGCGCGAAATTGACCGTGCCGTCGATCGGGTCAATCAGCCAGAGATGCTCGTCGTGCCCGTCCAGCCCTCCGGCTTCCTCGCTCAGGATGCGGTGCGTGGGAAAGCGGCTCTGAATCTCGCCGAGGATATACGCCTCCGAGGCGTGATCCACATCGGTGACAAGGTCGATCACGCCTTTGTAGCTGACCTTGTTGTCCTTTTCGTATCTGTCATGCAAAATTTTACCCGCCTGGCGTGCCATATGCTCCAGGTCAGGCAGGGTGGGTGTGTTGTTCATAAATTAACTATTCTTATATCCGTCGAGAATTTTGTAGATATGGTCCAGTTCGCGCTGGATGTCGTCGCGGTCATCGCGGGCTTGTTTGAGCATGGACTCGAAGGCCGGCTTCTGTTCCTCGGGCAATGTCACGAGCAGGCGCTCGGTGCGGGCGATCTGTGTGTTCTTATGGCGCTGTTTGTTTTCAAGCCGCTCGCGGTACCCTTGATAGAAATCCTTGTCCTTCGGCGGCTCAGGCGGAGCGACCGGCCCGGATGCGATCAGTTCTGCGACCGTCAGCAGGAATTCCTCCGTGTCGATGGGCTTCTCGATGAACCGCGCCGCGCCCAGGTTCATGGCGAAGTTGCGGTCCTCCGGAGTGACGTAGGTGGCCGAGAGGAAGATCACCGGGATGTCGTTGGTCTCGGGGTTGGTGCGCATTTGATAAACGAAGGCATATCCGTCCAACTTGGGCATCAGGATGTCGGTGATGACCAAAGCCGGCTTCTGCTTTTTCAGCACCTCGAGCGCTTCCTGCCCGTTTCGGGCAGTCAATACAAGATACCCCTTGTACCGCAGGGTGACCTCGAGCAGCTCGAGCACATTGGGGACGTCTTCAACAACTAATATGTGACCGTAGGGAATTGTCATGCTTTAATTGTAGTCCTGTTTGGAGGGGCGGGCAAGAAGCGGCGGTCACCCAAAGGGGCTACTATGGTTACACCTTTTCCCCACCCCCGGCCCTCGCGAAGCATACCCGCAGGGTGCTCCCCGATTCGGGGAGGGGAGAATATAGCCAAAAAACAGGTGCGTACGGTGCTTTTCGCCTACGCACCTGTTTTTTGGCATCCTTCCGCACTACTATTATTGATTTACTCCCTCCACACCCTGCGTCCCAGCGCGGAGAGGATCAACTCCACCGCGAGATGAGCGGTCAGGTTTTGCACATCGAGGATGGGATTGACCTCGACCATGTCCATGCCGGCCAGTTTACCCGTTTCGGCGACCATCTCGCAGGCGAGGTGCGCTTCGCGGTAGGTCAGCCCACCCGAAACCGGGGTGCCGACTCCCGGGGCGTGACGCGGATCGAGCGAGTTGACGTCGAACGAGAGATAGATCCCGTCCGTGCCGTGTGAGATCTGCTCGATGGCGCGGGAAACGGCATCGTGCATTCCGATGCGGTCGATCTGCTCCAGGCTGAGGACCGTCACCCCGGCTTCGCGTAGGTTCTTCTTTTCACCCGAGTCGAGGTCGCGCGCGCCCAGCACGACGACCTTCGTCGGGTCCACGACGGGATCTGCCTCGTCCCACAACTGGACCAGGCGGCGGTCGCCCAGTCCGCACAGCGCCGCCAGCGGCATGCCGTGGATATTACCGGAGGGCGTGGTCTCATCGGTGTTGAAATCAGCGTGCGCATCGATCCACAGCAGGCCCAGCTTTTTATGCCTTGCCGCGCCGCGGATGGAGCCGAGCGCGATGCTGTGGTCGCCGCCCAACACCAGCGGAAAATGTCCGCCCTGCACGGATGTAGCCACTGCCCCGGCTACTCGCCTTGCCATGGGCACGATGCAGTCGATGTATTTTAGTTTCGGTTCGGTGATTCGGCACATCTCAGCGATGGGCACATCCACATTTCCCTTATCTTCGACGTTATAACCCAATTCCTCAAGCCCCTGCTGCAGGTGGGCATAGCGGATGGCGCTGGGACCCATGTCCACGCCGCGCCGGTCCGCGCCCATGTCGAGCGGCACGCCCAGAATATCAATATCCATAATTCTCCAGTGATGTGAAATTACGCTGTGCGGTAGTAGCCCACGTCCACCGAGTAGACGCCGCCGCGCTTGATGACCTGCTTGACGAGGTTCGTGCCGAAGCGGTAGCCGAGGTGACGGTAGTCGGGCACGGACAGGATCAACAGGTCCGCCTGCTTGCCGGGCTCGAGCGAACCGACCCGGTCCGCGCGGCGGATGGCGTGTGCGGCGTTGATGGTCGAGGCGGCAATCGCCTGGGCGGGGGTCATGCCCATGTAGCGGCAGGCCAGCGCAATGGCGAACTGCATCGACTCGTTCCAGGCCGTGCCGGGGTTGCAGTCCGTGGCCAGGGCGAGCATCCCACCCGCATCGAGAATTTTATTTGCCGGGGTGTAATCGCGCTCGGCAAGCCCGAACGGGGTGCAAGGCAAGGCCACAGCGACCGTGTCGCTTTTACCCAGCGCAGCGATGTCTGCATCGGAGGTCTTGACCAGGTGATCGGCGGAGGCCGCGCCCAACTCCACTGCGAGACTGGCTCCGCCCAGGTTGTCGAACTCGTCGGCGTGAATCTTGAGCGGGAAGCCGAGTTCCTTCGCGCGGGTCAGAATCTGGCGCGATTGGGCGATGTCGAAGGCCTTGTTCTCGCAGAACACGTCCACGAAGGGCGGAGTCTGGCCGGGGGCATTTGCCTCCCACCACAATTGCAGGAGGGGTAGCATGAGGCTGCAGATCTGGTCGGTGTAGCCCTGCGGATCGCCTTTGAACTCGGGGGCGATGGCGTGCGCGCCGAGAAAGGTGAAGGCGATGTCCACCGGGGTCTGGTCATCAAGCGCGAGCAGGGCTTTGAGCAGACGGAGTTCCGTGGCGGTTTGGAGGCCGTAGCCGGTCTTGGCTTCGACGGTGGTCGTGCCGTGGGCGAACATTCGCAAAAGGCGCGGGCGGGTCTGGGCGATGAGCGTCTCGATGCTGGCGGTGCGCGTGGCGCGGACGGTGGAGATGATCCCCCCGCCGGCCGCCAGGATGTCGAGGTACTTGGCTCCCTCGAGCCGCATCTCGTATTCCTTCGCCCGGTCGCCGCCCCAGATGACATGCGTGTGCGGGTCCACGAAACCGGGCATGACCACGCAGCCGGAGGCGTCCAGCGTCGGCTCGTTGGGATAAGACGCACGCAGCTCGGAGGTGGTGCCCACGGCGAGGATCTTTTCATCGCGGAAGAGTATCGCGCCGTTCTCGATCAGACCAAGCGTGCCGAGGTCGCGTCCGCGCTGGGGACCGCCGGGGAGGGTCAGGAGTTGGGAGGCAGAGTGGATGATCATGGTTCAGTTATTAGATATTAGAGAGTTGAGATACGTGATTGGTGAGAAGTGAGGGTGCTGACTTTATTTTACCCTTTTCGATGCGCTTTGATTCAATATCCTTCAAGGAATTACTTCCGCTGCATCCGCATCAATGCCAGCAGCGCGAGAATGTTGAAGACCACCGCACTGGTCACTACCACGGAAAAGCCGTAATGGTACAGGAACGACGAGAGAGGCGCACCGATGGCGCGTCCGAGCGACTCGCCGGCGACGGTTAATGCCATGACCGTGGCGCGCGCTTGCGGCAGGACTTCGGTCATCATGGGGATGATGGAGACGAGGGTGAATTCAAAAGTAATGTAGAAAAGGAACAACCCGACCAGCGCACCGGCGGTCGTCTGACCAAGGAGCGGCAGGAGCAGGGCTGAGCCGCTGTTGGCGACCAGGCCGATGGCCACCGCGCGGTGCTTGCCCAACCGGTCGACAAACAGGGCGACTAGCCCCTCGCCGCCCAGTTCGGCGAAACCGATCACCGCCGACGCTCCGGCCAGCGCAACGATCTTGAGCGCAAAAGCATCTTCCAGCCACACCCCGAAGATGAGATTGACCACTTCGTTGGCAGCACTTGCCCACAGCCCGATGGAGAAGTCCTGCCAGCGCGGGGACCGAGACCAGGACGAGGCGCACGTTCGAGAATACCGTGGCGTCAGGATCCGGCTGGAGGTCGCCTTTTGGCAGGCTAAAGTACAGGATGCCGAACATCAGGGCGCCCAGCAGCGCCAGCAGCGGAAAGGGCGCCATCCAGCCATTGCGGGAAATCACGAAGCCTATCAGCGGCATTCCGAGGATGAAAGCCAGCGACCAGCCGAACTCGGTGATGGCGATCGCCAATCCGCGCCGCTCGTAGGGCACCCGGTCGCCGATATACGCCTGCATGCTGGGGTCGAAGATGTATTTACCCATGGTGCTCATGACCAGCGCAATGGTCAGCCCGGCCAGGGTGGGCCAGTACACGACCACGGCCACGCCGGCTGTGAACACCCCCAGCCCCAACAGCATGCCGAACTTGCGCCCGCGCTTGTCTGCGACGATGGCTGCGAACGGACCGAAGGTGCCGATGACCGAGCGTGCCGTCAGTGCCAGGGATAATTCCGCGATGTTCACCCCCAATCCGCGCGCGAAGACGCCCAGGAAAGGATAGATCATGCGGTACGTCGTGTTGAATACCGCGCGAATGGTCGTAAACAGGATGAGTTGGTATCTCAGGCGCAGTTTCAGCTTGTCCCCGGCACGTATTAAGTATAACTGGTCGCCACGCGGACGGAGTGTCCATGCGGCGACCAGTTTAATCCTGAAACCATGACGAGGATCAGCCTGGTTTTTGTAGACGGGTCGAGCGACAGGAACCAGCGGGTCAGGAAGTAAGCCGCAAATAGAGTCAGCAGATTGAGCAGCAGGAAGAATCCGATAATCGTCCAGTCCCCCGAGTTGAAGATCGGCGAGGGCGGCGGATGCATGACGTTGGAAGCAGTGGCGAAGACCGCGCGTAGCACGACGATGAACAGGATGTTCGCCAGCGAGGTCAGCCACGGCAGACGGATGATCCACAGTCCGACCTGCAGCAGCACGCCGACGATGGCAAAGGTCAGCGCGAGGCGGAAGCGCGGCTCGGCCAGGAACAAGCCGTTCCAGTTGGACTGCATTGCCCACAGCGAGAGCGGCAGGTAGGTTACCCAGAAGACGATACCGGTACGGCCCAGCGCCGCCGACCAGCGGTGGAATCCCTCTTCACGAGGTTTCAGCGCAGAGATGAAATGTGCCAGCAGGCCGATCGCACCGGCGATGGCGGCAGCGAAGAAGGCGACTTCGGCGGTCAGCACCCACGCGCCGTGCAGGTAGACGATGCGCACGTTGGCGCCGAGCGCGGCGTCCTCCGGGCCGAGGAGTGAGATGATGGCGATAATGGCGACAAGACCAAAAAAGAAGATCAGGGGAGAGGCTTTGGGTTTGGACATGGGCGCGATTCTACCAGAGATGATCCGTGCCCCAGGCAGGAACCTTGGATGGCTATGCTTCGCTTGCTTTGGTTTTCTTCCCCGCAATCGACTTTTCCACCCTCCCCCACACGGACCTCACCAGCCAGCCGACGCCCACTCCCGCTGCGAGTGCGGACAGGAGACCCGAGATTATCGCCATAGCTTCCGCCCACTGCGGAGCAGATGCCTGCAGCGCATCAAACACCCTCGTGCCGACTGCCTGCTCACAATTCGGCCAACAACCATCGCCAAGGCTAATACCAGCAGGATGCCGACCAAGTCCAGGATGATCATGCGCTTGAGCGCAGACTGGTCAAGTTGTCCGTTCCGATTCTCCGGGGTACTTCTGCACTGTGAGATTAGCGCTACTCAAATCTTTGATCTTCTCTCTGTTCCCTATTCCTTTCATTAGTCCGATTTTGCTCTAGACTTTGTTTTCTGTCACTTCTAAGAAGTACTGATTAAGGTAAAACCCACGGTGGCAACTAAGCCATAGAGAGGGATGTTCGGAGGGTCCATGAATTCGTTTGACGCAATTCCAAGTCCTTAATGTCACTTCGTGCTTCGTCCAACTCTTTTCTCAGCACCACGTACGCCATTGCTTCGCTAGGGTTAGTTTCTACTAAAGATTCCATTTCACCAAGTCGATTGCTTACAAAATCTAATTCTTGCTTCACCTCGCCATTTGCAGCAACTTGTGTTTGGAGTAAACTAACTTCGCTTTCTAGTGTACTGACTTGATCTTCTAGTGTAAGCGTTCCGGAGAGAGTAGGTGAGATCGTGCCAGCAGTTGGCGTCTTAGTTGGAGATGGCGTGGAAGTGCGATTTGCAGCAACAGCTGTGGCTTTGGCTCCAATTTCAAGCTCGGCTGTTAAGTAATTACCATAGAATTGAAAAAACGCGACGATGAGTGTCGCCAAACCTGTAATGATAGCTAACCAAAAAGTAGGCTCTATTGATATCTTTTTTCTTTTTTCTTTGTCAGGTGAACGATTTGTAGTCATAGGTGTCCCAGTGTGAAGATTTGCTCACTATTTTAAGCGAAAATAATCGATACTCATGAGGAAATCCTTATACTAGCATATCACTTGCGAAATGCGCCTCAACTAGCACTGTATTCTTCCCGTGCATTATACCCGTGCGTCATAATAGAAATGGGGCACTTCTTCTTGCCCAAGTCACCTAACGGATTGCGTTACTGACGCTGGGGCGGGCGTGGACAATACTTGGGAGCAGGAGAAAACGCAAAGCTAGAAGAATATTTGTAAACCGCGAAGACCGTTCTGTCCTTTGCTATATTTTAGCTCGCTTTTAAATACCCCATCCATTCCCACATATTGACTACGATAATTGGTATCCCAATGACTATATAAGCCAACTCAAGTCCTTCATCAGGCGGCGACTGTGAAAAAGAAACAATAATCATCGCTATTGGTATTAATAATAGTACGAGAAGAACTGCCCTGCGAATAATCTTTATCATTTTCCTAGTAGCTGCTTAAGTAAATCTGGCTGAGTGGCATCCTTTTTCTTGATTTTTCCTCGCTAGGCTCAGGTCTGGTGCCCCAGCCCAGATGTTGACTGCCAAATGTCTCTAACGACCTGTAATCTGAGCGATAAGAGAAGAGGAAGCATCCCAGGGGAAACGAGTGGTAGCAAGTGAGACGGGATGGGTATTATTGATTTTAGTAATTAAACCCATGTTGATCTAAGTCATAATTTCCACACGCCGCTTCAACCAAGAGATTCCAGTTTATATTACCATTTGTACAGTAATATTCGAGAAAGGATTGTGTTAGTCTATTGGTTACAGCATCCAATTCTCTGTTGTACATTTCATTGTGTTCTCTGGCCAAGTATCCAATTGGTTCGATGATTTCCGTATACAGGTTTCTGTTACCCGAGATAAATGTCCAGAAATTTTGACCCACAAGCTTTAAGGCGCCTCTTACTCTATTTGTTCTTGTCTTTCCATAACAAATACCCAGAATTGCATCTGTTTGCACCCGTTGATTTCCCCCTTGTCTAAAAACTCTCATGGCTGTTTTGAAGTTCTGCTCTTGGATATCCTGTTGTGATTTATTTCCCCAATTTGTGCCAGATTTTAATACTAACGAAATAATGGTAACCTTCATTGTCGAATTCCAAATGGACTCCGGTAACTCCAGATTTGTGCCCCCCAGTGGTTGACTGAGCAACAAATATTGCTAATTTTTCAAGAAATTGCCCAAACAGCTCTTCTTCAGATGAGGATGTTTTTGCTTCTAAAGCTCCTTCAACGAGTTCGGAGGCCTTTGTGACGTTCTTGGCTTTTAAAAGATATGGGTTCTTGTCGATGACTTCTTTCAAAGTAATGTCTGAGACTTTCCTAATTCGATCCAAGTGAAAAGTATCTATGTGGGCATTAACGAATTTACTGACTTCATTGAGATCGAGTGGATTCATGGTTTACTCCATTTTTCTTTAGTCGCTCGGTGGCTAACTCAACGAATTCCTTGGATGTATCAATTCCTAGGTATCTCCGGTTTAGTCTTTTTGCAGCCACACACGTAGTCCCTGAACCATTAAATGGATCTAGTACTAAATCACCCTCTTCGGTAAATAATTTGATAAACCATTCAGGTAAGGCTACTGGGAAGGTTGCTGCATGACCTTGGTTGTAGCATTCAGTGGCCATGTGCAAAACATTGTTAGGATAGACCTTATCCCTTCCAACCCAATTTGAGACGTTCTTTCCAAACCCACTACCTACTCTTGAGTTGTCTCTGGTTTTATCTGTCTGACTGAGGTCTTTAGCCGAGATCTGAGCCCACTCTCCGACCGGTACCATAACCTCGTCTTGGAGCATTTTGAATTTATTCGTTTTAGTGAAATGAAATAGATGCTCCCAGTTATCCCTAAATCTATTTGGCCATTTTCCAGGGTGGGAATTTTTTTTATGCCACATGTACTCTTCCGTGAAGAGCCAATTATTTTTCCGCATTTCGATGACCAATTCGAAAACGTATGTATGACGTTCACCGTTTACTACCCGTTCTTTGATATTTAGAACAAAGGATCCATTAGGTTTTAAAACCCTAAAGAATTCATTTGCTCTAGGAAGGAACCACTCGACATATTTATCGGGATGGATTCCACCGTATACTTTTGTTCGTTGATCTGCATATGGAGGCGATGTAATTATCAGATCCACGCTATTTTCCGGAACCTTAGCAAGAACATCAAGACAGTCCCCAAGAATTATTTGATTTATGTATTTCATCCTTATCCCTTTTCTGACTGTAAACCTAAAATTTTTATGTAACTAAACATTGATTTTTACTTTAGCAACGTCCTTTTTCGCAACTCGAGAAACTGAGGTTCCAAATGTGATTTGAGAGATGTAATTAATAGTTGCACCTCTTCAGATGCTTCTTTGGTAAGTTTGTCGCTTCTTGGCACGTCATAATAGGAATCGCCTCCACGCTTTTCCAAAATATCTGCTATAAAAGGCAATAAAGCGCGAAGTGTAACATCCAAAGCTTTTAATAAAGATGTGTTGCTTGGGGAGATTAACTCACTTTTGCACTTCCAATCGAATAAATTGGTTACTTGCCTGCCCATAATTTGTTCGCTCAAGTCGCCTATTATGTACAGCAAGAAATGTTTAGATGCCGAGTATTTTAATACCTGAAATTGTTTTCTTTCTTGTTTAGTTGCAATACCCTCTGCTACTTTTTTCTTGAGCTCTTTTTTTATTTCATCAATTGCTTTGGAAATGTGCCAAACCAAGAACATGTGCCCTACTTGAATATTCTGTGTAAAAACTCTGTCATAAGTATCATCATCTTTAAATATCTTTTTCGGATTCCTATAGGATACCTGTGGTTCACCGTGGATTGCACACAACCACGGTGCAATTAGCTTGGCGGTAATTGTTGTTCTTGAAATTTTCTTTTCAGAACGCCTGTAGTGGTAATCAATATTAAATTTCTTGAAATCAGCACATAGCCTATGTTGAAGTTTATCTTTGCTTCGTCTATCTTCGGGTTTAATTTCATTTTGTGTATTGTTGTATTGGATAATATTGTCTACTAGTTCAGTTGACTTGCATTCAACGATGCGCATTAATACTTTGGCTTGGTCAGCTGATTTTTTAGAAGTTGTACCAAGGGCGCCAGATGTTTGCGCACCATTTATTATTGATATTCCTGTAATTCTTTTTTTTCTTCCACTAAATTCAATTTTATATGTAAGCGCGGTTATACCATTATTGAATACCCAAAAATTTTCCGGTTCGGTTTCTGCTGTGGCAACAATTTGATAATTGATATTATCTTCGTCTTCAACAAAACCTAAATAATCTCGGTAATTAGCGCTGAAAAGGTCATTTTTGTACTTATTATATAAATCTCTTATCCAAGAAGCTGATACCGTAACAAGGATTGCATTCCATTCCGTCGTGTTTTCGTGGATAATATTTTTATCGGCAGGAACATCTATCAACTCATCAATTAATATTTGACTATCTCTAGCACGATATAGTTCTTCAATGGTTTTAAGGCCGATTTCACGGTGCCAAATATTTATGCTTTTAGATTTACTTGAAATCTGCGACCGAAGAATATCCCTTAAAGCGGCTGTGACAGTGGATAATTCGCGATCTATGTTTTTACTTTCGGGGCAATTATGAATATACAATACTTCAATACTCTTAATTTCTCCATTTTGTAAAGCATCTCGGAGTTCCACGGCTTTTGCCTGCAAACCAGGGGGCACTTTCTCTATATCGGCGGAAAATAGCCAAGCTATGGAAGTATTTAAATCGCTTGCCTTATCAGGGGCGGATTTTTTATTCCATTTTGGGGATAAATAATTTTGAGAGATGATAAGACGACCTGCTTCTATATCTAAGTAGCATATATCAGTCTTCTTGTCATCAGAGCCTTCAGTTACCGCATTTGCCGCGAAATCATCAAGATCTTCAAGGCGTAGATAAAGGGATAAGACAAACAATGACAGAGAACTCTTTCCATATTTTTGAATTTCTATATCGTTCTCAAACTCGTTTCGAAATGTCAACCCCTTTTTTACTGATGTATTTGCCATTTATCCCTCATTTTCGAAAGAATTATCACATATCCTAAAATCATCTTCTAGAAAAACAACAAGTGCATATAGAGATTCCGGATGATCTTAAGAAAGCCCGACTAGACACGTTTCTAAAGGTCAGCCAGATTTTTAGCACAGGCTTTATACAAAGGGATTATACGGCTAATCTCATTTATAAATACATTAATTTATTCTATGCTTTTAGGTAGCAAACAACTCCCGCTTCTAGTGGGAGTTGTTTGCTTTATATCTGTGCGAGGACTACAAAGGTGACCTCAAGGCTAGCCTCAAAAGATCATTAAATAAAGAGAGAGGGACACGCTCTCAAAAGCGCATCCCTCTCTGAGCGAAAATATTACTCAGTGATCGGCAGGTGCAGATCCAGCGTGAAGGGCTTGTCGTCGCCCATGTCGTCCAGCGGACCGATGTGCTCTTCCAGCCATTGATGCCGCCCGTGGTGATACTTGCCGGCTTCCATCCACTTGACCAGCTTCTGCCATGTGCCGGGGATGTCCTCATACGGATTTTTCACATCCACCCGCGTGACGGCATACAGCCCGCCGGGGAAGTCGATGATGCGCGCCTCGCCGTCCGCCTGCACGGACTTGTCCACGGTCAGCCAGACGTCGTAGCCGTAGTTCGGCGAACCCGCTGAAGGGTCAGGGTTGTTGTAACCGAAGGTGCGGTAAGGCTTGTCGAGCAGGTTATGGGATTTTGCCCACGTCAGCATTTTGTCGAAGGCCTGTCCCTCCGGGCTTTCACCAAAGCCGTTGACGCACGCCACACGCATCGCGGGCAGGGTGACGATACGAATTTCAGGTTTGTCCATCTTTGCTCCTTCTGCCGGTAAATCCGGCTTTTTGATTTAAATTTGTCTCCGGAGACATTCACATCTTATCCCACATTACCTGACATCCTGTGTCAGGAATTATTGGTAAAATGACATCATGCGCGCGGACCGTTTACTCTCGATGTTGATGCTGCTTCAATCACGTGGACGGATGACCGCCGGAGATCTGGCTGATGAGTTGGAAGTCTCGGAGCGAACCATCTACCGCGACCTGACTGCCCTCTCCGCGGCAGGCGTCCCCGTTTACGCCGAGCGCGGACCCGGCGGCGGGGTGAGGCTGGTCGAGGAGTACCGCACCACCCTGACCGGCCTGACGCCCGACGAGACGCGCGCCCTGTTCATGATGAGCATCCCAGCCCCGTTGGCCCAGCTTGGGTTGGACGACGACTTCAAGGCGGCTCTGCTCAAGCTGTCCGCGTCGCTGCCCGAAACCCGCCGCGCGGACGAGTTGCGCACCCGCCAGCGCATCCTGCTCGATTCGTCGTGGTGGTTCCAGTCGGGGCAGGACGTCCCCTGCCTGCAGACCATCCAACAGGCGTTGTGGCAGGACCGCCCGCTGCGCATCACTGTCCGCTGGGATTTTTTCAACACCGAGTTCGAGCAGGGGGCTGAGCCGTACGGGCTGGTGGCGAAGACGAACATCTGGCACCTGGTATACGGCCGCGGCGGGACTCCGCACGTGGTGCGCGTCTCGCAGATCGCCAGCGCCGACCTGCTGCCCGGGACGTTCACGCGCCCACCAGATTTTGACCTGGCCTCCTTTTGGGAAGGCTGGTGCCGGGACTACGAATCCCAGCCGCCGTTCACGGCCCGGGTGCGTGTTTCCCCTGAAGCGATGCCCAACCTGGCGGAGTACGTCGGCGACCGGGCGCGCGGAGGGCTTTTACCCCTTTCTCCGCCGGATGCCGAGGGTTGGGTGACGCTCGACCTGCCGTTCGAATCCTTTTTTGCCGCGCGCACCCGTCTGCTCGGGTTGGGACGCGCCGTCGAAGTACTCGAGCCCGAGTCGCTGCGCAAGAGCCTGGTCGATTTTGCGGAACAGGTGGTGGGGTTTTATAAAAAGTGACAGTCACCAATAAAAAAAGATGGAATGTTCCATCTTTTTTTATACTCCCTTATCCGATCGCAGAATCGATCAGCACCCGTGCGCCTTCGGCAAGGTGTGAAGCGGGATTCTTCGCGCCGAACATGCGGGAGGCCATGTAGGCACCGTCCATCAGGAGAAAGAGCTGGTCGGCGAGGACTTCTGGATTTTTCGCGCCTGCCTCTCCTGCCAGCTGGCGGAATCTCGCGCGGACGGATTGCTTGTGCTCGATAGCGACCTGGTGGCCGGGATAATCTGTTTCGGGGTATTCTGTCGAGATATTGAGAAAGGGGCACCCATAACAGTCCAGGGTCGTTACATAATCCTGTAAAGACTTCGAAGAAAGCCAGCAGTTTTTCGCGCGGGGTGGCAGCGTCCTTCGTGATCTGCTCAAAGCTCGCCCAAAAGAATTCATCGCTGTCCTTGAGATAGGCGACGATCAGGTCATCCTTGGATGGGAAGTGGCGGTAAAGAGTCATCTTGCCGATGCCCGACTCGGCGGCGATGGTGTCCACGCCGACCGCGCGGTATCCGTTCTGGTAAAACAGACGCGAGGCGGTCTGGAAGATTTTTTCTTTTGGAGTGGCTTCGGTTTTCATCTTATTTGCCTCTTGACACGATACAGGTTTGTATCGTATACTCTCGTTATCCGATACAGGTCTGTATCGTAGCATATTTCACGATATTTTACAAGGAGGCGTCACATGAAGATGCCGCAAGAGATTCGGAAACTCATCGAATCGGGGACACCTGCGCACCTGGTCACGCTCAATCGGGATGGCAGCCCACAACTGACTCTCGTATGGATCGGACTCGATGGAGATGATATCGTTGCAGGACACCTGCCCGAAAACCGCAAGGTCAAAAACATCCGCCGCGATCCGCGTGTGGCGATATCCCTTCAGGCCAACACGAAGAGCGCCATGGGGTTAACCGAATATGCGGTACTTTACGGTGAGGCTCATATCGAAGAAGGCGGTGCACCAGAGTTGCTGCAGAAACTGGCCGAAGTCTATATCGGACCCGGTGTGAAGTTCCCTCCGATGGACAACCCTCCACGTGGATTCATAACGCGTGTAAAGGTCAAACGAATCGAGGGGGTTGGTCCATGGACTGGACGACCGGTTTGAACCCGGTTCATGAAGGAGTAAAGGTGAAATGGAACATAAAACATTTCTAGGGAAAAGTAATCTGCGTGTGCCACGCATGGGCCTTGGGGCAATGACCTGGGGCGATGCCAAAGGGCTGGCCCGCCTCCACCCCGCCAAGACCGCCTATGGCGGAGCGGAAGGTTATGACGAAGAAAAGCGTGCGCTGGAAGCGAGCCTGGCGGCAGGTGTCAACCTGTTCGATACCGCCGCGATGTACAGCGGAGGCGCATCCGAGCGGCGGGTGGGGGAGCTGGCGAAAGACAGGGACTTGCTGATCGCCTCGAAATTTCCGGGCAGCTTTTCATTCAGCGTGGAGAAATTCCCCGGGGAGCTCGAAGCCAGTCTGGAACGGCTTGGGCGCGACTCGATCGACCTGTACCAGCATCACTTTCCCAATTCGCGGATTTCGATTTCTCAATTGATGGACCGACTCGCAGACGCGGTCGCGGCGGGAAAAATCAAGGCGGTCGGCGTGAGCAATTATTCGGCGGAACAGATGCGGGAGGCGCACGCTGCGCTGGCCAAACGGGGAATCCCGCTCGCGTCGAACCAGGTCGAATATTCGCTGCTGCACCGCCAGTCGGAAGTCAACGGCGTGCTGGACGCCTGCCGCGAGCTGGGCATCACGCTGATCGCCTATACTCCACTGGCGGGTGGCAGGCTGACGGGCAAGTATTCATCTAAAAACAGGGCTGGCGGATTCTTCCGGCGCATCCTGCCTCAATACAACCGCAAAGCGATGGACGCCATCCAGCCAGTGGTCAAGCTGTTGCGCGAAATTGGTGACCGTTATTCGAAAACTCCCAGCCAGGTGGCCTTGCGTTGGCTGATCGAGAACCCGGTCGTGCTCCCCATCCCCGGCGCGAAGAATGCCAAACAAGCCATGGATAATGCCGGCGCGCTGACCTTCTCGCTCACCGCCGAGGAGGTCGAGGCTCTCAGCCAGCCGACGTTGGCGTGGAGAAAGTAAACTTCTGTCATGGATAAACTTCTTACCCAATTGTCGCGGGAAGAGTATTGTTACGTCACCACCAAGGGACGCGTCACCGGGAAGCCGCATAAAATCGAGATCTGGTTCGGGCTCAATGACCGCACTCTTTATCTGCTCTCCGGCGGCATGGACAAGTCGGATTGGGTGAAGAACCTGCTCCGGAATCCGTCGGCGTCTTTGCGGATCGCGAAACACACCTTCCCCGCCACGGCACGCATCGTGATTGACGGGGAGGAGGAGACGATGGCGCGTCGTCTGCTGGCACGGAAATACCAGGGATGGAAGGAGGGGAAAAAACTGAGCGAATGGGCGCGCAGCGCATTACCGGTTGCGCTCGACCTGCTCGAGGAAAGTAACGCCTGATAAAAGTGTGATGATAAAGTGACAGTCACCTGCGCAGGTGACTGTCACTTGTGTTTACCTCTTTAGCATCCTATACTTGACGCATTTGGGTACCACTACTGACTCGCCATAGCGTTCGTGGTATTCCCTTTCATCATCGGAGCGGCTACCAATCTGCATTTTAGCAATCGACTCGCTTCTTATTGGAGTAAAATACTCAAATTACCTCACTTTACTATGAGTAGATTGGAATTCGCATGCCCGAACTGACCGCTGATTTTCAATCCCTATCTCCCGAATATCAACAAGTTATTCAATTGGCTCAAGAACAGCATAAAATAGCTATCGCTCCGTTACAGCTATTGGTTGGGGGTTGGTCAGGAGCGGTTGTATATCTTGTCAGTGTTTCGTTCGAGGAGACCAAGCGCGTCGAGCATTGCATCCTCAAACTGGACCGCAAAAGTAAAAATGCCAAATCGGATGAGGTCACGCGCCACAACACGGTGATGAGCAAGTCCACGCCTGAGTTTGCCCGCGACCACATCGCCGAATTGGTCTTTGACCGAGTCGAGCATGAAGGCGCCATTGCCATCTTTTACCGAATTGCAGGCCAATCCCTGCTCAAATATCGCCCCCTGTCGAATTACGAACGGCAAAGCCAGCTCAAATCCATTTTTACGCAAACGAACACCATTTTGCTTTCCGAGTGGAATGCGGATGCTGCATTCATGCAAGCTGTTCATCCGCAAAAGGTATTAGAAACCTGGCTGGGCTTTCGGTTGGATGAAGGCGGGAATACCGAGCGCTTCCTGCGGGAGACCTGCAGAGTTAACCCGGCCAGCGCAGGTCTGCTCGTTAATGGACATGTATTTCCCAACCCCTTGCTTTATGCACGCAATCCTGAAGCATGGGGCAAGGCGCGTCTCATTGATACGGCAAGCGGTTTCATCCACGGCGATTTGAACACCAACAATATTCTGGTCAAGTTCTCCGACGATAAAGAAACTCTTGAAGGCTTTTACCTGATCGACTTTGCTCTCTTCAAGGAGGGCATGCCGCTCTTGTATGACCAGCGCTACCTGGAAATGTCCTATTTGATGCATGCGATATCGCAAATCTCATTTTCAAAGTGCGTCAACTTTCTCACGTTGCTTGCGGTGGCGGATAATCCTGATTCGCAAAGAGTGCCGGTAGAACTGTCGGGTGTTGGAGCAGTAATCGGGTCAGCTCGAAACGCGTTTGCAGAATGGGTCGAAGCGAAACATCCCAGTCTGCATGATGATTTGTGGGGACAATACTGGCTGGCAGGAGTTGCTGCTGGCTTGAGCTATACCCATAAGGCAGGTCAATCCGATGAACAACGACTGGCCGGGTTGATCTATGCCGCCGCCAACCTCAAACGTTATGCCGAGACATTCAGGTTACCTCAGCCAACAACTGTTGAACTGCTCTACGACGAGAATCGATCGGATCCGGATTCACCTGGCATATCCACAACGAAGAAGCCAAGGCACAACCTTCCCGTCCAACCAACTCCATTCCTTGGGCGGGCTGTGCAAGTTGCCGCGCTCAAAGAGCTGTTGTCCAATCCAGATGCGCGTCTCATCACGCTCGTCGGACCAGGCGGTACGGGCAAGACACGTCTCAGTTTGCAGGTCGCGCAGGAAATGCTGGAACACTTTGAACACGGCACATTCTTCGCACCCCTCGCTGATGATACGGATTCCAATCAGTTTATTTCGCGCGTTGCTCAACAACTTGATGTTAAAGAAGGCGGGCGTCCCTTGCTCGAAAATGTCAAGGATTATTTGCGCGATAAAAGTATCCTGCTGCTCCTCGATAACTTTGAACAACTTGCTTCCACTGCGGCCATGGTTGCCGAGATGCTCGCCGCCGCGCCGCAATTAAAGATCATCGCCACCAGTCGAATCGCGCTCAAACTGCATGGCGAACACGAATACCCCGTCCCGCCGCTGGACTTGCCTCAGAGCGGTGAGATGACCGTTGAAGATTTGTCTCGAAACGAATCCGTGATTCTATTCATTGAGAGAGCCCGCGCCTCGAATCCGAACTTTGCATTGACAAAGGACAACGCTTCTGCTGTAGCCGGAATCTGCCGCCGTCTCGATGGGCTTCCCCTCGCTCTTGAGTTGGCTGCTGCGCGCATCAAACTCCTGCCGCCGCAGGCGATTCTCTCGCGATTGGATGACAGCCTCAAACTGCTGACAGGCGGCGCGCGTGATCTGCCTTCTCGTCATCAGACTCTGCGCAACACCCTTGAATGGAGCTACGGTCTGTTGAATGAGGAAGAGAAAACTTTATACGCGCGCCTCAGCGTGTTCGTGGGTGGATTCACCTTCGAGGCTGCCGAAGCCGTGTGCAACGCGGACAAAAAACTGGATATCCTCGAAGGTTTGACTTCGCTGGTGGATAACAGCCTGTTGCGGCAGGAGGAGATCAACGGCGAGCCGCGCTTTGGCATGCTGGAGACCATCCGCGCGTATGCGCTCGAACGACTTTCAGATCGTGGTGAAATGGAGACGATGCGTGAACAACACGCCAGGTATTTTGGCGAAGTCATCCTCAACCAGATCGGCTTCTTTCAGCTCTATACTCCGAATGCCCTGCACTGGTTGAACTGGCTTGAACGTGAGCACGATAATATTCGTGCCACGCTGTCATGGAATCTCAATACCCCTCAAGGTGTTGAGATGGGAGCCATGTTGGGTAGTGTGCTATTTTGGTTTTGGTACCGCCGCGGTTACTCCATCGAGGGCGGAATGTGGGCAGATCGGTTATTGGCATCCCCTTTCCTGCAGGCGCCCTCACCAGCCCGCGTCATGGCTCTTTTCGGCAGCGGCTCATCGGCCATGTGGCAGGGCAATCAAGATATTGCATTGGCAAAAGTGCAGGAAAGCCTGGCAATTATACAAAGGCTCGAGAACAAGGAATGGCTTGCCTTCGTCCTCATGGGCAACGCGGTGGTGTTGATCAATATGGGCAGGGACAGCGACGCACAGCCTCTGCTTGAACAAGTCCTGGCAATTTTCAAGGAACAGCACATTGCCCCTTTTATTGTTGTTACGCTCGTACATCTTGGGAACGTTGAACTTGGGTTGGGGCACCTCGAACGGGCGCATGCCTACCATGAAGAAGCCCTTGCTGAAGCCCGTCTTATTGGCGAAAACTGGTTGATCTCCTTTGCGCTTAACAATCTTGGGGAGGTGGCGCGCACACAAGGACAATTTGACCGGGCGCGGAAATATTACGAGGAAAGTGAAGCTCTGTTGCGCGCCACGGGCGACCAGGGAGATGTGGCGCGTTTTATGCATAGTCTGGGATATATCGCCCAGCACGAAGAAGAATTTGAGCTGGCGGAATCTCAATTCAGAAAAAGCCTGGCGATGTTCCGGCGGCTGGGCAATCGACGCGGCATCGCTGAATGTCTCGCCGGTCTGGCCGGTTTGAAGGCACAGCAGGGACAGGTTGAATATGGAACCACCCTGCTCAGCGCAGCGGAGTCCATGCTGAAGGTGACAGGCGGGGCGTGGTGGCCCGCTGACCGTGTGGAAGTGGAACGCAATCGTGAAATGATGCAGTCCGCGCTGGGCGCTGATGAATTTGCCAAAGCATGGAAGGTTGGCAAAGTGATGGACATCGATCAAGCTATCGCCTTCGCATCCCATGAACCATGATCCAGGCAATGGCGGAATGCCAGACTTGAGCTTGCGAGTTAGTGTCGCCACAAATAACCAGGTTGTCTTTCCACACCCACACGATGGGACTCTGGTGCTGGCTTTGGAACGCAAGGCAACTGTGTTGGATGATGGCAGCGTCAACATTCGTGCGCAGCCGTTCGGTGGGGGAGTCCGTATTCTGAATCCAACCTCTTTACGGGAAATGCTCGGAGAAATTCAATTCGATAGTGAACGATCAAAGCAGGATCAGGATTTTCGAATTTTGATTCCGCCTTCCAAATGGGAATTGGTGAAGCAGTATTGCCTGCAACATCTTGAAAACCTTGATGATCGCGAACTTGAAGCCACTCCTCATCGTGAACTTATCGAAGAGTTTGATGAATCGATAAACGTAAATTTGAAGCCGGAGCAATACATCGTTCAGCCCATGGGATTTGTCGTCGAAAATACTCCCGTGTGGACCGAGAATTGGTATGCGCGCGGAACTCCAACCGTGCGGGTCTATCGAACATTCAACGTGCACCTTCTTGATGATGCGCTTTGTAAAACCATAGTAGCCGCCAGCCGGCGTATTTCCGATCAAGACCTTGGAGTGCTTGCTTTGGAGGAGTTACAACGAGGTGGAAAAGGTCGCGCAAATACTATCCTGGCCTTGCCACTGCGCAAGGTCACAGAAGTCATATCTCGTGCTCCCGCCCGAAATACGATACAGGAAAATTATTGTTGATAACCATGAGTTGGACGAGAGTGTGCTGGCGGTTCTTGAGGGGGTTGATCTGCCACAGTATCATAGAATATAAAAAAGTGACAGTTACCTGCGCAGGTGACTGTCACTTTTTGCTCTATCTCTTCAGCGTCCTGTACTGCACGCGCTTGGGCACGTCCACCGACTTGCCGTAGCGTTCGTGGTAGTCCTGCTCATAATCGGACCAGCTGCCCATGAACAGGCGCGCCTGTGAATCACCCTCGAAGGCCAGGATGTGAGTGCAGATGCGGTCCAGGAACCAGCGGTCGTGGCTGACCACCACCGCGCAGCCGGCGAACTCCTCGAGAGCCTCCTCCAGCGCGCGCAGGGTGTTGACGTCCAGGTCGTTGGTCGGCTCATCGAGCAGCACGACGTTCGCCCCCTCGGTCAGCGTCCGCGCCAGGTGCACGCGATTCCTTTCGCCGCCAGACAATACGCCAACCTTCTTCTGCTGGTCGGTGCCGGCAAAGTTGAACGATGAGCAGTAGGCGCGCGCGTTGATCTTGCGCGGACCAAGGTCGAGCGTATCCGCGCCGCTCGAGATCACCTCGTAGACCGTTTTATCGGGGTCGAGGCTGCGGGTCTGGTCGGCGTAGGCCAGCTTGACCGTCTCGCCAATGCGGATGCTGCCGCTGTCGGGTTTTTCCTGTTTCGTGATCATCTTCAACAGGGTGGTCTTGCCGGCGCCGTTGGGACCGACCACGCCCACGATCGAGCCGGGCGGGATGTTGGCGCTGAAATTCTCAAGGATGAGTTTATCCCCGAAGGATTTGGTGACCTTGTCGATGTCGATGACGATATCCCCCAGGCGCGGACCCGGCGGGATGTAGATCTCGAGGTCCTCGCGGACTTTCTCATTCTCCTGCGAGAGCAGTTTTTCGTAGGCGGTGACGCGCGCCTGTCCCTTCGACTGACGCGCCTTGGGCGACATGCGGATCCATTCCAGCTCGCGCTCGAGCGTCTTCTGCCGCCGCAACTCGGACTTCTCCTCCAGCTTGAGCCTGTCCTGCTTCTGCTCGAGCCACGAGGAGTAGTTGCCCTTCCAGGGGATGCCGTAGCCGCGGTCCAGCTCGAGGATCCAGCCGGCGACATTGTCGAGGAAGTAGCGGTCGTGCGTGACGGCGATGACCGTGCCCTTGTACTCGCGCAGGTGATGCTCCAGCCACGCCACGGACTCGGCGTCGAGGTGGTTGGTCGGCTCGTCGAGCAGCAGGATGTCCGGCTCGGTGAGCAGCAGCCGGGTGAGCGCGACGCGCCTGCGTTCGCCGCCGGAGAGCGTCTTGACGGGCGTATCCGCCGGGGGGCAGCGCAGGGCCTGCATGGCGACGTCCAGATGGCTGTCGAGGTTCCAGGCGTCGACGCGGTCGAGTGCGTCCTGCAGTTTGGCCTGTTCGGCGATCAGCGCGTCGAAGTCGGCGTCCGGCTCGGCAAATTTCGCATTGACCTCGTCGTAGCGCTTCAGCATGTCCACAATAGGCTGCACGGCTTCGCGGATGTTTTCGATGACAGTCTTCGCCTCGTCAAGTTTGGGCTCCTGCTCGAGCATGCCGACGGTGTAGCCCTTGGACATGGAGATCTCGCCGGTGTAGTCCTTGTCGACGTCGGCCATGATGCGCAGCAACGTGGACTTGCCCGCGCCGTTCAGTCCGAGCACGCCGATCTTGGCGCCGTAGTAGAAACCGAGCGAGATGTCGCGCAGGATCTGTTTGTTGGGGGGCACGACGCGCCCCACTTTGTTCATGGAATATATGACCTGGGTATCGGATGGCATGGTGGGATTCTACCTTATGTTCGATGTCAGGATGTTACTTCGATCTCTTCCGCATTGACCCACACGGACAGTTCATCCCCATACTGGATTCCCTCAATGGGACGCGCGATCACCTCCAGCAGCGACGGGTCCTGGAAGTTGCGGAGCTTCGTTTCGGGGTGGGGATAGTATACCCAGCCGTCGTATTCCTGATCGTGAAAGACGACCCGGCAGCGCGAGAAGGAAAAGGTCTCTGGAGGGTGCAGGTCCGTCCACTTGACGAACGGAAAGGTGAACTCCGGCTTGAGCACACGGAACACAGCCGGGCGGATGTCGATGTTGAGCGTGCCGTTGAAATAACCCTCGAGATCGAGCCCGCGTGCCTTGAAGAGCGGACGCTGCCTATCGAGTGCGCCGTAGGGATAATCGCGCGACGGCCCCGAAGCAACGCGGTAGCCTTGCGCGAGCACGCCGGGGAGCAGGGTCCAGTTGGGGGACATGAGGAGGATTGTATCAGGGAGCAGAGAATGGAAAATAGTGTTTAGTGAAAAGAGGTAGAATACCTAGGAGGAATTCTACCCATGAAGCGCGAAATGAAAATCCATGAAATTAAACAAGCAATCACAAAACTCTCCCCCAGAGAGTTGGCTGATTTTCATAAGTGGTATGAGAATTATATTTCCATCATGGATAAGGAATTCAACTTCGATGCCATGTCGGTTAAATCAAATAAGACTGCTTGTGATGTGAAGTTTGGTTTGCGAGGTAAATACAAGGGCAAGGGCTTGATGAAAGCACTGATGGCAGAGAAGATACTTGAAAAAAGGTTGTAGTCATAGGTCAAGGGCACTAGAATTTTTTTGAACTGGGTCTTTAAAATATAAAGGACTTCGAGATTTTTACTCGGAGTCCTTTATTAATTTCTTCTGTAGTGTTAGAGGACGTCGAATCCGATCTCTTGTAAGTATAAAAATATGGGGTCATAAAATTCTTTATTTCGTGTTGGGTCGTCTGCGTCTCCTGGTGGAACCACTATTACCATCCCTTGTCTAGCTCGTGTTAAAAGAACTCGATAAGCGTTCTTTAGGTAGCTTTGCCTTTCTAGTTTTTTTATGTGATTCCACTTATCTCCAACAAAAGAGTAGTGATCCCAACTATTTTTTGTATATCGAAAATCAGCATCCCAAGTTACACATGCCCAATCGAGTTCGAGCCCCTGAACTTGAAACTCTGTGACAACATCTTCAAGATAATAAGATGAACGTACATCTTCTTTTCCATCGAGAAACCAGTGAATAGGATCTACGGGAGACTTAACGTCGATTGCATGTGGTTTGAGACGCTCTGCTTGAGATGAGACAACTATTCCATATCGTTCTGTTCCACGTGCTTGAGATTTTAACCATTGTTTAGCCTTAGTGAGGTCGCGAGAAATAACAATAGGATATTTCTTGTGAATATTTTTAAGTGTTTTATGTGCTTCTTCAGGTTGCAAATCTAAAAGTTGCTTGACTAAAAGAGATACATGCTCAGCACGAAAAGATCGTAGGGAAACAGAGAGGTGAAGTTCATCTTTGTAGATGACGTTCTTGCGAGCTTTGATTTTGTTTAAAGTGTTTTCCGCACTATATTCGCTGTCAGTTAAGCGTGGAGAAATGTATAAATGCCAGTTTGGGAATGAACGGTCGAGAGAATCGATCCATTCGCTAATTCCTGCTTCTCCAGTATTGATTTCTTGGCCTCCACCTACAAGACAGACAACAACTGCCCAGTCAGAATGGCGATTTAAGCAAGATATCAAGAACTCAGGCTCGGATATTTGAAAATTTGCATAACCTCTCTTGCGATGCATGAAATTAGTTGTCTGATGTACATCCCAAGCTCGTTGTGCTTCATCAAATAATGCTACATGTTCAATTGGTGGCTTTTGAAGGTCAATCAATCCTTCATCACGGAAGTTATGAACGTTCTGAATAAACATCTTTACCTCACTCATAACCTCCCCCTTCTTTACTTTGTCCCCCTTCGATTTCTCGCGCCTTACTTTGTCACGTGTTAGTGCTTCACGTAAAACTGCAACAAGTGGGCCATTTCCGGACAAGAAAACACTATAGAGATCATTGTCTTTGTCAATGTGCGTAGTTGCAATATTTAGTCCAACAAGAGTCTTGCCTGAGCCGGGCACACCAGTTACAAAACAAATAGCTTTATGAGATTTCTCCTTTGAAAAACGAATAATCTCTGAAAGCGTATCAGATGTTTGGCTGAGATTGATAGCGCTTGCGTCGCTTCGCGAAATTTCATGTACAGAGTGACCGTTGTACAAGGCCATAGCTGCTTCGATGATGTTCGGTGTGGGTTGATATCTTCCTGCTTCCCATTGTTGTTGGTTGATCTCGTTTCCATCTGAAAACTGCAAAACATCGGGAATTAATTTACCTAGTAGCTCTTCATTACACTTGACCGGGATAAGCAGCTTGTCATTATGAGAAGTTAACGCAATTACAGTCGTATTTACTTTTGCCTTTGTGGCAATCAATATTGGAGCGACAAAACATTCGTGACTTGCCTCGTGGAAATTTTTTAAATCGAGAGCGTAGTCCCAAACTTGATCAATTGCGTATGACGGAAATTCTTTTTCACCCACTTTGAACTCAAGAACAAAAATTACCGAACCTATAAGCAACACTACATCAATTCTTTTGCCCATTCTAGGAATTGAATACTCGAAATATAAAGAACCTGTATTTGGCTTTAGAATCTTTTGTAAGATGCGAATTTCCTCCAGCCATGCATCTATTTGCTCCTTGGTTGCTGGGAAATCATTGTTGCGAACAAGCTCCCCAAGAATCTCGCTTTCATTTGCCTTTAAAAAGTTCGAAATGGAATCGGAGTAATTGGCTCGGCGCATCTGTGCCTCTTGAACTAATTAGTGAATTCGTTATTCGATAAGCATACAACCAAATGATGATGTGGACAAGCTGATTTTTTTAAACTGCTCCCATCTATTTCTCCATGTTATTCCTACGCTCCTCTCGTGACGTATAATGGAATCATGGATGACGAGCCGATGAACGAGCGCACTTTGCAAGCTGCCGAAGGTTGCTGGGTAAGCCTCCTGCAGGGGCTTATTCCCTTTGGGCGGCTCGTGACCCCGTCCGCGCCGGTGGACCCGGTCATTGAGATCGGGCTGCCCGAATCGACACTCCGCAAGGATACATCCATGATCTCGGCGTATTATCTATCGTTTTACGAGTAAGCCGGTAGCCAATTCCAGTTTGAAGCAATTAACTCCGCCCTGCCGAAAGGCAGGGCGGAAGTGTAAGCAGGCGGCAATGTTGGTTTCTACTGGGAGAGGTCAACGTCCTTGCCGCCGTAGGTGCCTGTGACGCTGATCGCCCAGTCGCTGTCGCGGGTGTAGGTGAGGGAACCCTCCTCCAATCCGCTTACGTCCACTTCGAAGGTAACCAGGCCGCTGTCGTAGTTGTACGATCCGCCCCCGGTGATCGCGAAACCGTCCGAGAAGGCGCAGCCGTCAAACGTGTACGCGTCGCCGGTTTCTCCCGATTCGTAGGAGAAGGTCCCGCCGTGGGGGCAGGCGAAGGCCTGGGTGTTGCCGGGGACGATGTAATAGTATTCCGGCAGGTAGTAGATCTCGTTGTCCACCGCATAAAGCGCGTCCAGCGGATTCTCGTAACCGGAGGCGTCGGCCAGGGCGAGCGGGACGAAGGTCTCCGCCACGACTCCCTCGCAGGTTGTTTCCCTTTCAGCGGGGAGGGCGTCGTCCACGAGGAAGTCCGCCACGAGGGTGTCCACGCATTCGTTTCCCCAGCCGAAGATGACGTGCGGGCCGCCGTTCTCGGTGACCATGTAGCCGTCGGACAGGTCCGAATACACCTCCTGCGCGCCGGAATACGGCGTGGCGGGGTCGGTGGTGGCGTTGAGCACCAGGGCCGGGAAGTCCCCGCCGGTGAACGGCTCGGCGAACGGCGCGGGGGTGGAGTCGTCCAGCGGGTACGGCCAGTAGGCGCAGGGCAGGTCGCCGTAGAAGACCGAGGCGTAGCGCGGCAGACTGGCGTCGACTTCATCGCCCTCCCTTAAAAAGTTTTCAGCCTGCTCCTCCGGTGTCGCGCCCGGCTCGGCATAGTCGCGGCAGGTGACTCCGTAGTAGACCGCGTCCGACCAGGAGGGGTCGCAGCAGCGCCTCCAGTGTGTCGGGGTTGACGTAGAGCGAGTTGTAGGCCACGCGCGCCAGCGGCACCAGGGTCCCGTCGCGCTCGTAGGCGGCGAGGGCGCGCTGGAACATCATGCGCGCGGTCTCGGAATACAGGAATCCCGAGGCGGCTTCCAGGTCCGCGAAAGTGAAATCGCGCCGGTCGGCCTCCCCGCCGGGAAGCGGGAAATCGAAGGCGATGGGCACCTGTTTCAATTGCGCGGCGAGGTCGTCGTACACGGCCAGCGCGTCGCGCCCCATGTCGGCGGCGCAGGCTTCATCCGCGTTGCAGGCTTCGAGGGTGGCCACCAGCACGTCGTTGAAGGCGGCGGCCTGTCCCTTGAGGAATTCCTGGTCGGTCAGGGTCAGGTCCACCACGCCGTCGAGGATCAGGCCGGCGAGGCGGTCGGGGTGGGCTTTGGCGTAGACCTGTGAGAACTGCGTGCCGTAGCTCTCACCGTACAGCCAGAATTTTTCATCGCCCATCAATGCGCGGAAGGTTTCCAGGTCCTCGGCCGCCTGCACGGTATCCAGGAAGGGCAGCAGGTCGGTCTCGCCGATCTCGGCGATGCAGCCGTCCACGAATTTCCGGGTGGTTTCGAGCAGCTGCGCTTCGCCCTCCGGCGTGGTGGCGTCCATTTCGGAGCGGTAGTATTCCGCGGCGGCATTCACGCAGAACAGCCCACCGGACTGGTTGATGCCGCGCTGGTCGAAGAATACCACATCGAAACTTTCGGGGATGCGCGGGTCGAAATAGAGAGGTGTAACTGTCGGCGCTCAGCAGGCCGGGAGCCGCCCGGGTCCGCCGATGACGGTGACGAACATGCCCTTGCGTTCACCGGTCTGCCGGCAGGACGGCAAAGACGACCGTCGTCGTGCGTGTTATCCTGCGGGTCGAAATGGTTCGAACGGCACGGTGACGTCGACACAGGTGAAGTCACTGTCGGGCAGGGATAACCCCCGAGTTTTTCCAGGCGGGAGGCGGTGTATCCTCGACCGGAGCCCTGTCTCGCCTCGGGGACAGGTTCAGTCGCGGTGGGGGCCGGTTCGGTCGGGGCAGCCTGTTCCGTGGGGGCGGAGGTCGGCGCGGCGCACGCCTGAACAAGAAACAACAGGATCACCAGGCTGAGCAGGATCTTTTTCATTTTCTCTTCTCCTTTGGCTTAAAAAAACCTGTAAAACTCATCTTGGAAACAGTATTAAGATTTTCAACCGGGCTTGTGTAGTCGATTTCTGTTAGGAGTCTGTAAGGCTTGCACCGTCAAATTCCGTTGACTCTGTCCATGCCGATGGTTACGATAAAGAACAGCGGATGATTCCGCGTCTTTTTATTCCCGTTTTTTTCGTTTCATTTTGAAAGGGGTTTATATGAAACCGCATTCACGTCTTGTCTTTTTTACGCTCGTTACCCTGCTGGTGATGCTCGTCAACCTTGCCATGCCTGTCCCGGCGGTGGCTGACGACTCCGCACCGCCTGAGACTCCGCCTGCGGAAGTCCCGTCGGTGGAGGCGCCCCCTGAAGAAGCTCCGCCCCCGAAGAACCGATCTCCCTGCCGGAAGTGCTCGAGCAGGCTCCGCCCGACACGCAGGTGGTGGTCGTCAACGATGAGGGCGCAGGTCGAGCCTCTGGCGACAGTCGAGGCGGCCAAGATCCTGGTCACCGGCGACCCGGTCTGGTGCCCGGAGTTTATGACTCCTGGCACTGCTGTCTTGGCGAATGCACATACTCCCACTCTGACTTCAGTTCGCTTGCTATCTCGACCTGCCCACCAACAACACAACGTATACGGGCAATGGTACCATTTTTGTGGAGGACGTCTACAGCGCGGATGAGGATGTGGTCATCAACTCCGCTGCTGGCTATGGCTTGGGTGACCTGGTAATTCAGGGCGGCTGGGATTTCACAAATGATATGCTCAACGCGTCCGATCCCATGCACGTACATCTTTGACGGTTTCCTGCATGTCTATGATTGGATCGGCAATGTCACCGTGAACGACTTCTGGTTCTAGATTCGGACGATACAGGCTTGCTTGTAGAGTCGACAGGGGACATCGCAGTTAATGATGTGGTTGTCGAAGAGTCCACCGGCTAGGCGCCAACCTGGACGCATGCATGTACGTGGGGAGTTCATGCGCAGGGACAGGAACCGTCGACGTCACGGACAGTCAGTTCAACATGAATAATTTCAGCGGGCTGGTGACCGATTCCGGCGGGATCACCACACTGACCAATGTCACTGCCAGCGACTGATGGCGTTAATGGCACCGTATCGATGTTCTTCGCGGATGGCGGAATTATGCTGAATAACGTCACTGCATGCGTGGCAATAGGACGGGTGCTATCCTCGATACCACATTTGGCACGGGCAGCGTCACTGTTGATGGCGGTCAATATGATGACAACGACTATTACGGTCTGGTTGCCGACTCAGCCGGGAGCATCGAAGTTTCCAATGTGATCATCTCCGACACCTCTTCCCCTGGCCTTGACACTTACGGCGCCTATCTTAACGCGACCTATGGCAATGGCACTATCTTGGTTGAAGACAGCACCTTCAACAACAACGATGGTTATGGCGTTTTTGGCATCGCGAACAACAACGTCACGCTCACCAATGTGGACGTTGACGGCGGTGGGATAACCGACGACGGCGCAAAGATCAAGTCCATCGATGGTATTGCGACTGTCAATGGCGGCACTTTCACAAACAACACAAAGACCGGCTTGATCGCCATCGGCGGCCTGCAGGTGGACCTGGTCAACGTGAATGTTACTCTGAACGCGGGCGATGGCGCACAGGTCTACAGCACCTTTACCTATGCCTGTTTCGGCGACATAGGCATCCCGGTCAACGTCAATGGCGGGACCTTCAGCGGAAACGGGGGAGCCGGCTTGAGGATCAAGCCCGGACCGGACGGCACTGTCACCGTCAGCGTTACACCGGACTACACCTCTGCGGGGGCAAATGGCGCTGGTGACCTGGTGATCGACCTGGGCAATCCCTGCCTGGACAAGGACGAGGAAAAGCCTGAGGGCAAGCCGGTCAATATCGTCGAGGTACCCTTCAAGGACGGCGACCCCGTCGAGCAGGATTGCGATACCTATTCCGGTACCCTGCTGATGCTGCCCGACGGCACCTGGGTCAAATTCGGCTGCCCGTTCGAAGGGTCGATGACCCTCGAGGGCCTGCTCGAAGAGGAGCTTCCCGGTCCTCTGGGCGCCGGCGCGGAATTCGTCTCGGCTATCATGTACGGCATGACCGACCTGGAGGGTCTCGAAGTCACGGTCAACCCGGACGGGACGATCACGCTCAAGTTCAAGATCCCCGAAGACTCGGATGCCCGCGCGTATGACATCCTTTACTGGGATACTTCTGCAAACAACGGAGCCGGCGCCTGGGTGACCCTGCCGCAATACAAAATCGGCCAGCCGCAGGCGGTTGCGCTCAACCCCGGCGACCCCGAGGATGGCAGGCTGATCACAAGCGGTGTCAAGCAGAAGGGCGAGTACGTCACGGTGACGGTCAACTTCACGGGAACCTTCGTGCTGGTGGCGCGGTAAGCGGGAACAGTCAATCAGGGAATCAAGGGCTGCCATCCATTGGCAGCCCTTTGTTTTTAATGGGATTGTTTCGCCTGACCCGCACGCCGGGCGTATAATTTTGGTGCGCCCGCACCTCCCCGTTTTTCCGGGTCGCCTCCCACCCGTTTGGAGGAGGCGCGTCGTGGACGGTCAGGGTATACTGCCGTCCATTCAGGAGGAATAACTCATGTCCAATGTATTGGTGGAACTATCGAATGCCATGGCGGCTGCTGCTGAAAAGGCAGGCGTCTCAACCGTTCTGGTCAATGCCCGCCGCCGCATGCCGGCCAGCGGGATCGCCTTCGCCGCCGACCTGGTGCTGACGGCCGATCACGTCGTCGAACAGGAGGACGGCATCCTCATCGTCCTGCCGGATGGCACGGAGGTCGGTGCGAAGCTGGCCGGGCGCGACCCCGGCTCGGACCTGGCTCTCCTGCGGCTCGAGAAGCCGCTCGCCAAACCGGCCGAAACGGCCTCTGACGCAAAGATCGGCGCGCTGGTGCTGGCCCTCGGCCGGCCCTCCCGCGAGGGGATCGAGGTCAGCCTAGGCGTGGTCAGCGCCACGGGCGGACCGGTGCGCACGCCGCAGGGCAGCATCGACCGCTTCATCCGCACCGACACCACACCCTTCCCTGGCTTTTCGGGCGGCCCGCTGGTGGACGCGGAAGGACGCGTGGTCGGGCTGAACACCTCCGGCTTCGGGCGCGGCATCGCGCTGACCCTCCCGGCGGACTACGCCTGGAAGGTGGCCGACCAGCTTGCCAAACACGGCTCGGTGCAGCGCGGTTACCTCGGCATCCGCAGCCAGGGCGTGGAGCTCTCCGAGGCGGTGCAAAAATCCCTCAAACGCGAACAGGCGGCCGGTTTGCTGGTGGTCAGCGTGGAGAAGGACAGCCCGGCCGAAGCCGGCGGGTTGATCGTCGGCGACATCCTGGCGGGCATCGACGGCCAGCCGGTGCAGGACCACGACACGCTCTTCGCGCGCCTATCGGGCGATGCAGTTGGCAAATCGCTGCCGGTGGAGATTTTGCGCGGCGGGCAGCCGCAGACGCTTAAGATCAAGATTGGAGCGCGGTCATGAACCTGCCGGCTCTGCTCAACGCCGCGTTGGAGGAACTGCTCGGACGCATCCGCCCGATGCTGGCGGTCGTGATGAACAAACGGCGCGGCGCCGGGGCGGGCATCCTGGTGGGGAACGGCCTGGTGCTGACCAATGCCCACGTGGCCGGCCGCGGCCGCTCCCTGCAGGTGGTGCTCGCAAACGATGAAACCTTCCCCGCGAAACTTGTGGCCAGTGACAAGAATGTGGACCTGGCATTGCTTCAGATTTCCCATAACGGGCATGCGGCCGCGGTCCTTTCGGAGGAGACTCCGCGCCCCGGCGAGATGGTCTTCGCCTTCGGACATCCCTGGGGCCAGCGCAACGTGCTGACGGGCGGTGTGCTCTCGGCGGTGACCAGCCTGCGCGGGCGTGGGGGTGAGATCCCTGTCCTGCGCGCCGACGTCCAACTGGCGCCCGGCAACTCCGGCGGCCCGCTGCTCAACACGGCCGGGGAGGTCATCGGCTTGAACGCCATGATCTTCGGCGGCGACCAGAGCGTGGCCATCCCGGCAGGCGTCATCCGCGAATTCCTGGGCTCCGCGCTCGAGAAACTGCCGCCGCGCGTCGCGGAGGGCGTGCTTTGATCCGTGTGGCGGTGGTTGCTCCCGGCATCGCGCTGCGCATCGGCCTGAGAGAGGTGTTGCGCGGCCTGCCGGATGTGGATGTGGTTGCCGAATCCGCCTCGCCTCACGGCCTGCCCCCGGTTGACGTGCTGGTTCTGGCCTCGGACGACGATCTTTCAGGGCTGGACGAAGGTGCACCGCCTGTGCTGCTGCTCAGCAACGACCCGGCCGAGGCTGCACGTTTGATCGATTTTCCTGTGTGGGGCATCCTGCCGCGCGAGGCCTCCCCGGAGGAACTGTCCGCCGCCGTGCATGCGCTGGCCGAGGGGCTGTGGGTCGGCTCACCGTCGCTGGCGCAGAACCTGCTCGACCGGCATCCCGTTCCCGCTCTGGACGGCGCCGAGCAGGTGATCAATCCGCTGACGGACCGTGAGCGCCAGGTGCTGCAGCTAACCGCCGAGGGGCTGGCCAACAAGCAGATCGCCGCCGCCCTCGACATCAGCGAGAACACGGTCAAATTTCACCTCTCCTCGCTGTATGCCAAGCTGGGGGTCACCAGCCGGACGGAGGCGGTGCGGGCCGGCGCGCGGCGCGGCTGGGTGGTGCTATAAAAAAATGGGCTTGAAGCCCATTTTTTGTTTAAGGGGGATTTGCCTTTGATTACTTCAGCATCGGCATCTTGAGACCGTGACGCTTCGCCGCGTCGATGGCGATGTCGTAGCCCGCATCCGCGTGGCGCACGACGCCCATGCCGGGGTCGGTGGTCAGCACGCGCTCGAGCCGTGCCGCCGCTTCAGGCGTCCCGTCCGCGACGATGACCTGCCCGGCATGCTGGCTGTAGCCGATGCCCACGCCGCCGCCGTGGTGGAACGACACCCACGTCGCGCCGCCCACCGCGTTGATCAGCGCGTTGAGGATCGGCCAGTCCGAGACGGCGTCCGTGCCATCCTTCATCGATTCGGTCTCGCGGTTGGGGCTGGCGACCGAGCCGGCGTCGAGGTGGTCGCGCCCGATCACGATCGGTGCCTTGACGATTCCCTTCGCGACCAGTTCGTTGAACTTCAGCCCGGCCTTCGCCCGTTCGCCGTAGCCCAGCCAGCAGATGCGCGCCGGCAGCCCCTGGAACGGGACCTTCTCGCGCGCCATCTTCAGCCAACGGTGCAGGTGCGCGTCCTCGGGGAACAACTCCATCACCGCTTCATCGGTGCGGTAGATGTCCTCCTCCTCGCCGGAGAGCGCCACCCAGCGGAATGGTCCCTTGCCCTCGCAGAACAGCGGGCGGATATAGGCCGGCACGAAGCCGGGGAACTCGAACGCGTCGGTCACGCCGTGGTTGAACGCCTGCTGGCGGATGTTGTTGCCGTAGTCGAACACCTCCGCGCCTTTTTTCTGGAAGTCGAGCATCGCCCGCACGTGCTTGGCCATCGAGTCCATCGCCATCTTTTTATACTGGGTCGGGTCGCTGACCCGCAGCTGATTCGCCGCCTCGACCGTGAGTCCAGATGGGACATACATCAGCGCCTCGTGGGCGGAGGTCTGGTCGGTGACCACGTCCGGTGTGACGCCGCGCACCACCAATTCACTGTAGATGTCTGCGGCGTTGCCGATCAGGCCGATGGAGCGCGGGCGTTTGGCGCGGACGGCCTCCTCGACCTGTGTCATCGCTTCTTCGAGTGTGTCCACCACCGTATCGACGTAGCCGATGGCGCGCCGACGTTCCGCGCGATCCTTGTCCACCTCGACGATGAGTCCCACGCCTTCGTTCATGGTGATGGCCAGCGGCTGCGCGCCGCCCATCCCGCCCAGGCCGGCTGTCAGGCAGAACCTGCCCTTGAGCGACTCCCAGCCCTTGAGTTTGGCCAGCGCACCGAAGGTCTCGTACGTGCCCTGGAGAATCCCCTGCGTGCCGATGTAGATCCACGAGCCGGCGGTCATCTGCCCGTACATCATCAGCCCCTTCTTGGCCAGCTCGTCGAAGTGCTCCCAGGTGGCCCAGTGCGGGACGAGGTTGGAGTTGGCGATCAGCACGCGCGGCGCATCTTTGTGCGACTTGAACACGACCACCGGTTTGCCGGACTGCACCAGCAGGGTCTCGTCGTCCTCCAGGTTTTTGAGCGACTCGAGGATGGCGTCGAAGCAGTCCCAGTTCCGCGCCGCCTGTCCGCGCCCGCCGTAGACGACGAGATTCTCGGGCTTCTCGGCCACTTCCGGGTCGAGGTTGTTCTGGATCATGCGGTAGGCGGCTTCGCTGAGCCAGGATTTGCAGGTGAGCTGTGTGCCGCGCGGCGCGCGGACGGTGCGTGGTCCGGACATGGTGGTCTCCTTTGAAAAAAGAAATCCCTCACGGCTATTATACGCCGTGAGGGAAGGAGATGGTCGTATATGAGTTTACTGTCCCACCAGTTTTATGGACTGGACGATCGAGTCCACATCGGGACCGGTCACAGTCCCGGTAATCCTTCCAGGAACTCATGATGATGCGGACAGTGCTGTTGTCGGTCGGCTTGAAGTAGATGAAATTAAGATAGAGCGGGACCATTGTACCGTCTGATGCTTCAATCGTGTAATTGGCTCCGATGACCATGACCGGAACACCATTTTTATTCGGGACGACATTGGATGCCACCACGCGCACCCCCGGCATGTCAGGAGACATTTCCAGGCTTTGCACCAGTTCACCCAGTTTGTTCTGATCGATGGCCGTGGCGTCGCCTGCATTCCATGCGACTTTGCCATACGACAGCAGCGCGTTTTCGAATTCTTCAGGTTTGGTCGCGTAAACATAATAACGGTCCTTGACCGGCTCGTATCCTTGCTGGTCGGCGGTCATCTGATCCTTCAGAGCCTGGTTGGTCGCCCCTTCGCTCTTCAGCACATCGTTGAATTCCTGCGCTCCGGGGCGCACGCCGATCCAGCCGGCGGGGAGCATCATCTCGAAACCCGCGTCGTAATCGGAATATTTGGTCGTGCCGTCATCCTGCTGGACGTTCTCCGTCCCGCCAGCGGGCGGGGGAGGAGTGGGGATTCAGCAGCGGGCAGGCTGGGCGGGTTGGGCAGCCTGTGCGGTGGCGGTGTTCGCCAGGTCGATCAATCCCTGCGCGATGGCGGTGTAGGTGGGGTAATACGGCGCGGCGGGGTCCGAACTGCCCGGTGCGCAGGCGGCCATCAGGATCGACACGCCTCCGACTGCAGCCAGAATTAGTAATCTCTTTTTCATTGTTTCTTCCTCCAAAACTGTGACTTGCTCGGATCAATTATAACTTTGATTTCATCCCGGTTCCCCGGGGCATAAAAAAATCCCGGTTTGCAGTTACGCAAGCCGGGAGGTGGGCTTCGTTTCAGGAGTGCTAGTTGGCGCTTGCGAACTGGGCGAAATTGGTGGCCTTCAGGCGATTGACCAGGTCCTCCTGCGCATCGCACCAGACTTCCTTGAGCTGGCAGTCTTCGCCGAAACTGCAGTTGCCGTCGGGGCTGGAGCATTCGTTCAGGCTGATCGGACCGTCGATGGCTTCGACCACATCCAGCAGGCTGATGTCCTGCGCGGGCTTGGCCAGCATCACCCCTCCGCGCGCGCCGCGCGAGGTGTGCAGCAACCCGGCAATGGAGAGCTGCGAGATGATCTTGGCGAGAAAGGACGGCGGGATGCTCTGCTCCTTGGCCACCTGGCTGGTGGCGGCACGCTGGTTGGCTCCCAGCCTGGAGAGATACATTACTGCGCGAATGGCATAGTCGGCCTGACGAGTGATCTGCATTTTTACCTCACGTAAAACAAACAAATTTTATCTGCTTTTGTGATTTTATTGTGCTTACGGGTGAAACGCAAGTGATAGACATCATGGATGAAATATGACCTTTTACTCCGAATTAAATGACAGGGATGCAGACCGTTCTGCATCCCTGTCGGTTTTTTACGGTCGAAACGTTGATTTTTAGCGGCTGAGGGTCAGGTTTCCCGCGCCAATGTCCACGATAATGGTAATGGCCGGACCGCTGCCTTCCTGGGTGTACGTGTCGCCGTTCACCTGCCAGCCGCTGCCTGCGCTGATGTTCGACAGCCCGCTCTCCACCGTCACCTGGGCAGGCACCCCTTCGGGGATCACCAGAGTAACATTTCCCAGCCCGGCTTCGACATGAGCGATCAGGTTGCGCTGCAGCTGGCCTGAGAAGTCGAGAGTGTAGTTTCCCGCCCCGCACTTGAAGACCAGGTTGGAGGGGCTGGCGTTCCCGATTCCCTCCACGATGACGTTCGAAGCGCCGGTCTCATAGCGCAGGATTCCCATCTCCGCCTGTGTTCGGCTCGGAGAAGCTGAGGCGCACGTCCGATGCCCCGTCCTTGACGGTCACGCCGGTCAGGGCGAGCCCGCCCAGCTCGAAGCGTGCCTTGTAGGCGCCGGCATCGATCTGCAGGTCCATCGGGCTGCTGCCCAGTTTAAAGTCCCAGATATTCTTGAGGTCCTGCGGCATGGCGTTGAAGCCCTGCGAGTTCCCCTGCGAAATCTTGACCACGGAGCCGTTGACGCTCACATTGGGCTTGAGCGCCTCGATGTTGTAAGTGGCCGTACCGGAGACAAGCCCCTCGCCGCCCGGGATTCAGGTACAGCTCCCCGCGCCAAATCCGAGTGTGAGCATCGGGGTCCCGCTGCCCTCAGGCACAGGCACGCTGACTTCCTCGGTGACTGCCGGGCCGGCCGTGGGCATCTGGGGCAGGTCCATTTGAAAACCGCAAGCCATGGATGCCATGGCAAGGGCAAGAATGATGGTCAGCAAACGTAATAACATAGTGAACTCCTTCCTGAATATAACCGTTTTTGTCTAAGGGAGTATACGCTGCCCTGCGGGGCAAGGTTGCAAGGACAGAAGCTGGCTTCAGGCCAGTTTTTTGCGTTTGGTGGAAGGCTCACCCACGGCAAACGCGGCATCCAGCGCCTGGTTGACCGAGCGGACCTCGATGATCTCGATGTCGTCCGGCCACTTCTCGGCCTTGCGCAGGCGCTTGGGGACGATGGCTGCCTTGAACCCCAGCTTGGCCACCTCGCGCAGACGGGTCTGCATTTGCCCGGGCAGACGCAGCTCGCCTGCCAGCCCCAGCTCGCCGATCAGGGCGGCGTCCGCGCGGATGGGCAGGTCGCGCATCGACGAGGCGACGGCGGCGGCAATCGCCAGGTCCGCGGCGGGTTCGTCGATCTTGATGCCGCCCACCACGTTGACAAAGATGTCCTGTTCGGCCAGCTTGAGTCCCACCCGGCGGGTCAGCACGGCGGCGATCATCAGCAGCCGGTTGTAGTCCACGCCGTTGGGGGTGCGGCGGGCGTTGCCGAATTGCGTGGGGCTGGTCAGCCCCTGCAGTTCCACCAGCAGCGGGCGCGTGCCCTCCATCGTGACGGCGATGGCCGAACCGGGGGCGTTGACCATCCGCTCGGCGAGGAAGGCCTCCGAGGGGTTGGTGACCTCGATCAGCCCGCTCTCGCGCATCTCGAACACGCCCACTTCGGCGGTGGCGCCGAAGCGGTTCTTGACCGAGCGCAGCAGGCGGTAGGCCTGGAAGCGGTCGCCCTCGAGGTAGAGCACCGTGTCCACGATGTGCTCCAGCACGCGCGGGCCGGCGATGACGCCCTCCTTGGTGACGTGCCCGACCACGAACACGCTGATGCCCGTCGATTTGGCCAGCTCCCGCAGCTGCGACGAACACTCGCGCACCTGCGAGACCGACCCGGCGGACGAATCCAGCTCGGGCAGGTAGACCGTCTGAATGGAATCGACCACGACCAGGGTCGGCTTGACCTCGCGGATGTGGTCGAAGATGGTGGAGAGATTCGTCTCGGTGACGAGCAGCAGGTTGTCTCGGGAAGGGCGTTTGCCTTCTTGCCCGCTGCCGGTGAGGCGCACCGCCCGCATCTTGATCTGCCGCTCCGATTCTTCGCCGGAGACGTAGAGCACGCGCTGACCTGCGCCCATTGCCATGGCCATTTGCAGCATCAGCGTGGACTTGCCGATGCCGGGGTCGCCGCCGACCAGCACGATGGAGCCGGGCACGATTCCCCCGCCGAGCACGCGCGCGAACTCCCCGATCGGAACCGGGATCCTGTCCCCTTCGTCGCCGCTGACCTGACCGATGGCGCGCGGCGCGGAGCGCCCGCTCAGCCCGCGGGAGGGCGAGGCGCGGTAGGACGCTGCCGGCTCATCCTGGACGACTTCCTCGAGCATGCTGTTGAACGAACCGCATTGCGGGCAGCGGCCCATGAAGGCGGCGGCCACCCGGCCGCACTCCTGGCAGACATAGCGACTGTGGGATTTGGGCATGTTTCCCGTCCTTGAGTGAACGAATTCAAAGTTATTGCATTAATTAGTATAACAGAATTTTTGTTCGAATTATTATGGCAGGCAAAAGCGAAATCGCTCCTGTTTCTTCGCCTTGAAATGGATAATTCCTTCCCTTGTCATATTGATAATATTTAAGGTACTATTAGATGAAATTATGCAGGAATCTATTCCGCCCACACCACCGGTTGCACCCCCGGCGCCGAAGTTCAAGCCGCGCCCGCGTCGTCAAAGCTCGCCTCGCGCCTTCCAGACCACGATCGCCGTGGCCATCGTCCTGGCGACCCTGTTCACGGCCTGGACGCCGGCCGGTTTGTTTTCGGGCAACCTGTCCGAGAGGCTGGCGCTGCTGCTGACCGAGGAGCCGGCTTTCGCGCCGCTGCCCGGGCAGACGCCCCAGCCTCAGGTCAAGATTGGCATCGTGGCCGGTCACTGGGGCAACGACTCAGGCGCAGTCTGCCCGAACGGAACGACCGAAGGGGATGTGAACCTGCGCCTGGCCACACTCGTCCAGCAGAAACTCAATGCCCTGGGCGTCCAGACCGATCTGCTCAAGGAATTCGACCCGCGACTGCAGGGGTATGAAGCGGCGACCTTGATCTCGATCCATAACGATTCGTGCGATTACGTAAATGAGGAAGCCACAGGCTTCAAGGTGGCCTCCGCCATGAGCAGCCGGGACCTGAACCGCGCCAATCGGCTGACGGCCTGTCTCACCGACCGCTACGCGCGCACCACCGGGCTTCCGTTCCACCCGGGCAGCATCACCCTCGACATGACCGACTACCATGCCTTCGGAGAGATCAACAACTCCACCACGGCGGCCATCATCGAGACGGGATTCCTCAACAAGGATTATGATATCCTGACACAGCAGCCGGACCTGGTTTCCCAGGGAATTGTTAACGGTATTTTGTGTTTTATCAATAATGAGAGCATTCAACCGACACCTGCCTCGCCATGACACCTGACCGTCAATCCGCAGCTGACGCCCTGCACCGTTCCCAACAAGCCCAATTAAAAGGGGATAGACGCGCCGCCCGGCGGTTCGCGCAGGAGGCCGTGCGCCTCGACCCCGGCTGGGAGGACGCCTGGTTGATGCTGGCTGCGTTCTCGGAACCGAGGGCGAGCATCGCCTACATCGAGAAGGCGCTCGAGATCAACCCGCAGAGCACGCGCGCCCGGGAGGCCATGCATTGGGCCGTCAACCGCACCCGGACTCAGCCTACGCATCCGCGTGAAGCACCGCCTGTGGGTCCGCTGGTATCCCCGACCACCCCCTCGCCGCGGCACGACCGGCGCGCTGATCCGACGGCCGTCATCAGCCGGCGCATCCCCGTTTCACTCATTGCATTACTGGCACTCTGTTTTGTAGTGGCCTTTGTGGCCTGGTCGGGAGGTGTGTCGCCGGTGCTGGCCTCGCTTGGCATTGCACCTACCGAGGCTCCTCCGATGCAGGTCGCCGGGCAGTTGGAATCGCTCAAGCCGACCTATACGTTTACTCCCACGAACACGCCCACCGCGACGCTGACCTTCACGCCGTCGCCCACGCCGACCAACACGCCCACGCCTACTGAGACGCCGACGCCCACCAATACGCCTATTCCGCTGCCGACATCCACTCCTGAGCCGATCTATCTGCCGACCGCCGTGGTCTACATTCCACCTGCCGGAGCCTCGGGCGAGCGTTGGATCGACGTGGACCTGACCAACCAGATGGTCTATGCCTATGAAGGCAGCCAGATAGTCAACTCGTTCCTGACCTCCACCGGCACCTGGGAACATCCTACTGTGACCGGGCAGTATAACGTCTATATCAAGCTGCGCTATACCGACATGGCCGGCCCGGGTTATTACCTCCCGGATGTACCTTACACCATGTATTTCTACAAAGGGTACGGCGTGCACGGCACCTACTGGCACAACAACTTTGGCACACCCATGAGCCATGGCTGTGTCAATTTGAGCATCCCCGACTCGGAATGGTTGTTCAACTTCGCGAGCGTGGGGACGCTGGTCAACGTACACTACTAATGTCTGCACGAATCACACGCCGCGATTTTCTGAAATTGAGTGGAGCCGGGTTGATGAGCGCGCTGCTCTCCGGCATCCATATCGATTCCTCGTTTGCGCAGGGGACGATGGACGGACTGCAGGGGCGCGTCATCGCCGACTCCATCAAGGTGTATGCCGAACCGATCAACACGTCCAAATTTGTCAATTCCTTTTTCAAAGATCAGGTCGTCTCCATCACCGAAACTGCTCTTGGCATTGACGAAAAGGCCAGGAACCGGATCTGGTACAAGATGGGCGACGGTTATACCCATTCCTCGCAAGTCCAGCCTGTGCGAACTCTGCTGAATAAGCCGGAGGCAAACCTCCGGCCGGAAGGCGTGTTGATGGAGGTGAGCGTACCTTACACTGATGCTTATATCAACCCCTCCTTTGCCTCAGCTGTCATCTACCGCCTGTATTACGAAACCACACATTGGGTGGATAAACTTGTCTGGGATGGGGCGGGAAATGCCTGGTACCGCTTCTACGATGACAAGCGCAAGGTGAACTACTATGCGCCCGCTACGCATCTGCGAATGATCACAGATGGAGAGATTGCCCCCATTTCGCCGAACATTGATTCCAACAAGAAACTGCTCACCGTTAATGTGACCGAGGAAGTTGTGACTGCTTTCGAGGACAACAAGCCTGTCTTTATGACACGTTGCTCCACGGGCCGCCGCTCCTATTCCATTTTCCGCACGACACCCCTTGGCTGGCACATCACCAATCACAAGCGCCTGACCCGTCACATGGCGGCCGGCGACCCGGCCTCTGCCGAAGGCTTCGACCTGCCGGGAATCCCATGGGTCACCTACTTCACGAAAAGCGGAGTGTCCTTCCACGGCACCTACTGGCACAACGACTTTGGCACTCCCCGCAGCCACGGATGCGTTAACCTTGACCCCGCAGGCAGCCAAGTGGGTGCTGCGCTGGTCCGCGCCCACCATTCCCCCCGGCCAGCAATATGTCCTCAAAGATTACGGAACGTCGGTCAATGTCATAGAATAATTCAGGGGCACACGGTCGTGCCCCTTACTTTTGGAGGATACACCTTGCCTCGCCAGGCTCTTTTTCCCGGACTTGTTTTTGATGAAAACGACCACCTCGCCGAAACAGCGGTGGTGGGCGGCGAACCCTGCTATGTAGTGGACGATGCCGGCTTCCGCATCCACATCCCTTCGGAGAAGGTGGACAGGCAGGTGCTGTCCTTCCTGATGAATCAGATTCAGGGCAACGAGGAAATGATCAGCAAGCAGACAGCCAAGATGATGGGGCAGGATGACATCTTCACCCGGGCGATGATTGAAAACCAGCTCAAAAACGTCGACAAGCAGTTTGACAGCCTGCTCGATTCAGGCTTACCTGAAAACGCGCGCATGTACCTCGGCATGACCGGATTCAAGGTGGTCATTGATTACCACGGCGACCTCATCCGCGTGGACCAGCCTTCCGCGCCGGAGGGTGGTGATGAGGGGGGTGGGGATTAAGGTTCAAGGGGCGGATTGCACATCCGCCCCTTTCTTTTAGTTTTATAATCGAACACGATCGGGTTTATGTTTACAGTTGTAGGGTCCATTTTGTGACGTTGCAACCTGTTCACTGATTGCATTGAAGAAGGGGAAGGCATGCCCAACGAAACCAACTTCACGGAAGAAAAGAAATCAGGCTGGCGCAGCCTTCCGCGAAACGTATGGGTGCTGACCGCCGGCTCCTTCCTGACCGACATCTCCTCGGAGATGATCGTCTATTTGATTCCCCTGTTTCTTGCCAATGTGCTCGGCGTGCGGACATCGGTCATTGGACTGATCGAAGGCGTGGCTGAGACCACGGCCAGTATCGTCAAGCTCTATTCCGGCGCGCTCTCGGATAAACTGGGCAAACGGAAATTCCTGGTCGTGACCGGATACAGCCTCTCAACCTTTGCCAAACCCTTCCTGTACTTTGCCAATACCTGGGGTTGGGTATTGGCTGTCCGCTTTGTGGACCGGGTCGGCAAGGGCATCCGTACCGCGCCGCGCGACGCGCTGGTGGCCGGCAGTATCGACGAGAAGCAGCGCGGATTGGCATTCGGCATTCATCGGGCAGGGGATACGGCTGGGGCATTTGTCGGACTGGCTGCTGCAGCAGTCATCGTCTGGATGAACCAGGGAACAGCGCCTGAGCTGTCCCGCGCTACGTTTCAAACCGCAGTTCTGGTCAGCTTCATCCCCGCGCTGCTGGCGGTTCTTGTCCTTGCAATCGGTGTGCGTGAGATACCGGGACAGGGGACCGGCAAGGCGCCGGTGCTCAGCCTGAAGGGATTCGACACACGCTTCAAACATTTTCTGTTCATTATTGTTCTGTTCACGCTGGGCAATTCGTCCGATGCATTTATCATCCTGCGCGGGCAGGAGCGCGGGCTGGACGTGTTCCAGGTGATGGCCATGGTGCTGTCCTTTAATTTCGTCTACATGGTTCTGGCGGGTCCGCTTGGCTCGCTGTCTGATAAGATCGGCCGGCGCAAGCTCATCATCGGTGGCTGGATCGCCTACGGGCTGGTCTATCTCGGCCTGGCGCTGTCACAGTCCGGCGGGCAGGTGTGGGCGCTTTTCACGCTCTATGGAGTTTATTATGCCGCCACGGAAGGCTCCGCAAAGGCATTGATCGCCGACCTCGTCCCGAACGAAAAACGCGGCACGGCTTACGGGTTGTATAACGCAGCCATCGGTTTGGCGGCGCTCCCGGCTTCGTTGATCGCCGGGTTGCTGTGGCAGGGGCTGGGCCAATGGACAGGATTCGGGGCGTCCGCTCCGTTCTACTTTGGGGCGGCGATGGCACTCGTGTCGGGATTTCTATTCTGGAAGTGGGTGCGATGAGCGAGCTTCAGCCCATCCATTTTTACGACGACCCGATCAAGGTGCGTTTTGATTCGCCGCCGGTCCGCGAGAAGACGCCGCACTGCCCGAATGGTTTTGTTTGGCTCGAGACGGAGTACCGTATCGTAGAGATGCTGGCGGAATGGTCCGACTTCACCCGCCGCGGTCGGATGGCAAGAAACATGCGCCCGTCGCACCTGTCGGCAGCAGCCACGCATGGTTCCCTGGGCGTGGGGAGATTCTATTTTCGTGTGCGTGTGGAAGGCGGGCGGATCTTTGACCTGTATTACGACCGTGCGCCGAAGGACGCAGACGACCGCAAGGGGCATTGGTTTTTATACAGGGAGTTGGAATAAGAGAGCGGATATTTAATCAAGAACTCCGAAGTCTTTGGGACTTCGGAGTTCTTGATTCACTTCCAGAAGAAGAATTGACTGTACCCCATGGCAATCTGCTGAAGGGGGATGCCCAGTATTGAAGTGATGAATAGCGTGATGGTTCCGAAGATATCGCCGATCAGTGGGACCTGCCACATCAAGACAAAAACGATCAAGATGGCGGAGCCGCCGAGGCGGGCAATGGTCTCCCGCAGGCTCGGGTTGAGATAGGGCGCGAGGATGCCGAATCCATCCAGGGGCGGCAGAGGGATGAGGTTGAACACGACCGCGGTTACCTGCAGATAGGCGAGGAAGGACAGCGCCGGGGCGATGCTGGCTTGCCCAAGGGGGGTGAAACTCAACAGTATGCCGAGAATGAAAGCCACCAGGAGGTTCGCCGAAGGTCCTGCCAGCGAGACCGCGCTCAGCCATTTCCGGTCGCGGATGCGCCACGTCTCGATGTAGACCGCTCCGCCGGGCAGGCCGATCCCGCCCAGGGCGAGAAAGATCAGCGGCATCACTATGGAGTAGACCGGGTGGGTGTATTTCAGCGGGTTGAAAGTGAGATAACCTTTATCTTTGACGGACGTGTCCCCGCCGTAATACGCCACCAGCGCGTGCGAGAATTCGTGCAGGCACAGCGAGAAAATCCAGCCGATCAGCACAACAATAAATACAGTGATATCCATCTTGTCTCCGGTTTGAGTTAGCGATATCCGTTCGGGCGGCTCTGGTGCCACTCCCACGCGCTCTGGATGATGTCTTTGAGCGCAGGGTGCTGCGGAATCCAGCCCAGCTCGCGGCGGATCTTGTCCGAGGAGGCCACCAGCCGCGCGGAGTCACCCTCCCGCCGCGAATATTCCACTGCGGGAATGGCTTTCCCCGTGACAGCCCTTGCCGTCTCGATCACTTCCTTCACCGAATAGCCCTTGCCGTTGCCGAGGTTGTAGATCATCCTGTCCCTACCGTCGAGCGCGGACAGCGCCAGCAGGTGTGCGGAGACGAGGTCGGCGAGGTGGATGTAGTCGCGGATGCAGGTCCCATCGGGGGTAGGGTAGTCCGTGCCGTAGATGCGCACCTCGCCCTGTCCCTGAGCCGCCTTGAGTACACGCGGAATTAGATGTGACTCGGGCTGGTGAGCTTCGCCGCGTCCCGGCAACGCTCCTGCTGCGTTGAAATATCGCAGTGCCGCAAATCGCAACCCGTGGATTTTGTTGTACCAGTCCAGCGACTGTTCGACGGCGAGCTTGGTGTAACCATAAGTGTTGGTGGGTCCGAGCAGTGACTCTTCGCTCAGCGGTTCGTCGCTGGATTGATAGACTGCCGCGGTGGACGACAGCACAAAGCGGGTCACGCCGGCTTTGACGGCCGCCTCGATGAGCAGCAGCGAGTTGATCAGGTTGTTGCGCAGGAACTTGGCCGGGTCCTTCATGCTCTCTCCGGCTTCGATGAACGCGGCGAAATGCATCACGGCGTCGAATTTGCCTTCATCGAATGTCTTCGCCAGTACAGCGATATTCGCCAAATCTGCCTGAATGAACTTTGCTCCCAAGGGCACCGCCTCGCGATACCCTGTGACGAGCGAATCGAAGACGGTCACCTCGTGCCCGGCTGCCAGTAAAGCTTCTGCCGCTGCCGAGCCGATGTACCCCGCGCCGCCCGTGACCAATATTTTCATTAATTCCTCCGGGTTGGGGCGAGACATGTCTCGCCTCTAAATGTTCGGTTTTTGTTTGTGCCAGTCTGTGACCTGCTGGTAGGCGTGCGCCATCTGAAGCAGCATGTCCTCGCGAAAAGGTTTTCCCATCAACTGCATGCCGACGGGCAGCCCCTGCGCATCGAACCCGACGGGGAACGACAGCCCGGGCACACCTGCCAGGTTGGCCGGGAGCGTGAACACGTCCTCGAGGTACATCGCCAGCGGGTCGTCGCCGTGCGCCCCGATCGGGAAGGCGGTCGTCGGCGCGACCGGGCAGGCCACTGCGTCCACGCGCTCGAAGACCTGGTCGAAATCGCGCTTGATCAGCGTGCGCACCTTCTGCGCCTGTCCGTAGTAAGCATCGTAGTAACCTGCTGAAAGCGCGTACGTTCCCAGCATGATTCGCCGTGTCGCCTCGTCGCCGAACTTCGCGCCGCGCGTTTTGAAAAACACATCCCACAGGCGGCTGCCCTCGACCCGCGGCCCAAAGCGAATGCCGTCGTAGCGCGCCAGGTTGGCCGAAGCCTCGGCAGGCGCGATCAGGTAGTAGACGGGCAGCGCGTACTCGGTGTGCGGCAGGCTGACTTCCACGACTTCCGCTCCGAGCGATAGCAATATGTTGATGGCCGCGCGGACTTTCTCCTCGACTTCCGGTTGGATGCCTTCGATGAAGTATTCCTTCGGGATGCCGATGCGGACTCCCCGCAGGCTGCCCTCGTTATTCAAATCAATCAATTTCGCTGGGACATCCTGGGATGTGGAATCCAGCGGGTCACGCCCCTGCATGACGGAGAAGACCGCCGCCGCATCTGCCGCATCTCGCGCCAGCACGCCGCAGCAATCCAGCGAGGAGCCGTACGCGATCAGCCCGTAGCGTGAGACGCGTCCGTAGGTGGGCTTCAGCCCGGTCACGCCGCAGAACGAGGCCGGCTGCCGCACCGAGCCGCCGGTGTCCGTGCCCAGCGCCGCGGGGACGTTGCGCGCCGCGACTGCCGCCGCCGAGCCGCCCGACGAACCGCCCGGCACACGGGATGTGTCCCAGGGATTATGGGTGACCCCGTAGGCTGAGTTCTCGGTCGAGGAGCCCATGGCGAACTCATCGGTGTTGGTCTTTCCGACGACAATCATGCCGGCATCCTGCAGCCGCTTCACGGCCGTGGCGGTGAATGGCGGGACATATCCTTCGAGAATGCGCGACCCGCATGTGCAAGGCATCTCCTCCACAGCGAGGACATCCTTCACTGCGAGAGGAATCCCCAACAGGGGAGACACTGTCTCACCCGAACGGCGTGCTTCAGCCCGTTTTTTATCTGCCGCCTCGGCTTGCTGCAGCGCGGATTTCTTTGCGATGTGCAGGAAGGCATGCAGCTGCGGTTCCAGCAAGGCGATGCGCTCGAGGCAGCTCTGGGTCAGCTCGCGGCTGGAAAAATCTCCACGCTGCAAGGCCGCTGCCGTCTCGAGCAGGGTCAGGTCCGTGATCATTTTTCAAACACCGGGGGAATTTTGAACTGACCGTCGGCTTTGTGCGGAGTGTTGCCGAGGATTTGTTCGGGTGGCAGGGATGGGCGGGACACGTCGAGACGCAGGCGGAATGTCCCCGCTGAAAACAGCAGACATGGGCGGGATGGACCCGGTGTCCAGCTTCTGGAGGCTGGCGACGTGGTCGAGGATCGCCGATAACTGTTCGCGGTAGCGGTCCATCTCCTCCGCAGTCAGCTCAAGCCGGGCAAGCGATGCAATGTGCTGGACTTCTTCTTTTGAGAGCGGCATGACCGGAATTATATCTTTCTTTCAGTTATCGCCCCACCCAGCCGGTCGCGTACCATTTTATGTACTCTCTCACGTGTTTCGACCAATAGGCTTCGTTGTGAAAACCCGGATAGACATACCATTCGTGCGGGATTCCGCGTTCCGTAAGTTGCGCCTCGAATTTTTCAGCGCTGGCTTTCAAGCCGTCGCTTTTGCCAATGTCCATGTAGATGCGCGGCATGTCTTCCGCAGGGATGGAGTCGAGCAGGCGGCTGATGCGGCGCCCATCTTCGTCGAGGATGGCCAGCGAATGGCCTCCAAAGGAGCCGAACAGGTCAGGGTAGTTCAAGGCGAAATGAAGCGCCCATCCGCCCCCGCGCGAGAGTCCACCCACGGCGCGCGAGGTGCGTTCAGGGAGGGTGCGATAAGTTGAGTCGACATAGGGAATTAATTCCTCGATCACGGCCTCGTCGAAGGGATCCGTGGCAGGTTGGCGGTAATGGTTTTTATCGAAAGGCATCACAATGATAAATGGGGGCATTTCCGCAGCAATCAGTTCATCCGCAGCCTTTGTTGCGCCTAGTCGCACCCACTGGTCATCGTTGAAGGATTGGCCGTGGATCAGATACAACACCGGGTAGCGTTGGGTGGTATTCTGGTCGTAACACGGGGGCAGGTAGATGTGGAATTTGAGATCCCCATTCATGTTCATTGAAGGAATAACTGTTGACGAAACCTGCCCGTCCTGTAAAAGACAATCAGGCATCGCCGTTGGAGATGATGTAAAAGTTGGGGTGAACGTTGGAGGGGGTGGTGACGGTGTGGAAAGTGTCACAGTCGCCGATGGCGATGAAGCTGCCGGTAAAGGCGTGTTTTCATCAACTGCAACCAAAGTGGCTGAAGGCGCTGTGTTTGTTCGTGCACATGCAGAGAGAATTAACAGAAGCGCCAACAGGAACAATCGCAGAACAGGAAAGCGATATCGATTTTGCCGGGGGGGAGCTGCAAGAATTTCCATGTCCATATTGACGATTAGTGTTGGTTCGCATTATACTCTCTTGACCTCGGGGTGTAGCGCAGTTGGCAGCGCACCGCGTTTGGGACGCGGGGGCCGGCGGTTCAAGTCCGCCCACCCCGACTTTTGAAACCGCCGTCGATTCTAGCCGGCGGTTCCCCCATTAAGGGGATAAGTCAAGTTCGCCCCTCTGACGGTTAGTGGTGCAGTTATTGGCTTACAGACCACTGTGACCTGACCGGATAAGGCAACTGTTATGTTAAAATAAAGAAAATTTATGGAGGGATCAACAACCATGGCAAAAAGACCTGACGGCGTGATCGTTGCTGTCCATTACGCACCAGATGGGAAAATCGAAACAGTCCGAACCTTCGAGCGGCGCGGCCAAACCTATTCGGACCGTTTACATATCGCACGCGGCCTTCTGGTGGAGCGGATCAAGGACAAGAAACGTTATGTGGTTGGAAAGCGCACGTCCTATCTGGGAAGTACTTTCGAGACCGGACCTGAAGTTCAGTATCTTGATTCAGATGTGGTGACGACCCACCCTGATGCAAAGGCAGATACATTGGAAGGTGTTCCGGTTTTTTAATTTTTCCCACCGCAGATATTTCGGCTGCCGGAGGTGAGCAATGAAGATAATTGACAAGACCCCCTATCTCAATAAAAAAGGCACCATTGGTCCGCTCGAGCGGATTCAAGGCACCTTTTCCATAGGCACAAACTGGTATGGTGACATGCAAGGCCAGGAACAGGTCATTGGGGTACTTGAAAGAATCCTTGACAACAAATTCGTCCTGGCGCGCAACCCCATCCTGCCTGGTTCACAGGATGTGCGCCTGCCTCTGGTTCTCTCAGGGCCTCCGGGAGTCTTCCTGCTAAACGTGACGAACATGCGGGGCATGTTCCGCGCCAAAGGGGAGGAGTGGGGCACCATTTCCGGTGATCACTTCAAACCGCTCAAACCAAACATGATCAGCCTGACTGCGCGTTACTGCCAGGGCTTGCAGAAATTCCTTGAGCGGCAGGGGGTCATGAACATGTTGACGGCAGAACCCATCCTGCTGGCGACCAACCCGGGCATGCATGTGGATACGATTCGTCCATTGGTGAGAGTGGTGATGAGCGATGCGCTCGAACGGTTTGCTATATCGGTCAGCCAGGCGCGGGCAATGCAATCTCCGGAAGATGCCCAACTCATCATCGACCGCCTCATTACGCCAAAGACGATCACAAAAGAGGCGCCTGCGCCGGTCGTCCCGGCAGAACAGCGCCTGACCCCGATGTATGATCCCAATGACCGCTTCAAAGAGGAAGCTCCGGCTCAGTCCAGCGGAGGCAGCCTCTTTTCCTTTGAGGATGAGTCACCGCCCGAATCGCAGGCGGCAGTGGTGCAACCTGCCCCCGCTCCAGTTAAGTCTGCTGCCAAACCGTCAAAAAAGAAGCCTGCCAAGAGCAACATTGATATTTCCAACCGCCAATTAGGAATCATCGTTGGTGTGTTTGCTGTGTTGGTAGTCTGCCTGATTGTAATAATCGCCATTGGTTTTTACCTGAATGCCGGTTGATACGCCGTTTCTATCGCTCGTCATTCCTGCACATAATGAGGAAAGCCGCCTGTCCGCAACGCTTGAGCAGGTGTTTGCTTTTCTCTCCTTGCAAAATTACGCTGCTGAAGTGATTGTTGTTGAAAACGGATCCACAGACCGCACTTTGGAGATCGCGCAAAGCTTTACAAGCCGTCACACCCAACTCAAGGTTATCCATACGGATGAGCGCGGCAAGGGACTGGCTGTGAAGCGGGGCATTCTTGCAGCGCGCGGCGAATTCCGTTTTTTTGCCGATGCGGATTTCTCCATGCCTGTCAGCGAGATCAGCCGTTTTTTGCCTCCAGCCTTGTCCGACTTTGACATTGCCATCGCCTCGCGCGAAACTGCTGGAGCGGTGCGATACAACGAACCTCTTCGCCGTCACTTGAGCGGCAGGATCTTCAATGCGCTCATCCGCCTGGTGGTGCTCCCCGGCCTTGATGATACCCAGTGTGGTTTCAAATGCTTCCGCTCCCGGGCGGCTGAGGATATCTTTCCGCGCCAGACCATGCCGGGTTGGTCTTTCGATGTGGAACTGCTTTATATTGCCCGCCGAAAAGGTTACCGTATCAAAGAGATCGGTATTCCATGGTATTTCAATCCGGAAACCAAGGTCAGCCTTATGCGCGATTCCCTGCGCATGGCGTCCGACTTGTTTGCCATTCGCCGAAATGCACGCCGGGGATTGTATGACTAAGGCTCCGCCTTTGCGTTACGAGAAAGAACTTTGGACGCTGGGCTACAAACATATAGGGGGTATTGACGAGGCCGGGCGCGGTGCCTGGGCAGGACCGGTGGCTGCAGCTGTAGTAGTCCTCCCCACGGATGCAGGCATCCTCCGGTCGCTTGCAGGGGTGCGGGATTCCAAGTGTATGACCCCCCTTCAGCGTGAACGCGCCGCTCCGATCATCAAATCGGAGTCACTGGCTTGGGGGATTGGGTTCTCTTCTTCGCAGGAGATCGACGAGATCGGAATCCTGCCTGCCACACGTCAAGCAATCATGCGTGCGCTTGAAATGTTACCCTTATCCCCCGAATACCTGTTGCTCGATTACATCCACTGGCCTGGGTTGGCCAGTCCACACCTTGCGCTGCCCAAAGGCGAAAGCCTGTCCTTGAGCATTGCTGCCGCCTCCGTGCTTGCCAAAACTTCAAGAGATTCTTTTATGCGGGAGTTGGAGATCCAACATCCCGGCTATGGCTTTGACCGTCATAAGGGATACGGTACGGCCAATCACCGCGCTGCACTTGTTCGTTTGGGATTGTGCCTCGTTCACCGTAAGAGTTTTAAGATTCATGGATGAAGAGGATTTATGTGCCGCAATATTAAAATTCTTAGAAATTCAAATGACCTCCGCAAGGTGTCGGGATACCGTGTTCCATCACGGGTGAACTAGGAAATCTTTGATGCAGCCGTAGTTGAGATTGCAGACAGCACTCGCCGGTTGCAGTGGCATAAGAGTTCGGGACGGCCTTCAAAGCTGACCGCAGAAGTCAGGAAAAAGTTGAAGCGTCTATTGGATCGAGGCGCCCTGGCGGCTGGGTTTCCAACCGATCGATGGGCGCTGGTCCGGGGGAGTGAATTGCTCAAAAAGGAATTTGACATCGATTATCACCCGAATTCACTGTGGGCAGTGCTGGATCAGATGGGTTACAGTATTCAGAAGCCTCTGCCATGTGCCGCCGAGCGCGACGAAGAACTGGTGAAGGCCTGGCTGGCAAAAGACTGGCCACGGATAAAAAAAGTTGCTGCGGCTCGGCGCAATCGCGGTGTTCTTCGTTGAATTTGGCTTGTCTTAACTGGAGCTGTTGGGCACTACTTGGAGTGCGCAGAGGCAAGCGGCTCATCTTTCGGCGAGCGGCCCGTGATCGAAGGGTTCTGTTTACGACACCGGCCTGACCTGTTGCTCAGTTTCTTCCACGCCGCCGATCTCTCTGTTCGGCAACTTCAACTAACGTGAATAGTTGATAATGATTATCAATTGTCTGAAGGCTGATTGAACGGGAATCACTCCAGACGGGTACCTCGAAAGGAGCTACTTGCTCCAGGGAAGGATTGCGATTGTAGATGTGTTCTTCACCCATTACGGCGATGGTTAACCAGAAATAATGTGGATAAGGAGTGGTAAAATTTATGTTAAAGTAATCATCCTGTTCGTCCGAATAAATTATCAATCGTCGCGCCTAGCCAGGGTGACGCATTGATGAATTGCAGTTATATCCCAGACAGTATTTCAGTCTCATCAAACCATGGCACAAGACCGTCCGGAATTCCCGAGTATAAAACTCCATCGCCCACGCGCACTTGCCGGGTGGATCGTTCGTTCGCGCCTGCTGGAGCGGCTCGACCAGGCGCTCCAGCAGCCTGTCGCGCTGATCTCCGCCCCGGCCGGGTTCGGCAAGACGACGCTGCTTTCCCAATGGCTGGACCGCTGCCCGCTGCCCAACGCCTGGCTGCAGTTAGATGAAGGTGACCATGACATCTCGGCGTTCCTGGACGGCATGGTGGCTGCATTGCGCCAGCTCTTCCCGGATTGCCTGCGAAAGACGGCCGACCTGCTGATGCTGTCCCAAGGATCCATCCCAGTGACCATCTGGAAAAACACTCTCATTGATGACCTGGCGCTCCTGAAAGATACGCCCTGTGTCCTGGCATTGGAAGATTATCACCTGGTGGGAAACCCTTCGATCGACCTGCTGTTGACCGATGTGCTGCGCAATGAGTCGCATTCCCTTCATCTGATTATTTCCGCCCGGCGCAGCCCATCCCTGTCGTTCAGTAAGCTGAGAGTTCAAAGTCGGATCGTGGAAATTCATACTGCCGATTTACGTTTCACCGACAGCGAAGCGGCGCTGTACTTTGAGCAGTCCGCATATCTTCCCCTGAGCAGTTTGGTCGTTCAAAAGCTCCAGTTGAAAACGGAAGGCTGGGCGGCCGGTCTAGCCCTGGCGGCGATCAGTCTGCGCGAAGGAACCCAACCGGAGGACCTGATCTCACACCTGAGCGGGTCTGACAACCAGGTGAGCGATTACCTGCTCGACCAGGTGTTTAACAACCAGCCGGAGGAGATCCAGGAGTTTCTGCTCAAGTCAGCCACCTTCACCAGTTTTTGTGCTCCCTTGTTGTGCGAAGCTTTTGGTTTCGACCAAAGCGAGGCGGAGATCCGGACGCTGCTGGAACGAATCAAAGCCGCGCAGCTCTTCCTGAGCTCTGTGGATATGCAGCGCTCCTGTTACCGCTATCATCACCTGTTCCGCCAGATGCTGCTCTCGCGACAGCATTTTCACTTCCATCCCGAACAAATTGAGCTCTTTCACCGTCGTGCGGCCGCCTGGCTGATCCGCCAGGGGCAGATTGATGAAGCGCTTGAGCACCTGATCACCATTCGGGATTGGACCAGCGCTGCCCAGCTAGTGGAAGGACAGCTCTGCACACTGCTCAATGCCGAGGATTTCCATGCGATTAAGCAGCGTCTCGGATATTTCTCTGAGGATTTCATCGCCACACGCCCTGGGCTATTGTTGATGCAGGCCTGGATGGCGCATTTCGCTCTTCGACTCCCGGTGCTGCACTCCCTGATAACCAAGATACAGGCCTTGCTCGATACAGTACCAGAGCAGACGAGAATTGCCGAAGGCGGCTCATCCATACCCGGGTTTGAAATCCTCCCTCCCAGGATCGTACAAGCCCATGTCTGGATGCTGGACAGTGTCCGGTATTGTCTGACCAACCAAGGGGGCGAAGCAGTGCCTCTTGCCAGGCAGGCGCTGGAGAGTCTGCCAGAGACATGGCAGTTTGCCCGCGGTAATGCCATGACCTACCTCGGACTAGGGATGCTGATGGAGGGCCAGTATCAACAGGCGGTCGAGTTGATCACGTATGCTGTCGAGCGCCAGCACGACCCGAGCAGTACCTATAGGGCACGGCTGCTCAATATCCTTGCAATTCTCCATTTGCTGCACGGCGAGCTGGAACTTGCCCGCCAGGTAGCGGAACAAATGCTACGCGACGCTCTCACCTACAACCTGCTGCTCATGCAGGGCTGGGGTTATTACTTGCTGGGACGGATCTACCAGGAGTGGAATCAGCTCGACCTGGCAGCCCGGTACTTCAAACAGGTGGTGGACCAACGCTTCACATCGAACCTGATGCCTTCCCTGGAGAGTATTGCGAGCTATATCTATATTCTTCACATTCTCGGCCGAGGCGAGGAGGGACATCAATTTCTGGATTCGCTGGAGCAGTTACACGGCGAGCTATCCGTCGTGCCTCCCATGCTGCTGTCCCTGCTGGCCTGGCTGAAACTGCAGGACGGCAACCGCGAAGAAGCGCGCAGGTGGGCCAACTCCTTTACTGTGCCTCTTGCCGGGCAGGCGATCGTCTGGCAGCATTTACCCCACATTTACAAGGCCAAGATCCTGATGAGCCTGAAAGAGCCCGAGGCTGGGCAGGTCCTGGAAGAGCTCCAGGAATTGGCAGAACGGACGCATAATACGTTTACTCTTGTGCGTGTACTGGCTTTGCGGGCAATATGGCTCGTTAGGCAGGGGGATTGCGCCGCAGCCGAGCAAATCCTGGAGCGTGCCTTACGGTTGGCCCGCCCGGGCGGGTTCATCCAGGCCTTCGTGAAACAGGGACCAGAAATACTTGAACCCCTTGAGACGATCTCTGCAGGACTGCAAAACGAGCCGGGTCTGACGGAGTATGTGGCTGCGATCATCGCCGAGTTCTCGATCCCACTTGATGCCCGTCCCATAGCTCCCCGCCAAAACGAGTTTAAAAAATTATTGACCGAGCGTGAGCTCGAAGTTCTGGAACTTCTGGCTAAACGATTGAGCATCCAGGAGATCTCGTCCCAGCTGTATATCTCACCCAGCACAGTGCAGCAGCACACGCACCATATCTACCGCAAGTTAAATGTAGCCAACAAGCGCCAAGCGGTCGCCAGCGCCGAGATGCTCGGCATCCTCGCACCCAAGCAGTAACATCTCCTTTCTCTCCTGAATAGAACAAAAATAAAACATTTTATTGCATGACTCCGTGATGGTGAACGGGTATGCTTTGACGCGTACCCCAAGGCTGAAAGATTGCCTCTATCTTTGTTCCGGCTCATTCAAGCGGAATAACCCACTGGCAATGCCCAGCAGACCCGCAGAAACCGCTGGGCTCCTAATAAAGGAGAATTATGAAGACAACCCTCAAACACCGAATTTCTGTAATCTGTGTCCTTATGGTCGCGCTGAGCCTGGTGCTGACAGCCTGTGGCCCATCAGTTCCCACCCAGGATGTTGGCCTGATCCAAACGCAGGCCGCTGAGACGGTGGTGGCCGAGCTCACACTTAATGCTCCCCCATTGCCTACAGCGACATTTCCATCCACCGAACCGACCCCGAATCCGAACATCCCGGTAGCGATCGTACCCACCGCCGCCGCCGGCAGCCCATCGGCTGTTCCCTTGGCGCGTGCCACCATCTACAGTGGTCCCGGCACCAATTTTGTAGTTTATGGCGTAATCCCGAGCGGTCAGAGCACCATCATCACCGGCAGGAGCGAGGATGGCCAGTGGTGGGCGATCAGCGTGCCGGTTGCGCCGGATGGGATCGGCTGGCTGAGTGCCAACGCGGTGACAGCCTCGAATGCATCCAGTGTGCCCGTGCTCCCCACACCTCCCGTCCCACCGACCACCAACATGGTCCCACCCGGTCCGAGTGATCCCCAGGCGACCACGCTGGCGAATGTCTTTGTGCGCAGCGGTCCAGCCGTCAACTTCCCGGCCTACGGCGTTGCCGAGGCAGGCACTACGGGGCGCGTAATCGGCATCAGTGAAGATCGCCAATGGTGGGTGGTCCGTCTCAACCCTGTCAACGTGGGCGTTGGATTCGGCTGGGTGAGCGGGCAGTACGTGCAGACGAGCAACACCGCCAATATGCAAGTCATCGAAAACCCCGAGACCCCGACGCTTGTCATCCCTCCGCCGCCTCCATCGGGTGCAGCCATCGGCACGGCGACGGAATTTCTCAACGTGCGCGCTGGTCCGGGCATGAACTTCACGGTGCTTGCGGTCGCTCCGCCCGGCTCGACAGCCGAAATAACCGGTAGAAGCGCGGACAGAGCCTGGTGGCAGGTGCGGGTTCCCACCCGTGTATCCTCCAGCGGCCTGGCCTGGGTGTCCGCCAATTTCGTGATCGCACAGAACGCGGGGAACGTACCTGTAGTCAATGCACCACCGCCGCCCCCGACCGTTCCAGCGGTGCCTCCCACCACAATCGAAGGCTGCAACATCGTATCGCAGACTCCTAACAATGGCACCATGTTCACTGCGAGCACACCGTTCACAACCACCTGGCTCCTGCAAAATACCGGTTCGGAGGCTTGGGACATTTCCACGTTCGCTATACGCTTCGTAGGCGCACAGGACAACGTGCTGTTGCACACCGGTCCCAGCTTTTTCAACCTGAGCACCAATGTCAACCCGGGCAACATGTATAACTTCGGTGTGTCGATGCTGGCGCCGTTCAGCGCAGGCAGCTACGGCGAGGTATGGGAATTGGTGAATGGCAGCCGCCAGCTCTGCCAGTTCTCCGTGTACATCACCGTGCCGTAAGCGACGCCTCAGCGTTGGATAAACAGATGGCGAAATTGATGATCTGCTTATCGAAATCTTGAAAGTTTATGGGGATGCTGTCCTCCTGCGGCGGCATCCCCATCAGATACACCATGATGAAAGCCCGGTTCGTACAGGTCTTGATCGCGACAATCGTATTTGCTCAGGACCCAGAAGCCCTATGCAAAATGCAGGACAAACTGCACTAAGCGCAGGCTGAGGAGTTACATGCAAGCACAGAAGGAAAGGAATATCCTATGAACAAGTTGTTTTTCTATTCTGGAATATTGGTCCTGCTGGCACTGGTTGCAGGATGCGCATCCATGAATTCTTCCACTGGAGGATCCCTGACTGGACAGACCTGGGTGCTCACCGAGCTTTCAGGTCAACCGCTTGTGGCAGACACGGGCATCACAGCCAGCTTCAATGACGATGGCAGCGTCAGCGGTTCGGCCGGCTGCAACCGTTACAATGGAACATATACTGTCTCGGGAAATTCCATTTCATTCTCCGTGAACATGGCCATGACCATGATGATGTGCGAGCAAGCCATCATGGACCAGGAAAGCGCCTACATCAACACCCTGGGGCAAGTCAAAACCTATTCAATTTCCGGCGACCGGTTGTCTCTCAACGGTGCAGATGGCAAGCCCATTCTGGTCTACCAGGCCCAATCCCAGGATCTGGAAGGGACCTCCTGGGAGGCCGTCAACTTCTACAACGGCAGCGAGGCCATCGTCGGTGTGATCAGCGGAACATCCCTGACAGCCGAGTTCGGCAAGGATGGCTCGCTCTCCGGGAATGGTGGATGCAATAACTTCAGCGGTTCATATACGGTGGACGGCGACAAGATCAAGATCGGTCCCCTCGCATCCACGATGATGGCGTGTACAGAACCCGAAGGTGTGATGGAACAGGAAGCACAATACCTGTCAGCGCTCCAGATGGCGGAAACCTACCTGGTGGAAGGCAAGGTATTTGAACTGCGCAGAAGTGACGGGACCCTGTTGGTCCTCTTTCACCGGTAATAAAGGCGGGCACGGTTCATGGATTTAAAACCATGAATTCCTGTGCAAGCACATTGATAGGGAGATGTTCAAAATGTATACCAGCCAGCAAATGGATTTTCTATCCATTTGGCTCGTACTTCTCCTGATAGTGCTGCTCCTGTATCTGGCATTTTGGGCAGGACTGCGGTTGGGCAGATTTGCGCAGGTGCGCTGGACGGATCAGTCCGCAGACCTGGGTCTTATCACGGGTGCATCGCTGTCTTTCCTTGCCCTGCTTCTGGCGTTCGTCATTAATTATGCAATCGGCGCATTTAACGAAAGGAGACTGCTCGTCGTCTCGGAGGCCAACGCCGTTGGCACGGCCTTCCTGCGGACCGGTCTCCTGCCGGACCCTGCCAGGACAGAATCGCGCCAGCTTTACCGTGAGTATATAGCCATGCGCCTGGAAGCCCTCCGTCCAGAAAAAGCCAGAACGGCCATCGCTCGGTCCGAACAGATCCAGGACCAACTTTGGGCTCTCGCAGAAGAGCTGGGCCGGGAGGATCCCACGCCAACCATGAGTCTCTATCTTTCCGCGTTGAATGAAGTGATCGACCTGCACACAAATCGGCTCAGCGCAGAGAGGGATTTTCGGCTCCCCCTGCCCATCCTGCTTGGACTGCTGGGTGTGTCTCTTCTGACCATGGTACTCGTCGGGATCACCGACAGCTATCACGAGCACCGCAACCGGATTGCCCTGATCGTACTGGTGGTGATCCTGTCACTTGCATTTCTGCTGATCATTGAGCTGGACCGCTCGAATACCAGTTTGATCCGAGTCTCCCAGCAACCCCTGATTGAACTACAGCAGAAAATGCTCCTGTCCCCTTAACAGCTCCCGGGTAGGATTGAACCGTAATGAACAGAACCTTCCCCCCAGCCCGGTATCGTGCCAAGCCTGAGTCGGCTTTCCTGGAGGATTGGATCGACCCGATCGACCGGTTGACAGAGTCACTGTTCAGTATTCTCATCCTGCTGACGTTTACGATGACAGCCTGGATCATAGGCCTTTCAGGCAATGGCGAGCACACTCTTGATTCCAGGAACATCGTCGATCTAGCGATCGCCGCCCTGGTCACCATCACCGCGTACGGTGTGATCGATGGGGTCATCTATGTCCTGCTGACCATGTTCGGGCGCGGCGAGAGCCACCGCCTGCTCCAGGGTGTTCAAGCCGCCGACTCGGAACAGGAGGCGGTGGATGTCATCGCCGACAACCTGGACTACATGCTCGAGCCGATCACCGGAGAACCGGAACGCCGGCAGCTTTACAGTCATATCCTCGACCACCTGCGCAGCAGCCAGCCGCGCCAGATCGGGCTCAAGTGGGAGGATATCACCGCCGGGCTGATGCATATTCTGGTGGCGATCCTGGTGATCCTTCCTGCCCTGGCCCCACTGTTGGTCATGCGCCGGGACCCGGAGAGAGCCATCCTGGTTTCGAATTTCATATCACTATTTTTACTGTTCTTTGTGGGGTATCGCTGGGGAAAGTATACCGGGGCGAACCCCTGGAAGACCGGCCTGATCATTTTGTCGGTCATCGTCGCCCTGGTGCTATTCCTCTTCTGGCTGGGAGGCTGACCCGGGAGGATCGGGAAGAGTATTCATGACCGCTGGACGCCAAGCAGGTATGCTTTGGCGCGAAAGATAATGAGGAGCCCGTGCCTGAAGAAATCACTCACCAATACCTGTTTGATCGTCCGGGACGCTACCAAATTCGGGTTCAGGGTTCACTCGACGAAATTTGGCTCGACCATCTTGAAGGATTGGAGATCTCGGTCTGTCCCTGGGGCAGCTATCCCCAGGTGACGCAGATCAACGGGGTGCTGGCTGAACAGATTGCTCTAGCGGGGCTGCTCGAGCTGCTGACCGAACTGGGTCTGGTGATCCTGACCGTCGAGCGCCTCCAAGAAGATGAAAGTCTTAGCGAGCCTGAAAGGTAACCATGGACCTTAGACACCTTTTTTCGGTCATCATGAATCTCTCCACGCTGCTCTTTGTGGTGACCAGCATGCTGGCCATGGGTCTGAGCCTGACCGTGGCTCAAATCCTCGCGCCGCTGCGCAATGCCCGCTTGGTGATCCTGGCCCTGATCGCAAATTTCATCCTGGCGCCGGTCGCAGCCTATCTGATTGCCCAAGCCTTTCCGCTTACGGACGGCTTGAAGACCGGCCTGATCCTGGTTTCCACGGCTGCCGGTGCGCCATTCCTGCCCAAACTGGCGCAGATAGCGAAAGGCAACCTGGCGTTCTCTGTCGGGCTGATGGTCTTGCTGATGGTAACGACCGTCCTGTACATGCCGCTGATGTTACCGCTGCTGCTGCGCGGCGTAACTGTCAATCCGTGGGAAATCGCCCGTCCGTTAATTTTCTTGATGCTGCTCCCTCTTGCAGTCGCTCTGTTCGTCAAGGCGCGCTATGCACAGAGAGCGGATAGCCTGGTCCCTTACCTGGCGAAGGCATCCAACATTGCCCTGGTTCTATTGGTGGCTGCCGGGTTGCTTGCCAACCTGGACTCCCTCCTGGGGTTTGTCGGTACAACCGGCATCCTGGCGGGATTGATCTTCCTGGCTGCATGTTTTGTCATCGGCTTTCTCTTCGGCGGTAAGCAGGAATCTATCCGCCCGGTGCTCGGATTGGGAACCGCCCAGCGCAATCTGTCGGCAGCTCTGGTCGTGGTTACAGCCAATTTTTCTGAAGACCCAGAGGTGATCTTGATGGTTCTGGTGCTCGGTCTGGTAAGCCTTTTAGCTCTGTTAATCACTGCCAATCTCTTAGGGAGAAGAAATTATGACCCGCAGCCTGCAGGATGAGCTCAATTAGAAACTTCGTGCTTATTCAAGACAAAATTCAAAAAGGAGAAAAATCATGCCCCTCAAAGAATACAAACCCGGAACAGCTTTCAACGGTGTGATCGGCCGCACCTTTGACAAGTCCGAGCAAGCCTGGCCGGAGCCCAAACGCGCTAAACCAGGTGCCCCGAACGTGCTGTTTATCGTCCTGGACGATGTCGGCTTTGGGCAGTTGGGTTGCTACGGCAGCCCGCTCCATACCCCCAATATGGACGCCCTGGCGGAAAATGGCTTGCGTTCCAACAATATGCACACCACTGCGCTGTGCTCACCCACCCGCGCCTGCATCCTGACCGGGCGCAACCACCACTCAAACGCCATGGCCTGCATCACCGAAGGCTCCACCGGTTTCCCCGGCTCTAACGCCAATATCCCCTTCGAGAATGGTTTCCTCTCGGAAATCCTGCTGGAGAACGGTTACAACACCTATGCCGTGGGCAAATGGCACCTGACCCCGGCTGACCAGATTTCGGCTGCAGGCCCGTATGACCGCTGGCCTTTGGGACGCGGTTTTGAGCGTTTCTACGGTTTCATGGGCGGCGAAACCCACCAGTATTACCCCGACCTGGCCTATGACAACCACCAGGTGGAGCCTCCCAAGACACCCGAAGAGGGCTACCACCTGACCGAGGACCTGGTGGATAAGGCGATCAGCTTCATCGCCGACGCCAAGCAAGTGGCGCCTGATAAACCCTTCTTCATGTACTTTGCTCCCGGCGCCATGCATGCCCCCCATCATGTGCGCAAGGAATGGTCCGATAAATACAAGGGAATGTTTGACGAGGGCTGGGATGTCTACCGCGAAAAGACCTTCGCCCGCCAGAAGGAGATGGGCCTCGTCCCGGCAGATGCTGAGCTGTCCCGGCATGATCCCGATGTGGCCCAATGGGATACGCTTTCGGCAGACGAGAAACGGCTGTACGCCCACATGATGGAGGTTTTCGCCGGCTTTATGGAACATACCGATTTCCACATGGGCCGTTTGTTTGACTTTCTGAAATCCCTGGGCGAATTTGAGAACACCCTGATCATGTTAGTTTCCGACAACGGCGCCTCTTCCGAAGGCGGTCCGACCGGTTCGGTCAACGAGAACCTGTTCTTCAATAACGTAAAAGAAGACCTGGCCACGAACATGGCGCATATTAATGAACTCGGCGACCCGACCACCTTCAACCACTATCCATGGGGCTGGACCTGGGCGGGTGACACACCTTTCCGCCGCTGGAAGCGCGAAACCTACCGGGGCGGCATCTGTGATCCCTTCATCGTGCACTTCCCCAAGGGCTTCAAGGCGAGGGGCGAGGTGCGCACCCAGTATGCTCACGTGATCGATATGATGCCCACAGTATTGGAACTCATCGGGTTGGAACCCCCAGCAGTTATTAAAGGCGTCCAGCAATCCCCGATCGAGGGTGTCAGTTTCGCGCATGCGCTCGATGAAGCCCAGGCCGAGAGCAAGCATCACACTCAGTATTTCGAAATGCTCGGGCACCGTTCCATCTACCACGATGGCTGGCGGGCGGTCTGCCCCTGGCCGGGTCCTTCATTCACGGAAGCAGGTACCGGTTTTGGCAATCCCATCCCGGCTGAAAAACTGACTGAACTGGATGCCAAAAGCTGGGAACTTTACCATGTGGACAAGGATTTTGCCGAAAACCATAACATCGCCGATGGGAACCGCGCCAAGCTGATCGAGATGATCGCGACCTGGTATGTCGAGGCAGGGAAATACCACGTGCTGCCGGTGGATGGTCGCGGCGTGGCACGCATGGCCGACGAACGCCCGCGGCTCACCAAGAACCGCACGCATTACACCTTCTATCCGCATACGCAGAGTGTGCCCGACAACGCAGGCCCGCGCTTGCTCAACCGCACGCACAGCATCACCGCAAATGTGGAAATCCCCTCCGGTGGTGCGCAAGGGGCTATGGTTTCGTTTGGAGGAGTTGACGGCGGCTATTCTTTCTATGTAAAGGATAACAAGCTGCAGTATGTTCAAAACTATGTTGCCCGTGACTACCTGCATGTGGCCAGTACTGTTCCGGTCCCGGCCGGGCATCATGAACTGCGCTTCGAGTTCGAAGTAACCGGCAAGCCGGACTTCGCCAATGGCAAGGGTACTCCCGGCCGCGCCCAACTTTACATCGACGGCAAGCTCGTAGGCCAGGCGGAATTCCCACACACGACGCCCTTCAGTCTGGGGCTAACGGGGGGGATCACCGTCGGTGCTGACCCTGGCGCGCCGGTCGCGCCCTACTACGAGACACCCTTCGAATTCACCGGTACGATCCACAGCGTGACGTTTGACGTCAGTGGAGATCTGATCCAGGATAGTGAAGCGGAGATGCGCATCCTCATGGCGCGCCAGTAATGAGTAAACAGTGAGCAGGTGCAGGGTGCTCTCGCAACGCCTTGCACCTGGCTTACCCAGGATTTAATGAATGAACGAGCCACTGTCTCTTTGGAACCAAACATCTGAATCGTAAGGTTGTGATGAAAGCATATCGAAAATTTTTTCTCATCGGTGTCCTGATCTTTATCCTGGCGGGTTGTTCTCCCCAAACCAGCTCCAGCGTGCCATCCGCAACCGAGCCAGGAATCACGGTGACTGTTGCACCGACTCCGGAATTGCCGGCCACGCAAACATCGACGGCAGATAGCCGGACCGTAAGCCTGCCGGATGTGGTGGAGTACAACCTGGGTGATACGACCATCACCCAATCCATGTTCACAGAAGACAGCCGCTTTCGCAATATGCCAGTCCGTTTGAACGGCATCATCGCGGTTCCGACCACCGGCGAGGGTCCCTTTCCGGTCGTTGTAATTCTCCACGGCACACATCCTGGCTGCCCGGAGATCGACCATGTCGATCGCTGGCCGTGTGACCCGGCGGACGAGCAGCCGAATTATCGGGGCTTTGCATACCTGGCAGAGCATCTGGCGGCACAGGGTTACGTTGCCCTGTCATTGAACATCAATGCCGAAAATACTTTCGGGTTTGGCGAGCCGATGGCGGGTGAGCGGCTCAAGCAAATCGTCGATTTACAGCTGCGTGCGTTGGCAACAGCCGCAGCCGGCGGCGAGAACAAATTCGGTGTTGATCTGAACGGGAAAGCAGACATGCGCCGTCTCGCGCTGATCGGGCATTCACGTGGGGGCGAGAATGCCCTCATGGTCGCGCAAGACGCACAGCTGGGCGCCAGCGGCACGGATGGCTACGGTCCGGTTGCCGGCGTGTTGCAGGTCGCGCCCTCGCCGGGATTTGTCGATCCGCTCAAGGGATCTCCAGTCCCCGTTGGCATCATCCTGCCAATGTGTGACGGAGATGTGATCCAACAGGAAGGGCAGAAACTCTACGAGGGGGCACGACTCGCACCCGGGCAGCAGGACTGGGTCACTTCTGCCTTCCTCGAGCGTGCCAATCATAACTACTTCAACTCGACCTTGGGCGATGATCCGTTCGGGCGGCGGAGCCGTTTGGATTGTGAGCCCCGGCTTGAGGCGCAGACGCAGCAGAAGTTTCTCAACGCTTACGCTGTCGATTTCCTGGCGACGTTGTTCGGCAGTGACTCGACTGCTAAAGCTGCCAAAGATCGATTGGCTATCGATCCCAGCGCACCGTCGCCGTCCGAATTGTACGGTCTGCCAGCGCGCGTCGCCGTGCTGCCGAACGCTGGCGAACGGACGGTCATTTTCACACCGGCAACGGCCGACGAGTTTAAGACCAACCGCCTGGGTGGCACGGTGCTGGTGCAGGATGTCACGTTGTTTTTCTGCGAGGCCGGCTACTATACACCATTCACGCAGCCGGGCAGCGAACCTTGCCGGCGAGTCAATGTGATCGTCCCCGGCGATCCGGCGCTGGCGGTTGTCAGTTGGGAGAAGCCCGGGGCGGCGCTGCGCTTTGAAATTCCACAGGGTCAGGGCGACTTGAGCCAGGCCGCCGCGATCAGCTTACGCGCGGCCATCGACCCGATCTCCGCTCTTAACCCGGCGGGTAAGGGGCAGGCATTCACAGTGCTGTTGACCGACGGCACCGGCAAAACGGCGGCTGTGCACACACGGTCTGACGAGCCAGCCCTGCAATTCCCGATCGGGGAAGTGGAGACCGATCAGGGTATCGAGGGTGGCTTGTTTAGCGGCCGCGCTCCCCTGACCACCATACGGCTGCCCGTGCAGGATTTCAAGGGCATAGACCTGAGCGATATCCGCGAGATGGCGCTGGTCTTTGATCAGACCCCCAGCGGATCGCTCTTCATGGGCGATGTGGAAGTAGTGCGATAACCTGACACTGGCTGTATTGAATTTGCTGTTCGTGCGCGAGCTGTCTAAACCAACAAAAGGTAATCAATGAATGAGACACTATCCCTTTTGAACCAAACTACCATCCAGCCTGTTGTCGTCAAGTGATGCACCCGGGCAGACCTTGCAACCCATTTTAAGAAGGAGCAATAACCATGTCCCTGATCGCGATCAACGTACTGCTGGATCCAGATGCTGCCACGGTTGAGAAGGCAAAAGCGACGAACGCCCGGCTGCGAGAGGACTATCCGGACGGTTTCGCCCTCGATGCCAACCACGCGCCACATTTCACCATTCTCCAGCGGTTTGTGCGAACGGCAGACCTCGACAAGGTCGCGAATGCTGTGGCCGAAGTGCTGCGTACAGAGCAGTCGATGAATTGGGAAAGCCATGCGATCGGCTACTATGCCCTGGCCGACAAGGATCTCCGGTTGGTGGGCATCGTCATCGAACCGACCGAGGACCTGCGTCGACTTCAGCAAAAGATCATCGACGCCGTCGCCCCGTTTGCTGCGGAGCAGGGAACAGGCGAGGCCTTTGCGTCCCGCCCCGACGGCGGAGAGATCAGCCAGCCGACCGTGGACTACGTGAACAACTTCGTCGGACCCCGCACTGGCATGAACTACCACCCTCATCTGACCGTCGGGATCGGTACACGTGACTTTGTGGACGCTCTGAAAGCGGAGCCATTCGAGGCCTTCACCGTCCGGGCCGTATCCGTGAGCCTCTACCAAGTGGGGGATTACGGTGTCGCACAGAGGAAACTCTATGAACTCCACCGCTGCTGATCCGCTGCCCTCTTGGAACGATGGCCCCGCCAAGCAGGGGATCCTCGCGTTCATCGCCAGGGTGACACAGGAAGGATCTCCCGACTTCTTGCCGCTGGCAGAACGTATTGCCGTGCACGACAACGACGGCACTCTCTGGCCGGAGAATCCGATGCCGTTTCAGGCAGCCTTTGCCATCGACGAACTGAACCGACGCATCCTCACTGATCCCAAGCTCGCTTCGGATCCAATGGTGCAAGCCGCCTTGGCCGGCAACTTTGCAAAACTCCTGGAAGGCGAACACTTCGATGGCTTGATGCAGGTCCTGGCACTCACCCATGCAGGCATGACGATCGACGAGTTTCGTGATGCCGTGGAGGCCTGGTTCACATCGGCCAAACATCCGCGGTATGGCAGGCCGTATGACGAACTCACCTACCAGCCCATGCAGGAACTCTTAGGTTATCTACGGGCAAATGGCTTCAAGAACTTCATCGTTTCCGGTGGCGGCGCGGACTTCATGCGCGTCTGGGTGGAGCGCGTCTACGGCATACCACCGGAGCAGGTTGTCGGCTCGACAGCGCGGACGACATTAGAGCTGCGCGACAGCGGACCGGTTTTGACAAAAACACTCGACCATTTATTCGTCAACGACAAGGAGGGCAAGCCAGTCGGCATTCATCAGTTTATCGGCCGGCGACCTGCGATATGTTGTGGGAACAGCGACGGCGACCACGCGATGTTGCAGTACACCACGATCAACAACCCGCGCCCCAGTTTCGGCCTCATCGTCCACCATACCGATAGTGAACGCGAATATGCCTATGACGCCAAGACGAAGAGCACCGGCAAGCTTGTCGAAGCCCTCAAAGAGGCCCCCAAGCGCGGCTGGCTCGTTGTGGACATGAAGCAGGACTGGAATGCCATCTTCCGGCCCGAGTAGAGGTCACCCGTGGAAGGGTGCCATGGTGCAGCGCGCCGACCTGGACGTGGTCAACGACGGCCCAGACAAGGCAGTGCAGATTTGGAGCGCCACCAACCGCAAGCCCATTCTGGCCGGCGGGAATGCCGACGGCGATCTCCACATGCTGTGGTACAGCCAGACCAGCCCCTGCAGGTCGCTGCAACTGCTCCTGCGCCACGATGATGGTGAGCGTGAATACGCCTACGCTGCCGGCGCTGAGAAGGTACAGCAACTGGCCGCAGTACACAACTGGCAGGTGATCAGCATGCAGAAGGATTTTCACAAGGTGTTCGCGTTTGAGTGAATATTGCGGATCAGGTTGATGCAGATGGTAAAGTATCAAAATCGAAAGGATTACCTTAACAAAATGACAAAAAAGGTCACACTCCGAAAATGGACAATTGCAGCTGCAATTAGTTACGGGTTAGGGGGAGTATTATTGTTATGGCTACTTTATGGTGGAGCTCCTGACCATGGATTGTGGTTGATTTTACCTGTAACGATCGCTTATGCCGCAACAGGAGCGTTTGCATGGTGGTACCTGGAACGACGCGATTTTATTTTCAGCGTTTGGCGTGGAGTAGTTATTGGCTTGATCATTGGTCTTATCGCTCCATCTGTTTTCTGGCTGCTCGGGACCTTGTTCTATTTTTTGTTGGGTAAGGATTTTCCGGTGTTCGATCGCCAGATTAACCCTTTTGAAGCGCTGAGGCTGCTTCCACAGGTGACTTTGGTAGCTTTTGAGTCTCTTGGTTGGGCATCAGCAGCGATGTGTGCATTTGTCGGCGGCGTGTTGGGGTATATCAAGGTGCGTTCATTGAAGGAGCCACCTGCAGGATCATTGTTTGTGCGCGTTTTGAATATCGTAGGGGTCTTTTTATTGATAACAGGTTCGTTTATCCTCGTCACCGGCTTTATTCCCGTTCCAACCAGAGGGTTGGAGGCACAGCCTAACCCGGTCTATGATTATGATACTGCCATCCTACAGTTGGAAGACGTTCAAGAAAAGGACCTTAAACAAAAGATTGTCGAGGTATGCAAAACACATTGGTTAACCCACGGAGAGAAAACGGAAAAAGTGGTTGTCTTTTTCCATGGTTTGAGCAATTGTCCCGCCCAATTTGACCCTTTGGCACAAGAGTTTTATAACCGGGGATATAACGTCATCATTGCGCGTTTCCCGGCGCATGTCGATATCAGCCGTAATCCTCGCTTCATGACCCCTACAGCAGATGCTTTTCGTCCAATGGCAGATGTTGCGATTGATTTGGCACATGGCTTGGGTAAGCATGTGTATGTATTAGGTCTCTCAGCCGGAGGGGGAGTCTCTGCCTGGGTCGCTCAAAATCGCAGCGATGTGGAGCGTGTGGTTTTGGTTGCGCCATTTTTCGGTTTGATTGGTCTGCCAAGCGGGCTAAACCAGTGGTTAATCAACCTGGCTGCGCGGTTACCCAATGTTGCAATTCCCGGTACGTCGCCCAATCCATATCAATATCTCGGCATGTCAACGATGGGTATCGGCGAATCAATGCGCTTTGCTCAGTTGCCGCGCGAACAATCGACATCTGAACCCTTAGGCGCGGGGTCTGTAGTACTTGTAACTATTGAAAATGACTCTGTGGTCTCAAACCGGATGGCGAAAGATGTATTAGCTCATTGGGCTGCAAACGGTGCAAATACAGAAACTTTTGTATTTGAGGCTAAGTATGGGTTGCCACACGATGTGATTGACATCCATAATAGGAAAGCTAATCCGGAATTGGTTTATCCGATCTTGATTGATTTAGTCGAGGGACTTAAACCTGTATTGCCATAAGCAAACGCCAGCAACCCGTTACGCATCCAACCGCTTCAATAAACGGTTAACGATAATTGGATTCACACAGAGACCCTCATGATCCCGCTTCCCCTCGCTCCCCCTCGACCTCCCGGCGCTCCGCCAGCCTTTCACCTGCTGGCCAAGCCCAGCGGCTCGGCCTGCAACCTGGACTGCGCCTACTGTTTTTTCCTGGATAAGGAAGTCCTGTACCCCGGCAGCAAGTTCCGCATGAATGACTCCCTGTTGGAGCAGTACATCCGCCAGACCATTGAGGCGCACCAGGAGCAGGTCGTCAACATCGCCTGGCAGGGTGGCGAGCCCACGCTGATGGGCCTGGACTTCTTCCGCCGGGCGCTGGCGCTGGCCGGAAAATACCGCCGGCCAGGGATGTCCTTCCTGCATACGATGCAGACCAACGGCACCCTGCTGGACGACGAGTGGGCGGCCTTCTTCAAGGAGAACAACTTCCTGATCGGCATCAGCCTGGACGGGCCGCGCGATCTGCACGATGCCTACCGGGTCGATAAGGGCGGGCGTCCCACCTTCGACCGGGTGATGCGCGGGGTGCGGCTGCTGCAGAAGCACGGCGTCGAGTTCAACGTGCTGACCACGGTAAACCGCATCAACGGCGACCACCCGCTGGAGGTCTATCGCTTCCTGCGCGACGAGGTCGGCACGGACTGGATGCAGTTCATCCCGGTGGTCGAGCGCATCAACGCCGACGGTCAAACGATTTACCAGGAAGGCGACCGCGTCTCCGACCGCTCGGTGCTCCCCGATCAATTCGGCCAATTCCTGTCCGCCATGTTCGATGAGTGGGTTCGTCACGACGTGGGTCGTGTGTTCGTGCAGACGTTCGAGGCCTCCCTGCGCAACTGGCTGGGCATGGAATCTTCGGGGATGTGCGTCTTCAACGAGACCTGCGGGACCGGCCTGGCCATTGAGCACAACGGCGACCTGTATTCCTGCGATCATTTCGTCGAGCCAAAGTTCCTGCTCGGCAATATCGAGAACACCCACATGCTCGAGATGGTCGCCTCGCCGCAGCAGGCGAAGTTCGGCCAGGACAAACGCGACGCGCTGCCGGATTTCTGCCGCAAATGCGATGTGCGCTTTGCCTGCCATGGCGAATGTCCGAAGAACCGCTTCCTCATGACCCCCGACGGCGATCCGGGGCTCAATTACCTGTGTGCCGGTTTCAAGCTATTCTTCCACCATGTGGATTTTCCTATGAAGATCATGGCCGGTCTGATCCGGCGCAACCGTGAAGCAAAGGAGGTGATGACCATTCTTGATCAAACCTTTGCAGGGGTTCACCGTCACGATCCCTGCCCCTGCGGCAGTGGCCGTAAGTTCAATCGGTGCCACGGAAAGATCTACAAGCCGGCGGCAACGAAAATCCCACTGCCTGTAAGGCGCTCGACCATCCACGAAGAGGCGTCTGGCAGTTCAAGCGCCTGAACAGCGCTGACTGCTCTGCAAACCAAAAAATTTCATCATTGTATAAGGAGAAAATGATATGCCCAACGGAAAACCCAACATCCTCGTTCTCTGGGGCGACGACATCGGCTCAGGAACATCAGTTACAACAGCCGACGGGCAGATGGGCTACCGCACCCCGAACATCGATCGCATTGCCAATGAAGGCGCAGCCTTCACTGATTTCTACGGCCAGCAAAGCTGCACCGCTGGGCGCTCGGCCTTCATCACCGGCCAGAACCCGATTCGCACCGGGCTGACCAAGGTGGGCATGCCCGGAGCGAATGTCGGACTGCAGGCGGAAGATCCCACCATCGCCGAACTGCTCAAGCCGCATGGCTATGTGACCGGCCAGTTCGGCAAGAATCACTTCGGCGACCGCGATAAGTTCCTGCCCACGAATCACGGCTTCGATGAGTTCTTCGGCAACCTCTACCACCTCAACGCGGAAGAGGAACCTGAGGATCCGGATTATCCGCAAGACCCGGAATTCAAGAAGCGGTATGGCCCGCGCGGGGTGATCCACAGCTTTGCCGATGGCCGCATCGAAGACACGGGGCCGCTGACGAAGAAGCGTATGGAGACGATCGATGAGGAGGTCACCGAACAAGCGCTGCGCTTCATCGATGAGGCGCACCAGTCGGACAAACCTTTCTTCATGTGGTACAACACCACCGCCATGCACTTCCGCACTCACCCCGCCGAGAAACACAAGGGCAAGAGCGGCCAGGACGACTACGACGACGTGATGGTGGCTCACGACGAGAACATCGGCCGCATGCTCGACAAGCTCGACGAGCTGGGCATCGCCGAGGACACGATCGTCATGTATTCCACCGACAACGGCCCGCACTTGAACAGCTGGCCGGATGCCGCCATCACGCCGTTTCGATCTGAGAAGAACACCAACTGGGAAGGCGGTTGGCGTGTGCCGGCTTTCCTGCGCTGGCCGGCGCAGATTAAGACGGGTACGGTCTTGAATGGCATCGTCTCCTTACAGGATATGCTGCCGACGTTTCTGGCCGCTGCCGGCGAGCCGGATATCGCGGAGAAGCTCCTCGCGGGTCACACAATCGGCAGCAAGACCTTCAAGGTTCACCTCGATGGCTTCAATATGCTGCCCTACCTGAGCGGCGAGGTGAAGGATAGTCCGCGGAGTTTCTTCTTCTATTTCAGCGACGACGGCGAACTGCTGGCGATCAGGATGAATGACTGGAAAGTGGTGCTGATGGAGCAGCGGGCGAAGCAGCTGATGGCGTGGCTCGAGCCTTTTGTGCCGCTGCGGGCGCCGAAAATGTTCCATCTGCGCCGCGATCCCTTCGAGCGGGCGGACGAGAACTCGAACACCTACTGGGATTGGATGATTTCGCACATTTACAAGATATACGAGATGCAAGGGTTGGTGGCCCAACAGATTCAGGACTTCGTCCAGTATCCACCGCGCCAGAAACCGGCGTCATTCAATCTGGAAGCCGTGATGCGGCAGTTGGAAGAAGCGCAAAGCAGCAAAGGGCACTAAATCGATTAACGGTCCAATGTCGGGGTGCGGTCTTGTAAAAAATACCGCACCTCGGTAGGGTCAAACTGGAATGGAGCACTTGATGACCGCTCGCATCGATGAGGATAACGCAAACGAGGCTGTCGGGGCTTTCTATGATCTGAATCCCTACCCGCCAACCGTGGAGGATCTCGACGAGTACCGCCGGCAGTGGCAGGACGAGGATCGCCGCCTGGCCGACTTTCACCTGCACTGGCCGCGTCGACCTTACCGCGAAAACCTGCGCGTCCTGGTGGCCGGTTGTGGAACCGCGCAGGCAGCCCGGCATGCCCTGCGACGCCCATCCGCGCATGTGGTCGGGATTGACATCAGCGAAACGAACATCGGTCACACACTGAAACTTAAACAAAAGTACAACCTATTAAATCTCGACGTTTTCAAGCTGCCTATAGAACGAGTGCAGGAACTGGGCGAGGTCTTCGACCTGATCGTCTGCACCGGCGTGCTGCGCCACCAGTCCGATCCTCACTCCGGGTTGTGCGCGCTTCGGATGGTTTTGGATCATGACGGGGCTTTGGATCTGATGGTGTATGCCCCCTATGGCCGAACCGGCGTGTACATGCTGCAGGAATACTGCCGCCGGCTGGGCATTGGCGACAGCAGCGCAGAGATTCGTGACCTGGCCCGTACCCTGGCAGCCCTGCCGCGCAGTCATTCCCTGGCGCACCTGCTGGCTACAGCGCCCGATTTCCAGACTCTTTCCGGGATGGCGGATGCGCTGCTCCACCCACAGGACCGGGCGTATACAGTCCCGCAGCTTTTCGACCTGCTTTCCGCATGCGGACTCAAGCTCGGACGCTGGGTGCGCCAGGCGCGCTATCTGCCGCAGTGCTCCAGCCTGCATGCTACGCCGCATGCCTCCCGCCTGGCAAAGCTTCCCCTGGAAGAGCAGTACGCTGCCCTGGAACTGTTCCGAGGCGATATGTTGCGCCACAACCTGGTCGCCCACCTGCCTGAACATGCGAAAGAGCAGGCTTTGAGTTTCAGCGGTGTGGATTGGCAGACTTACATTCCACTCCGCCTCCCGGACATCGTCATCTCCAGGAAACGGCTGCCAGGGAAGGCTGCGGTATTGGCCAACCCGTCGAACAGCGATCCGGAGCTCACATTCCCGGTGGACGAGCTGGAGCTGCAGATCTTCGAGGCCATCGACAACCGTCGGACGATCGCCCAGATCATTGATCTTGTCGCAGCGAAGCGAAGTAGGACAGCGGATGCCATCCACGGCCGGGCAAGATTGTTTTTCGAGCAGATTTGGTGGTACGACCTGGTAGGTGGTTTTTGCCTGCCTTTCGAGCGCGAGTTCGCAGAAGGAGCAACCTTATGAATTTCAACACCGAATGGAAAAAGAGACGCCTGACCACCCCGCGGACGGCGGCCATTGCCGGGATCCTGTTTGGCCTGCTGTTTTCCACCAGCCTGGTGCTGTTGAGGGCTGCCATTCCTGAGGAAATTAATAGTGACACCAGCTGGGTCACCGCCGGTTCCTCGCGGATCAACCTGGCTCTGGGCTTGATGCCGTTCGCCGGGATCGCCTACCTGTGGTTCATCGGCGTCGTGCGCGACAAGCTGGGCGAGTTTGAGGATAAATTTTTCTCAACTGTTTTCTTTGGAAGCAGCCTGGTGTTCATCGGGCTGGTCTTCGTTGCGATGGCCATTGCCGGTGGCATTCTGACCACCTACAAGCTCATCGGTAATGAGGCGCCGGATTATACCGTGATCTATTTTGCACGGTCGCTGATGCTGCATATCAGTAGCGTGTATGCCCTGCGCATGGCAGGCGTCACCATGATCTCGCTCGGGACGATCTGGATGCGCACCGGGTTGATGCCCCGCTGGCTGGCCTGGGTGACTTTTTCGCTTGCCCTAATCCTGCTATTGGTGGTCAGCTTCAATCCGTGGTTCACTCTGGTGTATCCCGCCTGGGTCACTTTGATCAGCCTGTACATCCTTTATATGCGCCTCACACACCCGGATACGTGGCTCTTTACACCTCAGGATACCGGAACGGCCTAATGGAGTGCAGCGATGGATTGGATCAAAACGATATCCCTGTGGATTGAATACCTGGCGGTGGCCATCATTGTTGGCATGGTCGTGTATGATACCGCCCGGTATTTCCTTTTTCTCTTCACAAGAAGAAATGGGCAGGAGACAAACTATCTTGAATATAAACACGCCTTGGGCAGGGCGCTCCTGCTGGGGCTGACAATCCTGGTCGCTGCTGACGTGATCCGCACCGTGGCGCTGGAACCCACTTGGGAAAATGTTGCCGCGCTCGGCCTGCTGGTGGTGGTCAGAACCTTCCTAAGCTGGGCTCTGGTGGTCGAGATCGAAGGCCACTGGCCCTGGCGCCCGTCTCTTTCTGGCGCAGAACCTGGAGAACATAAAAAATGACAATAACCATAATTGAAGGCGCACGGAAGCGCTGGAGCATCAACCCCAAGAACATCCTGGCCGATTTTATCGCCGCCTTTACAGTCGGCGTGGCCAGCATCCCGGACAGCATGGCGTCGGCGCTGTTGGCCGGGATCAACCCGCTGGCCGGCCTGTATACCATGATGATCGCCACCCCGATCGGCGCGCTGTTCACCAGCTCGGAGATGATGCACATCTCCACCACCAGCGCTCTATCGCTGGCAGTCGCAAGCTCGCTGACGGGCATGACTCCAGATGCCAAGCTGCAGGCAGTATACATGCTGGCGCTCATGGTCGGAGTGATCCAGATCTCGCTCGGCCTGCTCAAGATGGGCTTCCTGGTGCGCTTTGTGCCCCATTCGGTGATGACCGGCTTTTTAAACGGCGTAGCGATCCTGATCATCCTGGGCCAGCTGCGCGATTTCACCGGGTTTCAAAGCCAATATTCCAACCGGGTGGTTCAGGCGGTCGAAATGGCTTTTAACGTCGAGCAGATCATCCTGCCGATCCTGATCGTCGGCCTGACCACGGTAGCCCTGATCCTTATCTTTGACAGGATCAAAGTCACCAGCAAGTTTTCCTTCATCCTGGCGATGTTCTTTGCCTCCCTGGTTCCGTTCCTGCCCTGGTTCCGGTTTGTGCCCCTGGTCGGGGATGTGACCCAGGTGCCTAGCGCGCTGCCCTCTTTTTCACTGCCGGATTTTTCGCTGATGGTTCAGTTGATCGTGCCGGCCTTTGCGTTGAGCGTGATCGGCCTGGTGCAGGGCGCCGGAATCAGCCAGGGCTATCCCAACCCGGATGGCAAGTTCGCCGATCCGTCTGGAGATTTCTTCGGCCAAGGTGCGGCCAACCTGGCTACCAGTTTCTTCAAGGGCATGCCATGCGGCGGCTCGCTTTCGGGGACGGCCATGGTGGTCAACGCCGGGGCGAGATCGCGCTGGGCCAACTTCCTGGCCGGCGTGCTCATTGCCATCACAGTGCTTTTGTTTGGCAAACTGGTGGAGTTGATTGCCATGCCTGCACTGGCCGGCCTGCTGATCGTGATCGGTTTCCGCACGCTCAACTTCGACGGCATTCGCACCGTCTGGCAGACAGGCCAGATCCCGCGGGTGGTGATGGGGATCACCTTCGTTGGCACACTGGTCATGCCGCTGCAGTTTGCCGTGCTGCTGGGGGTGGGCCTTTCGATCCTGCTGTTCACCTTCCACCAGGCCAACCGGCTGGAGCTGGTCGAGCTGATCCCATCCAAAAACAACCCGCTGCCGGTCGAGCAGCCCGCGCCAAAGAAATTATCAGATCACCATGTGACCGTACTGTACCCGTACGGAAGCCTGTTTTACGCTGCTGCCAAGACTTTTGAAGAAAACCTTCCAGCCGCCGAAGATGCCAAAGAAGCCGTGGTGATCTTTTTGTTCCGCGGCTATGAAAACTTTGGCAGCACCATGATCACTGTGCTGGATCGCTATAACCAGGTTCTGCAGACCAATGGCGGCAAGGTGATGCTGGCAGGCATCAGCCCGGGGGTGATGCTGCAGTTGGAGCGTACAGGCCTGTTGGACAGGATCGGGAGGGAGAACGTATTCCTCGTCCATCGGCAGTGGGGAGTCTCTGCTTACGAGGCCTATGAAGCAGCCCAGGCATGGCTGGATGAGGTAAGACCGCCGGCGCAAAAGGAGGAATAAGCGGAAACTGAGCACACTACCTTGCAACCTAATTCATATATTCATCACGAAAATAATCTATCGTGTTCATGATCAAAAGGAGAAAACCATGAATAACAGAAATACATCCAAGGTGAAGACCCTCACCCAGGTAACCATACTGATCCTGATATTCACATTCTTGCTGGTCGCTTGTGGTCCGGATGCCACGCCCACGCCACAGCCCACCCAATCACCCATGGATACCCCGCAGCCAGTCCCTGCGGATGTTCCCGTGGCGGATTTTTCCGGCCGCCTCATCGGACCGCTCTGGATGCTGCTGGGCTACGGTGATGCTGGAAATCCAACCCTTGTTGAGCCGGGCACCAACGTGACACTGCAATTTGCGGAGGACAACAGTCTGAGCGGCTTCAGCGGCTGCAACGGCTTCTTTGGCCCGTATGAACTGACAGGCGAAGAGATCCAGATCGGACCGCTGGGATCTACCATGATGGCCTGCGAGAACGGAATGACCCAGGAATCGGTGGTCACGTCTGCCCTCCAGCAAGCATACAAGATCGACTTCACCCCCCAGGGCCGCCTGGAGATCTTCTACGATTTCAGCCTCGGTGTTCGAAAAGAAACTGGTCTTCACTCTCAGCCAGAAATCGCTCGTTGACACGCTGTGGGTGTTGGAATCCTTCGGGGACCCTGCAAGACCATCGACCCCGGAATCAGGAACACTTATCACTGCCCAGTTTTCCGAGGATGGGATCCTGAGCGGCATGGCCGGTTGCAACAACTACACAACCTCCTACATCGCCGAAGACGGACGGATGGAGATCAAAATGCCCGCCAGCACCATGCGGGCCTGTACGGTGGGCATGGAGCAGGAAGCCGTCTACCTGCAGGCTCTGACCGATGCCGAAAGCTACAGCATCGAAGGCTCGACCCTGGAAATTACCTACGATGGCGGCCAGGGCGTGCTGCGCTACACCTCACAACATTTCCCACTTGAGAATGTGCTTTGGACCCTGGTCGCTATGAATGGCGATGACAACCTGGTGGGTCAGACCACCACTGCCCTGTTTGAGCAGGGAACAGAGCCTGGCAAGGGCGGCGTGGGCGGCGCGGCCATGTGCAACCATTACGCCGCCAGCTACACCCAGGATCAGCAGAACCTCGAAATTGGAAACCTCGTTACCACTCTGATGAGCTGCCCTGACGACGTAATGCGAACTGAGTCCGCCTATCTGGAAACACTGGTGGCCTCCCAGAGCTACCAGATCTTTGGCACTACGCTGGTGGTCATTTCTGAGAAGGGCATCCTAACTTACAGTGCAAACCGCACCCCGCTGGAAGGCACTTACTGGCGGCTAAATTCCATGGGTACGATCGAGAGTCCCACGGTCCCCTCACAGGGTGCGGATTTCGTCGCCCAGTTTGTCCCACAGACGGGTGGACCTGCAGGGTTGGTGATCGGCTCGACGGGCTGCAACGACTACAACGCTCCCTACCTGGCCAACCTGACCGAACTCAAAGTCGGCCTGCCAAGTCTCAGCAACAACACTGGCTGCGGTCCGGCTTTCTGGGAGCAGGAGCAGCAGTTCTTCCTTGGGCTGAATGCCGCTTCCACTTATCGCATACTGGGGAACACGCTGCAAATCCCCTATGATGAAGGCAGGCAGGCTCTTACCTTCACGGCGTTCGTTCCCACGATCACACCTCCGCCCAGCGGTGGTCCGCTCACGTCGCTCAATGGCACCCGCTGGTGGCTGGTCATGATGGGACCCAATCCTGTCCTGCCTGGCACACAGACCACGGCAACTTTCGCCATCAATGCCGACGGGCGGACCGGGACGATTTCGGGGAATAGTGGCTGCAACACCTATAATGCCCCGATCACCGGCGTGTTGACCATCGGCCCGGTGGCATCGACCAACAAGCTTTGTCCCGAGCCTCCAGGGTTGATGAACCAGGAAGCCAGATACCTGGCCGCCCTCCAGGTAGCCACCACCTTTACGCAGGCCTACAACCAGCTGTTGGTCAATACGCGCAACGGCCTGTTGGTGTTCTACAACTCGCCTGCTCCATTGCAGCCGATCGCACCTCCCCAGTTGCCCCCGGCTTATCCGGAACTGCCTCCCGTGGTCGTTCCAACAGAAATGCCCATTGCCCAGCCGACGGTTGAGATCATTAAGACAGCCACTCCGACCTACGTTCCCATTGCACAACCGACGGTAGAGATCGTGAAGACGCCTACCCCGACCTACGTTCCCATTGCACAACCGACGGTGGAAATCGTCCCGACCACCGTTCCCCTGGAGGCTGTGATAACCGCACCCACGGAAGGAACTGTTGGTAAATCTGTCAAATTTGACGCCAGTGCTTCCTCAGGCGGAACCATCATCTGGTATGACTGGGATTTCGGCGACGGCACCAAGGGCAGCGGCCAGGTCGTGGTGCATAAGTACATCAAGGCAGGGACTTACACTGTTACCTTGACGATCGTTGAGCATACGTACCTCATGGTTGAGCCTCACAATAAAATCTTGACGATTGCGGACTTTACCGGGCAAACAGACAAAACTACCCATCAAATTACGATCAAATAGGCGGGACTGAAAGCGCCGGGTCACACAACAGCCCGGCGCTTTTCCGCATGGTTTGAACCAAAATCAAACACATCGGTTTCTGCGAGATGGGCATCATGACCAACAAAGGGATCGAAACAATGAATATGTAGTGATTGGGCTGGTTCTATAAGCCTGACAAGGAGGTGTTTTATGAGTGGCACGAATTTTTCCGGTATTCTCCTGACCCTCGAAAAGGACACGCTCACGGTGGCCCCCGGTGGGACTCAGGAACTGCCGGTCATTCTCAAAAATAATAGCAAATCCCCGGAGCAGGTCCGCATCATGGTGGAGGGTGTCCCTCTACCATGGATATCAACAGACCGGCCGGTCCTTCTCATCCAGCCGGGAGAGGAAGTTAGCATTACCCTGGTCCTTCATCCGCCTGAGCCGCCCAGTGCCAATGTCGGACGGTACCGGATGCGTATTATCGTCACGAGCACACTCGATCCTGAACGGCATGCCGAATCGTTTGTGGCTCTCACCGTGGCAGGATATGAAATGCCGGGCCGGGTGGGCGTTTTGCTGAATGGCCTGCAGTATGCAGTGACGCCCGGTGAAACACTGGCCATTCCAGTGGTCATCATCAACCAGGGCCTTGGAACCGACAGCTTTCACTTGTCCGCAGAAGGATTGCCAACCGATTGGGTAGGCCTCGATCCATCCTCCTGGACACTGAAAGCAGGGGAGGAGGCCCGTGGCATGCTGGTGATCAAACCGCCGCGCACTTCTGCGTCTCGCGCGGGGCGCTGCCCGTTCAGCCTCCTGGTGAAAAGTGAGCATGCGCCTGAACAAAATGTTTCCATCAACTGCATTCTGACCGTGGGTGCTTTCACCGAAGTCAAAGCCCAGTTGTTGGCATCCGATCCGGAACACGAGCTGCCTGCACGCGTCCAGATCCTCAACCAATCGAACGTGCCCGCGACGGTGCGGGTTGGCTGGGAGAGTATTGAGAAGGCGCTGGCCTTCGAACCGTCCGAACCCAAACAGGTCAAACTCGCACTGGAGGAAAGCACCGATGTGGACTATAAGGCGCGGCCGCTGCGGCGCTACTGGGTGGGAGGCGAGAAACAACATCCCTACACAGTGGACTTGCAGGCAGCCGGAGGGAATGAACAGACCCTGCACGGCGCTGTGCGTCAGAAGGCAGTCATGCCTCCCTGGTTGGCGGTGATGGTCGGGCTCTTGCTGCTGCTGAGCTGCTTGTTTGGCGGCGGAGGGCTGCTGGTCCAATCGGAAGTCTTCACTCGACCGACAGCCACACTTGAAATCACCAACACCCCATTGCCCACTGCCACCCAATCAGGGATCGATCAGCGGCCGCTCCTGGTCGATCGCAGCTGGTTCCTGGTATCCTTCAACAATTCCAATAGCCAACCCGGTTCCCAGGAGCCCTTCACCCGCTTCAACCAGGATGGCTCGCTGCTTGGCTTCACCGGTTGCAAGAATTTCAACGGCACCTACCAGACCGATTTCAACCGCATCACCATCGCCACTATAAATCTTTCCAGTGGAAGCTGCCCCAACTCGTCGCTTCAGATCCAGGAGGATATGATGGTGGCGATCCTCCGTTCGGCGCGCAGCTACCTGGTAGCCGATACCACGCTTCAGGTTACCGGCGATGCCGGTTTCCTGAATTATTCGCTAACCCCACCCTTGCGCCCGGAGGAAATTCTGCCACCGCAGGCAGTGATCCAGAGCCCTGCTCAGGCGCAGGTTGGGCAGATCGTGATCTTTGACGGCTCCCAGTCCACAGGACAGTCTCCCATTGTTTCCTGGAAATGGGAGTTTGGTGACGGGAGTAGAGCCAGCGGATTGATCGTCCAGCATGCGTTCGCCAGCCCTGGGACGTTTGCGGTGCAGCTAACCGTGGCGGATCAGCGGGGCCAGACCAATACCACCACCCGGCAGATCCTCATTGTGCCTGCACCCACCGTTGTGCCCAGCCAGGTTCCGTCACCCACAGCAACGCTCCCGCCTCCGCCGACGAATGAGCCGCCAGTCCAGCCTACGGCGACCCAGGTTCCTCCGCCCACTGCAACTCCTCAGCCGGAGATCATTCCTCCGCAAGCCCGTATCAGTGCTTCGTCCAGCGGTTATATTGGAGAGCCGGTTAAAATCGACGCCAGCGGTTCACGAGAGGGCAGCAGCCCGATCGTTTCCTACACCTGGAGCTTTGGAAACGGGACCGGCCAGCCGGCCTCCCCCAATGCCACCACCACGGCTGTCTATAACAGCACCGGCATGTACGAGATTACAGTGGTCGTCGCCGATGCAAACGGCCAGACGAGCAGTGCCACGACTATCATAACCATCAATGCCCGCCTGGATACACGCGCCTGGACGGTTTCCATGATCAACGGCCAGCCGCTGCAGCCAGGTAGTGCCATCACTCTCCAGTTCCTGAACGGTCAACTGGCAGGATTTGCAGGCTGCAATGACTACAACGGCAGCTATACAGCAGTCGATAATGGAGATGGTACCTTTGGCGTCACCGTCAATAGTCTCAACACCGGTCGGCGCGCCTGCCCGCAGGATATCATAACTCAGGAAGATAATTTTACAAACGTGTTGCAGACTGTGACCTCCGCCGTGATCCAGGAAAATATGCTGACCTTGTCCGGTCCGAATGGTCAGCTGGTCTTCTTCCTGATCACCGGGCCATAGGAACTGTACAGAAGATGAAATCCTGCCGCCTGGGCGGCCTGGCCGCCCAGGCGACCCCACTTAACCAGAGCCTCCCGGATCCCACCATGATCCAGGTGGGCAGCATGCCTTTTGAGCCGTTTGTCTTTATTGATGAAACGGATGCCATCGTCTTCGATGCGCCGGTGATTCTGTTCTATAGCCAGAACCAGGGGTATGGACTGGTGAAGGTGGTGGGTCCGACCTTTCAGAAGGAGAACTATGGCATTGCCCTGCCCACCGACAGCCCGCTGCGTGAGCCAATCAACGCGGCATTGTTGCGCCAGCAAAGTTCAGGTAGCTACGACAAAATCTATGAAAAGTGGTTTGGAACCGCGAATTAGGAGGTGAATCCATGAACAATCGTCTGATCCGGCAGAGTGGTTTCTTCTTCGGCATGGTGCTGATCTTGGCCGTGCTGGCATCGATCCTGGTCTGGCAGTTCGTCCAGGCAATCCTGCTGGCCCTGGCGCTGGTGGTCATCCTGAAGCCGATGTATAACTGGTTCCTGGAGAGAAAATGGATCAAGGGCAGTTCAAGGAAGGCCACTGGAATGACTCTGGTCGCCTTTATACTGCTCATCGCCGTCCCTGCTATTCTTATTGTCGCCGGGGCGATCTCTCAGGCCGCCTATCTGTTTAGCAGCCTGACGGTAGAAGGCCTGGAATTCTCGCTGCGCAGCATGGATACCTGGATGGAAGGTGCGATCCAGGCGCTGCTCACCCAGAACTTTCAGATCGAGAATATTCATCTGGCCCAGAGTATCAGCCAGGTCGTGGCGCAGATCAGCCTCTGGCTGAGAACGGTACTGATCAACCTGGGTCGCTCGCTCCCGGGCTTTTTCATAAATGGTTTCATTGTTCTGGTCTTGATGTATACCCTGTTGCCGCGCTACCGCGGTCTCGGTAAAAAGGGCATCCTGGACATCGTCCCCTATCCTCCGCAGATCACGGAGCTTTTCCTGGACAAGATCGACATAATGATCAAAGCGATGTTCAAGGGGACCTTTATCATCGCGATCACCCAGGGGCTGGCAATGGGCCTGGTGCTGTGGATCGCCGGCGTCCCCTTTATCTTGTTCCTGACGCTGATCTCCATCTTCCTATCGCTGGTGCCGGTGGTGGGCATCTCCCTGGTGGCCTGGCCTGTGGGCATTCTCCTGATCGTCAGCGGAAATGTATGGCAGGGCATCTTTGTGATCGCCGCCTTCCTGCTGGTAATCGCGAACATCGACAACTTCCTGCGTCCCAACCTGATCCCGAAAGGCGCGCAGCTCAACCCTGCCCTGGTTATCCTGAGCGTGCTTGGCGGTCTGCGGGTGATGGGACTTGTCGGTGCGCTCTATGGACCGGTGGTAATGATCTTGCTGGTTACCAGTATCGAAGTGTATACCAAGTACCTGCTTAGAGCCGACTTGGAGACGCTCGATCGGGAGGGGCGAATTGACCTGAAAGAGCTGGGGCTGGTGCAACAAGAGGATTCCCAGTCCCCGAACATTGGTGAAATGTTCTACACGGTCTTGAAAAACGCAACTAAACCATTTCGCCGGAGTACTTCCGAACCAGCGGATTCAAATCAAGTTGGAGCTGATGGAATAGAAGTTACTACCTTGGAAAAATAAATAAAATGCGCAATTGACCTGACCCCCGAAAACTAGTTCACAAGTACTACAACTATACGACCGTTCAAGAGGCAGAGAAGATGGGAAAGCATAAAAGCTATGGCGCAGAACAGATCATCATGAAACTGCGAGAAGCCGATGTGCTGATCGCGCAGGGCAAGACCGTGCGGGAGCTCTGCCGGGCGTTCGGACAACCTAGCTCGACCCAGCGCTATCAGCGGCGGGAAAAGGGGATGAAGAACGGCTCAGCTATCATAGCCGAGTTTACCACCGTGCGGATCAGTTCCGGCAGAACCTAGAAGCCCTGGCTGGCGATCTGCTCCAGCATTTCGACAGGAAGGTAAAATCATTTCGGCAGGTCATGATGTCCTCCTTTAGTCTCAGCACCCTAAGGATAACAAGTGACCTGCTTGCTGTTAAAATACAGAAAAAAGTTTCCACTACTGAATTATTTATACTTTGATTTTGAGCACGCATATTATTCAATCCGAATATACTAGGCAGCCTTTATACACTTGATAGCAATTCTTGTTCTGCTAGGATGGCAGTTCAATTATCGGAAGGTGCGGAAAGAGCAGCTGGAAATATCTTCATAAGCCAATTTTTACAGGAAAATGGCTCGTGTTTTTTATTTTCCGAGAATTAAAGATCCCAGTTCCCATGGAGAGGCGAGAGGTGATCCATGTGCCGAAACATCAAGATTTTGAGGAACCCAAACAATCCACCCACCGACGAAGAGATCGAGCTGGCAGCTCTGCAATTTGTTCGCAAGGTGTCGGGATACCGTGTTCCTTCACGCGCGAACAAGGAAATCTTTGATGCAGCCGTAGTTGAGATTGCAGACAGCACTCGCCGGTTGCTGGATGGATTGTCCAGCACTTCCGCAGCCAGGGCGGGATAGCCCTTGTTGAAGTGCTTGGATGAACAGGGGCCGAGAGGGGAAGTCAGCGGATATCTGTAGGCGTTCAGTAAACCAGCATCCGTGGGGGTGAACCTGATAAGATTGCCCACCTATTTGGGTAAATTGGTATATAATTGAGTTTGAAGCGGGGCTTTGACAGGAAAAAAACGTCCATATTTTGACCATATCCTTTGTCGTGTAATTGCCATGCCGGTGGCTTGACCGTCACTTACCGGCGTACTACAATACATAACAGTTGTTCTATTTTTTATGCTATACTTTAAATGATGCAACCACAGCACACCATTTGGAGCCAATGGGCAAATTCCTTAAAAAAATGGGGAATGGAAGGTTTTGCTGCCTGGGCGCTCGAAGCTGGGGCACCGTTGGGATTGCTGGGCGCACAATTGATCTACATTGGCCAGCCGCTTCTATCGCCATTTCTACCTTGTGAGCAAACCAACGCCCTGGCAGGCTTGCTGGAAGATCGAACAGAGGCTCGTGCTTTCATTGATTTGCTTAAAAATGGAGCCGCATCGTGAGCAATGTTAATTCCGATCTGATTTTGTACGGCGGACTGGCGCTGCTGATTATCAGTGCCCTGTTGATAATGGTGTTCGCCCTGCTGCGAAAGGAATTTCCCTACGCCTTGCGGGATATTCCCTCCTTTGCCCGTCTTCGGCGTGCCATTGGCCTGGCCATCGAGGACGGCTCACGCGTTCATTTTTCCCTTGGACGCGGAGGTCTGAACATGCCGTGGAGCGCTGCAGCCTTTGTGGGGCTGGCAACCGTCCGGCGTGTGGCGGAATTGACATCGGTCAGCGACCGTCCGTCTGTGGTTACCTCAGGCGACGGGGCGTTGGCAGTCCTCTCTCAGGACACGTTGAAAGCCTCCTATGTCGCGGCGGTCGCCCCCGAACGCTACGATCCTTATGCAGGCAGGGCAACCGGCCTGACCCCCTTCTCATATATCGCAGGCGCCATCCCCGTCATGCACGATGAAAACATCTCCACCAATGTGGTCGTAGGGAATTTTGGCCTGGAAGTGGCATTGCTGGCAGATGCGGCCGAGCGGCAGGACAGCTTTACCATAGTGGCAAGCGATAATATCCCCGCCCAGGCGGTGCTTTTCGCTTCGGGTTCCAATCCGCTGATCGGCGAGGAGCTCTATGCGGTGGGGGCGTACGTCCAGGCGGGGGCGGTTCATAATGCCAGCCTGCGGGTGCAGGACCTTCTGCGTTGGGTGTTCATCATCGCTGTGGTAATAGGTGCTTTGCTCAAGCTTGTGGGGATTTTGTGAGAATCATCACCACGTTTTTCCTTGCCGTTATTGCCATTTTTTCGGGCGTGATCGTCCTGCTGGGATACTTCCTGCCCGGGGTGCCATTGTTTGTCACCCTGCGCACCACTTTCCTGAACTGGTTGATGATTCTGGCAGCGGTGGCCGTATTTGTTGGAATTGCAAACCTTTTCTCGGTGCATACCCATAAGTTAAGGAATAAAAAGGAAGCCGCCTACAGCGTGCTCCTGCTGGTCTTCCTGCTGGGGACATTTACTTTGGGATTATTTCTCGGACCGACCAGCCCCGCCATGGATTTTGTTTTCCTCTCGATCCAGGTTCCGGTTGAAACCAGCCTGATGGCACTGTTGGCGGTCAGCCTGCTTTATGCGACCATTCGTCTGCTTCGTTGGCGGGCGAATTTCATGAGTATCGTCTTCATTATCACGGCGCTGATCATTTTCCTGGGAACGGCTCCCCTGCCGTTTCTCGGCCCTATCCCCTTCTTCTCGGACTGGCTGCGCCCCATCATTGCCCAGGTGCCGGCAGCGGCCGGCGCGCGCGGCATCCTGCTCGGGGTGGCCTTGGGCACGTTGATGACCGGGTTGCGCATCCTGTTTGGCGCCGACCGCCCTTACGGGGGTAAATAATGGCCGACGTGCGTTGTCCGATGTGCTCCGCGCCCAACCCTGAAGACCGGGACACCTGCAAGGTGTGCGGTGCGCGGCTTACGCCCATCACCAATGACATCGCTGCGAGTAATGTTGAGTCCATCCATCCCGGCGACCAGCCCACACGAAAAAGCACTGCCGAACTCGAACACGCCCTGCCTGATTGGTTGCAGGATCTGCGAAAAAAGCCGGAGACCGGGGAATTACTAACCCCGAGTTCCGTTGCAACTCCCGCAGCGCCCCAACCGGCTCCCTCATCTTCTGAGACGGACGAAGACTTTTTATCCCGTCTCGCTTCAGAATCCACCCAGGAGGACACCCCTGCTGCGCAGCCAGAATCAACAGACTGGCTGGCTGGATTGTCCGATGCCAGGGTGGGCGATGAAGAAATCCCCGATTGGATGTTGGGCGTCAAGAAAAGCGTCGACGAGGAAGCCGCGACCGCCAAACTGGCTGCCGCTTCGCAGCCCGCTGCGGACAACGTGGATTGGTTCCAGCGGCTGCAGGAGGATCAAAAAGCATCCCAGGGCGGAGAAGCCTCCCAATGGCCTGGTTATTACAATGAACCCCCGGGGTTTGGGAAATCCGGCCAGGACGAAACCCTGATTTCAAAACCTGACTCGGCGGATTGGTTCATGCCTGTCTCCGAGGAGAAGGTGCCTGAAAAAGCCGAACCCTCACAACCCACCGGCGTGACGGATTGGCTGAAGAAGATGAAGGAGCAGGGAACAGAGGGAGGTGGAAGCATTCCTCCGTCTCCTTCCGCTGACGCTGGCTCTGCGCCTCTTCCCGATTGGCTTGCATTCGTCCAACCAGCTGCGACTGAGGCCGAAACCCCAGTTCCCGCAGCGGTCCCCGGCGAAGTACCAGACTGGTTAAGCGATTTCAAGGCAGACCAGCCGGTTGCTGATCTACCAACGTCGGCTTCCATGCCTTCTGAAGGCCTGCCTGATTGGCTTATGTCCGCCCAACCGGAGCAGCCGGCTGCACCCGTGACTCCGCCACTGCAGTCTTCCAAGGAAGAACCGGACTGGCTGTCCACCTTTGCCGGACCTCAGGAGGTTGAACCTTCATCTACGGCTGCGCCGGCATCCAATGAACTTCCCAATTGGCTGGCTGCTGCTGAGGCCGGAATCGTGGGTGCTGCAGTTTTCAACCCCGACGAGAAAAAGACGGCGGAACTCCCACGCGGTTTTTCGAAATCCGCCATTCCCGCCGCATCGCAGCCGGCAGCAGATGATTTCGAATTACCTCCCATTACCATATCCGGCGACGAGGACCTCCCTGACTGGCTTTCCGACCTGCCGGGTGCGCCAGGACCAGTCGCGCCAGCGAAGAAATCCACGGCTCCCTTGCCGCCCGTGCCTGAGGCAGGCGAACAACTTCCTGCTGAGAAAAGTAAAACACCAGACTGGCGGGCAGGCGCTGCTGCGGTTGCCGCAACTGCCGCGACCGCCAAGGCAGCCTCGGCGTTCACCGACCAGCCCATGGCAGGCGAGGACGCCTTTGCCATGGAAATGCCGGATTGGCTTTCCGGTGTTACACCAGCCGAAACGCCAGCGGCAGAGGCTGTGGGTGCAGGTGTAACAAGTGCCGGTGGGTCAGAATCACTGACGCCGGGTGATTTACCTGCCTGGGTGCAGGCCATGCGCCCCGTCGAATCGGTGATCGCTGAAACAGCCGGTGATGTGGACGATGAGCAATTTGTTGAGAGCCAGGGTCCTCTGGCCGGTTTCCAAAACGTCCTGCCTTTCGTGCCGGGGCTGATCGCCATCCGCCGCCCCGGAGTTTATTCCAGCAAGCTGCAGGTCAATGCCGGGCAGCAAAATAATGCCGCCCTCCTGGAAGGATTGCTCTCCACCGAATCGGATGCGGCCAAGGTCAAGCATAAGAGCGGACTGCACTATAACAAGTTCCTTCGCTGGATGATCGCCCTTTTATTGATCATACTGGTGGCCATCCCCATCATTTTAGGATCGACTCTTACACCTATCAGCAATCTTTACCCGCCTGAACTTCTGGCCGCCAACGAAGTCATCAAAGCGTTGCCGTCCAACCCAAATGTGTTGGTGGTGTTCGATTACGAACCGGCCTTCTCCGGTGAAATGACCACTGCTTCGGCGCCTGTGCTTGGACAATTGATGGCGAAGGGGGCAACCCTCACGGCCGTTTCCTCCCTGCCGACCGGATCCGTGCAAGCCAACCTGCTGCTTGCGACCTACTTGAGCTCCTACAATTATCTCGGCAGTGACAGCTTCATCAACCTTGGGTACATTCCGGGTGGGGCAGCCGGCATCTATAATTTTGCCACCAACCCAACCGGAACGATTTCAGTGGATGTCGAGGGAAATCCAGTCTGGTCCGGCAGCAGCAGTTTCCTGTCGGATACAAGCCAATTGAGCGATTTTGACGCGATGGTTATCCTTGTGGATGGCTCGGAGACCGCCCAGGTCTGGATCGAACAATCCAGGCTGCCTTTGGGGGCGACCCCGTTGCTGATGGTGATCAGCGCGCAATCCGAACCGATGATCCTGCCCTATTACGACTCGAATCAAGTCCAGGGCATGGTGACCGGGCTTTTCGGCGGCGCGTATTACGAACAGATCACAGCCAGTCCTGCGACCGCCCGCCTGTTCTGGGATGCCTTTGCCGTGGCATTCTTTGTGGCTGAGATCATCATCGTGGTGGGCGGTATCTGGGCGTTGATCGCCGCCTGGCAATCTCGCCTGGCGCGGAAGGAAGAAGAGGCCTAAGCCATGCAGGCGGCTGACATTATTCTCGGAATCATCAGTTGCATTCTGACTATCATGGTGCTCAGCTACCTGGTGGGCGATAATCCACTCTTCCGTGTGGCAGTGTTTATTTTCGTCGGGGTTTCTGCAGGTTATGTGGGCGCGGTGGCGTTGTATCAGGTGATCCTTCCGAAGGTGATCATGCCCCTGGTCAACGACCCTCGCGCGAATCTTACTCTGCTGGTGCCCATCCTGTTGAGCCTGCTCCTGCTGGCGAAGATTTTTCCGCGCATCAGCTGGCTGGGCAGCGCTTCGATGGCGTTCATGGTTGGTGTGAGCGCCGCTGTGGCGATCGCGGGAGCGCTGATCGGCACGATCGTCCCTCAATTCCTGGCGGCCATCGCACCCTTTGGGATGGAGGACAGCACCGGCGTAGGTTCCATCCTTGAGAATCTTGCGGAGGGTTCCATCATGCTGCTTGGCACCGTGACCACCCTGGCATATTTCCATTTTGGAGTGAAATCCTCCACTGCTGGAGGTACAGGGTCACCCAACCCGGTCATGCGCGTGCTGGGCCTTATTGGCCAGTTTTTCATCGCGGTGACCTTTGGCGTGCTTTTCACCGGGGCGTATGCGGCAGCGGTGTCGGCGCTTATCGGGCGCATGTATTTCATCTGGACTTATATTCTTTCATTCTTCTAAACACTTATGCCCACTTCGTTGATTGAAGGCAGTTCCCTCCTTGCACTGGATATCGGCTCGACCGCTACACGGGCTTCTTATTTTGACGTGGTCGACGGCCGTTATCGATTCATTGCTGTTGGGCATTCTCCCACCACGGCTGCAGCACCGGTCAACGATCTGAGCCAGGGAGTCCGGCAGGCCATCGCCGAGCTGGAAACTCTCATTGGGCGCAGGCTGATGGATGACGACAAGCACCTCATCCTGCCCGCGCATGCCGAAGGGACCGGGGTGGACAACCTGGTCAGCATCCTCTCCGCCGGGCCGTCGATCAAGACCGTGGTATTTGGACTTCTGTCGGAGGTCTCCCTCGAAAGCGTGCAAAAACTGGCCCACTCCACCTATTCACGCGTGGTGGATGTCATCGGGATGAACGACAAGCGCCAGACCAACGAACAGGTGGATTCCATTCTCCGTCAAATGCCGGACCTGATCCTGATCTCAGGCGGGACGGACGGCGGGGCATCCAACACCACGAAAAAGATACTCGAGGTCGTCGGGCTGTCCTGCTATCTCATGCCCGAAGACAAACGGCCGGCCGTTCTTTATGCGGGGAACCAGGAGCTGGCTGACGAAGTCAAGGCATCCTTTGAAAAACTGGTGCCGACGCTGCATTTCAGCCCCAATATCCGTCCCTCGCTTGAAGTTGAAAACCTCGAGCCGGCTGAAAAAGAACTCGCCACGATGTACCCCAGAATCCGCCAGAGGCAGATGATGGGCGTGGAGGAGATCAGCGCGCTCTCGGGCGGGAAGCTCTTCCCGACCTCGTTCGCCCAGGGACGCATGATCCGTTTCCTGAGCAATCTTTCAGAAAAAGCCATCATGAACGTGGACCTGGGTGCCTCATCGACGACAGTTTCCGGTGCGATGGGCGGCCGGTTGAGCTTGAACGTCTTCCCGCATTTCGGGCTGGGTGAACCACTCAGCGGCTTGCTGCGCCACACCTCGCTTGAGGAAGCCATGCAGTGGCTGCCCCTCGACGTCCCGGCGGATACCGTGCGCGATTACATGTACATGAAGGCGATGTATCCCGCGACCATCCCGGCCACACCCGAAGAACTCGCCATTGAGCAGTCGCTTGCCCGGCAAATCCTTTACCTGGCTGTCCGGCAGGCGCTGGGAAATCTCCCGAAAGCCCGCCCGCCTCGCGCCGGCCTGATGCCGAACTTCGACCCGATCTTCGCCAGCGGAAGTGTCTTTGCCGCGGCGCCCACGCTTGGGCAAAGCCTGCTCATGCTGCTGGACGCCGTCCAGCCGACGGGTTTTTCCACGTTCATCCTCGACCAGGGGAATCTGCTGGGCATTCTCGGCGCGGCGGCGGAGTGCAACACACTGCTGCCCATTCACGTCATCGAATCCGGGGCGTTCGTCAACCTCGGGGCGGTGATCTCGCCGTTGAGCAATGCCAGCGCCGGCACGCCCATTCTTCGCGTCAGACTGACGTACGACAATGGTGAAGAAACTCTGGTGGAAGTCAAGCAGGGAGCCATGGAAATCATCCCGCTGGTGGTCGGCCGGACCGGTAATCTGCGGCTGGAACCGGTCGGGCGAACCGATGCCGGCATCGGCTATGGGCGCGCCTATCGGGTGGACGGAGTCCAGGGTTCCGCGCTCGGCGTGGTGATCGATGCCCGCGGCCGCCCGTTGCGCTTGTCGACTGATGCCGCGCGGCGTCGTGAGGTGCTCAAAAAATGGCTGTGGACGGTGGGAGGCTGATCATGCTGGCGCCTGTGACTCATATCATCCCCCTGACGACCATCATCCGTCCGCGCATGCTCCCCACGGCCGGGACCATCCAGGTGCGCTCCGGCGATAAGGTTTCGCCTTCCGATGTGGTGGCGGAAACCACCATTGCCCGTGAGCATGTGCTGATCGATGTCGCCCACGCTCTCGGCGTTCCGCCTGCCAAAGCAGACCGCCTCATCAAATGCTCGCGCGGCGACAAGCTGGCCAAGAATGCCGTCATTGCGCGCAGCGAAGGGATCATTCCCCGTACCAGTTAAAGCGCCCCGCGAGGGACGCGTGGTGGCGATCGGCGGGGGACAACTGATGCTGGAAGTAGGCGAAACGCCTTTTGAGCTTCGCGCAGGTTACCCCGGCATTGTCGCTCAAATCATGGAGAACCGCGGCGTTGTCATCCAGACCACCGGCGCGCTGGTGCAGGGGATCTGGGGAAACGGCCGCATGGAATACGGCTTGATGAACAACCTGGCCGAGCAGCCGAATCATGTGCTTCAACCTGCCGATGTGGATGTCAGCCAGAGAGGGTCGATCATCCTGGCCGGGTATGTCGAGGACGAGAGGGTCTTCCGCAACGGAGCCGACCTGCCGCTGCGCGGGATGATCCTGGGCAGTATGGCGCCGTCGCTCGTCCCGCTGGCCATGCAGATGAAGTATCCGATTCTTGTCATTGAAGGACTCGGCCGCCACAACATGAACATGGCAGCCCACAAGCTGCTGAGCACCAATGAGAAACGGGAGGTGGCGGTCAATGCCGAACCCTTCGACCGCTACGCCGGCACCCGGCCCGAGGTCGTGATTCCGCTGCCCGTTGCCCAGGAGCCGCCGCTCCCGCGAGACATGGAAGTGTTCGCACCCGGGCAGATCGTCCGCCTGCTGCGCAACCCGCGCCAGGGAGCAGTGGGCACGCTGGAGAATGTACGTTCCGTGCCCGTCATCCTGCCGAACGGGATCAAGGCCATGTGCGCGGACGTCCGATTGGAATCCAATGAACAACTGGTTGTCCCGCTGGTCAACCTTGAAGTCCTGGGATGACTTTTTCGTGATAATATCAGCAATGAGGAGAAGCACCTATGGGAGATAGCTTTATCTTTGATGATGATGAGACCAGGCAATCGTCCTTCTCGGATATGCCTGAAGGGGATATGCCCGAAGGTGGCGAAGATGGTGCGCCCGGTGGGTCCAACAACCGTACATTCCTGATCGCCGCGGGGATCATCGGCGGGGTTATCCTGCTGGCACTGTTGTGCATGGCGGCTTACGCCTTCTTCCTGTTGCCGCGACAAAATGCGGGGCAGGCCGCCCAGCAGACCGCCGTGCTGCTTACGAATACCGCCATCGCCGGCGGAGCGACCAGCACTGCCCAGGCGTTGCTGGCCACGCCTACCCTCGACGCGGGCAGCATTGCCGCCACTGCCCAGGCGGTTGCCGCCACCCGGCAGATGGACGCCACCCGGACCGCTCAAGCTCAGGCAGCATTGGCCTCGCCGACACCGGTGGTCGTATGCTTACGGCGACACCCATCCTTGCGGAATTGCCACCGGGAACGAAATTTGTCTACATAATTCAACCCGGGGACACCCTTGAGCTGATCGCCAGCAAATTTAGCACCACAGTGGAGGAGATCCTCGCTCTGCAAGAGAACCAGGATGCCGGGATTACTGACGCCAGCCAAGTTATTGCCGGTGTGACGATCGTGGTGCCCGTCAATACCGTAGCGGCCGCCGCGGACCCGGTTACGCAGACCGTTGCCGCGCTTTACACCCAGGCCGCGCTTGCCGAGTTGACTGTCTTCCCGACCTCCACGGCGCTGGGGGATGTCCCTGCCACCGGCTTTGCGGATGAAGTCGGGCTGCCCGGTTTGTTCATCATCGGGTTTGTGCTGGTGGTGATCATCCTGCTCTCGCGCCGATTGCGCAGCGCTCCTCGAGCGCAATAATCTCTTTGTCAAACCAAAACCCCGGCCTCTGAAATCGAGCCGGGGTTTTTCTTTTACACGACGGTTTCGGCGACCTGCTTGCCGTAACCCAGCAGGTCCTTCACCATTTGCTGGTTGCGCCCTTCCGCATAGACACGCAGCACCGGCTCGGTCCCCGACGGGCGGATGAGCAGCCAGGAATCGTCCGAGGTGATGTATTTCACGCCGTCCCGGTTGCTGACATCGACGATTTTCTGCCCGCCGATCTCCGCCGGGGCTTTCTCGGTCAGGAAAACGGTCATCTCATCCTTGGCGACCGGGTGACTCAGGCGCAGGTCGGCGCGCTCGTAGAAGGCAGGACCGACATCGTTCAATAGATCCTCCACCAGCACACGCAGCGACTTGTGCGCGGCGGCGACGATCTCCACGAGCAGCAGTCCCATCATGGGGCCGTCGCCCTCGGGAATGTGTCCCTTGAATGAAATGCCCCCTGATTCTTCCCCGCCGATCAGGACGTCCTCGCTCATCATGTAATCGGCGATGTGGTTGAACCCCACGGGAGTTTCGTACACCTTCAACCCATAACGCGCGGCGAGGCGGTCGATCATGCGCGTGGTGGACACTGTGCGGACGACGGCGCCGCTCCAGCCCCGTTTTTCGACCAGGTATTTCAAGGCAAGCGCCATGATCTTGTGCGGGTCGACGAAGTTTCCGTGCTCGTCCATGGCACCGATACGGTCGGCGTCGCCGTCGGTGGCCAGCCCAAAGTTGCCCCTCCCCGCGCCGATGGCCCCGGCCAGAACGCCGAGGTTGTGACCGATGGGTTCGGGATGCACGCCGCCGAAACCGGGATTCATCTCGCCGCGCACTTCGGCGATCTCGCAGCCGGACCCCTGCAGGAAGGATTTGATCACGCCGCGCCCCGAGCCGAACATGGAGTCCACCACGAATCGCTGGGGGTTCTCCGCAATGATGTCCGTGTTGATGAGCGTTCGCAGGTGATCGAAGTAGGCCGGCAGCGGATTGAATTTCTGTATCAACTTCAAGTCACGGGCTTTGTCGAAATCCATCAGGTTGGGGCCGCGCGCCCGTTCCTCGTTGTCGTTGATGTAGACCTCCACGCGCCGGCACTGCTCGGGCAGGGAGGAGCCTCCGTAGGAGGATTTCAGCTTGACGCCGTTGTAGCGGGGAGCGTTATGCGACGCGGTGATCATCACTCCGGCCATCGCATTCAGGTTCTTCACGGCGAAGGAAACCGCCGGCGTGGGCGCATCCGCCTGGGTGAGCATCACGCTAAATCCGTTGGCAGCCAGGACCCGGGCAACTTCCTGGGCGTAGCGGTCTGACAGGAAACGGGTGTCGAACCCCACCACGATTTTTTTAGGGTCCACGGCCGGGTTGGTGTAGCTCCCGCTGTCCCAGTGTTCGGAAGCCACCGCGTCTGCGATGGCCTGCGCCACCATGCGCAGATTGCCGAAGGTGAACGAGTCAGAGATGACGGCGCGCCAGCCGTCTGTGCCGAAATGAATGGGCATTGATTGAACTCCAGAAAATAAGATTAAGAGAGCGGGAGCCGGCTCCCGCTCTCTGTGTTTACGGTGAGGGTGTCAGCGTGGGCTGCCAGTTGGGAGCCGGAGTGGCTATGACCAGCAGCGATTGGATGACCCAGCCTTCGACCGTTCCATCGCGGTCTGTGGTGAAGCGGATGTGTGCCCAGATGGCGCGGTCATATTCCTGCTGCCCGGGCAGCACCTCCACCAGATAACCGTTGACCAGCGAGGTCAGGATCGGCCCGCTCGGTTCCGTCCGCACGATGACACCGGTTTCCCTTGTCGGTGAAGATCTTGGCATAGATCGGGGTGGGCAGCGGAGAGGGCGTGGCGGTCGGCGTCTCGGGTGTCGGGAAGACCAGGGTGGCGGAGGGGGTAACGGTCGGGGTGTCCGTCGGGGGCACGGGGGTCGGGCTAAACTCGGGCAGCGGAGAAAGTTCGGGAGCAGGTGCCGTCAGCCCGGTGGGGGTCGCGTTGGGTATCGGAGTCGAACCGCCGAACGGATTGAGCTGCGCGGGGATGAGAGTCCATAACCCGCTGATAAAGATCAGCGTCACGATGGAAATGAGGATGATGGTGGTCCCCAGGGTGAACCCGGCCACCGTGTAAGGGCGGAAGCCCATGATGAACAGGGTGATGATCCCCACCAGGACGGCCAGCGTGACGTGGATTGCGAAAATGACCAGCCCGTCAGGATAGAGGCCTTTGACGCCGCTTCCCAGACCGACCGCTGCCGCGCTGAGAGGCAGGTAGAACTCGTAGGCCAGCATGGCGCTCGGCAGGATGGGTTTCTCCTCCGAGCGGACGATGGAGATGGGGAACAGGATGGCGCCCAGCAGCAGCACGAACAGGTCCGGCCACCACAAGCGGGTGTGGACGAAAGCCTGGGTCAATGTGATGGGCATGAAGATGCGGGAGGCAAACCCGGCCAGCGCGCCGGTGACGAAAATCAGTACGGCGCCGAGCAGGAAACCGAGAAGGGTCTGGAAGAAGAATCGCCAGGAACCGGTGACCGTGGCCAGCACCATGCCGACCCAGGGCATCATCACCGGGGCAAGCAGAACCCCGAGGAACAGCAGCGCCTGGGAATCCAGCATGTAGCTCGCTCCCAGGATGGCGCCGGCAAGCACGGAGAAGACGAAAAATTCGATGGTGGGGTAAGCCCGGTGAGCCAGATCTTCAAGGAACTCGGCGCGTCCATCGGGCGACGAGGGGATCAACCTGCGGCGCTGGCGCCGGCGGCGCGCGTACGGGCGCACCGGCTGCGGAGAGGCATCGTGGAGAATGGGTTCCCGGTTCTTCGGATCTTCGGGAGCAGGAGGGTTCAATTCGTTCATTGTCGCAGGCTCGCTATGAAAGTTTTCGAGCAGGTCCAGCGCGGGGTATCAGGAGTGACCAGTCGGCGGCGAGCAGGGTGTCCGCGTGCCTTCGTTGAAGACCCAGCGCGGCGGTTTAACATGCCGGCGTCGTTGGCGCCGTCCGCGCTGGATGCGCACCGCGTTGAGGTTGAGTAATTGGTCGATCACAATTGCTCCCGTGCGTGTCGGCGGTGACCAAGGTTGAGCCGGTCGCGCAGTCCGGAGGCGCTGCCACGCCTAGAAAGTCTCATCGAGGGCCAGGGTGCCGTTGACATCCAAAGATGCTGGAGGCGGAGTTCGCCGCGCCGGGAATGGTGAGCTGGCGAATATACTTTAGTCTGCGGAAGAAGGCGGTCTACAGCCTTGACAGAAACTGCAATCGGCATATAATCAGCGGAAATCTAAAAGACGTCGATGAGGACGAGTACGCGCGGTACGACGGACCAGAGAGCAGGCGGTTGGTGCAAGTCCTGCCCGAAACGACAGCGCAGAATGGACCTCGGAGTTGCAAGGCGAAAGAGAGATCGAGTAGCCTGAGCCGGGACGCTCCCGTTACAGAGCTAGGATATCGGCGGAAACGCCCGTATCTGAACAGAGTGAAGCTGGCTTTCTCCCGTCGCATCACCGGCGGGAATTTTGGTTAATTATGACCACAGCTTAATTCGGGTGGCACCACGGACTTCGCGTTCGTCCCGTCATTGGGATGAACGCGTTTTTATTTAACACCACAAGGAGATGGAGATGAACCCTCAAACACACACCGTTCGCAATACCCGCCATGACCCTCGCACGGATGAAACGGCCTTGCAGGAACGCAGCTGCGACCCCGAGCTCGATGCATCCTTGCCGGCGGAAGATGTGCATCACACACATGCGCGATCTTGGACGAGTCTAGTGCCGGCAACACTGTTCGTACCGTAAATCCAATACATTCAAAAAAGGAGAAATCACCATGACTACAAACGCCAATCAAACCCGTTTCATCCTCAACGAAAGCGACCTGCCGAAGTTCTGGTACAACATCAACGCCGACAGCCCCGTTCCGCCCGCGCCTGTGCTGCATCCCGGCACAAAGGAACCGGTCACGCCGGATTTCCTGTCGGTGCTCTTCCCGATGGAACTTATCCTGCAGGAGATCAGCCAGGAGCGGTTCATCCAAATTCCCGAAGAGGTGCGCGAGATCTACAAACTCTACCGCCCGACACCCCTGATCCGCGCGCGGCGGCTGGAGAAGGCGCTCGGCACGCCGGCGCACATCTACTACAAAAACGAAGGTGTTTCGCCGGTCGGCAGCCACAAGCCCAATACCGCCATCGCCCAGGCCTTTTACAACAAAGCCGCCGGGACGAAGGCGCTGACCACCGAGACCGGCGCCGGGCAGTGGGGCACGGCGCTGGCGATGGCCTGCAACTTCTTTGACATCGACCTGGAAGTTTACATGGTCAAGGTGTCTTACAACCAGAAACCCTACCGGCGAATTTTCATGGAAACCTACGGGGCGCAGGTCTTTGCCAGCCCGACCGACCGCACCCAGTACGGCCGGTCCCTGCTGGCGAGCGACCCGGAGAACAACGGCTCGCTGGGCATCGCCATTTCGGAGGCGGTGGAAGTGGCTGCCACATCCGGCGGAGCGAAGAAGTACAGCCTCGGTTCGGTGCTCAACCATGTGCTGATGCACCAGACCGTGATCGGCGAGGAAGCCCTCAAGCAGATGGACCTGGCGGGCGAATACCCGGACGTGGTCATCGGCTGCGTGGGCGGCGGCTCCAACTTTGCCGGAATCGCCTACCCCTTCCTGCGGCAGAATCTCAAGGAGGGGCAGCGCACCCGCCTGCTGGCTGTGGAGCCGACCGCGACGCCCTCGCTGACCAAAGGCGTGTACACCTTCGACTATGGCGATACCGCCCAGATGGCGCCGATCGTCAAGATGCATACTCTCGGGCACACGTTCATGCCCCCGGGCATCCACGCCGGCGGATTGCGCTACCACGGCATGGCTCCCAGCCTGTCCGCGCTGTACGATGCCGGTTACATCGACGCCGTCGCCGTGCCGCAGATCGGCACCTTCGAAGCAGCGGTGCAGTTCACTCGAGCGGAGGGCATCATCCCCGCGCCCGAGTCGGCGCATGCCATCCGCGCCGCCATCGACGAGGCCCTCGATGCCAAGGCCAAAGGCGAGAAGCGTGTCATCCTGTTCAATCTCTCGGGACATGGTCACTTTGACATGATGGCGTACCAGAAGTACTTGAGCGGCGAACTGGTAGATTACGCTTATCCGGCCGACGCGATTGCCGAGGCCATGAAGGCACCTGCCGCAGGTCAGCCTGCCGGCCTGATCAAATAAGTTTCTTCTCCTTAGAGTGGTTGCACGAAAAAGAGAGGCAGGTCATCCCTGCCTCTCTTGTGTACCTTAATGTGATTGAGATTATTCTTCCGTGGATCCGAAGGCGACCACCACCATCTGCTGGTTCAGGAATTTTGGCGGAGTGAGTTCGCTGCCGGGAACGATCTGGCCCAGGGTGTATCCGCCGGCGATGGGGAAGTCCTTACCGAACACCTTCTGCAAGGCGCCGATCTCCTCACCCGGCTGGGATTGCATCAGCATTTGCCAGGCGATGTCCACCAGAACAAGGGCGAAGACAGGTTTGGCATCCCCCAGAGCGGTGATAGCCTGCTGGGCGGCCTTTTCAGCGGCTTCCTTGCAGGAGGTCGGCACGCCCACCATCACATACGCGTCGCTCCCATCGCGCATTTGGACGTTCATCCGCAGGCTGCCGTCCGCTTCCACGCGCAGGGGCGCACGGATCAAAAGGTCGGTGTTGCCGGTGCCCTGGTCGAGCCCGAGCGGGTACAGGCGGGTGAGGTGGTTGAGAGGAGCGAACGCCCAGTCGCGGGTGGGATAACCGAACAACTTGGCGTAGGTCTCGGAGGCCGGGCGGCCGTCGAGAGTCCTCAGCCAGTATCCGCGGGAACGGGTGACGCGCGCACGCGGACCGACGGCCTGCCAGCCGTGTCCCAGCCCAATGCCGACCTTGATCTTCCCGCGCAGGAACGCTGCCGAGAGTCCGCTCACGCCGGACTGGCTGCCTGCGATCTGGAATGAGGTGCCCGTGTGGAGCTCGCCGCTGGCCAGCCCGCCGACGACCGGCAGGTGACTGGGCAGGGTGTTGCACATTTGTTCCGCGTCACCGTTGAATCCATCGGCAAACAGAAGGATCGACTGTGCCGGGCGTTGCTGGTATTCCAGGAGTTGAATCAGCCGGGTGGAGATTTCCTGGCTGCTCTGGGCATAGGAGGGGAACCAGTGCGCTTCCGCCTGGATGTCACCGCCGCTGAGCAGCGCGACCACCACCGCTTGCGCGTGCTGTCCGTCTTGCGTCAAGGCGGCTGTGGTGCTGAAACCAATGATGGGAGTATTGCCCAGCAGGCTGGCCACCCCGCTGATCACCTGCTGCGGGTCGTAGCGGTAGGGGACGATCACGATGCCGAAAGCAGACGAGCTTGTCTCCAGGCTGTTGAGCGCCTGGTGCGTAGCCTGCAGACCGGCCTCGCGGCCGTCCAGTGCTTGTGCGTACCCCACTGCGGCGAGAAATGCCATGGTCTACCTCTGATCAGCTTTCCGATACCGGGACTGTGAAATGGAATATGGTGCCCTTGCGGAATTCGCTCTCGAACCAGACTTTTCCGCCCATCATTTCGATGAGGCTGCGGGTGATGTTCAGACCCAGCCCGGTGCCGGGTGAGCGGCGCGCCTGGTCGTCGTCGGAGCGGAAGAATTTCTGGAAGATCTTCACCTGGTCCTCGGGACTGATGCCGATGCCGTTGTCCTTGACCCAGATGTGAACGACTTCCCGCGCCCCGCCGGGGTCCCACATGTTTACACTCTTCTCGGCGCTGACGATGATATGACCGCCCTCCTGGGTGTACTTGTGCGCGTTGCTCACCAGGTTGACGATGATCTGGATCAGGCGGTTGCGGTCGGCCCAGATCTTCGGCAGGTCCGCGCCAAGCTGTACCTCGACCGTCTGTTTCTTTTCCTCGATCTGACTCTTCGTCGAGCGGATGACATCGTCCACGGCCTCGTTGATGTCCACCGCCTTGTATTCCAGGCGCAGCCGGCCGGCTTCGATCTTGGAGTTGTCGTTCAGATCTTCCACGATGGTTTTCATGCGCTCAATGTTGCTGCGAATGGTGGACAGGAAGTTGCTCTGCATTTCGTTGATCGAACCGACCGCGCCGGCGGCCAGCAATTCGGAATAGCCCTTGATGGACGTCATCGGGTTCTTCAGCTCGTGCGCAACGAAGGACACGAATTCGCTCTTGGCGATGTTCGCCTGTTCCACCTCGGCGTAGAGCTGGGCGTTGGAGATGGCGATGGCGGCATGGTCGCTCAGGCGGCTGAGGAAGGTTTGCGCCTGTTCGGCGAACTGGTCGGGCTGGGTGCTCTCGAGCACGAACAGCCCAATGACCTTGGCTTCCCGCCGGATGGGGATGACCAGCTGGCTGCGCGCCCCGGGGAGGAAGGATTTGTCCTTCTCGTCGCCGCCCAGGGAGATGCGCTGAGGCTGCCCGCTGGCGAGCGCCTCGACCAGCAGGGGATGGTCCAGCGCGAGCGCTTCCTTCTCGTACATGGCGAGCGAATCGCCGTAACCCTGCTGCGCCATCAGGCGCACGCCCTTCTCCTGCAGGATGCCGATGAAACCGGCCTCTGCGGCAGACTGGCGCATCGCCCACTCGAGTGTGATGCGTAAGGCGCGCTCGACCTCGAGGCTGGCGTTCAGTTCGCGGTCGATGCGCTGCATGACGGACAGCTCCTCCACGCGGGCGGAGAGTTCCTGGTCGGTGAGCGTATACAGACGGGCGTTGTCGATGGCGACCGCCGCCTGTCCGGCGAACGCGGTCAGCAGGTTCTGCTCATCATCGGTGAACGGAAGTCCGTCCCGCTTGTTGATGACCTCGATCACGCCGATGACCTTGTCCTTGACTTCCATCGGTACCGCCAGAATGGCGCGCGTCACGAACCCGGTCTGCTGGTCGGGGCGGGCGTTCCAGGTGGGGGAGGCCTGCACTTCGTTGACGATAACCGCCTCGCGGGTCGTGACGGCTTTGCCCACCACGCCGGTGCCCGCCGGCAGGCGCTGACCGATCAGGTTGCTGGCGACTTCACCGACCGTCACGCGGAAGACCAGTTCATCGGTCTGTTCGTCGATCAGGAAGAGGCTTCCGGCCTCGCAGTTCAAGATGCTGACCGCGCTTTCGAGCAGGTTCTTCAACAGCGGCTCAAGCTCGAGCGTGGACGTCAACTGGCGTGTGAGCGTGTTCAGCGTGCTCAGTTGGAGCGCGCGGCGTTCCGTTTCCTGCAGCAGCCGGGCTTTGACGATGGCTCCCGCTGCCTGGTCCGCGATGGCCAGCATCAACTCCACCTGGCGCTGGCTGTACAGGACGCTGGGGTCGCGGCTGCCCATGCTCATCGCGCCGATCGACTCTGCGCCGGCGTTCAGCGGAACGCCGACCCAGGCGTACAAGCCCTCGTTGGAGGGGGTCACTCCCAGAATCTGGCATTCGCGCAGGTAGTCCTGTGTGATCAAGGGGCGGCGGAAGTTGACCACTTCCTGATCGAGCGTGGACTTGATCGGCAGGGGGTGGTTTTCGAGCCGGCGGATGCGCTCGTCGTTCTCAAGGTAAAAGCCGTAGTAGAAATACTGCCCGGCACGGTTGAAGAGCGTCAGGCGGAAATCGCTGCCCGGCACCACCTGGCTCGCCTGGGCATAGATCAACTCGAGGATGTCGTCGAAGGTCAGGGTGACGTTGATACCCTGGGCAACGCGCGAGAGGACGTTCATCTCATGCACGCGCTGTTCCATGTTGGTCACGATCTGGGCGCGCTCAAGCGCGACAGCGGCCTGGTCGCACAGCGATTCGAGGAAGGTGAGGTCCGCGGTGGAATAATTCTCGCCGGACAGCCGGTCTCCCAGCGCCAACCATCCCACCAGCCGGTCCTTGCCGGGCATGGCGATGAACAGGTTGGTGCCCAGCAGCATAAGTCGCGGTTTATCAGGCTCAAGCCCGACCGGAATATGTTCGCGGTCAATGAACAACGGCATGTGCTCGTCGCGGATGACCCCCGGCAGCACGCTGCTGCTCATGAAGCGGATGTCGCTTGTCGCGCGGCCGGTGTCGTCGGGCGCGGCAATGTACTGGTCGCCGACGATGTCGTAGATGTAGATGTGCAGCCGGCTGGGAAGCAGGGTGGTCATCACCTGTTCGCGCAGCACCTTGAGCACCTCGGGCAATTGGACGGCGCTGGTCAATTGGCGGGTGAAGGTCTGCAGGTGTTCCTGGTAGGCGCGCTGCCCGCGGAAGAAGACCGAGTCGACGAATTGCTGCAGGCGGATGCGGAGCGGATCCATGACCAGCACCAGGATGATGACCGTCAACCCGATCAGCAGCGGGCTGTTGGCGGGAAGCATCGCTCCGAATACCAGGCTGAAGATCATGGCCAGCCCAAAGGTCAGGGCGATATACCCGACGAGCGCGATCACGATCAGCAGCGAGTAAGCCACGCCGCGGCTGACCAGGTAATCGGTGCGCAGCATGCGCGCGCGCTGGACGGTGTAGGCCGTGGTCAGCGGGAAAATAACAATGAAAATGAGAATGTAGGGATTGAAGTTTTGCGGGGCAACGATGTTCGAAAGGAACCACAGGGTTATCGGCCCGAAGCCGATCAACGCGCCGATCAGAATCGTACCGCTTTGCTGGCGCACCACCGGAGAACTGGCGCTGACCCGGCGGTAAATCATGATGGACAGGAAAACCAGCACAGAGATGCCGACAAATATATAACTGATCCGCCAGCGGTCGACGAACTCGATCGGCTGGGCAAGGTTGTAAAGCGCCAGCCCGCCGTAGAGCGCCAGCAAGGCTGCCACCCCATAGCCGATCCAGCGCAGGTAAGGTCGTCCGCGCATGAAGCGGGCTTCCTGCGGAAAGACCAGCCCGAGGTGAATCAAGCCCGCTCCGACCATGGGCAGGACCAGCCCCCAAAGGTAAAGGAAGCGATGCGTGGTGTAGACGTCAAACAAGCCGGCGGCAGCCAGGGCAGCCGAGGAGGCGAAGAGGGTGAACGCCCGCCCAGAAGTCTCGGTGCGCCTCAGGCCGAAGATCCACCATGACGTGATCAGATAGACCAGGCCGACGAGGAAGGGAACGAAGAAATACGAGACCTGGTCACTGAAATTGAAGTTGCTCAGGGTGACCTGATAGGTGATCTCTCCGCCGCCTTCGATCTGGCGGAACACGGCCGGGATGGTCTCGCCGGGGAAGTGGCGCAGCAGCACCTGCCGCATGTCGCCGTAGCTGGTGACCGGTGTGCCGTCCAGCACCAGGAGCTGATCGCCGGTCTGCGCTCCCTGAAGGGTCAGGTCCCAATTTTCGGGCACCGGCTCAGGATGAACGCCGTTGACGACCATCGTGTTGTCGATGAACGCGCCGATGAAGGGGGTATTAATATACTGGTAAGCCAGGATGGGATAGACCAGAAAGGCGATGATGACCAACCCCTGGTAGATGAAGGTTGCGATCAGAGACGCACGGTCCCACCGTTGTGGTTTTTCAGGTGATAAAGACATAGGCGAAATCCCCATTTTCGATGAGAACACCAGACAGGAATGCCCCCATCATTATTAACAATTCCGATGTCAGGGGATATTTTAACACATCCTCGGGACTTTAATCGCCCCTG
>CAVZGY010000003.1:0-371189 GCA_963774975.1 uncultured Chloroflexia bacterium
GTGTGTTAAGGGAAAGAAGAGTCATTATTGGCAGTACCACGTCAATGTCCTGCGTGTGCTGTTTGCTGCAAACCCCTGGCTCTTTCCACCCGTACATGACCTGGATGGGAGGCTGCTCTACCCTGGCGTCCGTCGCGACGATGTGATCACGGAAGACACCCTCATCCGCGAATAACAAAACACTTCAATCCCCATCAATGGGGACGGTCTGCCCCTACAGGGACGATGGCCGTCCCCGCTTCCATTTAAAGGAGACAGTCATGCAACTCCAACTGAAATCCCCACCCACTACATACCCACCAAACTAAAGACGCTCCCTCTTCGGGAGCAGCCCGCCTACCGCGTGGCATCCAATGCGCTCGGCTGCAGCCTGGTCGAACTGCTGGCCGCGGTCGTCGGCGGGGTAAAACAGATCGAGGTCGCCGAAGGGCTGCTCGCTCGCTTCAACGGCGATGTGCACCGGCTGTACCAGGCGCATGTCACAGAGATCGCCTCCGTGCACGGCGTCGGGCAGCAGACCGCCGTCCGGCTCAAGGCCGCGTTGGCCCTGGGGCTCAGGCTCCAGGAGCCGCCCGGCGACCGGCCGGTCGTCAACTCACCGGCGGATGCCGCGGCACTCGTTCAGCAGGAGATGAGTTTACTCCAACAGGAGTATCTTGAAAGTGATCCTGCTCGACACACGCAACCGACTGCTGGATATCGCTGAGGTCTACCACGGCAGCGTGAACTCATCTCAGGTGCGCATCGCGGAGGTGTTCAAGCCTGCCATCCAGCGTATGGCACCGGCGATTATTGGTTTGTCATAACCACCCGTCGCAAGATCCAACTCCCTCGCCTGACGATGTGGCTGTCACCCGCGCCATGGTGCAGGCAGGAAAGCTTTTGGATATCACTGCTGCTCGACCACCTGATCATCGGCGGCGGCCGGTTCGTTTCTCTCAAAGAGCGCGGTCTCGGGATTCGACTAGGAGGCGGCCATGCCTTACTACCTGGGTAGACGTCCGCAGGGAGATTGGGTCCTGTTCGCTTCGCCGGTCACCCCGACGAGAGACTACTCACGGCCATCTCTACACCTGCGCGCAGGGTCCTTTCCGGACCCGCCTGGCAGCCCGCTGGTTCAACCGCTACGGCCGGGGCAACCCCCATGTCCACACGGTGGCGGATGCCGAACGCCTCGCACGGGAAGCAGCCCGCGAGAACCTGATCGTCGAGCAGTGGCTGCTCGAAGAAGACCTGACCGCTCAAGAGCGGGAGGAAATGTACGCCTTCGAAGCCTATGAAAGGGCTGTCGATGAAGGCGTTGACAAGCTCATTCCCGCAACTCGAACCATCTCATACAGGCTGAAACAGAACTTGTCCCAGCCTGACCTACAGACAAGGAGATTGAAACCATGAATCCAAAGCCAAAGAAGTGGTCCGAGATGACCGAAGAAGAACGACAGGCAGCGGTCGCCCTCCGGCAGGAGAAACTGGATCAAGCCCGGCTGAAGCTGGAGAATGGCGTGACACAGCTGGTTGCCAGCGGCCGTTGGACCGAGTATCTGAAATTCCTTTCCCATTTTCACCGCTACAGCTTCAACAACCTGATCCTGATCATCTTCCAGTTCCCGCAGGCCACGCTGTGCGCCTCGTACAGGACCTGGAAGCAGTTGGGGCGGTATGTCCGGAAGGGAGAGAAGGGGATCGAGATCCTCGTCCCGGTCCTCGCCAGGATACCAGCCTGCCCCGAAACTCACCAGTATGATGAAGAAGACGGACGGGTGGCAGCCACTGGGTCTGAAACAGATGGAGTCACAGGGACGCAACATACATCCGGCTACAAGGTGGTGGGATTCAAGATCGGCCACACCTTTGATGTCAGCCAGACGGAAGGCGCTCCCATCCCAAATCCGATCAACATGGCCCTGGCTGGCGATGATCAGGGCGTCTACGCAGCCCTGGCTGCCTTCGCAAAGGACATCCTGCACATCGAGGTGGAATTGGTCGAATCGGACGACCCGAACTGGGGTGGTGCCTGCAGCTATGATCCGGAAGGCCGCCCGGCACGCATCGTGGTGGCCGGGGACCGGTCGCCGCTCTTCCGTGCCCAGACCCTGGCCCACGAACTGGCCCATGCCCTGCTGCATTCGGACAAGGACTACCGGGCACACACCCCGCGCTCGCGCATCGAATGCGAGGCCGAGTCGGTGTCTTTTTGCATCATGCACCACTTCGGTCTGGATGTGGGCGAGGTCGCCTTTGGCTACCTGGCCCACTGGGGCGACGGTGAGAATGCCCTGGTCGAATTGATGGAATGCGGGGCACGCATCCGGGATGCGGCTCACCAGGTCATCGCCTGGATCGATGAACAGTATGTCGAGTACGATCCCGGTCGATGGCGTGAGCGCGGTCATTCTTCAGGATGAGGCAGAACTTGTCCCGGCCTGACCTACAGAAAGGATGATCTCCCAGACGAATTAGATGGCAAGAATCTTTGAGTTGAATGGCCCCGGCGGTATTGCTGGGGCCATTCTTTTATAATGCTGATGTGATTCACATAAATCTTGAGTGCGAGCATGAAATCCGAGGTCGTTATGCCAGGAAAAAGCCCAAATCTAAGAGCTAAAGGAAAGTAACTGTAAGGTCCTCTGGAAAAGCAGTATTTAGATTGCTGCTCGAAACCCGAAAACTATTAACAGAAAGGAGACAGTAATGAACGAACAATTACTTACCCTCAACCTGCACGATGCTTATACGGACTTTATGTTATCCCGTCAGGCAATAAACGCAGCACAAACCACGCTTGATTTCTACAAGTACACTGTCGGCGTTTTTTTATCTTGGCTAGAGAGGCAGGGAATCAACTGCCCTCAAGAAGTGACCACACATCATATTCGTCAATACCTTGCAGACCTGGTGGACAAGGGGAAAGCTGATTCGACAGTCTGGGATCATGCCAGGGCGATCAGGACGCTTGTGATCTTCTGGCATACAGAAGGATATTTACAACACGATATAAAATTCGCAATGCCAAAGGTTGCCAAAAAACGTCTCCCCGTATTGTCTGCCGATGAACTGACCAGGGTCATTGCCGCTTGTCGAAATCCCCGAGACAAGGCCATCGTATTATTCATGGCCGATTCAGGTTTGCGACGTGCTGAAACTGTCGCACTTAACTGGGGTGATGTGGATATGGCGAGTGGGCTGGTTACGGTAAGGCGCGGGAAGGGTGGTAAAGCCCGTTCAGCGGTCATCGGTGCGTCCACCCGGCGTGCATTATTGGCTTATCGCAGAACGTGTAAAAGTGTATCCGATACCGTTCCACTATTCCAAGCCAGGGGTGGTGCAAGGTTTACGGGCTCTGGTTTACTACTTGTTTTCCGCCGGCTGTCAGTTCGGACAGGAATAAAAGGCTTATCACCTCATGCGATGCGCCGAACATTCGTTATATTATGCCTTCGAGCAGAAATGGATGTATTGCATTTGCAGGCAATGCTTGGGCATGCAAGCCTTGATATGGTCCAGCATTACGCCCAGATGGTTGACGATGATTTACTCCAGGCGCATAGAGCACATTCACCAATCGACAATCTATCGCGACTTCGATAGGCTTAAAGGTGTTTTTCGATTGAGAAGCCTATTGTAGAAATCAACGCTTTCCTTTGGGGCAAAAAGGGGTCACACCTTCTAGCATTAAGTCTCCTTGGTCAGTTACGTTCGGTCTAACGAGGCGCCATGGAGAACGGACGGATTGGCTCACCGACGGGCGGGAGCCCTGTCAGGTAACCGGTGTTGGGCTACCCCTATATTGACGGATGTGTCTTGTCAAAATTGATGATTGCATCCTTATACCCGACATTTTTCTCAATCACAACCTGTTCCTTCTGATCAACTATTTCCAATAGCTCACCAGTGATAGCTTTCGCTCTTTCGCGGAGTGCAAAAACATCAGGAATGGATAACGAATGTTTAATTTTCCCGTGTGAAACAGGGTTACGAAATGTATATATCTTTTCAAAGCCTGGAAACCTTGCCTCCAGGTTTTTCAAAAAATCATCCTGAAAGCCTTGTTGGATTTTTTCAATCTGACTGGGGCAATGTAGGAATTGTAAAACCAGCCAAATTTCATTTTGAGCCCCGGCTCTCTTTTTCCGAAAAACTCTTTCAGTTCGCCACGCTTGTTTAGTTTGTCTACAATCACATCAAGATTTTCTTCCAGATAGAATCCTAGGAAGACTAACGAAACCATTAAGTTGACCGTCTCTGAACCGGGCGGGAATCCAAACTTGGCTCGTTCTATGGCTTGAAAACTCGTCGTTATAAATATGGCGGCATTATCACTTACTTCAGCCATGTCTTACATCCTTGTACCTATGGTGATGTGCAAAAATCGTTATTTTTCTGTCCTGCAGTTTTGACTATTTTTACAGTCGAAGCGGCTTAAAACGATATGGCTCAGCGGCGGATGGTCTGCAGTGCTTTTGTGGATACCTTTGATTCCAGAAATACTAACTAAACCGATGCATATGACAGGCGCTTGTACTTGTTAACAACTTGACGAATCTTCCTATTTTGAGCGACAAGCCTAATATCTCGTGCTGTGACACGCTTGATTGTAGTGTGTGTGACCTTTGTTGTTGCTATTTCTTTTCGTCGCCTGAAGCATTCTTGCTACTTGAAAGCAGCGCTACTGTTCCAAGGGTTCCTCCTATAAATGGAATAGCCGCGGGCAGCGGAGTAGGGATGGCCGTGAGTACGCCGACTATCAGACCTTTGCCAATTGCTAAACCCCATTTTTCCTTCATACCGTGTTTCTAAAACCAAGATAACCAATCCCAAGTACAACCGCTACGGCAATCGAGATGGGCCATGATATGCCGAGAGTTGCACTTTCCGCCCCAAATAACATCGTGTCAACAGCGACCATGCCAAAGCCGACAAGAGGATGCAAGCCGAATTTTTGGCAGAATTCAACGAATTTATCCATAGCTTATGCTCTCCCAATCAATGAAATCTAATGGCTATATTCTCTTGGATTTAGCGGCCCAAATCATGATTCTACGAGCTCGGTGCGTTTAATTCCGAGACTAATACGGTCCAGCGGTGACTGTACTGCCGCTAGATTGGCGACGTGGGTATAAACCATCGTCGTTTTCAGGTCTTTGTGTCCAAGCAGATCTTGTATTGTACTTATATCTGTTCCTCCTTCGAACAAATGAGTTGCGAATGAATGCCTCAGTGTGTGCGGACCCACTGGCTTGTGAATACCTGCCTTTGTGCAGACCTTCTTGATCGCCTTTTGCACACTCGTTTCATAAACGCGATGCCTGCGCACCCGCCCGCTCCTTTTCTTCCTCATCATTTCCCACCACTAATATCCCAAAACCGTTATCAATAATATATGGCGAATCACATTCGAATGCAAGAGCCTTAAGACCAACAAAATGTGATAGATGATCTATAGCGCAGGAATCACGAAGAGCACGACTACTCCATCTACCTGGCAATCAGGGTGAACCGGTCGTCACGATCGGTTTTCCGGATGACTTTTAGAAAGGGGGATACTATGGCTTGCTATGATTTCGATTACGCCATCCGTTCGCTTCGCCAGGCGATTGACTTCGCGGAGATCGAGCATCGACTTCATCCCACTGCGCAAGTGGGTGAATGAAGTCGAGCAGTCCGGTAACGCGTGTTGAGAAAGGTCAGATCCTTTCAAGACGATTTCACAACGGTTTATTAACAAGGTTATGGTTGGATGGTCTGAATTCAAGTTTTCAAGAAGGTGAACATATCACCTTCTTGAAAACTTGTCCCATTCCGAATATAAAAGTCCTATCAGATCCTGGTCAGGTCACAGCCTCCAGTTGTCCGCAGGGCTGGCCTTCCGGTGCGCCTGCTCAACATCGACTTGAGCGATCAGGGCATAATTTCTCACCATGTCCAGACTGCCATGACCCAGCAGCACTTGCAGGGTAAAAATATCCCCTCCCACACGCAGATAGGTGATTGCGAAAGTATGCCTGAATTTATGAGGATAGGCGTCTTTTATACCGGCGCGCTCAGCAATCCGCTTGATCAATTGGCGTAAGCTGCCTGGAGTAAAGGGACGATTTCGCGACACGGCAAACAAGGGAGCATCCTGATCGCTTTCATCTTCCCGCCTGGCAAGATAACGCCAGACGGACGCTCGGGCAGTCTTTCCGAGAAAAACGACCCTGCCCTTGCCTCCCTTGGCGCCTCCTTCAACACCGTGCCGGACCTCCAGCTTCCCGCGCTTGGGATCGAAGTCCGCGATCTTGAGCGAACACAATTCCAATGCCCGCAATCCGCTATCGACCAGCGTGAGAATGATCGCCTGGTCGCGGTTGGCGGTCGGCCGGCGCATCACAAACCGGCGGCGGTCAGCAGTATCCGCTTCACGGGAATAGGTGCAGGCTTTGATCATCTGCAGGACTTCTTCCTTTGTAAAAGGTTCAACCTGCTTTCGTTGGAAGCGCGGGACGGGGATTTCTTCCATCGGGTTTTTTATCTGGAATTCCATACAAGCCCAGGTAAAAAAGGACGCCAGGCTGATGTAGATGTTGCGCAGTGTCTTCCCGGAGAGTGGCCGCGTATCCCCTCCAAACCTGCGGGGGACATACTCGGTCCTCAGGTAAAGAAGATAATCACTGATGTTTTGTTGGGTGATGCGGCCCACCTCAATTTCCCCTGTGTGTTCCGCCCACTTTTCGAGTACCCGTTTATAGGAATCTACGGACCGATCGGTCAGGCCTTCGGCTGTTTTATAGTTCAAAAAGCCGATAATGGCCTTGTTGAGGGCTAACGAGCCCGGCGAACTGTGGTTCATGCAAACACCTCCTTGAATGGAATATTTGCCAATCACAGTCCGTCGGGTTAACGAAAAACCATAGCTTTGCGAGCTATGGTTGGTGAAAAGTAGCGGGGAGTGCGATTTGAACGCACGACCTCCGGGTTATGAGCCCGACGAGCTGCCACTGCTCTACCCCGCATCGGTTATACAGCCCGCGAATTATACTCGAAACACTCCACCCGTCAAGGGCTGAGAAATAGTTGCTGGCTGTAAAGATAATACGGACCCGGAATGCGGTTATCCGATTGCCGAATCACCAACCTGACCGGGGTGTATTGCGTCACTTGATACGACAGGGTAATATTGACCGGATAAAATTTTCCATCTGCTGGACCGACGGATATCATACGTGATCCGACCACCTGCCCTTGCCTGTCCACAAGCTCCAGAACGACCGGCAAATCATTGAACACCTGCATCGTGCCCTGGACGGTCATTTCGCCGCCGGTAATGTAATGCAATAGCGGCGGTTCGACCAAAGCAACACTCTCGCGCAAATACTCCGGGTTGGTGATTATGGAGTCCCCCACTGACAACAACAACAAATGCACGGATTTCACCGCCTGGAGCATCCCGTAGTCATCCTGGGTGCTGATCTGCAAACGACCCACTTCAGCCGCGGCATTGGTTTCAAAAGGAAGCTCCACGATGACTTTATCGAATTGATTGCTGTAATTTACCGTCTTGAAGACATTACGTGCCATCAATCTTCCGTCTTCTCCATAGAGCTCGACGGAAGTCAAGCCGGTTGCCCGGGGAGCGATGTACATACGCAGGTCGATGGGAGAGGACACTTTCGACATGGGACCCGGCGCAAAGATTTGAATCGCTGCGGCAAACGGATCCACCGTGGGGACGGCTGTCGCATCTGGAGACTCGGTTGAAACAGGTTCCGAGGTAGGAACGGCTGGCGTGTCTGTCGGGGAGGGAACTAGTTCAGGTGTAAAAGTGGGAGATGTAGTCGGCGACTCTGTGTCTGTTGCCTGGAGAACCGTCGCGGTTGGAATTGATTCGGTAACGGGGACAGGTGAAGGGGTATTTTGGGTCACCATCCATGGGGGCGGTGGTACCTCCGTCGAGGTATTTCCGCAACCATTCATGGCTGCGGAAAGAACCATCAAAATGAAAACAACGGTAATGCGTCCCATATATTTTCCCGCCCGCAGGTTTGGGCTGCGGGCGGTGAGTGTTAGAGTCCGTAAATCGCGCGATATTTCTTGTTCAAATAGCGCACATAAGGAGCCGAGTCGATTTTTGACTTGGTGACACGCTGAACCAGTTCCTGCGGTTCGTATTTGCGGCCATATTGGTGAATCTTGACCCTCAGCCACGAAAGAAGCCCGGAGAAATCGCCCTTGCGAATCTGGTCATCGAGTTCGGGATTGAATTCGAGGAAGCGCTCCCAAAGTTGGACAGAGATGAGATTACCGAGAGCGTAGGTCGAGAAATAACCTAGCATTCCTCCAGACCAGTGAATATCCTGCAGTACGCCTTTGGCGTCGTTGGGCGGAATGACACCGAGATATTCCTGCATCTTCGTGTTCCATAGATCGGGAAGGTCTTTCACCGCCACCTTGCCTTCGATCATCGCGATTTCAAGTTCCAGGCGTAGCATGATGTGAAGGTTGTAGGTTGCCTCGTCGGCCTCGACTCGGATCAATGAAGGCTGGACCTTGTTGATTCCCTTGTAGAATTGTTCAAGTTTTACGTTCTTGAGCTGTGAGGGGAATAATTCCTGTGCGCGCGGGTAAAAGTGCTCCCAAAAAGGCAGCGACCGCCCCACCAGGTTTTCCCACATACGCGATTGGGATTCATGAAGCGCCAGGGACGCGCCGTTTTCCACCATGGTCCGTGACCAGGTATGACCGACCCCTTGCTCATAGAGCGCATGTCCTGTTTCGTGCATGGTGCCGAATAACAGGGCGAAGGGATGCTTCGGGTCAAAGCGCGTGGTGATGCGAACATCATCGGGACCCATGCCCTGGGTGAAGGGATGCGCGGATTTGTCCTGACGTCCCCGCTTAAAGTCATAACCGAAGGCGGTCGCGACTTCCTCACTGAAGGCGAGCATTGTTTTCTCGTCATAATCCACATGAAGGAAGGAATCGTCCACCTGTGGCCGTGTGGCGATAGCCTTGACCAATTCGACTTGCTGAGGACGGAGTGCATCGAAAATGGTCTTGACATCCGCAGTCTTCATGCCCGGTTCATAAATATCCAGCAAGGTATCATACGGGTGGTCAGAGGGCGGGAAGAAGCTGACGTAACGCTTGCCCATCTCCAGGATTTTCTCGAGATGAGGCTGGAAAATCGAGAAATCAGATTTGCCGCGTGCTTCCATCCAGGCCTGGTTGGCGAGAGTGGTCACCTGGGCAAATTCCGCCACAAAATCGCCGGGTACTCGAGTTTCCCTTTCGTAATCCCGGGTGGTTACTTTTAATAATTCGATACTCTTCTGAATCCTGGTCAAGGTCGGGTAATTCCTTTTTCAGATCTGCAAGCAGGCTGCCAATCTCATCAGACACAAACTTCTCATGGACGACTTTGGCCAGAGTGGCTTGCATATGGCCGCGTTCCTCGGCGGCGCCAGCGGGCATGTACACATGCTGGTCCCAGCCAATCAATGCTCCGCAATGATTCAGGTCTTGAACTTCGGCAATAAGCTCAGTCAGCTTTGCATATTTTTCGTTCATCGTCTTCTCCGTAAACGGATTTTTTACGCGAATTTCTTTCAATGTCCCGGCTACCAATTTTACCGCAGATTACTCGTATCGCAGCGCTTCGACAGGCTCCAATGCGGCTGCCCGGTTGGCGGGATAGATCCCAAAGAACAACCCGACCGCGGTGGAAAAAATCGTTGCCAGCAAGATCGCGCTGAGTCCAACAGACGGCGTAAATGAGTTGCCGGTAGCGGTGGCAACCTGCCCAACCGCGAGAGCAATCAACCAGCCAAATAGAATACCAATCAGCCCGCCAATAAGGGAAAGCAGGGATGATTCTGTCAGGAATTGAATGAGGATGTCGCGCCGCCTAGCCCCGAGCGCCTTTCGCAACCCGATTTCGCGCGTGCGCTCTGCCACCGAGACCAGCATGATGTTCATAATACCGATGCCGCCCACCAGGAGGGAAATGGCCGCGATTCCACCCAAAAAGACGGTGAGCACGCCGGTGATGGTCGAGGCGGTCTGGATGAAATCCTGCTGCGAGAAAATGGTGAAATCGTCTTTGCCAATTTCGGTGCGGTGCCGCGCCCGCAGGATCTGCGCCACCTGGTCATTGGCTGTTCTTACTTCTTCAGCACTTGCCGCCTGGACGAAAATCAGATCCACCCGGTTGGGATTGTTGCGGCGAATCAACCTCGCCTGGGCGGTTGTGAAAGGAACTAAAATCACATCATCCTGGCTCCCGAATGAACCGCCTCCTTTGGATTCCAACACGCCTATAATTCGGAAAGGTTGCCCGGCAATACGGATCGCCTCACCCACCAGACCTTCCCTGCGCCCAAAAAGCTTATCCGCAGTTTCTGGTCCGATCAACGCCACGGAAGCGCGGCCAAGGATTTGGTCCTCGGTGATAAATTCACCTTCGGTCACCTTGTAATTGCGCACATCCGCATAAGACGGCGTCACACCGGTCACTTCAGTTGTGGTCTTTTCACCGCCTCCCGCCACCTCAAGGCTGGATTGAAGGATCGGAGCAACAGCAACAACCGCAGGTGCAGCAAAGGGGTCCTGGATGGCCTGTGAATCTTGTATGGTCAATGGTCGGGGATTGCGAATCTCCTGCTGCTGATTGCCTGAAAAAACAAAAAGCACGTTCGTGCCGATTCCGCTGATCGAGCCGGTAATGGTGTTCTGAGCTCCCTGCCCAACTGCCAGCATGGCAATGACCGCTGCCACGCCGATGACGATCCCCAGAATGGTCAGGCCAGAACGAAGCTTGTTGGAATTGAGGCTTTCGAGGGCTTCAAAGAATACTTGAGAGAAGGTCATGCACCCTCCAAATCCACGATGCCGTCCTTGATATGGATGGTTCGCTGAGCTTGAGCGGCAATTTTGGGGTCGTGGGTCACGATGATCAGCGTTGTCCCTCGCTCCTGGTTCAATTTGAGCAGCAGATCCATGATTTCCTGCCCCACCCTGGAATCCAGGTTGCCGGTCGGTTCGTCCGCCATTATGATGGCAGGATTATTTACAATCGCACGCGCAATGGCTACGCGCTGCTGCTGTCCTCCAGAAAGCTCTGTAGGCCGATGAGTCATGCGGTCTCCAAGTCCGACCGAGGTCAAAGCGTCGCGAGCGCGGTCCTTGCGACCTTCGCGATTCCCGGAATACCGGAGAGGCAACTCCACATTGGTCAGCGCTGATGAACGCGAAAGCAGGTTAAAGCTCTGGAATACAAAGCCCACCTTGCGGTTGCGAATTGCCGCCAGCTGATCGTCACGCAGCTCGGAAACGAGTTCACCATCCAACACATAATCACCCGAGGTGGGATGATCGAGACATCCAAGTATATTCATCAGGGTGGATTTCCCCGAGCCAGACGGCCCGACGATGGCGATCACTTCACCGCGATCGATGGTGCATGAAAGCCCGCGCAGGGCCTGGACTTCCACATCCCCCATCTGGTAGATTTTTCTCAGGCCGTCTGCGACGATGACATGATCGGCCATTAATCCCCTCCGAACATGCCGCCGCCACCGCCACCGGGCCCAAATGTGAAGGCAGGAGGATTAAGAATGATCTCGTCACCTGCATCAAGTTCGGAAGAAATCAATTCACTGAAGGTGTCAGAAGTTGCCCCCAATTGAATCTCGATAGGAGTGGGGACACCGTTCTGTAATACATAAACGACACGTTTACCGTCTTGAAATCGGACCGCGCGATTTGGAACAAGCAGCACGTTTTCCAATTCTTCCACATTGATGGTCACAGCCGCGGTCATTCCGGGCTTTACCGTCTCATCGGGATTTGTCAATTCGACGGTCACCACGAAATTCACCGCACCTTGTGCCGGGTTGCCTACCTGCCCCACCTTGGTGACCACGCCCTGGTATTCCTGCCCCGGATTGGCATCAAAGGTCAAAACAACCTTCTGACCCGGCTCAACATTATTGATATCCACTTCGGAGACCTGAACGTCGACCAATAGGTGAGAAAGATCATCCAAACGAAAAGCGGCTGTCGCTGGTGATACCTGGTCGCCCGGCTTGGGATCGGCACGCGTGATAGTACCGGCAAACGGGGCGGTTATTCGAGCCAGATTCAATGTTGCTTTGATGGCATCCACTCGTGCCTGTGCGGCGGCAATATCCAGTGGATCGGGACCATTCTTGAGTCTTTCCCATTCCCGAACTGCATCGTCATAATTAGCCTGAGCCACAGCCAGTTTTGCATCTCCTTCGGAAATGTCGTTATCCGTGGGTCCGCCTTTATACCAGTTGACCGTCGCCAGCGCTCGAGCGCGAGCCTGCCTGGCATTGTAAAGATTGGTTGTCGCCTGGGCACGTTGAGGATCTGCAGGAGCCAGATCGGTTAAATTGTTGTATATTCTCTCCGCATTCTCAACCGCCTTATCAGCCAATGCCAGCTGGGCTTCAGCGTACTCGATATTTTCCTTTGAGCCGCGTTTCCAATCCAGGCTGGACCGCTTATCATTGGCATCCTTCAATGCCTTTTGAGCATTGGCAAGGGCAAGTTGTGCCTGGGCCTTTGCGCTGGACGAATCCCGTACATTTTGAAGGTTTCGCTCGGCAGTGACCAGATCCGCTTGGGCAAGGACGATCGCCTGTGAAAGGGAAGTCGGGTCCAAATCGGCAAGGACATCCGCCGCCTTAACTTTATCGCCTTCTTCAACATTGACCGATTCAACCGTACCCGATGTCTGCCAGTTCAACAAGGCGGACTGATTTGCCCGCACCGTTCCGGTCGCGCCAACGATTGAAACCAGGCTGCCATTTTCCAGTGCTGAGATCTCAAACTGGCCCGCCGCCGCTGCCTGCTGTGAATTACGGTACCAAAAAAAGCCACCGACGGCGATAACCACAACCGCGACAGCCGCGATGATATAAATGGACTTCTTGTTCATTTTTCCTCCGAATGGTATTAGATCAAACCCCCACTGTTCAGTGAGCGCTATAAATCATATACGGTTTAGTATGGCGAGTGTCGCACTTCTCAAAAATCAATTAATTCCTATTTTTATCCCTTAATTATAAAAAATACCAGTGTTGAGAGGGTCAAACTTACATATTTCTAATGTTTTCTTTTGATCAGTATCACTGGAATTAGCGATTGAAATTTTGGATGTGGTTTTGTTTCAAATCCAACCTGGGTATGTCTGTTTCAAACATTAATCATGGATTATGATATTTCGGATGTTAATCCTGATTGGTTATAATCCAGGTTATGAAAGAATTGCTCCGTCACCCGATCATCCTTGCCATTGTCATTGCGCAATTCCTATTGATGACCACCAGTTCAGCTCGTGCAGGCTCCTTACCCGAGCAGGCGGCCATGGTATCGTCCGGAATGTTATTCGACTATCTTTCCTGGACTTTGGATGCCGCCTGGCAAAAGACCCAATTCAGTGCGCTCGGGATGCCTGACTATCTGACTAATGAACAACAAAAACTTGTCGTATACGATTACATCCAGGTCACACGCGATATCGAATCCACAGAGACTGAACTTGACCAACTATATGCGGATCCGGCCATTGCGGATAAAGAAGCTGCCACTGGAGAATTGAGAATCAAATTAAGGTCCCTCACCCAGCGTCAAAATAACATGGCACCTTTTGCAGAGGCGATCATCCAAAGTCAGGTTGCCTCGGTGGTTTCCGAGCTGGGGATAACCAAAGGCGGGCAGCCGATCCCTTCGGTCCTGTATCATATCTCCCCCCTGCCTTTGGCGCTGATCATCTCGCCCCGCGACACAATCCAGCAGGAGGGAAATATATCCCTTCTGCCTGACCTGACTGTCGAACAGCGTACCTTACTTGAAGAACAAGTGGATTCACGTTTGGATGTTTCATCGCTCATAGTCCCTGTCGGAGGGATCGGCGCATACCCCACCATGGTGATGCGCACAAGCGATTTGCGATGGATGACGGAAGTCGTCGCCCATGAGTGGATCCACAATTTTCTGACATTGAGACCATTGGGGATCCGCTACGACACAACTCCCGAGCTTCGAACAATGAATGAAACAACGGCCAGTATCGCAGGAAAGGAAATTGGCATGCAGGTCATCGAAACATACTACCCCGAGTTGATTTCGACAGGACTCACCTCTCCTGGTCTAATCTCGGACAAATCTCAACCGCTTGGACCCGGGAGTTTCCGCCAACCCTTTGACTTTCGGAAGGAAATGCACGAGACCCGTGTTACGACAGACCAACTCCTTTCAGAGGGCAAAATCCTTGAAGCTGAAAAATACATGGAAGCACGCCGGCAGTTTTTCTGGGATAATGGATATCCAATGCGAAAATTGAACCAGGCCTACTTCGCATTTTACGGAGCCTATGCAGACGTACCCGGGGGACCGGCTGGAGAAGATCCGGTCGGGCCGGCTGTTCGAAAATTACGGGAAGAAAGTGAATCGCTCGCGGATTTCATTTTCCGTATTTCAAGAATGACTACATTCGATGATCTTCTCATTGCAACTGGAAATTAGCGCAGCCCTGGGCATTTCATCATCCTGGAGATTAACTTGAAAAATTTTATACCACTCCTCATCCTTTCCAGTCTCGTCCTTCTCGCTGCCTGTGGACCTGGGGCATCCATTCCCACAACAACAGCCCTCCCCACCTTGGAACCTTCTCCCACAACAATTCAGGAATCGGTCTGCCAAAGCATATACCTTGAGCCAACTCCTGATGCCAAGGAGTCCTCGTTATTTCCGCCTGTGACTGAGCAGGATTACGTCGTGGGTCCCAAAGATGCACCCATGACCATTATCGAATACGGCGATTTCCAGTGACCAGCGTGTGCATTTATTGCGCCCGTGTTGGCGCAACTCCAGCAGGAAAATCCCGAAAATGTCCGGTTGGTTTTTCGAGATTTCCCACTAATTTCCATTCACGACAAGGCTGCTCTCGCTGCCCAGGCAACCACTGCCGCTGCTGAACAAGGTAAATTCTGGGAGATGCACGATCTGCTCTTTTGCAACGCAGAAAGAATGGAGTTCGTTTACACCGGAGGTTTTTGGAGAATGGCTGTCCAGAAAAAGCAGAGTTCATTGGTTTGGACAAAGAACAATTTCTTTCAGATTTAACTCGTGAAGATATCGTCAAGCGTGTGAACGATTCGTGGGAAAATGGAAAATCCATCGGCCTGCCTGGTACTCCATTTATTCTGATCAACGGTCAGATTTATGGTGGTCCGCTGGATTATGAGAATTTAAGTAAGATCGTCAGCCTGCTCGCAATATCCGAAAGACAATATAAAACCTGCCCGCCTATCGTAATTGATCCTTCCAAGCAGTACATTGCCCGAATAATCACGGAAAAAGGCGAAATCGTGATCGAGCTCTTTGCAGACAAAACCCCAAACACGGTGAATAACTTCGTTTTTCTCGCAAAAGATGGATGGTTTAACGACATCACCTTCCATCGGGTCATTGAAGGCAATGTCGCCCAAACTGGAGATCCCACCAGCACCGGCATCGGCAATCCGGGATACTACATCGACAATGAAGTTCACCCTTCACTGAAGTATGACAAACCAGGCATGGTCGGCATGGCAAATTCTGGTCCGAACACCAATGGAAGCCAATTCTTCATAACCATGGTTCCGGCGCCCACCCTGGACGGCGGGTACACGTTATTCGGTCAGGTTATCAGCGGAATGGAAGTCTTATCCAAACTTACGCCCAGAGATCCGCAACCCGGTACAAATTTACCGCCTGGAGATAAGATCATCAGTATCACCATCGAGGAACGATAATGCAACCTCCTGTTAGAACGCCCTGGCCTTCGGTCCTCCTTTTATTCCTAGGTGGATTCTCTGCGATGATTTTTCTTGGCATGGGTATCTTGATGGGGATCGCGGGAATCATCGAACTAATATCAGGCAGCCCCGAAACCGCCGAATCAACCCTCACCCTGTCAGCCGGGTCAATTTTCCTTGGGCTTGCTCTATTCCCAGGTATCTACTACAGCCTCATGCATGTAATGAACAAGCCGGCCGTTCAGCTGCCCTTTCATAGAATTCCAACCTGGTTGATCGCCTCAATCTGGCTCGTCTCAGCCTCATTGACAGCCTTGGCAGGATCCGGTGAATCGATACCCCTCGTTTCGATCCCGCTCAACCTGGTCACACTTGTTCTTCCCATCTGGATACTCATACGAATTGCCCTGCGAGGCCTGGATTCCGGGTCTGATGAGCTTCGCTGGGGCACGTTCACCATCGGAATGACCGTCGTTCCACTCCTGATCGGATTTGCCGAAGTAATGATTATCCTGGTGGCGGGGCTGGGCGCGATTTTTTGGATTGCGTTGAATCCGGAATTGATCAACTCCGTCGAATCATTAAGCACACGATTAATGTATACCAATAACCCGGAAGCAATCACGAGAATCATGGCCCCATACATTTACAGTCCAGTGGTTATCGGTGCAGGATTGATTTTCTTCTCTGTGATAATCCCGATAATTGAGGAATTATTAAAACCGCTGGGAGTCTGGCTCAGTCCAAACAAGATTATGACACCCAGGCAGGGGTTTGCCATGGGTGTCCTGGGAGGCGCAGCCTACGCCCTGGTGGAAAGCCTGGGAATGTCGCCAGGCATCCCGGAGGCATCAAATCTGCTGTCCATCGTTCGCGCTGGCACTGACCTGGTGCATATCGTGACAACCGGCTTGATGGGATGGGCGCTGGTCAGCGCATGGAGAGACAGAAAATATGTCCAACTGGGAATCACCTATCTCCTGGTGATTGTCATTCATGGGATGTGGAATGCACTTGCGTTATCATCTGCAGCACAAATCGCCATGGATTATTTGCCCAACCCGTCCTTGATCGTACAAAACCTACCAACGGTCTCAGCGATCGGATTAGCTGTCCTCTCAATAATAAATCTATCGATTTTACTCATTATCAATACGCGGCTAAATTCCGCTGTTTTGCCCAATCGAGCGATGTCAAATCTTGAAAAACTGTAATTTCAAAGATTTAATCCGGTATAATCTCGCCTTGCGCCTGAAAACAACAAAGGAACTATAAAAACATGGATATCATCAATAAATTGTTGGAAATGTTCTTACACCTTGATGTCTACCTTGGGCAAATCATCCAGCAGTACGGTGCCTTGACCTACCTCATCCTTTTTGGAGTCATATTTGCAGAGACAGGCCTGGTCGTGACCCCTTTTCTTCCCGGGGATTCATTGATTTTCGCTGCAGGAACATTCGCCGCGAGAGGCTGGCTTAACCCCATTGTTCTTTTTCTCGTCCTGACTGCCGCGGCCATATTAGGAGATACCGTCAATTATTGGATTGGCCACGCGGTCGGTTCCCGCGCCTTTACCGGCGAAGTAAAATGGATCAAGAAGGAATACATGGAAAGGACTCATGCCTTCTTTGAAAAATACGGTGGGAAGACCATCATACTGGCAAGGTTCGTCCCGATCGTTCGTACTTTTGCGCCGTTTGTTGCCGGCGTAGGTGAAATGACTTATAAACATTTTATTACCTACAACATCGTTGGTGGAGTCTTGTGGGTGAGTATTTTTCTGGGATTAGGGTACTTCTTTGGAAACATCCCCTTCGTTCAGAAGAATTTCGAAATGGTGATCATTGCCATTATTCTCATCTCTGTTGTCCCGGCCATTTATGAGATTATAAAAGCTAAATTGGAAAAAAAAGCTGAAGCCAAGGCGACATCTGCCAAATAATACTTATTCTTAATAACGACAGGCTGGATGACTAGTCATCCAGCCTGTTTTTGGTTTTTGCACAAACTATGGTAAGAGTTGGAAATGGCCTTCGGAATCGTCAATGATGGAGGCTTCATCCCACCACATGGAGTAATACTGAATATTCCGCCACAAGTCTGCCATGTCAATATAGTGATCGTGGTAGGCATGTCCAGATTGACCCGTCGTGTGGACCGTTACAGAATTATCAAGATTGCTTAGGTCGACAATCATCCGCATGGAAGGCAGCCAATCCACCTCAAACGTCTCACCGACAGTCCATCCTGTCGCATTGACAATGCTATCTCCCCCACCCGTTTCGAATGGACCTCGATTAAACAATGCCTCAATCGGCGCAATTCCTGATTCTCCCAGGGTGGCGTTTTTAAAAGTGGAGGTGTGCAGCTCGCCCCATTCAGGCCAGCGGTTAGTTGCCGTGCCATATTCTTTTTCCATCTGGCTGATCGTTTCCTTGAATGCGCTTTGTAAAATATCATCCCGAGATTCGATCACGTCTCCCGTAGCCTTATCATCCCACCAAGGCGAATTTGGTTCATCGACCAGTTGACGCATCACTTCAAACCAACGATTGCCGCCACCGGGCCAATACTCTTCAGGCAAGTCATCTTTGAAGGTTTGCATTAATAAATTCCACCAATACCACTCAAAAATTGCAGCGGCTGGTGAGTCCATTTCATCCCGGCTATCCCAGTTCTGGAGTATCCCAAAAGCTTCTTCTTCATTGGGGGAGGTCAACTCAAGATTGGATTCGGCCAGGAACGGGAGAATAATCTCAGCATTTAGATTCTGATTATCTCCTTGCATTTTTTGTATATAGGTGATGTCGATCGGTCCGGAAGAATTTCGGATCATATCCACAATTCTCTGCGCCCGGAAGCCATAATCCCAATCGGATGTTACCAGGTAGGGATAGTTGGAGGGCGGAACCTGATTGTTCGCTGTGACAATATAACCGCTGGGAGGATTTACCTGATAGGGGAGTTCATCGAATGGAATATAACCCGTCCATTCGTAGTCATCCGTCCATCCAGGCACAGGGACACGCCCATCACCGTTCTGCCGGATGGGTATCCGCCCTGGCATTTGGTAGGCAATATTACCCTGAGTATCAGCAAATAAAAGATTCTGAGCAGGAACTTGAAAATGACGTGTAGCCTCTCTGAATTCCTGCCAGTCTTTCGCTTTGTTGAATCCCCAAATCGCCTCGAAAACGCTTCCGGGCTCCAAGGCAGTCCACCGCAGCGAGATAACATAGGGATCAGGCAGAGGAATACCGGTCCTTTCCGTGTAAGGGGGCATCGGTGTCTCGTCGGGCTCAACGGTCTGAATGGTCTGCATTAATGGCTCATACGTATCAGATACAACAGGTCCATGTCGCGTCGAACGAACAGTGACGGTCACTGTCTCACCGCCAGCCACCGGTATCACTTCTTCACGCAAAATCATATCCACCCACTGGCCATTTACCTCATATTGGTTGGGATTGTCAGGATTGACTTTCTCGACATACAGATCCATCACGTCCGGACCCACATTGGTAAACGCCCAGGCAATCTGATCATTATGGCCAATAACTACGCCCGGAACACCGGCAAACGAAAAACCTCCAACTTGATAAGGACAAGCATCACTCACGGGCTTGCAATGAAGACCAATCTGATACCAGATCGAGGGCATTTGAATCCCCAGGTGAGGGTCATTGGCAAGGAGAGGTTTGCCTGTTGCAGTTAGAGCGCCTGAAACCGCCCAGCTATTGGAGCCAATCCCCGCACCGGACGGTCCTAGCAACCTGTCAAGGTTTCCGATATTCACTTCGACATTCTCTAAAATCCCAGAGTGAAGATATGATTTATTTCTAATCGGCGAAAGATCATTCGATGATGTGGCTGCCGAAAAATCGCCGATCTCTGGAACGATCACAGGATGATCGGAAGGGTACGGAGGATAAAGTTCATCCACCTGCTCCATGGTGAGCGTCTTTAAGAGAATCGAGCGCTCGATTTCCTCTTCCATATTTCCACGCAAGTCCCAAGCCATTGCCTTTGCCCAGGTCAGGGAGTGGATCGGCGTCCATGGTTCAACCGCATACCCGGGATTGATCAGCTTCAGAATGCCATATTCGAGGCTGAGCTCCGTACCGGAGTGGTCAGCCAGGTAGGCATTGACCCCATCCGTATAGGCGGTCAGGATGGCTTTAGGTTCAGGCGAAAGAGATTTTCCCATTCGGTCTCCGCAATTTGCCGCCAACCCAGGGTTCTCAGGAAAGCGTCCGTTTCCACTTGCGATTCGCCAAACATCTCGGACAACCGTGCTGAACCGATATGACGCCAAAAATCCATCTGCCAGAATCGGTCCTGAGCATGGACATAACCTTGTGCGTAAAATAAATCGTGGAGCGTGGCCGCATAGATGTGAGGAATACCCATCGAATCGCGATAGATGTCAACAGGCTGGTCTACCCCATTTACTGAGATTAAAGATGTATCTTCAATGGCACCCGTGGACACGCTCCCCTCGGTAATTGGGAATGACTGTCTTATGCTAATGTATCCTAAAGTACCCACCAGTAGAACAAAGATTAAAAGAATGCTCAAAATTGCGATCAGAGATTTTTTTATTTTCGGGGACATGTTTTCTCCTTGGCGAAGTTAGGGCTAATTATATGAATTTATGTTTATCAGGCAATATTTGCCTTTTATGTGAAAGAAAGCACTAAACAAAAACCCCGCTGGATTTTCAGCGGGGCAAGTGAGAGTGAATTTATCTACGGCATGGGATTGTTAAAAGCCCAATCATCACCGAGGATGATGGTTACATCAGCAGGCGAGGCGGGGTCAAATTTTATCTGGAATTGAGAAGCAGCGGTGGTCTTGAACAAATCCATTAAATACCTGGTCATGTAGGGTTTTCCGCTGTGGTCAATGATCACTGTCCGTGGATATCCTATTTGTTCCGGATTTCCCACGACGGCCACATTCATGCCAAGGGATTTAAAGTAATCACCTGTGATCCCCGCAAGGCCGGCGGTATAGGTGCCGTTAAGGACTTCAAGACTTGCTCCTTCACCGGCAGCCAACTGAGTGGGGTCGCCTTGTGCAAACGGCTTGATCGAGCCTGATTCTGCAAACATCTGGTCCCTCAACTCCCTGATTTTATCCGGGACCGGCACTAATATGCTCATTGGCTTACCATCATTAGACATTACACTGGCAAGTGTGGACATTGAATAATCAATAACATGTGTTTTTATATTTTCAGTGGAAACTTCTCTGACAAGCATGACCAGCTTCATCCCATCATCAAATGACAAATTTGTATTGATACCTGAAGCGAGTTCTTGATAGAGAGCCGGGGCCTTCGACAGGAGAGTCGTGAAATTCGCAGGATCAAGCACGGCATCTTTCAGCGCAATGATTGTTTGTTGGGTCCTTAGCGCACGGTCCACATCTCCGCCTTGGGATTTACGGCTTCGGGCATAAGCCAGGAGTGTGTCACCATCCATGCAGTAGCCTTTATCCTTCGTGAGATAAATAGTGTTGCCTTTACCCACCGGGTCAATTGCGAGGTCCTCAAAAGCCCAGATATTGATACACCCAAGCTCGTCCACCATTCGAGTAAAAGCATCAAATGAAATCACTGCGTAATACTGAACAGGGACACCGAGGAATTCCTCTACGGTTTTTGCGGCTAATGCCGGACCACCACCAGGGAGCTTATAGGTCTCTCCCAAAGCATGGGCGGTGTTGATTCTTCCATGTTCAAAACCCGGGATGTTCACCCAGAGATCCCTGGGAATGGAAAGCATACCGGCTTCCTTGGTGATCGGATCGAGTGTCAGCAAAATCATCGAGTCAGTTCTTGAAGGACCATCGCGATCAGCGGACCAATCACCAAAATCCACGCCCATCACAAGGATATTCACACGCGATGCGCCATCCCACACAGGAGGTAACTCCGAAGGTGGAACCACAGCTTCAGGCGTGGTTTCAGCAGTGGATTCAGACCCATTCCCAGAGTTGCTATTGTCAACAATTGCAATCCCGGGCAAATCAGTAAAGGTCCACGAAACGATAAGTCCTCTCATGATCACGAATCCCGAGATCGCTAATAGAATTGCAATGCCAATTATTAGATAGTGCTTCCAGTTTAGTTTCATATTCTTTCTTCTTTTAGTGTTTTAGCTGGGTCTTGAAATAGACCATTTCAGCACCCATATTTTCGAGACCTTGCTCAGCCCAGAACTTAACCAACTCAGATCCATTGCTTAATGCAGCCATAAAGACCGGTATGGAACGAGGGTCTTGAATAGCTGCAAGGGCACGGGCAGCATCGATCCGGGCAGATGGGGACCCATTTTCCATTTCAAGGATTAATTCTGGTACTGCATCCTTTCCAATATTCGATAGTGCATGACATGCCAAAGACGCCACCATTCTATCGTCATCGCTTAAGAGCCAGAATTAGTTCATGTACCGCAGTTGGGTCCGGGTTATGGCTCAAAGCCATCGCCGCGCTCTCGCGCACTTCTGCGGAAGAGTCGTGAAGACCCGGAAAGAACCAATCCACTTCCGCCCCGGGAAACTGCCCAAGGGCACAATAAGCCCACCAACGTTCATCAATCACCTTTGAATTTCTCAAGGCCAGAAGATGCGGGAGTGCTTCGTCTTTTATAACGATAAGCTGCCTGACAGATTCCTCGGCCAGGTCATCGTTTCCGGATGAAAGGTCTTTGATCAACCTGGAAATTTCGGACATTCTACCTTGAAGGAGGCGGGACAGGGAGCGCATCCATGGAGGTGTTCGTCCACTTATCCCCTTCATCGATCAACATCACGGGGATATCATCCACGATGGGATATTTCCGGGAACAATCCTGACACACCAGCCAGGTATCCTTGTGAAGCGTGAGAAGTCCGCTTTTCTCACGAACACAAGCGGGGCATCGAAGTATTTCAAGCAACTCTTTGCTAACCATAACTCTCCTTAATCCTCACGAGCCGGAGAAACCGTTCATCGAGTGCGAATTTTACCATGCGGAGTGGTTATTGACACAACCCTTCGTCTTCAGCGCGCTGTTCAGGATCATCGGTCCCGGGACCATACTCGCAAACCGCCTGCCAGGGAGCATAATGCGTGTTGAAATAATCCTGGTTGATCAATTGACCGCCCCGGCTTACCCTTCGGAGGACCTGCACATCCGCCCCTTCCGCTGCCCAATCGGTCTGTTTCACTTCTCCCGGCTGAAAATCAGGATTCTCTTGAAAAATCGGATCCGGCGCTGGAACCCGATTAATCGGACCTGTCGATTCCCAATCCACGGTGCGACCATCGCTGGTGGAATAGAATTTCCATGTAATTCTTCGGGCACCTTCATTCACATAGGTTTCCATCAGAAGCCAATAAGGAGTGTCATTCACGAACTTCATATCTACAAGCGGGAAGTAGACTGTGGCGTCCAATCCTGCCAGGTAAGGATCGATGCTGCTTTGGGCTTGCTCGTAATAGGAAACCCGGTAGGCATGGGCAGCACGCTCGACGATCGGAAATCCAGCAAAAAAAGCTGTGCGGAAAAGTGTCGTACTGACCTGGCACACGCCACCGCCGACCCCTTTGATGGTCTTATTCCCATAAATGATCAACGCTTCGGTATATCCATTATCGAGACTGACATCTCCCAATCCCTCGCCCATTGAAAAAGTCTCTCCGGGTGCGATCAGCAGCCCATGAAATGACTCAGCCGCAGTTTTGATATTTTGAATGCGAGGTGAACTCGATCCGCGAAAATAGGTCGAATAGGAGATTATATTCTCTGTAATTCCCAAGGATGCAGCTGTGGCATCACTCTTTAACGGCCGGCTCAGTCGTATCAACTGTCAGTGTCACAACCTGTTGACCATTGTTGATCGCATCGTTAATTGCTGCAATCGTCTCATCGACCCTAACACTTCGACCAATGACAGCCGGTTCGAGGACATCGAGCTGGCGGGTGGTGTCATTGAATATAAATCGGGCATTCTTCGGTTGCTTATCCAGATCACGAGCAATTCCCAACACCAAGGGGCGAATCAACTGATCGCTTGCGGAAATTCTATATTCAAATTTCCCCTCTTCATTTTTTACTTTGTCAATGCTAATCATGGTCGCCATCGTGGCCGGGTCAATCTGCCAGGGACCTGGTTCACCAAGCTGAGGATTAGGCAGGACAATATTGAGCGGCGTGGCAAGAATTCGCCGTGCAGCTTCTGCCGGTTTACTGACGTCCAAAATCTCGGGAGCACGATCGTCCATCACAAGCGTGATCTCGCCGTCCTTGAAAGTCTGCATCTGGGATGATACCGCCTCAAGCGTTTTATCCACATTGAGCAGCCGACCCATTTGACCTGGAGTAGCAATTACATTCAACCCATCAATGGACAGGCTGGCTTCCACAGAATGAACATCCACTTCCAAGGCCAGGGATTGGAGGAAGCGATAGGCGGTTCTCTCATCTAGAATGACCACCGGCGAGACGTCCAAACCGGATTGGAAGGCTTGCAGCTGGTTGGAGAGTCTGGTCGAGAGGCTGCCCATCCGGCCCAGCCGGTAGGCATTCTCTGCTGTAGCCGCAGGGTCGAACAACATCCCCACTTGTGCAGGGGCAACCACCCAAGCTTCCTGCCCATCGCGGAGGAGTAATTTTCCATTGAGGGGATATTGCACTACCTGGCTAAGCCTTAGTTCAGCCTGCTCACGGTTCAAACCTGACACATCCACCCCTGCAACACGTACGCCAGGAAATATCCTCCCAAAATACCAGGCGTTGTATCCGATAACAATCAGAATGACCGCGGCAATGAAAACAATACTCCCGCTCACTAGAATGCCAAATATCTGACCAATCGCATTGGCAGTCGAGTGGGCAGGGTTTCTTCGCTGATAAGTGGAAGTCGACATAATTTTAACCACGCCTGAACAACGCAGGAATTAACATCGGCGTTCTTGTCTGGTAATCTTCATATTCCTTGCCAAACTCTCGCTTGAGCTTGCGTTCCTCATAATAAGCGCCAATAATGATGTAAATCGTCAGGCTCAAATACAGAACCAACCTGTTGACCGACATGACCGGTGTTAACCAGATGAATACCAAACCGGCCGTGTAGAGCGGGTGGCGCACAAAACGATACAACCCTCCGGTCACCATCCTGCTTTCCGTCGACCCACCCATGAGCTGCTTTAATCCAAGAAAGGACCAAACGTCTGTTTGTAAAACTCCAACCAATAAAGCGATCGCAGCCATCAATTGGAAAATCAACGTGATATCCACCCAGGGATCGGGGATTTCGTAGAGGAACTGGTCCGGCAAAGCCACAGCCAGCACCAGCAGAGGCAAAAAAGTGAGCGCGGAGAATATGTTGTAAAACAGTCTATACCAGTTCACACTTTTAACACCAAAAACGCGTAATATAGCTTCTTTGAATTTCACCGAAGCGGTTACTGAGTGGACCAGTCCCCATATTGCAGACGCAAATACCAATAAGAGTGTTCCCATAAAATCTGCCCTAAACATGAATATTAATGGATATAGATTAATTCCAAATGAAAAGGATTTGATTTATTCTCCCCCAAATGCAGGCAGTTCGAGAATCTGATCGCCAGAAGCAACCTGGTAAAAAGGCTTCCATGCTATCCCGAAATGATCGATAAAAATATCACTTTTACGCGGAGTTAATGTAATTTCGCTTACATTATCGACCATTTCCCCCCAACGAGCGGAAATCTCCTGTGTTTTTTGGTCACGCTGCTTTTGCAGATCGACAAGTTGCTCTTTCATTTGCGCGATGGATAATTGCGATTCTTCCACATCCGCCTTGGCCTGATTTTTCATTCTACCTTTCGAAATCGTATTACTCGGTATGCGGACTTTCCCCTTAAGTAGCGCGTCGGATCCGATCTTGCCGATGGATAGAATTTGATCCCAGGTTCGGCTGCTTAATTTATCCTGATCATTTTTTAATTCTGCGTTTTCTTTTTCAAGCCTACGTTCGATAGTGTCAATCTGTTTTTCAATCGTCGACAACGATTTTGCCAGTTCGAGGTCACGCCCGGAACGGGCTGCATTGGTGCACTCGGTCATAAACTCCGCCTGCGACATCCCGGGTCGGGCGACTACTTTCAAGAATTTGTTTTCCCGAAGAGTCATTTTCACCGTTCGATAAACCCAGTCGGTATAATCGCGGTTCATTTCAGCCATCTTTTTTGCATCAGTGAGGGGAGCAGGCAAGGATTCAAAAGTCGCTTGAGGCGCCGAGGACCTTTCCAATTTATCCAGTGACGCTCCCTGGTAAGGGAAATCGTCCCACCTGATTGATCCGTTCTTATCGGGTGATTCAACCAGCACGGCTGTCTCGATCTCGGTGTCAATCCCATACCGGCGGTCGAGGATACGTGATTTGGCTGACGCCAGCAACACCGGGCGGTAAAGCACGGTTGACAGCTGCGCGTCGGGGGGAGCGGATTCTGAGACTGCTTTAAACGCTTCGGTAACTGACAAATTCAAAGGGAGGAAGTATTCGTCGATTCCAGTGGGAGCAGTTGGTTTTGTTGCACTCCCCTTGGTCCCTGTTTGAGACTTCGCTTTCGAAACAACCCCTGCCGCCGCGGTGGTGGATACTGCCGGATGGCTGGAATCAACTGCAGCCGCTGCGGCTTTCGGGGTGGATTCCAATGTTTCATCCGCACCTGCCAGCTTATTGAGCAGAGGGATATGCGTTCTGGTCAGAGGGCCGGCCAGGTAGTTCATCGCCCATCGAGTTTGGAAAATGACGGGGGCCTTTTCATGCACATTGTGCAGCAGGAACACTCGTTTGCCGAGTGTGGAAATAATCTTATCGAACTCTTTCCTGTTCAATCCACCGCTGATGGATTCGAGACCATCCAGAAGTCGTTCCTTGTCCCGTTCTGTCTGCAGCTTGCCCACGAACCAGGTTCCAGCATTGGAAAGACCTTTATAGTCCACATCCACAGGATTCTGGGTCGCGAGCAGCAACCCTACGCCAAAAGCCCTGGCCTGCTTCAACATGCGCAGGAGCGGTTGTTTGCTCGATGGATTTCGGGTAGGCGGAAGATAACCGTATATTTCATCGAAGTAAACCAGTGCGCGGAGGGAGGCTGAACCCGCTTGCGTACGCATCCACGTCTCCACGGCGGAAAGCAGGAGAGTGACAAAGAACATCCGCTCCGCATCAGAAAGATGGGCGATGTAAAAAACATTATGCCGCGGTTTTCCGTCGAGAGAAAAGAGCAGGGACGGGATATCCAATGGGTGGCCTTCGCGCCAGGATTCAAAGGAAGGGGCTGCCAGAATGTTGTTCAAACTCATCGCTAGGGGCGTGCGGTCCTTCTCCGGGAAGAAGGTATCCACTGGAAAGGCACCCAGTTTTTCAAATGGAGGAGTCTGCGTCTGCAGGATCAATTCGGTCAAATCCAGGTTTTTCCCCTGGCTCCATGCATTTTCGAAAATATTCGCCAGCAGTATATGCTCACGTGACCGGATCGGATCGATATCATCAAAACCCACCAGACCCAGTAAAGCTGTGACCGTGGCTGATATTTTTTCTCTCAGGATTTCACTATTCCCCTCCCAGGGGACTGAGGGGGCTTCGAAAGACGAGAGGATACTCACCCGCTTACCTGCATCCGACCCGGGTGTGAATACGGTGAAGTTGACGGATTCCTTCAAATCGCGGATGCGGTCAGGCGTGATTTCCCATTCTGCCAGCCCGTTTTTCCATGAATTGGCGGTTTCTGCAGAAACATCTTCGATGGTTTTTCCCTGTCGCCTGACCATCTCCGCATCCAGCCAGGGCTTAAAATCGGAAGGCAGCAGTTCAGGAAAATGCAACAACAGGTTGGTGAGGTCGCCTTTTGGGTCAATGATCAAAGCCGGGATCTGTTCAAGCGCAGCCTCTTCCATCAGGCCAATGCATAAGCCTGTTTTGCCGGAGCCGGTCATTCCGGTCACCACAGCATGCGTGGTCAAGTCCGCCGGGTCATAGAGGACTTTATCTTTGGATAATTTCCCTGCAGTTAAATCGAAAATGCGGCCAAGATAGAAGGAGGATGGCATATTCTCATCGCCTCTTTTTGAATTATGATTTTATAAAATTTACCTCAGTTTTGACAAAAAGGCAATCATATTTTGTTCGTAAAATACAAAGCTGCACGCTGACAGCGTGCAGCTCGATAAAATATCTTTACGGCTAATCATCCGGGGTTTCATCTGGTTTAGGAGTCTCGGTCGGGTCATCGTCGTCATCATCGTCCGATCCACCCGAACTCCCACCACCGCCTCCACTCCCGCCCCCTGAGCTCGATTTCACATCGATCCGTAAAGCGATTAATACACCTTCCTCGTTAACATAGCCTCGAATTGAGACCTGTGAACCAGGAAACGGATTGCCCCGAAGCTCAGTTGCAGGAATGATGAAAATTGACCGGTCACCCACGAGGATTGAACTGCCGTTGTAACTCGAGACAATACCTTCGATCTCGAATTCTTTCTCGCGAGAAACGGATTGGTCGTCGTCAGATCCACTTTTACCAGAGTTATCGTTCCCGCCATCTCCGTTTTCAGGAGTTGGCCTTTCTTCAATATCGTGAGATTTTGTGGATTCGGTGGAATCCTCGCCGGAATTTCCATTTCCTTGACCTGGATTGTCTTCACCCGGAGTTGACTCGGAGTTATTTTGGTCAGTATTTTCTTCTTCATCCGAACGCTGTGACTCCACCTTCACCTTTTCGGCTATTACCATGCCTTCCGGCGTGGTCTCACCTTCAACCCGCACCCAGGCATTCATTACTAGTTGCCCATCCACTCGCGTCTCCAACGTGATGACAACCGGAACACCTGAAACGCTGATCTGATCAGGGAAGATGCCGTCCACCTGCCCAAAGAACTTTACCTTTTCAGAACGGCTTGATGAGAATAAATCTTCGACTTCTTCAACCCGTTCTCTTTCAAAACGGTCCTCAAGAACCTCCCGTTCAATTTGCGAGGCTGCCATTTTTAAAAGTAGATTTTCCCAGGTGATTTTTACTGGATAGAACTGATCACCGGGCAATGCGACGGTCGATGCGCGCACCAAACCTGTCCCGCCGACACCCAACAACAGGAGCAAGATGAGCAATGCTACGAAACTGAAGCGAAACACACGTTTTACCGGCAGGCCAAAGTAAGCTTTCTTCCTGGAACTTTGCTCACGCATTTCTGCCGCAGCATTTAACAGCTTTGATTTGCTGCGTCGAACGACATCAAGCGGAAGCTCCTTGACTGACAGGGATTCAGCATCCATGGACGCCATAAGAAGTGGACGAAGCTCGGAGGCATATTCGGGATAGCGTGCCAGGCAGGATTCAAGGTCGGATCCTTGATCCAGCATGGTCAGGCAATTTTCCAGAACGGTGTAAATGTCTTCTCTCATAGCGGTTCGTCGATCTGGCGGTTCAATGCTGCCAGGGCTCGGAGTTGGAGTTGCTTAACAGCATTCACATTTTTCTTCATTACCACTGCAGTTTCTTGCAGTGAAAGCTCCTGTCCAAAACGGAGGGCAATCACGTGCTGTTGTTCAGGAGTTAATTTTGAAAGGGCAAGCTGGACTCGTCTCTGCCGTTCTCGTAGTTCGGAGGTTTCAGCCGGGGTTGCCTGGAAATCTTGTATGGATTCAGTTATTTCCTCTGTCGGACGGCGATAATTCTTCCTGTGGTGATCGTTTACGGCATGCGAGGCGGTGCTGAGCAGCCATGCTTTGATGTTCTTGTCTGGTCCTTTTCCGTTCTTCACGGCTTCGAGCAGTCTCATAAACACGTCGCTGGCGATATCTTCTGAATGGGCAACATCACTCACGCGGTAGCGAACATAACGGAAAACGATGGGGAAAAAGCGATCAAATATTGAACTGATCACCTGCGGATCAAGCTGATTAAGACCATCAAGTTCCTGCTTTTCTTCGATATCGAGGTTGGGCATGATCGCAATGAGGTTGAAGACAGATTTTTCGTTCCTGTTTCAGAGTATACCATTGCAGACCAAGCCTCAATCCCCCACCCCTTGCGGAGTGAGGGATTGATATCGACCAGCAAGGAACTAATCATCACCGCCATCGTCATCGCCTGGTTCAGGTGTCTCATCATCATCATCATCGTCGTCAGATCCACTTTCGGATCCTTTTCCGCTGTTCCCATTACCCTTGTTCGAGTCATCTGAGCCGTTATTATCATCTTTGCCCGATGAGTTGTTGAATGTTTCGATCTCAAGGGCGGTCATTTTCCCGTCGGGGCTCGTGACCACTTCAGCTTTAACCATCTGGCCGACGACCAATCCGCTGTCCAGGATGGTTTGCGGTGTGATGATCACAACAACACCGCCAATGGTCGCCTGTGTGGCTGAAATTTGTTCCAGAATACCCGTCAGCTTCTTCTCAGAATTGTGTGCCTGATTATCACCCGCCAGCTCAATCTCTCTGGCAGTAAAGGAGCCGTCGGCATTCGCGAAGTAGTGCACTTTGACGACATCCCCAAGGAAAATGGCATCCTTTATCTCAGTCTGAGGAGTGACCTGGAAGACCAGCCCATTCACCGTCCATGATTCGGGTGAGAACGCCTCAACCTTTCCGGTAAATTCCTGGTCCGGTGATGCCGAGTCATCGTCTTCGGGTGTCTCGGCTAAAGCCAGTTCGATCTCAGTCGCGGTCATTGTGCCATCCGGATTGGTCGCGAAATGGACCTTGACCGGGTCACCCACCACGATGTTGTCCTTGACTTCGGTCTGAGCGGTGAAGGCGAAGACCTGTCCGCTCACCTGCCAGGAATCGGCGCCAATGGCTTCCACGATTCCGGTAAATTCATCACCGCTAGCGTCAAACGCACCAGGCGTCGGTTGGGGAGCAGCGGTGCTTGATTCAGAGATGGGTAATTCGATCTTGTTTGCCGTTACAGCGCCATCGGCAGTGACTGTGGCGTAGACCTTGACTGTGCTGCCAACGCTAATCGAGCCATCAAGTTCCGTCTGAGGGGTGATTAGAAGCACCTGCCCGGAGACCACCCACTGATTGGCTGAGATGGAGTCCACGACCCCGGTGAATTCCACCTGGGCGCTTTGTCCGTCGGCGGAGAGCTTGGCTTCAGCACCGGCGGGTAAGGCCGCATTGCAGGCTGCCATGAAGATTGCAGCAAGAGATGCGACACCAAAAAGTAGAATACGCATTGATTTATTCATTTCTTCTCCTTGAACTTCTATTGGATAGGTTTCATCACCTTTGTCGCCAATCTCATAAAAAAGTTATGGGGAATCAAAAAACCAAGTGAGGAATCCTCACCTGGTTATGACTATGCGATAAAAAACTACTTAGGATTCTGTGCCTGGAAGTATATCCGCTGAAATTCCTGCAAATAAAGTTTGGCAACCTCGGGACTAAATATGATCAAGGAATTTTCATCGTTGACCGTCTCGGCATTTCGACTGAAATTATAAGAGCCAAGGACAACCACCTCTTCATCAATGATGAACACCTTGTGGTGCATCAACTCGGCGTTCCCATCCAGCCTCACATCGATGCCTGCCTGACTCAGAGGGTCAAACTCCGTTCCCTGGTTGGAATTGACCTGTTCCTCCTCCATGACTCCGGACACCTCAAGACCACCACCAGATTTTCGGATAAGGATTTGACCAAACTCATCGTTCGTGAACGAATAAGCAAGGAAATATATACTCTCATTGGCGTTATTGAGAAGTTCCATGATTCTCCGCGCTGTGCCGTCATCAGGCGAATAGTAGTTTTCCATTTTTGTTTCATTGACTCTGATGACCGGATTGGGAGTCTCGCTTCCCTGCTCCGAGCCGTACACGTCTGACAGAAACATTTCCTCAAACTCAATGGTGTAATTTTCAGCGAGTTGTGAAGAGCGGATTCGTATCAGGTTATTGTTATCCGTATAAGCCCCGCCCTCCGTGAAATTCATGGAGCCTGTCCATACTTCTGAGCGGTCAATGACTATGAATTTGTTATGCATCAGACCTTCACGCCGGTCACCCACCACGGGCACACCGGCTTCGATTAATTTCTGAGGGTCCGAGCGATCCATATTTTCGCTCTCCATCACGACACGAACGGCCACGCCGCGTTGGTGGGCATCGATCAAAGCATTTCGAACGCTGTTAAGGCTGAGGCTGTATGTGGCCACATCTACGCTTTGCCGGGCGGAATTAATCGCCTCGACAAGCGGACCGTCCACCCCTCCGCTGAGCTGGGGCGAAAATGAATTCTCCGGGTCCGTGAAATAGACCTGGTACCAGCCTCCGTCAAATCCGTAACCAACCTTTAGAGGAATCACCCCGGGCGCCGGTGAAGTAGGTACAACGGTGAGTGGAAATTCCGTGGGAGGTTCGACAGGTGTACAGCCATAAGTCAACAACAAAAACGCCGAGGCAAGCAAACAGGATAGGTGTCTCAAAGTTGCTCTCCTTTGCGGCTGATTATACGTCCTCTCAAAAGCAGCAACCAGACTGTTATAATCTTTCATCGTGACCGAACAATCTTCTGCCAACCGTCAAATCGCCCGTGCCGCCGGGACGGTGATGATCGCACTGGTGCTGGGTCAGCTCTTCGGGCTGGTACGAACCATCCTTATTGCCGGAGCCTTCGACGCCGGCACCGTCCTCGATCCTTTTATTGCCGCCAACCGCGTTTCAGAGACATTGTTCAACCTCGTGGCGGGGGGCGCGCTCAGCTCGGCATTCATTCCCGTGTTCACGGGATTCCTGGTTAAGGACGACCGGAAATCGGCATGGAAGCTGGCTTCAGGGGTTGGAAATCTCGTCGCGCTGAGCATGAGTGTGCTTGCGTTAATCGCGGCATTCTTCGCGCCGCAAATCGTCCGGTATTTCCTGGCGTCCGGTTTTGCAGACGACCCGGCCAGGGAGCAGCTTACCGTCCATCTGCTGCGCATCATGCTCCCCTCGGCTGTTCTTTTCGGAGTGAGCGGGTTGCTCATGGGTATTCTCAATGCCCACCAGAGTTTTTTCATCCCTGCCCTGGCCCCGTCCATGTACTCGATCGGAATCATCATCGGCGTGTTGTTTTTTGCGCCAAGTATGGGGGTGGATGGTCTCGCCTGGGGCGTTTTATTGGGTGCCAGTTTCCATTTGGTGATTCAAATCCCATCGCTGCTTAAGCTCAAAGGAAGGACATATTCTCCGGACCTCGGGCTGGACAACCAGGCAGTCCGCGATGTCCTGCGTTTGATGGGACCCCGCATCCTGGGTGTGGCCGTGGTCCAAATCAATTTCTGGGTCAACACCTGGCTGGCCTCCTGGATGGTGAAAGGCAGCGTGACCACCCTCTCCTATGGCTTCGCGTTAATGCTGATGGCTTTGGCGATGATCGCTCAATCCATCGCGACAGCCGCCATGCCGACTTTTTCTGCGCAAGTTGCAAGAAACCAAATTGACGGCATGCGCGCGTCGCTGGCTGCGACTTTACGCGGCGTCATTTTTTTGGCCGTCCCTGCCACTATTGGCTTGATCCTGCTTAGGGAGCCAATCGTGGAGATGCTATTTCAACGAGGAGAGTTTACAGAGCAGTACACTCGGATGACCGCCTGGGCATTGGCATGGTTCGCCGCCGGGTTGGTGGGGCATTCGATGTTGGAAATTCTTTCGCGGGCATTTTATGCGCTTCATGACACCAAGACACCGGTGGTCGTCGGCGCCATCGCCATGGGCTTGAACATCGTGTTCAGCTTCGGTTTTGTTTACCTTTTCTCGAAGATTGGATGGATGCCTCTGGGGGGATTGGCACTGGCGAATTCGCTCGCAACCGCGCTGGAAGCAGCCGCCCTGTTTATCATCATGCGCCGGCGATTGAATGGCATTGGCGGGACCAGCATCGCAAAGGGGTTTCTCATCGCTGCCATGACCAGCGGAGTGATGGGCTTGGTTCTTCTCCTGTGGTTACGCGCAAGCAACGATTTTAATGTATGGTTGGTCGGTCTGGGGGGAATTCTATTTGGCGGGCTGGCTTACGGCCTGTGTCTGGTTGCATTTCGCGTCCCAGAGGTTCGGACGGCGCTGGGTTATGTTCAACGGCGAATTCCAAAATAATCTGTGCAATTTGCAGCACGCAATAAAAATCCTTGTCTTCATGGACAAGGATTTTTTTCTAAATCTATTTCCAAAAATACCATAAGGTGATTGTCGCTAAACTCCCCCACAGGATCCCGCCGAAAACTTCGATGGGAGTGTGCCCTAGAACTTCGCGTAATTCAGTATCAGAGATTGGGTGTCCTTGAAGGACTTCCTGCACAAGTACATTGATCGTCTGGGCATGCATCCCCGCCTGCCGCCGCACACCGGCTGCATCATAGATCACCACCACCGCGAGTGTGGCAGCAACCGCAAACACAGGCGTTGCCCAGCCTACCAGCAGCCCCACGCCAACCGCCACGGACGTCACCAGCGTGGCGTGTGAACTGGGCATCCCACCTGCGCTAAAGAACATGTGCCAATCAAATTTACGGGTGATCAGGTACCCGATGAAGGGTTTAACCGCTTGCGCAATAGCCCAGGTAAAAAAAGCAATCACCAGAATTTCATTCTGGAATATGGTCAGAAAGTTGGAAGGAGACATGTGCTATTCATCCTTGAAATCTGAAACGCCATCGCCTGTGAGCTGTTTGACTTTCAGTTCCGCTTTTTCGAGCAGACCAGAACAATGCTTTATAAGAGCTTGTCCACGTTCGAACAATGCCATTGATTCTTCAAGTGATTTCTGTTCATTTTCCAGCGTCGTTACAATGGATTCAAGTTCAGAGGATGCATCTTCAAATGATAAGTCCGCGACCGGTTTTTGCTTTGCCATATTCATCCTCCTAACCATCCGCTTTTCCAGAAACTTTGACACTGAATGAGCCATCCGATACCCGAACGTTAAGTTCATCCCTCATCTTCACTTTCTTAACCGAATCCATCAGCTCGCCATCCTTGGACCGGTTGACGACGGCATAGCCTCGCTTCAATACTTCCAGCGGGCTGAGTGCCACCAGGCGTTGATCCAATGCCTGTACACGCAGGAGGGACAAATCCAATTTATGGCGGATGGCTGTTTCGACAAGGTGACTCAACTCATCCACCCGTTGCCGGTCACTCTGCAATCGCCGGGTGGGGGAAAATTGTTTCAGCTGCAGATCAGTATTGACAAGGTCGACCCGCCTTCGTTCGATTAATGAGTGTATCGATCCCAACAAATCCGTCTGAAGTTGGTCAATTGAATATTTCAGATCATCCACCGTGATGACCGTTGCCAATTCAGCCGCAGCGGTGGGAGTAGGCGCGCGCAAGTCGGCGGCAAAATCGGTCAGGGTGAAGTCCGTCTCATGACCCACACCGGAAATGACCGGTATTGCCAAACCCGCAACAGCACGCACCACCCTCTCGTCGTTGAACGCCCACAGATCTTCGATCGAACCTCCCCCGCGCGCGATCAGGATCACGTCCGGTTTGATCTTACGGTTCAGGTTTTCCAGCGCTGCCACAATCCGACCGGGCGCCTCATCCCCCTGGACCGGTGAAGGTGCGATGATCACTTCCGCCAGTGGCATCCTGCGACGGAGCGTATTGAGCATATCGCGCAGCGCAGCGCCTGTGGGCGAGGTGATGAGTCCAATCCGCTTGGGCAGTTCCGGGATGGGGCGTTTTCGCCCGGGATCGAATAGCCCTTCCGCCTCCAACAGCGACTTCAGCCTCAGGAATTCCTGGTAGAGCGCTCCCTCCCCCACCGGCTTGATAAGGTTAACATAAAGCTGGTATTGCCCTCCCGCTTCATACACGCTGATGGCGCCATGTGCCTCGACCGACATACCATCTTGAACCGTCACCCGCAAGCGCGCGGCGTCCGTTTTCCACACCACGCAGCGCAAGGAGGAGCCCGCATCCTTCAGCGTAAAATAAAGATGCCCGGAGGAGGGACGGGAGAAATTGGAAATTTCACCCTGCACCCAGACATCCTGAAGGGAGGTATCCGCCTCCAGCACCTGGCGCAAGTAGCGGGTCAGCTCGGTGACGGACCAATGAGGAGTCGTCTCAAAAAGCGGTATTTGACTCATAAAGTGAGGATACTCTCGTTACAGTTGCGTGTCAACCAAGTCAAAAGGACTACCTTGAGACCGCCCCTTTAATTATATAATCTTAGAGTAGGTAATTTTCTGAGGTGGCCAAGCTGGCAGGATATAGCGAGAGTTCATGAAACGATTATTTTCACCCTGGCGTATGAAATATATCCAGAACACGAAAAACAATGATGAGGGCTGTATTTTTTGCAATGCATTGACAAAGCATGATGATGAGGCGAACCTTGTGATCGTTCGAGGGAATGCCTCCTTCGTGATGCTTAACCTGTTCCCTTACACGAGCGGACACATGATGGTCGCACCTTTCGAGCATAAAGCCAACCTGGATGAACTGACGCCGCAATCCCGCGCAGAAATGATGGAATTGGTTTCGCAATGTATCGTGGTGCTGAAAAAGGTATACAACCCTCAGGCGTTTAATGTTGGCGCAAATATCGGAGAGGCGGCCGGCGCAGGCGTGCCCGGGCACGTCCATCTCCACATTGTCCCCCGCTGGGCTGGAGACACCAACTTCATGTCCACGGTGGGCGAGGTACGGGTCCTGCCCGAATCAATCGAGCAGACCTACAGTCGTGTTCGATCTGCGTGGCAGGAATTGTATCCTTAGGCAAATATGACGTTTGGTGATTGTCCCTGAGAAAAAACCGGGTTATAGTATTGAAGTAGATGACCACTCGCCGAGGGAAAGGGTTGCAAGATATGCATCCGTACGCCAAATCCCTTCAAAGGCTCTACCAAGAGCACGCCGACCCCAAGAAGGCTGCGCCGATGAAAGCGTACATGCGCAACCAGTTCGAATACCTTGGGATTAAATCTCCTGAATTGGCTGAACTCAATAAGACTTTCATAACCCGGCATGGTTTGCCCGAGCTGGCTGAACTTGAGCAAATTCTGCGCGATCTGTGGGCTTTGCCAGAGCGTGAATTTCAATACCTGGCTGTCGGGCTGGTGAACCGAATGGAAAAGGAACTCCCCTCGGACTTCATCCGCACCATCGAATACCTCCTCATCACCAAATCCTGGTGGGACACAGTGGACAGCATCGCCGGCAACACTGTCGGTACTCACTTCAAAAGATATTCGCGAGTTAAGGAAAAATATATCGCCAAATGGCGCAAATCGGAGAATTTTTGGTTGCGCCGGACGACGCTCCTATTCCAACTGGGATACAAAGAAGATACGGATTTCGCCCTTTTGTGCGACCTGATCCGGGATAACCTCGGCTCGAAGGAATTCTTCATCAACAAGGCCATCGGCTGGTCGCTGAGACAATATTCGCGGGTGGACCCGCAAGGGGTACGCGACTTCGTCGCGCAGACACCTCTTCACCCGCTCAGCAAACGCGAAGCTTTAAAATGGCTTGAGAACAGGAAGGCGAAAGGTTGATCAACTCATAGACAGCAAGCAACCTCTACCGACCCAGGACACAATTCAGGAGGAGATATGAGCAAGGAAACCGAACCTGTCATTTTGAGCGCCGCCCGCACGCCGATCGGCAAGTTTCAAGGAGCATTGGCTGGAATGACCGCCCCGAAGCTGGGCGCTATTGCCATCAAAGCCGCCATCGAACGGGCAGGGCTGCAGAAGCTGGAAGACGTGGATGAAGTGCTGATGGGAAATGTGGTTCAGGCTGGCGTGGGACAGGCGCCTGCACGGCAGGCGGCCGTGTTCTCAGGCCTGCCCTACAGCGTGGGTGCCACCGCGTTCAACAAGGTATGCGGATCTGGACTCAAGACGGCCATGTCCGCTGCACAGGCAGTACGCGCCGGGGATGGTCAGCTCTACATTGCCGGAGGCATGGAATCCATGTCGCGCGCACCCTATCTTGTTCCGGGAAGGACAGGCGAGATGCGTTATGGGCATGTTGAGTTGAAGGATGCATTGCTTCACGACGGCCTTTGGGATCCGTTCGAGAATTGGGCTATGGGCATGGCGGCGGAGTTCATCGCGGACGAATATGAAGTCACCCGCGAAGCCATGGACAAATTTGCGGCCGGCAGCCATCAAAAAGCGGTCGCAGCCATGGAGGGGGGCAAGTTCAAAGAAGAAATCGTGCCGGTTGAGATACCGGGACGAAAAGGCGAAGTCACAATCGTATCCACCGACGAGGGTCCGCGGAGAGATACCACCGTCGAGTCGCTCGCCAAATTAAAACCATCCTTCAAGCCGGATGGGAAGGTCACAGCCGGGAATGCATCTAGTTTGAACGACGGCGCGGCAGCCATGGTCGTCGCCAGCCGGGCATACGCAGAGGCGCATGGACTCAAACCTCTCGCACGAATAGTTGGTTATGCACAAGCCGCACTTGAACCCAAGTACCTGTTCGCAGCGCCGGCTTACGCCATTCCAAAACTTCTTCAGAAAATTGGCTGGAAATTGACCGATGTGGACCTTATCGAACTCAATGAGGCTTTCGCCGCCCAGATACTTGCAAACGGATACGCTCTCCAGGAACAAGGATTCGATTGGGCAAAGGTCAATGTCAACGGCGGGGGAATCGCCCTAGGGCACCCCATCGGCGCCAGCGGCGCCCGGATCGTGGCCACACTCGTCTACGCGCTCAAAGAACGCGGATTGTCGCGCGGGATCGCCAGTTTGTGCCTGGGTGGAGCCGAAGCGGTCGCCATGGCCGTCGAAATGGAATAAGGAGATCAGATGGATATCAATCAAATCTTCGTTATCGGCGCCGGCACCATGGGTAACGGCATCGCCCAGACGGCCGCCACCAGCGGCTACACCGTTACCTGCATGGATGTGTTCCCCGAAGCTTTGGAAAAGGCCAGGGCTGGCATCGCCAAATCGACGGCCAAATTGCTGGAAAAAGGGCAGATCACCGAGGCGCAGAAGGATGCCGCAGGAAGGATCAACTTTGTTGGCGACATGGCAACCCTCGGGGAGGCGGACCTGGTCATCGAAGCCGCCACGGAAAACCCCGACCTGAAGCTGAAAATCTTCCGCGAGGCGGATGAGAAAGCCCGCCCGGGAGTCATCCTGGCAACAAACACATCCTCCATCTCCATCACGAAGATCGCTGCGGTGACCAAACATCCGGAGCTGGTCATCGGCATGCATTTCATGAATCCCGTCCCCTTGATGAAACTGGTGGAGGTCATTCGCGGGCTGGCAACCACGGATGATGTGACAAATACGATCATGGAGGCCTGCCGAAAAATGGGCAAGGAACCCGTCGAGGCCAAGGACTCGCCAGGCTTCATCTCCAACCGCGTTTTATGCCCCATGATCAACGAAGCTATCTTCGCTTTGCAGGAGGGAGTCGGAACACCCGAGGCGATTGATACCGTCATGAAGCTGGGCATGAACCACCCGATGGGGCCTTTGACCCTGGCGGATCTGATCGGGCTGGACGTGGTGCTGTTCGTCATGGAAGTCCTGCAGCGTGACCTGGGGGAAGACAAGTACCGCCCAGCTCCGCTCCTGCGCCGAATGGTGGATGCCGGCTGGCTGGGCAGGAAATCAGGACGCGGATTCTATAAATATTAACCTCCAGAATAGAAAATTATAATATCCATTAAGAAGTTAAACAGGTGAAAGTCATGACCCCTATTAGATCCGCTTGGAGTTTGGTCCGGGACAACCGAACTGCTTACATCGCGCTCAATATTCTATATTACGGTCTCGTTCTCATCTTCATGGTTGTGGCTGCCTTCAACAGACCGCTCCAGGATATGCTGCTCGAAACGGTCGGACAAGCCTTCATGACCGGGCCGCTGTCTGCGGTCGGTTCAGCTTACCTCAATGCACAGGTATTCCTCGCCATCGCCCTGACCTTCCTGGTCAACCTGGTCATTGCCTCGATCCTTTACATCACCGTCCCTTCGCTGATCATTCCCTACATCGGAATCTTGATGGGAGTGTACCGGGCAATCCTTTGGGGATTGATCTTCTCCCCCGGCCACCCGGACATGCAGATGATCATGATCCCGCATTCCATCACCCTGATCCTCGAAGGACAGGCGTATATCCTGGCCATGTTCGGCGTATTCCTGCAAGGCACGGCCTTCCTCTTCCCTAAAACGGTGGGAGAGGAACGGCGCAGCCAGGGTTATCGTGAAGGACTCAAGCGGACCGGGAAAATCTATATCCTTGTTGTTTTGACCTTGCTGATCGCTGCCATCTATGAAGTGATCGAAGTCGTCATCATGGTGAAGTTCTTATCGCCGTAGTAGAAATAAAATTCTCTCATCAAGGATTGACCATGAAAAACCAGTCTGTCTATGATTATGTCATCATCGGGTCCGGTTTCGGGGGATCAGTATCGGCGATGCGCCTGCGGGAAAAGGGCTATTCCGTCCTGGTGCTGGAACGCGGAAAACGCTTCGAGGATCACGATTTTCCAAAAACCAATTGGAACCTCCCAAAGTACCTGTGGCTGCCGGTTTTGCAATTCTTCGGCATCTTCGAAATGACCTTCATGAACGGCCTGCTCGCCTTGCATGGAAGCGGGGTCGGCGGCGGCAGTCTAATGTACGGCAATGTCTTGATCGAGCCGGATGACCGACTCTTTGCCGCGCCATCCTGGAAACACCTCAACGACTGGAAATCCGAACTTCGACCGCACTACGATACAGCGCGTCGCATGCTGGGTGTGGTTATTAATCCGCGCCTTTGGCCGGCCGATGAAAGATGCAGGGAAATTGCCGAGGAATTGGGTCGCGGGGATAGCTTTGAACCACTCCCAGTGGGAGTTTTCTTTGGCGAAGCCGATAAAACGGTAGCGGATCCTTTTTTTGGCGGTGAAGGTCCGGCGCGGACAGGCTGCAATTTTTGCGGCGGCTGCATGGTCGGCTGCCGATACAATGCCAAGAACACGCTGGTTAAGAACTATCTGTACTTCGCCGAAAAACTTGGCGCGCAAGTGATCCCCGAGGTCAAAGTGCGTGATATAAAACCCCTCACCCCCACTCCTCTCCCTGAGGGAGAGAGGCAAGGGGTAAAGGATGATGGTGCGCGTTTCGAAGTCGTTTATTCGTCCTCGACGGCATTATTAAACCGACCACAGTCCCGCGTGCGGGCTCGCAATGTGATCGTCTCAGCCGGGACGCTCGGCACGCTCGATCTGCTTTTCCGTTGCCGCGAGGTCACCAAATCGTTGACACAAATATCGTCGCGCCTCGGAGATCGCGTTCGGACCAACAGTGAAAACATTCTCGGTGCCACCGCCCGCGGAGTTGATGTGGATTACTCAAAGGGCATTGCCATTACGTCCATTTTCAGCGCGGACGATGTCACGCGGGTCGAGCCGGTCCGTTATTCGGATGGGCAGACTTTTATCCGCATAATGACAGCTCCCCTCATCGATGGAGCAAACAACATTTTTATGCGATTTGTGAAAACGCTGGGACACATCCTTCGTCACCCCTGGGATTTTCTTAACGAAAAATTCTTTTCCCGTTGGTCACGATACACCACTATCCTGCTGGTCATGCAGACGGAGGAAAACCTGACCCGCATCCAATTGGGCCGCAGTCTCTTCACATTCGGCCGCAGGGGGCTGGTCGTCCGTAACGAAAAGGAACACGGTGCAGACAGTCTGTCCCTCGCCAACTCCATCACTCGCGCTTTCGCCAAAAAAGTGGACGGGATTCCCTCTGCTGCATTCACAGACTCCTTGTTCAACTTTCCCACCACCGCGCATCTCATGGGCGGAGTTCCATTCGGCAGGGACGACCAGGAAGGTGTGATCGACTTGGATTTTCAGGTCTTCAATTATCCCGGTCTGTACGTCGTGGACGGCTCAGTCATGCCTGCCAATCCGGGAGTCAATCCCAGCCTGACCATAACTGCATTAGCCGAATACGCGATGAGCAAAGTACCCGCCAGACGATAACAAGATGACCGCGGAAATCCGCGGTCATCTTTATTTAGTACAAAGACCATGTTTGTAATCAAGGGCAGGAACCCTCAGCTGCGGATCGAATCGTTACTGATCAGAGCAGGCGCCTTCCTGGACGCGCAGCGGGATCTGTACACCCTTGCCGCTTTCCATTTTACTCGTCACACATTTACCTTCAACACAACTTATGGCATTGCCGGCAGTGCTATACGCGATTTCCATTCCTATAACATTACCTTCAGCATCTTTATCCGTAGGTATGATCTCGTAATTACCGCTGCCCGTGTAGTCCATGGTTGTACCACCTAACTCAACATGAAGCTTCTCGATGAGACTGCCGCTCGTGGAACTGCTAGGTGATATTTCGAATGTCCCAGATGATTCTGGCGCAGTCCAGAATACCGAAAAGGGTTGTGCCAGATCGTCGATGCAAGCCCCCTTCCAGCTTCTGCCAATACCAGGTGTCTCGATCACCTGGTAGCTTTTCTTTTTCTCGCCTGTATTGGCCGTGAGCTCGAGTGTTGCCTTGCCTCGTTTGGAGGTTGCTGTGAGCAGGATGGTCGCGCTCTTTCCATGCTCGTTAGGCGCGGTGTAGGTCATGGTCCCGGGCGTCTTGGCGAGCGTTGTGGGTTCTACCGCCTTTTCACCCGAGAGCACTGCCTTGACCTTCGAGGGGACTTCTGAGCCATCAATTCGATGGCGGACAGTCACAGGTATCGAGGTGGTTGACCCTGGTTGGACTGCCCCTGGCGAGGTGGCAACGATCTCCGTGCACCCGCCTTTCTGCCAGTTAGACTGCGCAAAAAGGAGTGCACCTAGAGCCATATTGTACGCTGCCGCCTCTCCCGCAGCAGACAAATCGCTGACGTCGCCCGATGTAGCCTCCTGGGATGAACGGATCAGCCGCTGGTTTGATGCAGCCCCATTCTTATTGGTTACCCCAGACTCAACGTACACATTTCGCCCATCCTTTACCTTTCGGGTACCTTGAGTCGTATCGATCGTAAAGCTGCCAAGTTCCGCATCATCGGTTACTTGAGCGCGAACATCCGCGGTCAAATCTACCGTGTAGCTGGCCCCTCCCGATTCAGCGGTGAAATTCTCCTTAATAGTAAAAGACACCTGACCGGCGTCATTGGGACATCTCCAGCCATCTATACTCACTTTGCTTCCTGCTTTAGCGGAGACTCCGTTTTTTGACGCCTCGGACTGTTCAGTTAATACTAATGTTGTTGAACCATCCGGGTTCTTCTTGAAGGTGACACCACTTTTTGTCGTGGCACCACCCTCCGACCCATTTGCAGATTTGTTTTCACCTGCCCCTGGGGTCACAGCGAGCAAGTCGCTCGCTTGGCTGCTAAGGATCCCGATGAACATTGCTTCGAATGAAAAATTACCAAAATCACCCACCAGTTTGTAACCCGCCGGATAGGATGCTCTAGCAATCGGAATTGCGACCTTCGCACTTCCATTCTGGGATGGCAGGAAAGGCACTTGGATGCCATTGCCCGCTCCCGGTTGGACCTGCAAGTCAGCGAGAAGGTCATTCAGGGCTTCGCGTTCGGACGCCTCCAAATCGCTCTCCAAGACAGCTACACTCGGATCGAGTTCCACCAATAACCGCAGAGCAGCTGCACCCGGTGATGGCAGAGGCACCTCGGGGTCATAAACGGGGAGTTCGTCAAATATCTGGTTGATATCACCAGTTACCACGCCATCTTTCGAGCTCGTTGGAGTGAGCAAGCTGCAGGAGATGGATACGATTACAAGAACAATAACAAACGAGACCAGCTTCATTTTTTTCATTTTTCTACCAATTATTCTATTTTGAACCAACAGGTTGCCCTTAAGTGAAAACAAAAAAAATCGCGGAATTCCGCGGTCGTTTTTATGAAATTATCAGGACCTTATTGACAGGTATCCTCAGGGAGAGGCGCGAGTGTGTAGTTCTCATCGCCGGAACCTGTTGCGTCACTGGCAGTGCCTTCTCCTCCAGCTTGGATCGACACCGCAATGTCGTCCGCGTAGGTGACCGTGTATTTGCCAGTTCCAGAAACTGCGATACCCGACATCGAACCTGAATAGGAATAAGAACCGCTCTTGAAAGATGATGGGGTAAAAGTCACCGTCACACCGCTGCCCGAAACTGTGAAAGGTTGTTTGATGTCACATATGGTTCCGGTTCCGAAAAATTCATCAGCGCCGCCAGAGATCGAGTAAGGTCGTGCACATTCAGCAGCAATTTTTGAGAGTCTCTCGATTTTTCCCCAAATATCATTCATGATCGGGATGTGATTACCACTGGAATCCACCATAAGTCCTAGTAATTGATTCTGCCTTTCCGCCCCAAGGATGTGTTGCATTGTACTCCAGGCATATTTACAATCCAGTTCTGATGACGCAATTTCTTTTTGAAGGACCTGATCGACATATTGGTCCATCGCTGATTTAACGATTTTCCAAAGTTCATCATTCCCCTTCAGGCCTATTAATTGAGATTGTCTTTCATTCTGCAACAATTCCCCCACCTTATTCGAAAGCCGCGCTCTTGTGTCATTGGCTTGGCTCTGCAGGGTCGCAGCCCACTCTTTATCACCACCGCTCCCGACACCCGCACCACTGAAACTCATCAACTTGACTTTGATCTCACGGCTATATGGGTCCACGACTGCCAGATGATAATCCTGCCCGTCCCCTTCATAACCAAAGATGATCTGGTTTTCGATGGGGATTTCCTGCCCCGGGATAATGGTCAGCGTCAGTATTTCGTTGAAAAATAATCCGGAAGGTTCGAGGTGAACCGCCGCGACAGGACCATCGTCCAGCGGCGCACCTACTATGCTTTCCACAGCTGTCAGGGTGATCAACGTATCATTCTCGAGAGCATTTGCTGGAATTTCAAGGGTAAATTCGCTCCCGTCAGCCCCTGTCAGGAATAAGCTTCCGCCGTCCACCGAGATCATGTCGCTGGTTGAATAATCTTGATCCAGTTGCACCGTCACGTTGATCGGCTGAGCTGGTGCCTCAAAATCAAGCCCCGAGACATTATTCGAATTATTTGAATTTCCTGGTGTAAACAAGCTGCAAGATATTGACGCCAATACAAGTACAAGACCAAATGAGAACAACTTCAAGTTTTTCATATTTCTACCTTTCCAATCCAATAAGTCTAATAAGCGGCTAATTGTAGTTGATAAAACTTCAAAGTCAAGCAGAATAGGTATTCAATTTTTCGCGTAAAATTAGATATTCCAGTGCAAAAGGAAAGCATTTTTTTATGAAAACAATTATTGATATGGAGATCGCCACCCAGCTCGACCAACAAGATCCCCTGAAGGAATACCGTTCACACTTTGTGATCACCGACTCGGATCTCATCTACATGGACGGCAACTCCCTTGGGCGCCTGCCTAAAGCAGCTGTAAATCGCTTGCAAACAGTGGTGACTGACGAATGGGGTACGGATTTGATCCGCGGCTGGAATAAAGGCTGGTGGGAAGCTCCCCAGCGTGTTGGCGATAAGATCGCCAGTCTGGTCGGAGCGGCTCCAGGGCAAGTGCTCGTCAGCGATTCGACTTCGGTCAATTTGTTCAAACTGGCTGCAGCCGCGCTGCAGCTTCAACCCGACCGAAAGAAAATCATCACCGACACCCTCAACTTCCCCTCTGACCTCTACATCTTGCAAGGTCTTGTCGATTTGCTGGGCAGTCGGCATGAGATCGTGCGAATCGGTTCAAGGGATGGAGATATCACCCCTGACCTTGACGAACTGTATGCAACCATTGATGAAACGACCGCGCTGGTCACTCTCTCTCATGTTGTTTATAAAAGCGGTTATCTCTATGACATGGCAGACATCACCAAAAAAGCGCATCAAGTTGGCGCCCTGGTGCTGTGGGATTTAAGCCATTCGGTCGGGTCTGTACCAATCGAGCTGGATACAGCCGGCGCGGATTTCGCTATTGGCTGCACTTATAAATATCTCAATGGCGGACCCGGCTCTCCCGCATTTCTCTATGTGAATAAAATTCTCCAGGAACGAGCCACCTCTCCCATCTGGGGCTGGTGGGGACAATCTGCTCCATTTGCTTTTGGCTTGGATTACTCCCCCGCTCCAGGTGCCGCCCGTTTTCTCGCAGGCACGCAGCCGATGCTTTCATTGCTCGCGATGGAAGCCGCGCTCGACCCGATGCTGGAAGCCGGCATGGATGCCATCCGGCAAAAATCAATCCTGATGACGGATTACATGATCAATCTCGCCGACGAAGTCCTCTCCCCGCTTGGATTCACGCTCGGGACGCCTCGCGACTCCGAGCGGCGAGGATCGCACATCAGCCTGCGTCATCCCGAGGGTTATCGCATCAACCGGGCGCTGATCGACGAGATGAACGTCATCCCAGATTTCCGCGAACCGGACAACATCCGTTTCGGCCTGGCACCGTTATATACCACTTTCGATGAGATCTGGCAGACCGTGGAACGTATAAGGATCGTGATGCAGGAAAAGTGCTATGAGAAATATCCAAAAGACAGGTTGACCGTAACGTAATTTTCTGGAGCAGGGATTAATTACAGAGAGCCAGTGTAGAAATCCACTGGCTCTCTCGAGTTGCTGATGACCTTTCGAGTTTTATTTCTGGCTGGTATCCACCAATTCGAAAGTCGAATCCTCGGACCAGGTCCCGTAGCCTGGCGAAAACGAAGGCTGGTTGGAATAGAAAGTGGCGATGATCGGGTAGCCCGAATTATTGAGTGGAAGGTTGCCGGCTGGCTGAACAACGAACTCATATTCCGTTTCGGCCATGTGCGCTACTATGAAGTATCCGTGCCACACTGAGCCTGTTTTAGCGGGGATTTTCTGATTTACGGTCGACGTAGACTTTTTGCCGCTGCTATCGATATCATAGCATGTCATCTTTCCCGTGAACACAGCATCGTCCGTGACCTTCATCGGGGACAATTTCACTTCCTGCAGCACCCCGTTGGGAACTTTAGCGAAGACCAGGTCGATCTTTGTCACAATGACCCTCGGCATGACCGAGCCGACGTTATTCGGGATCCACGGGTCACACCAGGTCTTTGGATAGCGGTGTGGAATTATCTCGAATTGCAAATACTGGATGTTACCCCGACCGGTTAGAAACACCTTGCCGTTACGGAAGTTGAATTTCAGGTTTTCGATCCGGCCTTGGACTTCCACCCTGTGCTCTGCGCTGGCGTTATCATTCTCCGAAATCTTCGATTCGATTGTCAGGGTTAACTTACACTTTTTATTCATCGCAGCCACATCCTTCAGAAGCTGGGGGTCGAGCTTCTTCTTGAGGGCGGCGTACATGGATCCGGTTTTGGCGCCAAGGATCTTTTGCACCACTGCCTGGGCGTAGAAGTCATCGTTGGTCAGGCACTTCTCCGGGTTGGCTTTCAGCATCTTCGAAAGCCGGTCCAACAGCAGGTCGAGGATCTTCGCCAGGTCGCCTGTCAACTTCGGGTCTTTTCCATAGTAGTGCGTGAGGATCTCAAGCTGCGCCAGGGAAGTAGTCATCTGGCCCCAGTCAAGGGCATCGGTTTGCGCCAGGCTAAGCAGCTTGGCTGTGGCCATGCCCTGTCTCGACCCAAGCGGCGCCAGTTCCGGGTCCGCTTCTCCGTAGGCAAGTTCGTTCAAGAGACTCTCTTCAGCGCCAGTGGGTTTATGACTCTTGACCACTGCAGCGGCCTTTTTAGGGGTTGCATTTCCGATGCCATATTCCTTCAATTGTTGAATTGCTATGTCTGCCAGCGGGCCGGCATATACCGGCGCGGCCACCAGACTGGCCAGGTGACCCGCGCCGGGATTCATCCCAGCCTGATCGGCCGTTGCGAAGGGCATAAGGTGGAATTCCTGCCCGGACCCATCGAACCCAAAGGCCAGAGTGACCATTCCATCCGGTACCGGTGCAGTATCTGCCCGGGTGATCCTCAGGGTGGCAGGAAGGTCAAGCATCAAGCCGTCAGGCTCGATGCGAACCGCTCCCTGCAGCCCGCCTTCAAAAGGCAGTCCGTCAATGGTTTCGATCGGGATGAGTGAGATGAGGGTCGATTCCTCCAGCGCATCTGGCGGGAAGATCAGTTCATAAGTAATGTTGTCGGGGGTGGTGATACTGAGTGTGCCACCTTCAGGTCCGATCTCGGCTGAGGTTAGGACCTGCTGCATGGCGTTGGCTGGATCGAAGTCTTCCGGGTGGTCAGGATCAAATCCTGGTGGGAAGTAGATAGACGGATCGACATTGGTATCGTTTGGATCCGGTGTGGGGGGTGCCCAGGCGATGGGTTCGTAATCGTTGGCCTGGACGGTGAGCGGGTTGGGTATACTTTCCGATGTTGTTACTGTTTCAGTTCCCACATCGCTTGTAGCAGATGAGGTTACCGCCTGAAGGCGATAGGTCAGTTCGCTACTGTCAGGCACAGGAAAATCTTCAAAAGAAGTCTGGTCCGCTGTTAGTTCTGCAACGGGTATGAACCCAGATTCACCCAGACGCACCGACAGGAGATACTTCTCTGCCCCGTCGACAGGCTTCCAGTTGAGTTGCACGCTAATGGGTGAAGTCACTTCGGCAGCAAACGGGGATGATAATTGAGTGTCTTGAGTTTGACCACTATTATTACTCACTTGAGTGGTCGACATGCACGAAACAGAGACGATCAATACAGCTAAAAGGAAAAAGAAAATAGGTTTGGATTTCATGGTCTCTCCTCCACAATTCCACCAACTATACTCTACTTGGTAGATATTTCAACCTACGATATTTCGCAGTTTGTGCATTATTGAACACAAGAAATCATGACCTTATAATTTAATTGGTTATTGCATAGCGACTCGCTACTTGTGGATGGATCATGAAAAAGATAACAAGCAAAGAGCCAGTGAAAAATCCACTGGCTCTTTGGGGAGTAATGACGGGTTACTTATTTTTTTTCTGTTTCGCAACATAAATTTTTACTGCCTCACGCATGAACTCGGCCAGTCGTGGATCCATCGCATCGAAATTCGCCTTGAAGCGAGGGTCTGAATTGTACCCTTCTGCCAATTGAACAAGCTGATCGAGGGAAGGCGTCCAAAAATAGTCCATGTGTTTCCGCCATCGACCAACAACAAACTGGGCTTTCGCCGAGGAGGGACCGTCCGGAATTGTCGCGATCATGTCGATATAAATCTGCCGGCCTTCCTCCAGGATGGCTTTCTGCTGTTCTTTTGAATACCCTTTCCACTTTTTATTGCTTGCTCTGACGATTTCGGGGTCATACAATTTTTCAGCCTCAGCTGCGTATTTCTCCTGTTCTTCTTCGCTGAACCCGGAAAATAATTGTTTGCTGTTCATTTTCTTTTGTCCTTTCAAATGCAGGATGGTATTGTCCACCGTGGAGATGAGTTTTTCGAGCCTTGCAATCTGCTTCTTTAGCTCCAATTTGTGCGACTCCAGCGCAGGGAGGATTTCAAAGTCACGGCGTCCCATAATCTTTTTTATATCCTCCAGGGGCAAGCCCAGCTCCCGATAAATCAGAATTTGCTGCAGCTTCAAAAGGGACTCCTCCCCATAGAAGCGATAGCCGTTATCGCCAATACTGGGACGGCTTGAGGAGGCCGATCTGGTCATAATGGTGCAGTGTCCTGGGTGTGACACCTGCCAGTGTGGAGAGCTGCTTCACAGTGAACATGGGATTACTATAAACCATGACGTTACGTTAATGTCAAGGGGATTTCAAAAATTTATTCCAGGTCGCTTGCCGTTTGTTTGTTTTCGCCCCATAATTAAATAAAACAGGAGGCACACCATGGGTTCAATAACTTTCGTCGACGTAATTCCGTTCATCCTGGGGGCAGTCGGTTTATTCATTATCCTCAAGTATTTCCGGGACAGATCCAAACTCCAGGCTTCAGAAAACTGGTCCACGGCCACTGGAACCGTGACCAAGTCCTCGGTAAGGGAAACCAGGAGCAACGATAAGGATGGATTCTCTGAATCCAGCTACTATCCCGAAGTGAATTACTCCTACCAGGTCATTGGCCAGGTTTATGAAGGCAATCGAATCGCCTTTGGTGCTGAATCGGGGCATAAAAGAAAAGACGGCGCACTCAGCGCGCTCGAGAAATACCCTGAAGGAAAAAACGTCATGGTGTATTACGATCCCAACAAACCGGAAGACAGTGTATTGGAGAGGAAATTATCTAAGTCAATCCTTGTAATTGGAATCGTCATCCTCGTGGTATCGATCCTGATTGTCATCTTTCGGGCGTTCTAGGAAAGAAATCGAGATTTCCACTATGAAGTAAGCCTACCATCCGCACCGCATTTCTTCATGCGCGTGGTCTCTTATGGTCACGATACTCTATCAGGACGAATTCATCCTTGCAATCGATAAACCGGCCGGGCTTCCGGTTCTACCCGACGGCTGGGAACCCGACGCCCCTTATCTTGTTCAGCAACTCGAGGTTGAATTCTCAAAAGTATGGGTCGTCCACCGCTTGGACAAGGTCACCAGCGGGGTGATGGTTTTTGCGCTAAATGCGCAGGCTCACAGAGCCTTAAATATTCAATTTGAGAAGCACCAAACTGGAAAAATCTATCATGCCATCTGTAATGGAAATCCCAAGTGGGACGAACACACTGCCCGGCATCCGTTGCGTGTCAATGTTGGGCACAGCCACCGGACCGTTGTTGACCACAGCCATGGGAAACATTCCATTACCCATTTCAAGGTCCTAACGAGGTATCAAAACTTCGCGTTACTCGAAGCAGTGCCTGAAACCGGTAGGACACACCAGGTCAGGGTTCATTCCTACGCGTTGGGGCACCCGCTGGTTGGAGATACCCTTTACAGCGCGCCACCTACGGACTTGATTACCCGACCTGCATTACATGCCATGTCCCTGACATTCATCCACCCTGGGACCGGTCAGCCGATAACCTTCGAAGCGCCTTATCCGGATGATTTTTTAATGGCCACCTCCAGCCTTGGAAAACCTTAGGTATCCCATTTCATAAATGAGCAGGTTTTGCTGCATAAACGAAAACCGCCCTTTCGGGCGGAATTTAATTCCAAAGTAGATCAAGTTATCTTCCTAGCTTCCATGTAAAACCGTTTCTCATGCGCCTCACCCATCGAAAACGTTTTCCTCGGCAAAGCGCCATCCAATATCACGGTCTTGAATAAATCAGTCTTTTTCATCCCCGGGAGGTAAATTCCCAGATTCCCAGGTTGGCTGCCGAGCCGGATGGTCACCTCCACTCCATGCACATAATCGGTTTTTTCCGCCCCGCCGTCCTTCAGGAAAGCATCAAGCACAGGCTGAATGGTGCCCACTGCCAGATTCGACGATGGACGGCTAAACTCTATTACGTTGAATTCATTTTCGCCGAGAACCAATCCGACTTTCTGAAGTTTGGAATCACTACTATCAACACTCTTGATCATCTCCTCAAAATTAGCAGCCGTCGCGAAATGGACACGTCCAGAAAACGCCGTTTCAAGCTGTTTGCGGAAATCCTTTTTTACTCCGAACAAGACCCGATGGATGGGTTCGAATTCCAGCGCTTCATCATGGACATTCTCAATCTCAACCAGGGCATATCGGGCTGGATGCTCCATTCCAACGCTGGATTTGATGTTTTCCCAGATCGCCTTGGCAGTCGCCAGTGAATGATTGCCGTCTCCCATTGCATACAGCAACACTGGTGCTTTCGAGGGCACACCATATTTCTCTGAGAAATGGGCAGGCTGCGCCAGGTTCCTCAAGGCAGAAACCACTTTCTCTTCCATAGTTGTTTGGTTTACCTTGTACCCGGTAAGGTGACCACTGCCCAACATGAGTTCAAAGTCGTAGAGTTTTTCCAATTGGGATTTGGACTCAGCGATTGAACCAATAACAGAATTTTGCGGGTCGTCTATCAGCACAAGAATATGCGGCAGTTCCAGAAGAGCATTCTCGCGAATCCTCATACGCGGAGGCAGCCGGTCGACAATCGTTCCTTCCGTCGCCCGGATCAGGCTGGCGGAGCCTTTGCTGTAGTCATAACACTCAAGGTCGAGCGCAACGACTAATCCTTTTCGAGTTTTTCCACCCACCGTCCGCTCGACATAGATGATTCCATCGATTGGTTGAACAACTCCCTCGTTGAGATATCGCCTCATGGTCGATTGGACGCCTGCGATCCGGTTGGAAATGTCCGATTGCTCGAGGTAAATTTCCGGCAACGTCAACCTAAGTGTGGAGGGGGCATCTCCAACCATGGATTCAACTTTGTCCCAGTAATCCGGCTGGGAGGTAAACTGGTCGCAGGCAATGACAGACCAGCGGGTCAGGTCTGTTCCCGGTTTAGGAAGGTAGACCTGCGGGATTTGAAGTCCTATATCAGGAAAATTCTTCATGCCGGTATTCTCAGGCGCGTGAACGTGCAAATTCGATCAGCTTTTGCGCCACCTCTGCCCCAACGCGACCCTGAGCTTCCTTCGTGGCCGCACCAATGTGCGGAGAACCGATGACGTTTTCAAGTTTTAGCAGCTTCCAGTCCGTCGGCGGTTCTTCAGCGAAAACATCGAGTGCGGCACCCGCCACTTTTCCGCTGGTCAGCGCATTGTAAAGCGCTTCTTCGTCGATGATCCCCCCGCGCGCGCAATTGACGATGCGCACGCCATTCTTCATCATCGCGAACTGGTCAGTGCTGATCATCATCTCTGTCTCACTGTTCTTGGGGAGATGCAGACTGATGTAATCAGATTGAGTAAGAAGTTCAGCTAAGCCAACCAGCTTGACGCCTTCAAGACTTTTGATATAGGGGTCATACGCCAGCACCGTCATCCCAAGCGCGGAGGCGCGTCTGGCGACCTCCCTGCCAATGTTGCCGACACCGATCAAGCCAAGCGTTTTTCCACCAATCTCATCCCCTTCAAATCGTTTCTTCTCCCATTTCTCAGCTTTGATGGATGCCGTGGTCTGATAAAGTGCCCTCGCTAACGCAAACATGAACCCGATGGCAAGCTCAGCCACCGACGCCGAATTGGCGAGCGGCGTGTTCATGACCGTAATTCCTTTCGACCGGGCATAGTCTGCATCAATCGTATCCAAACCCACTCCCCCCCGGACAATTACTTTGAGATTCGGGCAGTTGTCGATGAGCGGTTGGCGTACCTTCGTCCGGCTGCGGACGACCATCCCTTCGTAAGCCGGCAGGACGGTCATCAATTCCTCGGGGGTAATATCGTCTCGATAATCAACTTCCAGTCCAGCCTGACGCATCTGCTCGATGTATTCTTTCTCAGTCTTGTCACAAACCAGGATCTTCATAACACTCCTCCTCTTATTTGAAAAATCAGGGGTCCACGGTTTAATGAACGCGTACCCCGTTTTATGGATAATTCTTATTTATTAGATTCTAACCATGCGTCAAGTCCATGTCAATTGACATCTTTCACTGCCATTTGTCATACAATCTTTTCAAATTTCGTTTATGGCAAGTTCGCCAGAGTCATGCTTTTTATCCATTGGGGGAAAGACAGTGCTGGGATATAATTTTAATTAGCTGCGAGAAATCTCTAGGGAAAAGTATCGACATCCAATAGGAGAAATTTCATGCCCACAGAACTGAAACGCGCTCACAATTTTAATGCAGGACCTTCCGGACTGCCGCTATCCGTCCTTCAAAAGGCTCAGGCAGAACTGCTTGATTTTCAAGGCACCGGTATGTCCGTGATGGAGATCAGTCATCGCTCGAAGGAATTTGAAGCGGTGATCCAAGCTGCTGAAGCGGACCTGCGAGCTTTGATGAATATCCCCCAAAACTACAAAGTCCTGTTCCTGCAGGGAGGAGCCAGTCTGCAATTTGCCATGATCCCGATGAACCTTCGGCCGGCAGGCCGGTCCGCCGATTACATCGTGACAGGCACCTGGAGCAAGACCGCCTTCAAAGAAGCCCAAAAGCTGGGGACAACAAAATCCGCGGCCAGCTCGGAGGCTGACAATTTCAACCAACTTCCTGTTCAAGGTGATTTGAAATTGGACCCAAACGCCGCCTACCTGCACTTCACTTCCAATGAGACGATCCATGGGGTGGAATATTTTACCGAACCTGTCCCGCCCGGCAATGTACCATTGGTCTGCGATGCATCATCGGATTTCATCAGCCGGCCGGTGGACGTCTCCAAATATGGGCTCATCTATGCCGGGGCACAGAAAAACGCCGGCCCGGCTGGTGTGACCGTGGTCATCCTACGAGATGACATGTTGGAACGTGTTCCAGAGAACCTGCCTGCCATGCTCGATTTCAAGCTGCAAGCTGCCAACGGGTCCATGCACAATACCCCCCCCTGCTTCTCCGTCTACATGGTCGGATTGGTGCTCAAATGGGCAAAGGAAATCGGAGGGCTTTCGGAGGTCGCTCGCCGAAGCCAAGAAAAAGCCGGTTTGATCTACAAGACCATCGACGACAGCGGAGGTTTCTACCGTGGACATGCAAAATCTGATCGATCCGTCATGAATATCACTTTCCGCCTCCCAAGTGAAGAATTGGAAAATACATTCGCGTCCGATGCCAAGAAACAGAACATGATTGGGTTGAAAGGCCACCGGTCGGTGGGCGGACTGCGGGCGTCCATCTACAATGCCATGACCATCGAAGGTGTTCAGGTGCTGGTCGATTTCATGAAGGAATTTCAGCGAAAAAATGGTTAATTCAATAGGTTATTGATATTCAGAACCCGTCTTCATTTAGAGGGCGGGTTTATGGTTATAATTGCGACATGAATAATGCCTTCTTCTTCGACAGCATGGAGGCTGCCCCATTGCCGCCCGAGGAAGTCCGCATAAATAGCGTGTCGGCGGAACCTTACCCTGACGGTCAACGGGTCAGGATCGCTGTCGAGATGACGCCGTTTCAAATACGCCCGTGGCTGGAATTGATTTTGACCGATTCTCAAGGGGACGAGATTGCCACGGCCGACGTGATTGAGCCTCTGAACTACAAGATCGAGCTGACCATGCATGTGCGCAAAGTCGAACCTGCTGGTCAATACAACCTGGCTGTCAGACTCTATTACCCCGAACAGGCGGATAACGACCGAAAGGAAGTATCATTCGAGATCAGGGTGGAAAAAGACTCCCGGTAAAACAATGAGACATCAACCCATCAGGTTTCCAGTTGAAATACTCCTCGCTTTGATACTCTTGGCGGCAGTACAATCGTGCGCACCTTTAACCCCCACCTCTGAACCGACACTGGCATTACCCTCTCAAGACAATTCGCCGACCTCAACACTACAACCGACAGAAACTCCGTTGGTTGCAATCTCTACGGCTGCTGATGCAGCCAACCCAACGCTCCCTCCGGCGCCCGATGAACATTACGTCCTTTCTCTGTCGGATAATGGCTATCAGCATCTATTCATCTATTCACCCCAGGCCATACCTCTCTATCGCATCACCAATGGCACCTGGGACGATATCACCCCGGCCATCAGCCCGGATGGGAGACAAATCGCCTTCTCCTCCCGCCGAAATGGTTATTTCGATATTTACATCCTGGATCTTGAAAACGGTGAAACCCGGCGGATCACCGATTCTCTCTCCTACGATGCCTCCCCCTCCTGGTCTCCGGACGGGCAATGGATCGCTTACGAGACCTACGAGAATGGGAATCTGGATTTAAGGATCAGTTCTGCCGTTGACCCGGCTCAGGCCCCAATCCAATTAACGGATGACGGATTCATCGACCACTCCCCAGCCTGGTCGCCACAAGGCCGGCAGGTCGCGTTCGTTTCGAACCGCTCAGGGGAAGATGAGATATGGCTGGTCCAACTGGACAGAGCAGATGCTGACCGGTTTTTCAATGCGAGTAACCTCCCGTTAAGCAGCGAGGACCATCCCACCTGGTCCGGCGATGGCTCGCGACTGTCATGGTCAAGCACCGGTGGCAACTCCCCTTCAGGAATTTACACCAGTGATACTTCCCAACCCGGCTCATTGCCCGTTTACCTGGGTCCGGGAGATTATCCCGATTGGTCTCGCAACAAAGACATAATCGCTTCCCAGCTGGATACTCCGAATGACGAATACATCACTGCCTATTCCCCCACCGGATTACTCACTCTTCCACCAGTCCTAATGCCTGGTAAATTACAGGGATACAGTCTTGGAAAATTGACTGTCCCCAGCGTTTTACCGGCTGCTCTCCAATCCGCATCAGCCGATCCTACACCGGTGTGGATGCCGCTGCTCGAAAATTCAAGCAGCAACCTGCCGCCGGGACGAATAGGACTCGAACCGCTCGTGGGCGTTCAAGCACCTTTCCCGCAATTGAACGATCTCACGGATGAGTCATTTGCCGCTCTGCGTGAACGATTGATAAGGGATACCGGATGGGACGTTCTGGCTAATCTCGAAAACGCTTTTACTCCGCTCACATCACCGCCCGATCCTTCGCTCGGGAAGGACTGGATATACACCGGCCGCGCATTTGCACTTAACCCGGTCCTCGATTAATGCAGGCTGGGTTATAACGGTTCGAGAGGAGTTTGGAGAAGAGGTCTACTGGCAGGTGTATCTACGGCCTGCCGCACAGGACGGATCACAAGGGAAGCCGCTCAAAGAATTACCGTGGGATTTGAATGCGCGCTACAACCTTGATCCGATTGCCTACGACCAAGGCGGTCGATTGATGGACAACCTTCCGCCAGGTTACTGGGTCAATCTCACAGAGTTGGCATCCGCTTATGGATGGGAAAGGCTTCCCGCGTTAAGCAATTGGCGGACCTATTTCAAAGGAACGCGGTTCAATGAATTTGCGTTCACCAGCGGCTTGGACTGGGAAAGGGCGATGCTTGAGGTCTATCCTCCGGAGGTATTGATCACACCCACTGCGGTGATCCCTCCGACATTTACTCCTTCCCGCACTCCATGGGGATTGCAAGCCCCAACCATCGCCAAGACTGCGACTCCGCGACCAACGTTCACGCCGGCTCCCTGACCATGCAGATATATAAAGTTAGCCTGGTAGGTTTATGTTTAATACTGATCGCCTGCACGCCTGATACCGCATCGCAAAACTTGCCGGCCACGTCGATTATTAATGGATCCTCCACGGAGCGGTCAACAACACCATTACCCGAGTCGACCGAGGAACAACTCGATGTCCTTTCCTGCCCGGAAGGGAATTGCCCGACGATTGAACCAACCTCCGCCCCGGTCGAGACTCAAGGCGCCCCTCTTCAGATTGTATTGCCTCCTTCAAACGGCGAGCCTGTGTCCGGGTGGCGGCCTCCACTCTATCCAATCCCCTGGGCGGTATCCCCAAACGATCATTTTTACTTTCAACGCCCCATCGCCGCCAATTACATCGACTTCATCCTGCCGGATTATCGTTATGGCGGGTTATTTACCGGAACGGACATTGTCCATACTGGAATAGATATTCCGGCAGACCTGGGCACACCTGTCATTGCCGCTGCGCCGGGGACTGTCACTTGGGCGGGGTATGGACTTTACAGCCAGAAGAAAACCAACAAGGATGATCCTTACGGCAAGGCGGTTTTAATCCGGCATGATTTTGGATATAAAGGAAAAGCGCTGTACACAGTTTATGCCCACCTCAACCAAATTGATGTCGCCGAAGGCCAATGGGTGGATGCCGGCCAGCAAGTCGGGCTGGTTGGAAATACGGGATTCACGTCAGGTCCGCACCTACATTTTGAGGTACGAATCGATGCCGGTGATTACCTCACCAGCAGAAATCCTGAATTGTGGCTGGCGCCGCCTCAAGGTTGGGGAGTATTGGTTGGCAGTGTACAAACCACTTATGGCGCTTTATTCGCTGGAAGAAAAGTCTATGTGCAAGGCCTGGACAATGACATCAACACATCTGTTTTCACCTATGGATTGGAATCCGTAAATCCGGATGAGTATTACAACGAGAATCTGGTCCTGAGCGATCTGCCAGCCGGCCGCTACCGGATTTTGGTCCCCTTCCTCAACTCACTCCTGGACCATGTTGTCGAAATCCGTCCCGGACAGATTACCTACTTTAAATTCAAGGGATTCCGGGGGTATTTCGATGAGCCCCCGCCCATTCCTGGGCTGGAATCCCTGACACCCACCCCTTGACTTACTGAACATCTGTGCTATACTGTTCAAACTCAAAACTATCCGTTACCTTTACAACTGGAGAAAATCATGCCACGTAAATCAACTCCCCGCGAACCCATTCCTTCTCAGCCGCTCGTCAACGATGCCAAACGCGTCGTGCTCGACAAGGCCCTGGGTGATATTTTAAAACGGTATGGCGATGGTTCCATCATGCGGTTGGGCGAGGCTCACAGCATGGCCGTCGAGACAATCCCGACCGGGTCTCTCTCCCTGGATATCGCACTGGGAGTCGGCGGAATTCCGCGAGGGCGCATCACGGAAATCTACGGTCCGGAATCCTCCGGCAAGACCACCATCTGCCAGCATATCGTCGCGGAGGTCCAGAAGATCGGCGGAACTGCGGCTTATATCGACATGGAACACGCACTCGACCCTTCCTATGCCGCGCGAACCGGCGTGGACATTGACAACCTGCTTGTCTCCCAACCGGATACCGGCGAGCAGGCATTGGAGATCACCGAAACGCTCGTCCGCTCTGGAGCCGTGGACATTGTCGTGATCGACTCGGTGGCCGCCCTTGTACCACGCTCCGAACTCGAAGGGGATATGGGGGATGCGACCATGGGCGTACAGGCCAGGCTCATGTCCCAGGCGCTGCGGAAATTATCAGGCGCCATTAACCAGACCAAGACAACAGTGGTGTTCACCAATCAGTTGCGGCAGAAAATCGGCGTAATGTTTGGGAATCCCGAAACTACCACTGGCGGGCAGGCATTAAAGTTTTATGCCTCCATCCGATTGGATGTACGGCGCGTCCAGTCCATCAAGATGGGCGACGAGGTCATCGGCAACCGTACCAAGGTCCGTGTAGTGAAGAACAAGGTTGCCCCGCCCTTCCGAACCGCTGAATTCGACATCATGTACAACGAAGGCATCTCCAAAGCCGGCGATATCCTCGATCTGGCGACTCAACTCGAAATCATCCAGAAACGTGGCGCATTCTTCTCCTACGGCGACCTGCGCCTCGGACAGGGACGTGAAAACGCCAAGGAATTCCTGCGGCAAAACCTGGATGTTTCCAATGAGATCGAAGCTGTGATTCGCCAGAAGGCACTCGGAGGAGAACTCGTCCTTCCATTGGGCGGTTCCGAGGAAGATACCGATGGCGGTGGTGAGGACGAATAAACCTATTTTCCTAACATCAAAAATCAGGAGAACCAGCGTGAGAATGTACTCGTCCCCAGTTATCATTCTCACGCTGGTCATTTTATTGATCGGTTGCGCACCCCAGCCGACTGCCGTCCCTTTTATTCCCCCGTCGAATGAAACACTTCTCCCATCGGTTGGACCTTTGTCCTATACGCCTCCCCCTCTGCCAACCACAATCGGAGCAACAATCACGTCAGTCAGCCAACCTGCCGCAGTGAACACTGAAGCTCCATGCTATAACAGTCTGCGGTTTGTTGAAGATGTCAACTTCCCGGATGGAACGGTTGTAAGGCCAGGTGAAAAAATCGAGAAGTTATGGAAGGTGGAGAACAATGGAACCTGCAGCTGGGATTCCCGTTACAGGATGCGCCTGGTGGAAGGCGATCAACTCGGCGCGCCTGTGGAACTTGCCCTTTTCCCTGCACGTCCGGGAACGCAGGCTGAACTTCGAGTGATTTTTATTGCCCCGCGCGAGAGCCGATATTATCGGAGCACCTGGCAGGCTTATGAGCCGGACGGTCAAGTATTTGGCGACCCGTTTTACATCGACATCTTCGTTCAATCCCCCTGATCTTGTTTGATACTATAATAAGCGAACATTTCCTTCCAGCGGAGTCTGTCCGCAATTTGGATTGCCTGCTTACAAGCAAAGATTACTGTTTTCACATGGAGACGGCTTATGAAACAGAAATTTTTTATTGACACGCACAAAGGCGTCACTTTTATCGCCGTCCTTGTGATGATGGGAATTTATCAACAATGGGATAATGTCACCGCCTGGGTCTATCTCGCCATGCACGGCACGTATGGCCTACTGTGGGTGACTAAAAGCCGGATTTTCCCCGATAAACAATGGGAGCATGAATGCACCCTTTGGTATGGATTATATATTTGGGCAGGACTCTCCTTGTACTGGATTGCTCCCTGGCTTATCACTTCACAAGGGATCAAAGTCCCGCCGTGGTTCCTCACACTGTCATTATTCGTCTACATCGTCGGTATATTTTTACACTACACATCGGACATGCAAAAATACATCGAACTTAAATATAATCCGGGCCATTTAATCACGGATGGATTAATGGCTTACTCCAGGAACATTAATTATCTGGGAGAGTTCCTGATCTATGGAGCCTTCGCCCTCCTAGCAATGAGCTGGATTCCCTTAGTAGTCATTGGCGCTTACCTGATCATTGTCTGGGGTCCAAACATCAGGCGAAAGGAAAAATCACTGAGTCGTTACCCGGAATTCGAAGAGTACAAGAAAAGAGTAAAGCTATTTATTCCCTATATTTTCTAATCTGACCTAATTGACTTCAAATCTCAAAAGAATCTGAACAAAAAGGAGACTATTGTGGCTGGAATATTTTCGATAAACATTACGAAGAAAGCGGACTGGACGGGGGGTCTGGAGTTTAAACTTGCCTTGGCTCCGGACAAGGTCACGATTGAAACAGCTGGCAAGGAAGTGGGGGAAATAAGGTATAACCCTGTCGATAAAACATGCATGGTTTCCCTGGGTAAACGAGAAAAGTTCAATCTCGAAGTGGTCAGGCGCGCAGGAGGTGCCATCGCTAAATGGATTTCCAAGCACGAATTGAATGATGTTGGCATCAATCTCTCTTTGCTTCCCGAAAAAACAATCCCAGCTGAATCATTCGTCGCGGCACTGGTGGAAGGTCTTCTCCTGGGAAGCTTTTCCTTCGTGAAATACAAATCCAGCAAAAAACAAAATGTCTGCACAGCGCACTTGCTTGTTGCGAAAGAATCCAAATCCTTGAGGTCCGAGGTTGAACAGGCGGTTATCATTTCCGAGGCGACAAATCTTTCTCGTGAATGGGCACATGAACCGCCAAATGTTATAAATCCCGTTTCTTTAGCAGAGCGTTTGAAGAAACTTGCTGCCGAGGTGGGATTGAAATACCGGGTCCTGGATGACAAGCAACTCGAAAAGATGGGGGCGGGCGCTATCGTCGCTGTAGGAAAAGGCTCTGCTACTCCTTCCCGGCTTATCGTGCTGGAGTATCCTGGCAAAACCAAGGTAAAACCGGTCGTCCTCGTGGGAAAATCAATTACGTTTGATACCGGCGGGTACAGCATCAAACCCGGCGAGGGCATGGTGGGGATGAAGTACGATAAATCCGGGGGGATGACTGTCATTGCCACACTGGTGGCAGCAGCCCGGCTGGGTCTGAAAAGGCCTATAGTAGGAATCGTTGCGGCTGCGGAGAATATGATTTCCGGTGGTGCTTACCGTCCCAACGATATCGTCAAGGCGATGAATGGAAAAACGATTGAGGTCATCTCCGCTGATGCAGAAGGGCGGCTTGTTTTGTGTGATGCTCTGGGGTATGCCCAGGAACAATATCAACCTCGAGCCATTATTGACCTGGCCACCTTGACTGGAGGCGTTGTGATCGCGCTTGGTTCGATACGAGCCGGATTGATGGCAAACAACGATTCATTAGCCGAGGCATTGGCAGCATCTGGTGAAAAAACCCATGAACGCCTTTGGCGCCTGCCCCTGGACGACGAATATTTCGATCTCATCAAAGGGGATGACAGTGACATAAAAAATATAGGTGCGAGAAAGGCTACTGCCATAATCGGTGGGATCTTCCTCAAGCAATTCGTCTCCGAGGATATCCCCTGGGCACATATTGATATCGCCGGGGTGGCGGATACCGACAAAGACCTCCCCTATTGCCCCAAAGGCGCAACCGGTTTCGGTGTCCGGTTATTGATGGATTATCTGGGAACATTGGAATAAAGTTGTAACCACTTTACGACAGGAGAGCGACCTAATGACCGCTCTCCTGTCTTTATTATTTTATTACCAGGATCATCCTGCCCAAACTTTGCCTGCAGGAATGATGGATTTATCGGGAACATCCGCATAGATAATTGCGCCGTTGCCAATGCGAACATTGTTGCCGATTTTTATCCCGATGGCAGTCGTTACGCCCATCCCTACAAGCGTTCGCTCGCCCACCTGTACATGCCCGGCAAGTAATGCACCCGGAGCAATGTGGGTGTAAGTACCAATAGTGCAATCATGGGATACTACCGCATTAGTATTGACCATGCATCTTGCTTGAAGTACAGCAGACGAGCCGATGTAGGAATTGGCAAAAACCTGCACACCTTCGCCGATAGACGCACTCTTTTCCACAGTCGCTCTCGGATGGACGAGAGGCGGAAAATTTAACCCGTTTTCTTTCATCAACTCGAAAAGTTTCACGCGAATACTAATATCAATAATCCCGCCCACGCCGTTGGCGGCCTGCGTCAAACCGCGTTCCACCAGCTGAGGCATGATCTCACGGGGACCACGCACAGGGATATCGAGGACCTTGATCCCTGCTGGGACGTTATCATCCACAATCCCCGCCAACTGATATTTGCCGATCGCCATGATCATTTCCATGACCGCCTTGGCGTGACCCCCGGCGCCAAAAACCAGGATTTGGTCTTTTGTGAATTTGGTAGCTGGATCGACCAGGGCAATTAGGTTCGAAGAATATTGCCTGACGACGGCTTTAGTGATCAATTGGTCATGCGGCAGGGTGGAGAGGTCCACCCCCAGTTTGGCGGCCAAATCCCGGGCAGGATTTGTGATCCGCAATTCTGTTGGACCAACCCCAGATGTGGATGGAACCCACGATTTTACTGCAACTGATTCGATGGAATCATCGAAGGATTCTGTGATGACCGCCAATCTATCACCGACTGAAAGGATGTCACCCTCTTTAGCCAGTACGCGCACGAATCCTCCATCGATTGATTCAACCTCCGCGGCGGCTTTCGTTGTTTCGAGGGTGAATAACAGAGTGCCTTTCTCCACTTTTTGACCATCTTTAATGTGAATTCCCACCAGGCGCGCTTCAGGCTCGTTGGCATTGAGCAAGGGAACGAGGATCTCAGATTTAATCATGATCAGGAAAGAGGCCAGGTCGGGAGCGCGTCCATATCCAGGGAGGCACGATGCCCCAGCGCATAGCGGAAATACCCTGCAGAAGCAATCATGGCAGCGTTGTCTGTACACAGGGCAAGTTTGGGGATATGAACCGTGAACTCATCCTGCTCGAGAAACACAGCACGAAGCGCCTTATTTGCGGACACCCCTCCCGCAACCAGGACTTCCTTGACCTTGAATTCTCGGGCTGCTTGAAGCGTCTTGGTAAAGAGTGCATCCACCACGGCTGCTTGAAAGGAAGCAGCGAGATCCTCAACTGGTAATTGGCTGCCAGATTCCTCCAGCTTTCGAACTTCCCTCAGCACAGATGTTTTAATTCCACTGAATGAAAAATCCCAGGCATTGTCCGTCCTTGCGCGAGGAAACGAGAAAGCCTTCGGGTTGCCGTTTTCAGCTACATTTTGAATGGAAGGGCCGCCAGGATATGGGAGTCCAAGCAATCGGGCGACTTTGTCAAATGCCTCGCCAGCTGCATCATCCAAAGTTGCCCCAAGACGTTTGTAAGACAGGTGATCCTCGATGATGTTCAATTCCGTGTGTCCGCCGGAGACCAACAAAGCCATCAGTGGGAATTGCGGCGTGGGAGGAGGCTCTTCTCCGACATTGTGCACCCACGCGGAGTAGATATGTCCTTCAAGGTGATTGACTCCCACCAAAGGCAGACCTGTGCCCAATGAAAGTCCCTTGGCGAGATTTATGCCCACCACAAGAGACCCCGCCAGCCCCGGTCCTTGAGTAACTGCGATGGCGTCCACATCGGTGAGGGCAAGATGGGCTTGAGCCAGCGTTTGGTCTACCACAGGGACGACACTCAGCACGTGCTGGCGCGAGGCAACTTCAGGAAAAACACCTCCGTAGCGTGCATGGATATCCATCTGCGAAGCGACCACAGAGGCAAGCAGGACGCGTCCATTTTCCATGACGGCGGCAGCCGTTTCGTCACAGGAGGTTTCGATCGCCAGGATGCGAGCGGGAGCCAGTTCAGGGGTCACAAGTTACTTCTTTTTCCAATTCTTCATGGGCAGCACAAAATCATAGGGGTATTCTACCAGCAGTTCAAACTTGCCGTCGGGGCGGACCCAGTAGGTGTCTTCAATTCTAAATCCCATGCCCTTATCAGGATAATATAATCCCGGTTCAATGGTGATGACGACACCGGGTTTAAGAAGATTGTCATCGCTGGCAGTTAACCCGGACCATGGCCTTTCATGTATGTTCAGACCGACCCCATGCCCAAGAGAATGGACGTAGCCCTGGGTGGTCTCAGGATTCTTGAGAGGGGTTGGGTGCCCATTCTTCTCAAAGTCCTCACACACCATGCGCTGGTAGTCTTTGAAAGATGCATTGAGATCCAAATTCTCAATCACCTTTTGATAAACGACTTTCACTTCTCCGTATAGCTTTTCCATTTCAGGTGTGGCATATCCGAGCGCCCAGGTGCGGGTGAAATCATAGAAATATCCACCTCCCCGCTCCGCAGGGTAAATATCGAAGACGATCGTCTGTCCAAGCCGCATCAAGTCCGTTGGATTACCCGTGGAGTGAGGAATTCCGGCATCCCTGCCTATGGCAAAAATAAATCCTTCGGCCGGCTCAACCCCGCGCTCCGCCAGCCATAGATTAATCCTGCTTTTCATGTCGCCAACGCGCAGGGGGGAACCATCTTCTTTCAACAGCACTTCGTCATCCCGAACAAGGCAGTTCGTCATGTACTCTGCAGTCTTGGCGACTACTTCAACCGTTGCTTTGCCTGTCTGCCGAATTCTTTCGACCTCGGCTTTATCCTTGGTCTCCATGGCATACATAAACAGTGAATTATCCCGGGGTTCGCCAATGAAGGTAAGACTGGGAGCCACACTTCGAAGGTGATCCAAGGTGGCTACGACTGTTGAAATATCATACGTCCCATACAGTCCTACTCTCCCTGACGTTATTCCGCAGTCCGTGAACATCCGCTGATAACGCAAGGCTGAGGCTAGCGCAGGATCTCCCTGAGCCTGATCGAGTAATTCTTTGTACGGATAAGTGCTATAGGGTACGATCTTCAATCCCGATTTTGCAGCTTCTTCGCGTTCCATGTCATTGCAGAATAAGACTGCCGGTTCGCCCTTCCGTTTTATCAATGCAGCATGACTGACATGCCCCCCTCCCGTCAGGTAATACATGGGTGGATTGTGCTCGGTATGACCAATGATGAGAATTGCATCAAGGTTCCTTACCTGCATCAAGGCATCGATATCAGATTTCATGTCAACTCCAGAAGAAGTGATTTTAATATGGACAGCAAAGACTCTTCCTGATCAGCGAGAACTGTTCTAGGATCCAAAAGTATCAATTCCTTTTCAGTTCTGGCAATGACTGCCGGAGTTTGAGCACGCAATCTGGCTGTAAATCGCTCGGGGTTTTTGACGGTCAACGCAAGCACATAAGAAGGGAGGGTTTCTCCCGGCAACGATCCGCCGCCGACTGTGGATTCGGATTTCATCACCTGCCCGGTGCCAAGCCGCCGTTTCCATGATTCGGCGACTACCTTAATTTGACGGGGGGATTTGGCGATCATCTGCCAGACTGGGATTTCACGTTCCGCTTCGTTTTTTAGAAAATGTTGGAGCGTGGCAGTCAAGGCAGCCAGGCACAACTTGTCAGCGCGCAAAGCCCGGGCGAGCGGATGTTTCCTGACTTTTGCGATCAACTCTTCTTTTCCGATGATTATCCCCGCTTGTGGACCACCCAACAGCTTGTCGCCAGAAAAACAGACGACGTCTGCACCAGCTGAAATGGATTCCTGGACAGTCGGTTCGTGTTCCATCCCATACTTGGCTGTGTCAAGCAGAGCGCCGGACCCGAGATCATCCACAAACAACGTATGGAATTTATGCGCCACTTGGATGATATCCTTTATCGGTGGCTCGTCTGTGAACCCGATCATTTTAAAATTGGATCGGTGGGCGCGCATGACCATTCCTGCCGGCTCGGTGAGTGCATCTTCATAATCGGATGGACGCACCTTATTGGTCGTGCCAATCTCCACCAGCCTGGCGCCGGACTGTTTCATCACATCCGGCACACGGAAGCCGCCTCCGATCTCGACCAATTGTGAACGCGGAATAATCACCCGTTTTCCCTTGGCGAGGGCAGATAATACCAGCAGGACTGCGGCGGCGTTATTGTTCACCACCAGCGCAGCCTCCGCACCGGTCAGCAATTTTATGATTTGTTCGGCGTGTTCGTGACGTGAACCGCGTTTGCCCGTCGTAAGGTCAAATTCAAGGTTGGAATATCCCCTTGAAGCCGCCTCCATGGCTAATATCGCTGAATCTGCCAAGGGGGCGCGACCTAAGTTGGTGTGGAGTATCACACCTGTGGCATTTATGACCGGGAGCAGGGTTGGACGGGTCCACGAATGGAGTTGAGAACCGATTCGTTGAATGATACTTTCATTGCCAGGGACATCCTTGACTTTCCCAGTCTTGAAATTTATACGAATATCGTCCAATACTGAGCGAATCGCCGATATAGTCAACGGGCGACCATAATCCGCCACCCAACTCTCGGCGGCGGAGGATTGTAATAATTGCTCAACAGGTGGTAAGTTTCGAAGACTCATACAGGTTGGGTGGGCTTAGCACCATCCGAGAGGAATTTCAACCTACAAATTTATCAGCGGGTGGGGCAGGGGTATCTTCCGGTTCATTGCTTGTTTTAGTACTCGGCTTCTGCGACTTTTCCCGCATCCGGATTAAATATTCAATGGCAATCAAGCCTCCCCCCAACGCCAGCCCAATTCCAAATGTCAAGATGCGTCCCATTTCAAGCCAGACCAGGGTCGCGCCGAAAACCCCAACCCAGATGGACTGCCGGACGATTACAAATGGCTCAGCGGGCGGGGATGAAGGGAACCGGATATTCAGGAACCACGTCACCGGGAGGGCAGTTCCTGTGAGCGCCAGGATTAAAAATGCGAATAACAACCAGCGCGGCCACAGGGTCGGAAGCGAAAATGAGAACAAGAATATCAGCCCGAGCCAGCCAACAACAGCCATGATTATTGCAGGGACCAAATAAGGTCGGAAAGAAGGTTTTTCATCCATGGATTGAATTATACCCGCAGAATTATGAAGTAGAATCGTTCCATCGACCCATGCTCGCTACGGGAGGTGCACATGAACGTCTTCGAGGCGATACGAACAAAGCGCGCTGTACGGAATTTTTCGGAAAAGCCAATTCCAGAAGAGAATATCCAAAAAATTCTCAATGCGGGCAGGCGGTCCCAATCATCCAAGAATACCCAACCCTGGACCTTCATCGCGATTACCGACAAAACCATCCTGAAGGAGTTGTCTGAATGCGGCACCTGGGCGACCCACCTTGCAGGCGCCGCGCTTGGCGTGGCAATTTTGACCCCCGACCCGACCGGAAAATTCCAGACCATGTTCGATGCCGGCCAGGCTGCTGCGTTCATGCAGTTGGCCGCCTGGGAATTAGGCATTGGTTCCTGCCCTGCTTCGATTTATGAGTCTGAAAAAGCAAGAGCCATCCTCGGATTTCCGCAAGAACTGCATTTGCGGATTGCATTATCGTTCGGTTATCCTCGTGACGAAAAGGAGTTAAGTGCCCCACCTAAAAAAGGCGGGCGAAAAGAATTCGATGAAATTGTGCATTGGGACCGGTGGTAATGACGGTCAACAACGAAGCATTGTTTAACCCTCAAGGGATCGTCATCCTCGGTGCTTCCAATGACCCCGGAAAGTTGGGCTACGCTGTTGCGAGAAACCTCGTCGAGGGCGGTTACCCAGGAGAAGTGCATTTCGTGAATCCCAGAGGCGGCATCCTTTTCGGTCGGCCTCTTCATCAATCCGTGCTGGACGTCCCTGATCCGGTGGACCTGGCTGTGGTAATTGTCCCGGCTCAAGCCGCGCCACAGGCGATCAAGGATATCGGCAGGAGAGGAATCCACGCTGCCATTGTGACCTCGGGTGGATTCCGAGAGAGTGGGGAGCAAGGGGCAGCTCTCGAGAGAGAAATCCTGTCGCTATGCAAGGAATTCAAAATCAGGATGATCGGTCCCAATTGCATCGGTCTGTTGGATACACATCTCCCTCTCGATACCACTTTCCTACCGCCGCCTCCCCCCAAACCGGGGAATATCGCCTTTATTTCTCAATCCGGCGCTTTTTGTGCCGCCGTCATCGATTGGTCACGCCGGCAGGGTTTTGGTTTTTCCCGACTGGCTTCGCTGGGCAACCAGGCTGATTTGACCGAGACCGACCTGCTCCCGATGGTTGCAGAGGATCCCCACACCAAAGCCATCGCGTTGTATCTTGAATCCATCCCGGAAGGGATTCGGTTTCTGGAAACATCACGACAGATTTCCCCCAAACTCCCGCTCGTAGCTATTAAAGTCGGCAGGACGAAGAGCGGGCAGAAAGCGGCTGCATCCCACACGGGTGCACTGGCAGCGGGAGACACTGCGGTTAATGCGGCGTTCGAAAAAGCAGGTGTCATTCGCGCTTTTACCAGCGAAGAACTTTTCGATTGGTCTAGCGCTCTCGCGAATTTTCCTTTGCCCAAGGGGCGCAATGTAGCGATACTGACCAATGCCGGAGGTCCCGGTGTCATCGCCGCCGATGCCCTTGCAGACCACCATCTGGCCTTGGCAAGCCTTAATTCCAAAACCGAAGGTGCTCTTCGGAACCAACTGCCTCAGGCGGCTAGTACGCAAAACCCGGTGGATATGCTTGCCTCTGCTTCGCCCGACGATTACGCCATATGCCTTGGATTGCTTCTCTCCGACGTTCAGGTTCATGCGGTGCTGGTCATTATCCCGCCTTCGCCTGTCTTCCCAACCGTAAATATCGCCAAGGGGCTCATCCCGATCATGAAGGCTTCGTCAAAACCCGTCATTCCTGTTTTGATGGGGTCCACCCTGGTTCAGGCGACATTTGATGAATTCACCAGCAATGGCATTCCGTGTTATCCCTTCCCGGAACGCGCAGCTTCATCGCTGGCGAAACTTGCAGACCGGACTGATTTTCTCAATGAGATTTGGAGAGAATCTCCCCCTCCCCCGGAATTTGACGAATTGGCCGTATCAAATCTCCTGTCTTCTATTCAACACGGACCAGACGACCCCTCAGCAGGATACCGATTGTTGGAATGCCATCGGCATCCGAACTGCTCCCGTCCGTTTGGCATCCACTCGCGAAGAAGCGGAGAAATTATCTCTCGAGCTGGGATTCCCACTCGTGGCAAAGATCGCCAGCCCAGATATATCCCATAAAAGCGATGTAGGCGGTGTGATCCTGAGCCTTCAGACCGACACTGAGGTACAACGGGCATTCGATCTGCTGATTTCCCGTGCCAGAGAAAAAAAACCTTCAGCACGATTGAGCGGGATCACGCTTCAAAAACAGATTCCCCAGGGGCAGGAGGTCATCCTCGGCATCGCGAGAGATCCACAATTCGGTGCTCTGGTTATGTTTGGTTCCGGAGGAATCGATGTCGAAGGGATGAAGGATGTCGCCTTCAGTCTGGCTCCGTTGACGCCTTTGGAAGCGGAGAAAATGATTAAAAGCACCTGGGCCGGGAGAAAGTTGGGAGGATTCCGAGGGCTGCTTCCCGCAGATAAAGAGGCGGTGGTGGATGCCCTTGTAAGACTATCCTGGTTTGCCTATCGATATCCTCAGACCAGCGAATGCGACATAAATCCATTAACTGTATTGGAAAAAGGAGCAATAGCCGTCGATGTGCGGATATCTATTCAAGGTTGATTTCCAACGATAAATGAAATTTTCACCAAAGGAACCATGTAACGATGACAGATTTTCTGATAAACATAATTGGTTGGGCTGGGGTTGCCTTATTGGTAATTGCTTATTGGTTGGTCTCGACAAAAAGATGCCAGGGGAATTCGATCCTATACCAGACTCTCAACATCATTGGAGCCTTATTGTTGATCTTTAATTCCTTTTACTTCGGAGCATATCCTTCTGTGGGCGTGAATATCGTCTGGGTGGGAATTGCTCTGTTTACTTTGATAAACAGCCTTTAAAAATGCAAAGGCGCTCCCTCCAACTCAAGGGATCGAGCGCCCGGACAAGCAATAACCTATCTACTTTACCCTGTCCCCAGGAATGCGCCAGTTAGAATCATCGAGCACGAGGAGCATAATCCTAGAACGATCAGCAGGATTCCACCCACCAGCCCCCAAATTTGCCTCTCATTTTTTCTCTCCAGAACGGCCTCGTTCGGGTTCTCAGGATTGTAATAAACCGTCACCAAACCACCCTGAGAATATTTCTGGATTGATGCCAGCGCAGTCGATTCTGAATTGAATGTCTTCCCGTATCCGAAGGCGATCCTATCTGATGAATACTCAGTCCCCGCAACCGTGTAAGAATATCTCAACTTGGGTGAAAAGGTCTCGACATTGATATCCTCATCGGCACCGGTGTGATAGTTCTTGGCGGCTTTGACCTCCTGGATGGTCCCATTAACGCCTGGCCAACTCTGGCTGGCATCCGCCTTTCTTTGGCTTTGACGACCCAGATAGATCATAAAGACGCCTCCTCCTACAAACAAGAGACCCAGGCACGCACCCAAAGATATTATGACAATCGCAGCCAAAGCGTTTTCGGTCATAAGAATTCCTCCCATTAAAATTGGTTCTGATATTTATCGGCAAAAAGAGCTGGTGAACCGCCTGTATGCCAAAATAAAACCGTTTGTCCTTTTTCGAAGAAACCTTTACGGATCAAGTCGATCATCCCTCCGGCAGCGCGTCCTGTGTAAACCGGGTCGAGTAGAATCCCTTCAGTTTTCGCAAATAGTTTAACCGCATCGCGTTCCAGATCGGTGACCACGCCATAGCCTGCAGCACAATAATCGGAGTTGACTTCCACATCTTCAACGACGAATTCCATCGGCTCGCCAAGTTTTGCAGATGTTTTTGCTGCCAACTCTGCACAGCGTTCTTGTAAAACAGATTGAGGCTCATCAATGCTTATTCCCAGCAGTCTTCCACGATAATTGAACAGCTTTGCTCCTAAAACCATCCCGGCTTGGGTCCCACCCGATGAGGACGCAAAAACGATCCAATCCGGATTGAATCCCTGTTGGACCAATTCCTCCATCGCGAAGACGTAACCTAAAGCACCGGTAGGACTCGAGCCCCCATAGGGGGCAAGGTAAGGACGACTTCCCAGAGAATAGACCTGTGTATAAGTCTGTTGCAGGATTTCGTCGCGATGCGCCCGGTCCGTCCAAACGATCTCTGCATTGAACAACTCATCCATCAGCAAATTGGCGGACTTCTGTTGAGGCTTGTCTCCATAAAGCACAAGGATGCATCTCAATCCAAATCGGGCAGCCGCGGCAGCCGTCTGCCGGCAATGGTTGGATTGAACTGCACCTGCTGTGATGATTGTGTCAGCGCTCTGTGCCCTGGCTTCAGCGAGCAGGAATTCCAGTTTCCTCGTTTTGTTGCCCCCGAAGGCTAGACCGGTTTGATCATCGCGTTTGATCAATATCTGCGGCCCACCCAGGATTGACGAAAGGCGGGGTAACTCTTCCACAGGCGTGGGAAGATGGGCAAACTTTATTCTTGGGATATTATTCATCTCCACCTCGGAAGTGATTATAAAGTCTCGAGTTGATGTTTTGTGTTTTGTTTTCCTCGATTGCGCATGACAGCTAGAATGCGAGGCATGGTTTCAGAATAAAAGTTATACCATAATGGATGAGGCGCATAATCCCACGCGCCAAGCGTGCGCACGACATCGCCTCCCAATCCTTCTTTAAACTTGTAAACCCCCCACATCGAATCTTCGTCTGTAAATGAATCTGGAGCGCCCCATAAATCGTATTGGCGGCAGCCCATCGATTTGGCAAGTCTCATGGCCTCCCATTGAAGCAGGTGGTTGGGCATTTTTTCCCGATGAACTTCACGCGACATACCATAAATATAATAAGCGCGACCAGAAAAACGAAAAAGGAAAACAGCTGCCACAGGTTCTCCACCCACTTCTGCAATTAACGGGACAGCCGTGGGGGAATGATCAGAGGGCTTTACATTCATGAACTCTGACCAGACTCTGGAGTAGTAGTCCTGATTCCGTATGACAAATCCATCCCGAATGGAAGTTTCGGCATACATCGAATAAAGCTCGGGGAGATCTTCAATTGTTCCTTGTCGAACAGTGACGCCTTTTTTTGAGGCCAGGCGGATGTTGTAACGGGTCTTCTGTTTCATCCTTGCAAGGATTTCTTCTTCTGAAGGAGATAATTCCACCATCATTGTATTTCGAAACTGGATCTGATCAGCTGAAAAACGCCAACCTCTTTGCGTCAATTCATCGACGGCTACTAAACCTGGTTCATTATCGATTGCCTCGGTCGAACCCGGTATCCCGTGTCCAAGCTCCAGATCTGGGTCGATTTTAATGAAAATCCCTGCCTGTTTACGGGTGAATTTCTCCAAGTCTTCTAGAACACGCTGGCGAATGGCATTATCATTCCAATCCAATAGTGGTCCCTTGGGGCAGTAAAAGACGCCGATTTTCGTTGATACCCCGGCGAATGAAATTACCTTTTTTAGAATCATCGCTGCCGCAACGACCTTCTTGCCATCGAGAATCCCATCTGTTTGATGACCATACCAAACAACGGGTATCGGTTGCCAGCCGTACACTTTTTTTACTTGAGCCCATTCATTGGTTTGAAGCAGGTGTGAGCCAGGTAAATTGGCGACGATTTTATTCCATTCAGGCGAGGAACCGGTAAATGTCAGCATTACCCCATCTCCCTGCCCGTCATTCGCCAAAGATAGAGTTTGTAGAGCAAGGGATTGTAAACTTTATCCAATGCGGGTGCTGCGCGGAGGATTTTCCCGCCAAACCCTCGTTTGAATCGATACACTCCCCACAATCCATCCTGGCGGGACTCAAATTGAGACTCCAGCGTTATTTCATCCTCATCTGGGACGCCCCAGAGGTCGTATTCCTCCGCTCCCTTGGATTTAGCCCAACGCATGGCCTCCCATTGCAGTAAATAAGCCGGCATGCGGTTGCGTTCCTCGTCCGATGAGGCGCCATAAAGATACCAGGCTCTTCTCCCTCTGGAAAAAACCATAAGGGCTGCCAGAGGCTTTCCATCGAATTCCGCGACCAGCATCTCAGCCATCCCGGCAGGATGAAACAGCTTGAAAACGCGATCATAGTAATCCAAGGAGTGAACACCGAATCCGTCCCGCCCGCCGGTCAATTTCAATAAGGTCGTGGAAGCCTTTAACATCACTCCAGGGTCGGACCGTCACACCTTTTTTTTCTGCCAGGCGGATATTGTATCGGCATTTCTGCTTCATCCGATTTAGGATATCTTCTTCAGATCCGCTGATATCCACCACTATCGTACGCCTTGGCTGGATGGCGTGAGGACTGATTCGAAAGGCCTCTACTGATGGTGCAATATTGGTGGGATTAGAATCCCAATCATCCGGCTCAACTTTGAGCATAATGGATTTCTTCGCACGGCAAAGGGTTTCTACTTCTTCAACTAGTGGATTGTCGTCAAATGAAATCGGCTTTGGAAGGTAAGCCAGTGTGTAGCCCATTGGAAGTGAACGCAGTAGAAGTTGAACACCCGCTTCTCCACTTACCACCCTCAGCGCCTGCCAGCCAAATGCAGCTTTTAACTCACCCCATTCACCAGTCTGCAAAACATGACCATCAGGGTGCTTGAAAATAAATTGATCCCACTCAGCGAGAGAAACAAGAGGCATCAAATAACCGATGTCAGATCCGGCAACGGGGGTGTCGCTTTAATGGCCGCACCGGGAATCGTCTCATCCAATAGTTGGATGATCTCCCCCGGGTGGTTGGACGTAACGGATTTTTCCAATTTTTTGATTATTTCAGAAAGTGAATCAGAGGCGGGTATGGCTTCCTCAGTTGAACGAAAAATCTCCGGGTGAGCAGTTACTTCGTAGGTCTTATCCGATTCCCAGAGGTCTTCACGAAGTTTTTCGCCAGGGCGAATACCAGTGAAAACAATATCGATATCCCTGCCTGGTTCCAGCCCGGAGAGACGAATCAGATCCTCAGCCAAATCCAAAATCCTTATTTGCTGGCCCATATTCAACAAAAACGCTTCGCCGCCCTTTCCCATGGCGGCTGCCTGCAAAACGAGGTGAACCGCTTCCGGGATGGTCATAAAATACCGTTCCATGTCGGGGTGGGTTAGCGTAATCGGACCGCCCTGTGCGATCTGTCGTTTGAAAATTGGCACCACACTTCCCCGGCTCCCCAACACATTGCCAAAGCGGACTACCGAATAGGTTTTCCCGGTTTGCTGGGCTGCGTCGAGAACGATCATTTCTGCCAGACGTTTGGTCGCGCCATAAACATTAACGGGTCTTACGGCCTTATCCGTGGAGATGAGAATAAACCGTTCAACCCCTGACTCGATGGCCGCCCTCACTAGATTCCTGGTTCCGATAACATTGTTTGACACCGCTTCCTCGGTATTCATCTGCATCAGTGGTACATGCTTGTGCGCCGCAGTGTGGAAAATCACTTCAGGGCGAAATTGAGAAAGGACTGCTTCGATCCTTTGCTTATCCCGAACATCCGCAATAATCGGCACAACTTCGAGGGACGGGTTGTTTTCTGCAAGCTCAAGCAGTGCTTCAAATATACTATTCTCGCCATGACCGAGTGTGATAAGGCGTTTTGGTCCCCAACGAGTAATCTGGCGACATAATTCTCTTCCGATCGAGCCCCCCGCGCCTGTAACAAGGATGCTCTTCCCTTTCAGAGCTTCCCCAATCCATTCTTCGTGGACCCGTGCTGGTTCACGGCGAAGGAGATCGGTAATATCCACCTCGCGCAGACGGGAAACGCTGACCTTTCCACCGATCAGCTCAAAAATCCCCGGCATTGTTCGAAAAGGAATCCCTTTCGAACGGCACACATCTGCCACCAACCTTACAACTCTCCCGGGAGCGGATGGGATCGCAATAATCACTTCATCGACGTGATCCTTTTCCAGGATTTCGTGCAAATCATTCAGAGTTCCTTTGACCGGGACACCATATATTTCGTGTTGAAGTTTGCCAGGATCATCGTCCAGGAATCCAACCGGTTCCAAATTGGATTGCCGGTTTTTCTGCAATTCCCGAACCACAAGAGCGCCTGCATCCCCTGCGCCGACCACGAGAACCTTGCGAGTTTTTCCGTTTTTAAGCTGGGGGGCGCGGGATTCAGCACGAATTCGCAAGGCAAACCGGACTCCACCCACGAATAAAAGAGATAGCAAGAAATCAATCCCTAGCACTGAACGAGGAAGACCGGTGAAGGCACCCAGTATGAAGAGCAGTATCATAATGGCAGAAACAATCACCGATGCCACTGAAACCGCGACCACAATAATCTTCAACTCGTTCACACTGGCATAGACCCACAAGCGACGGTAAAGCCCAAACGAAAAATATATGACCGGCTTGACAGCAAGAGATATCACTACCATCACAAAAATCGCACGATAGTATGGAAAAAGGTTATCGAGCTCCAGTTTCAAAGCAAAGCTGACCAACACTGAAATAACGATCAAAATCAGGTCGGCCAGAAGCAAGTAGCGGTTTCGCACATAAAGGTGCGGTTTTTTCAGGTTCGCATCCATTCGACGGTAGCTTTCAATCCATCTGACAACGATGTTTGTGGTATGAATCCAAGGTGTTCTTGCGCGCTTGTCGGGTCGCCAGCAGAACGATAAATATCACCCTGCCTGGGTTCTGAAATGACCGGCGATTGTGCCTTCGGGAAAAGAGCCAATAACTCCTCGATCAAGTCCAATAGTCGCGTTTCGCGTCCTGAGCAAATATTAAACACCCCTCCCGGGGCGGAATTTATTTCTGCAGCCAACAGGTTGGCTTTCACAACATCATCCACGAAAATAAGGTCACGGGTTTGACCTCCATCCCCAAAGATGGTTATCGGTTGCTCCTCCAGGCAGCGCTTGATAAAAATGGGGATTGCCGCGGCATATTGAGAATCGGGATTTTGGCGCGGACCATATACATTGAAATATCTCAAACAGGTCACATTGAAGCCATACGCACGGGAGACCATTCCTGCCATGATCTCATTGATGTTTTTAGAAGCAGCATAAGGGGAAAGAGGACGTGTCGGCAGGTCCTCTATTAAGGGTATGGCATCGTTGTCGCCATATACGGCAGCACTCGATGCAAGAACCATCCTTGACACTCGGGCCTCTATCCCTGCCTGTATCAAATTTTCCGTGCCCCTCACATTGACATCAAGACATTCACCGGGTTGCTGCATCGATTGAGGAACGGAAACAAATGCAGCTTCATGGAAGATTACATCGACACCCTTAACCACATCCTTGACAATCCGTTCGTCTCTGATATCTCCGGTGATCATATCAAAATTCAATGTTAATCCAATCAAGTTTTCCTGCTTGCCGGAAGTGAAATTATCCAGTACGCGGACTTTCCAATTGTTTTTCAACAAATGTCTGACAAGGTGAGATCCAATAAAACCTGCACCACCAGTGACAAGAGCTGACTTCATTCTTATCGACCTCGAAACCCTAATGCTGTACCAATGGTCCGAAGAATTATGGATATATCTGTAAGCAGGCTGCGATGCTTGATGTAATATAAATCGTATTCAAGCTTGATGATCGTGTCTTCGACTGTGGACGCGTACCCAAAATTGATCTGTGCCCATCCGGAAATCCCCGGTTTCACCAGCAGGCGCGCCCGATAAAAGGGTATCTGACTTTGATAATGATCCACTAATTCCGGACGTTCAGAGCGAGGACCGATGATGCTCATCTCTCCTCGTAAGACATTTAAAAATTGGGGTAATTCATCGATCCGGGATTTTCGCAAAATATTTCCCACGCGGGTGATGCGAGGATCATTTTTTGCCGCAGGTCTCGCCAAACCATCGCTTTCTGCATCTTTTCGCATCGTCCGAAATTTTATAATAGTGTAAGGCTTGGCACCTTTGCCCAGCCTGACTTGTTTGTAAATAATTGGAAAACCAGTATCCAATAGGGTGACCACGGCGACGATCGGGAAAAACATTGCCAGTATTAAAATCCCTGCCAAGGCACCTAAAATATCAAGAATGCGCTTGCCAACTTCATAGAGGCCATGCATCCGCGTTTCATCCACGAAGGAACGAATAATCCAATCCGATTCCAAATGTTGAATTGGTACGCGGCCAAGAAGTTCTTCATATACTGTCTGCATACGCATAATTTCAATGCCTTTTTCCTGGGCATCGAGTATTTTTTGGAAAGTCTCCCCCTGGATTTCACCATTAATGGCGACGATAAGGTCGGATGCACCATGTTCATCGATAATTTCCAATAATCTCCCACTATCTGACAAGAATGGGGAATCCTTCGACGGAAGATCCAATTTTTGATATGTCATCATCAATAAATCCAACCAGGAAAAAGGGGGGAGGCCACAGCCTGCGGTACTCCGAAGCCAGTGTCGTACCGGCTTCACCTGCACCAATGATCAGCACCTTTCGCATGAACGCCGGATCGGTATACAAACGGATGTAAACCATTCGCCACAAAAAAGTCAAAGCGGCAGCTAATATCAGGAATGCACCTAGTATCTGCCGAGGCAAGGACCCGGGAGCGGAAAGCAGGTAGATCACCGCATAAACGATAAGGCCTGCAATAGCTGCCACCGCTATGCCTCTGATCGTTTCACGCAGATTGGCAGCGCGATGGACATCGTACAAGTCCACTAAAAGGATAAGCCACCCAAAAGGAAGCAAGTAAAACCAACCCGGCAACCTTTCAAGGACGGATTGAAAAGCAAATTCCAATTGAGCGTCAAGGTAGGCCCAATAGTACAAAGCCAGGAGAAAAGATATAACTGTAACAATCACGTCCCCGGTAAAGAGGATGGCGCGTTGTTCCGAAGGTCGAAGATGGATTCGGGTTGGCCGAGTCGTTGAGTCTGAAGCCATTACTTTTTAATCAGCCCTTTAGCGATACTCCATAAAAATCCACTGCCCCACGAAATGTGCATGGACGCAATGGATGCTGGTACACCAATAACAAGTGCAGGTTCTCTCTTTAAAATTGCTAATTTCATACTAATAACTAAAAGTATGATTGAGTATAGCAGGAATTCAATTGTTAATAATCCTCTAAATACAGGAACCCAAATCAGCATTAAACCCATAAGTAAAGAGGCAACAAATATCGGGGGGAGCGCTTGCCTCCACCGGATTGTATTGGGATATCGTTTTACCATCCTGTACTTCCAATATCCATAGCGCCAGTACTGTCTTACCAGTCCGCCCAACGTCGACCGGGAAATGTAGATTGATCGAATTTCAGGATCAAACCAAATTTTCCCACCCGACTTAAGAATTCGGGAATTAAATTCGTAGTCCTCATTGGTTAATAGCGTTTCGTCGAATCCCCCCAATTTAACCCAGAGCTCACGTCGAAAGCCCCCAAATGGGACAGTTTCGACGTAGGCAGCTTTTTTCCCATGCCGATACAGGGCATCTCCCACACCTAAAGGATGTGAGGCGGCCAGGGAGATTGATCGCGCCATCCAAGTGTCGGCACCTGGTTTTATTTCCCAAAGACCTCCGACATTATCTGCCACCCCGGCCTCCAGTGCGGATACCGATCGGGCTACGTAATCAGGATATGGGTGGGAGTGCGCATCGAGGCGGATTATTACATCATTCGAGGTATTTTTAATTGCCAGATTAAGTGCTGCTGGTATAATTTGCTTTACATTATCCAACAATATTAATCTCAGATCCTGATGCAACTTGCTCCAGTCTGAGACAATTTGCCTTGTTCCATCCGTGGACATTCCGTCCACGATGACCACTTCCATCAGGTTACGGGGAAAAGTCTGTGCGTATATGGCATCCAAAAGAAGATGGATGTGCATTTTCTCATTGTAGCATGGGACAATAATGGAAACAGAAAGCATTACCGAACGACTACCTGACGATTCCCAGGTGATTTTCCGCTAATGCCTTCTTCGTTGGTTAACTGTGGAAGCATCCGGCAAAGCGAGCGGAAGGCGCACTGTGAATGTACTACCCTGCCCTGGTGAACTTTGGGCGGTAATTGTACCATGATGCCTCTGAACAATTTCCCGGACGATGGCCAATCCCAATCCCGCACTATGGTCTTCTCCGCCCTTACGCGAGGGATCTGCTTGAAAAAACCTGTCAAAAATAAATGGTAATTGGTCTGGCGAAATCCCCACCCCCGAATCTGTAATGTCTACGCGCAGTTGATCGGAATTGTTTTCTGCCCGAATCGTGATAGTTCCACCCCCTGGAGTAAATTTCAATGCATTATCAAGCAGGTTCGTAAATACCTGCGAGAGCCTGTCACTGTCGCCATAGATCAATGGAAGCTTGGGAGATGAAAAATTAATATTAATCTGTCGATCATTCGCTTGAGGGGTTAAGCGTTCGATTAAATGGTTAAATAATAAATTCATATCGACGGATTCATGCTTCAGATCGAACGTCCCTGCATCCATTCTCGCTATTTCGAGTAGATCCACAACCAACCGATGCATCCGCCCGGATTCATCGAAGATCACCTGAGCTGCCTTTTTTTCCGATTCTGGAGTTTCCACCGTTCCATCCAACATTGCCTGGGCAAATCCTTGAATGATGGTGATAGGCGTTTTCAACTCATGGGATACATTGGCAACGAATTGACGCTGGGATTGTTGTGCGGTCTTGATACGGGTGGACATGGTATTAAAACCGCGAATGAGGTCCTGGACTTCGCGCGGTCCTTCAAGTTTCAAACTACCTGCGCTGCCATTTGGCATTTCCCTTGATGCATTCACCACCCGCTGCAATGGATCCCCTACCCATTTGGACAGCCAGTAAGCCAGGAGCAGAGAAAGCAGGAGAGCGGCGATACCAGCACCAATGATGGGCAGAAGGAGGTCATCGCGCAACAGGGTCGTTAGTGCGACGTTTGGACGTTGGACAGCCACCATCAGCCAATATTTATTCTCAAGTTGGCGAAGCATATACAACCATGGTATTCCATCGCTGTCGCGGATTACACTGGTCAGTCTTTCCCTGATTAGTCTTGGAGTCCGAATCCCAGCGTACTGCTGCGAACCAGAATCAGCCAGCAACTGACGAGAATCGTCAAAAAGCAAGATTCTGGCTCCGAAAGTGTCATCCTGTTGATCAAAATACGTCTGGATGTCCTCAGGTTGTGAATTTATCCATTTTCCCCGCTCTCGAAGGATAATGTTTTGAACCACCAGCAGTCTAGCTGCTTCCTGGCGAAAAACCAATGGATTTCGAATGATGTATAAAATTAGCACGATGGACACCACGCCTAAGGCGATGGAAATGACAAGGGCATAACTTAACCATAGACGTGAACGAAGCGATGTAACCATTTTTTGATTATTGGATATTTTTCTGATTTACCAGTTTATATCCGACACCTGCAATAGTCTCGATGCGAATGGAACTTCCGGACAGCTTCCGTCTTAAGTGACCAACGTGTACATCCACTGTCCGGGTTTGTCCATAATAATCAAACCCCCATGCAAGCTCCAGCAATTTCTCCCGACTTAACGCCCTGCCACGGTTTTCTGCCAATACAACCAACAAATCAAATTCCTGAGTACGCAAGGTGACCGGCGATTCCCCCGTTCGGACTTCTCTTGCAGCAGGATCAATCGTTAAATCCCCCACTTGAATGAGCGTGGCTTCAGAATTCGACTTGCGCTCATTTCTCCTCAGCAGAGCTTTTACTCTCGCCACCAGTTCACGAGGATTGAATGGTTTGGTCAGGTAATCATCGGCGCCTAACTCAAGACCGATAATTTTGTCGACATCTTCATCGCGCGCCGTCAGCATAATGATCAGGATGGGATTATTTTCCGCCCGAAGCCGGCGGCAGACTTCGAAACCATCCACCTTTGGCAGCATCACGTCAAGAACCATCAGCGCGGGCTTGAGCCTGGCAGCCGCCTCCATGGCCGTTTCGCCATCTCTGGCTGAATCGACGGTAAACCCTTCACGCTCAAGATACATTCTTGAGAGTTGGACGATGGAAGGCTCGTCATCCACTAAAAGGATAAGTTCAGGCATGTTCCCTGAGGGTAGCCACTGCTTCTATTTCAACTGCCCCACCTTTGGGCAATCCAGCGACGGCGATGGTCGATCGTGCTGGGGGTTGCTGGTTGAAAAATTCTCCGTAAATTGCATTCATTTTTGAGAAATCGGCCATGTCCCTTAGGAATACCGTCGTCTTTACGACATCACCCAGGCTGGAGCCAGAGGCTTCGAGGACATTCTTTAAATTGGTCAGAACCTGTCGGGTCTCGGCTTCTATCCCCCCCGAAACTATTTCACCGGTCGCAGGATCAAGCCCAATTTGCCCGGCGGTATATACCATTTGTCCCGTTTGAACTGCAACCGAGTAGGGACCGATCGCTTTTGGAGCTTTATCAGAGACAACAATTTTTTTCATATTCACCTCGATTTAAATGATTTCAATAATTTTAAAGCATAAAGGGAGATAAATGTGATAGTTCTGAGTCAAAAAGGGAGACACGGCCGAAGTCGCGTCTCCCTTTTTCTTAAAGTCAAACCAATGGAAGTTATTCAATGGGCGGAGGTAAAAGGGTGTCATTGGTTGTGGATGGCCTCTGAGGTTTATTGTCCTGCCAAAACACCTTAATCGCCTCGGCTAAGGCCTTGCCTTTTCCTAAATGAGCTTGTCGACCTTCCTGAAGGGCTGAAGCTGCATCTTTTACGGTCTGAGCAGCTGCTTCCCTGTCGGTGACCTTCCCATTGGCATCAAAGCCATTGTGTGTTGAAATGATTGCTCCAGCCCGGTCGTGAGCTGCCTGAACCAACGGGAGACTGTTCTCAAAGCTTTCCAGTAGAGAGCGGAGAGCGGATGAATCGAGACCTCGCTGTTCAGCTTTGTCAATGAAGGTCTCAGCCTTGGATATGTAACCATCGGCTTTTTCCAGGAATTCTCCCTGCTTATCGTACCAATTCTGCACCCGTTGAAACCCTTTTTCCAAACGCGGGTTGGCGTCCTTACCTTGACCAGGGTTGGGGTCATCTCCGATCGGGGCTGCAAAGACGCTCATCGCTGGCATAACCGAAGCGATTATCAAAACAACCACAGCCGCAAGCAAGAATTTTTTACTCATATTTCCTCCATTTTTGTCTGAAAGTTATTGCTGTCAATTTGAATTCTAGCCAGCGGCGGTAATATGATTATGATTTGGATGTAAATTTTATGTAAACTATCGGTGTTCTGCTGGAGTGAAAGGAGAAAGACAGACGATCGGGGGGCTTCTTGACAAACCCCCAGTGTGCGAGTAAAATCACGCACGCTTAACAATCAAAGGTATCTACCCGCCGAGATAGCTCAGTTGGTAGAGCACGCGACTGAAAATCGCGGTGTCGTCAGTTCGATTCTGACTCTCGGCACTCTCGGCTGATGGATAGCCGGAATGCGGGCGTAGTTCAGTGGTAGAACGTCTCCTTGCCAAGGAGAAGGTCGTGGGTTCGAATCCCATCGCCCGCTCAAATAGCCTCCACCCCAATTGGAAAGCTGATTGAAAATTGAGGATTGTGTCAACAATCGGCAATCTCAATCAGCATTTTATTTAGGCGTCGTGGCCAAGTGGTAAGGCAAGGGTCTGCAAAACCCTCATCACGGGTTCGAATCCCGTCGACGCCTCCACACAAAAAGACTTGATTTCACCAAGTCTTTTTGTTTTGTCTTAGGGCAAGCAATTAGAGTTACGATTATTCTGCTTTACGCATCCAAGTAATATGTATGATACACATTTTCACAAGGATTTCCCCAGGCGATATGCATTGCGCGTGCGGTCAAGTCGATGATCAATGCACAAATCGTCTTTTCCCGATCTGCAGGGTGCTCCACGCTCTCATCATGATTGCAGATGGCATGGGGGAAATTGATATGGTCCCGTTGAATGGCTTGCAGGCTTTTTATGGAATGCTGGTGGGTTTCGGCCAACAGCCGGACTGCACGGTAATAGCGAATGCGCTTGGCGACGAGTTCATCAGGTTCGTCCTCGATGGCAGCCATTCTTGGGTCTACATAATAATTAGTGTGAGCCAGCCAGCCATCGTCTCCATATAAAAGGGCAAAGCGCCGGGCAGACGCTTCCACGGAGTAAATCTCACCGCTTTCGTGAACAATAAAGTGATTGTAACCAGCTGCCCGTTGTGGAATTAGCGCTCTGCTGATCGCATCGGAAGGGGATTTGGCAGCCAACACCCCCCTTGCAACAATCAGGCGAGGAACGCCAATACGGGTGTCGTTGGGATAAACCGAATCGCATCCCTGAGCAATACCATGAGCATTGATTCCGACTGCAACGGGATAACCCCCATAGGTCATGGCAAGAAATGGAGGTTCGTGTACCGGTTCAGCGTGGACAATGAACACATCGAGCTCTTCTTCCGGGGTCCAATCCTCATTGTGGGCAAGAAGTACATGCCCGTCGTTGGTTCGGTCACTGTTAACAGCCATACTGGTGCATTTTCCAAGGTGAAGAGCGTCAGAGGTCACAGCCTCCATGGACACCAGAACGCTCATGTCCTCAAAGGATATACCCGCCCCTTCCGCCATGCCCATCATTTCATCAACATATTGCGGGTATCGTTCCTGAGCGAAAGGGATATATTTTCGGCTCTGGATGGTGGCACCGTGCCAATCCAAACCAATATAATCGTAAGTAGCGGCGATCATGGCATGTGCATTTTCAACGCAATGTTGAATTTGCCTTGAACACGCCTCGCCAATCTGCCGTCCGATCTCACGATGCGAACCTTTTACCTTTATAAACGGGACTGGATCTGAATGTTTGATGGTTGGCATTTAAATCCCTGGTCGAAGAACATCTTGCTGAGATAATAGCCCTTCAAAGGGATGTTGTCAAGAATTATCCATCTATCCTACGTAAAATCAATTATGGGAAATATCCTATTCATAATTGAGAATGCTATAATGTTGTTAATTCCGTGAATAAGCCATTATCAGATTATGAATATTTACTTCCTTGAGAAGGATTCATTGTATGAATTCCAACCTAAGTACCCAGAATAAATTACTGCTTGTCGAAGATAATCCGATGGATGTCGATTTAACGAAGCGAGCTTTTGCCATGAACAAGCTACCAGTCACTATTGAAGTAGCCAGTGATGGCGAAGAAGCCATTGGATTTATAAAAAAATGGGAAGATGGATTACCAGTCCCAAAAGTAATTCTTTTGGATCTAAAACTTCCCAAAATTGGAGGACTGCAGGTATTACGAACTTTAAAACTGCATTCCATTTACCAGCATATTCCTGTGGTTGTTCTAACTTCTTCTTCAGAAGAGAGGGATGTGTACACCGCCTATGATTACGGGGCAAACTCATACATCGTCAAGGAAATCGATTTCGACAAATTTCTCGACATTGCTGTTTATATCGAAAATTATTGGTGCCGATTGAATATCCTGCCAAGGCAATCATAGGTAAATGTCGATTTCGGAGAAGTAGTGAATATTCTTTATCTAGAAGACAACCCCAACGACGCGTTGCTGACCCAGCATGCACTTAGCAAAGCCGTGCCTCCCATTAACGTCGATGTGGCGCACAATCTCGCAGAAGCCTATAAATTATTGGAGGATTCTGCATCCAAGTATGATCTTGTCCTTTCAGACTTAAATTTGCCAGACGGAAATGGATTTAGTTTATTAAGCTATATCCGATCCAGAAAAATGACCCAGGCAGTGGTCGTTGTTACCGGGCAGAGTGACGAGGACAAAGCGACAGCCGCATTGAAAGCTGGAGCGGACGATTATATCCCCAAGCGGGAGGATTACCTTTCCCGACTGCCGGCAACTCTGAATAGCGCACTGGAACGACATCACGCCGAAGTCGCTCTTCGCTCGCGAGCTTTGCGGGTCTTGTTCGCAGAGAGCGACCCAGACGACATCGAGTCGACCCGTGAGCATATGGGAAGTCATGCCGCGCACATCCAGCTTGAATTTGTCTCTGATGTTATAGTGCTGTCCAAAATACTGAATCGGGACAACCTACGAGACGATTATGATGTTCTGATTCTTGATTACCTGCTGCCTGGCTTTAATGCCATGGAGGCATTGAAGATCCTCATTGAGGAACGGAAGGTGGATACGCCTGTTATTCTAATTACCCGCCATGGCAGCGAAGATATAGTTTCTCAGGCTATAAAGTTGGGAGCATCAGATTATGTTGTAAAAAATCCCGGATACCTCTTTAAGCTGCCCGCTGTTATAGAAAATGCATTCCATCGAACCGAATTAATCCGAGAGCAGGCTGCACTCAAGGAGGCCGAAACTCGATACAGGGTTTTGGTTGAACAAAGCCCTGCTGCGACATACATTGATTCTATTGACGAAATGAGCAGTACGGTTTTTATGGGCAATCGAATTGAGGAAATATGCGGTTACCCGGTTTCAGCTTGGACCAACAACAGGAATTTTTGGTTGTCCATCGTATTTCCGGACGACCTTGAAAAAGTCAGAGCGGAACATTTACGTACCAATCAAACCTTCGAACCATTCAGGATGGAATACCGAATGATTGCATCCGATGGCAGGATCGTCTGGATTCGAGACGAAGCCATAATTATTGTTGACAGCGAAGGCAAGCCCCATCACTGGCAGGGTTTGCTTATCAACATAACCGAACAAAAACAGGCGGAAGAAGCTTTAAGACGGCGCGATGCCATCATGGAAGCCATCAGCCTTGCTGCGGAAAAATTTTTAGTCCTCGCCTGGCAGGAAAACATACAAACCTTTCTTGGTCAACTGGGCCAAGCAGCAGGCTTGAGCAGGGCGTATATTTTTCAAAATAGGGGTTTCGAAGGTCGTTTCGTTTCAGATCAGATTTACGAATGGGCTGCGCCGGGAATTAACCCGCAAATAAACAATCCGGATATGACTGGTTTTGACTACGAAAAAGCAGGCTTTGAGCGCTGGATTCCGCGAATGTCTGAAGGTCAACCGATTTTTGGCGTGGTAAAACAGATGGACCCGGGTGAGCAAAAAGTATTTACTTCTCAAGGGATTCTTTCCATTGCCTGCATGCCAATTTTTGTGAACAAAGAGTGGTGGGGGTTTATTGGATTTGATGATTGTGCAGAAGAAAGAATCTGGCACCCAGCTGAAATCGATGCACTCAAGACTTCGGCTAATATTTTAGGGGCAGCGATTCAACGCCTGGGTTCGGAATATGCTCTTCAGCGACAATTAAATGAGTTAACTGTACTTCAATCAGTTTCTGCGGCAGGGATGCAGTCTGATAAGGTTGATGACCTGATTACTAATGCTACGCAAATTCTTGGCAATATTCTTTATCCAGAAAATTGTGGTGTTTATTTATACGACGAAGCCACAAGTAGTCTACTGCCTCATCATTCTTATCACAGCATGAACAAGATTCTAGTTTCCGAATCCATTCCTGCTGGTCAAAGTCTGGTTGGGCTTGTTTTTACCAAGAAAACACCCCAATTAGTTCCTGACGAGAAAATACTTCAATCGGGTATTACTTTCAAATCTGAAATCAAATCGGAAATGGCAGTCCCGCTTCAAATCGGTGAGCGAACAATTGGTGTTTTGAATGTACAAAGCCAGCAATCAGCACCATTTTCAGAGGATGACCTTCACCTCCTGTCCACCATTGCCGGCCAGCTGTCCATCGCAATGGAGAAAATCCATCTGCTCGAAAATGAACATCGAAGGCTTCAGGAATCTGAGACGTTGAGGCAGGCAGCCTCTGTAATTTCCACTTCACTGGATCTTGAATTGGTGCTCGATACCATCCTGAGTTCAGTAAAGAAAGTTGTCCCTTACGACAGTGCCTGCGTATTCCTCTCGGAAAACGAATCACCCGCCTTGCACATCGTTGCTGCCCAGGGGTTCACTAAGTATTCAAAGCTATTACAGAAGACCTTTCCAGAGCCCAGTCGCTTATTAAGGGAGGTTTTTGAAAAACGGCAAATTGTTATTATTGATGATGTGCAAAAAGACGACCGATTTGAAATTTGGGAGCCCGAGCTTGAAAATATCCACGGATGGATGGGGGTGCCTCTCATCTCGCGGGATGAAGTGATCGGATATCTCACCTTGGACAGCCTCAAACCGCACGCCTATACAACCAGTCATGCAGTGCTGGCTCAAACATTCGCTTATCAAGCCGCCGCTGCAATTAGTAATGCGAGCTTGTATGAAGAAACCCGCCGCAGGGTACGTGAACTTGAGGTGATCAATCGAATTTCATCGACATTGCGCACTTCAATCACAGAAGAACACATGCTGCCCGATCTATTGAATGAGACGCTGGAAGCGCTGGCGACTACATCAGGCTCGATATGGCTTTTCGATAAAACCAACGATCGAATAAGGCAGACAGCTTCCATGGGTTGGTTCACTGGTATTCGAAACACTCAGGTCGAGATGAATGAAGACCTGGCTGGGACCATTTTCAAATCCGGGAAACCATTTTTTGTCCTTGATTTTTCGAAAGAAGAAACCATTTCTAAGAATAACCGGGGCTCCTACCCAAAAGGTTGGAGTGGCGTTGGGATACCGATCCGTACTTCAACCGAAATGATCGGGGTTTTTATCGTCGCTGTTCGTCATCCTCGACAATTCTCAAGTAACGAATTAAATTTAATTGAAATTATCGCGGAAATGGCTGGTAATGCCGTCCACCGCGCTCGATTATATTCACACAGCGAACAACAAGTGGATCGGCTAATGGCTTTGCGTGATGTTGATAGTGCGATAAGCTCTAGCTTTGATTTGAGAACTACGCTGGACGTGATTATTGATCATGTGGTTAATCAACTAAAGGTGGATGCGGCTAGAATTCTCCTTTACAATCCTTATACGCAGACCCTGGATTTATCAGTCGCGAGGGGATTCCGTTCTATTAGCAAGCAGGACTTGCACCAAGGATTATCCCAGTCGCTGGCGGGTAATTCTGCCCTAGAAAACCGTATGACCGCATTAATGGATATTCGCGAATCGGAAATCGTTCCGGAAAGTTTTCGCCAGGAGGAATTCCTGAGCTATTTTAATGTTCCACTCAATGCCAAGGGACAGATCAAAGGCATCCTTGAAGTATTCAAGCGGCAAGTCTTCTCCCCTGCCCCAGACTGGCTGGAGTTTTTGAGTTCGCTTGGCGGACAAACTGCCATCGCGATCGACAATTCACAATTATTCACCAACCTGCAACGATCTAACGTAGAGCTTGAATTAGCGTACGATACAACACTTGAAGGCTGGGGTAAAGCCCTTGAAATACGTGATCAAGAAACAGAAGGTCACACACAACGCGTCGCGGAAATGACTTTAAAGCTTGCGCGCAGATTAGGATTCGACGAAGATGATTTGATCCAAATCAGGCGCGGCGCACTTCTCCACGATATCGGCAAAATGGGGATTCCGGATGAAATCTTACGCAAGCCAGGCACTCTTTCCGAACAGGAATGGGTGATCATGCGAAAGCACGTAGATTTCGCCTATACTCTTCTTAGTCCTATCAATTATCTTCAAAAAGCACTTGATGTTCCCTATTGCCACCACGAACGGTGGAATGGGAATGGGTATCCAAGGGGTCTTAAGGGTGAAGAAATCCCCATCGCAGCAAGGATATTTGCATTGATCGACGTTTGGGATGCGTTACTTTCCGACAGACCTTACCGGAGCGCCTGGGCTAGAGATAAAGTAATTGAATATATAAAAGAGCAATCCGGGATCCAATTTGACCCTAAGCTTACTGAAATTTTTATGGAATTGGTCGAAACTGGTGAGATGGATGAACTCAAGCCGGGATGAAAATTCCATCCCGGTTTTCGTATTCTATCATTTTACTCTTACAAATTTCCTTTTACCCACCTGTAAAACCCCCGGATGAGGAACAGGAGAATCAAACTCGAGCAGAGTTTCACCATCTAGCTTGACCCCCCTTTGTTCAACCAACCGCCTCCCATCACTCTTGCTTGATACCAATCCAGTCGATAACAAAACCTCCACGATGCTTTGTCCAGGCTGAAGGGAATATTCAGGTATGTCAGAAGGGGTGTTTTTTTGCTGGAAAAGTTCAACAAATGCAACTTGCGCTGATTCTGCTTCCTTCTCGCTGTAGTAGGTTGCGGTAATCTCGAGAGCCAATTTCATTTTCAAATCACGAGGATGCACCCCCCCGGAGTTAATGGATTCCTCGAATTCTGCGACTTCGCCAGGTCCCCAACGGGTAACAAGCTTGGCAAATTGAACCATGGACATATCCGGAATGGACATAACTTTTCCATACATATCTTCAGGGGAGGAATTTAATGGAATATGGTTCCCAAGTGATTTACTCATCTTAACCACACCGTCTGTTCCTGGAAGAATTCCCATGATAATCCCGATGTTGGGTTGCTCTCCCATGAAAGACATAACTTTTCGAGCCGCTGTGACGATATTGAATAATTGATCGGTTCCGCCCACCTGGACATCCGCTTTCAACGCGTAAGCATCGTAACCTTGCATGATTGCATAAAATGTCTCGTGCACATGAATGGCATCGCCTTGATCCCACCGTTTCCGGAAGTTTTCCCTGGTTAAAAACTGTTGAATTGTGAAATTCGATGCCAGCTTTATCAGATCCGCAAAGGTTAATTTAGAAAGCCATTCCGCATTGTATCGGATGAGAGTCTTTTCCCGATCCAGCACACGGAACGCCTGCTCGGCGTATGTGTTTGCATTATTAGTAACCTGTTCTGGAGATAAAAGTGGTCGCAACTTGTCCTTGTCGGATGGATCCCCGATCAGCGAAGTGTAGGTACCGATAAGGAAAGTCACCTCATGACCCAAATCCTGAAATTGACGGAGTTTACGCATAGTGACGGTATGACCAATGTGCAAATCGCTTGTCCTTGGGTCGTAACCGCAATAAATCCTGAGCTTTCGACCGTCTTTTTCTGCGTCAACGAGCCTTTGCTGCAGCTCTGAAGCCATGGCCTGCTTTAAATGGTCATCGCCATACTCGGTTCCCTGCATTAATAGTTCAACTTGATCATCAATGTTCATAACAGCGCCGCCTTTTCGGAAACTCTTTTTCAATTAAAAACAATACGCCTGCTGTGGCAGGCGCAATGAACCTCCACAGTTGCAATTACGGACGGGAATAATAATATGAGTCACCTTTCTTTGCAACCATGGACAGCCCGCATTTTCCGATAATTTCCTCTTTGATCTTGTCTCCCTGTTGAAATCCAACATGTCCCTGCACTTGGTGCTGGTAGGAGACTTCCCCAAGTGTATTGAAATCAAAATGCCCTTTTTCGCCCATCACCTGGACCTTTTCTCCCCATCGTGCAGGGTGGGTGGTGACGTTTTTTATAAGTGGCCAATCCAAGCGGACATGTCGAAGACCATTAGTGTAGGAAACACCATCATCGTCAATTACTAACCTGGTTTGCCGATCCATCCAATTCCCGAGTGAAATGCTCATCGCAGCAAAAAACATAAATATCACAAAAACCATCGCCCAAAAATAGACCATGCCTCCCAAATTTAGTAAAAGCAACCCGACTAAAGATGCACCTGCCAACCCCCAGGCGACCAGCTCTGATCGTCGCGGCTGGAGTTCAGGGGTATAGGTCTGACGATTGAGCCCATCCATGAATCCATTATACAGCATCAAAAACCCTCCGGGAATTTGACAGAAGCGGAAGCCCGGATTATCGTTTTGGAAATCTCAATTTTTAGTTGTGCACAGAAATCTTCGGATTTTGCACTAGTTTGAAGAGCCGAATTTGATCAACTTGTCTCTTCTCAAGAGGACCATGGACGCGCTGGCTCGCGCAATTGCAGATACCGTTGGTCTATCAATTTTCTCGAGGAACTCTTCAGATTTAATATTCCCCTTGAAATAATCCTGCGAGATTTCGAGGCTTTTTTCCATTGCTTCAGGTGTCAACGATTTAAACACAAAGAGAGACAAGCGGGAATTTCGCGTGTCGAAATTGGATTCACTGGCGCGCCCGACCTCGAGAAGGTCCCTGATCACCGGAGCCTGATCGACCCAGGACGGCGTCGGGAGTTCCGGAAGAAAATCCTCAATTCGAGGCGAGTTTCCAGCCTGGTCAGAAAGATCACCCATGAATATCGACAAGGGTGTATCACCGCCCGAAACTTGGGCGAGGGCTTCTAGAATCGCAATAGCTACCAGCCTAACCCTGAGATATTCGCGAGCGATCAAGATATTTTTTGCCGCTCTTTCCAACATCTCCTGAAATTCACCATCTGAAGGAACACCATGAAATTGATTGAACACCAATTCTGGCTTCACAAACATCATGAATCCCCACATTTTCTGTAATGCGATCCTGTAGGCTCGGATGCTATACGCATCCCTATCCCGCAAGGCAGCATTGGTTTCGGGAAGCAGCTTCCAGGTATTATCGAGAAATCGGGCCGGATCAGATTCTGAAAAATTTCCAATATCTTTATTCGAAAAATACGACCGCCGTTTTAATGGTTTTCTCGATATCGTGTGAGTTGAGCGGTGCGCTGCAATATTTTTTTGCGATTTTTCTAAGTCGTTTCGCCATGACTTCGAAAGGGGTCAATCCAGATTTGTCCCTGCCACGGAATGGAATTGTTGCTTCAATACAAACAATCATCTGCAGCAAATACTTGGCCTCAACGATATCCCCTAATTCCCTGACCAGGACTAAAGCACTGAGAAATTCATTTAGAGCATCCATCGAGGATAATTTCTGACCCGCCTTCAAGTTAAAAACATCAAGGGTCATCCAAATCAAATGATCTTTCTCAGGGATGTTCTTGGAGATATAAAATTCACCTTCCAGCTCATAAATGTAGGGAATAATAATTGACAGTATTTCAGGCGTGAAGCCCTGGTCAACCTGATAATACACAACATCGTGATACATGGCAGCCAGCGTGCAAATGGGATCGTTTGGATCAACAAAGCTGAAAACATGGTCAAGATTATGATAATTACGGCCATGGGCAGACATAGCCAATTGAACGTTCTGGGCAAGCTTCCTGGCTCGTCTTTGAGTGCAGGGAGCTCCCAATCGCTGCAATGGCTTGCAAATAAATACCGGCAAGCCGTTTTAATTCATCCGTTTGCATAATTCACCTGAAAAATACCCGATTTTATATAATTTATTGTACGTCAATTTCAGTATTTCTCGTCATAGCATAATCGTCCTATTGAGAGAATATGACCCGTGATTTCTAGTGATGCTTGAATAAATCGTCCAAAGCTTGCTCAATGGTCACATATTTGAAATTAAACCCAAGATTTACTAATTTTCGAGGGACCATAAATTGCCCATTCAATAATAATGTGCTCATTTCTCCCAGAAGAAGCTTAATAGCAAATTCAGGGATATGGAACCAGTAGGGACGACGGAGGACAGTGGCTATGCGCTTCATAAATTCAGCATTCGATACCGGCCTCGGGGCAGAGAGGTTAAATACCCCTCGCGCCGAATCATTCATAATCAAGAAAATGATGGCATTTACTTCATCCTCGATGTGGATCCATGGAATTCCCTGCTTGCCAGTTCCCATTCGTCCGCCAACGAATAATTTTACCGGTAAAGCCATCTGTTGTAGAATCCCGCCTTTTTTATCCAATACAATCCCGGTGCGGATAATCACTCTTCGGACACCGAAATCCTCTATTTGTTTCGAAGAATCCTCCCAACCGATGCAAAGCTCCGATGAAAAATCATTCCCTGCACCGGTAAGACTCATCCACTTCTTCCTCGCTCCGTGGTCCATAAAAACCCACGGCAGAAGCTTGGATAAAAACACTCGGTCTTGACCTGGATTCCTCAATAGCTTTTGATAAAGCTTTTCCGCCAGCAATACGGCTATCACGAAATATCCTTTTTCGTTTTTCCGTCCATGGATAACTGCCGATATTTTCACCAGCCAGGTTGACGACAGCATCGACCTCATTTATCCATTCACCCCATCCACTGGTTGTTTTACCGTCCCACTTGACTGCTGTAATACCAAGAACTTTGGGCAGTCTATCTGCGGAACGGCTTAAAAGAATAACAGTATGCCCGCCCGAAATTAATTTACGGATGAGGTGTTTTACCAATTAAGCCAGTCCCCCCAGCGATTAGGACTTTCATATGATTTTGGCCGTCGAATCCTTCCAGTTTTTGACCGTATGCCTGATTATGCTATAATTTCGCCAATTATGGAGGCGTGATGCAGGTGCAAGTGCTTGTTTTAAACGCCAATTTTGAGCCCATAAATGTTTGCAATACAAGGCGGGCAATCGGCCTGATCCTTTCTGGTAAAGCCGCGCTGGTCGCAAACGGTCGCGGGTATATTCGCACCGTTTCACAGAATTATCCACGTCCATCAGTAATCCGACTGGAGCACATGGTTCAACGTTCCAGGCCTCGGGTTAAACTTACCCGGAGGGAAGTTTTCCGCCGCGACAATTTCACCTGCCAATATTGCGGCAGGCATGTGCCCGACCTGACGATTGACCACGTGCTCCCCCGTCATCTGGGGGGGTTGCACGTCTGGACCAATGTGGTCACCGCATGTGCGTCCTGCAACCATCACAAAGGTGCGCGCAAATTGGAAGAGGCACACATGAAATTATTGCACCTGCCCAAGGAGCCTCCTGCCAGCGCTGTATACATCTACGGCAGGCACGTCGCCGATAATCATGAATGGGAACCGTGGATTACTGGCTGGTAACTGTACCGCGGATATATTTTCGGTATCCTGAATTTCCCGTTACCAAATGCATTTATTTCAAGAATGAAATGATCAATTGCGGGGTGATTTTGGATTCAATGACCGCTGCCAGGATCAACAGAGGGATTCCAAAAGCAGCCATAACCTTAAACCAATCTGCAATTGACTCTACGAGAACTTGACCAATCGTCCGTTCCGGGTCAGGCGTCACAAGTAAAACCCCCATTTGAAGGATGGCAGCGGAAGCAAGTACGATGGCAGTGATCTCGAATATCCCGTGAGGAAGAATACCGACAAGAAACATCATCCCTGGAGAAAAACCGATTTCACCCGCAAATCCCAGCACCCCTCCCACAAGGGCAATATTCAGCATATACGCCAGAACTCCCCCAACGCCTAAGGTTAAAGCTCCAAAAATCAACATGACGAGAAGTGCACGTAGATTATTGAATAAAATATAGCGAAAACTAATTTGTGACGTTTCCAGGTTTAGTCTTTCTGCCACCAGGTCAAGTATCTCCTCCGAATTCACGCCACTGATGGACTTCATTATTTCAGGAAGTTTGGCGACTGCAAAATAATAGGTTCCCAATGCTGCCATGATGCCTAAAACAATGACAACAAGGATTGACCAACGCAGAGTATACAAAGTACTGAGGCTACTCCTGTACCAACCCCAGAGGTTCTGCGCTCCCCCCAGGAACCGGTTCTTGAAAACACCTCCCATATGTTTAAGATTTAACATGTCTAATTTCACGCCCCAGCAGACTTTCCCGGCGGAAGTGGGCCAATCCCAACCGGATGAGCAATACCGAAATTATGGATACGCCAATTACCGCCAACCACAACACCTCATTCGTTCCCCAAAACATCAAAATACTTTCACCTTGAATTAAGAGCGCAATGGGAATGATTACAAACGATGCAAGGAGATTTGCCCCTCGTACCGAGGTCGATTGAGCGGAAATTAATATCGCCCCGCTGACCATTAATATCCCTTGAGCAGTGGTCAACACCAGTGTCTGGGCAAGCATGGAGACATCCGGCAGAGGGATGTTGCTTCTGTTCAGGCCGAACAGGTAAACGCTGATCCCGAGATAGGCAGCGATGATCGGGAAGACGGTTCCGGCCGAGAGTTTTCCCAGGTACAGGTGCCAGTCTGCCAGTGGACTACTCAAAAGCGGTTCGATCGTCCCTCGTTCCTTTTCACCCACAAAGGCTTCCAAAGCTACCACGAGCGCTACAGTCACCGGGAAAAATCCAACCACCATCAACAGGAATGGAACCATTCGTTCGCCGACCAATCCTGCTCCATATTTGTTCACAAAATCCACCGTAAACCGGGCTGTAACAATCATCAGGAACGGAAAAAACACTGTGAGAGCGATCATTGGAAAAATGATGCGCCAATCCCTCATTTGGTCACGAAGTTCTCGAGAGGCCACCAGCCAAATCTGATTGAAATGGTATTTCATAACTGTATCCCCTTTTCCACACGGGACATGGCTTCGAGATAAACCTGTTCAAGACTCCTCGGAATCTCCTGCAAGGAAATTATGGGGATGTGCTCTCGTGTTAAGGTCTCCACAAGTTGTGGATTTTTGATCACGGGTTGGTCGACCTGGAACGTGAAGCCGTGTGCGCCCCTGCTGATGATCGAGATTCCCTGGGGGATCTCCAGTTTATCCATTGACCAATCTGCCCCCAGCCTGATCTCATATTCGGTGGGTCCCATCAAACGCTGCTTGATTTCCTCCACCGTACCCTGGATAATTGTCCGACCGCGGTAAATAACGGCAATCTTATCAGCCAGGTATTCGGCTTCGGTGAGATTATGCGTGCAGATGATGATCGTGCGTTGTGAGGATCGTAAATCGGCGATATGGTCCCGCACCAACCGGGCAGATTCGGGATCCATGGCAGAGGTTGGTTCATCCAAGAGCAATACGGGGGGCTCATGGATGAGCGCCCTCGCCAGGGCTAATTTTTGACGCATCCCTTTGGAATATTCCCCTGTTCGTCTTTTTGCTGCCGAGCTCAAACCGAAATATTCAAGCAGTTGTGCAATCCTGGCTTTTTTTACATCGGCTGAGATGCCATAGACTTGAGCAAAGAAATCCAGGTATTCTTCGGCGGTCATCCTGGCATAAAGACCATGCTGTTCGGTCAAGACCCCAACGGACGAGCGGACTTTTTCCGGTTCACGGGCCACATCATATCCCGCCACTTTTGCCCGGCCTCTCGTTGGTGTAAGGACCGCGGTCAACATGCGAACGGTTGTGGTTTTCCCGGCTCCATTTTGACCAAGCAGCACCAACACTTCACCGGGCTGAACATCCAAAGAAACTCCATTGACGGCCCAGAAGTCTCCAAACTGCTTACTCAGATCGTCGCAACTAATCATTGTGTGGTTTTTCCAATTTTTCTTTAAAAAGTTCACCCTCCCCTGCTCGGTACTTCTATCAAAGAAATGAACAGCAGGGGAGGGAGCTACCTAACTCATAGTGCGATTTTAGACCAAATTATACGGAAATTCCCTGGTACTATCTCGGCCTGACAATTTTGAAATTAACCGCTAACACGCCTGTGCCGCCAGAAAAGGACAGCTGCCGCGGCAATGGCGACAATCGCCATCATGGTCTGATTGAAATTTATACCCGCGACCATGGACGCGTCCAATCTCAGGAAATCCAGAAGAAAACGACCCAATGGATACACAATTAAGTAAACGAGAAAAACATCACCAGGTTTCAAGCGATCCTCGAAACGACGGCTTATCCAGAGCAGGAGTATCACATTCCCAAGACTGTAAAGGGATTTATAAAGAAACAAGGGGTGAAACCGCTCGTAAGCTGCAAATCCCTTCAACCGGTGGGAGGGGTCAATAAAGATCGCCCATGGCAAATCGGTTGGTGCCCCATATAGTTCCTGATTGAAGAAATTTCCCCACCGGCCAATCGCCTGACCCAGCGCGAGCGCCGGCGCGGCGATGTCTGCCCAAACTCCGAAATTTAACTTCTTGTACCTGGTAAACAAGTATAAAGCGAGCACTCCACCCAGCACCGCACCAGGGATCCCGAGTCCACCCAAGCGTACGTTGATCGCATCCAGGGGGTGGGTCAAATAGTAGAGTGTTGTATAACCGGCATCAATGGAAGATGGCGGAGGCGTGAAGATGTGCCATATCCTTGCGCCAACCACTCCACCGATGATCAGCCAAATTAAAAGATCCCACACAATGTCAGGGTTGAAACCACGCCGTTTGGCTTCATGTGCGGCTAGAAAGCCTCCGGCAACTGCGCCCAGCATGATGATGATGCCGTAGAAATGAATAACGAATTCATTCCCAAAAACATTTAAGAGTAATTCCATCGGGGGGCATTGTTCTCTCCTACTTCTAATTTTTCGCCTGCTTCATTTGCCTGAGAAGTTCGTGGCCTTGTTTGCGGACTCTCCAAATGCGTTGAAAGGCGGTAATATTGGCGAGCAGCGCGATTAATCCTACCGCTGCAAGTAAAATCATGGGATAGTAATATCCTAAAATCAAGCCAGGCGCTAAAATCATGTACCTTTCCATTCGGGTCAGTATGCCGGTGTTGGCATCAAATTTCAGCGAGTCAGCGCGGGCTTTAGTGTAGGAAACCAGCACTGAGCCGGCAGCGGCAGCGTATACCAGCATTACGCCCAGGGTATTCCCGAGATCGGTGTAGTAATACAACAATCCTGCCATGAGAATTAATTCAGAATATCGATCACTCACCGCATCAACAAAAGCCCCCCAATTGCTGGCCTCTCCTCTAAGCCTGGCCATCGTTCCATCCAGGGCATCGAATGGCCCCATCACAAGTGCCAGGACACCACCCCAAAGGAGCTGCCCATTTGCGATCAATACTGCGGCAACAACATTACCGGCAACGCCGATCAAGGTAATGGCCGTGGGAGTTAGGCCGATTCGAATAAGCAGGTTGCCAATAGGATCAAGGATTCCCTTGAACCACATACGCATATTTTCAGTGAAGGTCTTTTTCTTAGGTTGTTCCATGTCCACCTCGTTTTCTTTTATTCATCGTCTTCATCGAGATCAGCCTTTTCATCCCCCGGATCGATCAGTACCTCACGTTCGCGGCCGCCGCCCTGTGACGGACCCACCACTCCCAGCTCTTCGAGTTGATCAAGCAAACGGGCTGCTCTTGGGTAACCCACCCGGAGCCGTCTTTGAAGCAATGAGGCGCTTGCGTGCTGGCTTTGCTTGACGACCTCAATCGCCTGTTCGATGAGTGAATCTTCCCCTTCTTCCGGTTCTGAAAGGATTGCCTCCCACGGAGGAGCTTCCTTTTCGACAACGGCCATTTTCTGCCAAAATGCAATGATACGCTCAATTTCCTGATCCGTCACGTACACACCCTGCGCGCGTAAAGGATTTCCAACTTCCGGATTTTGGAATAGCATGTCGCCTCGTCCGAGCAGCGTTTCCGCGCCAGGTGAATCGAGGATGACCCGGCTATCCACCCCTGAAGAAACAGCAAACGAAATCCTTGCAGGGAAATTTGCCTTGATCAGACCCGTGACGACATCGGTGCTTGGCCGCTGGGTGGCCACCACGAGGTGGATGCCTGTTGCCCTGGCCATTTGTGCCAACCGGACCAGATTATGCTCTGTTTGATCAGGCGCATTCATCATGAGATCTGCCAGTTCATCTATCATCACCACAATGCGAGGCAGTGCTCTCGAACTTTCCTTTCGTGATGCCGCACGCCGGTTGTAAACATCGATATCACGCGCACGCGCTCCCTCAAGCAGGCGATAGCGGTGTTCCATTTCCACCACGACCCACCGTAAAACACCCATGATGCGGTTGATGTCCGTTTCGACCTTACCCAAAAGGTGAGGCAAACCATTGTAGCGGATCAATTCCACCATTTTGGAGTCAATCATCACCAGCCGTAGATCTTCCGGTGCATTATTCATCGCCAGGCAGGCGGCAATGGAGGTGATACACACTGACTTCCCTGAGCCTGTAGCTCCAGCGATGAGCAGATGAGGCATCCGCGATAAATCCGCAATGACCGGTTGACCGGAAACATCGCGACCTAATGCTATCGCAAGAGGTTTTCCAACTTTATTAAAGGCTTCGCCTTCCAATATCGGTCGCAATCGTACCACAGATGTCCGGCTGTTAGGCACTTCGATGCCGACATAAGGTTTTCCGGGTACAGGAGCTTCTATCCTCAATCGTTCCGCTGCCAGGGTTAACGCCAAGTCGCGTTGCAAGGCTGCAATTTGAGCGACTCTGACCTTCATCAATTGAGGATCGTCTTCGTTAGAGCCGGGTTTCTTGATGAATCCCGGTTGAACAGCAAATTGGGTCACTGCCGGTCCAACCCTGAAACCGATCACCTGGGCAGGGATACCGAATTCAGAGAGAGTTTTCTCGATCATTCCTGCCGTCTGGTTGATAGTTTTTTCGTCAGGACGAACGGACTGATCCCCAAGAAGCAAATTAAGAGGAGGAAGACGTTCTCCTCGTGGAAGCGGCACAGCAGGCTTTTCATCGTGGGTTTCAGAGACTTTAAAGGACTTCCTGAATTTCTTTTCGAGTGGGGGAGTCTTTTTTGCTGCAGTTTTTACCACCGCAGGTTTGGGGGCATCGGTATCGGGTTTTTCCTCTGATTCAACGACTGAAACCTGCGCAAACTCATTCGATTGCATCCGTTCCGGAACATCTTCACCAGCCATCCGATAAAGCCAGGATTCAATTTTGGGTAAAAGCCCAAATGCAAATATGGTTGCCAGGGATAATCCGATTAGTATGAGAAATGCTGAAAGTAATGGGCTGACAAACCTGCCAAACAGATTGGCCAATCCCCATCCAATCAAGCCTCCATCCATGCCGGCTTCTGCTCGTTCAAGCGAATTGAGAGGGTTGCCTGCCAGGTAGCCAACCGGTTCACCGATCACTGAAAATAAGGCCAGGAGGAGAAAAGCCGAAACCTCAACAGCAATGACCCTCCCCCACTTGAGAGAGAGTGGTTCCTTGGTCCTGCGCAGCAACAAGAATCCTCCCAGAGCTGTGGCAATGACAAAGAGAAAACTTCCCCATCCGAACCATTTTTGTAATTGACCGGAGAAAAACGACAACAGGGTGCCCCGGGTCAGACCGGCGAGAGCCAGTAAAAGCATCAAGGACAACGCGATAAGGACAATCCCACCGATGTCCCATGAAAAACGTCCGAAGGAATTCTTGACATGCGACAACCTACCGAACCAATCCTTATCTGGCGGTTCTTCTACTTCATATCGATGATTTCCGGGTTGAGGCATTATTTTTCTTCCAGCTTCAAACTCAATCCCAAGCGTTGATGCGTTGCATCCACTTGCAGAATTCTCACGTTTACCTTAGCTCCAGGAACGAGGAATTCCTTGATCGTCTGTCCATTTTCGAGCGGAATCTCTGAAACATGGATCAAACCTTCAAGCCCTTCCTCGAGACGGGCAAAAGCACCGAAAGAAACAATTGTAGTGACGGTGGCAGGAACAATATCATTGATCAAATAACGGTTCCGGACCGTTTCCCAGGGATTCGGTTGAAGCCGCTTGAGGCTGAGCGCTACTCTGCAACGTTCGGGCGACACGTCGATCACCATGACTTCCAGATTCTCCCCTAGAGTGACAATATCAGCCGGGTGTACCACACGACCCCAGGAGAGTTCTGAAATATGGATCAACCCTTCCACACCTCCCAGATCAATGAAAACACCGAATTCTGTAATATTAGTAACGTCGCCATTTATCTTCTGACCCACTGACAATTCACTAAACAGACGTGTCCTGCAGCCCGACTCGGACTTTGCTGCTCTCTCCGAGAAGACAACCCGTCCTTCATCGGGAACACATTCAATGACCTTCAAATCCAGAATTCGGCCGATATAGGTGGCGAGAAATTCAGCCCGGCCATCCCCATCGGGATGGGTATTCATATCGACCAAATGAGAAAAGGGGACAAATCCCTGCAATCCCTGGCCTTCCACCAACAAGCCGCCTCGGTTGCAGCCGGTCACCGACAGCTGGACGATCTTATCCTGATCATAAACCATCTTCGTCTGTATCCAGTCCGGTTGGATGGATTTATCCGCAGTCGCTTCGCGGCTATCCATGGAATCGTTTTTCGACATCACCTGCAAAGTTGGTTTTATCGGAACTAAATGCCGTTCCTCATCCGCCAACACGGACGCCCACCAGCCATCGTCATTGGAATGATTTTCATCACGCGTCATAACCTGTTTTTTCACCACCATCAATCTCCACCTCCTGGCAAGTTTCCACCCTGTGCTTGAGATTCCATATCGATCATTGCCCGTGCCACCGCTTCCACGGCCACCCGCTGTTTGCGGTATAAATCCGCTTCTGACATGGCCAGCCGGCTTGCCACATCCCTGACTTTTCTTCCTTCAATAAACTTCATTTCAAGAATATTGTAAAGGATCCATTCGGTAGTGAAATGTCGTTCGCCCTCGGGTTTGACTTGATCAACCGCTCGTTTCAACACGGCGCGCAAAGCATTCGCCGCATTCCCTTCATATTCTTCCGAAGCAGCATCCTGCACAATTTTCAGATTTAACAACGGGGATTGAGTAAGTTTTGGTCCTCCCCAATAATGGTTCAAGGCATCCTTCACCCATGTCGAAACATCCGAATCCGGCTCGGAATCTTCGGTCAACAAACTCATCTTGCTATCATAGCGGCCAGCGGCCCTCATTCTCTGAATTAAATCGACCTGAGGTTCAAGGTCTTCCAATGAACGAAATATCCTTTGCTGCAATTTTCTATCTTGAAGTGCCAGGGTTGCCCGGTTTGCAAGCAGCCACAACGCCTGCCGTTGTTCGGGTTCGATTACTTGATCTGAAATCCGGGCAACGCCAAGAATTCCAAGCAAGGGCGGGGTTTGATCGAGATCTTCTTCACCCGGCTTTTGCCGCAAAGGCAATACCCAATAACCATCCCATATGAATTCGCGAGTGGATCCATTCGCTCTTTCAAGCTCTTCGAGAGCACCGGTCAGGTTTTCAGAATCCTGCAAAGGGCGACCCGCTGTAACCAGTAGAGACAAAGAAGCGTCATCCAGGGCTGCGACAAATGCGGAAGGTGCCTGCATATGATCGCGCACAGCTGCCAAAACAACTTCAAGAAATTGGCGTAAATCACCTTGGGTAAGCAGCCGTTCTTCAACATTCTGTAGAAGCTGCAATTGCGCCCGGTCTCCTCCCAAAAACAACCATTTTTCCCAATAAGGTGCGGCCAGGGTAATCCCATGTTCAACAAGCAAAATGGTAACCACTACCGCCACCGGGACCGCCGCATTGTATTCAATCCCATATATCTCCACGCCAATTCGGCGGAGGATCGTCATGACCGCCAAGGTAATGGACGCTGCCACGGGTCCGCGCATAATCCATTTGAAAAGGCGACTCTTTATGACGCGGTCAGGCCATGAAACTCCAAAAAAAGCCACCGCATACGCCATGACCACGATCAAAGCTCCTACAGCGATATTTATCGCAACAGCAACCACCCAAAATAATATTGGGGAATATGCCGCAATGGACGAGCCAAATAACAGATAGGGGTAAGATCCCAACGCAGGAGCCGTGGCACCTGCCATGAGATAAATCATCCGCCGTCTTCCGGAGCGGGTTAACATTCTCTGGTAAGCGCGGATGAAATTGTAACCAGCCCAAACCATGGCTCCCATGTAGAATAACGTGAATAATTCCGTCCAAAAGGTTCTCTGCAGGTGCGGAGCTGGCTGACCGTCAAGGACGAGCGGTCCAAGCAGTTTCCCGGCTAAAAGTAAAACCAGGAAGAAGACCGAGACAAGATACATCAATCGAATGGCTATTCTGCGACGACCCCTGGATGGACGTCCTGCCGTGACCAGGAGGGCATCCGAGAGATGAAGATAAGCGGCTGGAAGGAATACCAACCCAACCCATTGCAACCGCATCAGGTCGGCGATATATGTTGTTTGAACCGTGCTTGCAATCGCTTCGGTGGAAAAGACTATAACCACGCATACCAGAATGACTGCAAAAGATCTGGCGACCCGGTCTCGTAAATTAAATGATAATGCATAAAGAAGCAAGGAGAATGCCGTTATAGCAATACCGGCAGTGAGAATCTGGTTGACTGTTATTATCCCCGCCAGAAATGTAACGTCCCAACCAATAAACATTATCTTCCTTCCAAAATTAAATCAGATGACTACACAACTCATGCATGACACAAATGCTTAGATCAATCTACCGAAAAACAAAGCGACATCACGAGTGACATAATACTGGTCGTTGTACCCGCAGAATTCATAACCAAGTTTTTGCGCCAATTTAATGGCCGCATTGTTCTTGGATGGCATTTCCAACACGGCACGCCGACTGCCTCGCTGCAGAGCCCATTGGTGTGCCGCGATGATCAAGGCTGTCGCTATTCCCTTCCTGCGGATAGACTTGGCAACGACAAGATCGGTAATCCAAACCGAGCCTGGTACCAGCTGATCGGTCATCCGCAAATAGCCTACCAATTGATTTGAAAGAAGCGCAACAAGCGTTGGAGACTTGTTCCAATCATCGACAAGTGTCTGTGTCTGCCGCGGGTAATGAACAGACACAGTTCTTGGCAGGCGGACCTCTCTCAACAAAACATCTATCTCGCCCGCTGAACGGTGGATATCCACCTGCCACACGTAATCACTTTCACTGGCATGATCAAGGGAAATGAGTGTTTTTATATCGGTCGCTACTGCTGGACGAATTTCGATTTCTGGCATGGTGTTTCTACTGACCCCCTGTTACACGGAATGTGATTACACATGGAGGGTAATCCCGTCCCTGATTGTCAGTCACAACCAGTCTGACCTGGTAATCACCTGCTGACAATTGGGAAGTGTCCCATACACCGATGGGCTGGTCGGGTGAATACTCCCGGCCTGCGTAAAATGTGGCCCAATTCTCCAATCCCGCTGAAGAATAATCAATTTTATAGAATCCCAGATCATTCACATCAACAATTCCAAAGAGATCCACAACGCCTTCCAATTCCTGCCCAGGCGATGGAGAGGTGATCATGATCTCGTCGGGAGTGCAACCTGAGACGGATTGAGTAACAGGTCCTATCCCGGTATCGGTTGATGAAATTGGAGAGTTGATGTCACCTGGAGGCGTGGATGGTTGTGTGGACAATATATTTACCGTCGGAGTAGGTAAGAAAGTAGAGGCAGGGAGGTCAGGAATTAGAAAGGAGGTTATGTACAATTCACCTAATAACAAGAAAAAGAAAAGAGCAATGGATGCAATAGCTGTGGACAAATGCCGAAATGCGATTTGTTTTTCCAAACCATAAATTGCGTCTTGTGTCTCTCGATAAGCCCGCCAAAGCCAGCGGAAGGCAATTATAAATCCAATGCCAAGGAAGAAATATATCAGGATTTCGTAGCCTGCAAGAAATCGAAATAGCGCCTCCATCCCACCCCATTATTCTAAAGTCTTCGTAAAAAAGACCGAATTAACCTCTCCATTTTAGGGGCGATAATTCTTCCGGCTTCAAGGACTTCCTCGTGTGTTGTTATGGAGCTGCCATCCAGATTTGCCTTATTGCTAATTCCGGATATACCAAGGACACGCGTATTGCCGTGTCTGGCTACCGTGACTTCTGAAACCGTGGACATTCCCACAGCATCCGCCCCAATCAAGCGCAGAAACCTCAGGTCAGCAGGACCTTCAAAGGAGGGACCGCTCAATCCAATATAGATACCTTCTCGCAATTCAACGGATGTATTCTTTCGCAGCCATCCGAGCCAAGTTGATTAATTCACGATCGTACGCCTGGCTCATATCTGGAAATCGCGGACCCAGCTCGTCGATATTGGGTCCAAAAAGAGGATTAAACCCAGCCAACCCCACAAAATTGATATGGTCGGTGATGAGCATCAAGTCGCCGGGCATGAAATCCGGGTTTACCGCACCCGCCGCATTGGTGACCACAAGCGTGTCAATTCCAAGGCGCTGCATGACACGAACAGGCAAGGTGACCTGTTGCATGGTGTACCCTTCATAAAAATGGATACGACCTTGCATCACCAGGACACTCAGCCCCTCAAGTTTTCCAATGACGAGACGCCCAACATGCCCAGGGACCGTCGACACAGGCCAATGGGGAAGATCGTTAAATGGAATAAACACCGGGTTTTCGAGCGAATCCGCCAGGCTTCCCAGTCCAGAACCGAGAATCATGGCAATTTTTGGTTGTTCTTTGGTCTTGCTTCTTATCGCCCCCGCAATTTCATCGAACTGCGCCATAGAGAAGTAAGTCTGCATAGTAATCTCGCCGATAAAAATTTGATGAGTACTTAAAGGTAATCCAATGCCAAAACCAGTCTAAGGCTAATTATATCAGATAAGCTTATTCCGCATCTATCATGTGAAAAATTTCACATGATAGATGCGGCTGAATACTCCCTACCCCAATGATGAGTTAGGATTGATAAAACCTAGTACCTATGCTATCCTTGTTAAAATGTCCAGGACAAGACAATCTCGGCATTCTACCGTTTTTGTTATTGCATTGTTTTTTTCCATCCTCTCCCAAAGTCTGCTGCTTGGGCCAAACATAAATACACGCATGTTTTTATCCATCCCCACAAATTGGATTGCAATCGGTGGATGGATGATCTGCTTTTTATTCCTGATCCTTTTTTCATCCTTTGTGTTTGAACTTAACAAACTATTTCGATTAGGAATATTCATTGCCTCCGCAACGGTCCTCGTCATACTTGGATATCTTTCGTATCAACAGGGAGCTATCAGCAACACCATTTTGGCGTTCACATTGGCAGCAGGGTTAGTCTTCTCGGAATTTGAAATACCGAAAATCACAACCCTTGGCTTTCAAGACCGCCTTCCATTACTCATCCTCCTTGTCAATGCAATTCTTGGCATTGGATTTCTTTTTTTCCCAGAAAAATTAATTTCTCCACCCAACGACGGATTTTTCGAGAATATTTCCATGATTTTGGGGGTTCTGTTATTGGGGACGCTCGCTATTGGGATAATTCTCCGTAAAAATCGCAAATTCCTCAACGGCCGTTTTCCTAAGGTAATTGCCATTCCCTGGTTGGTGTATACAATCTTCATTGCCATAAACGAAACCGATTTGGGGTTGTTAATCCTGCCGGCTTGCCTTACCCTATCGCTACTGACCATTGGTTCCATCCCTTGGGAGTTATTCCGTCTTCCACCCGAGGACAAACTTGGCCATAGGCTCTTCTACGGAATCTCGATCTTAATCATCTTGATTCTGGTTTTATTTTCCACCCTCCTAAATGGCACAGGGGATTTATTTTCAGATTGGATCGCCACCAAAATACAAATCATTAATATTACAGTGCTCGCAATTAACCTGCTGTTGGCTTTTTCCTTCCTCCTGATTGGATCAGTAAATATAGCCATTAATTTATTATTCAATTCGTCCATCCCTGATGAACAACCTCCAGAACCCACAACAGCTTCGAATGATCAAGCAACTTCCTGGGAAAATTCGATTAAAAGGGCAGTCATGCCGTTAACAGAAGTCCAGCCGGATTTTGCCTTAAAAATTCAATCCCAAAATGAAGAGATATCCAACCTTTCCCAGGAACTCAATAAGGACAGGCACCGATTAACTCAGCTCACATTGCTAAATGATCTTGAACAACAATTAAAACCCATTCTGGACCCACCTGTTGTTGCCCAATTGACAGTCAACACCATCCAGAAGGCATTCAACCTGGACCTGGTGACCGTGTTTACCTACGATTATCCAAGACATGAATTCGTATCATTAGCGTCGGCTGGAAAATCTTCAGGGATAGTACCGCCGGAGTATCGCCAACCCATGAGCAAGGGGCTGATCGGCCGTGCTGCCCGATTAAGAAAGGCACAATATTCTCCGGATACACGACTTGATTCGGATTATTTTGAATTGGCGGGGGCAGAAATTTCTCTCCGAAGCCGTCATTCCATTGCATTATCAGGGATCGATTAAGGGAATGCTCGTGGTTGATTCTGAACAACCCAATGCATTCAGCCTCCTCGATATCGAAACCTTCGAATCGATTGGGGCTTTACTATTGTCGTCCTGGAATAGAAGTAATTACGATGACCGTTTGAGGGAATTGATACGCGCTGGCATTAACTTAACCACCACGCTGGAAACCGATGTCGTCATTCAGGAAATCGCCTCGATGGTTCAGCAAGCCCTGGCTGCACGATTTGTTTTTGTCGCCATGATGGACCAATTACGAGTTTTTAATCGTACCGCAGCAGCCGGATATGCCCCCAAGTTGTTGAACTACCTGGGCGTCAATCTGGAAACGAACATTATCGTTCAAACCATAATCAACTCAGCCCGAGTCCATCGGATGCTCGATATCAGAAAATTGGATCCAAACTCCAACCTGGACAATATCAACCTGCGCGGATTTCTTGGGTTTCCAATAAAAATGCGAGGTCAACGTATTGGCGCCATCATGGCCTTTGGCAAACAAGGAGGGGTGTACTTTTCGGAGGAAGACGAATCGCTTGCCGCGTTGATCAGCAACCAGGCGGCCGCTTCCATTGAAATGACATGGCTTTATCAACAGCTGAGCACTGCCTTCAACACCACCACCAGGTTGTACGATCTCAGCAACACGGTTCTAAAAACCGAAAAACTCAATGATGCCGCGGCAGCCGTGGCAGAAGCAGCCTATAGATTCGGGTACGCCAAGATCGCCGGGATCGTCCTTTTCAATCCGCAGAAGGAAATCGAAGCCCAGGTTCAAATCGATGTCGATGGATTGCATACAGGTCAAAAGCATCCAACCAGCCTGATCAAACAAGCATTAATCAACAACCGTGTCGTATCCGAAATAAAAGATCAACTGGCGACCGCTTGTCTGCCTCTTGCCACTCCTCGCCGCCAGTATGGCGTTCTGTGGCTGACCGTTCCTGAAGCGATTTGGCTCAATCAAAGATATTCCGATGACCTGCATACTCTGGCAAACCAAGCGGCATTGGCGCTTGAAAGGGGAATTCTGCTCGTCGAGACTCAACAACAGCGCGAACAAATATTATCTGCCTATAGTGAATTGGAAACGACATACGATCAGACGCTCATTGCTCTTTCATCAGCCGTCGATGCACGTGACAAGGAAACCGAAGGCCATTGTGTCCGGGTGAGTAAACTCACCTTTCACCTGGGAAAACAGCTTGGGCTTCCCACGGACCAATTAAAATCCCTTGAACGGGGAGCTCTTCTTCATGACGTTGGCAAGATCGGAATCAGCGACAATATCCTTCTCAAACCTGGACCACTCAATGAGGTTGAATGGCAGGCGATGCGTCAGCACCCAGATTTAGGGGCCAGAATGATCGAGGAAATTCCATTTCTTCAAGATGCAATTCCTGTCATCAGGTATCACCAGGAGAGATGGGATGGAAGTGGCTATCCATTGGGTTTAAAGGGAGACGAGATACCCTTGCAAGCACGTGTTTTTGCGGTCGCCGACGTTTTTGATGCCCTGACAAGCACCCGACCATACCGGCAAAGGTTTACAGTTAACGAAGCTGTTAATCATATCCGCACACGGGCTGGGGTAGAATTTGACCCAAGGATCGTTGACGCCCTGGAAAACCTGGCATCTGAGGGTGAAATAGACCAGTATCTCGCACAATGAAAAAATCCGACCCGCCATCCAAGGGAATGACCGCGCAAGATCAACAACGCCTGGTGTTACCGGTGTTGGTGAGCATCGTTCTATTCCTGTTGGTGCTCGCAATCTATAGTATTCAATTTTTCTTCACAGGCGACGTCACTGGAAAATTATTATTTGTCCTTGGCTGCCTTGGGATCATCGCATCGTTTACTCTCTATTACTTGGTCCTTCCAAAATCACAATTACTGGAGAGATTAAAATGGGTCATTGCTGTTGCCACGGGGCTGGGATTAGGTCTGATTGCCATTTTCATCCCCGCGCAAATTTTCAGTATTTTTTATCATCCTATGTTTATTATCGGTGATCTCAATCGCTGTAATTAATGGACGTGAAGCCACCTTCCTGATGATCGCCATCGTTACAATCTTGACCTTTTTCTCAATTCAAGGTGAGTATGAATGACTGGCCGACGATATTGCAGGTGGTGGGTTTACCGATCGTCATGCTGGCTGTATCCGAGACATATCTTCGATCTTCCGATATGTTGTATAAACGAATTCTCAGAATGGCTGAAATTAACGATTTCGCAAGAAAAATCGCTTCATCTCTTGAGACAGAACAGGTGATTAGTTTGTTGAGCGCTGCCATCCAGGATTCGCATGGATGCGGACACATACTGATTGGGCTGTCGATGGACAAGGATTTCCTTCAGCCTCGACCTTGTTTACGACGATGGTGATTATTATCCCCCAGAGCGTATTCCGCTTTCTGGGACACTAAGCGGCTGGGTGATTCGGAATGATCAACCATTGTTTCTTCCCGACTCTACGTGCAAGAACCCGAATCTGGAAGGATGTTCGAGTAACGCTTCATCGGAAAAGATAAAGTCAGTCTATCCTGGATGGGCGTGCCAATCCATACCGCTCACTTACAAAGGATGATCGCCGTTGCATCCTATCAGCCGAACTCATTCGACAGGATGGATATGCAGCTTCTTGAAAATCTTGCCCAACAGGCTGCTTTTGCTCTTGACAATGCACACCACCACACCGAAGTCGAGTTTCAATCGCAATTGGACAGTTTGACAGGGGTTTACAACCATGGGTTTTTCCTTAAAATGCTTGGAAAACAAGGTGAATTAAGACGAACGACCCAGTCCCCCATGAGCATTATCATGATGGATGTGGATTATTTCAAGCAATACAATGATACCTATGGCCACCTGTTTGGCGATACCGTTCTTCAAACTCTGGTGAGCACCATTCGCTCCCATATAAAGAATACGGATTTCATAGGGCGCTGGGGAGGAGAAGAATTCGCTGTGGCTCTACCTGGCGCAAATGGACAGCAAGCTTTGATGGTTGCTCGAAGAATTCAATCCACCATGTCCGATATGAAACTGAAACACCAAGAGAAAGGAAAGGTACCTGCACCGACCGTGAGTCAGGGAATTGCCATTTTTCCCCTTGAAACCGATGACATTTACAAACTGATCGATATAGCTGACCAAAGGTTGTATATCGCAAAAGAACGCGGACGCAATGAGGTGGAGCCTGACGAAAAATATTGGGAGGCTACCATTCAACTAAAAAGATAAAAATCCGGGAGAGGCGATAACCTTCCCGGATTTTTCTTTTATAGACATTATCTTTTTGACGCTGACGATGACCTTATCGATTGAAAGGATTGCAGCTCCGGTGTGACGCTCACTCAAACGAATCCGCCCAACAATCCAGGCGAGGATTCTGGTAGCCGCAATCACTCCCGCCTGACGCATTCCACCACCAACCTGCTTTATATTCAAATCCTATTTCTGTATTCCCTTTACGGAACCTTTTCTGACTTGGTCAAGTGCCAATGGTCAGATCATCCGGGAGAGGCGCCTCAAAGCTCCTGCTTTTATGCTCCCCAAATAGAATTATCTTTAATCTATATGCATGCAGAAATTGCCTGCCAATATCTATGGATGAATGCCGGTGACCGTAAATGGAATCTCCAACGATCGGACACCCCAGGAAGGCGCAATGCAGCCGAATTTGATGCGTTCGGCCTGTCAATGGATGAAACTCAAGCAAAGTATGTTCCGGAAATGTCTCCAATGTTTTATATTCACTGACCGCTTCGCGGCCTCGCGACTCATTGACAATGGCCATTTTTTTTCGATGGCTTGGATCGCGCCCGATGAAGGCTTCCACCCTGCCGGTGGGCGTGGGAGGGTGTCCATCCACGAGTGCCAGGTAACTCTTCTCAACCTTCCGCAATCGAAATTGATCCTGCAGCCAGCGATGCGACTTGTCGTTTTTCGCGATCAAGATCAGACCGGAAGTGTCCTTGTCAAGGCGATGAACTATTCCCGGACGCTCCTCCCCACCTATTCCTTCCATCTCCGGCTCGTACCCCAAGACTGCATGAACCAGAGTTCCTGAATCATGACCGGCTGCGGGGTGGACCACCATGCCCGCAGGCTTGTTTACCACCATCAAATCTTCGTTTTCGAACAGGATGTCGAGCGGGATGTCTTCGCCCGTCAACCTGCTGGGAACCGGAGGGGGTATGCGTACCATTATCTTCTCGCCACCCTCAAGAATTTGTCCCGCTTTTTTGGCTGGATTCCCGTTCACCAAAACAAATCCATCGGATATCAAACCTTGAAGCCGGGAGCGGGAAAACTCCGGCAGGCAGGTCACCATGAAGCGGTCCAGCCGTTCTGGTTGCTTTCCTTCAAACTGGAAATTCTCCACCCGATCACTCACTCTTTGGAGCCTCTTGTTGCGTATTCGCTGGGGATGAATTTTCCGGGTCCTGGGTGGTTTTGGCTTGCGAGTTCAATTTACGCTCTTTGAGATAGACACCCAATAAAAGGATACAAGTCCCAACTGTGATAGCTGAATCTGCCACATTCCATACAGGGAAGGACCCAACGGAGATAAAATCGATTACATGACCAAATTGCAGACGGTCAATTAAATTTCCCAGCGCGCCTCCCAACTGCAATCCCAAAGCCAGCTTAAGCCACCAGTCCTCCCTGGAGACTTGTGGGTAATAGTAGATAATCACTCCGCTGACGATAAATCCTAAAATAATAAAAATTAAGATTTCCATTTTGAAAAAGCCCGAACGCCGCTCCAGTGTTATACCAATACACGATGCGCATGTAGGGTAACAACGATTGTAATTGCTCAGGAAGCCATGACTCTGCGAACGACAAGTTTGAACGAACCAGCCATTTTGTGTACTGGTCCAGGGCAACAATAAAGCCGGAGATTAAAAACAACCACAAGTAATCACGAAATTTCTGCACACGATCTCCTTTTACAACCCTTTATCATTTTAACGAATTCGAACTGGATTTCTATATTACATAAACTCTTGGGACACGTGTATTGATATTGGTCAGGACCTCGTAGGGGATCGTCCCGGCCCACTCGGCAAGGTCCTGGGCTGTGATCTCCTCGCCGTCGGATTCACCGATCAACGTAACCTCGTCCCCGTTGAAGGCTGAGTCCGACTCGATGTTGACCATGATCTGGTCCATGCAGACACGCCCAACTTCGGGATATTTCTTACCGCGAATGATGACGCTGGCCTTGTTCGACAGGTTTCGGAAATAGCCGTCCCCGTAACCGACCGGGACGGTGACGATCCGCACCGGGTGATCGGACTGCCAGGTGGAGCCGTAGCTGACCGGGTTGCCGGCACGCACGACCTTGAAATACACCACCCGCGACTTCCAGGCCAGCGCCGGCTGTACCATGACCGAGCGCTTCACAGCAGTGTCAGGATACACGCCGTAGAGCATGATCCCCGGCCGGACCAAGTCGAGATGGCTCTCAGGAAACTGTAAAATGGCCGCAGAATTCGCCATATGGCGGATCGGCATCGGCAGGCTGTTTCGCTTGTAAAAGTGGGTGACCTCGTTGAATCGCTCAAGCTGTAGGCAGGCATGCGTCAGATCAGGGGCATCGGCATTGGCGAAGTGGGAGAAGATGCCCTCGACCTCCACGTTCCTGCATTTCAGTGCGGCTCCCTGAAGCGTATCGGCACTGTAATAATGGACGCCGATACGCTCCATGCCGGTATCAATCTTCAGGTGGACCCTGGCGCGAACGCCCATCTGACCTGCCACAGACTCGATCTGCTCCAACCGCTCCACCGAGGAGGCCGTCAGCGCCAGATCGTGCTCCAGATACTGAGGCACCTGATCACTCCAGATGCCGCCCAGCACCAGGATGGGCGCAGTCACGCCCAGCTCGCGTAGGAAAATACCCTCCTCCAACACCGCCACGCCAATGTAATCCGCCTGAGGCGCAAGATGGCGGGCCACCTCGGCCAATCCATGGCCGTAAGCATTGGCTTTGACGACGATCATCACTTTCGCGGGAGCAACATGCGCACGGATCGCTTGAAGGTTCTGGCTGAGCCGTGACAGGTTGACCTCCACCCATGTGGCGCGCACGCCGCTGGTTGTGATGACGGGTTGGTGGATTTTCATGGAGACTATTCTAATCGATTAACTTCTTGTTCTTACTCTTCTTCGACCTATATTCCATGGTTCGTTTAATATAATCACCGGCGTCTGGGGTTTTGCAGCCCGTTTCTCCGTGATCAACGTCCACTTTCCCAATCCGTTTTGAAATGGACAAGCACTGTTTGGTCAGCGCCGGCCGAAGGCCAATATTGATCAATGCGGTATTCATGGCATCCCGGGTTCGATTTGGACTCTGATGAATATCATTTTCGATTATTGGTAGATAAGGTTCAAAGAAATCATCCGGCAAGGAGGAGTGATCGGCGAGCCAGGAGAGGATCAGCCATCCTGTGCGGCTGATATATTCCTCGGGTGATTTGACCCACTTTTCGGCTTTCCTTTGCGCGAGAGGTGATTTGGCGACCAATAGTGAAAACTCACCTGAGATGACGTAGTTGTATACCTGCTTGACCCAGGCTTCAGCAAGCGCATCGTCCAGTTTGGCTGGGTCTGCCACCTGGCAGGCAAGCAAACAAGCGTCGTAGTTGCCTGTATCCCACAATTCAACGGCCAGTTCGTGATGATTCTTGTTTTTCTTAGCCAAGTCTCGTAATACTGCGAAAGACACTCCAAACATGGGTGGTCGGGCACCATGCCGGGCATACACTTTTCGATTTTGAGCAGTACCGGCATTTTCCAGGGTCGACATTACTTCTGTAAAGTTCATTTTTACTCCATTCGGACTACTACCAATAAAGATCACAATTCCATCACTTCCTTGCCTGCAAGCTTATCTTCAATTCTTTCGATCACCAGCTTAAGCGCTTTGGGCTGGTGGACAAAATCAAGATTATCGGTGTGAATGGTTAGCACCGGACATAAGTCGAATGCCCGCAGCCATTCATCATAGTAAGACTCAAGTGTATTAAGATAGGATTCGGTGATTCCTGTCTCGATATTTCTGGCGCGTTGATGGATGCGATCCATCAATACCGGCACCGGCGCCTGCAAATATATGAGCAGGTTTGGAGATGGGAGCGTCCCAACCACCAAATCGTAAATTCGCCGGTAAGTCAGGTAATCCCGTTCCGATATATTTCCCATCGAATTCAGAGCACGTGTGAAAATGTGGAAATCCTCAAAGATGGATCGATCCAGTATGGCTGACCGTGAATCATTCGCCGAGTCCAGGTACTGTTGCGCGCGATGCCCAAGAAAGTAGACCTGCAAATGAAACGACCAGTCACGCATGCTCTTATAAAAATCCGGCAGGTAGGGATTGTCAGCCACCGATTCGAAATCGGTGCGCCACCCAAGCCTGGCGCCGATTCGCTCGGTTAAGGATGTCTTCCCCACCCCGATATTTCCAGCCACAACAATGATACGTTTTGTCATAAGCATTCCTGTTGAACGAGATACAGGTTATTCGACACGAACCGGAGCGTAGTCCGCCACCGCCTTCGCCACCTGGCGAAGTTCGAGCCATTTTTGTTCTCGAGGCCGCTGGGCTTGAGGTTCACCCAGATCAGGGAAATAAGCCAGGCTGGTGAATTGAATTTGACCGGCCTGGCGGCCGATGCACACTGCCGGGGCAAGGTCGCTGTAAGACTGCTCGATGAGATAGGAGAGGGCTCGCGCGGTCAAACGGGTGGCTTGGATCCGGTCAAAGGGCGAAGGTCTGCCTCCTTGCTGAGTATGCCCCAGAACGCATCGCCGCACATCAAACAGGTCCTGGCTTTCCTTCTCAAAAAGTCGAACAAGAAAATCAGTCGTGTAATACGGATCTGCGTATTCACTGCGGACGATCAAACCCAGCCTTTTTCCGTGTTCAAATCCATCCACCAGGCGGACGACATCTGACCGTAAGTCGTCGAGCGTGATTCCCTCTTCCGGTAGATAAACCCGTTCAGCACCGGTTGCCATGCCCCCCATTAAAGCCAGATAACCACAGTCGTGACCCATCACCTCGATGACATAACACCTTCGGGAGGCAACGGCGGAGTCCTTTACTTTGTCCACATCGTAGACGATACTATTGAGAGCGGTATCTGCGCCAATGGTCACCTCCGTTCCCGGGAGGTCGTGATTAATCGTTGCGGGCACGCACACAATCGGACGGCGGAGGGAAGGAAATTCCCTCTGCATGGAATGTAAATCATAGGCAAGCCGATACCCTGACCAGCCTCCGATGATCAACAACCCATCAATGTCATACCGGGAAAATTGGTCTGAGACACGCTTGAATTCATCCTGAACGGGAAAATCCCGGCTTGTGCCCAATTCAGCTCCACCGCGATTGACCCAGCCGTGAACGCTCATCCAATTCATTTCCTGGATTTCATCATCCAGTAATCCTTTTACACCATTGTGGATCCCCAACATCACATGACCCTGGTCAAGTCCCAGACGGATAGCCACACGGGCGGCGGTATTCATCCCCGGAGCCGGCGCACCGGCGTGCATCACTGCCAGCCTGAGCTGTTTCTGGCCTTTTTCAGGTGGTTGTGGATGAGCCCGCAGGAGTGTAAAAAGGTTATTGTACAACTCAACAAAGCCACGTCCGCGCAGGGACATGGCTTCCTGATAGTTATGCTCCTTCAATAAATCGATCACCTGGTGGGTTTTCTGGACATTCTCCATCAGCGGAGAGCTGACCACACTGTTTCCACGCAAGCCGATCAATTTGGGTTCGCTGTCCGCAGGTGAATTTTTCAATTCCTGGACTGCCGAATAGCCCAACATCGTGCTCATATTGCGGTCAAACGCGCTGGGAGCCCCTCCACGCTGAACATGCCCAAGAATGGTTGTGCGTGTGTCCTCTCCCAGGCGCTCGGTCAATACCTGTTTGACATAATCACTGGTGATCAGGTTTCCATTGCGGTCTGTCGCCCCCTCCGCTATCAGGACAATATTATGACGTCTGCCCCCTTTGCGACCCGCTTTGATCTTTTCACAAAGAGCATCTTCCCAGCCTTCGCCTGGAGGGCTCTCAGGAATCAACACCCAATTGGCACCGGTCGCCAACCCGGCCATGAGCGCGAGATAACCGCAATGCCTGCCCATGACTTCAACGACGAAGCTGCGTTGGTGACTGGCAGCGGTGCTGGTGATGGCGTCCACAGCCTCCACGATGCGATGCAATGCCGTGTCCGCGCCAATGGTCATATCCGTTCCGAACATGTCATTGTCAATGGATCCGACGAGGCCAGCAATGGCAAGATGAGGGTGCGCCTTGGCTTTCTCCTTCGGCAGGGATCCTTCTTTCACAAGCTCCGTCAACAATTCATCCCATTCCTGGCGGAAAATATTAGCTCCCGTCAGGCTCCCATCCCCGCCAATAACCACCAGTGCATCAATGCTGTTATTGACCAGGTTCAGCGCTGCCTTTCGGCGGCCTTCACGGGTTCGGAATTCATCCGAGCGCGCTGAGCCAATGATCGTGCCACCCTGCTGGAGGATCCCGCCAACATCGTCCCAGCCCATCTTTCGGATATTTTTTCCACCTTCCACCATCCCCTCGTACCCCTCATAGATGGCGTAGATTTCCAATCCGGAATTGATGGCTGTTCGGATCACTGCCCGAACCGCCGCATTCATCCCCTGCAAATCGCCCCCGCTGGTCAAGACACCTAAATTATGAATACTCTTTTCAATCTTTTTCATTTATTTATCCTTGAAGAAATTCCCCACTAGTATAATGGATTATTTTCCCGGTTGGTTAATTAAAACAAAAAGGGCGGGATCGCTCCCGCCCTGCATTATCAAGCCTTAACACTCACTATACCCGCATGCGTAACATTTACGGCAACCTTCTTCATTGACCACGGCTGCTTCACCACACTCGGGACAAAGGTCACCAATTTTATGTTGAACCGATGAATGAACTGGCTCCGGATCGTAAGCTGTACGGTGTCCGTTTCCTCCGTTACCATTTCCATCCTCGGTCATGGATTCTTCTTCCACCCGATGCCAATCCTTCCCATTAAGGTATTCGGCAAGCACCTGCCCCACGCCATCCGGGAGTGACCTGACCCTGTTCGGGCCAAAACCAAGTGATCTTCCACCTCCAATACCCGTCAATTGCCGGACGATTTCCAGCAGCCTTTCGCGCGGGGTGATAGGCGACGAAAGCCTTAAGATATAGGAAATTAATCGCCCAATGGCCTCGGAGACTGCCGCAGTTTCAGAACCGGCTTTTGCTGTATTGATGAACACCTCGAAAGGCTGTTCTCCGCCATTCTCATTGATCGTAATGAACGCCTTGCCAAGCGGCGTTTCAATATTATAGGTCTCTCCGTGCAAAGACCGCGGCCGCGGTTTCTTCGATTCTGCCCAAATGACCGTTTGTGCATCCATTTCTTCCCCCCCATCCATGGTTTCCTCGGTTTTTGTTGTCTCTGTCCAGGCCGTTTCTCCCGGTTGTTTCTTTTCCAGCGTCGCCTTTGTTTCTAATACGACCTTGTCGCGTGAACCAGTGACATATACAGTAATACCCTTGCATCCAAGTTCCCAGGCCAGCATATATGCCCTGGCGACATCCTCCTCCGTGGCATTTTCAGGGAAATTGACCGTCTTCGAGAGCGAATTATCGACAAACGCTTGAAGGGCGGCCTGCGTGCGGACATGTTCTTCGGCGGTGACATCAGCTGAAACCACAAAGGTCTGCCGGATATGCTCAGGCACATCAGGAATCCCCTGGCAGGAACCTTCTGCCATAACCCGTTCAATTATCTCCTGCAATTTTTCCTCGCCCAACCCGGTCTTGCGCAAAGCCTGCTCGAAGCGTGGACTGGCGTAGGTCAGCTGAAGATCCTTGCCATTATCGTTTACATGGCGGATATAGGCCAAAGCAAAGACGGGCTCACAGCCATAGCCTTCGCATCCTGCGACAGTCGCGATGGTGCCCGTCGGGGCAACGGTAGTCTGGGCAGCATTCCGGATCCCATGAGTGCGAATCCCCTGTTCGACTTTTTTCCATTCCACATCGGGGCGGTCCCAATCCATCGTGTATTCGATAATGGAATGCGGCGCCTCCCAGGTCATCTGATCCGGGTCATAGATGGATCCCTGAATGGCGGGGAAAGGTCCACGAGCTTCGGCCATATCAATGCTGGTTAACATGGCATGATATCGGACGAATTCCATCACCTGCGCACCGAACTCCTGTCCCTCGATGGAGCCGTAACGCACACCCTTGTGGTACATCAAGTCAGACAAGCCCATGATTCCCAATCCGATTCGTCGGGCACGGTGAGCGGCTTCCTTCAATTGCGGTACCGCCGGGACGTAGGCATTTGCCTCCACAACGTCATCCAGGAATCGGGTCGATAATGCAACGCTGTGCTCGAGATCATCCCAATCCACCAGTCCATCGGGTCCGCAATGTTCCGCAAGATTGATCGACCCCAGGCAGCAGTTCTCGTAGGGGCCGAGCCATTGCTCACCGCAGGGGTTGGTCGCTTCCAGCGGGTAAAGGTGGGGAACAGGATTATCCCGATTGGCGGCATCGAGGAAAAGCATTCCCGGTTCACCATTATGGTGGGCCTGTTCAACAATCTTATCGAATAATTCCCTCGCCCTGATTGTTTTGTAGGTCCGAACAGGAATGCCATCCTTCTCAGCCTGTTCAAGTGTTCCTTTGAAGCGGCGATAATCCGGTGAGGTAATGTCTGGAAATCGCAAGTCCCATTCCGCATCGTTCTTGACCGCTTCCATAAAGGCATCGGTGATTCCCACGGATATGTTGAAGTTCGTGATGGCGTTTTCACTGGTTTTACAGGTGACAAACTCTTCAACATCCGGATGGTCCACGCGCATGACCCCCATATTGGCACCGCGTCTGGTTCCACCCTGGGCAATTTCGCCAAAGGCATGATCATAGACTTTCAGAAATCCGATCGGACCGGTGGCCTGCCCGGCAGATGATTTTACAAGCGAGCCCTGTGGTCGAAGGCGTGAGAAGGAAAATCCGTTCCCGCCGCCGGTCTGCTGAATTAACGCAGCATCTCTGAGGGTCTGAAAGATACCCGCTTGATCGCGGCCCATATCATCGGAAATGGGTAGAACAAAACAAGCCGCCAGCTGCCCCAGGGGGGTCCCCGCACCGGTAAAGGTCGGGGAATTCGGGAAAAATTTTCGGCTGGTGAGAAGCGTATAGAACTCACCCGCCAACGTAATCACATCCGTTCCCCACTGCTCTTCAACTTTCGCAATGTGGTAAGCAACACGCCAGAACATCTCCTCGACGGTCTCAGCCGGGTTGCCGTCATCGCCTCTGCGTACATAACGGCGAATGAGCACCTGCCGGGCATTCTCGGTTAATTCGACCTTGGGCAATTCCCTGGGCATGGCGGGGGTTGGCAGAAGGCCATGCTTGTTCTGGGCAGTTTTTATCACCATCTCGCTTCTCCTCTAAAGACTTGATCACATATCAATAAGCCTGATAAAACGACATTGCGACCTGTTCTCAAGGGGTACAATCACTTCCGTAATTGTCCCGCCATGAAGTGGCCGCAATTAATTAGCTTTCGAGCAGTCGATCAATTTCGCCGCGAATTGAGCGAAGGTCGTGCAATCGCAGATAAACTATGGCGTAACGTATATACGCAATCTGGTCCAGTTCTTTTAATCCCGCAATTGCCAGGTCCCCTACCACCCTTGAGGAGACTTCAGCCTTGCCCATTTTCTGCAGTTGCGATTCTATCTGTCCGATCAATCGCTCAATATCCGCGGCAGATACGGGGCGCTTGGCACAGGCGATGCGAATACCACGTGCCATTTTTTCACGGTCAAATTCCTCGCGGGTTCCATCCTGTTTAACAATTAATGGGGTGGAGAGGATGGGGCGTTCGTATGAACTGAAGCGCTGTCCGCACTTCAGACACTCACGCCGCCTGCGAATACCGCCATGGCTGTCGTGGGTTGTATCGAGCACTTTTGAGTCGTCATGCTGACAGTAAGGACACCGCATATGGCCCTGATTATAAATAGAACAGATGTTGCCGCCATATATGGCGGTTTTGCAATAAGAATCCCCTATATCTTGTGCAAACTGAGGGCATTCTAACATACATAGATTTGCTTATCAAGAGGACTAAAGGGTGATTAACCTTAAAATTTTCTGAGCCAATCCAGTAAGCTCACGAATCATCCATGAGTTGCAGTCAAAAAAGTCCTGGAAATAAAATCCAGAATGCATTGATTCGTTTCCTCTGCGTTGGATTGGTGCGGGACGTGTCCTGCTTTCAGGCTTATCCCCTGCCCATGAGGCAGGAGATTAATTAAGCGCTCAAAGAAATGAGGTTCAAGTGTTGTATCTCTTATTCCGTAAATCACCAGTGTTGGAATAAGAATGTCAGGCAAATAGGGCTCGAGATTCCGGGCTGTAAACGGAAGCTTGAAAATTCCTGGTGCCGCCTGCCGATAATTCTCCGCCATTTGCTTGCGGGTTTTCTGCGGAAGGTCGTGTTTAAAGAAATATCTCCCGGGGTTGAGAAAACTGGTCGCCTCGACCATCCAGTCATAGAACCACCCTGGGACACTTCGTCGGGCTGCCGCAGCGAGCATGTTTTCGCGATAACCCAATCTCACCAGAGCAGGAATCTGATCCGGTGAGAAAAACGGATTGATCAGGATCAACCCCAGGATTTGATCCGGATAACGCAACGCATATTCCAAACTCAGGTAGCCTCCCATGGAATGACCGACAAGGATGGGAGGCACAGCCAACTCAAGGCTGCGAATCCATTCCACCATTGTATCGAATACATTTTCGAGATGATAATGGTCCAATCCTTCAGGTTTGCACGAATCGCCATGACCTGGCAGATCAAGGGCAATGGTTTCAAATCCTGCGTTTTTTAATTCAATGGCGAGGTTTGACCAATCATGTAAAGATGCCGCAATACCATGCACCAGAATGACAGGTTGCCCGTCCCCTCCCGGATAAAGTTTATATCGCAATCGTTATTGGGGTTGACCCTGTTCATACCGTATAGCAAGTTATCACCTGTGTTAATCCTTCCAAAATTTGTTTTCTATTTACATCAACCGCTCTGTGGCTTGCCAACCATAACCAATAAAAATATGCCGAAAACATGAAGCCGAGGTGGGATCCATATGCTTAGTGTAAATAAGTTGACTGCTGTTGTCAAATTATTTACGCAATTCTCATTTTGCAGGCTATAATAAATCTCAAGATAAGGAAAAATTTATGCCCGATCAACCTGCCTGCCCCAATAAACCATTTGAAAATTGGACATCCATTGCGGGAGAATGCAAATCCATCGTGCGCACTGAGTCAGGCAGAGGGGCAGAAATTGTCAAGAAAGATGGGGCATCAAATTCCTCGAAAAAAGAAAACAAGCCGTCGGATGACAAAGCAATGCTCAGCATGGAAGACCACCTTAAGAAACCAAAATAGACCAAGGTTATTCATCACAACTCGCCCTGCTTCAAGGCAGGGCGAGTTGCTTAAACTATTTTCCCCGCACCTCAATCTTAACTAATTCATCTGGCATATAATCACAACATGAATGCCCAGTGCAATCTAAAAGCCCGATTGCTCCCGATAGTCGTCATTTTACTTATTTTTATGCAGATTATTGACCCTTCGCGTGTATGGACATCCCTCCTCGTCGGGTTTGGAGGAGCCTGGTTGTTAGCTTACATTTGGGCGCGTTCGTTGTCCACGAGTATAAAGATTTCCCGCGAGATGAGGTTTGGGTGGGCGCAGGTTGGAGATCAGTTGGAGGAGCGGTTCACCCTTGTCAACTCGAGCTCGTTGCCGGCGACCTCGGTGGAGATCTCGGACCAATCCACAATGCCCGGATATTCAGCCTCCATGGCGACCGGAGTGGATGGAGGCAGCACCAGCCAATGGGTTACAACCGGGATATGCAAACAGAGAGGGTTATATTGGCTTGGGAATACAAGGGCTTATACCGGAGATCCACTTGGGATCTACGAAGTGACCCTAGAGGATCCGGCGCGTACGAACTTGATCGTCATGCCCCCGGTTATTCCACTGCCGCAGATCGAAATCACGCCTGGTGGTTATCTCGGTGAAGGAAGACCGCGGCCAAACGCGCCGGAACACACTGTCGGGGCGGCCGGCGTTCGAGAGTACTCTCCTGGCGACAGCCTGCGAACCGTCCACTGGAAAACTACCGCGAGGAAAGAAAAACTATTCGTCCGACACTTTGACGGCGCACCTGCCGGGGATTGGTGGATTCTGGTTGATCTTCAAAACGAGGTGCAGGCAGGGGAAAATGAAAACTCGACCGAGGAACATGCCATTATCCTGGCCGCATCACTGGCGGATAAAGGTTTGCGCGCCAGACAGGCTGTCGGGTTGGTCGCCAGCGGGCATGACCTTGTTTGGATTCCGCCGCAACCCGGGGGAAATCAGCGATGGGATATTCTGCGCGCATTGGCAACAGTCTCGCCGGGTTCCACTCCCCTGGCTGAATTGCTGGAGCGGATTCGCCCTATTCTCAGCAAGCGATCAAGTCTCCTTCTTATAACGCCCAACATTAATCCAGGCTGGTTGCAAGGCTTGGTGAAATTGTCGTGGCGGGGAATTGTGCCGACAGTCATCCTCCTGGACCCTTCCACTTTCGGCGGAGTCGGAGATACAGGTGGCATTTCATCGGTTTTGGGGGAGATGGGGGTCTCGAGGTATATCATAGAACAAGACATGCTCGACAAGCCGGAAGCAAAGCCAGGACATCGCGGGCAATGGGAGTGGCGGGTTACAGCGACCGGGCGTGCGGTGCCTGTTCAACTGCCAGGGGATTCAGCCTGGAGGAGGCTGGCGGGATGAATCCGAAATTCAACCGACCCTTGCTTACGCGGTCCTTTTGGCTAGCAACCCTCCTGCTGGTGTTATTATTGCTCTTTTTAATTGGGTTAAGTGCAGGAGTCAGGGGTGGCCTAACCTGGTTATTTGTGATTTCTGGTTTGTCAGGAGCCATGGCAGCCTATGCCATCTCTTTTACGCGATTACGAAATTGGCAGGCGGGCGTACTCCTCGTAATTTCAGGTTTTTTGGGTATGGTTATTTATATCGCACGCCTGGGCGAGCTTCTGCCGCCATTTATAAATTCTCTCATAATTTTACGAACTCAACTAATTTTTTGGACAATCAATCGCACCCCATTACCCGATTTTCTGCCGCTGGGACTTATACTCACTGACCTGTTTGAAAGATTTATTGCCCTGTTCACCCGCGTTTGGATTTGGTTTTCTGGAATACGGATGGGGGCTGTCATGAATGACCCTGTAGCCCGGGCGTTCACATCGGGTCTCGCAGTGTTCCTCTTAGCGGCTTGGACGAGGTGGATGATGGGTCGATATCGAAATCCCCTGGCGGCTTTCGCCCCGTTGATAGTCGTACTCGCGATTGTCGCAGATTACACCGGGGAAGGGTTTACTCCTCTCTGGCTCCTGTTGACCGGAGTATTGATTACTCATGGGCTTTACCCGATATGATGCCAATCGCATCCGCTGGCAGCGGACCGGCGTCGACTTCTCCGAGAGCATCCCAATAGACACCGGAGTGGCTGTTGCAGTGCTCACATGTTGCGTTGGCAGCGCTGGCCTGGATCACGCCATCTTTTTCTGTGCGAGCCATGGCAGAGACCCTTCGAGATTGGGGCAAGAACCAGGATGAACTTGCGGAATCTTTCGGGCTTCAACCTGCTCCTGCACCCCCATCAAATTTCGCGCCGTATTTAGCTCCTCGAGGACTTCCCCGCAGTCACCTGGTCGGGTCCGGTCCAGAACTGAACCGCCAATTTGTTATGACTATCCGCACTGGCGAGCTTCCTCCCCAACCTCCCATTTCGAATCCGCCTCCCGCACCCCGGCATTACTGGCGCAGCCTGACATACGACCTTTACACAGGTTATGGCTGGCTGAGCAGCCCCGTCGAAGTCAACGCTTACAAAGCGGGTCAATCGCTTCTCGAGGTCAACCCCGAAGGTTATCGCCTGGTGTCTCAAGAGGTCACACTGCTCAAAAACCTGGGGGGACAATTGCACTGGACGGGTCAACTGGTATCGGTGAACCAGGACTACGAAGCCGCGTGGCGAAGCCGCCCGACCAACCGGATCGGGTCTGATCCGTTCAACGGGATGGATCTCTTCGGTGCGATCAGTCCTGCCGAATTCTATACTGCCACTATCGCTGGAGGCCGTTCTTTCTCAAGACGTACTTCGGTCATCCACCAACCCTTATCCCCCATCCATCACTAAGTTTTTGACACTTCCAGATTCAGTCCCCGAGAGGGTGCTCACCCTGGCGAGGGAACTAACGGCCACTGCATTGACTCCCTATGACCGGGCTCAGGCCATCGAGACCTACCTGCGGACCAGCTATCCCTACACCTTAGAAGTTACTGCGCCGCCGCCAGGAAGGGATGTCGCTGATTTTTTTCTCTTTGACCTTAAAAAGGGATATTGCGATTATTATGCGACTGCCATGGTTGTTCTGGCGCGAGCGGCTGGGTTGCCAGCCCGATTCGTCAGCGGATACGCAAGCGGGACCTACGACTCCTCCAATGCACAATACATCGTCACCGAAGCCAATGCCCATTCATGGGTGGAAATATTCTTTACAGATATCGGCTGGGTTGAGTTTGAACCTACTGCCGGCTTGCCTGCCATTGATCGCCAGAATGAAACACTACTTCAGTTGACAGACTTAATTCCGCTCGAATATAATGTTGCTTCCACAGAGATGGGGTTAACCAATTTATGGCTTGGCTATTTATCGAAATTCAGCATCGGGATTCTCTTTCTTGGGATTATTGCGTTTTTCACACTGTGGCTCGAATCCGCAATATTATTACTTCAGCCTGTGCCAGTCAGCCTTATACGGATGTTTAGACGGATGGAAAAGCTTGGCAGCCGTTTGACAGGTCAAGAAACAGGCGAGACGCCTTACGAATACGCTTACAGACTCAAATCAAGGGTGAATTCCAACCGTCCTCGACGGGTATTGAACCCAAGATCCGCTATTAGGGAGATTGACCTAATCACAGATTCATACGTTATATCGACATTTAGTCAAGATCCAGTCCAACGAAAACATATCTCCAAGATTATCCAATCGTGGAGAAGACTGCGGCTTAGGCTGATGATTGAAATCTTCCTCTCGGCAATTGGCTTTCGAAAAGATTCTAATGATGATAATTGAATAAATCACCTATGACCGGAATAAATTAGAATTTATTACTATCCGAATGACAATCCAAAGTGATGGTTTGAGAAGGTTGTATAATTACCAATAAGGAGACTGCTATGAAAAAGAAATACTTATTGATTGTTCTACTCTTAATGACCGCTATGCTCTTGAGTTCCTGTCGTGGCGCTGAGCCGACCCCGGGGGTGACCACGGATGCCACATGGGAAAGAATTCAAAACAATGGAAAAATCGTGGTTGGCGTATCCATGGATTATCCGCCTTTTGAATACATCGACACTAATTTCATAGCAGATGGTTTCGACATTGCCTTAATTTCTGAAATTGGTAAGGAATTAAACCTTCCAATGGATGTACGCAATTACTCTTTCAATGGGCTTTACAATGCCCTCGCAACCGGTCAGATCGATATTGCGGTATCCGCGATTACGGTCACTGAGCAACGGGAGGAATTCGTTCAATTCAGTGATGTATATCTTTCTGGAACTGTAGCTGCCCTCGCATCTCCCGGTAGTTCTCTGGTCATTACACAACCCACACAACTACCCGCTTATCGGGTAGGCGTACAACAAGGCACCGTTTTCGACAGCTACATGACAAAAACCTTCGTCGAAACAGGCATGATGCCTTCCACTCAGGTTTATCGTTTCCTGAAACCCGAGGATGCGGTCGCCAGTCTTGTAGCCCAACAAATCGATGTGGTTCTGATGGACACAGCTTCCGCGAATGTTTTCATCCAGAAAAATAATTTAAAACTTGCCGGCACGGGAATAATCCCCCAGCAATATGCGATCGCAATGCCAATTAATAGCCCCACTTTGGAAGAGACCATAAATGACGCTTTGAAGAAGCTGAATAACAACGGCACCATCGCCATTCTGGTAGGGAAGTATTTCAATGTTGATCCGAACACCATGCTACCCCCAACCTGCATAGATGACATGGCGTATGTGGCAGATGTGACTTATGACGACAAGAACATGACTGCCCCTCCTGTGGTGACACCAGGTCAAGTATTTGTAAAAACCTGGCGGGTGAAAAACACCGGAACTTGCTCATGGGTGGCAGGATATCAATTAGCTTTCGTCTATGGAAATACTCCTTCAGCACAGATGGGGGGGCAACCCGTGCCGATAACAACCACGGTCGCCTCAGGGCAGACCATTGATCTATCCGTGACACTTACGGCTCCAACCGCTCCAGGAACCTATCAGGGATTCTGGCAAATGAAAAACATCAGCAATCAACCCTTTGGCCAGACCATCTATGTAGGCGTAACGGTCAAGGATCCAACTCAGCCGACGCCTGCACCTGTCCCTCGACCTGAAGTCTCAAGTTTCACCGTGTCCCCAGGTAACATCCAGGCAGGGCAATGTGTACAAGCCAGCTGGTTTGTTCAGGGCAAGGTAGACAAGATCGTCTTCGAACGCAATGGGCAGGATTTACTCCCGAATGCGCCCATGTCAGGGACATATAACGACTGCCCGCCCGGAACCGGTCAGGTTCAATACGGGCTGGGCGCTTACGGACCAGGCGGCCAGGATGTAAAGGAGGTCTATATCACTGTCTCCGCTGCTCCGCAACCTACAGTCGTACCGACCGCTGCCCCGCAACCTACAGTCGTACCGACCGCTGTTCCACTGCCCAAACCGCCGCTCTACCAATATCCCTACACAATGATCCTACTTTGGGGCAGCCCGCCGCTTTCGGGATCAAACGTTACTCTCCAACTTGGAGCGGATGGCTCCCTTAGCGGAAATAACGCCTGCTCGGACTATTCAGGTCAGTGGTCCATGAATGGAAGTAGCTTCTCATTCTTCAATGTTCAAAATATCGTTGGACCTTCCAACTGTTTGGTGGAAGTGCAGCAACAGTCATCCAATTACATGGATACACTCTTGAGAGTTTCATCCTATCTGATCGACGGATCCGGCAACCTTGTTTACTATGATTCGAACGGAACCGAGATTCTAAGATACAAATAAAGCTCTTCAATAGAGAGCCTGGAAAGAAACCAGGCTCTCTCATTTTTTCTTAGTGCATATTTATGAAAAGAGGAATTTCAAAATTCTACTTGGATGCTTTACATCAGGCTTTCAATATTACACCTCACTTTCATTATGGCAAAAAAATAGAAAAAACTCTCCTACCTTGGATATTAACACGCAATGGAAGTTAATGTTTATGCCCTAGTCCTTGTGGGGTGTGGTATTACAACCCTGGTTCTTTCACCTGTGGTCTGGCAGCGGAAGTTGGTCCAGGGTGCAAGATGGTTTTCTCTCTTGTTGGCATCGGTGGGACTTTGGTGTGTAACCTATGCCTTCGAAATTCTTTCTGCATCCCCTTCCGCAAAATTAAATTGGATCAACATTGAATATATCGCCATTGTTTCGCTAGCCCCATTATGGTTGATGTTTTCTTTGACGTACACCCACAGGGATAAATGGACATCCGATTGGTATCGCTACATAATTTGGATTATTCCCTTCATAACGTATATTTTGGTTATTACAAATCCATATCATCACTTTCACTATACGAAAATCGCTTTTTCTGTCGAAACTTCAGGCTATCAATTAGAGCTTACGCACGGACCTGGCTTTTTTATCTTTACCGCCTACAGTTACATCTTGTTATTAATTGGCACTATCGCCCTTATATGGGCAGTCATCAATTTCCCTCAAATCTATAGAAAACAATCTCTGGCCATTATTATTGGTGCATTAATCCCTTGGATTGTTAATCTGATTTACATACTTGACCTTACCTCTGGTTATGACCCGACCCCATTCGCATTCAGCATAACATCCATCCTTTTTTTCTGGGCTCTATTCCGGCTTGATTTTCTCAATGTCATTCCGATAGCCCGTGGCATGGTCATCGAAAGCATGAGAGATGGAATGTTCGTGCTCGATTCAAACGACCTGCTCGTGGACATCAACCCTGCGGCGGCCAGGATACTCGGCCTCGATCAGCCGGACAAGGCCATTGGCAAACCCGCTGGAGAAATTCTTGTCGATTTTCAAAATTTATCCACGAAATATCAATTTGTTTTTCAATCCAGGGATGAAATTAGGCTTACCTCCAAATTTGTTGACGGCTATTTTGATTTGGAAATTGATCCCCTAATTGCGCAAGATGGAACACCCGCTGGGCGGATTATCATTTTGCGAAATATCACCAACCGCAAGGTCACCGAGGAAGCATTAAAGCAATCCGAACGCCTTTACCATACATTAATTGAGACTTTGCCCGTTGCGATCTTTCGAAAGAATAAAGAAGGTCGCTACATCTTCGTCAACCAGCTTTTCTCAGAAAACGAAGGCATCCCGGTGGATGATATTCTGGGAAGGACTGACGCAGAGTTGCACTCCCCGGAAATGGCTTCTCAATATCAAAAAACCGATCAAGAGATTCTAAAATCAGGTGCCCATCTTGAATCCGAAGAGGAGCAGATACTTGCAAATGGAAAGGTGATACCTATCCACGTGATAAAAATGCCCATGATGGATCTAAATGGGGAGATCATCGGCGTCCAGGGAATTTATTGGGACATCACTCAAGTGCGCAAGGCAACTCTCGAATCTCAGGATAGATTAAATGAGCTTTCCTCACTCTATGCCATCAGCCAGGCGGCTGCAAAACTTGAAATGGACCCATTACTCACTGTGGTCGGCCAGAAGGTAGAGGAAACTTTTCAAGTACATTCTTCATTCATTGCGTTATATGACAAATCAAATGAATTCATCAATATCCCCTATATGATCAATAAGGGAGAACGGGTCTCGATAACAGGCATCCCTTACGGGCCAGGCTTTTCAAGCGAAGTAATCAGGACTCGTGAAGCTCTGGTGCTCAACTCCGGTGTGGAACAACGCGGGCATGAACTGGGCGCAGTCTTGGCTGCTGCACAGGAGCTGGGATATCCCAAATCATGGATTGGCGTCCCAATGATCGTCGGTGACGAAGTAATCGGCGTTATCAGCACACAGGATTACGAAAAAGAAAATGCCTTTTCAGAATCCGACTTAAATTTGTTTACTGCCATTGCATCGAATGTGGGAATTGCCATAAAAAATGCACAGCTCTATGAAGAGATGCAGGAAGAATTGGCCGAGAGAAAAAAGACCGAAGCTGATTTGGCTGACAGTCAGGCACGTCTTCAGGCAATATTCGCCAACGTCCGAGCCGGGATCGGGGTTTCCCAGGAAGACGGCAAGTTAATCTTCGTTAACGACCGCTGGGCAACCATGTTTGGGTATTCTGCTCATGAATTATCAAGGAAAACAATCTGGGACTTCGGTCACATTGAAGATGAACACTCCATCAATGAGGCTTACCGCATCCTGATAAATGGAGAGGTTGAGAGCTTTCAAATCGAAAAAAGGTTCATGCATAAGAATGGGACCATTTTCTGGGGATCGGTCTCCGCCAAAGCCATCAGGAGGGCTGATTCCAGTCTCGAAAATGTGATCTATGTCATTACAGATATTTCTCAGCTAAAAAATACAGAAGAAGAATTGATCAAGGCAAATCAATTGCTGGTCAGCCAACTCGAGGAGATTGCAATATTGCATGACAGATTGCGTGAACAGGCAATTCGAGATCCGCTGACTAATCTGTACAACCGCCGGTTTATGGAAGAGACGTTGACTCTTGAGATTCATCGAGCACGCCGCGCGAATTCGAAAGTATGTTTGATCATGATGGACATTGACCATTTTAAATCCGTCAATGACCAATTCGGGCATAAAACAGGTGATTTTGTCTTAGAATCACTCGGTCAAATGCTGCTGTCAAACACCCGTAAATCCGATGTCGCCTGCCGTTACGGCGGAGAAGAATTTCTGATTGTCCTACCCGGCTCGTCCCTGCAGGATGCTGCCCGGCGGGCTGAACAGTTCCGGATCAATTTTGAGTCTATTCAAATCAGCGGGAAGGGTACAGCGACGAACGCGACCATGTCTATCGGCGTTGCTTGTTATCCTGACCACGGCGATGACGGTGAACAGGTACTTAATCGCGCCGATGAGGCCTTGTATCAGGCGAAGGCAGCGGGACGAAATTGTGTGGTTGTTTATCAGAATAAGGATTGAAAGTTCTTTTCATGGATAACGCTCAAGAACAAATTTCACAGCCATCCTGATTATTTCAATCATTTTTTTTTGCGGATTGCCACAGGTTTTCCATTTCTTCAAGGGAAAGATCCGACACTCGCCTTTCCATCACTCTTGCACCATTTTCAATATAAGCAAAACGCTTCTTGAATTTCCGGTTTGTTTCCCTTAATGCAGATTCGGCGTCGACCCCTTTCCACCGGGCAAGGTTTACCAACGCAAAAAACAAATCGCCTATTTCAGAGGCAAATTCATCTTCGTTGGCAGCGCCTCGAATTTCACCAATTTCCTCTTTGATTTTCTCCAGAACGCCTTCTATCTCAGGCCAGTCAAATCCCACGCGGGCTGCGCGATTCTGAATTTCCTGAGCCTGTACCAACGCAGGGAGAGACGCCGGCAATCCATCCAAAAGACCTTTTTCAGTCTGCCCAACCGACTCTCGCTCATCGGCTTTGATTCTTTCCCAGTTCTGAAGCACATCTCCAACGCCTGTGACTTCCACGTCGCTGAAGACATGAGGATGTCGACGGACAATTTTTTCGTGAATCCCGCGAATCACTTCTGTCATTGTGAATTCTTTCGATTCGCAGGCTATCTGAGCATTAAGCACAATTTGGAGAAGAAGGTCCCCAAATTCCTCACACATTTTTTCCGCATCGCCCGAATCCAGGGCATCCAGTGTTTCATAGGATTCCTCGATCAGGTGTTTTCGCAAGGTCAGGTGGGTCTGTTCGCGATCCCACGGGCAGCCATCCGGGGCACGTAGATGAGCGACGATCTCGTGAAATTGCTCGAAAGAAGAACCCCGGGGTAATTGAGGAATCAAAACGGCAAGAATATTCTTTCCTTGAATGAATTGCGATAAGTCTTCCAATTTTAAAATCTTAACGACGGGTTCATCCTGACCGGTAAACAAGGCTGCCTTAATCTCATACTCAACGGGGTACACAGCTGTAAGTACATCCATTATTTCTTTTCCCGACTCAGGTTGATCGAATCCCAAAATTACGCACGTGACATCCGGCGGGAATGGAGGGACATGCAGGTTTTTGAATTCCGACGCGGCCACGATGTTCAGAATTGAAATAGCCTCAAGTTTGAACGTGGTCAGTGCCTTATTAAGGTTGGATAGGTGGACCATGCAAACCTCCGGGATTAAATCATAAAGCGCAAAACGTTATTCGGATGGTTGTCCAACACGATACGTTTTGCGCTTCAGGTAATCGGTCGTAAAAGGAATTAACGCTTTGTGTAGGTGGGAGCCTTGCGGGCGCGCTTCAGTCCGGGTTTCTTGCGTTCTTTGATTCGCGAATCGCGAGTCAACAAGCCAGCCTTGCGCATGGTGGAGTTCCACTCCCCATTCATTTTAACCAAGGCGCGCGTCAATCCCAGCTTGACCGCATCGGTCTGACCGGTGACACCGCCCCCGTTCACCTTGACGGTGATATCATAACCGGTGCGTTCCTGGCCGGTGGCGGTTAACGGAAGCAAAATCTCGTTCAAATCCCCGAGCCTGGTGAAATACTGATTCACTTCCTTCTCGTTGACGAGAAATATCCCTGAACCGTTTGCAACGCGGACGCGAGCCGTTGCTTCTTTACGGCGTCCAACACCTTCAAAATACTGAGCCATAATTTACCTTTACTCCTTTACTTGCTGGGCAACCTGCGCGCCGTGCGGATGCTCGTCGCCAGAATAGATCTTTAACCGTTTAAGTGTTTCCCGCCCCATCTTGTTGTGAGGCAGCATGCCCCAGACAGCAGCGCGGATGACCCGATCAGGGTGTTGTGCAAGCTGATCTCTCAGTGAAATCGATTTCAACCCGCCGGGATAATTCGAATGATGATAATAATGCTTCACGGATAACTTGTTACCGGTGACGGTTATGTTGGCCGCATTGATAACCACCACATTATCACCCATCGGAACGCCCGGGGTAAAGGTAGGCTTGTGTTTACCGATCAGCAGTGCTGCGATTTGAGTCGCCACACGACCAAGCGTTTGCCCATTCGCATCAATCACGACCCAGTCGCGTTTAATGTCTGCAGCTTTAGGATAATACGATTTTTGCATCGTTCGTGTCTCCAATTCCAAACCTGATTACTATTTCCGAAACTAATTAATACTTTACTTTGACGAGTGTCAATCCAGCCGGAGAAGCCAATCCCGCAGGAAACTTTACCTGGCTCTCAACGGCTTTTTTGAAAACCTCAATTTTTATCTTCCCTAAACCCACCGCTACTTGTCCAAACACCATCCGTCTGACCATTCTATATAAAAAGGCATCGGCGATGACATCATAAACCAATTGCTCGCCCTCAGATTTCCAATTTGACCATTCGACGGTCCTCACCGTACTGCCGTTCTTACTCGGCGAAGAACCGAAAGCGGAGAAATCGTGCGTCCCGATCAGGCCAAATGCAGCTTCCGCAAGAAGATCGGCATCTGGTGCCGGCCAAATCCGCCAAGCATACCGGTCAACAAGAGGATCGCGAGTGGATTGCACGTACACCCTGTATCGGTAATGGCGCGATTTCGCATCAAACCGCGGGTGAAAATGCGCCTCTACCTTATTGACCGACCTCACGGCGATGTCAGTTGGCAGGTTCGAGTTCAACGCCTTGCACAGGTCTTCATCAGTGTGCTTCCAATTCAAGTCCACCGCCGCCACCTGACCCGAAGCATGAACACCGGTATCGGTACGCCCCGCAAGCAGAATCGAATTTCCGTCCCATCCCAATTTTCTAAGTGCAATTTCAAGGATGCCCTGAACGGTTCGTGATTGCGCCTGCCGCTGACTCCCAACAAACTGAGTGCCGTCGTAAGCAAAGATAATTTTGTAACGTTCCATTTTTTTCTGGCGGTCATCGCCAGGGAAAGCGGGAAATCCGCCGTTCGAGAATTTACTCTTCCACGAATTCCAGTACGACCATTTGAGCGCCATCGCCCTGCCGCGGTCCCAATTTGACGATTCGGGTATACCCGCCTGGTCGTTTGGCAAAACGAGGCGCAATGTCGTCGAACAGCTTGGCAACCGGTTGGTTGCTCCCAAGTCGGGAAGCGACCAGACGCCGGGCATGAACCTTGCCGGCATCACTGGCTTCGCCGGATCGGCGCGCAATAGTGACCAGCCGTTCCGCTTCGCCGCGGATCGCCTTTGCCTTTGCAAGCGTGGTGGTGATCCGTTCGTGTTCAAAAAGCTGTTTGATCATCGTGCGGCGCAAGGCAATGCGCGCACTGGAAGTTCTACCTAATCTGTAACCTGCCACCTGATGTCGCATTTCTTATTTACTCCACAGTCGTCTTTTCGTCTTTCAAGTAGCCTTTTTCGCGCATTTTCTGGCGCAATTCGTCAAGCGATTTTTCGCCAAAGTTGCGAATTGACATTACAGCCTGGTCACCCTTGTCAAGCAATTCAAGGACGTCGCCTACAGTGGTGATGCCGGTGCGCTTCAAGGAGTTGAAGACACGTACCGAAAGGTCCAGCGCTTCAACAGGGGTTTCAGCCACTTCACTGGTCAGCCGGCTACCTGATACTTCCTTCTCGATGGAGATAGCCAGAGTTTCTTCACTGACACCAGCGATGAAGCGAAGATGCTCGATGATCAGCTTTGCCGCGGTGCTGAGCGATTTCTCCGGAGAAACCGTTCCATCGGTCCAGATTTCAAGAGTAAGCTTGTCATAAGCAGTGCTCTGACCCACACGGGCAGAGGTAACTTCCCAATTCACGCGCTTGACCGGGCTGAATATCGCGTCCACTGGCAGCTCGCCGATGGGCAAGCGTCCCCCGCGCTCATTGGCGGGAGAATATCCTCGTCCGCGCTCGACCGTCATTTCAAGATCAAGTTTGGTTTTGTGGTTGTCCACCGTAAACAGATACAAATCCGGGTTGATCACTTCAACCTCGGCAGGCGTGATGATGTCCGCCGCAGTGACCACACCTTCTCCCCGGACCTCGAGATGCATCCGGGTGGAGTCCACTCCATCCAGCTTCAGACGAAGCTGCTTGATCTGCAAAGTGACCTGAATGACATCCTCCCGAACGCCGGGGATGTCGCTAAACTCGTGCAGCACATCTGCTATTCTGATGGATGTCACCGCCGCGCCGTCCAGCGAGGACAGCAGGACACGTCTCAAGGCGTTCCCAAGCGTGTGCCCGTAACCGCGTTCCAGCGGGCTGATGACAAATTTTCCGTAATTTCGAGCTTCGGCTTCCCGCTCGATTTTGGGCATGACCATGTTTGATAAACCCGTCACGGTTCACCTCTCCCTTTTCAAGTGAAACGGCTCAGCCTGGCAGGCAATTGCAGCACCAGGCGGATTTTGATTACCTATCGGCGTGAGTAGTACTCAACGATCAACTGCTCGTTGAGGTTGCCATCGATCTCAGCCCGTTCTGGCAATCGTTGGACGGAGCCGGACAAACCCTTCAAGTCTCGGTTCAACCACATGGGAGTGGTTCGTTTTTCTGCCATATCCCCAAGAACCTTGAAGTAGGCACTGCCCCGTGACCCTTCGCGAACAGCCAGGACATCACCGGAATCGAGCAGCATCGATGGGACATCTGTGCGGCGTCCGTTAACGGTAAAGTGTCCGTGGGTCACCAGCAGGCGCGCCTCAGCGCGGCTGGAAGCGAAACCCATGCGGAAGATCACGTTATCAAGCCTGGATTCAAGTATCTGGAGCAGGTTCAAACCGGTCAAACCGCGACGACCAAGCGCCGTTTCATAATAACGTCGGAACTGGCGTTCGAAAACGCCATAAACCCGGCGTGCTTTCTGCTTGGCGCGCAACTGGCGGGCGTAGTCGGATTCGCGGCCGGTGCCTCCCCGGTTGGAGCGGGAACCGGTGCGACCATGCTGACCGGGGGCGAAGCTGCGCTTTTCAAAAGAACAGTGCGGGGTAAAGCAGCGCTCGCCCTTCAAGAATAATTTTTCACCTTCACGCCGGCAAAGTTTACATACCGGACCTAGATATTTCGCCATTGGTTATACCCTCTCAACTTAATCTTACACACGGCGCTTCTTCGGAGGCCGGCAACCGTTATGTGGAACCGGGGTCAGATCCGCGATCAAACGCACTTTGATGCCCATCGACTGGACCGCACGAATCGCAGACTCTCGTCCGGGTCCGGGACCCTTAACGTAGAGTTCGACTTCCTGAATACCCATCGCCTGGGCAGCCTTGATGGCCTGCTCTGCAGCCAGACGGGCGGCAAAGGGAGTGCTCTTGCGGGATCCCTTGAAGCCGGCGGAGCCTGCCGATCCCCAGGTCAGTGTATTGCCCTGTGTATCGGTGACTGTCACAATCGTATTATTGAACGAGGCAAAGATATGAACCTGCCCCGAGGATAGAGTGCGTTTGACTTTTCGAGCGCCGCCGCCTGCACGACGTGTGGAACGAACATTTTGAGCCATTTGTCCTCGCAGTTAATCTTGAACTTGAATTACTTCTTGCCACCACGGCGGCGGCCGCGACCGGCAACAGTTTTCTTCGGACCCTTGCGGGTTCGGGAGTTTGTTCGGGTGCGCTGACCATTCACCGGCAGGTTGCGGCGATGGCGCATGCCGCGGTAGCAGCCGATTTCGATCAGGCGCTTGATATTGAGCTGTTCCTCACGGCGTAAATCGCCTTCCACCGTGAAGTTCTTGCTGATGTAATCGCGCAGCGCGGCAACTTCGCTCTCGGTGAGGTCTTTGATGCGCGTGTCGGGATTCACCTTTGTGGCAGCCAAAATTTCCTGTGACCGGGTCAAACCGACTCCGAACAGGTAGGTCAGGCCAATTTCGACCCGTTTATTACGAGGAAGATCAACACCTTCAATTCTTGCCATGGTTTTTACCCTTGTCGCTGTTTGTGCTTAGGATTTTCGCAGATCACGTACAATCTGCCTGCGCGCTTGACAATCTTGCATTTTGCGCATCGCTTGCGGATGGATGGTGAGACTTTCATTGATATTTCTCCTTAAACAATTCCTGTCAGTACAGCCAAAGTTTGAATTATACACGTGCTTACGCATTCCGTCCAGAACCAGGTTCCTTACTCGTGCTCACGGGACAGTCAGGATGAGAGGATCTCCTTCGGTGACCGCAATGGAATGTTCAAAATGCGCGGTCAGCGAGCCATCAGCAGAAACCACCGTCCATTGATCGGACAGAACTCGCGTCTCCGGCGTTCCAGCCAGGACCATCGGTTCAATCGCGATGACAAGTCCGGGTCGCAATTCCATCCCGTGACCTGCCACACCGTAATTCGGCAATTCGGGGCCTTCGTGCATCTGGCGCCCCACGCCGTGACCGGTGTATACGCGTGTTACAAAAAACCCACGACTTTCAACAAATTGCTGTATCGCGAAGGAAACGTCTCCCGTTCGCTTGCCAGGGCGCATCTGCGCAATTCCTGCAGCCAGGGCGCCTTCCGTCACTTCGAGCAGCTTCTTCCCGATGGAAGAAATCTCGCCCACACCCGCCGAATAGGCCGAGTCCGCGACGTAACCGTCCACGAACGTCCCGCAATCCACCGAAACCAGGTCACCCTCTTTCAGCTTTCGCTTGCCGGGGATGCCGTGCACCAACTGTTCGTTGACGCTGACGGTGATGGACGTAGGAAACGGCGGACGCCCATAGCCTTTGAAAGGCGATACAGCACCGTGTTTCGTCAGCACTTCCTCAGCAGCCGCGTTGAGGTCCGCTGTCGTCACACCGGGTTGTAAAAGTTCGCGAGTGGCTGCCAGCGCTTTGTAGTTGATGCGGCCGGCTTCGCGCATGAGCGCGATTTCCGCCGGTTGCTTAAGATGAATCTGGCGAGCCCAACTCATATGATGTTCTTACTTTCCAGCGCATCCACCAGCAGCTGCGTCACCTGCTCGATGGGCTGCGCACCATCAACTTTGATTAGTTTCCCCTGGCGCGTGTAAAACGCAATCAGAGGCGAAGTATCTTTCATATAAACCAGGATGCGACGCTTGACCGTTTCAGCCTTGTCGTCATCCCGTTGATACAATTCCGAGCCGTCCAAATCACAAATACCTGACGACTTAGGCGGATTGAATTTCTCATGGTAAACATGCCCCTGCGCACGGCAGGACCACCGTCCACTCAACCGATCCACCAGAACTTCCTCGGCTGCCGTGATGAAAGGAACCAGGTCCACCTGCCCGCTAAAACTTTCAAGCATTTTATCGAGGGCTTCCGCCTGGGCTTTCGTCCGCGGGAAACCATCCAGGATGGCACCCTCGGCACAATCGGGGCGGGAGAACCGCTCTTTGATCATGGCAATGGTCACGTCGTCCGGGACGAGTTCGCCCCTGTTCATAAATGTCTGGGCGTGTTTTCCAAGCTCGGTTTGATTTTTAATGTTCTCGCGAAAAATATCGCCGGAGGAGATGTGAACCAGCCCTGTCTTCTCGATAAGCAACTTGGCTTGAGTACCTTTACCAGCGCCTGGTGGTCCGAGAAGGACGATGTACTTGGGCATCCAAGTCTCCCCTTATTTCACAATGATCGAATCAGTGTACCCATGCAGTTTCAATTCTGCATCGATGTTGGAGAATGTATCGCGAACGACGCCCACCACGATCAACAGACCTGCCGAAGAGGTCAGGAACAACCCCGCGGTCCCCGCAGCGCCGCCGGTAATGGTCTGAAGCAGGAGGCTGATGAGGAATGGCAGGATGGCGACCAGCCCCAGGAACAAGGCACCCACAAACGTGATGCGATTCTGCACCTTGCTCAAGTATCGTTGGGTTGGAGCACCTCGGTTGACACCCGGAATCTGAGCACCCATCCTTTTTCAGATTCTCACCGTAGTTTTGCTGCTCAAAAAGCACGGCCGTGTAGAAGAAGGTGAAACCGACCACCATCAGGAAATAGACCAGCCAGTAACTCCAGGAACCGCCATTGAACCATTGGACGATACTTGTGGCGGCATTTGCAACTGTCTCGTTTTCAGCACCCATGAAATAACTGGCTAGGATGGATGGGAACTGGAGCAGGGCACCTGCGAAGATTAAGGGGATCATGCCCGCCATGTTCACCATCAGAGGGAACGAACCCTTGACCGGCATGGACATGCGATTTCCGACTCGGCGGCCGGGATACATGACCGGTACATAGCGGCGGCCTTGCTGGACATAAACGATGGCAAAGATGGTCGCGAGGATGACTAAAAGCATGAACCCTACCAACAACCACCAATACTGTCGGTCGCTTAACAAACCCCGGAAATTGTTGGGGATCTGCGAAACGATGCCGGCAAAGATGATGAGCGACAGACCCTGGTTGCGGATACCGAACTCGGAGATAAGCTCACCCAACCATATCGCGAACATCGTGCCCGCGACCATGGCTGCCAGGATGGTCAAGGAGGAGAGGATTAAATCAGGAGTAAAGCCAAAGGCAATCACCTGACCAAATTGAGCGGCCAGGGAGTTGAAAATGCTGATCTGACCAAGCGCGGACAACGTCGCCATCGGAATGGTCAGGATCAGAGTCCATTTCTCCATCCATTTGCGGGCTTCAGCGGGATTCTCCTGCTGCATGCGCTGCAAGGAAGGAATGATCGGTACCATCAATTGCAGGATAATCTGGGCAGTGATATAGGGATACACACCCATCGCCAGGATTGAAAACCTGGAGACCGTCCCACCGGATAGCAGATCAAGGAACTGGAAGAATGTCCCGCCGGATTGAGCCAATTGAGCTTGGAGCTGCTCCAGTACGCCGTAGTTAATTCCCGGCACAGGGACATTCGCCGCAAACCGGTAGATCACAAGGATTCCAAGAGTGATCAACAGCTTGCGCCGGATATCTTCTGACTTCCAGAGGTAACGCCATGCTGGCCAACTTTTCTTCATGGATATCTCACTTTAGAAGTAGGATTATTCCAGAGGTTCGACCGAACCACCGGCAGCTTCAATCTTCCGTTTCGCTCCGTCGCTGACTCGATGTACTCGGACTTTTAGAGGCATGGTGATCTCACCGCGTCCAAGAATGACCACCGGGTTGCGCGGGTCACGTAACAGGCGCGCTCCGGCAAGGGCTTCAGGGGTCACTTCAGCCTTCTCCTTGAAAGCCGATGCGAGCTGGTCGAGGTTGACCTCGTTGTATTCGACCGTGTTCAGGGGCGAGAAACCTTCACCGCGGATGAAGGGCAGCCGCCGGTAGAACGGCAGATTACCACCCTGGCGGTAAAGGTGACCTCCCTGTCCTGAGCGCGAGCCTTCGCCTTTAGTACCACGGCCGGCAGTTTTACCCTGCCCGGCGGAGATACCGCGGCCAACGCGCTTGCGGTTCTTTTTGGAACCGGGGTTGGGATTAAGATCGTGAAGTTTCATCGCTCGTTCCTACTCTTCAACCTTTAACAGGTGAATAACCTTGGTGATCATCCCGCGTACGGCAGGAGAATCATTAATTTCCACTGTTTGATGCATACGTCGCAGGCCAAGTGCCTTGACGGTTCGTTTCTGGACCTCGGTATAGCCGATCGGGCTTTTGACCAGAGTGACGCGCACCGTTTTCTTTTCTGATTTCTTAGGCATGCTTCCTCCGTTCCCAGAAAGGAACCAGCTCCTCCACTGCCTTTCCACGTCGGGCTGCTTCCTCCGCCGGGGATTTGAGCTGATCCAACGCATCGAACGTCGCCATAACGCCGTTCAACACATTCGAGGAGCCAAGGGATTTGGTCAGGATATCGCGCACACCGGCCGCTTCGAGCACTGCACGCACACCACCTGCCGCGATAACGCCGGTACCGGCGGAGGCCGGCTTGAGCAGCACTCTCGACCCAGCCACCTTCCCGATAACTTCATGAGGGATGGTTGTTCCGGCCAAAAACACCTTGCGCAGGTCTTTGCGGGCGCGTTCGGACGCCTTACGCATCGCATCCGGTACCGCATTGGCCTTGCCGATACCCATGCCCACTTTTCCGTTATTGTCACCAATCACAACAGTCACGCGGAACTGGAAGCGGCGACCACCTTTGACCACTTTGGCCACACGCGCGATCTCGATGACGCGCTCGTCAAAGGGTTGTTCCTGTGAGGTTAATTCAGTTTTTACGTAGTCCGACATAGTTTTCTCCACTGGGAGCTAGAATTGCAAACCGCCTTCGCGGGCACCGTCAGCCAGAGCCTTGACCCGGCCAGTGTAGCGGAATCCGCCACGGTCGAAAACGACTGTTTCAATGCCCTTGCTCTTGGCGCGCTCAGCGACAGCCTTGCCAACCATGCGGGCTTGTTCGATTTTCTTTTTGCCTTTGACCTTCTTACGCAGTTCTGTATCGATGGTCGAAGCGGACACAAGTGTCCGACCGTCCATGTCGTCAATCACCTGGGCATAGATCTCGCTGGTACTGCGGAAAACACTCAAGCGAGGTCTGCCGGTTGCGCCAAAAACGGTCTTGCGAACACGGACATGGCGCCGTTCGCGGGCGACGGCACGAGAATTGGGAGCCATGGATTACACCTTGCCTTTCCCGGACTTACCAGCCTTGCGCCGAATCCGTTCGCCCATGTAGTGCAGGCCTTTCCCCTTGTAGGGTTCCGGCGGGCGGACCTTGCGGATGTCCGCAGCGGTCTGGCCGACCTGTTCCTTGTCATGACCCATCACCTTCACCTGGCGGGTCTTCAGGTCCACATCGAAGGAAATGCCGGCCGGGGGGTCAATCCTCACCGGGTGCGAGTAGCCCACATGAAGGATGAGAGTTTTTCCATCCATTTCACCGCGGTAACCCACGCCTTCAATTTCGAGAATGGTCTCAAAACCCTTGTGGACTCCAAAAATCATATTATTAATAACTGCGCGGGTTGTACCATGCAGAGCGCGCTGGGCGGGGGCATTGGATTTACGGGTGACGTTGATCTGCCCGTCTTCCAGAGAGATGCCAATCAAAGGTGAGAAGGTGCGCTGAAGTTCCCCTTTGGGACCTTTCACGCGGACATTCGACCCTTTCACATCCACCTGCACGCCGGCTGGAACAGCCACTGGCAAGCGACCAATACGAGACACGGCGATACCTCCTGCTACCAAACTTTACAAATAATTTCGCCACCGACACCCAGCTGGCGGGCACGTTGCCCCGTCATTACGCCTTTGGGGGTCGAGAGGATGGCCACACCGACACCGGAGAGAACCCAGGGGATGTCCTGTTTCTTGGTGTAAACGCGGCGTCCCGGGCGGCTGATGCGGACGAGATTGGTCAAGACAGGTTTGCGCGATCGGCGTTCGCCGATGTACTTGATCTTGATGCGCAAAACCATCTGTCCCGGCTTCTCGCCTTCCGCCGCTTCCACATTTTCCAGGTAACCCTCTTCCTTCAAAATCTTGGCGATTTCCGCTTTGACCTTGGAGTGGGGCATGGCTACCAACGCCTGACCAGCCATCGCACCGTTACGGATGCGGGTCAGCATATCTGCAATAGGATCAGTTACACTCATGCTATCACCTCTATCCGGCTACCAGGATGACTTCATGACGCCGGGGATTTTGCCTTCCAACGCCAATTCACGGAAGCAAATGCGGCACAGGCCGAAACGGCGGATGTACCCACGAGGGCGACCGCATTTGGTGCAACGATTGCGCACTCGTCCAGCATATTTTCGCCGGGTTTCACGATAAGACATGCATTTCTTCGCCATAAATTATGCTTCCTTCCTGAATGGCATTCCGAGCAATTGTAAAAGGACTCTGGCCAGTTCATCCGACTGGGCGGTGGTCACGATCGTGATCTCGAGCCCTCGAAGTTTATCGATTTTGTCATACTCGACCTCCGGAAAGACCAGTTGGTCCCGGAGTCCAAGCGTGTAATTTCCGCGGCCATCCAGCTTGGGCGAGACTCCTCGAAAGTCGCGCACGCGGGGCAGGGCAACATTCAACAGGCGGTCGATGAAATCCCACATGCGCTCGCCGCGCAGTGTCACCTTGGTGCCTATGATCTGACCTTCGCGAAGCTTGAAGTTCGCAATGCTCTTGCGCGCCTTGGTTTGGATCGGTTTCTGGCCAGTGATGGTCATCAGGTCAGAGGTCGCTGCCTCCAACGCCTTGGGATTTTCTCTCGCTTCTCCCAGGCCGATATTGACGATCACTTTTTCGATGCGCGGGATCTCCATGACATTGTTCAGGCCAAACGCCTTCATCAACGCAGGGGCCACTTCATTTTGATACTTGACTTTCATTCTTTTCATATTCACGCTCTCCGGCAGCAGGCCTAGTCGATCAACGCCTGGCAGTTTTTGCAGACTCGATGCACGCCAGCTTCGTCGCGAGTAATGCCAACGCGGACGGCTTTGCTGCACTTGGGACACACCAGCATCACATTGGAGATGCTGACCGGTCCTTCGTACTTGATGCGCCCGGGATCCAAATTCCGACCGCCTTTGGTCTGCACCTGTTTCTGGTGCTTGGTACGAATATTGACGCCCTGGACAGCGATGAGACGCTCCTCAGGGAATACATTAATGACTTCCCCGCGCTTCCCTTTGTCTTCCAGGCGTCCGGTGATCACTTCTACGGTATCGCCTTTGCGAATCTTGACTTTCATTATTTTCGCTCCTGTGCTGGCTAAAGGACTTCCGGAGCCAGCGAGACAATTTTCATGAAGCCCTTTTCGCGCAATTCACGCGCAACAGGACCAAAAATACGACTGCCCTTCGGGTTTTGACCATCGGCATCCAGAATGACCGCGGCATTATCGTCGAAGCGGACCGTGGAACCGTCCTCGCGGCGCCATTCCTTCGCGCAGCGTACGATGACTGCCTTGACCACTTCGCTCTTCTTTACCGAACCCTGCGGCGCCGCTGACTTGACGGTGGCAACCACCACGTCCCCAATACGGCCAAACTTGCGGGTCGATCCGCCGATCACATGGATGACCAACAGCTCACGGGCCCCGGTATTATCCGCAACCTTGAGTTGAGATTCCTGCTGGATCATGGCTAAGCCTCCACCGTCACGGTCTTGGTTTCCTTCTTCAGGATCGATTCGACCACCCAGCGCTTCTCGCGTGAAAGCGGGCGACTCTCCACGATCTGGACATGATCGCCAACCTGGCAGCCCAGCTCATCATGGGCCTTGAAGCGTTTGCTGGTGTGGACGACCTTGCGGTAAAGAGGATGCCGGTAGGTTCGGGAAATCTCCACGACGACGGTTTTTGTCATTTTATTGCTGGTCACGATGCCAGTCATTCGACGACGAGTATTCATGCTGCACCTTCCTTCTTGACCGGCTTCTGGTTCAAGATGGTCTCCATCCGTGCGATATCGCGGCGGATAATCCGCAGACGGCTGGTATCGGTTAACTGGCCCGTTACCTGCTGGAAGCGCAGCTTCATCAACTCTTCACGGGCGTCCGCCAACTTGCTGGTAATTTCATCGGCGGTCAGGTCAAATAATTCCTTCGACTTCATGCTTTACTCTCCTGCCACCAGATCACGGCGATTGACGATCTTTGTTCTGATGGAGAACTTGTATTGCGCCATCTTCAAGGCCTTCAGCGCTTCCGTTTCATCCATGCCGCCGACTTCGAACATTATCCGACCCGGCTTGACCACAGCCACGTAGTATTCCACGTTGCCTTTGCCGGAACCCATGCGGGTTTCAGGTGGTTTGTGGGTATACGGCTTGGCGGGGAAGATTCTGATCCACACCTTGCCGCGGCGCTTCATTTCACGAACGATGGCACGGCGGGCGGCCTCGATCTGGCGGGCGGTCACCCAACCGGGTTCCAGGGCCTGAAGGCCATATTCACCGAAGCTGACTTGCGCTCCACGCAGAGCCTTGCCTCTCATGCGGCCGCGCATCTGCTTGCGCCACTTTACACGTTTTGGCATTAACATAGAAATTTCCTCACTTTGCAGGCTTCTCAGGCGCAGCTATTCGCTGACGTAAACGCCTTCGGTGGCCTCGGCTTTTTCTTCGATTTCCTGCTTCATTTCACCCTTGTAGACCCACACCTTGACGCCGATGCGTCCGTAGGTGGTCAGGGCTTCCGCGCGCGAGAACTCAATGTCCGCACGCAAAGTTTGCAAAGGGACACGTCCTTCACGCAGCCAGACGGTGCGCGCCATTTCAGCGCCTGCCAGGCGGCCGGCAACTTCGATCTTGATGCCTTGCGCTCCCTGGCGCATGGCCTGCTGGATGGCCCGTTTCATCGCACGTCTGTACGCAATCCGGCGCTCAAGCTGGTCGGCGATGTTGTGAGCGACCAGAAAAGCATCCGTATCAGGCGCAGAAATTTCCTTGATGTCAAGGTCGACCTTCTTGCCGACCAATTCCTGCAGGCTCTCACGGATCTTCTTAATGCCTTCGCCTTTGCGGCCGATCAACAGGCCGGGCTTGGCGGTGTAGACACTGACCTTCACCTTGCCGGGAAAGCGTTCCACATCGATGCGGGAAACGCCCGCCTTGGTGGATGATTCGCCCAGGATCAGCTTGCGGATCTTGAAATCCTGACCGAGCTGTTCGCGATATTGCGCACCCTCGGCAAACCATCGGCCTGACCAGGCGCGGCTGACATTAAGACGAAAACCTACAGGATGTACTTTACGACCCATAATATCTCCTTCGTTTCCTACTAAGCGGCGCGCTCGCGCAGAATAATGGTGACGTGGGACGAACGCCGCAATAGCGGCTTGAAACGACCACGGGCACCAAAGCGGCGCCACTTGCGGGTGGGAGCTTCATTTGCGAAGACCGTTGCCACAATGAGATCATCACGGCTGACGCCAAAGTTCTCTTCCGCATTCGCGATGGCGGAGGTCAACAGCTTGTGCACCGGCACAGCCGCCCGTTTGGGGGTGTAGCGTAAAATATCGAGCGCCTCGTTGGCTCCTTTGCCGCGAATCTGGTCAATGACCAGGCGTACCTTTTGGGCAGGGACAGAGAGATGGCTCAAATGAGCACGATAGTCGGACATGGCTCTATTCTCCCGCAGCCTTGGTGGTGGTCGTGGCCTTCTCAGCCGTCACATGACCGCGGAAGGTGCGTGTCGGAGCGAACTCGCCCAGCCGGTGCCCCACCATGTTCTCGGTGACGTAGATCGGCACATGGCGCCGTCCGTCGTGAACGGCAACCGTATGCCCCACCATCTGGGGGAAAATGACGCTCGCGCGACTCCAGGTGCGGATAACTTTCTTCTCACCGCGCTGGTTCATGGCTTCGATTTTCTTGAGCAGTTTCGGGTCAATGTAAGGACCCTTTTTCAATGATCTTGACATAGTATCGTACCTCGCTTACCTGTTCGGCGCCTAACGGTTGGTCTTGCTGCGGCGGCGCACGATGAACTTATTCGTGGTCTTGTTGCGGCGAGTCTTGTAACCCAGCGTGGGCTTGCCCCATGGAGAGCGGGGACCCGGCTTGCCGATCGGCTGGCGGCCTTCGCCGCCGCCATGCGGGTGGTCGCGCGGAGTCATGGCTGAACCGCGGACGGTCGGACGGATGCCCATATGGCGCTTGCGGCCGGCCTTGCCCAGCTTGATGTTGCTGTGATCGAGGTTGCCGACCTGCCCGATGGTCGCATAGCACTTCTGGGGGATCAGGCGGACCTCCCCGGAGGGCATGCGGATCTGGGCAAATTCGCCTTCCTTTGCGATCAACTGGGCGGCGGTCCCGGCGGAGCGGACGAGCTGTCCGCCTTTGCCTTCCTTCACCTCGATGTTGTGCACCTGTGAACCTACAGGGATGTTAGAGATGGGCATGCAATTTCCGGTGCGGATTTCAGCCTGCGGGCTGGTGACCACGGTGTCGCCCACCTTCAATCCAATTGGCGCAAGGATGTAACGCTTCTCACCATCTGCATAATGCAATAGTGCAAGGCGCGCAGTGCGGTTGGGATCGTATTCGATCGCAGCAACCTTCGCGGGGATATTCACCTTGTTGCGCTTGAAATCCACGATGCGGATGTTGCGCCGCGCCCCGCCGCCCTGATGGCGGACGGTCACACGCCCGTAGGAGTTACGCCCGCCATGCCGGCGGAGCGGAACAATCAGCGAGCGTTCGGGGGTATCCTTCGTAATTTCATCGAAGGTATAACCTGTCATCCCGCGCTGACCAGGAGTAGTCGGTTTATACTTTTTAATCGCCATTACTTCACCCCTTCGAACATTTCAAGGGTCTCGCCGGCAGCCAGCGTAATCACGGCTTTTTTATAACCGGGGCGGCGAACCATCAAACGTCGACTCTTCGCCCGGCGACCGCGCTTGGCAGCGGTGTTGATGATATTCACGCTGAGGACCTTCTTATCCAGAAGCTGTTCAACAGCATCCTTGACCATGGTCTTGGTGGCATCCTCGGCGACTTCGAACGTATATTGATTGTGTTTGCCTGTCTGGTAGCTCGTTTTCTCAGTGACCAACGGGCGGCGGAGTACTTCATAAATGGTTGTCATCGCTGTCCTCCTAACCCAATTGGGTCTCCAGAACTTCCAAAGTCTTTACGGGCATGACAACTTTATCGAAGCTGAGTAAGTCGCGAACATTGATGTAACCGGCCATGAGTACCTTGGCATCTTCAATATTATTTGTGGCGCGCGTGACCTTGTCGTACTCAGTCGATTTTTCAGGAATAATGACCAGGGCGGTGGAAGTTCCCACCAACTTGGACAGGGATTCTGCCATCAGCTTGGTCTTGGGCTCAGCCAGGATCAATTCGTCCACAAGAATGATGCCCGCATCGGTTGCCTTGACGGTCAAGGCCGACCGGAGCGCAGCACGGCGCATCTTGAGCGGCATGCGCTGTGTGTACTTGCGGGGGTGCGGGGTATGGATTCGGCCGCCACCCACCCACTGCGCAGCCCGGGTGGAGCCTTGACGAGCACGGCCGGTGCCTTTTTGTTTCCACGGTTTCTTACCGCCGCCGGAAACTTCCCCGCGAACCTTGGTCTGATGTGTGCCGAGGCGGGCATTCGCCATCTGGCGAATAAAGGCCTGATGCATCAGGTCCTTGTTGATTGGGGCTTCGAAGAGCGCGGCAGGTAATTCCTTTTTGCCGACCTTCTCGCCTTTCATGTTGAAAATATCAACTTTCATAGTAATCGTGCTCCCATTCATCGCGAAGCAGCTACTGCTTCCGCGCCTCTTTGATCATGACCAGGCTGCCTTTGGGACCAGGAACAGCCCCGTTGACCGCGATAAGGTTTCGGTCGGCATCCACCAGGATAACTTTCAGGTTCTGGGCGGTGACGCGGTCGGTGCCCATATGACCGGGTCCGCGTGAACCTTTGTAAACACGACCCGGAGTCGTTCCAGCACCGTGTGAGCCTGGTGCCCGTTGTCGATCCGACTGGCCATGGGTTGCCTGACCACCCTTGAAGTGGTAGCGTTTGACCGCACCGGCAAATCCCTTGCCTTTACTGGTGCCGATCACATCCACATGTTCACCGGCGGCAAACACGTCCACTTTGACAGTATCCCCGATTTTGACTTCGGGGGCTTTGGTGCGGAACTCGCGCAAAAAGCGCAGAGGAGGCAGCTCATTGGTTTTGAGGTGTCCCAACTCACCGCCGGTCAGGCGTTTGGGGTTGACCTCGCTGAAACCAAGCTGCACCGCTGAATAACCATCGCGTTCCGGCTGGCGCACCTGCGTGACATAACAAGGCCCAGCTTCGATGATGGTGACCGCGTGCGCGGAGCCATTTTCATCAAAGATCTGGGTCATGCCGATCTTCTTTCCAATCAGCCCTTTCAACATCTCGGTTTTCTCCTTCAAAAAATTTATTTGAGACTGTCAACCTGGGCTTAGGTTGCATCATCTCCTGGCAGTGCAGTCAATCGGTCTGCCGCGACTCGTTGTTTTTTGGAGTCCACGCACAGGATCGTTCTTGCACTGTCCCATCCAGACTGACTGGCCTGACCAATTTTGCTCGTCAGACCAGTGAGGTGAATAGACGAAAGGTATTAGATTTTTATCTCGATATCCACGCCCGCCGGCAAGTTCAACCGCATGAGCATATCAATGGTCTTCGAATCAGGATCGAGAACATCGATCAACCGATTATGCGTGCGGACTTCAAAATGCTCGTGAGAGTCCTTGTCGATGAAAGCAGAGCGACGTATTGTAAACCGTTCTATCTTGGTTGGCAAGGGTACGGGACCCACCACTTGGGCACCGCTGCGCTCCGCTGTCTCCACAATCCGTTTGGCGGATTGGTCAAGGACGCGGTGGTCGTACGCTTTGAGGCGGATGCGAATTTTCTGTTTGGTCATTTTATATCCTACTCAATGATCTTGGTGATGACACCCGCGCCAACGGTCAAGCCGCCTTCGCGAATGGCAAACTTCGAACCCTGCTCCAGCGCCACCGGCACGATCAACTCCACCGTCAGGTTCACATCGTCCCCGGGCATCACCATCTCCACACCCTCCGGCAAAGCGATGTTCCCCGTCACGTCCATCGTCCGGATGTAGAACTGCGGCCGGTACCCCGTGAAGAACGCCTTGTGACGTCCGCCCTCTTCCTTCTTCAGCACGTACACCTGCGCCAGGAATTTCTTGTGCGGCGTGATGCTCCCAGGCTTCGCGATCACCTGCCCGCGCTCCACGTCCGTCCGCTCGATGCCGCGCAGCAGCAACCCAAGGTTGTCGCCCGCCATGCCCTCGTCCAGCAGCTTGTGGAACATCTCCACGCCCGTCACCACCGAGGCGCGTGTCTCGCGCAAGCCCACCAGTTCCACCGGCTCGCCCACCTTGACATGACCGCGGTCCACACGTCCCGTCACCACCGTCCCGCGGCCTTTGATCGAGAACACATCCTCCACCGGCATCATGAACGGCTTTTCCATCTCACGCTTCGGCTCGGGGATATACTCGTCCACCACCCGCAGCAGCTCCTTGATGCACGCGTATTCCGGTGCGTTCGGGTCTGTGCTGGTGCTCTCCAGCGCCTTCAACGCGCTTCCGCGCACGATCGGCGTGGTGTCGCCAGGAAATCCGTAGCCCGTCAAAAGCTCGCGCAGCTCCAGCTCCACCAGCTCCAGCAGTTCCGGATCGTCCATCATGTCCACTTTGTTCAGGAACACCACGATGCTCGGCACTTCCACCTGCCGTGCCAGCAGCACGTGTTCCCGCGTCTGAGGCATCGGCCCGTCCGGCGCCGCCACCACCAGGATCGCGCCGTCCACCTGCGCCGCGCCCGTGATCATGTTCTTGATGTAGTCACGGTGCCCCGGCATATCGACGTGGGCATAGTGACGCTTCTCCGTCTCGTATTCCACGTGCGCAATGTTGATCGTGATGCCGCGCGCCTTCTCTTCCGGCGCATTGTCGATCGAGTCATACGCCCGGTAATCCGCCTTGCCCAGAAACTGGCTGTATTTCGTGATCGCCGCGGTCAAGGTCGTCTTACCATGGTCGATGTGCCCCATCGTCCCTACATTCAAATGCGGCTTGCTTCGGTCAAATTTCTGCTTCGCCATAGAATAATCTCCTTCTCAATAATGAACGAGTGAATGGTTTTATTTTTTCAAAATTTCCTGTGCGACGGCTTCGTTCACAGGTGCGTAATGATTGAATTCCATCGAAAAGACACCGCGGCCTTGCGTGGCAGAGCGCAACTCGGTGGCGTAACCGAACATTTCAGCCAGCGGGACCATGGCATTGACGGCCTGGGCGTTCCCAGGGCGCATTTCCATGCCCTGGATCATTCCACGGCGGCTGTTGATCTGCCCCATGACATCACCCAGATACTCTTCAGGTGCCACGACTTCAACTTTCATGATGGGCTCAAGCAGGACAGGTGCCCCGCGCTGAACACCTTCCTTGAAGGCAAATGTGGCAGCCATTTTGAACGCCATCTCATTGGAGTCAACTTCGTGAAATGAGCCATCAAAAAGGTTGACCTTGAGGTCTACCACCGGGTATCCGGCAAGTACGCCACTTTCGGAGGCTTCCTTGATACCTTTTTCGATCGCGGGGATGTACTCGCGTGGAATCGTCCCGCCGACAATGTCGTTTTCAAAAACAACACCGCTTCCCCGCTCACCGGGTTCCAGGGAGATGACCACATGGCCATACTGCCCATGACCACCGGTTTGCTTGGCATACTTGTAATTGACTTTATCCACCTTGCGCGTAATGGATTCGCGATAGGCCACTCGCGGGCGGCCCACATTCGCCTGGACTTTGAATTCGCGCATCATCCGGTCAACAAGAACATCCAGGTGAAGCTCGCCCATGCCTGAGATGATCGTCTGTGCAGTATTTTCGTCCGATCGAACGCGGAAGGTGGGGTCCTCTTCGGAGAGTTTGCGCAGTGCCTCACCCATTTTTTCCTGGTCTGCGGAGGTCTTGGGTTCGATGGCCACCGAAATTACAGGTTCAGGGAAGGTGATATTCTCAAGTGCAATATTCTTATTATTGCACAATGTATCGCCGGTGAAAGTGTCCTTGAAACCCAAAGCCGCGGCAATATCCCCGGCGAGGACTTCGGTAATGTCCTCACGCCGGTCAGCATACATACGGATCAGGCGTCCAATACGTTCGCGTTTGCCCTTGGTTGAGTTATTGACCATGTTTCCCTGGGTAATTGTTCCGGAATAGACCCGGAAATACGCCAGACGGCCAACATAAGGATCAGTCACAATCTTGAATACAAGAGCGCTCAATGGCGCACCGTCCTCGGCGGGAAGTTCGATGACTTTTTCAGGGTGATCAATTTCCGATGCCTTGACCGGTGGAATGTCGGAGGGTGAAGGAAGATAATCCACCACCGCATCCAGCAGGGGCTGGACACCTTTATTCTTCAAAGAACTACCGCAAAAGACAGGTGTTGCTTTGCTTAATATGACCGCTTGCCGAAGGGCTGATTTAAGTTCTTCATTGGAAATTTTATCGCCTTCGAGATACTTGAGAGTTAGTGCGTCATCGGTTTCAGCGATCTTCTCAACCATCGCGTGGCGCATCTCTCCAGCCTGGGTCGAGAGATCAGCAGGGACCTCGGCATAACGCGGTTCACGCCCGAATTCATCCTCAAAGTAGATCGCCTGCATGGAAAGAAGGTCAATCATCCCTTTGAAATTGGCTTCGCTGCCGATCGGCAGCTGCATGGCGATGGGGTTCGCACCTAAGCGCTGCTTGATGGACTCGATCGTGCGCTCAAAAGAAGCACCGACCCGGTCCATCTTGTTCACAAAACAGATCCGGGGGACGCCATAACGATCAGCCTGGCGCCAAACTGTCTCAGACTGAGGTTCAACGCCCTGGACCGCGTCGAATACAACCACACCTCCATCCAGCACACGCAGGGAGCGCTGGACCTCGGCGGTAAAGTCGATGTGTCCCGGCGTATCGATCACGTTGATCTGATAGCCGTTCCATTCGGCAGAAACGGCAGCGGATACAATCGTGATTCCGCGTTCGCGCTCCTGCACCATCCAGTCGGTAACCGTGGTCCCGTCGTCCACTGAGCCGATCCGATGCGTTTTCCCTGTATAGAAAAGAATACGCTCGGTGGTGGTGGTCTTTCCGGCGTCAATATGGGCGATAATACCGATATTCCGGTATTTTTCGAGGGGGAAATTTCGAGGCATTAACAGTTACCTTTTTTACACTATCCAATTAAACCCGGTAGTGCGAGAAAGCGCGGTTGGCTTCCGCCATCTTATGGGCTTCTTCGCGCTTGCGGATGGCCGAACCCTGGTTGGTGGCGGCATCCATCAATTCGCCGGCCAGCTTCTCAGGGAACGATTTACCCGCGCGCGCACGAGCCGCCTCGAGGATCCAACGCAGTGTAAGAGTCAAACGGCGGTTTGCCGGCACTTCCATGGGGACCTGGTAGGTCGCACCGCCCACGCGCCGCGGGCGGACTTCCATGAGCGGACCGACATTTTTCAAAGCCAGGTCGTAGGTTTCGATCGCAGGCTTTCCAGTCTTTTCCTGGAGAATGTCCATGGTTTCATACATGAGGCGGGTGGCGGTGCTTTTCTTACCACGCTGCATCATGTGATGAATCAAGGTCTGAACTGAAATACTGTTGTATTTCAGATCTGGGGACATGGGACGAACTTCGGGTGAACCTCTGCGCATGCTGTTACTCCATTTACTAAATCAAACCACGAGTGTGGAAAAAACCTACTTGGGGCGCTTGGCGCCGTACTTCGAACGACCCTGGCGGCGCTTGGCAACGCCAGTGGTATCCAGAGATCCGCGCACGATGTGGTAACGCACGCCGGGCAGGTCCTTGACGCGGCCGCCGCGAACAAGAACTACAGAGTGTTCCTGAAGCTGGTGGCCTTCTCCCGGGATATAGGCTGTCACTTCGATTAGATTGGTCAAGCGCACACGGGCGATCTTGCGCAGGGCGGAGTTCGGCTTCTTGGGGGTCATCGTGCGGACCACGGTGCACACGCCGCGCTTCTGAGGAGCACCCAACGCCTGCCTAACGCGGCGCTGCTTGTACGAGTTATAGGTGTACTGCAAAGCCGGTGCCTTGCTCTTGACCTTTTTGGATTGACGACCTTTACGTATTAATTGATTAATTGTTGGCACTTTTCGCCTCCGAAAAACTTATGTAACCAAATTACTTTTTCCGTCAAGAAACGAGGCCATCATGGATTCAGCGATGGCCTCATTTGTCGTGCGCATATAGGGTCAAGCAACCAAATATGGACAGCGAAGGGCAATTCTAGCACAATGCTAGTGGAGCGTCAAGGAAGATGCATCCCTTTCATCTACGATCGATCTTCTCACCCAAACCAAGCAGACCTGTCTCGAGCCTGGGTGGATGGATTTTCTCTTCATCTTTTCCGAAGCGGACCACGTCCCCGCCTTCACCAACGGCTTCCACCGCCAGACCGAGACTCTGCAACTCCTTCACCAGCACCCTGAATGAAGCCGGGATACTGGGTTCTTCGATGGGCTCGCCTTTAACGATGGCCTCGTAGGTGTTGACGCGGCCTTGAACATCGTCGGATTTAACTGTGAGCATTTCTTGAAGAGTGTAGGCAGCACCGTAAGCCTCGAGTGCCCACACTTCCATTTCGCCAAAGCGCTGACCGCCAAACTGGGCTTTACCGCCAAGAGGTTGTTGGGTGACGAGAGAGTAAGGGCCTGTTGACCGGGCGTGAACCTTATCCTCGACAAGGTGGTGGAGTTTGAGAATGGTCATGACGCCGACTGTAACGGGCTGGTCATAGGCCGATCCAGATTTGCCATCCCGTAGGATTTGCTTCCCCAGCGTGGGCATTGGGACGCCGCTCTCGAGCATCACCTCATGTGATCTCTCGTCAAGCTTGGAGTTCGCAACTTTCTCGTATCCCATCGATTTCAGCCACAATTTTAAGCAGGCCTGGATGGCATTCCGATCGCGCTCTGCACGTTCGCTTGTTTCTCCGATCTCATAGGCCAGGATGTCATCCGGCTCATAATCATTCTCCCGCAGCCATTCTTCGGCAGTTGCGCGGCGGGCATAATCCACATCGCTGGCCATGCGGTAAACATCATAGCCCTGATCGCCAAGCCACCCTTCCAGGTACAGCCTGCGGACTTCTTCATCATCCTCGATATTGTTCGGATCGTATTCCTGTTCCTTGATCCATTCCCATGCCAGTTTACCAGCCTCGATCCAAGCATGGTCCACGATCCAGGCTCGGGCTAGTTCTGCCTCGATCTCGGATTCCTTGGCGCCGTCGAAGACGGGTGTGATGGCGCGGTATCCCAATCGCTTGGCCGCCCACCCAAGATGGACTTCCAGCACCTGGCCGATATTCATACGACCGGGCACACCCAGCGGATTGAGGATGATATCCACCGGAGAGCCATCCTCGAGGAAGGGCATGTCCTCCACCGGCACAACCTTGGAGACGACGCCCTTATTTCCATGGCGGCCTGCCATCTTGTCGCCGGCGGTGATCTTGCGGCGCTGGGCAACTGAAACGCGGACCATCATGTCCACGCCGGGAGAGAGATCCGAATTGTCATCGCGTGTGAAGACTTTCACATCGACTACTTTTCCACGCTCGCCATGCGGCATACGCAGGGAGGTATCTTTTACGTCCCGGGACTTTTCTCCGAATATTGCACGCAGAAGGCGTTCTTCAGGCGTTAATTCCTTTTCACCTTTGGGGGTGATTTTCCCGACCAGGATATCATTCGGACTCACTTCGGCGCCGATACGAATAATCCCATTCTCGTCGAGATCCTTAATGGCATCTTCACCAACATTGGGGATATCGCGTGTGATTTCTTCAGGGCCAAGTTTTGTATCCCGCGCTTCAACTTCATATTTCTCAATATGAACGGATGTAAAGCGATCGTCCTGAACCAGCCGCTCAGAGATCAAAATCGCATCTTCGAAATTTCCACCTTCCCATGAAAGGAAAGCGATGACCACATTTTGACCCAGTGCCAGCTCGCCGCTCTCGGTGGACGAGGAGTCCGCGATGATATCACCCTTTTTTACGATTTGTCCCTTGGTAACCGCGGGTCTCTGGTCGATGCAAGTGGATTGGTTGGAGCGCTGATATTTCCTCAACTGGTACTGGCGGTTTGTCCCATCCTTCTCACGGATGACAATATCCTTACCGGTCACGGAGACAACCTCGCCTTTTTCCTCGGCGATCACCACCTGACCGGAATCGAGGGCAGCATGGTACTCCATCCCGGTCGAAACCAGCGGAATTTCGGGGCGGATAAGCGGCACGGCCTGCGCCTGCATGTTCGAGCCCATCAACGCACGGTTGGCGTCATCGTGCTCGAGGAAGGGTATGAGAGCGGCGCTAATACCCACAACTTGATGCGGCGCGACATCCATATAATCCAATTGATCAGGTAAATAAAGCTGGAAACCGGAATGGTAACGGCACGAAATGCGCTCGTTCTTAAATTCAGCATCTTCGGTCAATGGTGCATTGGCCTGGGCGATTACAAATTTATCTTCAGCGTCTGCCGAAAGATACTCCATGGTTTCAGAGACATATGGAGTGACTAAAATCTCTCGTGCTAACTTGGCAATTTTCTTGGCGTGCTTTGCCTCAATGCGATTTCCCTTTTTCAGGATAAGTTCGCCGTCCTTATTTTTCACATCCTCACGGAGTTCTCGTCCAACCAGATCCTCGTCCTTACTGGACATGGACTTCACAACCCGACGATAGGGTGTCTCAATGAAGCCGTATTCATTCACGCGCGCAAATGAGGCCAGGCGTCCGATCAGACCAATGTTCGGGCCTTCGGGTGTCTCGATCGGGCAGATGCGGCCATAATGTGAGTGGTGAACATCACGGACATCGAAGCCAGCACGCTCTCTCCGCAGACCGCCAGGACCAAGCGCAGATAAAGTGCGCTTGTGCCTGAGCTCAGCCAACGGGTTGGTCTGGTCCATAAATTGTGAAAGCTGGCTTGAGCCGAAGAATTCGCGCAATGCCGCAACCACCGGTCGGATATTCACCAGCGTGACAGGCGAGAGCTGTTCCTGATCCCGGATGGACATGCGCTCCTTGATGACACGCTCCATTCGGCGGAGACCAATGCGGAGCTTGTTCTGAATCAACTCACCCACTGTCTTGACACGGCGGTTGCCGAGGTGATCGATGTCGTCAGGCGGTTCAACTCCGTTATTGATGAGGATCATCCGTCTGACCAACCGGATGATGTCATCCTTCGAGACAGTGCGGTGTGGGATGGGGATTTTCAAGTCGAGTTTTTGGTTCAGTTTGTAGCGGCCCACGCGTTCGAGGTCATAATGACGCTGATCGAAAAGTTGTTCCTGAAGGAACTGCCGGGCGTTCTCCAATGTTGCAGGGTCGCCAGGGCGCATCTTCTTAAAGAACTCAATCAATGCCGCTTCAGACAATTTCTTGTGGCCGCCCAGATCCCATTCAGGTTCCTGTCGCAGGGTGGAGGCGATGAACATTCTCTCGGGGTTGTTGTCAATATCCTGGAAGATGGTAATCAATTCTTCATCTGAGCCATGCACCAGGCGGGAGTTTTTTGTCCCATCATCCACAGCTGCCAATGCCCGAAGGAAAACAGTGATCGGTACAGTGCGTTTGCGGTTGAACTTTAAAATGATGTAATCGCTCTTGCGGGTTTCAAACTCCATCCACGCCCCGCGATCAGGGATGAGCTTTGCCATCGCGAGCTGTCGTCCGGTCGCGCGATCAGTGGGAGCTTCAAAGTAAACGCCGGGGGAACGAATCAATTGAGAGACAACCACACGTTCGGTTCCATTGATAATGAAGGTCCCCTTATCGGTCATTTCAGGGAAATCGCCGAGGAAGATATCCTGCTTAATGGGATCCGGGACATCGGGGCCAGCCAGGAGGACGGAAACATACAACGGGCTGGAATAGGTGAGGTCCCTTTCGACACATTCTTCAATGGTGTGCTTGGGTTCACCAAACCAGTACTTGAGTCCCCACTGCTGGGATTCCGGACCGCGGCTCGGGAAGTATAGTTTCATCCCTTTGTTGTAGGACTCAATGGGAGAGATCTCGTTGAACAAATCAGCGAGGCCTTCGCGCTTAAGTCGTTCAAAGGAATCAAGTTGTACTTCTATTAGATTGGGTAGATCGAGGGTTACTGAAATTCGCGCGTAATTTTTTCGGGGCAACGCAGACGTCATTTGTCTCTCCTGGCATTGTCAGCAGACAAAAAAATAACAACCTTCGCGCGAACACTGCGCGATGGCGAAACAATATTATATACCCATTTATACACGAAGGTCAAGCAGCAATATTCTTTAATTTCGCATAACTTGACCGGAAGAGCTGGCAACGCAGTGAAAACCCAAGTTGATTTGGTAATGCCTTATCGCTTTTTTTATGCTATTCTATATAGAAATTCCATGCAGCTCTTTCCGGAGGACAAATGACAGCAGCCTCAGTATCTCAACCATCGGTCAACGATCGCCGGGAGATTTTTGGCTGGGCGATGTATGACTGGGCAAACTCAGCCTTCAGCACGACTGTGGGAACGGTTTTCCTCGGTCCCTATCTGGCCTCTCTGGCTGCATTGGCCGCTAAAGGATCCAGCGATGGATTCGCCCGTCTGGCAGGTGTTCCCATTGCTCCTGACTCTTTCCTCCCTTATTGCGTGTCCATTTCCGTTGGCTTTCAAGTTTTGTTCCTCCCCATTCTCGGTGCGATCGCCGACTATTCACACTTGCGCAAACGTATGATGCAGGTTTTTGCGACCATCGGCGCCGTGGCGACGATCTTGCTTTTCCTGGTGACCGCTAATGTTTGGTGGTTGGGTGGATTGCTGTTCATCACGGCCAACCTGGCCTTCGGCGCAGCGCTTGTGTTCTATAACTCCTATCTGCCGGATATCGCTTCAGAGGATCAACGCGACCGGGTGTCATCTTATGGTTGGGCAATGGGATATCTTGGTGGCGGATTGTTGTTACTGATAAATCTGATTTTTTACTTGATGCATGAATCGCTAGGAATTGAGACGGGATTGGCGATCAGGTTGTGTTTAGCCTCCGCAGGAGTTTGGTGGATCGGTTTTTCTCTAATCACCTGGTCGCGATTACGCCAGCGCCATGCCCCGCGCAAGCTCCCTGAAGGCCAGTCGTATGTCAGGGTGGGCTTCAAACAATTATGGCAAACCTTGAAAGGTATGAAGAACTTCCCTGAAACGCTTCGCTTTCTCCTTTCCTATTTTCTTTATAACGATGGCATTCAGACTGTTATTGCAGTGTCCGCAACCTTTGCCGCTGCGCCGATCATCAGGGGTGGTCTCGAAATCGAAACCGGCACTCTGAGCATGATCATATTATTCATTCAATTCGCTGCCTTTTTTGGTGCCTTGCTTTGGGGGCGACTCGCGGGCAAGGTCGGGGCAAAAGTTTCCATCATAATCAGCCTGGTCATATGGGCTGTGGTTGTAATTTATGCTTTCGTCGGGCTCAAAGGAGAATCACGTGTTGCTGAATTCTGGGTCCTGGGTTTCTTCATCGCGCTGGTGATGGGCGGTTCACAAGCCATCAGTCGAAGCCTCTTTTCTCAACTCATCCCCAAAGGAAAAGAAGCAGAGTTCTATTCGTTCTATGAAGTTTCGGAGCGCGGTACATCCTGGATCGGACCGCTTATTTTTGGTTTGGTGAATCAGCTCACCGGCAGCCTCCGCCCTGCCATCCTGTCATTGATATTTTTCTTCATCATGGGGCTGATCATTCTACCATTTGTCAATGTTGAAAAGGGTATGGCGGATGTCAAAAAATTTGAAGCTGAAAATCAAGCCCAACCATAATTTCAAAAAAGCCAGTGATCATGGATCACCGGCTTTTTTCTATATCGCTTTGAACCACCTTGCCAACTTTTCCATGCCTTCTTCAATTTTCTCCATGGAATTGGCATAGACCAATCGTAAGTAGCCTTCTCCACCTTCGCCGAAATCCGTCCCAGAAAGAATTGCCACTCCTGCTTCATCGATCAGGCGTGTGGCAATTTCCTTTGATGAAAGACCAGTCGCTTTGATATTGGGGAACAAATAGAATGCACCTTGGGGCTTCTGGGCATGCACGCCAGGGATGGCATTTACCAATTCCAGCATTCGATTCCGTCGATTCTGATATTCACTCACCATTTCCTCCACGAAATCCTGGGGACCGGTCAAAGCTTCGATTCCGGCGTACTGAGTAAATGTCGCCGTACAACCCGTCGCATGCGTGATCAACAACTCCAAGCGATCAGCGAGTTCCACAGGAGCGATCATATACCCCAGACGCCAGCCGGTCATCGAATAGGTCTTTGAGAATCCATCAACAATGACTGTACGGCTCTGGATGCCATCAATCTCTGCAATACTGTGCGCAGTCACTCCATCGTAAACCAGCCTTGTGTAGATTTCATCAGAGATGACCCAGGCGTTATATTTGATTACCTGACTGGCAATATGATGAAGGTCGTCCAAGGGAATCACCCCTCCCGTTGGATTTCCAGGTGAATTGAGTATGACTAATCTGGTTCGGCTATTAATTTTCGAGTTGAAAACATCGAGGTCAAAGGAAAATTGGTTCTCCTCCCTCAGAGGGATGGGAACAGGGATTCCGCCGGCAACGCGAATCATTGCCTCGTAGGTGGGAAACCCCGGGTCCGGGTAGATCACTTCGTCACCAGGAGACACAAGCGCAAGTGTCGGGAAGAACAAGCCGGGTTTCGATCCTGTCCCTACAACGACCTGACCCGCATCAATATTAATTCCTCGTTGCCTGCCGGCATATTCCGCAATAACCTCGCGAAATTGAGAGATCCCGGCAGGGGGAGTGTACTTGGTTTTTCCCGAACGAATGGCATTAATACCCACTTCTGAAACATGCTGAGGGGTAGGGAAATCTGGCTGGCCGATTTCAAGATGGACAATCTTTTTCCCCTGCGCTTCCAGAGCCTGTGCGCGGGCCAGGACAGCATACGCCCCTTCGGGCTTAAGGTGGGATACGCGTTCAGTAAATTGGTTAGAAGTCTGTGAATGTGCCATGAGTTGGGATTTCCTTCAAATGATATGGCGTAACTTGGTAAACATAATAATTCAACCAGTTTGAATACAGCAGGTTGGCATGTCCACGCCAATGGACTGTCGGGTTAAGTGACGGATCATCTCCGGGGAAGTAATTGGCAGGGATATTGATCGCCAACCTTTTTTCCACATCCCTATCGTACTCAGTTTTTAATGTTAGGGGATCATACTCTGAATGGCCTGTGATAAAAATATGCCTTCCGTCTTTGGATGCAATAATGTATACACCCGCATCATCTGATTCGGCAAGGATAATCAACTTGGAATTTTTATCAATATCGCTCCGGCGAATTTCAGTGTGACGGGAATGCGGCGCCAGGAATTCATCATCAAAACCGCGAACCAACTTGTTTTGAGAATGGAGGACACGATGGCGAAAGACACCAAATTTCTTTTCAAGCAAGGGATATTTGGGAATTCCAAAGTGATGATATAAACCTGCCTGCGCACCCCAGCATATATGAAAAGTGGAAAAGACATTCTCTTTTGCCCATTCCATGATGTCCTTCAGTTCATCCCAATAATCCACCTCTTCAAACGGCAACTGTTCCACAGGTGCGCCCGTGATGATAAGTCCATCAAATTTCCTTCGTCTCACCTGGGCAAATGAACTGTAATGATTCAGCAGGTGATCCGGCGGGGTATTTTTCGAATCGTGAGAAGTTGTGTGCAGCAGCGTTACATCCACTTGCAAAGGTGTATTTCCCAGCAGCCGCAAAAGTTGGATTTCAGTCTGAATCTTGGTCGGCATTAAATTCAAGATGACAACCTTCAATGGTCGTATATCTTGATGTTGAGCACGGTCCTCGCCCATGATAAAAATATTCTCACTTTCGAGAACGGCACGGGCAGGCAATGTATTGGGAATTCTTACCGGCATACTCGCCTCACATATAACTAAACATTAAGTGCCTGATCCAAGTCCCATAAAATATCATCGATGTCTTCGGTACCAATGCTCAGGCGGATGAAGTCGGGCGTAACGCCAGCCTCGATTTGTTCACCTTCCGATAGCTGCGAGTGGGTGGTGCTGGCCGGATGGATGGCCAGAGACTTGGCGTCTCCGACATTGGCGAGGTGGCTGAACAATTTCAGATTTTCGATGAAATGCCTGCCTGCTTCGAGACCACCCTTGACACCGAATCCCAGGATCGCACCGGGACCTTTCGGCAGGTATTTCTTCGCCAGTTTGTAGTCCGGATGACTTTTTAAGCCGGGGTATTTCACCCAACTGACATTGGGGTGATTTTCGAGAAATTCAGCTGCTGCCTGAGCGTTCTGAACATGTCGCTCCATCCGCAGGCTGAGGGTTTCGATGCCCTGAATAGTCTGCCAACTATTGAATGGCGCCTGACAGGCGCCGATATCACGCAGCACCTGGACGCGGGCTTTGATGATGAATGGCGGCAGACCGGCTTCGAGCAAGTCAGCGTAAACCAGACCGTGGTAGGACGGATCCGGTGTGGTAAAGCTGTCGAACCTGCCGCTGCGCCAGTCGAAATTACCACCGTCGATAATCGCACCGCCAATGGTCGTGCCGTGGCCGCCCAGGAACTTGGTTGTGCTGTGGGTGATGATGTTGGCGCCATATTCAAACGGCCGGCAAAGATACGGTGTGGCAAAGGTATTATCAATCACCAATGGGAGTTTGTGCTCTTTGGCTATGGCCGAGACCTCTTCGAAGGGGAAGACTGAGATGTCGGGATTTCCCAGCGTTTCGCCGTATAAAATCTTGGTATTCGGGCGAATGGCTTTTTGGAAGTTTTTAGGATCCACCGGATCTACGAAAGTGACCTCGATCCCGATGCGCGGGAATGTATAGTTGAACTGGTTGTAGGTCCCACCGTAAAGCCGGCTACTGCTTACAATATGGTCACCTGCGGCGCATAAAGCCAAAACGACCATTGTTTGCGCGGCATGGCCAGAACTGGCGGCCAATGCTCCCACTCCTCCTTCGAGGTCGGCGAGACGCTTCTCCAACACATCCGTGGTGGGATTCATGATGCGGGTATAAATATTTCCCAACTCTTTCAAGGCAAATAAGTTGGAAGCATGCTCCGTGTTGCGAAATTGATAACTGGTGGTCTGGTAAATGGGCACAGCTCGTGATCCGGTTGTGGGGTCCGTCACCTGCCCTGCGTGCAACTGCCGGGTGGTAAAACCAAATTTACGTTCGTTAGTGGTCATGGGTCTCATCTCCTGGTCTAAAAGTTAATAAGAATAAGCAAAGCCCCTTCTGGAGATAAAGGGGCTTTGGAATATATAAAAAACAAGCCTCTCATCTTCCAGAAATAACTGCCGGAATTGGCACCTTGACTTTCGTCAGGTTGTCGAGGCTTCACAGGGCCGGTCCCTCCACCTCTCTGGATAAGAGCGATTACACTATTCGGTTGTCAGAGTTGCAGGTTTATATCATATACTCAAACCCGTTGTCAAGGAAAAAATAGCTATGGGATAACTCTATAGTTTTGGCAGAACAATGGATTGTTGTTTTTGATATTTTCCTTTTTTATCCGCATAAGAAATTTCGCATTCCTCGTCGGCTTCGAAAAACAGGACTTGTGCGATACCTTCATTTGCATAAATCTTGGCGGGCAACGGCGTTGTATTCGAAATCTCAAGGGTAACAAAACCTTCCCATTCAGGTTCAAAGGGCGTCACATTAACGATGATTCCACAGCGGGCATAGGTCGATTTACCAAGACATACGGTCAACACACTGCGCGGAATGCGGAAATACTCCACGGTTCGAGCCAGCGCAAAGGAGTTGGGTGGGATGATGCAGACTTCTCCTTCAAAGTCCACCATGGACTTGGGATCGAAGTGCTTGGGGTCCACAGTTGCTCCAAAAACGTTGGTGAATATTTTGAACTCGGTGGCAACGCGAATGTCGTATCCATACGATGAAACCCCATAGGAAATGACATGCCCCTTCACCTGTTTATCTTCAAAGGGTTCGATCATTCGGTGTTCGACAGCCATTTTACGAATCCAGTGATCAGGTTTTAATCCCATACTCAGCTCCTTTACGTCTAATTGATTTTGATTTCAACAATTGTCAATCTGCCGGGTTCAATTTTTATCAAACGCTCGTGCAGTTTACCCAACAAAACAAACGATAAACGGTAATTTCCTGCAGGCAGGTCGCCGAGGGCAAAATTTTCTCGATAAACAGTATCCGATGTAACAGGAGTTTTCTCCACAAAATCATAGGCTTCAGGTTGGGCAACAGATTTGAGAGTGCCGTCAGGGTAAACGGTCTGAATGTTTAGCGCGACCGGAATAAGATTATCATTCTTGCCGGCGACACGCAACGCAAGTACTCCATTTTCTCCTTCGGGAATCAGCCACAGTTCAGGATTACAGGTCGAACCGTAATTGTTCTCATCAAAGCGGACTTCAAAGTGCAGGTGACTCCCAATCGCAGCCCCGGATGCACCGACCTCGCCAATCTTTGAGCCTGCATTAATAACATCCCATGTCGAAACATCGATTTTGGAAAGGTGGCCGTAAAGAGTAAAAATATCCTGCTCGCTAAAGGAATGCTTTATCACCACGGCATTCCCGTAGAAATCCGGCCATGGTGAAAGGCCGGCTTCGTCATCGCTGCCGGCAAAAACCACAATACCATCGGCTGCAGCTAGCACCGATGTACCGTAAGGATTGGCAAACTCCACACCATGATGCGGTTCTCGCAGATCATTTTGAGTTGATCCATATCGATAAGTCGATTCCACTTTATCAATCCCCGGAGGAGCAATCGGTCGGTTTAAAATGAAATGTCCGTCTGCAATGCAATAATCACTGGTCGCCGGATCGCAAACAACTACCGTCGGGTTGGTCGTATCCGGATCAGGTGTAACTGCCAAAGTATCTGTTGGATTTATTGGAGGCGTAGTTGTAGATATTTCCGGAAGATTGATTTTTGTCAGAGCTGCGGATACCGTCTCGGTTGCATGAGGCATGATAGGAGTTGAAGGTACTCCCTTGCAACCAACAAGAGCCATAATAAAGATAAGAATTGGAAGAGCACCCCGCATCAGGCGCCAAGTCCCCCGCGGGAGTTCATGATTCTGGTCAATTTCTCTTGAATTGTGGTTGCCTGGGATTCAACAGAAGCAAGCTCATCCAACAAATGTTTGCCGGTCGATTTATCAGGCAGACTGTTGACATTAATCCGCACATTAAATCCGGCCGAAGTCAATGCCGCCCGGGCCAAGGCACATCCAGAAGCAGCGTCGCTGATGGCATTCAAGTTGCCTGCTTCTGCGCAGCGGACAGCAAGCGCCATCACCTTAAGGGAATTTTTCGCCACATGCAGCGGGACATGAGCTGCATTTAATGTAGCCATCTCAAGGGCAGCAGTTCGGGAAGATTGTTCAGCTTTTGTTTCCTTGGGGAGTTTCATTGCTCCCATGACGGCTTCGAATGCCGACGCATCGTCATCCACAGTTTGCATGAGTTCCACGCGCAGGCTTTCAGCATGCTTAAGGGTATCTTTCATTTCATCTTCGACATCCAGGTATTTTTTCTTTCCGATGGTCAGACCGGCGACCATGCACACCAAAGCGGCACCCATCGCGCCTGCGAAGGCTGCTGCTGAACCTCCTCCTGGAGCTGGCGTAGGCGATGCCAAATTTTCTATAAAATCACATCTATCCAAACCGTCCTGCCCGGGAGAAAATTCAGAAACATCATTTGCTGATGCAAACAACCGGCTTTCGAGTACCTGTTCCGGCGAGAATCCGTCCAATTGCATGTACCAGATCGCCGAGTCAATCAGGGCTTCTTGTGGAATCAAACCCACTAATTCCGTATGATGAATGGCGACCCCATACCGTTGAGCCTCACGCCGTATCAATTCAACAACGCGATAAACCGGCGTTTCCCGATAATGGGTCAGGTTCATGGAGACTTGAGCCTTGCCCTCCACAAGTAAACCCAGAGCCTTGCAGTATCGCATCCCGCCCGTGGAATGGCGAATCGCTTTGGCAATTTTCCTGGCGATAACCACATCATCGGTGGTCAGATAGGCATTTAAGGCGATCAGGGGATTTCGCGCCCCGATAACGGTCGCTCCCGCCGGGTTGAGTTTGGCCGGCCCAAAATCGGGATGCCGACCCGGGTCGGTCTCAATCTCGACCTTCAATCCCTCATACTGTCCCCTGCGAATGTTCTCCAGGTTCGTCCTTTCAGGCATCGAAGCCGCTGCCTCATACAAATACACCGGGATGTTCAATTCCCTTCCGACCCGTTCACCCAATCGGCGAGCCATGGCAACACACTCTTCCATGGTGACTCCCGAAAGGGGAACAAAGGGCACCACATCGGTCGCACCGATCCTGGGATGCTCGCCCTGATGCTGGTCAAGGTTAATCAGCTCGGAGGCACGCTTGATGGCGCGAAAGGCGGATTCCTCCACGGCTTGTGGAGGTCCGGCGAAGGTTAACACGGTTCTGTTGTGATCCAGGTCCGAGGACCGGTCGAGCAGTCTCGTATCGGGCACTGAAGTTACGGCAAGAGCAATCTGGTCCACAACTTCTGGACGGCGTGCTTCAGAAAAATTGGGGATGCATTCAACAAGGGGAGTGTTCATGATTCACTTCTGGGAGATGAAAAAATTATTCGGAGTTGAGACTGAGGCAATTATAGCTTACTTCACCAGGCAGGTCCCATGCTAGAATTATCTTCTACTGGAAAGGTTCTTCTTTGGATATTCCGGATCGCATGGTCACGCTGGCAGAACTGCATCACAACACGGGAGAGCGTTCCACCCGGAAATGGATCGCGTACCAGGGGGTTGTTTATGACGTGACGGATTGTCCGCGCTGGGGGAAGGAAATACATGAACAACTTCATTTTCCCGGACAGGATTTATCCACCGAGTTGATCGATGCCCCTCATACCGAAAATGTCTTCTCCAGACCCTGTATTAAAATCATTGGCAAACTAATCGGATGAACCCGAGGAGCAATAAATGGATTTAATGTGGTGGCAGAAAGCAGTTTTCTATCAAATTTACCCTCGCTCCTTTGCGGATGGTAACGGGGACGGCATTGGCGATTTCCCGGGCATCACTTCCAAACTTGATTACCTTGTGGAGTTGGGAATCGATGGAATCTGGCTCTCGCCTCACTTCCCCTCTCCAAATTGGGACTGCGGTTACGACATCTCAGACTACTGCAACGTCGCTCCTGAATATGGAACGCTGGATGACTTTAAAACCTTTTTACAGGAAGCGCATTCACGGGGGGTGAAGGTCATCTTGGATCTCGTGCTTAACCACACCTCCGATGAGCACCCCTGGTTTCTGGAGTCAAAATCCAGTCGGACGAATCCCAAAGCAGATTGGTACGTGTGGGTCGATTCCCCTCCCAACAATTGGCAATCCTGTTTCGATGGGGATGCCTGGACTTATGCGCCGGAACGAGGCCAATATTATTATCATTACTTCATGAGGCAACAACCCGATCTCAATTGGAAAAAACCTGACGTCAAGAAAGCCATGTGGGAGGCGGTGCGTTTTTGGCTCGATCTCGGAGTGGACGGATTCAGGTTGGATGCCATCGGTACGATATTTGAAGACCCCAACTTGACCAGTCATTCTGTTCCAATGACCCTGGCAGAATTACGGCATGAATCCGAATTGGCTCAGACGCCTCTTGAAAAGGATAGAAGCTGGAAGAAATGGGAGGAGATGTTCAAACATCAGTGGGGGCAACCCGGCGTTCATGAGTTAATGAAGGAACTTCGGGCTGTTCTGGACGAGTACGACGGCGACCGGATGTTGGTCGGAGAGGATGACGATGTCCGCTATCATGGCAATGGAGAGGACGAATTGCATCTCGTTTTTAATTTCCCTCTCATGCGAACAGATAAACTCACACCTTCTCATATCCGCAAAAACCAACGTGAGCGGATCGCCGCTTTACAAGAAATTTCTCCTCATACCTGGCCCTGCAATACCCTTGGCAACCATGACTGTTCCCGTTTAATTTCTCAATTTGGTGATGGTATACATGATGCTGAAATTGCACGCTTGTCACTTGCACTGATGCTGACGTTGCGTGGAACTCCTTTCCTTTATTACGGAGAGGAAATCGGCATGACCGATTTGATGTTGACGGACATCTCGCAGGTCCGCGATACGATGGGGACCTGGTATTACGAAGCGATCGTGACGGAGCTCGGGGTGGATCCGGCTAAAGCCATGAGGCGAACGGCCGCCATGACCCGTGACAAAAATCGCACGCCGATGCAATGGACAAATTCCCCGAACGGCGGATTCTGTCCACCAACGGCTACACCCTGGTTGCCTGTCAATACCAACACTTCCGAAGGAGTAAATGTCAAGGAGCAAGAGGATGAGCCCCTCTCGCTTATTAATTATTACAAGAAGCTAATCCATCTTCGTAAAACTTCACCGGCTCTCGTTTCCGGCAGTTATCAAGCCCTTCATGAAAGGGCAAACGAATACTTCGTCTTCTTACGTGATACGGGAGAACAAACGGTTCTTGTTGTTTTAAATTTCTCTGGAAATCCGCAAAAATTGAACTTTCCCAAGCTGCCTTTCAAATCGGCACATCCGCTTTTTTCAAGCGCCGGGCGGAGCAAGAAAGAAGATAAGTTAAATGAGATAAAGATAGGGGCGTACGAGGTTTACGTTGCAGAACTTGAATAATCTTCCTATGCAGGAGAAATGCTCCATTGACGCTCAGCCTTGTTCGATTTCACCGAAAACTGTGTGCGGTCGTGCAATGACGGCTGAGATTTCATGGTATCCCCACGCGTCTTGTCATGGCAGGGTTGTTTACTTCTGCACTGAAATCTGCCTGGATGCATTCAAGGCTGACCCAGATCGGTTTTTCACAGCCCACAAAGAGAAGAAAGGATCTACACGCGAGTGATAATCGCGGAACGATAAGAAAACACTTTATTCGGCTAGGCAAGATAACGTCAACTCAATTGTTATTCAAATTTACAACGTGTTGGTCACTAATTCTTGACAAGCCAATTTGTAGTAAAACGGCTTTTTTTGTTAAATTATTAGGACAAATGTACTTATAAAGCATGAAGAATGCAACTAACGAGGAGAGGCCCGATAGGCGATAATAAAGTATATTTTGTGCAGGCAGGATAACGGAGACTCGAACCATGGCTGATGACCCGATTGACTTGCAAGCGCTCGACACCCTCCTGAACGAGTTTAAGGGCAAAAAAAATCCCGTCATCCCAATTTTGCAGAAGGCACAAAACCTGTACGGCTACCTGCCCAAGCCGGTCATGCTGGCGATTTCTGAGAAAACCGGCATCCCGCTCAGCCAGTTGATGGGGGTGGCGACCTTCTACGCCCAGTTCCGGTTGACGCGTCAAGGGCGCAATCTGATCCGCGTTTGCGATGGAACCGCCTGCCACGTGCGCGGCGCACCGCAAAGCATCGAAGCGATGGAAGATGCGCTGAATGTCCCGGCGGGCGGCACCTCGACAGATTACAAATACAGCATGGAAATTGTCTATTGCCTGGGTTCGTGCGGGTTGGCGCCGATTGCGGTCGTCAATGAAAAGGTTTATGGAAAGATCGAACCAAAAAAGATTCGTCGAGCAATTGCAAAAACTGGAATAGTATTGATGGCGTAAATTTGAATTATCCGTTGATCTGTGCAAAATTCGCTGATCTTTTACCAATTTTGATGCTTTTCATACGCGGAGATTGATGGATTGATAATGTCTTTTCAGCGTCGGGCTCAATAAAGAAAACGGAGCGAATTCATGCCCAAACTAGCGAGTATCGAAGATTGGACTCGCGTCCACGACGAGGCGCAAGTCACCCTGCTTGAACGCCAGCGAACCACCCCCACGATTTATATTGGCATGGGAACCTGCGGGATGGCAGCCGGGGCAGGGGAAATCGAAGGGGTTATTCGCCGGGAACTGGAACAGCGCCAGGTGCAAGCTGAGATCGTGCCGGTCGGTTGTATCGGGATGTGCTTCAAGGAGCCGCTGGTCGATATCCAGTTGCCCGGCCAGCCGCGCGTGACCTACGCCAACGTCAAGCCGGAATCGGTTCCAAAAATCATCGACGAACATCTGCTGGGCGGAAGGATTGTCGAAAAATCTGGCCCTCGGGCAACTGCTTGATGAGGCCGGCGCAAAAAAAATCGAAGCGGCCAACCTGCCGGATTATTTCGAACTGCCATTTTACCAGAAACAAATCCGGGTGGCGCTGCGCAACTGCGGAACGATCGACCCGGAAAGCATCGAGAGTTATATCATCCAGGATGGATATCGCGCCCTGGCCAAGGCCCTGACCGAGATGGACGCCCGAGCGAGGTCATTGACGAAATCAAAAGCTCCGGGCTGCGCGGGCGCGGCGGGGCGGGTTTCCAGACCGGCATCAAGTGGGAATTCTGCCGCCGCTCGATCGAAACACTCCCAAGTATGTGATTTGCAACGCCGATGAGGGCGACCCCGGCGCGTTCATGGATCGTTCCATCCTGGAAGGCGACCCGCACAGCCTGGTTGAAGGCATGATTATCGCAGGTTACGCCATCGGCGCGAGGCGAGGGATATATCTACTGCCGGGCCGAGTATCCCCTCGCCATCGAGCGGCTGAGAATCAGCGTTGGCCCAGGCGCGTGAATACGGCCTGCTCGGCGAAAACATCCTCGGCAGCGATTTCTCCTTCGATTTGGAAGTGTATGAAGGCGCAGGGGCCTTCGTCTGCGGCGAGGAGACGGCGCTGATGGCCTCCATCGAGGGACGCCGCGGCGAACCACGCCCGCGCCCGCCCTTCCCGGCAGTTTCGGGGCTGTGGAACAAACCCTCCAACGTCAACAACGTCAAAAGTTATGCACTCACCCCGCAAATCATCCTGAAAGGCGCGGACTGGTTCTCAGGCATCGGCACGCCCAAATCGCCGGGGACGGCCATTTTTGCGCTGACCGGGCAAGATAAAAAACACCGGGCTGATCGAAGTGCCGATGGGCATCACCCTGCGCGAGATCATCTACGAGGTGGGCGGCGGCATCCCGAAGAAAAAGCAGTTCAAGGCGGTGCAGACCGGCGGTCCGCTCGGCGGCTGCCTGCCTGAATCCGCTCTGGATACGCCGGTCGATTTCGACTCACTCGTCGCGGCTGGGGCGACGATGGGGTCGGGCGGAATGATTGTGGTCGATCAAGATACCTGCATGGTCGAATTTGCCAAGTATTTCCTGACCTTTGCCTCGGCGGAATCGTGTGGCAAGTGCATCCCCTGCCGGATGGGCGGGCAACGGCTGCTCGAAATCCTGACGCGCATTTCGCTTGGGCAGGGAACGATGGCCGACCTGGACGAAATCGAATACATCTCTCGGAATATGCGCGAGGCCTCCCTGTGCGCGCTGGGACAGCTGACTCCCGGCCCGGTCATGGCCGCGCTGCGCTTTTTCCGGGAGGAATACGAGTCGCACATATCGTGGACAAATTCTGCCCGGCCGGTCTGCCAGGGCTGGTCCGCCACGAGCATCAACGCCTGCCCGGCAGTGTGACAGCCGGCTACATCGCACTGGTCGCCAGGGACGTTACCCGAAGCGCTGGAAATCCACCGCCAGCGCATCCGTTCGCGCTGATTTGTGGCCGCGTTTGCCGGCCTTCTGCGAGAAAACTGCCGCCGGGCGAGATGACAGCGGATTGCATGCGCATGCTCAAACGCTTCCTGTCTGACCAGGAAATGCAGCCTGGACGCCTCACCGGTTGTATCGGAAGAAGAAGAGAGCCGCACGAAATCGACCAGATCACGTGCATCCGCTGCGGCGTGTGTTATCAGGTCTGCAACCTGGATGCGATCGAGATTAAACCTGCCGGTGAAACCGTGGCAGTTTCGGAATCCGAATCAGAAAGGAGCCGGTAGACCATGCACAGCACTCTGCCAACCGTCACACTAACCATCGATGGAAAGAAAATCCAGGCTGTAACCGGTCAGACTATTTTACAAGCCGCCCAACAGGCCGGAATCCACATCCCGGTGCTTTGCAACCACCCCGCCCTGCCGCCGGAAGGCGCCTGCCGCATCTGCCTGGTGGAAATCGAAAAGCAGCGTTCGCTGCAACCGGCCTGCACCTTCCCAGTCACCGATGGACTGGTCATCCAGACCCATTCACCTAAAGTGAGGGAAGCGCGCAAATTCTCGCTTGAACTGCTCCTTTCAGACCACCCGCTCGATTGCATGACTTGCCAGGTGACCGGGAATTGTATCCTGCAGGACCTGGCTTACGAATACAACGCCACTGGCGATCGCTTCAAGGGCATCCAGCACCGCTACCCGGTGGATACCTCCAACCCGTTCATCCAGGTTGACCGAAATAAGTGCGTTTTGTGCCGCCTGTGCGTCCGCGCCTGCAATTACGCCAACGGCGTGGAGGCGATTGGACTGGTGCTGCGCGGCTTCAATGCCCACATCGGCTTCGGAGCCGACAGCACCATGCAGGACAGCCCGTGCGAATTTTGCGGCAGCTGCGTGGAAGTCTGCCCGGTCGGCGCGCTCATGCCGAAGATGTCCATCGGCAAGGGGCGTCCCTGGCAGGTGAAAAAGGTCAAGACCGTCTGCTCTTACTGCGGTGTGGGCTGCCAACTCGAACTGGAGGTAAAAGACAACCAGATTATCAAGGTCAACTCGGTTTGGGATGGCCCGGCCAACCACGGCTGGACCTGTGTTAAAGGGAGGTTCGGCAACGATTACGTCAACCACCCCGACCGGCTGACGAAACCAAAGGTACGGCGCTACCTGTTGGAGGGAAAGCCAAAGCGGGTAGACGGTCAAAAGTCTACAGACGAAGGTCATTATGACTGGGTCGAAACCGACTGGGAGACAGCGCTGGAGATTACGGCGCGGAAACTGCGCGAGACGCGCGATACCTTCGGGCCTGACAGCCTGGGCATCCTGACTTCGGCTAAATGCACCAACGAAGAAAATTACCTGATGAACAAACTGGCGCGGCAGGTCATCGGGACGAACAACATCGACCACTGCGCCCGTCTCTGACACTCCAGCACTGTGGCCGGTCTGGCCACTTCCTTCGGCTCGGGCGCGATGTCGAACTCGATTGACGACGTGACCGAACAATCCCAGGCGATTTTCATCATCGGCTCGAACACCACCGAGCAGCATCCCGTCATCGGCATGCGCCTCCGCCAGGCGGTCAAGCAGCGCGGGGCGCGGCTGATTGTGGCCGATCCGCGCCGCATCGAAATCACCAAACTCGCCACCCCGCAATACGGCGGCCTGCACCTGCGCCAACGCCCCGGCACCGACATCGCCCTGCTCAACGGGCTGATGCACATCATCCTGCAAAACGGCTGGGAGGACAAGGACTTCATCGCTGAACGCTGCGAGGGTTTCGAGGAATTCCGCGAAACGGTCATGCAATATCCGCCCGAGAAGGCCAGCGAAATTACCGGCGTGCCGGTGGAGCAGCTCTACCAGGCTGCCGAAATCATGGGCAAGGTCAAACCAATGGCTGTGTTCTGGGCGATGGGCATCACCCAGCATATCGTCGGCGTGCGCAACGTGATGGATTTGGCCAACCTGCAAATGCTGCTGGGCAACATGGGCAAACCCGGCGGCGGCGTCAATCCCCTGCGCGGACAAAACAACGTCCAGGGCGCCTGCGACATGGGCGGCCTGCCGAACGTTTACCCGGCCTACCAGCCGGTAACAAACGAAGAAGTGCGCAAAAAATTTGAGACGGCCTGGGGATTGGACGGTGGACAGAAAACGGCGGACGAAAAAAGCACGGTCAACGGTCTCCAACTCCGCTGCGCTTCGGGACTTCCACCGTCGGATTAACCGTCACCGAGATGATCCCCGGCATCCCGGAAGGAAAAATCCACGCTCTTTACATCCTGGCCGAGGACCCGATCATGTCCGACCCGGACACGAACCACATCCGCCACTGCCTGGAAATGGCCGATTTTATCGTGCTGCAGGAGATTTTCCCCACCGAAACCGCTCCCTATGCGGATGTGCTGCTGCCCGGCGTGACCTTCGCCGAGAAAACCGGCACATTCACCAACACCGAACGGCGCGTGCAGATGGTGCGCCAGGCGCTTGAACCCCTGGGCGAAGCCCGCCAGGATTGGGAAATCATCGCTGAGATTGCGAAACGAATGCTTGATGGCGGTCAGCGGATAGTGGCTGAAAGTCAGTGGGCAGCGTGGAATTATGCATCGCCCGCTGACATCCTACGCGAAATCAACGCACTGACGCCCTCGTACGGCGGAATCACGCACGAACGACTGGAAAAAGGCGAAACGCTGCAATGGCCCTGCCCCACCGCCGACCATCCCGGCACGCCGGTTCTGCACACCAAAAGCTTTGCGCGCGGCAAAGGCAAGTTCATGCCGATTGACCACGTCCCACCCTCCGAGCGTCCCGACGACGACTACCCGATGATTCTTTCAACCGGGCGGGTGCTTTACCACTGGCATGGCGGTGAAATGTCCCGCCGCGCCAAAGGCTTGCTGGAAATTTACAACCAGGCGCTGATTGAAGTCAATCCCGACGATGCGCTGAAGATTGGGCTGAATGGCAACAAGCGCGTCAAAGTGACTTCACGGCGTGGTTCCATCGAATCCGAAGCCTGGGTCACCGACCGCGTCCCGCCGGGGATGGTGTACGCCAATTTCCACTTCCCGGAGGCGTCGGCCAACGAATTGACCATCGCCGTGCTCGACCCGGTCTCGAAAATCCCGGAGTATAAAGTCTGCGCGGTAAAGGTTGAGGCTGTATAGAACCCTCACCCCCGACCTCTCTCCCATTATCGAGAGACGGGAGATAGAAACAAGTTTATGGCTATAGATTCTACGTCGGTCACAAACCACGTGCATGATCCGCACACCAGGGCAAGGCTTCTGGCGGCGCTGTACCTGGCTCAGGAACAATATGGCTGGCTCAGTCCGGATGCCATCCAGCGCGTCGCCAACCGGCTTGAACTTTCCCCCGGGCAGGTTTACACAACGGCCAGCTTTTACTCCATGTTCAAGCTCAAGCCGTGTGGCAAGTACCTTGTGCAGGTCTGCGAGGGGCTGTCCTGCTACCTGGCCGGTGGTGCGGAACCGATCATCGAGCACATTGCCAGGCGATTGAAAATCAAGCCGGGCGAAACCACTCCGGATGGCAACTTTACGCTGGAAGTCGTGCAATGCCTGGCCGCCTGCGGCACCGCCCCGGCCGTGCGCATCAATGACGAATTGTATGAGAATATGACCTTGGAGTCGATTGACGAGCTGTTGGAGAGATTAGGAGTAGTATAAGGGTATAAAATAATAGTAAGGCATGTCACGCCGAAAGATTTCCTCAACGTGGCAGAAATGCTCACCTGCACTCCCCGCACTTGCGTTCGGGGCAAGTGTTCATCACCGGTGCAAGTGTCGCTACACTCAGCAGGACATGCCATAGTAATTGTTTTCTGTGAACAATGTGAGCTTCGGTAAGGTTCGTGAACAGAATCAGCCGGAGCATTGGAGCAAGTGTGTTTGAACCTGTACTGACCCGCAATATCAACCTTCCTGCCTCGGAAAAGATTGCCACCTACCTGGCAAATGGCGGCTATGAAGCGGTGAAGTTGGCCCTGACCAAATCACCGGAGGAGCTGATCGAGATGGTCAAGCGCTCCGGGCTGAGAGGCCGGGGCGGGGCGGGCTTTCCGGCCGGGACGAAGTGGAGTTTCATGCCCAAGGGCGGCGATCTCCCAAAAATCGTGGCCGTCAACACCGACGAGGGTGAACCCGGCACTTTCAAAGACCGCGAAATCGTTGAGCGGGATCCGCATCAGGTCATCGAGGGTGTGATCATCGCCGCCTACGCCATCGGCGCGAGCCGGGCGTATGTCTACATCCGCGGTGAGTTTTTCCTGGGCGTCAAACGCTGGATCAAAGCCATCGCCGATGCCTATGAATACGGCTTTTTGGGCCAAACCATCCTCGGCACCAATTTCAGCCTGGATATGTCCGTCCATCGCGGCGCAGGCGCATACATCTGCGGTGAAGAGACTGCCATGCTCGAATCGCTGGAGGGGAAAGCCGGGAACCCGCGTCTCAAACCGCCCTACCCGGCACAGGTCGGACTTTTTGGCCTGCCCACGCTTGTCCACAACATCGAGACGCTGGCCTGCATTCCCCATATCATTTTGCGCGGGCCAGAGTGGTTCGCCAGCCTCGGCACGGCAGAGAGCAAGGGGCCAAAGATTTTCTCGGTCAGCGGGCGCGTCAACCGTCCGGGTAATTATGAATTGCCGCTCGGCACCACGCTGCGTGAGATCATCTACGAACACGCGGGTGGAATCCGGGATGGACGGCAGCTCAAGGCGGTCATCCCTGGCGGGGCTTCCACGCCAATGCTGACCGCCGCCTCGCTGGATGTGCCGATGGCTTTCGAAACGCTGAAACAGGCTGGCAGTGAATTGGGGACCGGCGCGATCATCGTGATGGATGAGACCACCTGCATGGTGGAAGCCGCCCGCCGCCTGACCAAATTCTTCGCCCACGAATCCTGCGGACGCTGCACTCCCTGCCGCCTCGGCGCAACACGATTGTATGAAATCCTCGATCGGATCGAGCATGGCAAGGGCCTGGCGGACGATATTGAGCGCGCCATCGAACTGGCGGCGGGCATCGATGGGCGCACTTTCTGTCCGATGGGCAGCGCGCTGGTCAACCCGGCGCGTTCAGCCATCACCCTTTTCAGGGATGAATTCGAGTATCACCTCACCCACAAGCATTGCATGGCAGGAGCTTACACATGGCAAAAATCCTGATTGTCGACGATGACCCGGATTTCACCGATTCCACCCGGATCGTGTTGGAGAAAGCGGGACATAACGTCATCAACGCCACCAGCGGCGATAAAGGCTTCAAACGCGCCAAAGAAGAAAAACCCGACCTGATCGTGCTGGATGTCATCATGGACAGCGTACTGGATGGGGTTTCGATGAGTCAGAGCATGCACGATGACCTCGAAATGCGCGATATTCCCATCGTTATGGTCACCTCCATCGCCAATACCGACTATGCTGAGCTTTTCCCCACCGATGACTATATCCACATCCAGGCTTTTCTGACCAAGCCGGTCGCCCCGGCCAGCCTGCTCAAGCAGGTGGATAAGCTGCTGGCAAAGAAAAAATGAACGCGCTTCAGGCGTTTCTTCAGGGAATTATATTCCGCGCCCTTCCACCTGGCGCTGGTGGTATCGTTCACACTGGTCGCGGCTTTCACCATCGGTGTTGGCGCGTGGGTTATATCGCGCACCATCAATGATTACCTGGCCGAGGCGATGAACGAGCGCGTGGCCCGCGATGCCCACCTGGCCCAGGCCATTTACAACACCAACCGCGATGAAGTCGCCAGTATTGCCTACAACCTGGCCAGCGACCCGGCGATTGTGTCCAACCTGGCGGCAGCCAGCGACGGGAGCCAGGCAGCACGCCAAATGATGGATGCGCGTATCACGGCTCTGCTCCGCACCCCGGCGCTGGGTGGCAACCATTTCGTTGCCTTGCTTGATCCCCAGGGAAATATTTTAACGGCGCGATTCCTATCGCCCGACGGCACTCAATCCACAATGGCTTCGACCGGGAACTGGGGGACGCTGCCCATCATCCAGGAAGCCAGCCAGGGCGCGCGCAGCCTCGCAGCGACCGAAGTTATTCCGATGGAACTGCTGGCCCAGGTCGGGCTGGCAGAACAGGCCAATATCAACCTGGTGGAAACGCCCAAAGCAGCTGCCACCCTGTTCGATCCACGCGAAGGAACTGCCGGGTTGGCCCTGGTCGGCGTCACCCCGGTGGCCGATCCAAACGGGCAAATTCTCGGCCTGGCTCTTTCCCTCCATCTTTTCAACAACGATTTCACGCTCGTCGATGAGATCAAAAACATCGCCCAGATTGATACCGTCACGATTTTCCTGGGCGATATGCGCGTTTCGACCAACGTCATGACGACCGAAGGCAATCGCGCGGTGGGTACGCGCCTTGCCTCCGAGGTGGGCGATGTGGTGCTCAAAGACGGGCAGGAATACGTGGGCACGGCCTTTGTGGTGAACGAAAACTACATCACCCGTTACGAGCCGCTGCGCGACCACGCCGATCGGATCGTTGGCAGCCTGTATGTGGGCCTCCGCCAAGGCTCCTTCTTCCGATTGCTGGACGATGTGGGACAGCGCATCACGCTCGTGGCAATCGTCATGGTGCTGTTCACCTTCCTGCTGGCCACGCCTGTCGCGCGCGTTATCACCAATCCCCTGCGGGATCTGCGCGAACTGGCCCAGGTCAGCAAACGGGTGGCGAAGGGCGAGACGACCGTGCGTATGCCTGTCTCGTACGGCGGCGAGGTGGGAGAGCTGGCCACCGAGTTCAACACCATGCTCGATACACTGAATGCCACCCAGGATCACCTCGTCCATTCGGAAAAGCTGGCCTCGCTCGGGCAGCTGGCAGCCGGGGTGGCGCACGAAATCAACAACCCGCTGGGCGCCATCCTGCTCTATTCCGAATCGATGCTCAATGAGTGCGCCGAGGCTGACCCGAGCCGCGCCGATTTGAGCAAGATCGTCAGCGAAACGAAACGCTGCAAACGAATCGTGGCGGATCTGCTCAACTTCTCCCGCCAGCACCAGGTTGTGGTGCAGCCGACCAACATCAATGAGTTGCTCCAGGAATTGATTGACCAGGCGCCCCGGCGCATCAAAACCGTTATCATCCAGTTCGAAACAGAATTCGACCCTAACCTGCCCACGATTGACTGCGACCCGGCCCAGTTGCGGCAGGTCTTTCTCAACCTGATCGTCAACGCTGTCGAGGCCATGCCGCAAGGCGGCACACTGACCGTCCACACGCACAAAGGGCCGGGGGAAACGGTCACGGTCGAAGTCCGCGATACCGGCAATCGGCATCCCGCACGAAGACCTGGGCAAACTGTTTACACCCTTTTTCACCACCAAGCCGATCGGCAAAGGCACCGGCTTGGGGCTGGCCATCGCCTACGGGATCATCAAAATGCACCGTGGGCAGATCAGCGTCCGAAGCCAGGTTGGCAAAGGCACGACCTTCATCATCAACCTGCCCATTAAGTTACCGGCGGCAGATACAACACCCTCATCCACCAATGGGAGTGAATCCGGCAAAATCCTGATTGGATAGAAAATGAATCCAAATCTGAACGTCCTGGTCATTGATGACGAAACCAATATCTGCGAGGGGATCAAACGGGCGCTGCGGCCCCAGGGCTTTATCGTGGACTCAGCCGCCTCCGGGCAGGCTGGTTTGCAAAAAATCCAGGGTGGAGGCTTCGGACTGGTGCTGCTGGATGTGATGATGCCCGATATCAGCGGCATTGACCTGATCCCCGCCATTCACCAGATCGACCCGGATATTATCTGCATCATCATCACCGGCTACGCCACCGTGGAACTGGCCATTCGCGCCATTAAACAGGGCGCGTACCACTTCCTGACCAAGCCCTTCTCAGTGGATGAACTGACCCTGGCGGTCAACCAGGGTATCGAGCACCAGCGGCTCTCGCTCGAATCGAAACGATTGCAGGCCGCCGAGGCCGAAGCCCGCCGACTGTCCGATGAAAAAACCCGCCTGGAAGAACTGGACAAAACCAAGAAACTTTTTTTCCGGCTGATGACCCACGAGCTCCAGGCCCCGCTCTCAGCCATCCAGTCCTATTTACAATTGATGCAGGAAGAATATCTCACCCCGGAGCAGCAGAAGGACGCCCTTGCAAAAGTGCATCGTTCGGCTGGATGAAGAAAAGAAACTCATCGGCGACTTGATGGAGCTGGGCCGGTTGCAGGCCATTGGGCCGGCTCCCGAACTGGCTCCGGTCAAGCTGGATGAAACCTTGCGGGCGGTGGTGGACGAACTCACCAGCCAGGCCGAACAGAAAAACCTGCATATCGTCGTCAATATCCAGGAGCAGCTCCCGGTGGTAAACGGTTCGCCGAAGTTGTTCAAAAGCCTTTGGGAAAACCTGCTCGGCAACGCCATCAAGTACACCCTGCCGGGCGGCACAGTGACGGCCAGCTTGCGCATGGAAAATGACCAGGTGGTCGGGCAGGTGCACGACACGGGCATCGGCATCCCGGCAGAAGAGCAGGGACGCCTATTCAGCGAATTTTTCCGCGCCAGGAATGCCAAGGCACTCGGCCTGCGCGGCACCGGCCTGGGGCTGGTGATTGTCAAACGGATAGTGGATGGCGCAGGCGGGACAATCCGGGTCGAAATCGGAAGAAGGCCAGGGCACGAGATTCACATTTACGCTCCCCAAAGCTGATTCCAAGGACACACAACCAGTCCATACACCATCAATCGAAACCCAACCCTAGGGAGAACAAGCATGGATATCCTCCGCATCTTCGAATACGCACTCCAGCGCGAATATGAAGGCAAAGCCTTTTTTGAGACCAATGCCTCGCGGCTGCAAAATGCGGCTGCCGCAGGGGCTTTTAAAGCGATTGCGGCTGAAGAACAGAAGCATATCGATTTTATCCAGGCACAGATCAAGAGACTCGATGAAGGCACCCCTGCAAGCGCACCGGAAATCCCCGAGGCGGGATTCTTTGCCGACCGCGCGGACAGCGAGAGCATCGACCAGACGGTCAGTGAAGCCATGGTGGCCGACCTGCCGGTGCTGCGCATGGCCTACCTGATCGAGCGGGATTTTGCGGAATTCTATACCCAGGCGGCGGTCAAGGCAGAAGGCGATGCGAAAATCGTCCTGGAAATGCTCGCCCGCTGGGAGGCTGGCCACGAGCGGCTTTTTAAATCCATGCATGATAAAGCCTTCGAAGCTTATTCGGGCATGCCGTGGGGTGGCTAACCGCAAGGAAATAGTTTCAATTCGAAAAACAAGTCTGGATGAAATTGACCAGACTTGTTTTTCTTTTAGGGCTTCCAAGTTGGGTATAATCGGCGCATGCACCATCGGGGACAAATAAGTCTGATTCTTTTCCTCATCCCTATCATGGCTGGATTGACCGCCTGCACCCGCGAGGTGGACGAACGCTATTGGACACCTCCGGCGTATTTGGAGCAATCTGTGACACCTGCCTCTTCAACCTCGGCCCCAACCACCCCTGAGGCAGCTACGCCAACACCGTTTCAACTCCCCCCCACTCGCGATCCTAATTCGCCGATCCTGATGCCTACACCCGATTTACCGCATGGAATTCCCACCCCCCTCACTGTCCCGGAGAGTTACATCGTCGAGCCGGGAGATACGATTGGCATCATCGCCCGGAAATTCGGCCTGCGCGCGGAAGCCATCCTACAGGCAAATTCTCTCGTGAATCCCAATTACCTCGAAGTCGGGCAGGTGCTCGCTCTGCCATCCAATTCAGCTACAAGCGTTGGTCCATCGTTCAAAATAATTCCCGATTCGGAATTGATCTTCGGGCCATTCAACATGATTTTCGATACCGGGCAGTTCATCCAAAGCAAGGGTGGGTACCTTTCCTCCTATGCTGAAGAGGTGGATGGAAAGATGATGACCGGCGCTCAAATCGTGGAACGGATCGCCAAAGAGTATTCTGTGAATCCCAGGTTGCTTTTGTCAATTTTGGATTACCAGGCCGGCTGGGTGAGTAATTCAAAACCCAACCCGGGAACTTTGACCTACCCGCTTGGTTACGAGGATGGCTGGCATACGGGTCTTTACAAACAACTCGCCTGGGGGGCGAATATGCTCAACTATGGGTTCTATGGGTGGCAGGTCAACGCTTTTCCCCAATGGACTCTGGCGGACGGCACCATCCTCACGCCGGATGCGACCATCAACGCCGGGACCGCCGGTGTTCAACACTTCTTTGCCCAGGTGGATGATTATGCCGCCTGGCAAAACGACGTTAATCTCAACGGTCTTTTTGCCACCTATTACCTGCTCTTTGGTTATCCATTTGATTACACATATGAGCCGATCCTTCCCCCGGGACTTACCCAGCCGGCGATGACTCTTCCCTTTGGGGTTGGCGAGACGTGGAACTTCACTGGCGGCCCGCATGGCGGGTGGGATACGGGCTCCGCCTGGGCTGCCTTGGATTTTGCACCGCCAGGGGAAGGAGCGGGTTGCGTTCAATCCGGTTATTGGGCAACCGCCATCGCAGATGGACCTGTTGTCCGCTCTGAAAATGGAGTTGTCATCCAGGATCTTGATGGGGATGGTTACGAAGAAACGGGGTGGACCGTACTTTACCTGCACATTGACAGCCAGGATCGTGTTCCGGTTGGCTCGTTTTTGAAATCAGGAGACAAGGTTGGTCACCCCTCATGCGAAGGCGGATTTTCTTATGCCACCCATCTCCACCTCGCCCGTCGATACAACGGCATGTGGATAGCGGCGGATGGACCTGTGCCTTTTACTTTGGATGGTTATATCTCTTCCGGCACCGGGATCGAATATGACGGATATTTAACCAAGGGGACGCAGGAAATTCTGGCATGGGATGGTTTCGACGCAGTCAACCAGATATCACGCTGAGTAAAAATTCTTAAACCATGATGTGTGATCAATAACCCTGCCTGCCTTAAAGGTATAATTCCTATCCATCACTATGAATCACAAAAAAATCCTTCCATTGCTTTGCATTGTCGCCGTTATTTCATCCGGATGTTCAAATGGATTATGGGGCGACTATGCAACACCCACTCTGGATTTTTCCCTTTATTTCACGTCCACACCTTTCGAAGCAGCGACACTAATCCCCACGCCACTCCCGGCCACCAGCACGCCAACCTTTGACCCTCCAACACCGACGCAAGAACCAAGTCCCTCCCCGCTGCCGACCCTGACCGGCGCGCCCAAACCGCCCGTGATCTACTATTCACAAAGCGGGGATTCCTTGTCCACAGTCGCCACCCGGTTCGGCGTTGACCTGTCAGAAATTTCGTCCACAGACCCTATGCCCGTCTCAGGATTGCTCAATCCCGGGACTTTGATGTTAATTCCCGACCGGATGCCGGAAACCACGCCGTCCACATTAATTTTGCCTGACAGCGAATTCGTTTATTCCGCCTCGGCATTGGATTTCAATATCAGGCAATTTACATCCAGCGCCAGCGGCCACCTGGAGGAATACACTGAATATATGCGCACCACCAGTCACACTTCCGGTGCGGACATCATCCAAAGGCTGGCGGATGAAAACTCGATCAATCCGCGCCTGCTGCTGGCTATCCTGGAATACCAAAGCCGTTGGGTGTATGGAGAGCCGGAAAACCTCGCCCAGGAGGATTACCCCCTTGGGTACATCGATTTCCAATCGCGGGGGTTGTTCGCTCAAATGATTCGAGCGATCAAGGAACTGGCAGTGGGTTATTACAATTGGCGATCGGGCGATCTGACCCAGTTGACATTTCCTGATGGAAAAACGATGCGCATGGCGCCGGGACTCAACGCCGGCAGCGCAGCCCTGCAATATTATTTCTCCCGACATTTCAATTATGATGATTGGGCGAAAGCCATCGACCCCAATATAGGCGTTCCCGCTCTCTACACGGAGATGTTTGGCGACCCGTGGCTGCGGGATAATCAGGTGGCGCCGCTCTTCCCGCCTGGAATTACTCAGCCGCCTTTAACTCTTCCATTCATCCCCGGTGTCATCTGGTCGTATACTGGCGGACCGCACGCCGCGTGGGAACTGGAAGGCGCCTTGGCAGCGATTGACTTCGCTCCTTCTGCAATGGAGTCGGGGTGTATCCCGTCAGATCAGTGGATCGTAGCTCCCGCCTCAGGGTTGGTAACACGCTCCGGGAACGGTGTGGTCGTCCTGGATCTGGATGGGGATGGAAAGGAACAAACCGGTTGGGTGTTGCTCTTTCTTCATATCGCCAGCTCCGGGCGGGTAAAGGCCGGGAAATTTCTTGATCAGGGGGGGTATATCGGTCATCCGTCCTGTGAGGGCGGAGTTGCCACGGGGACTCACCTCCACATCGCGCGGCGCTACAATGGTGAATGGGTTCTCGCAGACGGCGCCCTGCCTTTCGAAATGGATGGCTGGGTGGTCCATGCGGGAGCGGTTCCCTACAAGGGCACGCTCGTTCGCAATGGCGAAGTGGTCACTGCCTCGCAATATGGTTCGTATGAGACAAATATCATGCGCGACCTGCAACCTTGATGTAGTTGAATAAAAATTACCCTTCACTCGATTTTCAATCATGACTACGCGAAAATTAGAATCTGGTTTTATTCATCTTCTTCTTAGCTCGCTAGCAACTCTCTCCCTGCTTGCAGGATGTATGCCGTTAAGCCAATCCTCCCAGACAGCAGCGCCGGAAGTTGCTCCAACCTCCACTTTTCCTCCAATCCAACTCCAGCCCACTCGCCCAGTTTACCAACCTGGGGAATTGGTGGATTATCTCGCCCAACCCGGAGACACCCTCCCTGCCCTGGCAGCCCACTTTACCACATCTGTGGATGAAATCTTCTCAGCCAATCCCATCATCCCGGCGGACGCAACCACCATGCCCGCTGGTTTCCCGATGAAGATCCCGATCTACTACCAGCCTCTTTGGGGCAGCTCCTACCAGATCATACCCGACGGTCACTACGTCAACGGCCCTGCCTCGATTGAATTCAATACAGCCGAGTTTGTCTCTCAACATCCAGGCTGGTTGAATAACTACACGGAATATGCTGCGGGTGAGAATCGCACAGGCGCAGACATTGTTGATTACGTGGCGACCAATTTCAGCATCAGCCCGCGGGTGCTGCTGACGCTGCTGGAATACCAGTCAGGGGCATTGAGCGACCCTGTGAAACCGGCCACCAATTATGTCCTCGGTTATCGTGATATCGAGCACCGGGGGGTGTATCTTCAGCTCGTCCATGCCGCAAATGTATTGAATAATGGATATTATGGTTGGCGCAACGGCACACTGCTCGAAATTGAACTCCTGGATGGACGGCTTGAAAGATTTGACCCCTGGCAAAATGCCGCCACGGTCGGGCTAAGATATTATTTTTCACAATTTCTTCAGCCCCAGAACTATCTACTCGCAACCGAATCACCGGGGTTTGCCAACACCTGGAAATCACTTTTTGGCAACCCGTGGCTGGAGCCACAGCCTCATATCCCGGGCAGCTTAAAACAACCGGATTTCCTATTCCCCTTCGCAGCAGGAAAAACCTGGGCATACACCGGTGGTCCGCATACCGGTTGGGGCGAGGGTGAGCCTTTTGCCGCAATTGATTTTGCCCCCGGTGCAGAGACGGGAGGCTGTGTCCCGACCACCGAATATTCCACTGCTGTGGCCGACGGTATCATTTCACGCATCGGCGATGGAACTGCCGTTCTCGATCTCGATGGAGATGGTGATGAACGGACAGGCTGGGTGGTTTTTTACCTGCATGTCGCTGCGTATGGACGTGCTCCCCTTTACTCGCGCCTGAAGGCGGGCGACCCGGTCGGGCACCCCTCTTGTGAAGGAGGCCGAACAACCGGCACGCACGTTCACCTGGCTCGAAAATACAATGGGGAATGGATGCTCGCCGACAGCCCGATTCCACTCAATTTCGAAGGGTGGGTTACTCACAATGGCGCAGAAGAATATCTGGGGACGCTGACCCGGTTCTCGTCCACCGTCACCGCTTGCACATGCGCGAATCAAGCCAGCCAGGTGACCGCAGGAAAGAAGTAAAAACTGCGAGACAAGTCTCGCAGTTTTTTTACACTAGGTCTATTTAGGTGCCCACTCGCCCTTTACAATCAATTTCTTCGACTCGCCTTCTCCCTCGAAGATCTCATATTCCATCTTGATCGGGAAAACACTTGAGAGCATCGCCTGTGCCGGGCAATATCGGGTGGCAGAGAGTTCGATCGCCCTCGCGAGCGCTGTTTCATCCACGTTTTTTCCCGAAACCTGATAGGTGATCACAGCTCCTGTAAAAATATGAGGATGATCGCTGCGTTGGTCAGCTTGAACATGGACTTCAAATTCAGCGACCTGCTGCTGTTTTTTTCGCAAAATCGATATGACGTCCATGGCTGTGCAACCCGCCAGACTGACTGCCATCAATTCAAGCGGACGAAACCCATCGTTCGCCCCGCCCACCGAAGGGTCTGCGCCGAGTGGGACGTTGAAACCCGTGTTGGCAGTCCCCGTAAAGGACATGCCGGTTGACCAACTCACTTTTGCATCCATAGACTTCTCCCGATCTTTCTGTCTGATCATTCGCTCAACAAAGGGGTAACAAACTTTTCAAGCATTTCCCGATTGATCTCACCAGTCCAGGCGTAACGAATCACTCCATTGCGATCCACCACATAAGAACTTGGCAGACTTCCGTTCCTGAATGCATTCAACGCCTTGGAATCCGGGTCAAGCCAAATCTTGAACGGCAGGTTGAAATCCTGAGCAAATTTTGCGACCTGGTCTTGCGGGTCACCTGCTTCGATGGCAATGACCATAAATCCATCATCGACATGGGAAGTAAAGTAACCTGCCAGAGTGGGCATTTCAGCTTTGCACGGAGGGCACCAGGTCGCCCAGTTGTTCACCAGCACCACCTGCCCGAGAAATTCGTTCAATGATTCTTCTTCGCCTGTTATATTTTCCAGTTGCAACTCCGGTGCTGGATAATTCACCGGAACAGGGACGACATAATTATCTCCAGTCAGAAATCGAATCGGGCGTACTTGCTACTGCCCGGGATAACAGGGAATAAAGGATGACCATGCTCAGCAGGATAAACCCAACTCCAAGCAATAGCTTTGCAGGCTTGACGGTTGTTCTGTGTAATCTCTTTTTACGCGGCATCCATGCACCTAAAAATCACCCCGGTCTTTCTGCTTTGGGCTTTTCAGGCCGGGGTCATGCTTTATTTCTTGCTGGCTCTCATGATCTCAGCCAGCAAATTTTGTTCCGGTACTGCCCCGACCACGGTGCCGGCTCCTTCATTAATCGTCGTCTGAGGAACGCCGCTCACCCCATATCGATCGGACAATTCCGGGAATTCCATCGCCTCCACCCCTTCTGCGCGAATCAAGGCAGGATTCTCCATGGCCATACTGTGTGCGAGCAGCACGGCCCGCGGGCAATAGGGTCAGGTGGGGGTGACAAAGACCTGTAAGTGAAGCGGCTTTTGCAGGTTTTTTAGATATTCCCTGGTCTGTGTGGATAGCCCGGAATCCCTGCCCGAAACCAGGAGGATGGCTTGTATCAGGGTGCTAAATTCATGCCCGGACGGAATTCCAGAATACTGTATTCCAAAATCGGAGATTTGATCTCCATTCATCGCTGCAATGACGATTCCCGGAGTTTTATCGACGCGAAAGAGTTTTGCGACTTCAGAATCCGCGTCAATATCATGGACCTTGAGAGTCAACCGATCGTCCAAGGCGGTGACTTCTTCGAGCAATTGCCGGGTGTCGTCGCAATAATCGCAATTTTCCCTCGAACCGAAAAAGAGTATGGCAACAGGTTCCTTAAGGTTAGAAAATGCTTCCCGGATTTGCCCTGTGGTTTGCTCGTTTAATAGTACGTCTGCCATTTTGTCTCCTCGCTTTTCGTTTCCAGTTCACACGGAACCGGGATTTTTCCTATCAGCTGCATCCCGCGCCTTCGACAAGCGAATATCCGCATAGGTCGCATTCCAGATCAAGCAGTCCATTGAAATCCATTTTACCTTTGCCGCAGAGCGGACAGGAGGAGCCCCGTTGAACATAAACATGCTCGATATTCGTTGAGACCGTTGAATCAGCACTCGCTTGCTCGGCGATTTTGATCTGAGATTTTGGATTGTTCATTTATCAAACGAAGAAGGAAATTATCTATTGTCCGGGGTGTAAATGATCACCCAGATCAAGTTTCTTGAAAGAGTCTTTCCCGTACATCAGCAGGTAAATTTATTGGAATGTCATTACACGCATGCACCAATGAAATAGTCTTTCTTGTGGTATCCACGACCACCCTGCAGTTTTCACATCCGGCAATATGCGCCTCGATCTCGCGGCAGATCTCTTCACGCGCCTGTCCATCCAGGTAATCTGCAAAACTCCCCAGCATCTTATCGCAAGAAAGTGATTTGTGGTTATGGTCTGTCATTTCTCAACTCCCAGAAGTTTGTCCGCTGAAATAACCTGATAATTTTTCGCGAAGGCTAAGACGGGCACGCAGCAAGCGTGTTTTCACATTCGTTTCCGTCAAATTCAAGGCTTCAGAAGTTTCCTTGATGGACAGCCCCTCGATATCGCGCAATATAAAAACTACACGCATCGGCTCGGGGAGATCTTGAATCGCCTTCTCAAGATAATTCTTGGCTTCTTTAGATTCCAAGGTTTCATCCGGCAGAGCTCCCCAGTCAACAAACTGGACCGGCATGAAATCCTCGTCGTCGTTGTCACCTTGTTCATCCAGATTGACCTCCGGGCGCATTTTCCGAAGCATCATCAATGCCTCGTTCGACGCGATGCGGTAAATCCATGTGGACAGACTGGAACGCTGCTCGAACCCTTTAATATGCTGAAGGATTTTTACGAACGTATTCTGCAGGACATCTTCAGCATCCTGTTCCCTGCCGAGCATCCTCAGCCCCAGCCTGTAGATGGGTCCTGAATAAGCGTCCACCAAACGGGCAAATTCATCCCGGTCACCTGAACGGAGGGCTTCAATGGAAAAAGTCTGTTGAAATTGCTCATTCATTAGATGAATTCCTGAATAAAAAGATACAAGCAAAGTATACCCGAGATGCATGCCGAGGTCACGCTGGCTACGAGAGTCTTCCCAGGCAGCCTGACTGGCAAGTTGTCAAGACAATGTCATATCCATAAAGGGATAAAAATCGCTGCATTTATGATTTTTGCCACTGGAACACTGACAAGGCTGTTGATTAATATCCTTATAATGTCCACCGACCTCACCAAATCTCGTCTGTTCAGCGACATGAGCCCGGCAGACCTTGCCGTCCTTGCTCCTTACTTTTCTTATGCCGAGTTCCCTGCAGGAGTGATCTCTTTTTTCACAGGGCGATTTGGCAGACAGGCTTTACCTCGTGGTCAGTGGTGAAATCAAGATCAATTACAAACCCTATGACTCTCCACAGATCACGATCACCCGTATCAGAGATGGAGATGTTCTGGGTTGGTCAACGGTGCTTGGGAACAAGAGCTATACCGCTTCTGCGGTGTGTGACTGCGAAGCTGCCCTGCTGGTCATCAACGGGGACGATCTTCGTCAGCTGGTTGCTGACCATCCACAAACTGGTAAAATGGTATTGGATCGTCTGGCTGCCGCGGCTTCACCCCGTTGGAAGGATGCCCGGACTCAGGTCGCATCCATGCTGCGCAAGGGAATGGAATTTCCGGAACAATATGACGGAGGCGGTATTATGAACGATACATCTGCGAATGGCTTTACCCAGGAAATGCAGTTAAAAGCCCTGGTGGATCAATTGAGCGCCTATATTGAAACCTATCATGGCGGATCGGTGGAATTCGTTGCCCTGGAGAAGGATACCTTGAAAGTACACCTGGGCGGTGCCTGCCTGGGGTGTCCTCTTTCGCCCGCAACTTTGCATGGTTGGGTGGAGGGAACGGTGAGACAATTCTTTCCTGAAATTGCTCACGTTGAGGCGGTTTAGCGATTGTTTCAGTCAACTTTGAGATTCAAAAAGACCTCCACCTGGTGCAAAAAGGTGGAGGTCTTTTACGCCTAATTCTTGCTACGGAAGTAGAGATAAATCAAGTATATCCCGGCACAGACCAGAACCACCGGCCACACATAGATCATGATCTGCTGTAGGCGGAAGCTGGCAGCGGTCAGCGCAACGAGCAATAAGGCTGCGGAAGGAATCAGCGCCCACTTCATCCTTCCGGACGGATTGGGCAATATCGCAACGAGCAAGAAATGTCAGGGACAACCCCAGGAAGAATGCGCTGCCCAGGACAATTTCATCCACCTTGATGCCGGCAAGGGTGTTTCCGATTTGAAAGGCCAGGTACGCACTGAATGCCAGCGTCATCAGAACTCCCCCAGGGATGATTGCCCACCAATGCTCGTGATGGAATATGTATATCATGAAAAAGCTCAACCCCACCGCACCGAGCATGATCGAACCGCCAAGGTAGGTGTATTCATCCGGCAGGAATGGGATGATGCCCACACCTAACAAGTGTTAATCCAGGGATGAGCGCCCACCAATGCTGGCGGTTTAGTGCAAAGACTGCCAGGAAAATGATCCCTGCGGCGATCAGAAGAGAGGCCCAGATCACGCTGATATCTCCGCTGATAATGCCCATCTGTTGGAGGAGTAAAAGTCCTCCCATCAAGATCAACACTCCACCAATGGCCAGCCTGAAATCAAAGCGTTTCATAAAAATCTCCTTGATAAAAATGTCTAGTGAATATTGAACGACCCTGCACCGGTTTCGAGGAGCATCTCGACAGAATTCTGGGCTGTATCGTAATCAGGCGATTGGTAAAATCCTGTAGACGTGACTGGAAAACGTTTTTCATCCACGCGAACGGAGGAGGCTCCTTGCAGGACCCGAACCCGCGCTGCGACGCCCTCGGGGACACGAATATCGAAGGATGCTGCTCCGCCTTCCACTTCAAACAGCGTCTTGCCGGCATGAGCTGGTAGAACAATCTTCGAAGAGCTCGCACCTGTTTCCAGTTTCAGGTGACTGACCTTTATATCGGTCAGATCCAAATCAACCGAAGATGCCCCTGATTCAAATTTTAAAGTCATCGGGAGGTCGTTGCTCAATCTAAATCGCCACGACCAGCCATCCGGTCCGAGGAATGGAATAAAAGAGGGTCCTGCATTGACCTGGACAATCACCTTATCGTCCAAATATTCAGACCGCAGATCGAGGGTGGTACCGGATAATCCTTCCAGGGCAGCATCCGGCGAGGCGCCTCCGGTCACTACCAGGGAAGCAGCGCCAAAGTCGAAGGTAATTTCTGCCTGCCTGGCATCTTTACGGGGCACTGTCAATCGATGGCTCTCGTCAAATTTAGGTTTGTAATAAATACTGGAAATAACCCAGATTCCCAAGAAAATTAACAAGAGCGCCCAAATATATCCCCAGACTGAGCCTGAGATCAAGCCGGCTGCCTGGAGCCCCAGAACAACTCCCAGCAAAATAAAAACAATTCCCCAGAACAATGCTGTTCGTGACATTCTGCCTCCTTTAGTCAGTAATTTTCTTTTTACGCGATGAGAAAGCGCCTCGGATCAGGATATAGACACCTAGTAGGATTAATAATGCCGCCGGTCCGTAAGGACCAAGCAGAGCCATACCTCCAAAGATGGAGGCAAACACAATGTAGAGTATTCCACTAATCAGCAGTAAATCAAACCCTGCCAACATGGATTTCCAATTCCGGTCGAAAAGCGCAGCCAGGACAATGCCAACACCGACAAAACCAGGAATTAATGTCCACAAATATATCCAGGATGTCCAATCGTCAGTTTGCACTTGATAATAAATTATTCCACCAATACCCGTGACGATCACAGCCGGAATGCACATGCCCGGCTCCCATAGAATTAATCCCAGCAAAAAAAGGAAACCTCCAATAGAAACAAATATTAACGGCCACTCCCAAATCTCATTAAACCAGTCCTGCCAATCGGGATTACTACGGATGAGAAAGAATGCGATACCGGCCAGAATCAATAAAATTCCAAATACCAGGGACGTTCGATTGCCATGTCTCATTTCCATCTCCTTTCATTTGCCTAATAACTATAATACGTCAAAAATCCATTCTGGGTATCACAGAATTTCCTTTGCAAGATCAGCCAACCCTTCAAGGTCCTCCAAGTCCAGCCATTGAAGCATGACGCTTTGAATGCCGGTTTGCTCCACTTCATGTAACTGCTCCCGGATTTGATCCCCGGTTCCGACCATGGCGCCTACTTGCTGCCAGGCTTCATAGGTTCTGTTACTTGAAGATATTTTCTGCTTTAGCTTTTCAGGAGTGCTTCCGAACAAACATCCCAGCATCACAGACCGGCGGATTGATTCTCGAGAACGATTTGCTGAATCGAGCAACATGTCCAAATGTTTGTTCAGGGATTTCAACTCTCCAGCAGGCAGATAGACTGCATTCCACTCACCTGCATAACGGACGACGTAAGGCAGTGTACGCTTCTGCCCGTTTCCACCGACGGCAATCCGCGGACCGCCGGGGCGGATGGGGTGCGGGAGAAGGGTGGCATCGCGAAGCTGGAAATACTTACCTTCAAAAGTGACAGGGATGTCGCTATTAAGCAAACGCGTAATGACCTCCAGCCCCTCCTCGAAACGGTCGAACCGGGCAGATGGATCGAGAAGGTCATAACCGAACAATTCGTGTTCACGGACCTGCCAGCCCGCACCTAAACCCAGCACAAGCCTGCCCCCGGATAGATCATCCACAGCGGATGCCATGCGAGCAGTCATTGCCGGATGTCTGAAGGAAATCGGAGAGACTAACGGACCAAACTCGATCCGTTTTGTATGGCTGGCCAGCCAGGTGAGCGAAACCCATAACTCAAGTGATTCTTTATCGGGTGGACTGGCATTGGTGAAATGGTCTGACCGGAACAAGCCGGAAAACCCCAGTTCTTCAACCGCATTGGCAAAATTCTGCCAACGAGACCATGTCAGACCGTTTTGACCTTCAATCATGATGGCGATATCCATATCTACTCCTTTTCAATTAATTCGGGCAAAGCCAGCCACTCCCCGGCTTTTTGAGGGTGGCCTGCATGAACGATCTTCTTTTGTTTTTTCAAAGCCTGAATTGTCCGATTGGTCAGGTCGTTAGACCAACCAAAAAGACGGGCGATATCCTTTGGCAGCACAGCGCCGACAGAGCGCAGATAAAGAAACGCCAGCCGTGAGCGAGCGTCCGCTTCACCTATGGATCGGGCATTTTCAACCAATTCAGGCATGTGCCGCGGTACGATGTCATAAATGAACGCGTACTTCCAAGCACCAGCCTCCGCCACCCCGATAGGCAGGATTTTAAAATCCGCCTGCAAGGTATCCAGCGCCCGGGCAAATTCACTGTCACTCGTTTTACTGGTCATCCGGGCGGCACGACGAAGGTCGATCGTATTCATCGCCCCTTCGAGAAGCGCCTCGTAGACCTGTTTTGCAGCGAGGGTTAACCTTCCCTCCCTGTATGTCACAAGATGGTCTTCTTCGGGCGAGCCAAAGTTTTCCGAAAGCGCATAAAAATATGGCGCAGTATCCAAAGAGATTAGTGTGGCCTTTCGCCGCAATACCTTGGCATAATACCAAATCTTTTTTCCGAGCGATTGATCCTTCCAGCCCCAGGTGACATGTCCCGGGTCGTCATGCTCGTCCGCCACAGGCCGATTCCCGGCGACAGCAACCCACAAGCTGGGCAGGTCCACATTTTTTATCGGCCAAAAATAGATAAAACCTCTTTCAGCAACATACTTCATTGCCTGCTGTGGCGATGAAATCCTGCCTGCGGGCGGAAGATGAAAAGTCTTCGTTCGATAATTTTGAAGTTTCTTCAGGGAGAGCGTGCGCATGGATTTATTATAACGTTTTCCGAATTGCACCTTTCTTGCTGACGATCTCTCAAAACTTCGATGTAAGTCGATATCCCGGGCTCATCTCTCCTGTATAAAAACCCACGGCGAGTTTCTCAACTCGCCGTGTACTCATACAATTATTTCTTTTTCCGCAGTGTGCTTGCTGTTTTCACTGATTTTGTTGTTTTTGCGCTGGAAGCGCTGGCTTTTTTAACTGCTGACGCTTTCGGGGGTCTGCCTCTTTTTTTGGCTGCCGCTTTCGTAGTTACCTTTCCCAGTTGGATGACAAAATACTCCGACTGGCCTGCCAGGGGTCGGACGTTTTCGCGGGAGGAAAAGAGTTCATTTCCAGCCGCATCTTCAACCATGATGTAAAGCTCGGGAGCATTCTCACCCTTCTCATAAAAATCCCGCGCATGGTAAACCGAGTGGAAGTCTCCATTCGCATCCGTCTCGGTTTCTCCCAGCAGGTCATCGAGCTTTCGATCCCGGTCGAACACACGGACAATCAAACCTGCAGCGGGTTTCCCGGCAGCATCGAAGACGCGACCGTAAACCATCCACTCATTCGCACGAAGTTTCGGCCGTTTCTCGAACTCGTTCCGACTGAACAGTGAATTGGGTTTTGAATTCAACCGCGGAAACGGCATTCTGTTTGAGCACGGCAACCTGCGGATGCTTACTGCCGAGAACATTTTCCAGGCTGCCAGCCGCGGCTTCTGTCCGCTGGGCACGTTTTTGCTGCAGCTGAGCAAAAACATTAAGGGCGGGAGCACTGCTCCGTGATGCCTGGGCAGTGAAATTTTCCATTGCAGCTTTGGCTTCGTCTTCGCTCACATCCGCATTCGCGATATTTCCAACAAAGGACTTATTGAATTCCATGATGAGCCTCCACTATTTTCCAGTCTGAATCTAAATCCAAGTTACGTTACTCTCTGTTTTGGTCTTGGGACCCACCGGGAGTGGGTACAGGAAATGGACAGCTTCGTTCCCGACCGTAACATTCAACAAACCATAAGAGAAGTAAGACAACAACGCTGAGAACAAACCTTCGTTGAAGAAATTTCCCGTAGCACGAATGGTCACTCCCATCGCCATGGCATTGATGAACTTCAGGTAGGCTTTACTCGTCAGGTATGGCGGTGTGGACGCTTGAAGCTGGTTTCCGCTCAAGCTGATATCGTCAAACGACAGGATGAGCACCGAGAAGGGACCTATCGCGGCAGAAATTTTGTTGGTTACTGCGGCCGCAGACTTCTCATCAAGGCCTCTTTCGGTATTGAAATACACCTGGTTGTCGTTGAACATCACGCGTCCATCAGGCAAAAAGGCCAGAGGGTTCTCAGCCGCAACCATGGTTGCTTCAAAATTGGTCTTGGTGTTCACAATGTTTAGGTAATCCATGATGATGCTCGAAATCCCGTAATCAAGGATGGCCACGCAGGCGCCCATGTTCAAGTAAGCGGCAATATCCGCTCCAAGTACAGCAGGCTGTTTCCGGCTCTCGCGGGTGGTGAACAGGTTACCATGAACACTGGTGGTGCCCAGTGCCATGACCATCAAGGCATGTCCTTCGGGGCTGGTCACTTGGTTCCCTACCACCCGCAATGCAGGACTTCCCTCCAGTGCATTCTTGCGGTTGTCTGCAACGTCGAGGAGATTCAGATTGTTCCCCAGCACCCCAAGGGCGGCGATTCCAGCCTGGAAGAATTGCACATCGTCAACGCCCAATTCCTTGGCGAGTTCATCCGGAAACAACAAGCCGTTTTCAGCGACCACATTATCGGTGATGGAGATATCGCCACCGTCCAAGATGAATATGCCGCAAGCCGGGAGTGTCTTACCATTCTCAACGATGAGATTGCTCTCGATGGACAGGTCAAACACCCCTGTCAGAACAATCCCGCCGCCGGTGAAGACCTGGCCGAATTTCAGATCAGGTTTCTGCGCACAACGGATGATGCGGTTTCCGGATATAGTGACATCTTCCAGGTTGCCGAAATCCTGCAGATCATCGATATTATTGGTGGTGATGATACCGCTGCCCCGGCAGCCGCCGATAAGATTGTTGCCGATTCGCACGAAGCGCGTGGTGAAGAACAAGTCTCTATCCGTCCCAACTGTATAACGGCTATTAACCGAATCGACTTTCATCACAGGTGTCCCGAAACTGGCAGACTCTCCTGTGGCATCGACTTTCTTGGCTGCTGTATCCGCCTCTGTTTCTTTCAGGTCCCCGGCAGCCGCCTCATATTTTTCATAGCGCTTTTCGAATATGGCTTTCCGATCCTCAGAATACAAATCCTTCGCATCCGATTTCGAGACTCCTCCAAGCTGGATGCCGGCTCCATAACTTTTCAGTATCCGGTTGTCCTCGATGGTCACATCATCGGAACCGGGGAATATTTGCACAGTCCCGCCGAGCGTGTTGCGCAGGATTCTCAAGCTGTCCCCCCTGGCTTTGATGGCGGGCTGCCCTCTGAACTTATTTTCCAAAACATCCACTTCATTACAATCATGCAGAAGAAGAACGGGGCCTAGCCGGGAGGTCTGACCTGCAAAGCCTGCTTTTACAGCTTTTTCCAACCTGGCAACTTCCTCCTCGTTCATTTTTTCGCCGGAATTGATCACCACATTGCGAGCCACCTTCAGGTCACTCACATCATCAAACAGGAAAGCGCCTTTACGTGAACGTGCCCTGACATACAAACCCTCCACCCGGACCATGCTGCTCCCCTTGACGATCAGTATTGGTTCATCGTCCGCTCCGACAATCTGCGATTGCCACTCGCAGCCGCTGATGATCAATCCTTTCGTATCAACAACCTCCACAGCGCCATCCATCCGGTGCTCCCCGGGCATCATACAGACATGCCACACGCCTTCGAATTCTGGCGGCCTGGCATCCACGGCTTCTTGAAGGGTGGGATAATCACCTTCGGGACCAACCGAGACCGTGCAGCAGCACTTCCCACCGGTGGGCAGCTCGGTGAGCGGAGGGAATTTCTTGCGGCAATCCTCGAGACGCGTTACCGATATCGAGGTCGTCCCTGTTGCATTGAGTAGAGCGAGTTTGCAATAATGGTGAATATTGCCGAAGGTCAACTGGAACACAGGCGAACCGCTCTCCAGGGGCCATTCGATTTCTCCGAATTTACCGGGAATGGTCCTCGCCGGGATCAACCAGTAATCGCCAGTGCGGAACGTCCCTATCTGGAATTTAACCTCGACCCCGCCCTCGAGCGGGATGAAACCGTCGTTTCCTGAGGGGACAGCAATGGAAAACTCAGCGCTGGTCTGCTCGGGCCGGGTATCCCACCGGCGGAGCTTGGCATGGCCGTTGACATCAAAGCCTGTCGCGGAAGTGGAAAGGGTAATAACCAGCTGCTCGGGGTCGATCTTTTCGATCTGGGCGAGGGTGCCCGGTTCTCCCGCCAACTCTTTGGCGTCATCCACGACCTCCACCCAGTCAAGCTCATGCAGCCCGAGCACGGAATCACGCCCGAGGCTGGTGACCTTGATTTTTTCGGGGTCGCTGTCCACGTTGAATTCCGAAATCGCGACCACCACCGAGCCGTTATCCCGCGACCATTTGAACGTGGGACCGCCCGTCGCGCCGCTGCCCTTATGCACCTCCACTCGGTAGAGCTGATTTTCCAACCGCTTATAGCCGCCGCCCGTCCCCACCTCGCAAGGATCGATGGGTACCGATTCGGGGTGAGTGCGCGCGGCAAGTTTCCCCGTGCTGGCTGCCGGCCAGGGTTTGGCTTCATCTGAACAGTTGAAGTTTTGTCCCACATCCCCCAGGCGGTGGACTTTCGCCTGCCAAATGGTCTGGACGCGCGTGGCTGTATCCGGTCCTCCCAACGCCACCTCGCGGATTTCCTTGTCATCCAACGCAATAATATGGCGCTGCCAGACATCAAGGTATAAAAGATACACGCCGCTGGCGGTGATCTTCGGACCAGGTTTCGGCAGGATATGCGGCTGCTGGCTGAACGCAACGTCGACATCGTTCTCCACCAGGATTCCGTCTACATAAGCCCGCCCCTTTGAGAGACCGAAATCGCCGGCGGTCAGTGCGGGAGTCATGGTGGTGAGAATCCCAAACCCGGCATCGTGGATGGGCACCCCGCAATAACCGATGACATCAATGGTCTCGGTCTCGATGCGGGTCAGCAGGATATCCAGATTTTCATTCCAATCCGCGTCAAGCTGCACGCGCCCCTGCTGCATGAGCACACCGCGGTAATGCTTCCGGGGGTTGAACGTGTTTCGAGTGAAATCACCTTTCATCTTTGCCTCCAACTCTTTGACTTATCGGTTATGAATGCTTTACGTTACCAGGAAGATACCTGCTTCCAGGCCAAACCGCAGATACTCCTCCAGCGCGGTGCGCAGATTCGCCTCCCGCTGGGGCTGCTGCAGCATGCAGAACGCACCCATCTCCGAGCCGTCCTCTGCACCGGTCTTGATCTCCTCAGCGCAGGGGATGCTCAATTGGGCGTAAGCCGGCTGTCCGTAGCGGCGCGCCGTGAATTGCGGACGCAGTCGCATCACCAGCTGATCATATTCATCCGGTATTAGATTCCTATCCAGTTCCTTTTCCTTTTTGATGATCGCCAGGTCGGGCTGGCACTGAAAGCGGCGAGGAGTGAACGATTCGCCCGGCACGGGCACGACGCTGAAGCGCACGCATCCCTCCTGCCGGCGTTCAGCAATCACCGGGGACGTGAAAACCACCTCCGAAGCCAGTTTCAGGATTTTGACATACACCTCGCCGAAAACTGTGACACGCTCGAGGATAGTGACGGGACCCGGTTTGGCAGCGTTCTTATCAGCAGCAATCGCCGCTCGGGCGGATTCCTGCAACCCGCTTTCCACAGGCGCATCCACGATGCTGTCACGGACGACCAGGCTCTGGCTTTCCGCCGGCATCTCAATCGCGCCTACAATACTTCGATTGATGAGGACGTTGAGGTCGGTCACATCCGTGCCGGAGACAACGATGCTGGCTTCATCAGCTTCCGAGGCGAAACCGTCCTCATCGAGGGCGCGGCCGGGGACGAGCGTGGTGTCCGTAAGGGTCAGGGTAAGTTTTCCGCTTAGGTCGAGATACCCTTCCACAACGAGTCCGCTCAACGTCAAGCCGGCGGCATCTTCAGCTGTGACGCCCCCGCCGGTTGGTGCGTTCACCTTGAGCGGATCCGCTCCGATCAGAGTTGGCCGCTGCCCGTTGTCAGCGTCGATCACCAGCCAGCCCTGCGACGGCAGGTCGATGGTCAGGTTGGCGTCGTAGGTGGCGCTGTCGTAAATGCGGATGACGGCATCCGGCTTGCCAGCGGTCGTCCAGCGGGATAGTGCCGCGGCGAGGGTCGTATCCGGTTTGCCCGGGCCAACCGGAATCTCCAGGATGGATGCGGTAATTTCCGTCAGGCGTTCGCGGCGCTCGTAAGGACCCCCGCCGATGTCCGCGCTGAAGCCGTAGTTGTACCAGACGTCCACGCCCGTGGAGGGTTCCTCGCCGGAGGCAAAGGTCATGCGCCCAAGTTCCACGTCCACTGCGACCACCTTCCCGGCCGGGGGCGTGCTCCAGTTTTTCAAATCGAGATAGACCACATCCTTCGTCTCGACCGGCGAGCCGTCCTTTTCGATGTAAACACTGCGGGCAGGCCCGTAATATCGACTGTTGGCCGGCGCACTTGGATCGGACGCAAATTTATCTGCGTAGGATTGCAGATCGAAGAGGAAGTCCACCTGGCGGATGGGCGCCGGGACTGTCTGCTCATCAGGAGCTCCCTCGCCTGCCGGGAAGTTGAACAGCGGCGCAGGGTTCCCCAGCGGGCTGAAGTGCCAGCCGCATTCTGCAACTTCCGACTGTCGCGCCATGGCTTTTTGAAGCGGATAATTTTGCAACCGCCACAGGAACAGACCGATGTTCGGGATGTTGTGTTTTCCGCGCCGGTTGTTGATGTGACGCACATCCACGGTGTGAGGGAGCGAATCAAAAGGCCTGTCGATGAGGTTGAGCGGATTGGTGGCGCGCAGGTCGGGGGTCGTATTGAACGTGCAGATGTGATTCATGTTCTGCGTCCAATCCAGCACCTCGAAGAACTCCACCACGTGCGCCGGCCATCCCGTCACGTCCTTCGCCAGTTGTTCAAGGATGAAGGCCGTTCCCTTGCGGCGACGGTAGAAGAGCGTATTGGCAACATAACGACGCTGGCTGAACGCCGTGGAAGTGATGGTGGACAAGCCGCGCACGCCCAACAGGTCGCCAAGGTAAGGCACAACCCACTCATCGGATGTCTCGATGAACCAGTTCTCGTACAAGCTGGTGATGTCCGCCTCAAGGCCGTTCATTTCCTCGCTGATGAGAGACAGCAGCGCTCGCAGAGGCTCCCCCTGCTCCGCGTCACGGATGCGGTAAATGGCTGGCAGCAGATTGTACAGACGGTCGTCGCTCATGGCTGTACCTCCAGCAGTTTGATGCCCAGTGTGTTGATCAGCAGCAATTGGGCCCGATGGATGACGCCGTCATCGACATGGGCGATGTCTGTTAGCAGGATCTGGTTGAGAGTTTCGGAAGAACCAGTCAAATGGAGCTTGTCGATGTCTACAGCAACAACGCCTTCAACACCTTGCAAAATGGTCATTGCTTCCGCTGCCGTGACGGGTTGCCCAAAAGAGCGTTTGGCAAAGGCATAGGCATCCTTGAGGGCGGTCTCTGCATCGGACAACACATCCGCGGCGATATAACGGGTATCGATCACCAGGTTTGCTTTGATATTAAACAGCAACGAATCGTATTGGTCGACACGCACCATCTGGGCGGGATCACGGGCATCATCCATGGCGTCCACCAGGTTTTCGTACAAGTCCGAGGCCGGGTCGATCGGCTTGCCGTCTGCGCCCGCGATCGTCAGGTGGACAAGGTGATGCTCACCACTCCACAGCGCGGTTGCCTGGGCTTTTCCGATCCCCGAGAAGGTACGGGCGAAGTCTTCGTAATCCTGGAGTGAGACGATCCGATCAAGCGTGCGGACGGTGAGCGGGGCATTCGTCCGCGCGTTGTCCATCAATTCGGGGTCCGCCGCTCCGGTAGCCGCCAAAGGATTGGTCACACCCTTCACGCCGAGTGGACGCGTTTTGAGCAGGGTCAGGAGTCCGGCGTCCACCTGCCCAGTCAGCCCGGTCCCAGAGCGATAGACGGCGGTCACGTTGTATTCCCCGGTCGGGAGGCGTGCGCCGCTGATCCCATCGCCAAAGAGGACGTTGGCGGTCCCACCATCCTCAATGCGGACGGTGTACTTTTCATCCCGCCGAGTCAGACCATAGAGGGAGGCCGACTCCTCCCATAATATATTATCGACTCGCAGCTCAAGAGAACTCTCCCCGCCGCTGGGTGTCGAAGCGGAGGTGTAGGTCAATGGCGGCTTCTTGAGCGTGAAACTCTGGTGAGCCGTTGCGCCATTACCGCTGCCGAGGGTTTCTTTGACCGTCTCGCCGTGCGTGGCTTTGACGGTATTGGCGTTAAGGGTCACGCTTCGACGATTGTAGGTGTGCTTCCACCCGGACTCGAAGGTGAGCTGGGTGGTGCCATTATTATAATAAATCGTTTTAATGGTGAGGATTTCCCTGCCGGTCACACCGGGTAAGTCTGTCCGCTCACCGCTCAATGTAACCAGCTGCCCGACAACCAAACCCAAGACCAGCCCATCGAGGGCGAGGATCGTCCCCGGGGTTATGTCATCCGTGATGGGCAATAGAGAAAGGTTCAGCTTTTCACTTTTAAAATAAGCCGTCGTGTCCCGCACCTTGAAGGAGGTCGATTTATCTGTCGTGTTATTGGAAAGCGAACTCCCATTGACCTTTTTTAATTTCAAACCGGTGACCTTGCCGCTCATTGCAAAGGCTGCAACCGATTTTTCCACAGCGGACGAAAGCTTGAACACACTTATGGTCCCGCTGGCGGTCTTCAAAGCGATCCAACTGTCTGGAACAAGGCCGGTAACACTCCTTTCGAGGTAGGCATCGGCCGTGGAGTCATGATAGGTGTTTGCTTGTTGATCTTTCCAGATTTCCCAACCGTTGGGATCCCACTCCTCACCAAAATCTGGAGCATCATCACCTGAGGGCAAGGATTTATAGGCAACTGCGTTATTCCCAAAGATACCCGCCGAGGAGCGCATGGCATATACGCTGCCGGTACTTCCGTTATCCGCGGCGCGCATCTCAGCAACGGTTTCCAGGAGTTTGTCAGTATCCCAATCATTCCAGGTCAAAAATGCATTCAAGTCCTTGTCGTACCACCACTTATTGAGAATCCACGTTTGAATGGTGGTTTTACTCATCAGAATTTTTTGCGTGATATCAACAACACCCAGCAATGGTCCCGGGGCGCTGATCAGCGAGGATGACGAGGTATCGAGAGCAATGCAGGTTATGCCAGCATCCTGGTCGGGTTCGACCTTGGTCACGCGGACTAGCGCCTGACTCCCTGCGCTGGTGCCGGTAACAAGCAGGACGTGGTCGCCGGGCTGGAGGTTGGTCGATGTACCGGTGAGATAAACCTGCTGGCTTGAGGTGGAAAGCGCCTGAGGCTCACCTGCCAGCACCTTGATAGCGTTCCACTGTTTGCTAGCAGTGATGTCATAAGCGGTCTCAAAAGTCTGTGGGAGCTGTCCCTGCGGCGGAATGCTCATCACCTGGGTCCCCGCCGGGACGTCCGATTTTCCGGGGGCGCCTTCAGCGTCCTCAACGGTGAAGGTCAGATAGGCGGTTGCCGCCACACCGGGATTCAATTCATAGCCAATGGCGCGCGCCATCTCCAACACGGAGCGGCGCTCGGTCGCTGTGCGTAAAAAGCCCTCGTTGGCAATCCGCTCCTGGTAGAACGTCAGCACATCGGCGACGACTGCCGCCGCGTCAAGTAATGCGATGGAGGGGTCGTCCGAGGCACGCGTGGCAAGGTCCGCGAGCGGACGTTCGCCGGCGCTGTCCCCGTCCGGCAGAGTGTATCTCCCCAGGCTGTTCGACATCCGCCGCAGGAATGTGGCATAGGTCCCGGCACGGTAGGAAAGAGCCGGCAAACCGGGGCGGTTGTAAATGGGGGATGGCTCAGGCGCTGGTTCGCAGCAGCCGCAGGTATCGAGTTGTTCGGTCACAGGCCACCTTCCATGATGAAGTCCAGATGCCCATTCTCAGGCGCGGAGGGATTGTTATCCAGGAGCGCGATTTCCAGCCGGCCAAAGGTCATTTTTCCAGCGTCGAATTCGCCATCGGCCGGTTGACCCCAGCGGCGGAAATGGTTGGGCTTACTCGGGATATCCTGCGCGTCCACCCACTTGACGCCGGGCACCGACATCACCAGCGCGATCATCTGGCTCAGGTACAACGTCTGCCCAAAGGTGAACTGGTCGGGGTGGAAGAAGCCGCGCCGTCCGTCGGGCAGGTCGCGATTGGAGAAAAGCTTCAACAACTCTTCCTTCACTTGCGCCCGGTAGTAGCCCTCTTTGACGCACACGGTGAAAATTATGTCGAGCGGTACAAAACGCGGCGCATCGATCTCGAGGTCCTGCCCGGCCATGCGGAAGCGCTCGATGAAAATGCGTAATTCCTTTTCGAAATCAGCGTCCACCGGAAGGCCACCTCTACGATCCACGGTAATGAACACGGTATACCAGCTGCCTGTCCAGCGCAGGGTAGCTGCTGCTTTCTGAACCTCGGGATGGCGTTCGGCTGCAGCAGCGTAATCGGCTTCGGTGATGGCTCGTTCCTGTGTGCGGAATGCCTGCGGGGAATACAGCTGGACCTGTTTGATCGATTCCACATCCAAGCCGCCTGCTGCCGCCAACGGGTTGCGAACCCGGTCCACCCCCGATCCTGCCATTACCACCCGGGTCAATGAGTCCGCGCCGACGTTACCCGACAATCCATTCCCGATCCGATACACTGCCTCGAAACTGTTATTGGTCTGAGGCTTAATCGCGTGGAATCCATCTCCAAAGCGGAGAATGGCATCGCCGGCATTATCGATCTCAACAGTGAAGTGACGATCAAACCGGTTGCTGGCGAGCAGGTCGCGGCGCGGAAGCCAGGGACGCGTAACATCGCCATCCTCGATAACCTGGACAGCCGGCAGCGTGTCGCGCATCTCCCAACGCATGGCCGAGGAGGCCGAGCTCCTGCGGGTCGAAAACGACCGGTTCGTTTTGATCATCGCGCACCAGCAGGCCGAATTTGTCGCGGGCATGTCCCTGCTGCGCAACGGGCGCTGTCTTGAGAATCGGCCTTGATAGGTTGCCAGCCTCATCGATGGTTAGTGTGATCGATTCCGAAATTGTACGCCCATGATCCGCAAGGACAACATTCCCGCGCGCCACGCTCAGGTTCTGAATCAGATTCGCCCCCGTCCCATCGCCGACTTTGGCTGAAATGCACAAGGGGAATGGCAGGGCATCGTCCACACTCCATTCGATTTCCACGACCTGCGTGCCATGAAGCAAATCCACCAGTGGGTCGCCGTCTTCGTCTTCAGTTGAAACTTTTGTCAAGCGGACTGCATATCGGTGCGATGTATCCGCGTCGGCTTCAAATCCGGTTTCGGGGCTGATCACTTCTTCGAAAATCAGCACGTTGCCAACCTCCAATGACAGTTCCGGGTCATTCAGCAGCGTGGCGCGTGTTGCTCCCTTCGGCAGGCAGCATTCGGTATTGTCCCAGGTGTAGAACTTGATGCTGTTATGCGCGCTGTGCAAAGTGATCTGATGCAGCGTTTCAAAAACGACCGGTTTTTCCTCCTGAATTAGCGCAGCGTATTTCGTAGGATCAGGACTCACCATGACATTGTCATCCGTGCCTTTTGTGAGGATCGGCGTGAGAGCGTTCAGGGTCAACCCATCCGCCCCGCCACTCTCCTCGACCTCGAAACAGATCCAGGCGCGGGCATTGCAGCCGTCATGCATGGAATAATCGAGCAGGCGCGCATGCCGCCGGACCGAGATGCGTTGCCGCGCCGTCCCGAGGTAGGCTTCCGTGCCGACCGCATCCTGGTAGTAACTGAGGTTGTCGGCGTTGTAAGCGATCGCCTCGACCAGCGCCACGCCCAGGTCAGCCGGGTTCCGCTCCGCCCAGTTGGGCATGACTGTCGATAAACGGTCCAACATCAGCCGCCGGAAACTGCTGTAATCCTTAGCGAGGTAATCGATCAGCGGAGCGGGGAGATTCTCCGGGGGGCATTCATCCTCCGGCGCGCAGTCGAAGTCGCTCGGGCACTCGACCTTGAATGAAAAGTCGATCGCCGCAAGCTGCGCGTCAAACCCGGAGGGCGGACCTTCGTTTTCCTCGCCCGCAACCAGCATCAACGTGTAAGTCGAGTAGTCGCCGGCTGCCTTGACATTGAACCTGGCAACATTTTTTTCGGGAAATGTTAGGCTGCCTTTCTCAATGGCGATGTTTTGCACCCGCACTCCACCGAGGATTACGAAATTGTTCTCCGTGAGGGCAGGCGCAGGTGAAGGAGGAACGGCATTCGGCTTGCCTGGAAGTGGATGAATGAAGTGGACTTCAAGCGTCTTCTCGTCGCTCGTCACCACTTCGAGGTAATCCATCCCATTCAGGATGGGATTGCCCCCGGAATCCTCGAGCGTCCGGACTGCATCCCTTCGATTTTCGTTAGCGCAGAAATACTGGTTGGACATAAGCTTCACCAATCATCAAACGGACCGGACGAATTCCGCTTTTTCTTTTTGTTGAGTCTGGCGGACGGTATAAGCAATGATGACTCGCAGGGTCGAATCCTCGCTTTGCACATCCACTGAATCCAGCTGGATCAATTCACCAAGCCACTGTTGCAATGAACCTTGAATAAGGAATTGAGTGGCCGTTGCCAACTCAGGACTGTTGGGTGAGAAGATGAGCTGGAGCAGGCCGCAGCCAAAACCCGGACGGTTCACCCTTTCGCCAGGGTTGGTAAATAAAACCTGTTCGATCATGTCCCGGATGTGGTCATCCGTGCCTGTGGCAGCGGTACGACCGTCCACAGCGATATGATAAGGAAAATCAATATTCATAGAATTTCACATCCCTTTCACCCGAAGCTGGGTGACCAGAACATTCAAGGGTACACCGTTCGGCGTGGTGATTGCCTGGCTGTCCTGCAGCAGCACGGGGGTGCCTCCTGCTTTCACGCGGACGGCTGCGACGGTCCATGAGGCGGTTACACAGGGCAATGGGTTGCCTCCTGTGACAAACGGACAGCCAGCGACAGTGTACATCGTCGGTTGGGTGACGATGGGCTGGCTGCTCACCTTTACCCGAGGGTTAGGCATGGTCGGCATGGCTTGTCCACCGTGCGAGCAGATGACTGTCGCACCCAAATGCAGCATGTAGCCTGGCATCAAATCACCTCCAGCGCGCCGTCGTTGACAGATATTTGCGGTCCGGTCATCTTGATGCTGGCTCCCATCCCATTGTTGATTTCAATTCCTGTAATTGAGAATACTATTTTCATGCCGGTTGTTGTCTCGATCGTGATGCCTCCTGCGCCCGGCAGGTCATTAAGGGTGATGGTGGCAGTATCCGTTTTGATGACTTTCATTTGCGGGACAGCTGGACTTGCCGGCGCCTCCCCGACCCCCCAAAAGCACCCACTCCAGATGGGATAATCAATGTTGCCGCCTTCAAATTCGACCCACACATTGGCGCCGACTGGCGGGATCATAAAGAATCCCACGCCGCTGCCGCCGTAGGGAGAGCATGGCATGGCCCAACTCATCTGCCCGTCTCCAAGCACAGCCGCGCAGGAGACCTGCACCCGTCCCTGCATCATGGGATCTATATTGTTCTCGACCTGGCCGCGGTACTTGCCAAAATATCGTCCGGACTGGGAAGATTGTGAATTCACCTGCGTTTGGAGTTCAGGAATCTCAATGGGCATAATCTCTCTCTTAAGGAATGACTGCCGGACTGATGGAACCAACCCCTTCACGGGTCAGGGAAAAATTCTGTTTATACTCTCCGCGCGTTATCGCGTGGGTGACACTTTTGACATAGTAGAAACCATCGTAGGTGTAACCCGCGCCACGCAGACCCACCAGCCCTCGCGACTGCAGGATCCCGCCATAACGGGCAGCATCCAGCTCTCCACTGGCCGAAACGGTGTTATCCGTGGACGAATCCGTCATGGACTGCGCCCGGCCATACGCCTGCATGGTATTCAATCCATTGCCCTCAAAGCGCGTGGTGCGGACGTTGGGCTGGTTGGCAAAGATCGAAGGCTGACTGGAAATCGGGATGCGCGTGCTGGCAAATGTCCGCACCGGCGTGGTCTGGTTGGTGGTGCGGTCCTGGACTTCACCGGCCACCAGTGTGGGAGCCAGACCGTTATGCTGGAAATTAATCGAAGCCACATTGCTTTGTGGTCCAAGGTTCAAAGAGAGCGCTCGCTGCGGCACCCCCACCCGGATGGGAGGGCCCCAGTAGGCAGTGTTGGTGAACGGCGCGGGACCGGGCGTGACGTAAAACACATAGCCATGGCGTCCCGCCATCTCGTTCAGGTAGCTCAAATCCGTACCGCGCTGGACGGGCGTGCGCTCAATCGGGATGGGCGGGTCGATGACCACCGGTGGAATGACCATCGGGATCAAGCCGTACTGCGCATACGTCAGGATGATCTTGTTGGCGATGATGGTCTCATCCTGGGCGGGGTGCTCGACGTTCTTCTGCTCGAGGTCCATCATCACGCTGACGTCCTCGCCGGTGACCGTCAACGTTCCGCTGCCGGGCTGGTCGCCGGGTGAAAGCTGCTGGTTGGTAATGATCCCGTCCATGAGCACACTCGGCATTGCATTGATGGTCACGATCATGATCACACGGTTGAACATTCTCAGGAGCGGAAGGGCAAGCAGCGGGTAATCCAAAGCAGCCGACAATCCGGGTCGTCCCGCCTGAAAGGTCATCTGGAATCCCGAGCGGCCTGTGTCATTGTGGGTGACCTGCAGGCGTTGCAGCGCTTCAAGATACGGCGGCGGCGCAGGAACTGCCACTGTCGGACCGATCAAGAGGGTAAGGTGAATGCCGAGAGGGATCATCATGGTGTCGGGATTGGAACACGAACCTTTTTCCCAGGCTCAGCCATCAGGTCGGGCGGATTCATGGCATCACTGGCATCGCAGATTCTCCAGAACTGTTCCGGGTCGCCAAGCGTTCGAGCGGAGATCAGGTCAAGCCGGTCTGACTGGACTACCGTCACATTGACCAACGTCTGCAACTCTTCCGCACGGGGCAGGAATCGGCGCCGCTTGTAGGCGACCTCGCGCCCGCTGGGATCAATCAGCGAGACGGTTTCGATTTTGTAGTAGCGGCTGTTTTGCTCGAACATGATGACCTCAATCTCTACCTAGAACAGGCTCAAACCAAAGGAACCGATATTTCCCACGCTTCCGATCACAGCCATGGCTTCCTTGATACCCTGATGCGCGAGGAACATGGCATAGCCGGGATGAGAGATTGGAAAATCGTTATAGTTCAGGACGCGAAGGCCAAGCGATACCTTGGCGCGAGTCGGGTTGAGATTGGGATCGTAGGATTCCTCGGTGATGCTGAATTCGGTCAGGCGCACCGGCAGGACACGCTTGGGTCCCCAGATGAAAAGGGTGAATGGCCCTTCGACAGGCACGACTTCGATCGTGCCGGTGGCAAGCAGGATGGTATTGGCAATGACCATCGCCATCTTCGGATAGAGCAACATTTCCAGCGCAGAGAGCTGGGGGTAAATGCCCATGGATGTGGCAACTCCATCGGCTGTTTCGAGCTGGTCAGTGGCGTCCAACTCGACATCCAGCTTGATATTTTCCACCGGAGGCCCTTTGAGTCGTTGCGGCTCCGAGCGGCTGTCCGAGCTGCCTCCGGCAGACTGCGCCGCCAGCGTGCGCGTCAGTGTATCGGGGTTGTACTGAAAGATGACCACGCTCGCGAGCGGGTTGGTGAGGTCAACTCCGATGATGGCGCCTTTGACGAGGCGCGGGGAACCGGGAAATGTGGACATATCTCTACCTATCTCATCATTCGATTTTCACATCCGGCAAGCTGGTGGCAACCTTGTTGTTCCAGGTCGTCTGCTCTGCCGATTTGCAGCCATGATTCGTTTCCGTGTCATAGCTGGCAGTCACCGTGCTGTCTGTTTGACTTAGTTTAGTTTCGATCGATGACACACTTTTCCCAGCCGCGACAGCAGCGTTGGCTTTTTTGACCAGGACACACGCAATGGTGAAATGCAACTGTTCATGGACGAGGAGACGGGAGGATTCCACTCCCGCCACACGGTCCAACTCAGCACCAATCTTGGAGTCACACTCACCAACATTTGTTGCCTCGATCGAGGCATCCGGAACAGGGCTGGCCGGGCAATTCGCGTCGGGCGTGTCATCGAGAGCCCAGGCACCTGGTGCAGCCTTTAAATCCTTTTTGCATTGGTCGATCAAAGTCTGTGCGCCGGTGTCCGCGCGCGTGGTTGGATTTTTCCATTTGGGCTTGACCCATGAATTCCCACTATCCAGCAACGCCCGGAATTTCACGGGATTTGACGTGCTGTCCTTTGGAAAAGTGTATGACGTTTTAGCTGCATAATTTCCCTGCGGTGGAGTCCCGGTGAAATCCGCCCAGGTCAATGCGCGATCCGGGTCGCAGACGGCAGCAGGCGCGGCTGCCTGCGCGGGCTGATCGACCGGAACGGGGGCAGGGCTGGTTTCCACAGGAGGTGCCTGCTCGGGCACATCCGACTCGCCGCCGAAACCGCCTCCGCGATGGACACGACCGAGTCCCGTCCCTCCACGCCCACCTACCAGCCGCTTTTTCCGGCAGTCCTCACATTCGCCGCCAATGCCGGCTCCGCCTCCGCAGGTGCATTTGCGCCGGAGAAATGCGTGTGGTGTTGTGGAAGTAAGGGGAACCGACGGTTTACTGGAATATGATCGGATCATTATTCAATCCTTAATGTCAATCAAGGTGTTGGACCTGTTGTTGAAATATTACCCATTTCAATTTCGTTTTGTTGACCGCTTGGCGTATCAACTCGTGTCCAGGTTCCACCGACCAGCGAAGTTGAAAAAATCGAGTGCCAACGATGAAAATTCGGCGTTGAAATCCTCTGCCAACTTATTCCAAGTCGCCGGTTTCGGGCAATAACCCACTCTGCAAAAGCGAGTTTCCAGACAGCTGAAGTTGCGGTCGCCGATACAGTACCAGCCCCAAGAAACTCAACTCCTCTAGGATTCAAACTACCTCCAAGGCCTGGAGTATCTATTACAAAAATTCGGCCGCCCACTGGTGTCTGACATTCATCATCGTCATGGTGATCATCATTGGTCCCTGCGGGATTTCCGCCCAGACGCGCCCATGCTCCACCATCTTCCTGCCAAAGACCGGATGCCCTAGTGCGAGTAATTTCGAACTCGGTACCCGAAGGAATTGCACCGTTAATCCTAAAGATCAACTCCATTCCATTTTGACCAAGCCTAGGACCATCCACCCCAAGAGCAGCAGGTAGAATTACTGCACAGTTATTAGCATCAGGTGCACCTGTGTTATTGAAAGCATCTCTTGTTGCGGTTAAGCCTGATAGGTCAGCGGGGGGAGGGGGTCCACCCTGTCGATGCACAGCTAAACCAGTTTGCAGACTTGGCTGGAAATAATTCCCTGCCGTGATTGCATCCGCGGCTCTCTCTGCTTCAGACTCTAATTCCTGATTCGACCTAGAAGTAGATGCAGCAGATGTTCCACTACCCGCTTGCTGGATTACATGAGTTAATTCATGAGCCAGGAGACGGCTTCCTGCGACTGATTCCGCCTTCCCAGGCAAAACTATATCATTGCCAACTGTGTAAGCAGCAGCGTTCACCGCTCGAGCAGACTCTACCGCTTTTGAGTCTACATGCACCCTCACCTGGCTGAAGTCATGACCAAAGCGAGGCTCTATGAATGAGCGTGTTTCCATATCGAGGGGCTGACCAGGTGAACGCAATACCTCGTGGACAATCGGCGGAACGGAAGACGCTGGGCTCTTATCCAGTGCCAGGCGTTGCACCACTCCCAATCTTTTCTTCCTGCAATCCTCACACTCTCCAGAGACACCGTGCTCACCTCCACAGGCGCATTTTCGCTGCAGGAGGTTGGCCGGCGCATGCGAAATCGCAGGCGCGACAGTCGGTGAACTTTTGGCTTGGGCTTCTGTACCCATAATGGTCCTTTATGATTTGCCTGGACAAAGATGGCACGCACCACCGGTCGGGCAGGCACGCGGATTAGCTATGGATAGAGGACAGGATTGCGCGGACAAGGAGGGATTGTTGACCGCAAACTGGCTGTATTGGTGGGTGGGTATTCCTGCCACGCTGACATTCTGGGAAAGTTCGAAATTGCGCACTTGTGGAATGCGGGAAGGAATCACAGCAGGTGTGGCAATCTTCTTATTCGCAGGTGTGAAGGTGCTCATCGTTTTAACCCTCCAAACACCGCCTGCGCAACGTGTAACCCGACCTGGTCCGATTTTGAATTAGCAGGAAGTTTGACGGGTGCCGCCTTGAGCATGGGAATATCCATGCTTTCATGCGGCTGAAAACCCTGCTCAATGACCAATCTTTCAAGCTCACGGGAAAGCGAATCGCCAATCGTATAACGCTCTGCAGGGGAATATCCATGCAGGACCAATTCGTCGATCACGATTTCCACGCGCGGTCTCACACCCAGCCTCCGGTTTCGCTCTCGCCCAAGGGCCGTTCCAATTTGGCATATTCCGTACTGGCAGCACGCTTGAGGTGACTCATGCGCACAGGTTGATTCGCCTCCGCAGCCAAAAAAGCCGCATTTAAAGCGATATTACGGATATTGCCGCCAGCTACATTCAAACGTGCAAGTTGCTGGGCATCCAACCCTTCAGTTGGAGTCTGTTCCGGGAACACCCGCCTCCAGATCTCCGCCCGTCCCTCGGCATCCGGGAAGGGGAACTGCACCACAAAACGGATTCGGCGCAGGAATGCTGGGTCAAGCGCCTCCTTCATATTCGTGGTCAGGATCGCCAATCCCCGGTAGGATTCCATGCGCTGCAAAAGGTAGCTGACTTCCACATTGGCGTAGCGGTCATGGCTGTCCTTCACTTCACTGCGCTTTCCAAACAGCGCATCCGCCTCATCGAAAAGCAGGATCGCCCCGCCCTCTTCTGCAGCGTCGAACACCCGTCGCAGATTCTTTTCAGTTTCACCGATGTACTTGCTGACCACCTGGCTTAAATCGATGCGGTACAGGTCCAGCTTGAGCTCGTTGGCCAGAACTTCCGCTGCCATTGTCTTACCCGTTCCACTGACACCGGCGAACAATGCGCTGATGCCCAGGCCGCGAGCGCTTTTCGCGGCGAAGCCCCAGGTCTCATAGACCTTCATCCGCTGCCGGACGTGAGTGGAGACTTCCTTCAACGTATCAATTTGCTGCTTCGGGAGGACCAGGTCCTCCCAGGTGGCAATCGGCGGGAGGTGTTGAGCAAGATCGCCCAAGCGCGGATGGGCATGGGACCTGCAGGCCTCCCAGATGGATTCACTCAAATCCTCGTGTCCGTTCCTGCCAGCCTTCAACACACCTGCAGCAATAGCCCCGATGCTCTGAGCATCCAGATCGAACTGGGTCACCATCAGATCCACATGTCCGTTAAGCCTGGCTGCGTCAGCTCCCAAAGATTCTTTCCACAGGGACCGCTGTTCAGCCGTCGTGGGTTTCAGAACCTCATAGGTTAAAACAGGCCTGCCGTCGAAAGGCAATCGCTCGCGCGAAGAGATAAATACCGGGAAGCGCGCTGCCTCCGCCCAGTGCAAGGCGTGCGTCGTGTCGCCGTCATGACACACGATCATCAGAGCCAGGTTGGACAGGATGGCTTCGCGTTCCCACAGGCGCATCAACGCCTCTGATTCCGCCGGGCTGGAGGGGATGGTCACCGCACGGATGGCGCACAGCCTGATCCCCAGCAGCGCTCCCGCTGCTGCGGCTACTTCGCTCCTGGCAGATGCATCAATGCCGACCAGTTGTATCGCTGGGAGGGTCTTGCCATGTGTCGCATTCGACCAGACAGCGGCAATTTGCTCTGCCAGCGCCAAGTGGGATGGTACAAGATGTTCGGGTCGCTCAATAGGTTCCACGTAACCCATCAACCGGTCATCGATATGAGATACACCCGCAATGTGGTGCAGGATGCGCTCGTCGATGCGCAAAGGAGATTGGGTCAGCATCGTCCCCGAACCGACTTCGATCAAACGCCACCAGCGCAGGGGAGCAGCCGGCGTGAGCGCGCTCCAGTGTGCCGTGGGAAACAAGCTTAACGCCAGACTGAAGGTAGGGTAATTGCGGACAGGCTCATTCTGAACAGAAGTGCAAAGAGTGGATATTCCGGAATCCAATTCAATACCAGCGCACAGCAATAGGACATCCCGCTCAAATGGTGAAAGGCCGAATAGAGTACCTAACGACTCAATGGCCGGCGGGGATTCCATGGATTTTGAGAGTTCGAGTAATGGCGTATCGTCTACGGGCGGTAAACCGCCTTCCACTCCCGCTCTCTGCTCGAGCAAGGCACGGAGGCGCGCCAACATCAGCGTGAGGTAACGCTGGTTGCTCTCAGACCAGGGGACGGTGCGGGTGGGTTTCAAGTCAGGTTCACTTTCGGGTCAACGTATTGCGGTGCATTCTCCGGATCAGGACCGGCGTCCAGAACACTCTCTGCGCCATCCACTTGAACGCGCAGAAGGTAATGCGCCGGCAGCACTCGCACGTCCACATTCAACGATGCGAAAGCAGGAGGCGGTGTGGACGGCACGGGAAGGTCGAAACGATAAGCATAAGGTGGGCGGGTTGATGGCGGATTAAATTCATTGAGCAACAAGGCCACGCGCTGGCCAATCGCCACGGAAGGCGTAAAGTCCAATTTGAGCGTTGCCTTGCGATACGCTCCGTCCACTGACTTGGTGGAAACGGAAGGAGTGACTGAAGGTCGCAGAACCAGCGGCACCACATCCGATTCAAAACCCTTGTGGGCGGTCTCCGGGGTGCCCATGTTGATGTCCTGGATGATTTGAAGCGCCTGGACTCCCGCAAACAGAGAGTCGACCGGGAAGGGAGGAGCGTCCAAAAGGACTTTGATCTGCGAGTTCGAGACCTCGGCAGGCGTGACCTCGATCCCGCCGATGCGCACACGGGTCACATCCCCTTGTAGTTGTTTCCCTTGCAGGACCAGAGTATGGCCAAACAGAATGGGTTGCCCCATCACCGGGTCCGACGATGTCTCCTGCGAAAGGATCTTATCGATCACAATTTGCCTGAACGGACGGACGTACACATTACGCGCCAGAACAGGCAGGGATGGTCCAGCGCTCTCAGTGCCGTCAATGAATACGACCGACGCCTGGAATGCAACGGATATGCAATAGGTGGTTTGAAAGAATACCGACCAGAGTTTTGAAAGTTCTTCGAGGGAAAGAGGAAGCTGGGAAAATTTTACTCGCTCCACTTCGGTTTCCAGGTTGCTATTGACCAGGGCTCCTGTTTTGGCGTTCTTGATCATATTTATAGTCAGGATGGGTTCGGAAGCAACTTTGCGCACCACACAGCCCAAAATCCGCTGGGGTTCCATTTTGCTTTCATCCCCGTAGAAAGTAACCAGATAGTACAAATCGAATGCCGAACGAGTCCCACGGACCGCGGAACCATCGCTTCGGCGGACCGGCGAAAAATCGTTGCGCCAAGCCGTGTTGGGGATGACCTGATACAAGTACAGCCCGGCATAGACATTTGATTCGCCATTGGGAAAACCACTGGTTGTGGTCGTAGGACGCAGGGCCTTCACAAGAGCGCCCGAAATCCCGGTTTCCGATTCACCATCGGTCAGTGCCTTCTGGATCTGCTGCTTGAAGGCTTCAGTTACAGTAGCGATCGCCAGGCTGTTACTCATCGACGTCCCTCCCGCTGGCGCAAATAATCATCCAGGGTCAACCTGGGTTGGGCAGGCGCCGGTTTGGATGCAGGCTGTGGAGGCGGAGGCGTGATAGCCCGAACCTCGATCCGCCCAATGTGAATTCGGACAACCGGTTGTTCCGTGTGATTCGATTCTTCACGTGGCTGAAAGACATCCATCGACTTGTCCACTCTCCCTGGCACATCCCGGGATGGCTCGACCCACCGGTCAACTTTATTTGCTGTTACTCTTTCCGCCCGAGGATGCACAATGCGCTCCCCGGCATTGACTAACTCGCGATGGGGATCATTCGGATGAGCCCTGTCGGGGATTCTTTCAACATCGCTCATTATTGTCGCAGACCGGGCTTTATCGTTTTGAATTTCTTCAAAAGATGTTTCGCTGGAAGCAGCATGAATGGTTCCCGATGAAGACTGCATTTGCTGACTTGAGGCAAACTTTGGAATGGTCATTTCCCGGTAAGACTCCATGGCAAGCTGTTTCGCGGATTGTACGACTTGGGATGAATCCTTGATGTTGGAGGCGGGCGGTTCCTGAAATGAAACCTGACCTGGCGAAGTCAATTCGCGGTCAAAGGGCAATGTACTGGGTTGTTCAACATTATTTCTGATCACAGGCTGTGGTGATAACGAAAGGGACAGGTCAAGAGCTGACTCCGGTGACCCATCCACAGATGTGGAGGGCTCGAACAACGAGGGCAGGCGCGGTTGCAGAACCTCCGGGGAAGGATGATCTGCATTACGAATTACCAAGTTCGAGAAAATGTCATTCATCCGACGACCACATCATCCTATTAATTCAACACTTGCAGCAGTTCTGCTTTAGTTACCGCTGATCATTTCGAGATAACGCTGTCTGCGCCAAGCGCTCATCACCAGGATATCCGCCTCGCTCCAGCCATAAGCAGATGCCAGGCGATGGACTTCGCGCATCATGCGCATCGCCCAAAAATTGATCTCACTGATGAAATACGTCACGATGTCGAATATCATCTGCCATTCATGACCGCAGGCCGGGCATTTCACGGCGAGAGAGACATTGAGATATGGATCCTCCATCGCCATGCGCTCAGAAAGGGCTGTAACCACTTCCTCTGGCAAATCGGCTGCCTGAACAGTTCGATCCTCATGGCGAGCCTCCAACAGGCAGGCTTCGAGCAATTTTGATTTTGCCTGAGGGGTATCCACGGAGATAAAGGTCATATCGGCGCTGGTCGGCAGGCGAAACCTAAGATCCCATCCAGGCAGATTCATCCGAAATTCATCACCTGCTTTTTCCTCTTCGTGAAAATTGGGAAGCCCGGTGTCGGCAGTTGAGATGTCGCGAGAGTCGAAATCCAACTCCACCTGTTCGTTGCACTCGGGGCAGACGGCGATTCCCGTCAATTTCGTCCCGAAGGTCATCTCACGCAACTTGAGCAGGCACAGGTCACGCTGACCGACTGTCAGTTGACCAAGTGCAGGAGGGGGAGCGTCGGGAAAAGCCGAGCGGAGAATGATCAAAGCTCTCTCCGCAGGCGGACTATTCAATCCGCGCTCCCACACAGCAAGCAGGTCAGATGCAGAAAACGGGCGCAAGGGCAACTCCTCCCTTGAGAAGCATCAGGCCGTTACGTTATGCCGGGACCGTGAAGCTCGGTTCGCTCGGCTCGGCCACCTCAACGTCGCGTTCCCAACCTTCATTCTCAAGTTTGATCGACTGGATCAACACGGCATTGGCGTTTCCATCGAGGTCAGCCTGTGCCTGGAATTCGGAGACCCAACAACGAAAAACTTTATAGGAAATGACCAACTGCCCTGCTTCGTTGTAAAGCTCAACGATCAGATCCTTGCGGAAATCTTTGAGCGAAACCTCCGAACCGAGGCCGGAACCAAAGTTCCAGACCTTATTCGCCCACTGCTCAAATTCCTTATCATGAGTCACACCACGTTCAAGGGTGAGCGCCTCGTATTCGGTCCGGCCGGGTGACTTCCTGCTCGAGCTGGGATCCCCCCCTTCGCGGTGCTTCACCACCTCGGTGGTGCGTTTCAGCCCGGTCACCTTGCTGACGCCGGCTACGTATTTCCCGTCCCACTTGACACGGAATTTGAAATTCTTGTATGGATCAAAACGACTTGCATTTACACTGAACTGAGCCATGACTGCCTCCCGTTACGCCTGAACTTGCCCGGCGATCTGTTGAATCTTCAAGATGACGAACTCCGCCGGCTTGAGCGGTGCAAAACCCACCAGGATATTGACGATACCGTTGTTGATGTCATTCTGCGTAGTCGTTTCCTTGTCACACTTGACGAAATAGGCGTCACGCGGGGTTGTGCCCTGGAAGGCACCCTGTCGGAACAACGAATGCATGAAAGCGCCTAGGTTCAGGCGAATTTGCGACCAAAGAGGTTCATCATTCGGTTCGAAGACCACCCATTGTGTGCCACGAAACAGGCTCTCTTCAAGAAAGAGCGCCAGACGACGAACAGGGGTGTATTTCCACTCTGACGCAAGCAGGTCTTTTCCCTGGAGGGTTCGTGCACCCCAGACGACATTCCCCACTGAAGGAAATGCCTTGAGGCAGTTCATGCCAAGCTGGTTCAGCTCGCCGATCTCCATATCCGTTAGGGAAATGGATAATTCCGGCACCCCGGTCAATGTCGCTTCCAAACCGGCAGGGGCTTTCCAAACCCCGCGCTGGGCGTCGGTGCGGGCAAAAATCCCGGCCACTACTCCGCACGGTGCAAATTCCTCGATCTGGTTTTCCCTCAATGGATTGGCTTTCTTTACACGGGGGAAGAAAATCGCCGCATTCTTGCTGCTCGTTGGGAAGGAGACGGCACTTATGGCCGTTTTGGCAGTTGCTTTATCCGGCCAGTCGAGCGTGGGTTTCGGATCAAGAATATAGAAAGCCCGCCTTTTATCGCAATAGACTGCTGCATCGGTAATGACCTGATCGTCCACATTCCCATCATCCTTGTAGGGAGGGATGCACAGGATATTGAACAAATCTGCCTTTGCCAGGGCGTAAAGTCCCTTTTTGTTATCCTCCATGTTTGCCCCGGTGGTAATTTGCGCGGAGGTCAGTGGATTCCCATCCAGATCTGAAGCCGCAATGGTTTTCGTCGCCTCTTGGGGACGAACATTGGGAACGACGTACGCACCAGAGGAATTCTTCCTGACGTGCACCAGGGACGAAGTCTCCAGGACGCGTCCGACAAAGCGTGCATCGGTCGTCAACAATGAGACATTCAAATGCTTTTCCACAGCACCTGTAACGGTGTCGGTCACGACAATATTAAACAGATTTGTATCAGTAGGGGCTTTTGTCTTATTGTCAGTGACAATGCTCAACTTGGTGCCCCATGTACCCTCATTTGCCGCAAAGAGGGTCAGCTTGTTATTTGGCGAAGCAGCACCTGTGGGCAAGTCATATTGAGCGAAATCTGCTCCGCGATGCAGTCTGACGATTAGCGCCTGGCTGCCACCGTTGGAGAAGAAATCACGTACGGCAAAACTCATGGCACTGTTAAGCCATAAGCCTCCAAACACGCGCTCGAATTCGCCGAAATTGTTGACCATCGTTGGTTCCTCCACCGGGCCACGCAAGGCGCGGCCGACGAAAGCCGTGATGGAAGTGGCAACTCCGGTGATGGTGCGTACACCGCTTGGAATCTCTTCGATGTATACACCGGGATAAGATAGTGGTACGGGCATGGTTTACCTCCTTGGTGAATCGCTGAATCCGAATAAGAAAATCGCTCACCCTGCTTCTTTCAGGTGAGTTGCGATGAGTGCAGGTATTTCTTTAATGTCATCAAAGTAATGACGAACACCATTATTGACATAGGTGATTTGTCCGCGCCAGATTACCAGACGAGGATTGGATTGCTTTTCCTCAAACCAGACACGTACCACAAACGAGTGAATATTTAATTCCTCTTCACCCGATTCGCGGAAATTATCCGGGTAATCGCTGGGCAACGTGCTCTCCTTTCATACCAATAAAGAGTGATTGGATTATCCGGAAATGAAGACGGCGCTCCGTCTTTTTTGCGTCTCCTGTGCGTCTACCAATACGGATGATTTTCTCTAAATGCAAAAAAATGAGGACTGCGTCTACACCGCAGTCCTCATTGAATGTATACCGACTGACTTTCATCTACCGAAAGTCAGAGCATGTTCTATGGCAGAGATTTCCTTATGAACCTGGAATTGAATTTGATTTAACGTCTCAGAAAACTGTTCCAGCCGGGAAAGGACGTCCGTCAATGGGATGTTTGATTCCTTGAGGTCTATGTCCATTTCCTGAGATGGCGGCAGACTTTTTAATGTACCTTGTCTGATTTGATCATGAAGTCGCGAAGTGCGTTCAGAAGGCGAAACATTCAACTCATCCTGAAGCGCTGATACACAGCGTTCATATTGGCGCAAGGCGCTGGTCCTGTCTCCGGACATAACATAAAGCCGCATCATCTGCCGGTGAGTGCGTTCATACGCACGGTCGTGCCTCAGGATTTCAGAGCAGTATGCCAATCCCGCTTCATAGTCTTGATGGAGTTCACAATACTGGACCATTTTATCCAGGAGGGTGATATACATCATTTGGAAGCGTTCCCGCTCATAGATGCACCAATCCTGGTACCAGCCTTCAAATAGATCGCCTTTGTATAATGCAATTGCCTTTTGAGAAACAAGAAAATCTTCAGATGTTATCTCATGTGCTCGTTTGTCACGAATCTGGTTACAGTCATGTTCAAAATCCACGATGTCCAATTCATGATGAGCCGAAGGATTGAGTTGAATCCAGTCCGTGTCGGTCAGAAGATCGGGAGTGTCTCCGCCATCGACGGATGCCAGGGCAGATTGAAGTTTCCAGAGGGTCTGTCGAAGGTATTTTCTTGAACAGGCTGAGGGTTGATCGCGCCAGAGTAGTTCGCACAATGCCTCACGCGGCTGAGGGCGGTCATGAAAAAGCGCCAGGTAGCAGAATAGCTCCTGAACCTTACGCGCATGAATTCCCCCCAGTGGTTGATTTTCCCTGCTAACTATAAACTTGCCCAATAAAGTAACGCGTAGACCAGACATGATCGCACCTCCCTTGCGTCGCGATCGTCCAATGGGGGACTAATTCAGATATATTTTATCATATTTAGAAACCGTCGATTCATACGATTTCCCAACGATATTTATTGAAAAATCGGACGAAACTGAACATCCCAGGGGGTTGTCCATAGGGCTGCTTAATGGTTTAATCCATGTTCGAGGAACAAATCATTCATGACTGAGAGTAAAACCACCTCCCGGCAATTCTGGAACACAGAAACCATCCTGATCATCATTCTCATCGTTTTGGCCATCGTCTCTCGACTCGCGGACCTTGGAGCGCGGACCATGAGCCACGACGAGATCAATCACGTTGTCCCGGCATACGACTATTTTCAAGGTCGGACCTACCTGTATGATCCCGTCACCCACGGGCCGTTCCAGTTCCACATGATGGCTTTGTCCTATTTCCTCTTCGGGGACAGCGATTTCACATCCCGCCTTCCGCATGCCCTGTTTGGAATTTTCTCCATCGCATTTACGTTAATCTTCTTCAAGAGGTATCTTGGTCGGGCCGGGGCGATCGCTGCCGGGATTTTCCTGTTGGCATCTCCCTACATGCTTTTCTATGGACGCTATGCCCGGAATGAAATTTTCATCGTCGTCTGGGGATTGCTGACCATTTACACCATCCTTCGCTATCTGGAGGAAGGCGATTTCTCGATGCTGTATTTTTTCACAGCCGTGAATGCGCTCCACTTCACCGATAAAGCCACCTCGTACATTTTCGCTGCACTCGAATTATTCTTTCTGGCTGCCTTCCTGATTTATCGCGTGACACGAACTCGCTGGGTCGACGAATCCCAATTCCGAAAATTCATGATCGGGTTGATGGCGGCTGTCCTGACCTTTGGCGCAGCAGCGGGGATCTACATCACTCAGAAACCGCTTGCCCAACCCATGCTGGTGACAATGGGCATTCTTGGTGCCCTTGGCGTTGCCAGCTTGACCTTATCGATCGTGGGATTGATCAAAGGATTCGGCTTACAAGCCTTACGGGCGGAACGAGCATTCGACTTGCTTGTCCTGCTCGGGACATTGGTCCTGCCCCTCGGCGCGGCACTCCCGGTCAAACTTATCGGCGGGAATCCGCTCGACTATGATAGTCAAGCCATTATCCGCGATGCGATCATCATTGCGATCTTTGCCATCCTGTCGGTTGTCATCGGCTGGTGGTGGAAACGCGAGAAATGGTTCATTCACGCTGCGATCTTCTACATCCCCTTCCTGCTTCTCTACAGCTCATTTTTTAATAATGGCGTTGGCCTGGCGGGAGGTTTCATGGGCGCGCTGGGATATTGGATGGAGCAACAGGGTGTCCAGCGTGGAAGCCAGCCGGCGTATTTTTATGCGCTGATCCAAATTCCCATTTACGAGTTTCTGCCTGCGATAGGAACATTGGTCGCGGTCGTGATCGGTTTTGCCAAACGATTATGGATCGCTGAACCCGGGCAGCCGTTTTCCCGGGCAGAATCCTTCGAAAGTGAAAAGCAGGCTGTCCCAACGCTTACTTTGCTGGTCTTCTGGTCCATCGGCACACTGGCAGCGTTCTCCTATGCCGGCGAAAAAATGCCCTGGCTGACCACCCACATTGCCTTGCCCATGTGCCTGGCTGCCGGTTGGGCGGTGGGCTGGCTCGTGGAGTCCATCCCCTGGCCGAATTGGCGCGAATGGACAGCGACCCATTACGTCCGGATCGCAATGTTGACCTTGTTTGGTGCCCTGCTTCTTCTCACCGGACGCGCTTCCTACAGGGCTGCCTTTATCAACTACGATTACGCCACGGAATATCTCGTTTATGCGCACGCTGCCGGCGACCCCAAGACTTTCTTAAGCCAAATCGAAGACCTTTCTGAAAGAACTGCCGTCGGCAACAACATCGTCGTCGCTTACGACAACAACGTGCGCTATCCGTACTGGTGGTATATGCGCCGCTACCCGAATCGGATCGATTTCGACAAGAATCCGACCCCGGATATTAAGCGGGCGTTGGTGGTGGTCGTCAGCCCGGAAAACGAGGCCAAGGTCAAACCCATTCTTCGTGAGAATTATTACTCCGTCCCCCTCATGCGGCTGTGGTGGCCGAACATGGATTACTGGAATTTGAAATGGGACAATATCAACGGGGAATACGTCGCCGAGAGCGGGCAGGATGCGCCACCGATGTGCTTACTCCGAATACTTCCGCCGCACCTGGGAGCACATCCAGCCGTTCTTCACCAATCCGGAAATCCGGCATGCGGTTTGGGAGATCTGGTATAACCGCGATTTTACAGAATATGCCCGAATCAGGAACAGCGACGCGTTTACCCTGACCAATTGGAGTCCAGGTGAAAAGATGACCGCCTACATCCGGAAGGATGCAGCCGCCCAGGTTTGGAACTACGGCAGCGTCCCCTCCCTGCCCGAAGTGGAGATGGAGGACCCGTATGAATCATCCATTGTCCAGTTGCAACCGGACGGCGTGATCGGCAGCCCGGGATCCGAACCCGGTCAATTCCAGGCTCCACGAATGATTGCGCGGGGAAATGACGGCAGCCTATATGTTGCAGATTCCCGCAATCATCGCATCCAGCATCTTGCCACGGATGGATCTGTTTTGCAGTCCTGGGGGGGATTTGCGGATGCCAGCCAGGGAAGCGCACCTGAAGGGATGTTTAACGAACCCTGGGGAGTGGCTGTCGGACCCGATGGCAACGTGTACGTTTCAGACACCTGGAATCACCGGGTGCAGAAATTCACTTCCGAGGGCGATTTCATTGCGACATGGGGAGTCTCCGGTCTCGCGGATTCTCCATTCAGCTTCTACGGACCTCGAGGCATCGCTGTTGACAGCCAGGGACGGGTCTATGTTGCCGACACGGGCAACAATCGTATTGTCGTCTTCAACGAAAATGGCGAATTTATCACTCAATTCGGCGCACCCGGCATCAACCCCGGAGAATTCAGCGAACCCGTGGGGGTGGCGGTCGATCCCGATGGTCTTGTTTACGTGACCGACACATGGAATATGCGAATCCAGGTTTTCGCGCCTGACGCATCTGGCACGGTGTACGAGTCGATCCTTCAAATTCCCGTCAACGGCTGGTTCAGCCAATCGGTGGAAAACAAACCATTCATCGCGGTGGATGCCAATCGAAATATTTTTGTCAGCGACCCGGAAGCCTGCCGGGTATTGGAATTCCTGCCTGATGGACAGATCACCCGGGTTTGGGGACAATGCTCGTCGCTTAGCGATGGATTCGGGCTGCCTCTTGGGCTGGCTCTTGACCCGAACGGAATCTGGGTGAGCGACTCGGGGAACAACACAATACTGCACTTCACATTCAGTGACTAAAGAAATCAAAGTTGAAAAAAGTGCTGTTCAAAATGAACAGCACTTTTTTTAACTTAATACTGCTTATCCGCGAATGTAATGCTCCAACTGGGAGATCAGGAATTTTTGCTGTGCAATAACTTCCTTGAGAACATCTCGAATTGAAAGGACACCCAAAAGCTTTGACCCATCCATGACTGGCATGTGCCGGATGCTCTTATCAATCATGAGCGCCATCACCTCTTCGAGGGGTTGAGAGGCTTCAACATACATCACTTTTTCTGTCATGATGGCGACCACCCGCGTTTCGCGAGCAGATCGACCGGCGATATCCATTTTGCGGACGCAGTCTCTTTCGGAAATGATGCCGGAAATTTTGTCGTCACTCATCACCAACAAAGCGCCGGCGTCTTTTTCTGCCATCAATTTCATCGCGGCATACACCGTCTCATCGCGCGGGATCACCCAGATATCGCTTCCTTTTTTGCGAATTAATTCACCGGCAGTAATCATCCGATTTCTCCTCTACTTGGAATATGGACAATATTACTCCAAAGTATAGTAACTTTTCATATCATTGGCAATACTCAATTAAAAAGTCCCCTTCCCGTTTAGAGAAGTGGACTTTGAGTTAGTGTTTATTTGCACTTCGTTTGATTAAAATTCCACCGTTAGGTCAGTCCTATCTTTCTTCACTTCGGGAAAACAACCAGGCTGCTATTGTGAAAAACAAAATTCCATAACCGAAGAGTGCCAGCACTGGAATAGTGACTGATTCCAGCCCCAGTCCGCGGGCGATGATATTCTTATACCCATCCATGCCCCAGGCGACCGGAGTGAGATGTCCAATCGTTCTGAAAGTCTCACCGGTGACCTCGAGCGGCACCCAGGCGCCTCCGAGCCCAGCGAAAACAAACATCGGTATGAGTGAGAATATGATGGCCTGCTCATCAGTTTTAGCCAGCGTACCGATCAATAATCCCATGGCAGCCAGGCAGGCGGTTGACGCCAGGGTCACTAGAACCGTTGCCAGCGGAAGCCGCATGTAATCCAGCCCTAACACCCACTGTCCAAAAACGATCAATATGGTAAATTGCATCAACAGCATCGTAAATATCGCCAGAAAATGGCCAGCCAAAATCTGCCATCGAGCTACCCGCGTAGTCATTAACCGTTGAAGTGAGCGGGTTTTCCGTTCGTTGACCAGAATTTGTGCAGAAGTCAGGAGACTGGCGATGGCAAACTGGAGCATCATGCCAGGAGCGGTATGGGCAAGACTCATGGCTGCCGAGTTAGGTTTTTCAATCAACACACTGTGTGTTACCCGGATTGCGATGGGGGGAGATTGCCAGGCTTGCTGCACTTCTTCAGCCAGGGTGGCAGACTCAGCCATGCCCAGCGTGGATGAAATGACTTGGACTGTCAAAGCCTCATTCGCAAGTTGACCTGCAATTCGTGAAATTTCATTTTCAATCGTAAGAGAGGCTCCATTACCCAGATCACTGATAACAACCAATGGGTTTGGATTTCCACCGAGGACGATTCACCAAATCCTTCAGGCACGAGCACTGCGGCCGCCAATGCCTTCCTTGAGACTAGCGACTCAAGCTCGGGCTTGGAGCGGTCCGGATTATCTTCCAGGTAAAATATCGCCGAACGGGTCAGCCTGTCAGCCAGTTTCAAGCTGCTCTCGCTCTTATCAAGGTCCAGATACCCAACAGGGAATCTTTGTTCCGAGGACTGGCTTCCAAATCCGCCAAACGCAAACCCAAACAACAATGTGAAGATGATGGGCATGACCAGCAGGAACAGGAAGGTCATCTTGTTACGAACCAGTTGTACCAGGTCCTTCAATGTTATATCCAGAATAGATCTCATCTTGGTATTCCTTTCAAATTTATTTCCAGTTCAAGAACCGGTCGAAAACCGATGGGCCTTTACGCAAACCGGCGATGAAAACGCCAAGCGCCGATACTGAAGAAAACAATACTCCAAATGAGTAGAATAGTTAGTGTTAGCAGGATATCGGTCGGCTGGGCGCCGGCAGAGTTCTGCAACATTCCGCGGACAGCCCAACCTTGAGGGCACAAGCAGGGAAACGATGTCCATCATCGGTGAAGGATTGGCAACTCCCATTGTGAATATTTTTATCATGCCGAGCATCCCAGTGACGGTCAGCAATCCGCCATAGATCACTCCGCCCTGTTTTGTGGTTTTGATCAGCGAGTTGGCGAAAACCCCAAATGCGCTGGCGGCAAACACCGTTCCCAAAGCGATCAAGGTGACATAGAGGGGATTTCCCCACGCGACCTTGAAGATAAGGCTTGCCACGATGATCAAAACCACTACCTGGACGAAGACCGTTATCCCTACAGCCAGGAATTTCCCTGCCAAAATGGCTGTGCGGGAAGTGGGGGTGGTAAACAAGCGTGGCAGAGTGCCTTCCTCGTCCTCCCTTAGAATGGTTTCAGCAGTGGTCATACCTGTATAAAAAGCGTAAAAAACCATCATTCCGGCCATGATTGGGCCGACGATGGCAAGTATCCGGTTGGGACTCTCCACTTGCGCTGCGCTCTCAACTGTAATGAACATTTCCGGCCTTGATGAACGCTGACCGGCTTGTTCAATGTAATTCTGCACCACCGCGCCGATCAAGGAAAAATCCGAGCCCGGGAATTGCTTCGCGGCAACAGAAGCAGCAATTTTCGCTCCAGACATAATATCCTTGAATTTTTCCAAAACGGATTGAACGATCCCCAATTCAATAATTTTTTCGGGGTCAGCGTACAGTTCAATCTCCGATGGGACAGGACCTGATTCAATGGCAATGAACCGGGTAGTGAATTCACGTGGGATGATAACGGCAATGTCCGCATCTTTCTGGTCAACGGCCACACGAGCCGATTCCGCATCAGAAGCCAAAGTGATCAATAAAATATCTGCCAGACCCTCATTCTGAAGGGATTGGACAATGATGTCACCGAGACTTGAAATATCGGAACCCGATGGCACCCCAAACATGGAAGCCCCCAACCGCAGGTCCAAGCTTCCTTCATCCTGGTTGACAACCACAACCCGAGTGACTGGCAGGTCAAAGACTACGTCGCCACCCAAAATATTTCCAAACATTAAATAGAACATTCCGGTCACAAGCAGCGGTACGCCAAACATGAACAATATGGCAAAAGTACTTCGCATGGAACGAGTCAAATCTTTTAAGGCAATATCAATGATTTTCATAATCAGCTTCTCCAGTCATTCTGCCTGTCCAGAATAAAATTTCTGCCGTCAGTCTCTCAAAGCACGACCGGTCAGGTGCAGGAAGACCGATTCCAGGTTTGGTAGTTCAATTTCGACTGATGTGATGCGGTATCCGTTCACCGCTGCAATTTCAAACAACCGGGGGAGAACTCGATTCGAATCATCCACCAGAAGGGTCAATTTTCCGTCTTCGGCCGAGATACTATCCACACCCACCGTCTGCTTCCAAATCTCAATCATGCGGACGGGTTCAGCATTTGTTGTCAAAACGATTCGATCCGACTGACCGACCAGCTTTACCAGTTCATCATGCGTCCCTTGAACGATAATTTTTCCATGGTCCATGATGGCGATATGGTCTGAGAGTTCTTGTGCTTCATCCATATTGTGAGTTGTGTAAAGGACTGTCATGCCCTGGTCCTTGAGCGCGACAACGCTGTCCAAAATGCTGCGCCGGGATTGCGGATCAATACCTACAGTGGGTTCGTCCATGTAGATGATTTTCGGTTTGTGGAGCAGCGCGACGCCGATATTAACGCGTCTCTTCATCCCTCCCGAAAACTTTCCAACCCGGCCATTCTGCCGATCAGCCAGGCCAATTGTCTCGAGAATTTCATCGACCCTTTTCTTTAATGCCGCTCCGCGCAGGCCATACATTTTTCCCCAAAACATCAGGTTTTCTTTTGCGGATAAATCTTCATAAAGGGCAATTTCCTGTGGCACGACGCCCAGGGATTCCTTAACTTTCATCGGCTCTTCTCGGATTGAATGCCCGAGTATCAAGGCATCGCCTTCATCCGGTCGCAACAGGGTGGAAAGCATGGAAATTGTGGTCGTCTTTCCGGCTCCGTTAGGCCCAAGAAGGCTGAAAATCTCGCCTTCCCTGACGGTAAAGGATGCACCAGCGACTGCTTTTATTTCGCCAAAGGATTTTTTTAGATTGGAAATTTCGATTGCGTTCATCTTGCCTCCAAGAATGCATCCACTCCCGCCAATACTCAGGCGGGAATGGATGCTGGTTATTTGTCCATCGATGTCACTGCCAGGCAGAACAAGCCAACCCCCAGGAAAAGGGTCAGGGTCTGCAAGGAGGCGACTCCTAAAATGTTGAGAACTACTGCTGCAACACTCATGGCGATCGCCAGTCCCTTAAACACCAGGTCGATGATTTCACCTACTGATTTGGTCTTGGTTTCCATAGCTTATCTCCTCTTATTTTGAAAATTAAATTTATTATTCTGACATTAGTATAGGTCTTCAAGCGAGACCTGGCAATTGAGCGTTCGGTCACCTTCACCATAGTCTCTCGTACACTGTACGTCCGTACAATGGCAGGATTTTAATTCCGATATAAAATATAGTTAAATATGAATACTAAACCCTCCTCTCGCTTATCCAAAGTGGATCGCGACCCCTTCTTTTTCATGGGTTTTCTCACCCTTGTTGTGGGGGCGATGTACATCTTCTCACTGGTCAACGATCCCAAGCTGCGCCAACCGGACATATTCATCGTTTTCACCCTGCTGGTGGGCATTCACGTCATCCTGCACTGGTATTTGTACAGAATCGCTGAGAGATCACCTGCCTGGGTAACCGGATATATTCTCCTCCAGGGTTTGCTTGCTTTTGCGATCTCGGTTATTTCAGGAGCCTTAGGGATGGTTTTTGCCCTGTTTATGGGATTGATCGGCGAAAGCGTTGGTTTATTGGGAATTAAGCGTTGGGGCTTGCTTGCCCTGACTTATTACCTGATTCTTTCCATGATCTGTTTTGCCAATCTTACAGGAATTAATTCGGTTGGTGGATATTGGTTGATGACCATCCCGGTTGTTATTTTCATCGTGATCTATGTCACCATGTACATGCGACAGGCTGAAGCCCGGGAACAAGCCCAGGTTTTGCTTGTGGAACTTGAGACAGCCAATCGCCAGCTTTCCGAGTACGCGGACAGAGTTGAAGACTTGACCATCGCCAACGAACGCCAGCGGATGGCGCGGGAGCTTCACGACACTTTGTCCCAAGGATTGGCCGGATTGATATTACAACTCGAGGCTGCAGATGCCAACCTTGCCACGGATCGTTCAGATAAAGCCCGCGTGATTATCCAGCAATCCATGCAGCAAGCCCGCGCCACACTGGAATCATCCAGACGGGCAATTGACAACCTGCGGCAACCTGAACCCGAAAACCTGGAGGGAGCTATCCGGAGAGAGATCACTCAATTTTCAGAATACTCCGGCATCCCTTGCGAAATACGATTGGAAATTCCCGGTCGATATCTTGAAGAGATCCAGGAAGCAGTGGTTCGCTCCGTTGCAGAAGCACTGAATAACATCGCCAGGCATGCAGAAGCTCAAAAAGTGGAAATTTCTGCGTTGTGCGAAAATGGCAGTTTGAGTCTCATTCTCAAGGATGATGGAAAGGGATTTGACCCTGAAAACATTCCAGCCGGGCATTATGGGATCATGGGAATTCGTGAGCGGATACGGTTGGTAGGCGGCCAATTGGAAATTAAAAGTTCATCACAGGGTGGCACTACACTTATTTTGACAATTCCTGTAAACACTGAGGAAGAATAGCATCCCCATGGCTCCCATCCGAATCCTTATTGCAGACGACCATTTGATCATTCGCCAGGGACTGCGCCTCATCCTCGAGACCGAGAAGGATTTCGAGCTTGTCGCCGAGGCAGCTGACGGCGCGGAGGCCCTCAGTCTTAGCGCTGCACGACACCCCGATGTAGTGCTGATGGATCTGCGCATGCCCGGCATGGACGGGTTGACTGCCATTGAACGGCTGCGAGTCGAACAACCGGACGTCGCCGTTGTCATCCTGACCACCTTCAATGAAGATGAGTTGATGCTGCGTGGTTTGCAGGCAGGCGCTCGTGGTTATCTGCTCAAAGATACCGACCGCGCTTCCCTGTTCGACACCATTCGCGCGGCGGCAAGAGGCGAAACACTCCTAAAGCCTGAAATCATGGCCAGGGTGCTTTCGTCTGCCGGGTCTCATCCTTCTGGAAAAGCAGCTATGGAGATTCCTTCGATCCTGACTGAACGGGAAAGCCAGGTGTTGGAGGGTGTGGCGCGAGGCGAGCGCAGCAAGGAAATCGCCGTCCATCTTGGAATTTCCGAGCGGACTGTTAAAGCCTATCTGGCGAGTATTTACGACAAGCTGGGGGTGGATTCTCGGGCAGCCGCCATCGCTGTGGCCGCCCAAAAGGGACTTCTAAAAGGATAACTTATGCCTGAATTCATGCCTGCGCTCGAATTGAACCGCAGGTTCTACTTCGAGTGTGTAAGACCCTCCCTGGATCATCACTATCCAAACCTTAGCCATGCAGCGGCCCTCATCGGCTACGGGAGCGAAGTGCTTGGCTTCGACACTGCCATGTCCATGGATCATAATTGGTATCCACGAGTGTATATCTTTTTGCAGGAGAAAGATCAAGGACTTGCATCTCCGATTCGAGCTATGCTCAGCCGCGAGCTGCCGCACGAATTCCTGGGTTTTCCGGTGGATTCCGTTCCGTCGCACGATGAGCCTGGGACTCGCTGGATGGAGTCAAAAAGCGAGGGTCCCGTTGAACATAGGGTGACCCCGCTCACTTTGCGCGAATTTACAATTGATAACTTGGCTTGGGATAATTCCGAACCGCTGAGTCCGTTAGATTGGCTGACAGTGCCATCCCAGGTTTTGGGAACAATGACCGCAGGTGCGGTTTACTTTGATAATGTCGGGGAATTGACTCGTTTTCGCGAAACTCTGGCATGGTACCCCCAGGATGTCTGGTTGTACCTGATGGCTTCCATATGGGACCGCATCGGACAGGAGGAACACCTCATGCCTCGCGCCGGTTTTGTCGGCGATGAACTGGGCTCTGCATTGATCGGTTCCCGTCTGGTGAGGGACATCATGTCCTTGTGTTTTCTTATGGAGAAACAATACGCCCCCTACCCAAAATGGTTTGGGAGCGGATTCAAGAAGCTCGCCTGTGCCGAAGAGTTGTCCCCTTTTTTATGGAACGCACAAAGAGCCGAGACATGGGAGGAGCGGGAAAAAGCACTTTGCAGTGCGTATGAAATCCTCGTAAAGAATCACAATAAACTCAACCTCACTGAACCGATACCGGAGCAGGTGTCAAGTTTTCACGGACGTCCTTTCATGGTGATCCATGGTGACGTCGTGGCTCATTCGATTGCACAGCATATTACTGACCCTGAAATCAAGCGAATTGCAACAAAAGGGCTCATCGGCGGAATCGATCAATGGATCGATAATTCCGAATTACGCTCGAATATAACCCAATGGCGAATAGGGATAAGAAACATTTACGAAAAATAAAACTCTCCCTCAAAAAATGCCGTAAAGACTGTCATTTTCTCTCATTTTTTTGTTAGAGGGCTTGAATAATTCCCAGTAATAGATTCGGGGTGTTACAATTAAGTCATGCCAAAACAAAAACTTAAATTCAATGACGCTGCACCAGACGTAGAGGTGACCGCTGTCGATGGCACAAGGGTAAAGTTGTCATCGTTGTGGCAGAATAAGGTGCTTGTCCTGGCCTTTACTCGCCACTTCGGCTGCCCCCAATGCAAGGAAATGTTGGACGAATTAGTGACAGGCTATCCCGAGTTGGTGGGCGCAGGTCTCTCTCTGGCCGTTGTCACTCAGGGAACATTGGAACAGGCTAAAGAGTTCTGCGCAGAACGCGCTCCCGGTATCCTTTGTCTTTCAGACCCTGAGCGAAAAATATACGCTGCCTTCGGATTGGAGCGCGGAACACTTCGTCAGACTTTCCTTTCAGCTCAGGTTTGGAGGTCCAACCGGAGGCTTAAGAAAACCCGCGGTTGGAACACAGAGCTGCCTCCTCCAGGACAGGATTCCATGCTGATGTCCGGGACTTTTGTCATCGGGCCGGATGGACTCGTCCGCTTACCTTACTACTATGAAAATATCGCCGATCACCCCCCGCTGGACCTGCTCGTCAAGGGTATCATGGGCACTGATTGGAAAAAACCACTTGGAGCGCCGATTACACCTGAAGCTTGATCAAATGATGGGCGGGGAAAAATTAAAATGAGAACACTTTCACTATCTTTTTTTCTGGCGGGCAAGGAGATATGGAGAAACCGTGGACGGTTCCTCCTTTTCAGTCTCGTCATTGCGTTGATTACTTTGCTGGTTCTTTTTATTGCTGCCTTGGGCGAAGGTCTCGGCAACGGGAACAGAGAATACATTGCCAATATCAATGGCGAGCTGGTCATCTTCCGTGAAAACTCAGACTTTAACATCACGGCAAGCCGCCTAGACCAGACGACAGCCAGGGCGGTGAGGAGGGTCGCAGGTGTTGCGGATGCAGGCGCGATCTCCACATCAACAACCGCCATTGTTCTTCCAGAAGATGTTCTGAAAGTCTCCCTGCTGGGTGTTGAGCAAGGCCGCCCCGGTTTTCCCACAATTGCAGAAGGGCAGGCTTTCAGCGGCGGTCTGGCCAGGGAAGCCATTTTGGACAGCAATGTTCTTTCCCGCAGCGATATCAACATCGGCGATGAGATTACCGTTCGGTCCACCCAGGGAACCGAAGATGAGTTTTACGACCTTAAAGTAGTCGGCACCACCGACGGCCAATCCTATTTTTTCCAACCGTCCATATTTGTATCCCCCCAGACCTGGGAGCGTATCCGCCCCAAATCGGCGGCCGAGTTTTCCAACGTCAATCCCAACATCAACATCGTGGCGGTGAAACTCGAGGATCCTGCGCAACTGGAATCGGTGAAGGCCGACCTGGCAGAAACGGTTTCGAATATTGAGGTGGCTGACATCCCCACCACGATCAACAATATCCCCGGGTATTCTGCGCAGCAAGGAACCGTGCAGACACAGGGAGGATTTACCCTGCTCATTGGCATCCTGGTGATCGGCGGGTTCTTCCAAATTCAAATCCTACAGAAGGTGCCTCAGATCGGTGTATTGAAAGCCATCGGGGCGTCCAATGGGGTCGTCGGCTGGGCAGCGGTGATTCAAATCCTTATCGTCACCGCCATGGGCGTCTTCATCGGCGGCGCATTGACTTTTATTTTCTCCTTGTTTTTCCCGCCCAATATTCCGTTGGTCTTCAACGGGCAGGCATCCGCGCTGGCGCTGCTGGCGCTTCTGTTAATCGGTCCGGCTGGCGGTATGGTCTCAGTCATTTATGCCGTACGAATTGAACCTCTCAAAGCACTGCGGCTGGCATAAGGATGGAATGACATGAGCACAACAGCCCTTGAAGTCAAAAATGTGATCAAAACTTTCTCGAGCGACTCCGGTCCGGTCAATGCCGTGGATGACGTCTCGTTTGAGGTGCACTCCGGTGAATTCGTCGCGCTGGTGGGACCCAGCGGTTCCGGCAAAACGACCATGCTCTCAATCCTGGCTGCGCTCCTTACCCCCACCGGTGGCCAGGTGCTGATCGACGGCATGGATCTTTCTCAAATGAGCGACAAGGAGAGGGTGGCGTTGCGGAGAGAGAAAATCGGGTTCACATTCCAATCCAATAACCTTATTCCCTTCTTGAATGCCAAAGAAAACGTCGAGTTCATGCTCAGGTTGAACAACCGGCTGGATCATACGGGCCGGATCCGCTCGGAGGAATTATTGGCCAGGCTCGGGTTGGAGCAGCGTTTGAAGAATTTACCTTCCCAGATGTCGGGCGGACAGCAGCAACGGGTCGCCATTGCCCGGGCTCTCATCCACAACCCGACCTTGGTCCTTGCAGACGAACCCACGGCCAGCCTCGATACAGAACGGGCCTTCCAGGTGGTCAAGACCTTTGCCGCACTGATTTATGAAAACCAACGCGCGGGCATCATGGTGACGCACGATCTGCGCATGTGTCAATTCGTGGATCGGGTTTTGCAGATGAGAGATGGAAAATTGGTGTCAATCATCGACAAGCCGGCTGAGATCATGGCATTAGCCAAGGGAGAATAATCCTGGCGGGTCTGTGTTTTCAACATTGACCAACCACCTCCATGTGAATTACCCATGTTGTTGGAAATTAAAATCCGCTCTCCAAACTGGCGCCAAGGTGACCGACATCTATGCGCCAAAATTATGGGCGGGAAGACCATCCCAACCGTGAATCTTGCCTACTCTATAGTATCATGTGACGAGCGAGATATGATTTAGATGGGCGATTCACCAAATATAAGAGCCAATCCCGTTTACTCAATTTTCTTTCTGATCATCCTTTTTCTATCAGGCTGTTCTTCGGAACCGACTCCTGGTCAGGTCGAAGCTGCGACCGTTCAAGTGAGCACGATACCTGCGGCTCAGGATTGGTGGCGACCCAAGCCCGGCCTGACTTGGCAATGGCAGCTCGCCGATCCGCCCGTGGATATGTCATTCGATGTCGAAGTTTATGATATTGATTTAATGGATTCCGAAGCTTCGATTGTTGAAGAATTACATTCACGAGGCAATAATGTCATCTGTTATATCTCTGTCGGCTCGTGGGAAGACTGGCGTCCGGACAAAGATCAATTCCCGCCAGAAGTGTTGGGAAAAGATTATGAGGGTTGGCCGGGCGAAAAGTGGCTGAATATCAAAAGAATCGACCTGCTTGCCCCGATCATGCGATCCAGATTGGATTTATGCAAAGCCAAAGGCTTTGATGCAGTCGAACCTGATAACATGCAAATTTACGACAACGATACCGGTTTTCCCATCACCTATGAAGATCAACTGCGTTATTCTAAATGGCTGGCTGATGAAGCTCATAGCCGCGGCCTTGCGATCGGGATGAAAAATGCTCCCGACCAGGTGGAAGACTTGTTGCCTTATTTTGACTTTGCCATCACTGAGGATTGTTTTTCCGAGGGATGGTGTGAAGAGATGATTCCATTCATTCAATCGGGGAAACCGGTATTTGCTGCCGAATATGATGATACCGGCGTTGATTTCCCTGCTGTGTGCAGCAAGGCCATCGAAATGGGCTTCAGTGTTATCCTTAAGCGACGAAACTTGGATTCATCAAGGACCGTCTGTCCATGATGATACGTGTTTTTTTCCTAGTAGCAAATCGAATCTTATCGAAAAGTAATAAATCAGCTCAATAATCACGGGACAATGAAAAAATTCTGGCCGTTCTCGTTTTTCTTTTTCTATTTCGGCGCCATCGCGACAATGCTCCCCTATCTGGTGTTGTATTATGGGGAATTGGGTCTCGCCGGCCGACAAATCGGATTTCTCACCGCCCTGCCACCTCTCATCACCCTGATCAGCGCACCTCTCTGGACCGGAGTTGCTGATGCAACCCATCGACATCGCCTCGTCCTGTCGCTGTCCCTTCTGTTCAGCATCTTCTTCATCCTGGCAGTCTCCATGGTCACATCGTTCTGGCAATTGCTGCCGTTGGTGGTGTTGTTTGCCTTTGCCATTGCCCCTACCACCCCGCTGGCGGATAGCGCAACCATGTCCATGTTGGAGGGAGAATGGGAAATGTACGGACGGGTTCGATTGGGAGGCACATTTGGTTGGGGCGTTGCCTCATTTATGGCAGGAATGGTCATTGAGCAGAGAGGCTTGCATTCTTCGTTTTATATGTTCGCCATTCTAATGTTCTTCACCATGCTGGTTAGCCAAAAATTAAAATTCTCGAGGGTCGAAATCAGTGTATCTGTTCGCCATGGAATCCAGATTCTGCTGAGCAAACCACGCTGGATTCTATTCCTTGCCATGGCTTTTGTGGCTGGTATAGGGCTGGCAGTTGTGAACACCTATGGATTATTCTATATGGATGAACTTGGTTCGAGTAAAACATTGATGGGCATCACGATGGTGGTCGCGACGGTCTCTGAAATCCCTATCCTCTTCTTTTCAAATCGCCTGATCGTGCGGTTGAAGGCTCATGGATTGCTGGTGTTTGGAGTGGCCATGACAGGAATTCGTATGCTGCTTTTGGCTGCAGTGAACCAACCAATCGGAGTCACATTAGTCCAGCTTATGAACGGTCTGACATTCTCTGCAATTTGGGTGGCAGGTGTCACTTACGTCAATGACAATGCTCCTAGAGGGGTAAGCGCCACGGCACAAGGGTTATTCGGCAGTGTGCTCATGGGTTTCGGCGCTGCGACAGGCAATTTCCTGGGAGGGATACTAATTGACGCCTATGATACAAGTTTTATGTATTTGTTTTTTGGCATACTTGTACTTGTCTCTCTGATGGTTTTTTTATTAATCGAACGGCGTCTCCCCTCAGAATCCCTAGAGACTTCCATCTGAAATCCGTAACAAAAATAGCAGGCAGCTATTGAATTTCAAAATGGCTGCCTGCTATTTCTAACCTGTTTACTGATTATAGAGCCTGGACCTTTTCCCGCCACCCGCGCAGGAGTTTATAAACATTTTCCGCTCCTATCACCGGTTTGCCGTCATAAGGCAGTTCGGCCGGGTACATGATAAAGGCATGGTTCTGAGCTCCTCCCATTCCGCCATGGTGACCCACCTGGTTTTCAAATCCTGCAATTTCATCAGTCTGGAGATCATAGACCGAATTCACAATGATGTCCGGGCAGTTCGAGAAGCTGCTTTCCCTCCGCAGGTGCATGGCTGCATTGGGACCGTAATCGGCCAACGGATCTTCGCCTTCAACTGTACCTTTATCGATGTAATTCACACCTTTCTTGCCGATCGCCATGGAACCGTGTTCTGCAGACTTTACCAGCACGAAGCCAATACCAGGGTGTTGAGACAATCCGAGGACGATGCCCGGATGAGCCTCTCCTATTTGCTCGAGGGTTAAACGTTCCTTTGAGTCGGTAAAATAGATAAGCCCTGAACTGCCTGAACCATACACCACGATATTGGCATTCTTTGCGCTTTCATCCAGGACTTCCTTCGGGTCTCGTTCAGGGCCGATCGCCACCATCCCATCCCGTTCCTTGCGAGCCATCATTCGCTTCATGAGTTTCGATGTCCGCGTTGGTGAGTTGGACGATTCAGTCAGGATTGCGTTGATGTTATCCCAGGCTTCGTTTGTTTCCTCCGTGGTGAGCAGTTTTGCCTCCCCGCTGATATGCCCCTTGACCAATTCTTCAAGAGAGAGCCCGTAGGCCTTCTTGAAGGTCGGGCCAATACTCTGCCCATGGTCGGAAAGAACCACAATGTGGTAAGGGCGGGGAGCGTCGGCTAATGCCCGTTCAATCCGGGAAAAATAATGGTCGGTTTCGCTAAGGGCTTCATACGCTTCAGGGGCTTCAGTGCCGGCAAAATGACCCAGATCGTCGTATGCTGAAAAAAGCGCATACGAAGCAGGCAGGCCGCGCAGGGCATCGCTGATCACGGTAAATGTAATCAGGTCATGAAGGACCGGTCCCAGAAAAGCCCGCAAGAACGCGTAGGCGAAATTACGAGCAGAAGTGATGTGTTTGTCCTTGCGCCTACGTTGGAGGAACGCCTGCCACCATTCTTTAAAAAGTTCTATAACAAATTTCGTCAAAATATGGAAGATCACATAGGGACTGAATAGGTAAAAGTAAAACCCGGGTCCTCGACCACGCTTATCCAGAATGGTGCTGAACGTAAGCATGCTCTCTGACGCATCCCCGGAGAACATATTTCCACGGGAAGATCCACCATCAGAACACAGGCCTTTACCAGTGGAATTCCGCGCCTCAATGGCTAGCGCATCCTTGGGATTACCGGACATGATTGTCTTGCCCTGGGTTTTATCCCACCAGCGGTAGGCTGGGACATCGGTATTGTTGCCCAGCAAAATACCGGTTTGCATCGCACCAGTTTGGGATGTGAAGTCGGTTTCCCAACCGATGAGCTTGTATTTTCCCGAATCAATCCAGCGTTTTAGAGTGGGCATATGCCCCTCTGCGATCGCGCGTCGGATGACTTTTTCACCCAGACCGTCAATCTCAAGGAAGAGGAAGCCGGGGACGTCGGTCTTGGTGATATTTCCACGCCGTTTAACCATCTTCCCGACTACGTTTCGATCAAAGCGGGAATCTTCATCGACAGAAAGAAGGCCAGCCATGATGGCATTCACCACGGTGAGCCAGATGGAAATCCATAAGCCTGTCGCACGGTCGGCAATGTAGACCCCTTGAACCAGATCGCCTATTCTGAAAAATAATGCGCCATTAAGGAGGAACGTAAGGATCGGGAAGAGCCATACAGGCAGCCAGGAAAAAAGGTAGATAAATACCCACCAGAATAGCGATTGGGTAATAGCCAGTACGATGGTGAGTACAAATAATGAACGAAATGAGTTGTAGGTGAACCCCGATAAAAAGTTCGGTAAAATGAACAGGGTCAACATTTGGACGACGAACATCGAGATGATTTGAACGATGCGAGCACGGGTCAACTTCATACTAATTCCTCCAATGGGTGGTAAGGTTTAATGCACGATGATCGGATAAGAACTTCGATCGATCAGTAATGGCTTTTGAATTCTCAATTGCCAGGATATCTGCGGTTATTGCCATGTCGATTTTATCAGGTTTACGGTAGAAAATAAAATCAAGTGCGACTGACCACTTGGATGCCAGGAAAGATACAGGGGAATATGTGGGACGGGGGTCATCTTTCAAAGGATCGATAAATCCGCTAATTTCAGATAATTCCTCATACAAAAAAGTATCGCGGGGGAAATTGAAATCACCGCAAATAACGACCAGGGCATCTTTCGGTTGAGCTCGTGCCAGCTCAGCAAGATATTTGACCTGATCACTCTGGATTCCAGCAAGCATCCCTTCCTTAGTCCATTTTCCAGCATAGTTGGCATGGAGATGTGTATTTAGCACAATGACCTTCATACCTTCCACGTCCAGACTGGAAAGCAATACGCCTTTTCTCAATGCCCAGTCAGCAACACCGATGGTGTACCACTTTCCTCGATTCGGGAACGGAAGGAACTCATGATGGATGTATGACAACTGTGAAGCAGTGACCAGCCCGCCCATCGGGGCAAGTAGATTTGGCCGATAACATTGATTGGGGTAATTGGTCAGACGTTTCCTAAGAATGGGAAGATAGGCATCATGCTGAATCTCCTGAAGGCATAACACCGTTTCCACTCGTTGGTTCAGTTCTCGAGCTAGGATACCCATCCGGCGCCATCCAAGGAATAAAGGCAGGCCGAAGGAATTAAGCGTAAGCAATGAGAATGAAGGCATTTAGATCACTTTCCCCACCGATGATAACACTCAACGATTCTTTGAAGTCCATACTTCGATACGCAGAGAATCTTATCATAAGTTCCCATCGTCCATGACCTTAAGTCTTTTTAGGGGGAGCAAGGGATCTGAAATTAGGAGCAGATTATCAAGGAGAAAATCCAGTTAACCCAACGACCCTGGTAAGCGTATAATAAAAATAGGGTTACACGCGGCAGGAAGCTTGTCTGAATGGAGAAAATCCGTTCCCAGTCATTCTACCGGACCACACTTGCAAAAACACCATGAAACCGGAAGACCTCGCAATTAAAGATGGTCAGAAGGAGACCAATTGAACACCACTTAAGAAATGGAGGTGTTCCATGAATGCTCAAAACAATAGATCTGGCAGTGAATCGCCACAAGCGCCGTTGGAAATGTTGTTCATCGACGAATTCCTGAAAGAAAAGGGATATGGCTCCATAAAGGAACTGTGTCATCTTCCGGAAAACGAGGCTAAGCAGCTTATGATCGATGCCTGCAAGTTTGCCTCCTCCAGGCTGGCTGAAATCGAATCCAGGGCAGGGTTTCAGCAGAAAATTCACTATGAAGGTTAAGCTGGCATCGAATTAGCGTCTTTTTGGAAATTAAAGAAATCTAAATCACCCTTTTTCAGAGGGGTGCCTTCCTTCTTTATCAATCCCGCCGACCAATTGTCAAAAAACATCGCCGCCTCGGGTAGGCGGCGACCGTACGCTATCTGTCGAGGCAAGAGGACTTGCATTGTCCCCTCAATGGGGAAACCCGCCGACCAATTGTCAAAAAATATCGCCGCCTCGGGTAGGCGGCGACCGTACGCTATCTGTCGGGGCGAGAGGATTTGAACCTCCGACCTCACGGACCCGAACCGTGCGCTCTACCGGTCTGAGCCACGCCCCGATAGCCGCATTATTATAGCCACCCCACCCATTTTTGGCAAGGCGTTTGGTATAATTGGAGTTCAGTGACTCCTTAGCGGAGGGCGCTCAGTCTGCGCTCTCCGTATATTGTGCCATGATCAACCAGAACAGGAATGAACTATGGATATAGGTACTGTAGAACAAGTTGATATCGACCAACAGATGCGCGATGCGTACATCGACTATGCGATGAGTGTGATCGTCGCCCGCGCATTGCCTGATGCGCGTGACGGACTCAAGCCTGTCCACCGACGCATCCTATTTGCCATGCATGACATGGGCATCCGTGCCTCTGGGTCCTATAAGAAATCCGCCCGTATTGTAGGCGAAGTGCTCGGCAAGTATCATCCCCACGGCGACGCGGCTGTCTATGAATCCATGGCTCGTATGGCCCAGGATTTTTCCCTGCGCTACCTGTTGGTGGACGGCCAGGGTAACTTCGGCTCGGTGGACGGCGACGCCCCGGCTGCGATGCGATATACCGAAGCCAAGCTTCACCGTCAGGCTGAAGAGATGCTGGCGGACATTGACAAGAACACTATCGACTTTGGTCCCAACTTTGATGATTCTCTCGAGGAACCGAAAGTCCTCCCGGCCCGCCTGCCCAATCTCTTGCTGAATGGTTCCGCCGGTATCGCAGTTGGTATGGCAACCAACATTCCACCCCACAATCTGCGGGAAATCGCAGCGGCCATCGATTATCTGATAGAGAATTATGACAATCTCGACGATGTCCCGGTTGAGAAACTGATGGAATTCGTCCCGGGACCCGACTTTCCCACCGGAGGCATGATCATCGGCAAGGAGGGAATCGTCCAGGCGTATGGAACCGGTCGTGGACGGCTGGTGATGCGCGGCATGGCTCACATTGAAGAGACCAAGGGCGGGCGCCACCAGATTATCATCACGGAGATCCCCTACCAGGTCAATAAATCCACTCTGATCGAACGCATCGCTGAGCTCGTCCGCAATGAAAGAATCGACATGATCTCCGACCTGCGGGACGAATCAGACCAACGCGGCATGAGCATCGTCATCGAGCTCAAGAGAAACGCCCAGCCTAAAAAGGTGCTGAACCAGCTTTATAAATATACGGCTTTACAGGATACCTTCGGTGTTCAGATGCTGGCGCTGGTGGATGGCGAACCTCGCACCCTTTCGCTAAAGCGTGCCCTGCAGATATTCATCGACCACCGGCAGGTGGTCATTACCCGGCGCTCGCAGTTCGAGCTGGAAAAAGCCCGCGCCCGGGCCCACATTTTGGACGGGTTGCTCATCGCCATCGCCAACATCGACGAGGTCATCCGCACCATCCGGGAGGCAGCGGACGTCGATGCCGCCAAGGAAGGTCTGATCAAGCGTTTCAAGCTGACGGAGATCCAGGCACAGGCCATTCTCGACATGCAGCTCAGACGGTTGGCTGCCCTCGAACGCTGGAAAATTGAAGAGGAAGCGCGCCAGTTGAAAGAGCAGATTGCCTTCCTGGAAGACCTGCTCGCCAATCCGAAGAAGATCCTCGCCCTCGTCCAGAGCGATATGAAGGAAATCGCTGAAAAGTACGGGGACGAACGCCGGACACGCATTGCGGTGGAGGCTATGGAGGAGCTCCATGACGAAGACCTTGTGCATGATGAGGACACGCTTATTACACTCACCCAGCGCGGTTACATCAAGCGGGTCAATGCAGTGGCCTACAAATCACAGGGTATTGGCGGCAAGGGGGTCACCGGGCATGCGACCAAGGAGGAAGATGAGGTCCTGTTCATGCTGCCAGGCCGCACACTCCAGACCGTGCTCTTCTTCTCGGATAAAGGCAAAGTCTACAGTGAAAAGATTTACCAGATCCCCGATGCCGACCGGACAGGCAAAGGTGTTTCGATCTACAACGTCCTCAACCTGGACAATGGCGAGCGCATCACAGCAGCCATAGCAGTCCCCGACTTCGGCAAACACGACTTTTGCTTCCTAGCCACGCTCAAGGGAAGGGTCAAGCGGGTGGACCTGGAGGAATTTTCAGCTGTCCGGCCGTCCGGTATGATCGCCATGTCGCTTGATGAAGGTGATGAACTTGGCTGGGCACGTTTGACGACCGGCAAGAATGATGTCATGCTGGTAACCGAAATGGGACAGGCATTACGCATTCCTGAGTCGGTTGTCCGTTCAATGGGTCGAACCGCCGGTGGTGTTCAAGGAATCCGCCTGAGGAAGGATGATCACGTGACGAGCATGGAGGTCGTCGAAGATGGGGCTTCGCTGCTCACGGTCACCACGGGAGGCTTCGGGAAGCAGACTCCGCTCGATAAATATCCGGTCAAGGGTCGAGGAACCGGCGGCATCTCCACCATGGATCAAAAATCCATCGGAGCGATAGGCAAGATTGCATCTGCACGTATCGTCCAGCCATCCGATGATCTGACGTTAATTTCAGTCAATGGTATTGTCCTGCGCTTAAAGGTGAAAGATATCCGTGAGGCAGGCCGTGCCACCAAGGGTGTCCGGGTGATGAGGCTGCAGGCTGGAGATTCCGTTGCTGCGGTCGCCAGAATAGCCTCAGCAGACCTAAAAATGGCCGGAGCTTCCGCTAATGGCGAGGAAGCGGCTGATAAAGACCAGCCATCGCTTCTCTAGATACGTTGCACTACTTATCTTTAAATCACAACCGGCGCCTCTCGGCGCCGGTTGTTTTAGAATATGGTAAAGGTACCTGTGATCACCAAAAACATCGTGCCCAACAAACAGACTGCGATCAATAACAATGTGGATAACAGGAAGCGCTGTGGCGCTGTCATGCCCAGGATAGGCTCTTCAAAATACCTTCCCAGATTGATGCTGGGCATCTTCACCTTCTTTGGAGGAGGAGCTTCCACCACGTCGGGTTCCTCGCCTTCAAAAAAAGGAGCCGCTTCATCCTTTTCACGGAATTGATTCCACATAACTCACCTCATCGTTGTCTTAAGCAAAGTATATCATACCCATTTACACCGGCCTTAGGCGGATTTCCCCAAACTGGATTGTTTTGATTCCGGAAGAAGTCTCAAGCATCAGACCTCCATCAGCATCCAAGCCGCGCAATACGCCAGTGAGAGATGACGGTTCAACCTGCCCCGCTGCAGGTTCAGACCAAATCCGCACCATCATGTTCTTGAAGGCGAGTGCTTTTTCCCATTCCTGGATAAATCCTTCGTTGCCCAAATGCTGACGCAAGGAAATCAACCTGGATAGGAAATCATGCAGGAGTTCAATACGGTCGATTTTCAGACCTTCAGAATGAATGCTTGTGGCGGGAAATTGAACTTCAGAAGAAGACGGGGCTGATTCAGCGAGTACATTGACGCCAACTCCAATCACCACACTTTCGACTTGATCACCCATCCATACTGCCTCGACCAGAATTCCAGCGATTTTCCGACCGGAAATTAGCACGTCATTCGGCCATTTGACCTGAGCGGGAAGCCCTCGCTCTACTAGAATTTGAGTCAGCGCAAGTGATCCCAGACCGGAAAAATGGGAGAAATGGATATTTTCTGAAGGATTGGGATGGAGGATCAAACTGAGAGCTAACGCCGTGCCCGGAGGAGTCAACCAACGATGGCCCAACCGTCCACGACCGGACGTCTGCTCATCTGCAACCACAAGGCTCAGGTCTACTGCGCCTTCCGTCGCCCACGCCAGAGCAACGTCATTGGTGGAACCGGTCTGTTGATAAAATCGGAATCCACCCAGGGGGAGGTCAGAGAGCGCTTTGCGTAATTGTTTTTCGTCCATAGAATACACCTGACAGGTGTTTCCCATCAGGTGTGCTGGTCATCAACGATTAGGGGAGAACATACCACGGGTTGACAAAGCCGCCGCCTTCACGGACTTCAAAATGAAGATGCGCACCAAAGGAATTCCCCGTATTTCCAATCGAACCGATAGATTGGCCGGCACCCACGCTCTGGCATACCCCGACATTGATCGAATTCAAGTGGGCGTACACTGTGGCATACCCATTGCCATGATCGATCATGATCACGTTGCCATAACCACCGTTCCAACCGCCCGAGGCAAGCGTGACCACGCCACTGTCGGCGGCGTAGACCGGCGACCCCTCTGCTCCAGCAATATCGATGCCGAGGTGGCCTGACCAGTAATCGTTGCCCGAAAGGAAGTGATTTCCGGCCGGCCAAACGAATCCGCCGCCACCGACCGCTCCGCCCCCACACGATTTACTGCCGACGCTGGAGGTCCCTGAGCTGCCGCGGGCGATGGTCGGAATGATCCATTGCTGGAACTCTCTTTCACCGCCTGGCACCAGCACATATTGGCCGATTTCCACAACGGGATTGCTCAGGTCAAGGTTGTTTCCAGGCCAACTCAGGATATCGTCAACGCTGGCTTCAAAAGCGGCAGCCACGCTGTCGAGTGAGTCGCCTTCCTTCCACTGGTAATACACGCCATCCACCGGAGGAACATTCAACACCTGGCCTACCCGCAGGCTGTCTGGGCTGTCATTCAAAGTCTCATAGTTAGCCCATAAAACTGTTTCGGGTTTGATTTTGAATTCCTGAGCGATTGCAAAAATGGAATCTCCTCGCGCAACCGTATGCTGGACCGTCTCATAGCGAGGCCGGTCTTCCGGGATATTGGTGTTTAGGGTGAGTTTTCTGCGAATGGAATCAATACTCTGCTCGGCTGTATTCAGCGCCGGGAGCACTTCCGCCCCGGAAATCACGGATGGTGGAGTCGGGGTATTTGCGATCGAGGCGGCCACGGGTGCGGCATTTGCCCGGCCATTCAACTTCCAAAAGGCAAAGCCCATCGCCAGAATGACGATCAAACCTGTAAGCGACCAACTGGCGATCGTGAACCAGCGGGAGTCGGGTGAAAACTTGCTCATAAGTCTTCTGTAAGATTCTCCAGAAATTCCTGATTGTTCTTGGATTTTATCATACGCTGTAAAATGGCTTCGGTGGCAACGGTCTGGTCCATGCCTGCCCCTTGGGGCGGGTTGGAGGTCATCTGACCGTACATGCGCCGCATCAGCCACACCTTCTGCAGGATATCAGGTCCAAGCAGCAGATCCTCCCGACGGGTGGATGAGCGTTCAATATCCACAGACGGGAAGATGCGCCGTTCCTGTAGTTTGCGGGAGAGCAAAAGCTCCATATTGCCGGTACCCTTGAATTCTTCATAAACGACATCATCCAGGCGGGAGCCGGTGTCAACAAGACAAGTGGCGATGATGGTTAACGAGCCGCCTTCTTCGATATTTCGTGCGGCGCCAAAGAAATGCTTGGGCGGGTACAGAGCAGAGGGATCCATACCGCCTGACAGAGTGCGCCCGGACGGATTAACCGTCAGGTTGTAGGCGCGCGCGAGGCGGGTGATCGAGTCCATCAGGATGACCACATGCCTGCCAATCTCAACCAGACGTTTGGCACGCTCGAGGGCAATTTCCGCAGTGCGGACGTGGGATGTGACCGGTTCATCGAACGTGGAGGCAATCACTTCCGCGTCCACCGAGCGGTCCATGTCGGTGACTTCCTCGGGACGTTCGCCGATCAGGGCCACCATCAGATGAACATCCGGGTATTGCGTTGAAATCGCGTTGGCAATTTGCTTGAGGATGGTGGTCTTACCGGCTTTGGGCGGAGAGACGATCAAACCGCGCTGGCCGCGACCGATGGGGGTCACCAGGTTGATGACGCGCGTGGAAAGGATATCGCCGCGCGTCTCAAGATCGAACCGCTTTTCCGGAAAAATCGGGGTAAGGTTTTCGAATTTCGGCCGGTGGCGGGCCTGTTCAGCTTCCGTTCCGTTGACGGTCTCGACTTTAAGCAAACCGTAGTGGCGCTCCGAATCGCGCGGCGGGCGGACATGCCCAATGACAAAATCCCCGTCGCGCAGGTCATATCGTCTAATTTGCGCCTGCGAGACATAGACATCATCTTCGCCGATCTGGTAATGTTCCGACCGAAGGAACCCAATCCCTTCGTTCATGGTTTCGAGGATCCCACCCCGGATTTCCAATCCTTCCAATGCCGCTTCCGCCTGGCGGAGGCGCACGCAAAGCACCTCCTTCTTCATGCGGTTGGTATTGGGAATATTGAAATCACTGGCTGCCATGGTACGCAGTTCAGCCAGAGGTTTATTTTCTAATTCAAGAATGTTTAGCATGTCGTCTCGATTCGATTGATGGATTGGAAAGACAAAACACGCCCCCTGGGCGGTTGCCTAATTTAATTTTGAGGAGCTTTGGGTTGGGTTCACTAAATAGCGTTCGCGGTCAGTTCCCAGGCAAAATCACAGCGCTGGCTTTGATAATGAGCTGTCAAACAACGGGGAATTAACAAAATTATAGCATAAATTCACACATCGGCAAGGAAAATGCGGTTTTGAATATCCCACATTCTCCTGTACAAACCCCCTTGCTCCAAGAGCGAAGAATGAGTCCCCTTTTCAATAACGGTTCCGCGATCGAGCACCAGGATCTCATCAAAACGATCAAGTCCGACCAGCCGGTGGGTGATCAAGAGGGTGGTGCGTTGCTCCATCACTTCCCACAAAGTCTCAAGCACGGCCTTCTCATTCAGCGGATCAAGGTTGGCGGTAGGTTCATCGAGGATGAGAATTGGTGCGTCTTTGAGCAAGGCACGGGCAATGGCCAGACGCTGACGCTCTCCACCACTCAAGCGTGTGCCTTGTTCGCCAATCCATGTCTCATACCCTCCAGGTAATCCTGCTATGAAATCATGGATTTGCGCCTGGCGACAAGCTGTCTCAATTTCATCCATCTTGGCGCGCGGATTGGCCAGCAGCAGATTCTGTTTGATGGTGGCATTAAAGAAATACGCGCTCTGTGACACAACAGACATCAACTTGCGTACATCTTCGGACTTGTAGATATTAATTGGATTTCCGTCAATTAGAATTCCCTCAGGCGACTCCCAAAAACACATCAATAGATTGATAATGGTGGATTTCCCCGCCCCGCTCGGTCCGACCACGGCCACGCGCCTGCCTTCCCCGAGCGAGAAATTGACATCGGTCAAAGCATCATCATCCTGTTGGGAATAACGGAAGGTCACATCATTGAATTGCACCAATCCTTTAGCCGGCGAAGGGAGGGGAGTAAGTGGTTCCTTGACCATTGGGTCAGCATCCACAACTTCAAAGAGACGGCGAGCCGCTGGGGTGCTAACCCCCAGCATTTGGGCGGCCTGCGGGAGCGGAGTCACGGCTTCGAATGCCGCGATCGTGATCAGCGCCAACGAAGCAAGGTAAACGCCATCGATTTGTCGGTCCGAAATTAAAGGGATGGCAAGGAATACGATGATCCACATTCCCAGGTTGGTTAGAAGGACGCTCAACCCGCTGTTCAAACCTGTCAACACGGACATGGACCTTTGCACGCGCGCATAGTCCGCTCCAGTTTCAATGATAGTCTTGCGCCTGTCTCCTTGGCGTCCAAAAACGATCAAATCGGGCATACCTTGCACACCATCGACCAGCTGGGTGTGCAGGTCAGCGCGGCAAGCGACCATCTCGCGCCCGGGCTTTCGTCCGGCAAATTGTGTCAGGACTGGTACGCCCAGCCCCAGGAGGAGCAGGACACCCATTAGCGCCCATCCAAGCGACGGGTGGAAGGATCCGAGCAGCAGCGAAGTTGATATGGCAATGACCATCGCCACCAATGGAGGCGCGACAACCCGGACGTAGAAGTTTTCCAGCGCGTCCACATCCGCCACCACCCGCGAGAGCAGGTCACCCGCACGGTATTGCATCATGCGCGCCGGTGCAAGTGGTTCGAGCGCGCTGTAGAACCAGACGCGCAATCGCGACAGAAGGCGGAATGTAACTTCATGTGAGGCCAGCCGCTCGAGATATCGAAACACGCCGCGCGATATCCCAAAGAATCGCACTCCCACTATGGCTACTTGCAAAGCTGCTATGGATGGCTGCAAGGCAGCCGCTGAGATGAGATAGGCCGAGGTCCCCATCAACCCCACGCTCGCCGAGATGGTCAACGCACCGAGCAGCACCGATGCTGCCACCCGTAACCAGGACCCTTCGAAGGAACCCCAACAGGCGGAGAAAAACTGGACGGCTGGATTTGCGGAGCAGGAAATTCCACCACCATTTCGGTGTGTTCCAAGTTGATGAGCAGCGGGGGTGGACGCAGGCACCGACACATCCTTGGATTGATTGTTCGTCCCAGCATCTGATTCCATATCGGGATACCATGCGCGCGTAGATACCGTCGTGCTTCATCAATTCAGTATGCGTCCCATTCTCAACGACCTGCCCGGCTTCGAGCACCACGATCTGATCGGCGCTGAAAACCGTGTTAAGACGGTGCGCAATGGTCAACACCGTCCGATCAACCATTAATCGATTCACTGCATCTTCGAGCAGCGCTTCCTGCTCAGGGTCCAGGCTGGAGGTCGGCTCATCGAGTATCAGAATCGGCGCATCCTTTAGAAAAGCACGCGCCAGCGCCAGCCGTTGCGCCTGTCCGCCGCTCAGGCGCGCGCCGGCCTCCCCGACGAGTGTTTCGTATTGATCAGGCAGCGACTCGATAAATCTACGCAGATTTGCCGCATCCGCTGCCGCCACCACTTCCTCGTGCGTGGCGAGCGGATTGGCAATCCGGATGTTAGCGGCAATGGTATCGTGGAATAAATGAGGTTTTTGCGGTACCCAGGAAATCTGCTCCCGCCAGGCATCTGCCGAGATACTTGCCAGGCCAATCCCATCCACGCTGATACGACCCTGATTCGGCTCGGCAAAACGCAACAACAGGCTTGCCAATGTACTCTTACCCGCTCCGCTTGCGCCGACCAAAGCCACTCTTTGCCCCATCCGAATGTGAAGGCTGACATCTGTCAACGCAGGCTGGTTCTCACCCGGATAGGCATACGTGACGTTTTTAAAAACGATTGAATCTGGTTTGGTAGCAGGTTTTGTCTGCGCAGACTCTGATCCAATAGGGAGGGGCATATCCAGGATAGCGTAGATGCGCTTCGCCGCGCTAGTCCCTGCCATCCCCGCATGGAAGCGAAGCCCCAACATGCGAAACGGCAAATAAAATTCCGGCGCAAGGACAAGGATGAATAGCGCAGGCTGGAAGGGCATTTGACCATAGAGCACACGAAGGCCAATTTCCACGGCGACGATGGCGGTGCTGATAGTAGCGATCAACTCAAGCACAAATGCGGACAAGAAGGTAACGCGGAGAACGCCTAAGGTGGTATCTCTGAAATTATCACTGACCCGGGCGATCGTTTTGGCATGCGACTTGCTGGCGCCGAAATATTTCAGGGTGGTCAATCCCTGCAGGCTGTCGAGAAAATGGGCAGAAAGCCGACTGAGTGTTTCATATTGGCGATGGGTCAGCGCCTCCGCAGCCTTGCCGATCAGAACCATAAAAAACGGGATAAGCGGCGCGGTCAGCAGCAATACCACGCCTGAAAGCACGTCTATAGGGAAGACAAAGAACAGGATACTGAGCGGGATTAATGCTGAGATGACCAACTGCGGCAGATATTGGCTGTAATAAGCGTCGAGCGCTTCAACTCCTTCGACCACCGTGGCAGATAATTCCCCTGTCCGTTCGCCGTGCGCGTAGGTGGGACCTAGCTTGAACAAGTGAGCAAACAATCGCTCTCTAAGGTCAGTCTTGACACGGATCGCCACCGCACTGGCATAGAAATCGCTTATCCAGGAAAGAAGCGCGCGTCCAGCCATGAATAGGATGAGGAATTGCATAGCGGGCCAGACATCTTCCAGGACAAGTTGGTTCAGGAAAACATCGTTAATCACCCGGCTGAGAGTCCATGCCTGGCCAATGGTTAGAATTCCGGCCAGAAAATTTGCAGCAATCGTGACGATTAGCGGCACAGGTATCGATTTTGTGAGGGAAATTAAACGGCGGTGCATGGTTTGATTATAGTCAAAAAACAGGGGCGGACTTCCGTCCGCCCCTGTCCATTGGTGAGACCGAGGGCTTAGTAAACAAGTGATTTCTTGTCTGTTGAGATTCGCTTGCGGAACATCCAGTATGTCCAACCCTGATAGACCAGGATGATCGGGACAAAGATCAAGGCAACAATACTCATGATCGTCAGCGTGTACGGTGAGGAGGATGAATTGTAGATGGTCAATGACCATGTCGGGTTGAGGCTGGAGATCATCACGCGCGGGAACATGAGCAGGAAGAACGTGACCATTGTAAGAACGATTTGCAGTCCGGTCATAATGAACGCCCAGCCTTCCTGTTTGGCTCGGATGAAAAATCCGGTCGCCAACAAAGCCACTACCGCCAGGATTGGGGTGATTCCGGGGTTGACGCCCAGCTTTGTGAGCGCATCCGTGTAGAAGTAGGTGGTCGCAGTGAACAGGAGGACCGCCACCACTGCCACAATCCACAACCTCCAGGCAAAGGCACGGGCTCGTTCGCGCAGATCACCTTCCAGCTTGAGGGACAGGAAATTTGCCCCGTAGACCAAGAAAACGGTGACCGTCGCGAGTCCGCCCAGGATGCCGTAGGGATTGAGCAAGCCGATCACCGTGACTATTCCATTCGAGCTGATGATGTTCATATCCGGACCAATCGGCACGCCCTTAGCCAGGTTGGCAAAGGCCACACCGAGCAGCAGCGCGCTCATAAACGAACCGATTGTGATCATCCAGTCGAAGGTATGCCGCCACCTGGGGTTGGAATCCTTTGAGCGGTATTCAAAGGAAATGCCGCGAATAATCAGACCCACCAGCAAGCAGGAACAGCGCCAGGTAAAAACCGCTGAACATGGTGGCGTACCACATCGGGAAAGCCGCAAACATCGCGCCGCCGGCAGCAATCAGCCAGACTTCGTTTCCATCCCAGGTTGGGCCGATGGTGTTGATGATGGCCCGGCGTTCCTCATCCTTTTTCCCAAGGAAGGTCAGCAGCATGCCCACGCCGAAGTCAAAACCTTCAAGGAAGTAGAAGCCGATCCATAAAACAGCGATCAAAATGAACCACAGAGTTTGAAGCATTTCGTGTGTCATCTCGAATTCTCCTTGTTGCTAATCGTCCGACCCCACCAGTGTGGGTAGCAACATCCACCGATTCGTGCAAGGTGGCGTCCGGTCCGGCAACGGCATATTTCTTCATCAGGTAGAACATTGCAACACCCAGCGAGCCGTAGACAAGGGTATAGCCGATCAGACTGATGAGCAAATCGAGGGTGGTCAGATAAGGGGAAACAGCATCCTGCACCTTGAGCAGGCCTTGAACGATCCATGGCTGGCGACCCATCTCGGTCAGGATCCAACCGCCTGTGTTCGCCAGATAAGGCAAGGCGATCACCCACACCGTCCACTTCAGCCACTTCGCTTTTTCAACTTTATTTCTCAGGGAAGCATAGAGGAAGAAGGCTGACACCGCGATCATGATAAATCCGATCGTCATCATGGCGCGGAACGCCCAATAGGTCACCACCATCAAAGGCACATAATCACCCGGACCATAGGCAGCTTCATAAATCCGTTGGATTTCATTCGTGCCCAAGACTTCACACGAGAAGTCGTTACAGGCAAGGAACGAAAGCACAAGCGGAATACGCCATGACCAGACCTCCTGCTTTCCGGTCAGGTCGCCGATCGTGATGATCGAGAAATCCGCCGGAGCGGAGGTTTCCCAGTGTGCCTCCACCGAGGCAAATTTCATCGGTTGGGTCTCATACATGTACTGCCCCATGGAGTGTCCCGCCAGGAATAGTGAAGAGCTGGTAATCAGACCAACAACAGCAGCCATCTTGAAGGATTTCAAGAACAAGTCCACATTCTGCTTGCGAAAGATGTGGTATGCGCTCACCCCGAAAATGAAGAACGAAGCGGTGGCCAGTCCTGATGAAATCGTGTGCCAGAAGAACATCCAACCCTTTGGATTGGTGATCAACGCTAGGAAATCCACCAACATCGGGCGACCGGTGACCGGGTCGATGATGTAGCCTACCGGGTGCTGCATCCAGCCATTCGCAAGCAGGATCCACAGCGCGCTCAGATTCGACCCAATCGCCACCAGCCAGATGGAAGCCAGATGAACTTTTTCGGGAACCTTGTTTTCGCCAAAGATCCAAATCCCCAAGAAAGTGGATTCCAGGAAGAAAGCCATTAACGCTTCAATCGCCAGTGGCGCTCCGAAGATATCCCCCACGAACCGGCTGTACTCGCTCCAGTTCATGCCAAACTGGAATTCCTGCACAATGCCCGTCACCACGCCAATGGCGAAGTTGATCAGAAATAATTTCCCCCAGAACTTGGTCATCTTGCGGTATTCCTCGTCACGGGTCTGATAGTAGCGGGTCTGCATGTAGGCCACGAACCAGCCCAGTCCCAAAGTCAAAGGGACGAACAGGAAATGGTAGACGGTCGTCAGACCAAATTGCCATCTCGAAAGAGATAATGGATCCATAGGATTTCTGCTCCTTGTCCGAACCATCTCAGGGGCATTTCCACTGAGATGTGCGCTCAGAAATATGATCAAGCTTCAATATACTTTACTCGCCTAATCCATAAATTCCATGTGTCAACTGTCACATATGGCACATTAATATTGTCAAACCCGTCATTATTATATGACATTCTTAGGCCAAAAAAATAGACCCCTTCTGCCCGGTTTCAACTTGGACATTGGGGTCTATCACTAGGCAACGACGTTATTAAATCAATGTCATGGCGCAGCCGTCCGCGCGGGGATCGGAACCGGCGGTCAGCACACCCGAGGATGGGTCACGCAGGATGATCTGTCCCCGCCCGAACAAGGCGCGGGAATACCCGGTCACCGGGTAAACGGGATGGCCCATTTCAGCAAGCCGCGCCATCGTCTCCAAGCGCTATCCCCTTTTCAAGAGCGACCTTCCCACCCTTATCCTCCGGGTCGATGCAGAAGCGCGGCATGTCCAACGCTGATTGAGGATCCATATCCGTCCATTAGGGCGAGGAAAACCTGCACATGTCCCTGAGGCTGCATAAAGCCTCCCATCACGCCAAAACTGGCGAATAATGAACCATCCGATTCGCGCGTGGCAAGAGCCGGGATGATGGTGTGGTAGGGACGCTTACCCGGCGCCAACGCGTTCGGATGCGCGGGATCCAGGCTGAAATTATGTCCACGGTTTTGAAGCGTGAAGCCCCATCCTTTCGGCACGATGCCTGTCCCAAACCCCATGTAATTGCTGTTGATGAACGAGCAGGCATTCCCCTCTGCATCCACGACGCTGAAATAAACCGTATCCGAGGAGGCGACGGGAGTGCCTTGCGCCTGGTCGATGGTGGCATGTTTCAGGTTGATCAACTTCCGGCGATCAGATGCATATTTTTTGGAGAGCAATTCATTTGTCGGAACATGCACGAGGGCAGGGTCCGCGACATACCAACGGGTATCCGCAAAGGCAAGCCGCAAGGCTTCAATCTCCAGATGCAATCGCTCAGGAGAAATCGGATCCAGGCTGCTCAGGTCGAATTCTTCCAGAAGATTCAAAGCGATCAGCGCGGTGATTCCCTGCCCGTTAGGCGGGCATTCATAAACACGATAGCCATGATACGTGACGCTGGCAGGTTCATCCCATGTGGAATGATGTGACGCCAGATCAGCAAGGGTCATGCAGCCACCTGCTTGTTGCAGCGCAGATACAATCGACTCGGCAATCTCACCTTCGTAATAAGCCTTCTTTCCTCCCTCGGCAATCGTTCTTAGAGTTTTAGCCAGCCCCGGATTCCGGAAAATCTCACCCGGATTTGGTCCACGGCCATCAATGGTCATCTCACGGCCGTTGAGTGATTCGTTGAGCCTGTCCGCGGAGCGCTGCCAGAAGTAGGAGGTGGTCGGCGCAATCGGAGCGCCTTCTTCAGCGAGACGAATGGCAGGGGCAAGTATTTCGGTCAAGGGAAGTGTGCCATGCCGCTCGATCAGGTCACACCACCCCGCACAGGCACCCGGCACTGTAACCGTGTAGGGATGGAAATGGAGGTAATTCAACCATGCCTTCTTTTTTCAACCGATCAAGTGTCAAACTTGAAGGCGCCCGGCCGGAACCATTGAGGGCTGTCACAGCGCCCGTGGTCGAGTGATAGAACAGGGCAAACATGTCTCCTCCCAGCCCGGTGGAGGTGGGTTCGGTGACATTCAACGCAGCGGCGACTGCAACGGCGGCATCCGCAGCGTTTCCGCCTTTCGCTAAAATTTCCAAACCGGCGGCGGTTGCCAGAGGCTGGGATGTGGAAACCATCCCGCCGCGTCCAATGACTGGCGAGCGGCGGGAATTAAATTCAGGGGTAGAAAATTTCATTTGTAGGATTCCTGTTCGGGGGAGATTGGTTCCGAGACAATTATTCCTCAGGTGGAGCCTTCGGAGGGATGGTCGTCACAAGTACTTTGTCAACCCTGTTACCATCCATATCCATCACTTCGAAGCGATACACCGTCCATTCAAATCGATCCGCCGGCTTGGGCACGCGGCCGAGGGAGGTCATCACAAAACCACCCAGGGTCTCATATTCATCCTCGTCGGGGATGCGGCGAATATTGAATATTTCCTTGAAATCCTCGATCGAAAGCATGCCGTCGAGCAGCCACGAACCATCCTGGCGCTGGGTGGCTTGAGGCTCGGTCAGCTCCAGATCACCGACGATCTCTTCCAGGATGTCGTTAATCGTGAGAAGACCCTGCACGGAACCAAACTCATCCACTAATAGAAGCATTTCTGCCGTGCCGGATTTAAAAATTTCCAGTGCGCGGGATGCAAACGCCGTCTCCGGGATGTATTTCACCGGTTGAAGATTGTGCTTCAATGCCAGCGGTTCGCCATGCAGGGATTCGAGAAGAAGATCACGCGCTTTGATGATCCCGAGCACGTTGTCGAGGCTGTCCTCGCAGACCGGGAAGGTCGAAAACATGCTCTCCTCAATAGCCTTTTTTATCTCGTCTGGTGAATCATTGACATCCAGCCATGATATTTCGGAACGCGGGGTCATCAAAGAAAAGACCCTCTGCTCGTGCATGCGGAAGACGCCTTCCACCATGTCCTGTTCCGTCTCTTCGATAACGCCTGCCTGCGTACCCTGATCGATCTGGACGAGAATTTCCTCTTCAGTCACAGGCTGTTCAATCGAAGGTTTTTGTCCGAGCAGACGCATCACCCCATCGCTGGACTTGGTCAGGAGCCAGACCAGAGGATCTGAAAATCCGCGAAACAAGAAGCATGGGGTCCGAAAGCGCAGCAGCCAGCCGTTCAGGGTTCTGCAGGCCGATCCGTTTGGGGACAATCTCCCCCAGAACGATCGAGAAATAGGTAATCAGCAGAACGACAATGAATAATGCCAGGGATTGAGCGTAAGGCTCAAGAATAGGGAATTTGAGCAATGACTGGCGCGAGATGGTCTCCGAGTGTGGCTCCGCCTACCGCGCCTGTCAGAATGCCGATGAGTGTGATCCCCACCTGAACCATCGAAAGAAAAGGACTTGGGTTTGATGCCAGGTCAAGAGCATGCTGGGCGTGTATATCCCCTTCGTTAGCACGTTGCTGCAGCCTTGGCTTTTTGGATGATACGACTGAAATTTCAGATAATGTAAATATACCATTTAAAATTATGAGCAGAAAAATGATCAGTATTTCCCAACCTGCGTTCATAGTAGCGATTTCTCCACAACCAAGTCTAACATATTTGGAGTGCTATAAGCATGTAATCTCGCCTTGGAAAGCGTCCCGCTGTCATACAAGAGCCTGCCGAAAGGAACACATTCAGGCACCACATCCATCCACCGCTGGTAAAGCGTCTCAGTATTGGGCAGGAGTTCACCATTATGATTTTGCAAATCCTGTTCAATGAACATTGCCATGATGATCAATTCCAATAGCCGATTTTCAGGCGGAAAGACTTTGATCGGTTTGAGGCTGAGGTACCAGGTAGCTCCAAGCAGGTTTACGCTGCCGCTGTAAGGCTCCCTCGATCCATAGTGAAGTGTGCGGATGCCTGACATATAAAAAGTCCCCATACACATGGGACAGGGTTCAGTGGTCGTATAAAGCACACAGGAATGGGGATCGATTGCGTCGAAATCCAGTTTTCGGAGAGCCTCCACTTCCGCATGAGCCAATTCTGCTCCGCGAGTGTGACGGCCAGCTTTTTGATTTTCATAGATCCTGTTTCGCCCTCGGGAAAGGATTGTGCCATCCGCTGATACAACGACAGCACCGATGGGAAAGCAGTCATCGCAATAGGCGTCCCAAGCCAGGTCCATGCAGGCCTGCCAGGGTGGTGATAACTCGTCCCAAAATCTCATTTGTCTCGTAGATGGCTCTCGATGGATCTCCAGCTTCCTGTAAATCAACACCAATAAGACCAGGACGGCCACCGGCAATCCTACGCTTAACAACCCTGCAATGCAGACGATAAATAACTCGGAAAAACCTAACCCCGAACCTGGAAACATGCTGCTTCTCCTTTATCGAATTATGGACATTCCATTGCCTGAGGTTATTTCACCTACTGCCCAGGCTGGTTGCTGGATTTCGTTCGCACGAGCGATAAAGCTGTCCAATTTTTCATCGGGAACAGCTAACAGCAATCCCCCACTGGTTTGTGCATCGAAGAGCAGCATTTGCTCCATTTCGCTTATTCCTTCAACGAATGTCACTCGAGGACCAAAATGCACCCGATTATCGGATGATCCTCCCGGGAAGGTCCACATTTCGGCATATTTTCGCGCACAGGAAATGAAAGGAATCTGATCAAAATGGAAAATCAGTTTTACATTTGATGCATCCGCCATCTCCATCCCATGTCCGAGCAGGCTAAATCCCGTCACATCGGTGCCGCCGTGTAAGTCAAATTCGACTGCAAGCCTGGCGGCGTCCTTGTTCAAGCGGGACATCCATTGAATGACTTCTTTCACGTCTTCAGGAGACGGCTTTGTCCTGCTTCAGCGCAGTGGTCGTCACACCAAACCCGAGAGGCTTGGTGAGCACCAGCCGGTCGCCGGGTCTGGCTCCGCTTTTCGAGAGCATCTTCTTTGGGTGGACAAAGCCGACAGCCACAAGCCCGTATTTCGGTTCCTTATCCTGAACGGTGTGCCCGCCGGCAATGACCACTCCGGCCTCGCGGCATTTCTCCGCTCCACCTCGCATTATCTCGCTGCTGACCTCCAAAGGGAGATCAGGGGGCAACGCTGCGATATTCAATGCCATGAACGGGGTGCCCCCCATGGCGTACACATCCGAAAGGGAATTCGCCGCGGCGATGGCGCCATACTCGTAAGGTGTGTCCACCACGGGAGTAAAAAAATCGGTCGTCACCACAAGCGCCCGGTCATCATCCAGTTTCCACACCGCGGCATCATCAGGCACGCCAAGGCCCACCAGCAGATCAGGGAATTCTACCGGCGGGAATAATCCCTCGAGGGGGCGCATGACCTGCGCCAGCGTCTCCGCATTGAGTTTGGACGCTCAGCCTGCACAACTTGATAGGGTTGTCAGGCGGATTTGACGTCCGCTGGGTGAGATATCACTCATGTGGTTCAATCCATCAATTTAGGTTCAGCAAGGGACTGAGGATTTCCAATCCCTTGCTGATCTTTATAAAGCAGATTTTTTACTGGGGATTTGTCGCACCCGGCTGCATTTCAGGCAATGGGAACAGGAATGGCGAATTGCTGGGCAGGAACATCGCCTGGACATTAGGCGCAAGTTTTGTGATGTATTGGTAAGTGAGCAGTTCGGGTTTATCCTTGAGCGCCTCGGCAATCAACAGCAGCGCCGTCTTCTCCGCCTCCGCCTGGATCAAGCGGGATTCTGCTGCACCTTCGGCAGCGATCACCGCCGAATCCGCCTGGCCTTGCGCTGTCTGACGTGCTTGCTCGGCTTCCTGTTTCCTCTGCTGGACAACAAACGCTGCCTGCTGTGCCAGCTGTTCGGCAATCTGCTTCTGCTCGACAGCGGCTGCGTATTCTTCACTAAAATGAATATCGCGCAAGATGAAATCCGTCAACAGTAATTCATTATCTCCCAGTTTCTTTTCCAACTCAGCCGTGACCAGAGCTTCCATCTCGACCCGTTTCGTACTGACGATTTCCTCCACGCCGTACTGCGAGGCCAGGTCGCGGATGATGCCGCGCGTCAGCGGGCGGACGACTTCATCCTGGTAACGGTCCTGCCAGTTGATGTGCAGTTCAACCACCTGGCTGGGATCGAGCGAGTAGATCACTGAGGCATCAACAAACACTTCCTGCCCATCCTTCGTCCGGGCACGGATGGAGTCATCCCCATACGTCTGTCCCTCCTGGGGCGCTACCGACATCGTATAGGTCTGCCGGGAGATCGGGTAGGTTACGACTTGTTCGGCAAAAGGGATCACAAAACGAAGGCCAGGCTGAAGTTCCTCCGAGCGGATACCTTCCTGCGAAAGCGCCGAGATCACCACGCCGCGTTCTTCAGGCTGGACAAACACCAATCCCAGGCTGACCACGGTCACCACCACCGCTACGACCAGTAAGATAAGAAACGAGGTGGTCAATCCCTTGACGCCCTGGTTGCGGCTGGCGCGAAACACGATGAAAAAGAAAAACACACCAACGGCAATCCAAAGAAAGAACGCAAAAAATTTAAAGACATCGGCAATATTCATAGAACCTCCTTGTTGGTGAAAGAATTATACCCGCTTGTAACCATCCGAAAAGCATGATACGATGCCCGCATGGGTACTGGAAAAGGCGAGATCCTTGAAGTCTACTTTGAGAAGAATGCCGCTGCCCTGCTCTCCTGCCCGAGTGGTCTGATTCCCAGACCCGGTCAATACCTTCTGGCGGAGGATCTACTGGGAACAGCGGAAATCCTGCCTGACTTCTGTTTTTCCAGCAGGGACTGCAGAAAGAGGATTTCTCGTCGCCTCGCCCATTCCAAAGGCATGGACACCTGGCACATCACTCAACATACGAGGGCCGCTGGGTAACGGTTTCAGACTTCCACCCGCTTCAAGGGCAGTTGCGCTGGCAGCGTTTGGCGAAACCACACAAAGGTTGTCAGCCCTGATCGGGTCGGCAATCGCCCAAGGCGCTGCCATCACCTTGCTATGCGCACAACCCCCACAGGGATTGCCCAACGAGGTGGAGATCATGCCCCTCGAATCTTTGAAGGATATCACTCAATGGGCGGATTATTTGGCCCTGGACATGCCGCGTGAGATGATCAGATCCCTGCCGGAACTATTCCAATCCATCTCGGTTTCATGCGAAGCCCAGGTCCTTGTCACCACGCCCATGCCCTGCGGTGGACGCGGAGATTGCGGAGTTTGCGGTGTGTCAATAAAACGGGGATACAAATTAATTTGCAAAGATGGACCAGTGCTGGACTTGAAACTCTTTTTATGATGCCGTACTTCCACCAATAATTACAAACGGCGTAATCCTTGTTATTCGGTGTAATCCAATAGCGCTTGCACAATCCGCTCGGCAGCATGACCATCCCCGAATGGATTGACCGCTTTTGCCATTTTGGCATACTCGGCCGAGTTGTCCAATAAAAGTGAAGCTTGGTAAATAATGCGCTCGGTATCCGTGCCAACCAGCTTCAATGTCCCGGCCTCCACCCCCTCCGGGCGTTCGGTCACGTCGCGCAGCACCAGCACCGGAATTCCGAAGGCAGGCGCTTCCTCTTGGATACCGCCGGAGTCAGTCAACACGATTGTTGCTTTTTTCATCAAGTGCACCAACGGGAGGTAATCCAGCGGTGGCAGCAAGGTCACATGAGGGGTATTTCCCAGCAGGCGATAAACCGGCTCCTGCACATTCGGGTTAAGATGTACCGGGTAAACAATCTCCACGTCGCCTCGCTTTGCGAGACGATTTATTGCTTCACAAATGGATTCCAGCGGTTTGCCAAAATTTTCGCGTCGATGCGCCGTGACAAGGATAAGCCGGTTTCCATTCTCTTTGATTCTCAGCTTTTCAAGTAATAAATCAACCGATTCTGGTATCGGTTGCGCGGCAACGACCTGCAGGGCATCGATCACCGGGTTGCCGGTCAGGGATATCCGCCTCTCCTCGACCCCCTCGCGGAGTAGATTCTGACGCGCCCACTCGGTCGGGGCAAAATGCAAGTCGGCAGCCACACCGGCCACCCGCCGGTTGATTTCTTCCGGGAAAGGCTGCCACTTGTCGTGTGTGCGCAAGCCCGCCTCCACGTGGCCCACCTTGATGCGCCGGTAATAGGCCAAAAGCGAAGCAATGGCAACAGTGGTCGTGTCCCCTTGCACCAAAACCCAATCGGGTTTGAGATCCGCCAGGACCGGATCGAGACGGGTGAATATTGCTGCACTCAATTCTGACAGGGACTGATCCTCACGCATCAGATCGAGATCGACGTCAGGTGTGATGCCGAAAAGGTCAATCACCTGGTCGAGCATCTGCCGGTGCTGGGCTGTCACACAGACGTAAGACTCGACTCCCGGCGTGCGCTTGAGTTGCTGCACGACAGGCGCCATCTTGACAGCTTCAGGTCTGGTGCCGAAAACGGATAAGATTCGCAAGGTCATTTGATTTTTACCGATTTGCAGTTTTCCGTTTTTCACTGACGCCGAGGCGGTAATATTGAAATCCTGCGCCTGCCCAATTCCTGCCAGCCCAGACATTTACTGTGTCTACCAAAATCCGTGCCGGCGACAGGGATTTTAATTTTCTCAGGGGTTAATTCACGAAAATTGCTGTGGCTGACAAGAAGAACAATCGCTTCAGCTTCTGCAAGGGTCTCTTCCAAAGTTGGGACAGCCTGAATACCGGGCAGCCCTGCGGCGGGTTTGTACGGTTCGAATGCTTTTACAATCGCGCCTGCATCTTGCAGCAGGTGGACTACTTCGATAGCAGGACTCTCACGCAGGTCATCCACATCCGGCTTGTAAGCCAGCCCAAGCGCCGCAATTTTCCTTCCCTTCAAGGACCCCATGGCGCGTTGAATAAGGTCCAGGACATAATGGGGCTGAGAGTCATTGACCTGCCGTGAGGCGTAAATGAGAGCAGTCAATTCAGGGGCAGTTTCGACAAAAAACCACGGGTCCACGCTAATGCAGTGTCCACCCACGCCGGGTCCGGGACTAAGAATTTTCACCCGAGGATGACGATTGGCAAGGCTAATCGCCTCCCACACATCCACGCCAAAGTGATCTGCCAACCTGGAAAATTCGTTGGCGATGGCGATGTTCACATCCCGGTAGGTGTTCTCCATCAGCTTGACCATCTCCGCAGTTGTGGCGTCTGTTTTTACGATCTCACCACGCACAAAGATGGAATACAGGTCATACCCAGCCTGGGCTGATTCGGGGTCGACGCCGCCAATCACTCGGGCATTGTCGATCAACTCGCGAAGGATTTGCCCCGGCAGAACCCTCTCAGGCGAATACGCAAGGAAAAAGTCCGCGCCGGCTTTTAACCCGGATTTCTCGAGGATGGGTGCTATCAGATCGATTGTGGTCCTGGGAGGCGAGGTCGATTCGAGCACCACCAGATTCCCTTTCCGAAGGTGAGGGACTATCGCCTCGGCCGCGGAAGTGACTGCGCGCATATCCGCCAGCTTGTAGGATTCTCCGTTGTAGTCGCCGGTCTTATCCAGGTAAAAAGGTGTGGGAACGGCAATAATAAACGCATCAGCCTCTTCGGGAGAGGACTCAACGCGTAGATTACCGGTTTTTACAGCAACTTCGACAAGGGTCCGCAGACCAGGTTCGTGAATATGAATCTCCCCCTGGCGCAGATTCTCGACTATGCGCAAGTCAATATCTACTCCAACGACTTTTACCTCATTGGCAGCAAATGTACTGGCGGTTGGAAGGCCAATATAACCCAGTCCCAAGACACAAATTTTATTGAATTTCATAGAACTCCAGAGCACTGCGAAGATAGGTCTTAACCGCGCCAATTATACAACCATCCTGAAGCTTGCTGCCCTGTGAAACTCCTATACTTGACCTGCGTAGACTATATTGGAAGTTAATAACAGGTTGTATAATAGGAATGACTTCAATAGGAGCTCTCAAATGGACATCCTTCTAAATCCAAACATAGCTTATATCATTAGCGTCCTTGCTCTGCTCGCGATACTTGGCGCAATTGTTGCGCCAGGCACAGGGTTGATTGAGATCACCGCCCTGCTGCTGATCGGGTTGAGCGCGTATGCTGTTTACAACATCGGTATGAACTTGTGGTCACTGATCGTTCTTCTACTCAGCGTAGTACCCTTTGTGCTTGCCATACGGAGCAAAAATAGCCTTCCTTACTTGATTGCCTCGATCATTATGATCATCGGCGGTTCACTTTTCCTGTTCACAGGCACGGGACTCAAACCCCTCGTCGATCCTCTTCTCGTGATCGGTGTGTCTGCGCTGGCATCCACATTCGTCTGGTTTGCGGCCAAAAAGAGCATCCAGGCTCAGAATGCCAAAAAATTTCATGACCTTGAGGGATTGGTAGGGGAGTTCGGGGAAGCGCGTACGGCAATCCACCAGGAAGGCTCCGTCCTGATCGGCAGCGAATTATGGAGCGCACGCAGCCAGCAACCCATCCCAAACGGGCATCGCGTCCGTGTGACCAAACGCGATGGATTCATCCTCGAAGTCGAACCTGATTCAAACGACAAGTCTTAATTCAATTCAACCATAAGGAGAGACAACCATGGAAGTCGCAACCCTGATTTTTTGTTTGGTTCTTATTGGCCTGGTGGTGATCATCCTCGCTGCCACCAACATCATCCGCATTGTTCCAGAATACCAACGGCTGGTGGTCTTCCGTCTGGGACGGGTGAACCAAAAGCCCAAGGGACCGGGTATCGTCATCTTGATCCCTATCATCGATAAAGCCATCAAAGTGGACCTGCGCGAGCAGATCCGCGAGGTTCCTCATCAGACAGCGATCACCAAGGACAACGCCCCCATCAGCATCGATTTCTTGTGGTACTTCAAGGTTCTGGACCCTGCCCAAAGTGTGCTCCAGGTAGGTAACTTTGAATCCGCTGCAGCCGGTATCGCCACCACCACGTTGCGTGCGGTCATCGGCGGTATTCCCCTCGACGATGTGCTGTCCGAACGCGAGCACATCAACAACATGCTGCGAACCCGGTTGGACGAGGTGACCGAGCGCTGGGGTGTCAAAGTCACGAATGTTGAGATCCGCGAGATCATCCCGCCGCGCGATGTCCAGGATGCCATGAACAAGCAGATGTCCGCTGAGCGTATCCGCCGCGCCGTGGTGACCGAATCCACCGGTACACGCGAGGCCGCCATCAACGTCGCTGACGGTGAGAAACAGTCCAACATTTTGCGCGCCGAAGGCGAGAAGCAATCCGCCATTCTCAAAGCGGAAGGCGAACGGCAGGCACAACTGCTCAGGGCGGAAGGGTTCTCTGCGGCTCTTGATAAAATCTTTTCATCCGCTAAAAATATTGATCAGAAGACAATGACCCTGCAATACTTTGAGACACTGAAGACCATCGGCATGGGCGCGTCGACCAAATACATCTTCCCGATGGAATTTACCAGCCTGATCGAAAGTTTCATCAAAAGCCGCGAGGAGAAATAACCGGTCACCCGGGTTAATCCTCTACCAAAAATAGTTAATTTCTAAACCCTGAGATCCGATCATTCGCGCGGGTCTCAGGGTCTCTTTTTCTATCAGGTTTCAAGGTATGGCTTGTCGCTTTTAACAGCTTCTGGTAAATTAACGAGCGTATAATTAGACCTTATTGGAAATCAAAGACCAATGTACAAACTCGTTGATGCGTCCCTTTTGGATCTAAATTCATTGAGAAAGCTTGAGGCCGTCTGCTTTCCTCAGGATGCCTGGCCGCTTCTGGATTTAATGGCAGTCTTGTCCTTCCCCGGTGTGATCAGGATCAAAGCGGTGGTGAACGGGAAAATGGCCGGGTTCATAGCCGGGGATCCCAAACTGGAGGAAGGTATCGGCTGGATCGCCACCGTGGGAGTCCTTCCCGAATACCGAGGGCAGGGGATCGGACACGCCCTCATCGAGGAATGTGAAAAACGGATGCCGCTCCGCCGAATCCGATTGAGTGTGCGCATCAGCAACAGCTATGCGATCGGGCTGTATGAAAAGATCGGGTATCTGCGCATTTCGGAGTGGGATAAGTATTACAGCGATGGGGCTAATGCCCTGGTCATGGAAAAAATAAGACCCGCCGAAGCCGTATCCCCGCAGGGTATAATCGCCTTGTGAAAACCACCTCCCTGCCGCCTCCTGTCTGGGTCAGCCAACCAAGCGAACTGAAACACCTGGCCGACGAGTTGCGCACCCAGCCTCGCGCCGCAGTGGACACGGAATCCAACTCGCTGCATGCCTACCGCGAACAGGTCTGCCTTATTCAAATCTCGACGCCGCGACACGATTATTTGGTCGATTCCATCGAGCTTACCGAGTTGGATGCCCTCGCTCCGTTTTTTGCTAACCCCAGAATTGAAAAAATCTTCCATGCTGCCGAATACGACGTTATTTGCCTTCACCGGGATTATGGTTTTCGATTCAACACTCTGTTCGACACGGTGATCGCCGCGAGAATACTAGGCCACAAAGTCATTGGGCTGGGAGATCTCCTGGCTGAATATTTTAATGTCGAGGTCAACAAGCAATTTCAAAAGTCCAATTGGGGGAAACGCCCTCTGACGGGGGAGCAGATCGATTACGCGCGGCTAGACTCGCATTACCTGATCGACCTGCGCGATATCCTGGAAAAGGAATTGCGTGAGAAAAACCTGCTTGAACTGGCTCAGGAGGATTTCAAACGCGCCTGCCAGCCTGTAAATGGGAACGGTAAAACACCTCGCGCCAGCTGGGAACGAATCAGCGGGCATCAGGATTTATCCCCACGCCAATTGTCCATCCTGAATGAGCTATGCGGTTGTCGCGAGGAAATCGCTGAACAACTTGACCGGCCTGTTTTCAAAGTCATCAACGACGATTTGCTCCTGTCGATGGCTCAAACCATGCCCGATTCAGCTAAAGGGTTGGAAGAAGCAGGCTTATCCAAATTGCAGATCGAAAAATTTGGCTCCAAATTTCTGAAGTCCATCCGTGCTGGGCGAAATGCACAACCTGTCGCCCGTACCCGAAGCAAGAGGCTTAATGACACAACTCTCGCCCGTCTCGAGAAGTTGAAGGAGTGGCGGAAAAAAGAAGCGGCGGGCTTGAAGGTCGAATCGGATATCATTCTCCCAAAACCGATGCTTTACGCCATTGCCGAGCAAGGTCCGCGCGACATGGAAAAACTCAGCATGCTCATGTTTGAATCTCCCTGGCGCTTTCGACACTTCGGAGAATCCATTCTCAAAGCCCTCGAATCCAAAGGAAAGACCAAACCTTCTTCTGCAAGTGCTTGATCCAAAGGAGAATCCATGCGAATTACTTTTCATGGCGCAGCCCGGACGGTCACCGGCTCGATGCACCTTATAGAAGTCAATGGGTCCCGGCTGCTGCTTGAATGCGGGTTGTTCCAGGGACCCCGCAAGGACACTTATGAGCGCAACCGCAACATGCCGTTTGACGCGCGAAAAATTGATGCGGTCATCCTGTCGCATGCGCACATCGACCACAGCGGCAATCTGCCTCACCTCGTGAAAAACGGCTTTGAAGGGAAGATATACGCTACACCCGCCACTGCCTTTTTGGCGGATGTGATGCTTCTCGATTCCGGTCACATCCAGGAATCGGATGCGGTTTATGTCAATAAACATCGGTCCCGCAAGGGGCAACCTCCGATCGAGCCTCTTTACACTCAGGAGGACGCAGCCAGAGTCAAAGAACATCTCAAGGGCGTTCCCTACAACGCGGATTTTGAACCGGTCAATGGCATCACCGCACGGTTGGTGGATGCGGGACACATTCTCGGGTCGGCCGCTGTCGTTTTGGAGATACAGGAAAAGGGGAGAAAGATTCGCCTTTGGTTCTCAGGCGATATCGGAAGGCGACAGCTGCCCATCATCCGCGATCCGATCCTCCCTGACCGGGCAGATATCCTGGTCATGGAATCCACTTACGGCGACAAGGTCCATCGCGACCCCGATGAAGCCTATGCTGAATTTAAAGGTGTGGTGATGAACACCATCAGGCGCGGTGGAAAACTGATCATCCCCGCCTTTGCTGTTGGGCGGACCCAGGAGATTGTTTTCATTCTGAACCAGATGTATAAAACAGGCGAAGTTCCACGAGTCCCTGTTTTCGTGGACAGTCCCCTTGCAATCAATGCAACCGAAGTCTTCCAGCAATTCCCGGACTGCTACGACCGGGAGACGTTGGAATTTCAACGCGTGGAGCAGCACCCTGCTCTGCAATTTAAATCGCTCACCTACACACGATCCGCGGAGGATTCCAAGGCTCTCAACTTCCGCGATGAACCCATGATCATTATCGCCGCCTCCGGAATGGCGGAATCGGGCCGCATCCTGCACCACCTTAAGAACAACATCGGCGACCCGAGAAACACCATCTGCATTGTTTCGTGGCAGTCGCCTCAAACACTTGGCCGTCGCCTGGCTGACCGGGAAGAGTATGTCAAGATTTTTGGCGAGACTTATCACCGCCGAGCGGAGGTGGCCACCATCGGCGGGCTGTCCGCGCATGCCGGGCAGGATCTGTTGGTGGAGTATGCGCTTAGGGTCAAGAACCAGGCGAAAGGGATTTATCTTGTGCATGGCGAAGACCGGGGCGCCAAGCCCTTGATGGAAAAACTGAACGACGCAGGTGTCGCTTTGGTGCATTACCCGGATGCACACGCAAGTGTTGAGATTTGAGTTATAATTTTGCCCCGCACGACCTGGAGAGGTGCCAGAGTGGTTGAATGGGACGGTCTCGAAAACCGTTGTAGCCGTTTCGGCTACCGTGGGTTCGAATCCCACCTCTCCGCTCGTTTCACTCGCTGCGAGGGCAAGCCCTCTCCTCATTTCTATAAACTGCGAGGGCAAGCCCTCTCCTCATTTCTATAAACTGCGAGGGCAAGCCCTCTCCTCATTTCTATAAACTGCGAGGGCAAGCCCTCTCCTCATTTCTATAAACTGCGAAGGCAAGCCCTCTCCTCATTTCTATAAACTGCGAAGGCAAGCCCTCTCCTCATTTCTATAAACTGCGAAGGCAAGCCCTCTCCTGATACTTTTGCTCGCTGCGAGGGCATAAGGTGAGTTGAAATTAAGGGTTTGTACGTAAAACCGCCTGTGGTTAACCAGGCGGTTTTGTGGTTTCATTCGGGTATTTTTTTAAATGAGTTTAAATCTGGATCAATCTTGCCCCATCAGACGCGCGGCAGATGTAGATTTGTGGTTTCATTCCTGTAGCTTCTTGATAATTCCTTGCCAGCTCGTTTGAAAACTCCCCGGCAACAGATTTTTCCACCAGATTGACTGTACACCCGCCAAAACCTGCCCCGGTCAATCGTGCGCCATAACATCCCGGGAGGCTTTGGGCAATCTCAACCATCGTATTCAATTCAGGAATGGACACTTCATACAAGTCGCGCAGGCTTACGTGGCACTCGTTCATCATTTGACCAAATTCACGGATGTGCCCAGCCTCCAGCATGGGAATGGCACGCGAAGTGCGGTCGATTTCTTCGACCACATGCCGGGCTCGCTTTTCAACAACCTCTGGCAATGTATGGCTGAGTTTGTTGAAATCCTCCAAGCTAACGTCACGCAGCGATTTTATACTTGGCAATTCACTGGAAATAACCCTGACAGCGTCTTCGCAAGCCTGTCTTCTCTCGTTATAACCGCTGGATGTCAGCTTACGTCGAACGGACGTATCGGCGATGACGATGGAAATATTCTCCGGGATGGGCAGGGTCCGCCAATCGAGGGATCGACAATCGAGCAGGAGCAGCCTGTCAGCCATTCCACACGCTGAAGCAAATTGGTCCATGATCCCGCAGTTGACTCCCACATATTGGTTTTCTGCCCTTTGTCCAAGTTGGGCGAGCTGCATCGGAGGCATTGTCCATCCTCCGAGAGTAGACCACGCTATCGCGAAGGCCATTTCGACCGAAGCAGACGAACTCAATCCCGCCCCCCGAGGCACATCCGATGAAAAAACCGCTTTCATTGCCCGAATCTCCAAGTCTGATTCAGCCAACGACCAAGCTACTCCTGCAAGATACAGCGCCCAATCGGGCAATTGTTTGCCATCAGAGTCGGTTTTATTCTGGATACTTTTTCCTGTAAATTGAGTGGTTTGATTAAAATCCACAGCCACCAGCGTGGATTTATCTGCGCTTGTTCCTGCCGGAGAAAAAGCGATATAAGTCGCCCGGTCAATGGCGGCCGGCAGGACAAAGCCGTCGTTATAATCCACATGCTCACCGAGGATATTCACCCGGCCTGGAGCAAGGGCTAAATATCGCGGCTCTCCACCAAAGTGTAAACAATATTTAGAAGTGACCGATTCTCTTAGATACATTAGGATTCTCATTAATCAGACAGCTCAATAAATTATATAGTGATAATGTAAAAGAATGTAATGACCGGGGTTTAATATCCACATTCAATATCTTCATACCAGCAAACTCTATAGCCAAAAATCAACCGGTGTTCAGAAAACCACCGGTTGATTTCCAACAACTCCATAGCGTGGATAGTTATGTAGTTGGTGTTGGGACAGGCGTATCTGTAGGAGGTTCAGCTGTAGGTGGTTCGGGAGTAGCAGTCGGCGGGACTGGAGTATTGGTCGATGTCGGCACCAAGGTTGGGGTTTTGGTGGGCAATACTAAAATGCTATCAATATCAGCACCGTCACCGGCTCCTCCTGTAGGAACTGCTATTCGCAACCATTGATAAGGAGTGCCCGCTGGAGCATAGCCATCTATGTCAATGGTGATACCCGTATTTAATGATGGCGTTCCGTAAAGTGGAACAGATGTCTTGGTGATGATTTGGTTATCAGATTCAGATCCGCCGACGGCTGGATTGTCTATATTCAAATTACTGTTTGTATCCGCAATTCCATTCCCCCAATTGAAAATCATGTACCACACATTGAGGAAAAAGTCGCCAATTTCAACAATCACACTATCCATCTGGATCGTGTCCAGGTCAGCATTTCGTTCAAAATATACCAAGTCTGGATTCCCGTCAGGCGTGCTCATCGCATACAAAGGAATTCCCAGGTTGTACACAAGCGTAGCACCGTTGGGTGGGCTGACATAGGTGGCATCAGGCAACCCCGGTTGAATAGTTGAAACCAGAGGCGGAGGCAAGTAAACCGCCACACTATCACTATCACTAATTGGTAAACCGAAAGGCGGAGTTCCTGATACAGTGGCTGTATTAACTATGTAGATAGACCCGGAAGCTATGTCTGCTGCAGTGACAGTGTATATGTTATTCGAGCAGGTAAAGGAATGAACATCTCCCGGAGAGAGACTGGTCACGGTATCACAACTTAATCCAGTTGGAGTTAAAAGAGAATCAGTCAAGGTTATTCCAGTTATTGTCACATTGCCTGTGTTCTGCACCGAGAATGAATAGGTTATCAAATCTCCCGCTGCGGTAACATTTATTCGATCCGCAGATTTCGTTAAAGTGATCTCAGGGTTGGTGGTAATTGTCACAGACTCACTATCAGTATTTGAAACCAAAGTGCTTTCAGGCGATGTTCCATTTACTGTTGCCGTATTATCGACATCTCCATCACCACCGCCGTTAGAATCCATGTCTGCCTGAGAAACCAAATAAGTATTACTCGTGCAGACGAAGGGCAGACTAGATCCAGCAGGCAGATTACCGATAGGTGTACAACTCAAGCTGACAAGCAAGGAATCGCTCACTGTAACATTGGATAATGGTGAATTGCCGGTGTTCTGCGCGGTAAAGGTATAGGTAATCACATCTCCAGCGGAACTAACACTGGATGGACTTGCCGATTTCGTCAAGGCTATGGATGGAACAGAACCAAAGAAATAGGCATCATCCGAATCGCTCACGGGAGTGGCATTGAATAATCCATCTGCAGTTGCAGTGTTCCAATCCGGGCCAGGGACCCAGGGTAATTCAGCATAACAGATAAAATCATAACCCGGCGTTAAAGTTGTTGTTGGAGAGCACGGAGTGGTCAAATTAGATTTAAAGAATCCGCTGATTTCCGGGTCGCTTAAAACGATGGATGTCAGTGTCACGTTCCCTGAATTTGTGACGATGAACCTGAATCGCGGATTAACTGTTGATGGCAGATACGCACCAGGCGCACTGTCCGCTGCCAACCACGTCAATCCGTTATCCGGTGACACATATTTTTCAATGGAAATTTCTGGGGTTTGCGTTATCGCAACGGTTTTAATATCCGTATCGCTTACTGTGCTACTGTCAGGCAAAGTCCCAATAACGGTGGCTGTATTTTCAATATAGCCTAATCCAGCTCCATTGGTGTCAAGATCCGCTTGCGAGACGATGTAAGAGTTTCCTGAGCAAGAGAATGTCTGGCTGGCTCCTGGTAACAAATTGGTAATTGCTGTACAAATCAATCCACTCAACAATGTATCGCTAACATTCAGGTTTGACAATGACACATTTCCTGTGTTTTGGACCGAGAACGTGTATGTAATCACATCCCCCGCTGTATCAACGCTGGATACGCTGGCTGTTTTGGTCAGAACAATGCTCGGAGCATACACTTCAGACGTCCACGATGCAATATAACCAGGGAAGGTATTACTAGTATCACTCGACCACTGCAGGAACATGCTCCCCGAATAAGCCGTGAGGTTTGCTGGCAGTGTAGGACCCCAGAAGTCGCCCAAAAATACTCCACTGTTGTCGTCGGTCCCATCATATATAGTTAAATGATCAGATATATTTTCGGTAGTAAATTGAGCGAATGACAGAGTGATCTTGCTTCCTCCCCCTCCCGGTTGAATAAGGAATGAACAAGATTCATTATTCCCATAGTTAGAGTTTACGCCTCCCGAGTCTGAGATGCTGCCCGAATCATTCGAGGAGGATGTCGAACCTGAGCACATGGAATAATCAGTCGGATTATTAGTAGTAATCCAATCAGCGACGAAACCTGGAGCTGTATCGCTAAAGTCGCTTGAAAAGACCAAGAACATATTACCAGAAGTCGCAGTTACTGCTCCCGGCAAGGATGTACCTGAAAAAGTACCCAGCGATGGGCTTAAAGCATTTGTCCCATCGTAGATTCTCAAATAATCATAACCAGCTTCAGTATTGAACGAGGAGAATGTCAATGTAATCGAGGTCCAAGATGAACCTGACGAGATAAGGAATGTACAGTTTTCGTTGTTACTATAATTTGAAACGCTTCCACCGGAATCTTTAATCGTTCCTGACGGGTCGGCAGAAGATGAGGAATTGCAGATTCTATAACCAGGATCAATGCCGACATAATTGGCATCGTCCATATCGCTGTAAGTTGTTGAATTGAAAATTCCTGTTGCAGTTGCAGTATTGGTATGCTGTCCTGCTGCCCACGTGCCGGTGATCGTGCAGGTAAATTCGTCCGTCCCGCTGCCGTTCGTGCCATCGTCCGCCGTCAGGCTCCCCGGGATCGTACAGCCCGTCGTCGCAAAGTCACTGTCAGTCAGGCTGATGCCCGTAAGCGTCACATTGCCCGTGTTCCGCACCGTGAAGAGGAATTGAGGATTCGTACCAAATAACAAATTGGGTCCTGGGGCTGTATCAGCATCCAGCCACATCAACCCGCCATCCACCGACACTTCCTTCACCACCACTATCCCAGGCGCTACCCCATAGTAGTGGGCCAGGTCGGTGTCCGTGTAGGTCGTGCTGTTATATGTGCCCGTGGCAGTGGCCGTATTGCTGTGCTGCCCAATCGTCCACGTCCCGTTGATCGTGCAGGTGAATTCATCCGTCCCGCTGCCATTCGTACCGTCATTCGCCGTCAGGCTCCCTGGAATCGTGCAGCTCGTCGTCGCAAAATCACTGTCCGTCAGGCTGATCCCCGTCAGCGTCACGTCCCCCGTATTCCGCACCGTGAAGCGGAAGCGCGGGTCCGTGCCGCTCGCCAAGTTCGGTCCGGTCGGTAAGTTCGCATCCAACCATGTCAGCCCGCCGTCCACCGACACTTCCTTCACTACATTCAGAGAAGGATTAGTGCCAAAGTAGCTCGCACTGTCGGTATCCGGTCCCGTCTCGTTGCTGTCCGCCGTCGCCGTGTTCGTCCTCGTCCCAGCCACCGCCGTCACCGGCCCCACCACACAACTCGTGGTGGCTCCCACGCCCAGCGGATCCGTCCACGTGCAGCCAGCCGTGCTCACGTTCGGGTCACTCACCGTGATCCCCGTCAACGCCACGTTCCCATTGTTCGCCACCGTGATCCGGTAGTACACGTTCGCGCCCACCGCCACCGTGATGCTGTCGCTCCACGGCCCCGTCGCACTCGCCCCAACGTCCTTGATGATATTCAGGACTGGCGCTGAACCAAAGTACGAGGCGCCATCCGTGTCCGGTCCCGTCTCGTTGCTGTCCGCCGTCGCCGTGTTCGTCCTCGTCCCAGCCACCGCCGTCACCGGCCCCACCACACAACTCGTGGTGGCTCCCACGCCCAGCGGATCCGTCCACGTGCAGCCAGCCGTGCTCACGTTCGGGTCACTCACCGTGATCCCCGTCAACGCCACGTTCCCATTGTTCGCCACCGTGATCCGGTAGTACACGTTCGCGCCCACCGCCACCGTGATGCTGTCGCTCCACGGCCCCGTCGCACTCGCCCCAACGTCCTTGATGATATTCAGGACTGGCGCTGAACCAAAGTACGAGGCGCCATCCGTGTCCGGTCCCGTCTCGTTGCTGTCCGCCGTCGCCGTGTTCGTCCTCGTCCCAGCCACCGCCGTCACCGGCCCCACCACACAACTCGTGGTGGCTCCCACGCCCAGCGGATCCGTCCACGTGCAGCCAGCCGTGCTCACGTTCGGGTCACTCACCGTGATCCCCGTCAACGCCACGTTCCCATTGTTCGCCACCGTGATCCGGTAGTACACGTTCGCGCCCACCGCCACCGTGATGCTGTCGCTCCACGGCCCCGTCGCACTCGCCCCAACGTCCTTGATGATATTCAGGACTGGCGCTGAACCAAAGTACGAGGCGCCATCCGTGTCCGGTCCCGTCTCGTTGCTGTCCGCCGTCGCCGTGTTCGTCCTCGTCCCAGCCACCGCCGTCACCGGCCCCACCACACAACTCGTGGTGGCTCCCACGCCCAGCGGATCCGTCCACGTGCAGCCAGCCGTGCTCACGTTCGGGTCACTCACCGTGATCCCCGTCAACGCCACGTTCCCATTGTTCGCCACCGTGATCCGGTAGTACACGTTCGCGCCCACCGCCACCGTGATGCTGTCGCTCCACGGCCCCGTCGCACTCGCCCCAACGTCCTTGATGATATTCAGGACTGGCGCTGAACCAAAGTACGAGGCGCCATCCGTGTCCGGTCCCGTCTCGTTGCTGTCCGCCGTCGCCGTGTTCGTCCTCGTCCCAGCCACCGCCGTCACCGGCCCCACCACACAACTCGTGGTGGCTCCCACGCCCAGCGGATCCGTCCACGTGCAGCCAGCCGTGCTCACGTTCGGGTCACTCACCGTGATCCCCGTCAACGCCACGTTCCCATTGTTCGCCACCGTGATCCGGTAGTACACGTTCGCGCCCACCGCCACCGTGATGCTGTCGCTCCACGGCCCCGTCGCACTCGCCCCAACGTCCTTGATGATATTCAGGACTGGCGCTGAACCAAAGTACGAGGCGCCATCCGTGTCCGGTCCCGTCTCGTTGCTGTCCGCCGTCGCCGTGTTCGTCCTCGTCCCAGCCACCGCCGTCACCGGCCCCACCACACAACTCGTGGTGGCTCCCACGCCCAGCGGATCCGTCCACGTGCAGCCAGCCGTGCTCACGTTCGGGTCACTCACCGTGATCCCCGTCAACGCCACGTTCCCATTGTTCGCCACCGTGATCCGGTAGTACACGTTCGCGCCCACCGCCACCGTGATGCTGTCGCTCCACGGCCCCGTCGCACTCGCCCCAACGTCCTTGATGATATTCAGGACTGGCGCTGAACCAAAGTACGAGGCGCCATCCGTGTCCGGTCCCGTCTCGTTGCTGTCCGCCGTCGCCGTGTTCGTCCTCGTCCCAGCCACCGCCGTCACCGGCCCCACCACACAACTCGTGGTGGCTCCCACGCCCAGCGGATCCGTCCACGTGCAGCCAGCCGTGCTCACGTTCGGGTCACTCACCGTGATCCCCGTCAACGCCACGTTCCCATTGTTCGCCACCGTGATCCGGTAGTACACGTTCGCGCCCACCGCCACCGTGATGCTGTCGCTCCACGGCCCCGTCGCACTCGCCCCAACGTCCTTGATGATATTCAGGACTGGCGCTGAACCAAAGTACGAGGCGCCATCCGTGTCCGGTCCCGTCTCGTTGCTGTCCGCCGTCGCCGTGTTCGTCCTCGTCCCAGCCACCGCCGTCACCGGCCCCACCACACAACTCGTGGTGGCTCCCACGCCCAGCGGATCCGTCCACGTGCAGCCAGCCGTGCTCACGTTCGGGTCACTCACCGTGATCCCCGTCAACGCCACGTTCCCATTGTTCGCCACCGTGATCCGGTAGTACACGTTCGCGCCCACCGCCACCGTGATGCTGTCGCTCCACGGCCCCGTCGCACTCGCCCCAACGTCCTTCACTACATTCAGAGAAGGATTTGAAGTAGGCGTATAAGTCGGTGTATAAGTTCGCGTGGCAGTTGGGGCTGGGGGAGGCGACGTCGGCGTTCGGGTAGCAGTCGGGAATGAGCCAGGTGTATTGGTCCTGGTATTCGTCGCAAAAACCGTGTTGGTGCGAGTTGAGGTTCGGGTCGGTGTGGCAGTATTTGTCCTTGTCGATGTGAACGTCCGCGTGGGTGTGCGGGTATATGTGCGAGTAAACGTCCTTGTAGGCGTAGTGGTAAAGGTACGAGTAAAGGTTCTCGTAGGTGTAGAGGTGTTCGTCCGGGTCAATGTAGCTGTTCGAGTTGAAGTAACGGTATTCGTCGTTGTCGCCGTGAAGGTTTGGGATGGAGAGGTTGTAGGGGTACGAGTACGCGTGACAGACGAAGTAGGCGTTCTCGTCGCAGACAAGTTAATCGTTGGTGTTATTGTTGGTGTAGCAGTGACCGTCAAGGATCCTGTAGATGTCACCGTTGTGACAGGAGTGCTGGTTTCAGTTCCAAAAACGCCAATGGGGATGACTGTTGCCGCCCCTGTGTTTATAGGTTGGAGGGTTAAAATCGAATCCCTCCATGCAGGAGGGGTAAGGATATCCTGGTTAATGGGTTCAACAATCACCAGGCGTTGTTTTACATAATCCTCGTCGGGATTTAATTGTGAGTCTACATCCGCTTCAACGCTCCATCGCGGAAGCATGGCAATTGCAGATTGACCGGCACAGAGCATTAGAACTATGCCGATCAAGAGGATCAGCAGAAATATCCACCAATCCCGTCGTTCACGCTCAGGGGACTTCTCGTTCGATGTCAATCAAAATCACCCTTCACTGGTAAACGAACATGGAATCTGGAACCCGGGCATCGCTCCTCATCATAGCCGGGGCTTTCAACCCAGATTCTTCCCTTGTGAGCTTGAACAATCCCACGTGCGATTGCAAGACCCAAACCTGGTCCACCACCTTTAAACTTGGTCTTCCCAGATGAATGGAAATTCACTTCACCCGTTTGATAGAATTTTTCGAAGACGAGTTCCTGATGTTCCTTGTCGATCCCCACACCGGTATCGTTGACAACAATTTCAACTTCCTGTCCGCCCTGGTAGCCGTCGGTCACAGATCCTGAAATCGTGATCCAACCACCGTCGGGGGTATATTTGATTGCATTCATGGTCAGGTGATAGAACAATTTAAAGAGCAGATCTGGGTCTGCGTTGATCGTCGGTAAATCCTGCATTCCCTTGGTTTCCAGCGTAATTCGTCGTTCTTCAAGCGCTGCCTTGAAGGTCTTTTGAACTTTCATTATTACAAAACTGAGCTGAACCTTTTCGGTAACAAGCTGGAGGGTCTTGTTGTCAATTTTGGAGACATCCAGCATACTGTTGACAATTTCACTTAAACGCTCCGTGCCGTCCAAAATGCCGTTCGACAGATTGTGCAATTCAGCATTGCCGTTTGCCTGCATCTGGATCATTTGGGTATAGCCCTTGATCAGGGTCAAGGGGGTTCTCAGCTCGTGCGCGGAAACCTCGATGAAACTGGTTTTCGTCCGGTCCATCTGCTCGAGAATGTGATAAGTACGCTCGAGTTCCTGTGTTCGCTGCTGGAGATGCCCCGTCATCTCATCAAACGTATTAGCCAAGGTGCCGATCTCATCGCTGCTGGTGATATTCGTGCGCTGGGTCAGATCCCCGCCCGCGATTGCCTGGGATGTTTTCACAAGGGAATATAGAGGATTAATGATCAGGCGCGAGATCAGATACCCGATCAATACCACCCCTACCATGGCGGCGGTATACAGGAGCACATAAGTATTTCTGCTTACCGATCCAGATTGAAGAACGAAATTAAGAGGCAGGGCAACAGCAAAAGCTCCCAAGGTATCATTGCTTACCCTTAAGGCACTGCGGGCAATACTGTAGGAACGCCCTTCCACTGTGGCATTTTCACCACTGACAATCTCACTGGAATTAATCATTGCCTGATATTCTTCAACAGGGAGGGTCAATGAGCCAAGAAAATCCGGATCATCCATGCCAGACCCCAGCGTGGATGCAATCGCTTCACCATTGTTCGCATAAAGAATGATATCGGCCAGGGAGGTACTCTTGAACAACGGAAGGATGGAATCCAGCGAAGTACCCACAACGATCACACCAGCCAGTTGGTTGTTGAGTCCAACCGGAATGGCTGAATAATAATAATAGCGATTATCAATATGATTCAATCCCAAGCCGCGCTGTGGCAATCCTTCGGGATTCTGGCTAGCCAGGATGGCTTGAACGCTGGGTAAATTGGCGGCGCCTGTCTGGTCGTTGAACTCCTCAATGGTTTGATCAGGGTTCTTGATCAGGTTAAGGAGCTCCTTCCCATCGGTGTTTAAAATGATAAGGTTTTCTGCATCAAGTCCGGCTGCGATGGGCTTTGCCAGGGTCTCGACCTGAGCACTGTCACTCGCATCCAATGCCTCAGCGACCCCTCGCGTGTAGGCCACGATCCGTGCTACTTCCAGATGCTTAATTTCTTGCCGGGCAATGCCATCAGAAACCACACGACCAGCTTCGAGAAGCTGGTTCGTCAGACGCTCGCTCAATGAATTGGCCACCAGTCTCGTCACGACGTAGACTCCGGTAACCGCCACGATAAGCGTTAATATTAGATAAGGTAAAATGACCTTTAAGCGAATGCTCACGCGATTCCCTTCGGCCTGGTAGTCCTGCAAAAATTGGATTGATTTAGCCTAATTATAATGATTACGGTCCCCGCTTGGGCTAAAGCTACAAGATTGTAAGTGGTTGTAAGGCGTACTTTAGTACTATTTTACGCTGTGTAGCAAGGATTAGCAAGTTTTGCAGACCCATTTAATGACCAGATTGGAGATTTCCAGAGTTCACTTGGAAATATGACCGTTATGGTAAGATGTACCTAACAAGTCACTGGGATTTATTCTGAAATGACTCTAAATCTTGCCCTGGCACAACTCAACACGCAGCTCGGGAACGTGGCTGTGAACCTGGAAAAACATCTTGCCTTCATAGGGGATGCCCGTCAGAATGGGGCTGACCTGATCATCTTCCCCGAACTTTCCCTGACAGGTTATACACTGCAGGATCTGGTACCTTCCGTGGCGATTTCCCCACGACACGGATAATCCTGTTTTTCGCCAGCTCCTCCACGAGAGCCGGGAAATCGACATCGTGGTGGGATTTGTAAACGAAGATGCGAGACACCGCTTCTTCATTTCAGCCGCCTACCTTTCCAAAGGCGAAATCCTCCATATCCATAACAAGGTTTATCTTCCCAGCTATGGGATATTCGATGAAAAACGGTTCCTGGCGTCAGGAGACCGCTTCCGTGCATTCGACACCCGCTGGGGACGCGCAGGCATCTTAATTTGCGAGGATTTCTGGCATGCCTCCTCTCCCTACCTTCTCTGGCAGGATGGAGCCGATATCCTGTTAATGACCTCGGCTTCTCCAGGCCGCGGTGTGACAGATGAACAACTTGGTTCAGCCAAATGGGTGGAGACCATCAACCAGACCTATGCCGGCCTTTTCACCTGCTTTGTCGCCCATACCAACCGCGTGGGATTCGAAGACGGCTTGAATTTTTGGGGTGGGTCAACTGTCTTCGATCCCGATGGGAAACTTGTCATAAAAGCCCCCGATGATATCGAAACTGTAACATACGCCAGCCTGGACTTGGCACAGCTCCGACGGACCAGGTCGCGACTGCCTCTCCTCAGAGACGAGCGGCCAGAGCTGGTGCTTCGAGAATTGGAAAGGATCATGAGAAATGAAAGAAATTGACCTCTCCATAAACACAGACCTTGTCCGAACGATTCTGACTCGGTTCGTCCACACTGAAATCACGCGCATCGGCATGAGCCGCGCTGTGGTCAATCTCTCGGGCGGGTTGGATTCGGCTTTGGTCTGTTGCATCACGGCAGAAGCACTAGGACCTGAGAACGTACTTGCACTTCGCCTGCCTTATAAAACGTCCTCCGCTGATTCTCTCGAACATGCTCAGCTTGTCATTGATGCGCTGGGCATTCAACAAAAAACCATCCCGATTTCTGAAATGGCGGATGCCTTGATCGGTCAGGACCCTGGGATGTCCAATGTTCGCAAGGGGAACATCATGGCACGCTGCCGTATGATTGCCGCTTACGATCAATCCGAATCATTCAAGGGGCTGGTCATTGGCACAGGAAATAAAACGGAAATACTTCTAGGTTATACAACTCTCTTCGGCGATTCAGCATGCGCGATCAACCCAATCGGCGACCTTTACAAGACACAGGTCCGACAGTTATCCCGCGCCTATGGGGTTCCTCAACCCATCATCGACAAGGCTCCCTCCGCTGACCTGTGGGCTGGACAGACCGATGAGGGCGAGCTTGGGTTTACTTATGAAGAAGTGGACAAATTACTTTATCTGATCGTGGACCAACGGTACAGCCCTGAAGAATGTATCGCTGAAGGATACAAGGAAGAATTTGTCCACTTAGTGATCAAACGTATCCAAAGGAATCATTTTAAACGGGTTATGCCGCCTATTGCCAAGATAAGCTCGCGCACTGTGCCCTACGATTTTTTGTTTATGCGGGATTGGGGAACATAATCCGCTCGGTTTACTGAGGTGTGTGCTGCATTATTTTCACCTGATTATTCATTGCACTCGTCCCTGGTTTATCTTACATCCATCACTTGACGTTCCCAATAGCCGGAATGAAAATCTAACGAATGGCTCGCATCCCACCTGCATTAAGAAATCCACGCTACCGCCTCATCTGGATTGGGCTGTTCATCTCGGTCATCGGATCACAAATGCAGGTTGCCGCGTTGCTTTGGCAGATTCGTGAACTGACCGGGACTCCCAATCCCCTTGCACTGGGTGGGGTCGGGCTGGCGCGATTCCTTCCCCTGATGATTTTTTCACTTATTGGAGGAACGGTTGCAGACACACTCAACCGTCGATGGATCATCTTTATCTCGCAATCCATCATGGCCATTGTTGCCGCAATTCTTGCCTACCTTACATTTGCCGGGACGATTACCATCTGGAATATCTATCTATTGACGGCAATTCAAGCGTCTGCAATCGCTTTTGACATTCCAGCGCGCCAGGCCTTGATCCCGAACATTGTTGCGCGGGAGGATCTGCCAAGCGCATTCAGCATGACTTCCATCGCACATAACACAGCAGCCATTATCGGTCCTGCCCTGGGTGGAATTGTCATCGCCACTCTGGGTCAGGGGTATACCTATTTGTTCAATTCGATTTCCTTTATGGCTGTACTCATCGCACTGCTTTTGATAGGTCCAGTGGTTCAAGATGCAAGCAAAGCCTCCGGTGTCAGCCTGACTGCCGTGTTGGATGGTATGCGATTTCATCATTTCAAAACCGATTATTTTATCCACGATGATCCTGGATTTCTTTGCCACCTTTTTCGCATCTGCCAACACCATGATGCCCATCGTTGCCAGGGATATCCTGAATGTCGGCGAGGTAGGTTACGGGTGGCTTGTTTCGGCTGAATCCATCGGGTCTGTGACTGCAGGATTGGTCATGTCCCAAATCCATATCTTGAGGAAACAAGGACCTTTACTCCTGATATCAGTGGTGGCCTTTGGTAGCAGCTACGATTTTCTTCGGTTTATCCAATACTTTCCTGATGGCCATACTCATGCTCATGTTGCTAGGTGCAGCGGATACTGTGAGTACAATTATTCGCAACACAATTCGCCAATTGCAAACGCCAGACCATATTCGCGGACGTATGACCAGCATCAACCAGATATTTTTCCAGGGAGGACCTCAACTCGGTCAATTGGAAGCCGGCGTCGTTGCACAATTTTTTGGTGTTCCGATTGCCATTGTAAGCGGCGGGGTTCTAACCATCCTATCGGTATGGGTGATTTCGCGTAAATGGCCTCAACTTCGCGCTTACGACGGCAGCGAAACTCAAACGGTTGCCGTCCCAGCGGATTAAAGAATGTGACAATCATCCGCTATTTGGGTGATTTCCCTACGGAAATGTAAAAAGTCGTTGACTCTTGTTTGTGTTTGCACTATACTCAACTCAGGAAATGGGTTTTTATCGTATGCGAGCAGAAGCCGACATCCTGAAGTGGAATTGAAAGGCACGCTATTTTTGCGTGCCTTTTTTATTACTCAAAATCAGAAAGGAGAAAACGATAAATGGACTCCGGAATGATCGGAAAAATCGAAAAGGCCAAGAGGTATGCCCAGGAAAGGAACCGCTTCCACTTTGAAGCGTTTACGGTTGATGTAGCGGGGGAAAACAATTCGCATCGTGTTAAATTCGAGAAAAATACCTGGACTTGTGATTGCGATTACTTTCAAAACCATGGTGTCTGCACACATTCGATGGCTCTTGAAGAACTGTTGAAGGGGATGATCCCTTCACCTGCTGAAACCAAATAGTTGACTTGATAATTGGCAAGTTTCAACCAGCGGCGAATTTGATTCGCCGCTGGTTTTATAAATACAAAATGAGTCCGATTTCCATAACGACAATTCTCTGTTAAAATCCTTCAAATATGAAACGCTTATCGCGTCGAGATTTCCTTAAACTTAGCGGATTAGCTATAGGCTCTCTGGCTTTTAATCGCAACTCGCCGCAATTTGGGGATTACGATGATGCCAGCCTGGCTCGGGTGTGCATTAATTCTGTCAGCGTCCACAGCCGACCGGATGATACCAGTCGAATTGTCGCCCAGTGGTACCGCGATGATCTTGTGAACATCTACGAGGAGGTCGATTCCGGTACGCCCGGATATAATCCAATCTGGTATCGCGTGTGGGGTGGTTATATGCACCGGGCTCACCTTCAAAAGGTGAAATTTTCTTATCAGAAACCGCTCACCAGCCTCCCCGTGGAGGGTCGTCAGCTTGGTCAGGTGACTATTCCCTATTCACAATCCATTCGATTTAGCGAACGCGCAGGGTGGATTCCGGTCTACCGACTTTATTATGACAGTGTTCATTGGATCATTGACATTACCGACGGACCCGACGGAAAGATCTGGTATATCCTGCTCGATGAGCTTTTGGGGGTAACTTATAACGTTCCAGCCACCCAAATTCGCCCCGTCCCCGCTGAGGAAATTGCACCAATCTCGCCGGATGTCCCCTATATAAACAAACGAATCGAGATTTCCCTATCCAGGCAACGTCTTACAGCTTACGAGTATGATGTTCCAATTTATGAAGCGGAAATATCATCCGGCATCCCCAGCACCAACCCGGGAGATAATGGGATCCCGACAATCACCCCCTCCGGTAAATTTCACGTGACGATTAAAATGCCCTCCAAGCATATGGGCGAGGGAAACCTTGCGGCAGATGTGAACGATTATGTTTTACCCGGAGTTCCCTGGTGTTCGTTTTTTACCCAGCAGGGACACGCGATTCACGGAGCCTGGTGGCACGACAACTTCGGTGTCCCTATGAGTCACGGTTGCGTTAACATGCGCCCAGAGCAAGCCAAGTGGGTGTATCGCTGGGCGCGTCCGGTCCATGAAGCCGAAGATGTGGACCGTAAAGGATATGGAACAACCATAAACATCACCTAACCGTGAATAGCCGAATCTTACTTAAAACCCATGCCCACACTGACTTGGAACGGTAAAAACATTCCCACCCATCAACCTGCCGAACTTACAATCGACTCAATTATCTACCCGGTGGGATCTACATCTCAAAAATCTGCCCCGAAAAGTCAACTTTACCTGGGCGATAATTTGCCCATTATGGCAGCCCTGCTTCCGAAATACGAAGAGCAAATCGACCTGATCTACGCTGACCCTCCCTTTTTTACCAATAGAAAATATCCTGCACGAATCGGTCACGGTGAAGATTCACGAAAACCCCGCGAGTGGTTAATGGCGGAGGGGTACCATGACCACTGGCCTTCTCTGGATGACTACCTCGATTTTCTATATTCACGCCTAAGTCTGATACACAGGCTGCTCTCGTCCACGGGAACACTTTACCTTCACCTTGATTGGCACGCGGATGCTTATGCGCGGCTGTTGCTGGATGAAATCTTTGGCTCTGACCACCTGCTCAATGCGATCGCCTGGCTTTACCACGGACCCTCTCCCATAAAAAAGGCTTTCAATCGAAAACACGACACGATTTTGATCTACACAAAAGGAAACAAATACACGTTCAACGCAGATGCGGTGCGCGTGCCTTATGATGAAACCACCGTCAAGACCTTTGCCTCGTCACCCAAAGCCGGTTTTGGCAAAATCCCTAATTTAAAGCGTGGAAAAGTACCTGAAGATTGGTGGTATTTTCCAGTCGTCGCCCGCCTGCATAACGAACGCACCGGATATCCAACCCAAAAACCAGAAGCGTTATTGAGACGCATCATCCTTGCATCATCGAATCCCGGCGACCTGGTGGCAGATTTTTTCTGCGGCTCAGGTACAACAGCCGTAGTGGCATCACAAAATGGAAGGCGGTTCATTGCCACCGATGAATCTTTGAGAGCCATTCAAACTACTAAAGCCAGGTTGGTACGTCAGGCAAGCAATCCATTCTCAGTCTTCACGATTAACCAGGCTGGAATCTCGTATGGCAAGCCTGATTTATTTAACTTTTCATGCGAAGAAGGAAAAATCAAAGTCAATGGAAAAATGGACAGCGTGGATTATTGGGAGGTTGACCCGGACTGGGATGGGAAAATTTTCCAAAGTAAAGCTCAAGCTGTTCGTCCAGTACGCACCGGCGATATCGCTCATGAAGTTAAAATAAAAACCGGACGCAGGGTTTGCATCCGGTTAGTGATGGCTTCTGGTAGTCAATACCAGTTCGAACTAGACGTCTAGGCGATACCCGACTCCTCTGATGGTCCGTAAAAACTTCGGGTGGTCAGGGTCGATCTCTATGGCTTTGCGCAGCCAGGAGATGTGGACATCAAGCGTGCGAGTATCCCCTGTGTAATTAGTTTCCCACACTCTTTTAAACAAAGATTCCCTTTCAACAACTTCGCCCCGATGTTCCATTAGCATCTTTAAAAGATTGGACAAGCGCGGAGTAAGCCGCTCATTTTTCCCCAGGCACTTTACACGGCGGTGTTCCAAATCCAGCCTGATCGGACCGACATGCAGGATATTCTTTCCATCCGTGGGAAGCAATAACCGGACGCGGTTGATCAATTTCTGGGGTGTGAAAGGGAGATTAAGGACCAAATCGGCTGCTGTTTTTTCAGGGGGTTTACCCTTGTCCACAATCAAGACCTGCGGAAGTGATTTCTTCTCATTTCGTAAAGACTGGCAGATCCGCCCTCCGGAAGATCGCAGGGAAGCCGCATTGACCACAACCAGGTCCGGGTTCAATTTGGAGATTCGTTTCAGCGCGTCATTTCCACTGGATGCCGACTCAACGCTGAACCCCTTTTTCTGCAAAGCAGAAGAGAAGGTAGGTTTGTCAGCATGGTTACCTTCGATACACAGGATTGTGGCGTTTTTCATAGAAGCAGGATTTTACACCAGAAAATCAAAAACGTGATGGGCAAAATTAATCGGTGTTTATGAAAAAAAATTTCCTCTAAAAAGAGGGGGATTTTTCTAAAAATAATTATACTCCACTGTTGGCTTTTTTTAACATTTGGTTAACATTACAAAGGTACTATTTTTTCATTGCACAGATTGAATTGTCTTACATTTGTTTATATCCCGTTGACGGTCACCTGCGCTTCTGGTACAATGTCCCGCCGGAGCGTTGTACCCTTCGCTCCAAAATCCACGCCATGAAAGGGCTTAAAGTAAGATGAAAGTATTATTGATTAAGGACGTATACAAGCTTGGCCGCGCAGGCGATGTCAAGCGGGTTGCAGACGGTTACGGACGCAACTTTCTGATCCCCCAGGGTTTTGCATTATTGGCCACACCAGGCGCTCTTAAGCAGGTTGAGAAGATCCGCCAGCAGGCTGCTGAAAAACGCACCATGCTCAACACAGAGATGGGAGCCGTTGCAGAAAAATTGGCATCCCTCTCCATCTCGTTTGCCGCCAAGGCTGGTGAAACCGGGAAACTTTACGGCTCCATCACCACCCAGGATCTGGTCAATGCCATAAAATCCAAGAGCGGCATCGAAATCAAAAAGCAGCAGGTCGATATGCAGCCGTTGCGGACCTTAGGCGAACACAAAGCGCACATCCGGCTGACAATGGATCTAATTCCTGAAATCAAAATTCAGGTCTTTCGCGAAGGTGAGGCCGAGCCGGGTTCTCAACCTGAAGGGGCTGCTACACCCGCCAAGCCTGAAGCGGAAGAAAAGGCTGCCAAAGCCGCCACTGAAGCGTAACCCATCGGAGGGCACCCCAGCCGGGGACCACCGTCATTTACATCACCGGTTTAGCTCCTCTTTGGGGTAAACCGGTGAATTTTATTATCAAATGCCACCAACCATTGGTGAAACCCTCACCCAAGCCCGCCTCGACCGCAAGCTGACCATCAAAGCAGCCTCAGAGGCGACCGCCATTCGATTGAAATACCTTGAAGCACTCGAAGCGGATGATTTTGATTCCCTGCCCTCTCCTGTTCAAGCTCGAGGATTTTTGAGAATCTACGCAGATTACCTTGGTCTTGATTCAGGGGATCTCCTCATCGCCTTAAAAGGGGATTCTGCACCAGTGGATGGTTCCACTGAAGATGTAACCATTCTGCCTGAACCCGAAGTTGAAGTTTCAATTCAACCTGAAACTGGTCTCAATGAAAACGGAGCTTCATCTACTCAGGAAAGTGAATTTCAATCGATTGGTGTCGAATTCATTGAGCCTGCCATTAGCAGCTTAGACGATGAAGATCTTGAATTGACTTTGCAGGATGTCAGCCTGCCACTCCCCCTCTCGAGCAGCATTTTTATCGAAATCGGTCAACAACTTCGAGGGCGTCGTGAACTACTGAGTCTCTCGCTGGATGAGATCGAGCACCATACACACATCCGCAAGCATTACCTTGCATCCTTGGAAGCTGGAGCAATCGACAATCTTCCTTCCCCCGTCCAAGCCCGTGGCATTTTATCAAGCTATGCCCGTTTTCTGGATCTGGACGCGGAATCCATCCTGTTAAGATTTGCAGAAGGGCTTCAGGCATCGCGATTGGAGAGGCATCCTCGTCAGCCCCGGACCAGGCGTGAAAATGGAGATGATGCGATCTCTCCTCCCTGGTTGAGACGAATCCTCTCGACGGACCTCGTGTTTGGCGGCAGCATGATTCTTGCAATGGTTGCCTTTGCAATTTGGGGAGCCAACCGGATAATTTCCCAAAGTGAATTTGCGAATGGTGAAACCGATTCCGAGCAATCCATATCAGAAGCATTGCTGATTCCCACACAAGCCACCGAAGAAGCGACCTTAATCCCAGTACCCACTTATGATGTGCAGCCCCCCGGAATTGCAGTGGAAACTTCAACACCTATTGAGATTCCCACCCTCGTCAAGTCATCACCTGTCCAAGTGGTCACGGCTATCACAGGGAATACATGGATGCGTGTTAAAGTAGACGGAGAAATTGAATTTCAGGGACGCGCCAATGCCGGGAGTGCGTATACTTTCAACGGCGATGAGAAAGTCGAAGTTTTGGCTGCAGATGGCTCACTGGTGCAAATCATTTATAACGGCGAGGATCTTGGACTGATGGGTGATTCCGGCGCTATCGCTGAAATCATTTACACGCCTCAGGGAACGCTGTTACCCACTCCCACCAGTACTCCCACCCCAACACGCACACCGAGGGTGACGCCCACCTATACACCAAGCATCACCCCCACGACGACGGATGTATCTGAGCCATCCGGATGATTAAAAATAAAAACCACTTAAACGTATGAAAACATTGTCAAGGATGGACATTTATTTATGAATCGAAAGACCTTTCATCTTGTCTCGTTGGGTTGTTCCAAAAACACAGTGGATTCGGATTCGATGGCGCAGCTTCTTTTGAGTGATGGTTATAAGATCGTCGATAAGCCCACCCAGGCCAGTGTATTGATCGTGAACACCTGCGGCTTCATAGGACCTGCCAAAGAAGAATCAATCAATACCCTGCGAGAGCTATCCGAAAACAAGCGCAGTGACCAATTGCTGATCGCCGCTGGATGCCTCACTCAACGCTACGGTGTGGAAGTCGCCAGGCAGGTGCCAGGTATTGACGGGATCCTCGGTACACGCCGCTGGATGGATATCGTTCAGGTCGTCAGCGAGCTACGGAAGTCCCCTCACCCGGAACCACTCTACCATTTACCCGATGTATCCACCGTTGGCATTGAGGAGGCAGGCGTTGTCCGTGCCAGTATCGCTGGAACCAGCGCTTATCTCAAAATCGCAGATGGATGCCGTCGGCCATGTGCATTCTGCGCCATTCCGTTGATCAAAGGAACTGTAGTAAGCCGGCCAGTGGAGTCCATACTGGAAGAGTCAAAGAAACTTCAAGATGAAGGGGTGCGGGAGCTGATCCTCATCGCTCAAGACACAACCGATTATGGACATGATCTCGGGATGAAGGATGGGCTTGCTGTCCTGCTTGAAAGGCTTGCTGACGAGGTCCCAAATATCGATTGGATTCGTATCATGTACGCGTATCCCGGATATGTCAATGACCGTCTAATTGACATTATGGCTACCCGCAGTGCTATTTTGCCTTACCTCGACATTCCACTCCAACATGCACATCCCAAAACGCTTTATCGTATGCGCCGCCCCTCCAATATAAATTGGGTCCATGAAACACTTGCAAAAATGCGCTCAAAAATCGAGAATCTCGCCATCCGCACAACCTTTATCGTTGGATATCCTGGCGAGACCGAGGAGGAATTTCAAACATTGATGGATTTCATCGATGAAATCCGTTTCGATCGGGTCGGCGCATTCAAGTTTTCTTTCGAGCCGGGAACGACGAGCGAACCACTAGGTGACCCGGTGCCTTCCGAAGTGAAAGAGGAGCGTTATAAACGCTTGATGGAACGCCAGCAGACTATCTCAATGCAAATCAACCAGTCCTTCGTTGGAAAAAATCTTGATGTTCTGATCGAAGGTTACGGGGATGGTATTTCTGTGGGCAGATCCTACCGCGATGCACCCGAAATCGATGGGATGGTACTCGTCGAAGGCCAAGCACCCATTGGAAAAATCATATCTGTCAAAATCACGGGAGCCATGGCTTACGATTTGACCGGCGTTCCCGCTCAAGCCCCCATTAACCTGTAGCTGCCTGAAGGAGCAACTTCGGATAAAATCAATCCAGGAGCTGGCGTGAAAATACTTCACTTTGCTGATGCCCACATCGACATGGCTAATTACGGGCGCCACGACCCGGAGAGTGGTCTGCCTCTTCGCGTGTTGGACTTTCTCCGCTCACTTGATGTGATCATCGAAACAGCCATAAGCGAAAAGGTCGACCTGGTTATTTTTGCCGGTGATGCCTACAAAGACCGGAATCCCGCTCCCACCTTTCAGCGGGAATGGGGCCGAAGAATTATGCGTTTGTCCCAAGCCGGCATCCCAACCATTCTGCTGGTGGGAAATCACGACCTCTCCCCTGCCGTCGGCCGGGCACACGCCATCCAGGAATTCGATACGCTTCAAGTTCCGCATGTTCACGTCATCGCCAAACCCCAGATATTAAGCCCTGAACAGCTTGGGATTCCCGTGCAAGTAATCGGGCTGCCTTGGGTCTCTCGATCGGGACTCATGGCCTCATTGGAAACCAGCGCTGTAGAACCCGAGAAAATTTTTACCGAGTTGGAACAAAAGCTCTCCGAGATTGTTGATGAGTTGATTAAAACACTCGGACGACTCAATTCCCCTCATCCTGACTGCCCACGCCTCGGTACAGGGAGCCAGCTACGGAGCTGAGCGGACCGTGATGCTCGGCGCCGATCTGGTGCTGCCAGGGTCGCTTGTCAAGGACTCTCGATTCTCTTACGTGGCCTTGGGGCACATCCATAAGCCTCAGAATCTCAACGAAGGCAGCCAGCCTCCTGTGATATACCCAGGCTCGATAGAACGGGTCGATTTTGGGGAGGCGAAGGATGATAAATTCTTTGTGGTCGCCACGCTTGAAAAGGGTGCTGACACCAAAGTCGACTGGCGAAAATTGACGAATGTACGTCCTTTTATTGATCGTTATGTGAAACTGGAAGTTACAGAAAACATCACTGACAATCTCAAGAGCGCTCTGCCTTCATCTGATAAGATGAAAGACGCCATCGTACGGTTGACTGTGGATTACCCCCGTGATTTTGAGAAGTTAATCGACGACACCGAACTGAGGGCTCATACTGCGGAGGCTTTTGAATTTCACCTGGTAAAGCGCCCCCAAATTCAATCTCGCATCCGCCTGGGAGCGGATGGGAGTATTGCCAGCCTGACACCGCTCGACCTGTTGGAGCAATATTGGCTGGCATCCCACACAGCAGAAAATGATATTGACGTATTACAAAAGCTTGCAGGGGAAATTATTTCAGACGAACAAACGACGGACGCGGATAGTTAATTCAACGCATACTGAGTTTGCAGGCTGTCAGACACTATAAATTAACGGTAATTTAATTATAAATGTAGTACCAACTCCCACTGTGGATTCCACGTCGATACTCCCCTGATGCATATCCACAATCCAATAAGCAATGGATAAACCCAGCCCGAAACCGGTGGCTTTTGATCGGGTGCGGGATTTTTCGCCACGATAGAATCGGTCGAAAATGTGAGGCAAATCTTTAGCCGGGATTCCCGGTCCTGTATCCCTGACAACTATTTGCACAAATTCATTTGTCTTCGACAAAGAAAGGGTCACTTCACCACCCGGCGGGGTATAGTGAATTGCATTGGATATCAAGTTAATCAACACCTGTTTGAGCCTGTCACGGTCACCAGACACCTGCGCCTGATCGATTTCCAGGAGTTTTAAGGTCACCTTGCTGCCGGCCAAAACCCTCATTTCGTTGAATACTTCCAGAAGCAACGTATCCATTTCAACGGGAGCCAGATTGAGTGGGAGTTTTCCTGATTCCGCCCTGGCAAGAAGAAGAAGGTCGCCAACCATTCTGTTTAATCTATCGATTTCATCTTTTATGGAATCAAGCGATTCGTCATCCGACCCGAATTTGCGAATCAGGTCAACGTTACCCTTGATGACGGTCAGTGGTGTACGCAGCTCATGGCTGACATCCGCCAAAAACCGCTGCTGGGCGGTGAACAAATTTTCAAGCCGTTCGAGTGTGCTGTTGAAGGCGCCGATCAACATACCGATCTCATCAGCGGGACCTTCATAAGGTATTCGCCTTGATAGATCATCGGCATGAATGATCTGATCCGCAGTCTCCGTGGCAGTCTTCAAAGGGGCGAGCGCCCTGCCAATGCTGATCCAGGAGGCAATGGCAGCTGCAACCATCGATAGAATTGTTAGAATTCCGAGAATGTAAAAGAGAAGCCTGCGAATGGAATCAACCAACGTCAAGGGAGTAGCCGCCTGGACCACTCCCAGGGTGTATCCCTCCCGGGTGCTAAAGGGAACGCTCAAGACCCTCAAGTGGACGCCATTGATAAGGACATCGTTGTAAAAAGAGCGTGGGGATTTTTTGCCGGAAGGGTCGAGGGATTCCTTCATCATGCTCAATCCAGGAGAGGCGGCTGTGAGGCGGTCTTCGCGATTCCAAATCTGAATGTAAACACCGGTGGTCAGCTCCAGGGAAGGCAGTTCCAATATCCCCAAATCCCCCACCTGGTTTACCTGGGATTGGTCAAGGACTTCCACCACGGTCTGCTTGAGCAGGTTGTCCGCCTGGTTGACGAGCAGCATGTCCAACAAAACATAGACCAGCACCCCGAAGATGATCAGGATGCCGCCTGTGAGCGTCGTATAGAGAAATGTCAGTCTTGTTCTGAGGGACATGGGGGGATTAATTTTAGGGGCAGGTCTGGGACCTGCCCCGATTGATCAAGGCATTTCGCGCAGAACGTACCCCACGCCTCGTACTGTATGGATCAGTCGAGGCTCTTCGCTTGCTTCAAGTTTTTGGCGCAAGTAGCGGATATAGACTTCCAGGACATTGCTCTCGCCGCCAAAATCATACCCCCAGACCCGGTCGAAAATCACTTCACGCGTCAGTACTTGTCGGGGATGTCGCAGGAATAGTTCAAGGAGTTCATATTCCTTGGCGGTAAGAGCGATCAACCGGCTGCCGCGGGTGGCTTCCCTTGATCCGGTGTCAAGGGTAAGATCGGCAAATTTCAGGACCTGGACCCTTTCGGGCTGGGTGCGCCGCAACAGCGCTCTGACGCGCGCCAACAATTCGTCCAGGTTGAACGGTTTGACCATATAATCGTCAGCGCCGGCGTCCAATCCCTGCACCCGGTCCTGAATGGAATCCTTGGCCGTCAGCATCAGGACCGGCATCTTGCCTGCCATGCGAAGCCGGTGGCAGACCTCAAGTCCGTCCATGCCGGGCAGCATCCAATCCAGTATCACCAGATCAGGTGTATGATCCCTCGCCAAATTCAAGCCGGAGCGGCCGTCGCTGGCAGTGTCCACGGTATAGCCTTCATAGGCGAGCCCGCGTTGAATCAACTTGAGTATCGCCTGGTCATCTTCAATAATTAGGATTCTTTCGTTCATCGATGCTCTCCTACTTAAATTATACTCAATCTGGTAGAATTTTCCCGATGATATTTCCACCAGGAGTAAACGCAACAAAAAGGCTATTTGACCTGGCAATCTCACTTGCCGGGTTGATTCTTTTATCTCCCTTTCTCCTGATCATTGCCATTCTGGTATGGATTAAGAACGGACGCCCCATTCTCTACAAGCAGCAAAGACCCGGCTACAAGGGGAAACCTTTTTTCATTTACAAGTTCCGAACAATGACGGACAAACGCGACCTGGCAGGTAATTTATTGCCAGATTCCGAGCGGTTGACGAGTTTTGGGCGATTCCTGCGTTCCACCAGCCTGGATGAAATACCGGAAATCATCAATATTCTCAAAGGCGAGATGAGCTGGGTGGGACCGCGCCCCCTCTTGATGCAGTACCTCGAACGATATTCAGATGAACAGATGCGCCGCCACGAAATCCTACCCGGCGTCACCGGCTGGGCGCAGGTCAATGGACGAAATGCGCTTTCCTGGCAGGAAAAATTCCGCCTGGACGTGTGGTACGTCGATCACTGGAGTTTCTGGCTGGATATTCGGATTCTTTTTATGTCGGTCGGGAAGGTGCTTCGGAGGGAAGGGATTTCTCAGGATGGTCATGCCACCGCGGAGGAGTTCATGGGCAATGACGATGCACGCCAACCCTAGCCCCTGTGCAGGTTATTTTCGGGCAAATGACCAGAAAACCCTGGCCATTTCCTCGATGGCTAGAATTAAATCCTGGTCGGTTGTCGGCGCATAGTCGTCGAAGAATCCATACATCACTACAATATAGGTATCTTCTCCATCCACGACTGGAACTGAGACTATTGCGCTATCTCCCATGGCAACGATCGTATCTAATGTCGATCCCCGGTGGTTATAAAAATGCAAGCTCGATGGATTGGATTTCTGGAGGATTCCCAGGCGGGTGTCTTTATTTGAAGCACTCTCATCCATTAGTTCAAGGATATATTCCCTGGCATAGGGAGTCCACCAATCTGCCGGAATAAAGTCCTTCATAAAGGGTCACCATATCCTGAGCGGATAGTTTCCGAAGGTCAAGATTGGCATTCTTTACCCCCCAAAGGGTTAATTCATCCTCCACGTTCAGACCTGCGAACCGAGTTTCAGACAGCAGCACTTTCGCTGCAGACAAATCTGATTTCTTGAACAAAGAGCGAAGCAGCTGTTCGTAAGTGAGATTTGGTCCTTCTTCCACCAAATAATCAGCATAGTCATTGGGGGAAATCCCTTCATGCTCAAGGGCTTTAAAAAACAGCATGGCTACCGGAAGTTTGATCATCGAACCAACATCCACGGGAACTGCAGCCTGCCGTTGATACAGCATCCCCCCATTTAAATTCTTGACCGCAATATACCAGTCGCCACCGTGATAGTCCATCACGCTGTCGAATTCACGGGCGAAGGATTCTTCAAGGGGGCTTCGTTCTCGAATGGGTTGAATCAACCGCCAGAGCTCAAATCCTCCAAAACCCGTTGTCCCATTTTTGTTGTTTTGTCGGTTAGTCCATTCGGAGAACTTCCCCAAACCCGGATTGGCAGGGTCATAAAGCAAGACTTCGTCTATGACGAATCCATCCGAGGTGGCATGATTTGTCACCGAGTAGGCACGTCCGTTGTCGTCTACACGGTTGACCACCAGCATATGTTCGAATGTTCCTTGCAATCCTGCGTAGAGATAGAGAAAATCACCAGGTAATAAAGGGAAGGTTTTCCAATCCATCTCATTAAGCGGAGTTGAAAATCGGAAATGGTCAAATTGTTCGGGTGGAAAAGTCTGGTCTAGCAATCTGCGATTATTATTTGGATTGAGAAGCCAGAAATCGCGAATCTTGATATATGGATCGACAATCCCTGCATCGCGGAGAATGGCAATCGATAATGGGCCGCAAACATTGGTAGGGTCACCACCATCCTTTACGAAATTTAGGCTTCTTGCCATTTGAATGCTGTCGGCTTGCTTTAGGGCAACATAAACCAGTGAAGCGTCCTGGAGGCGATGAAGCTGCCCGCCCGTCAACACATTTGATGTGCTAACAAGCGAAGGATTATCATCGACATCCACAATCGCTTCTGGTACATCAGATAGATAGCTGAGAGATGAATCGACGACTTGCTCGCTTGAAGGTGGTTCTTCAGGGATGAATAACGAAACTGGGTTCAGATCTGCAGCAGCATCCGCCGTCAGCGGAGATGACAGGATGTAAAAAAACACAAACAATCCGGCAAGGATACCGGCGAGCAGAATGATAGCGTTTTTGCTGACCCCTTTTACGCGTCTCATAACCACAAGTATAGCAATGACTGAATAAAACAAAAATAGCGCAGTGGTGGCATAAGATTACAATTCCCTTACAGCTTGACGCTTGACATTCGAACCTGTCCAGCTATAATTACATCATTATAACTGACGCGCCTGGAGACAATTTACCCAATTCCCTTCCAGAGAGCCGCCGGCAGGTGCGAGACGGCAGGGGATGCAGTAAAAATCCACTCCAGCCTCCCGAAAGGGAGCGTCGCCCTTGCAGGGATGCGCAAGAACCGCGCAGTCGTAAGAGGGACGGGAATGCCCGTTACAGCGTAATCCGAGATTCCCGGCCAGCGCCAGGGATGAAAGCAGGTGGTACCACGAGCCGCCCCTCGTCCTGCACAGGAGGGGCGGTTATTTATTCATTGAGGAGGCACGACCATGTTAGACATCGCCATCATCCGAGAAACGCCTGATGTCGTCCGCAAGGCTCTCCAGGACAGGCAGATGGACCCCTCACCTGTGGATTCAATTCTGGCATTGGACTCAAAGCGAAGAGCTCTTCTGGCCGAGGTGGAAATCCTGAAAGCGGAGCGCAATGCCGTGTCCAGGGAGATCAGCCAGATGAAGGACCCCAAGGCACGCCAGGAAAAAATCGACGCCATGCGCGGGGTGGGTGACCGAATCTCTTCGCTGGACAAGGAGATCGCACAGGTCGAAGAAGACCTTTCAGCGCTGACGGCCACGCTCCCGAACATACCCGACCCCCGCACTCCGGTCGGGAAAGACGACTCTGAGAACGTCGTCTTAAAGACTGTCGGGCAGATTCCAGAATACGACTTCACCCCCAAGCCTCATTGGGACCTTGGTCCGGAGCTGGGAATCATTGATTTCGAACGAGGGACCAAACTGACGGGTTCGCGGTTTTACGTGCTCAACGGAGCTGGCGCCCGGCTTCAGCGAGCGCTCATCGCCTGGATGCTCGATATCCACATCAGGCAGGGATACACCGAGGAATACCTGCCATTCATGGTCAAGACCGCGACCGTCTATCGGCGCCGGGCAGCTCCCCAAATTTGCTGATAATCTCTACAAGGACCATGAGGAGGATTATTATTTTGTCCCAACCGCGGAAGTGCCTCTCACCGGTCTGCACATGGATGAAATTTTGGATGAAGCCAGCCTTCCCCGCCTTTACACCGCCTACACGCCCTGTTTCAGGCGCGAGAAAATGAGCGCGGGACGCGACGTGCGCGGAATCAAACGAGGACATCAGTTCGATAAAGTGGAAATGTATATCTACTGCAAACCGGAGGAATCGGAGGCGATGCATCTGAAGATGCTGGCAGATGCCGAGCAGACCTGCGCGGGGTTGGGACTCCCCTACCGGGTGAAACAGCTTTGTACGGGCGATATCGGTTTTGGCGCCGCTCTGACCTATGACCTCGAAGTCTGGGCTGCCGGCTGCAACGAATGGTTGGAAGTCTCTTCGATTTCAAATGTCCGAGATTTCCAGGCACGCCGCGCGAATATCAAATATCGCCCTGCGGATGGAGGCAAGCCGCGTTTTCTGCATACACTCAACGGGTCCGGGCTCGGATTGCCCCGCACGCTGATTGCCGTCATGGAAAACAACCAGCAAGCGGACGGGTCGATTAACATCCCCAAAGTTCTCCGCCCCTGGATGGGCGGCGTGGACGTCATCCGGCCTTGATTATGAAAAAGCCTTGCGAGCATGATAATTCTTTGCAAGGCTTTATAATATGTCCATGAATTGGCCGCTTATTTTCCTCCAGGCTGCGACGGCGACCGTGATGATCATCAGCTTGTTCGGGCTGTTGATTCCCATCTACCCCGGGCTGACGATTATCTGGGCGGCCTCTTTGGTCTATGGAATCATAGTCGGATTCAAGGCTTTAGGGTGGGTGTCATGGTTGATTTTTATATTGATCACCATCTTGATGATCTTTGGGAACGTCATCGATAACGTCATCACCAGCAAGAAAGCCTACGACAGCGGAGCCTCGATCTGGTCGGTCATTGTCTCGCTCATCGCAGGCGTGATCGGCGCCATCATCTGGACACCCATCGGCGGATTGCTGGTCGCCCCCATAGCCTTATTCCTGGCAGAGTACTACCGCCAGCGTGATTGGCGGAAAGGATTCGCGACTTCCCGCGCCTGGATTGTGGGGCTCGGCTGGTCATTCATCATCCGCTTCCTGACAGGCATGGCCATGATCGGACTGTGGCTGATCTGGGCGTTGAATACCCACTAGCATCCTCAAAATCAGTTTGAACAAAACACTCGAAAATCCTTATAATATGACTCAACGATAATCCAACTCATTTCACAAAGGAGGATTTGACTATGCCACCTATTATTTACGACCTTCTCAATATACTGGGTTTTGCCATACGCGTTGGAGGAATGATCGTGTTGGGAGTTGCGATGAGTTACTTTACTGTGGAGTTCTACCGCAAAGGGCAGCAGGTCTGGATGGTGCAGGTCGCCCTTTTCCTGGGCTTTATCGGGTTGGTGATCGCCCTGAGCACCTTCACTTCACCAGGTACATTGGGAGCATTTGCCCTGGGAGCTGGAGGCATGCTAATCTACCAACTTGGGTTTAAAAAAGACGAAAAAAAGGATGAGCCAAAGGTTGAATAGGAATTTGCCAAAAAGAAGCGCTCCAAAATGGAGCGCTTCTTTTTAAATTTCAACGCTATGGAGCAACATCGAACACGCGGATAATCCCATCCGGTGTGGAAAGAGCCAATTGCTTATTGTCTGGTGAAAATGCAAGGGAAGGGAATGAATAAGTCATCGTTAAATCGGGATATCCACTCAACTCATATTCTGAGAGCAGGGTATTACTGGGGATATCCCATAATCCGATTTTTCCATCCCATGTCAGGTAGGCAACCCGGCTGCCATCATTGGATATCGTAAACGACCAAGCTGACGCGGATTCATCCATAGCCTGGATCAACTCGAAAGTGTCCGTTTTATAGGCTTTCAGGTATCCGTCCCCGCTTGCTAACACCATAGTGGCTTTATCACCCGACAGTCGCATTTCATCCACATCGTTCTCAAACTCTGTATCAACTGGAAATTTATTCAATACCTTCCCTGAATTTAGATCGATGACCTGAATAGGATTATTCAAACGCCCATACCCGACGAGGGATTTACCATCCGGCGTGAAATCGATATTATCAAAATCAATCTTGGTTTTGATCTTCTTGATGAGTTTCCCCGTTGTATAGTCAAACAAACGGATGTCATCATCAATCCAAAAGTCATAGATAACCGCCATCAGCGTTTTATCGGGAGAGAGTGCAATGGACTGTGGATATACGTCCTTCTTCATCTCTTCAAGGAAATAAGGATTCGGGATTCTGCCCTTCAAATCTCCGTTCTTAGATTCGAACTCAAACACATCATAATCTTCTGACGTCGCAATTTTCTCTGTCGCGAAAACACCTGTAAAAAGTCGTAAAGTCTGCCCATCATCCGCGAATTCAATCCCGGTCCCGAGCGGCCAAAAGCCTTTCCTTGATGCAACGGGTTCCGATTGCCCGCTCTGCCATTTATAGAGTGTGCCATCGACATCTACTCCAAATGAAGATTTACCATCCGAAGTGACCGCGACACTCCAAAGCTTTTTTGGGGCATTGAAAATTTCTTCAGGCGCTTTGATCGTATCAACCTTCCAGACCTCCAGTTGTGCGGGGTTGGTTCCGGCCATCGCCACTTTCGCCCCGTCCGGTGAAAATGCCAAGGCATAGACACGATCCGTTCTGTCAATCTTAAACCGCGGGCCAAAAGTTGTGTAGTCCACGGCCGCAATCGTTTCGCTGTTAAGCTTGGTGAAATATCCAAATTCATAACCTGAACTGCTCAACTGAGGAGAAAACACGCCAACGACCCATGGAAAATTTTCTTTTTTGTCAGAATGGATGGAAGCCTCCTGCCAGGAAGTGCTGTTTATACCCACGGACTGGATTCCCAGAGAGGTGATGTCCGTAAAAATATAATACACGTTTTTACCATTCGAATCGAATTCCAGCCACATGGGAGTCATCGTATTATTGACATAATCTTCGATTTCTATCACCACAGTTCCATCGGCGAGGTTTAATACCAAAATCATCCCTTCTTCATCAACTAAAACAGCGTGCTGGTTGTCTAGCGATATGGCAATTTCCATTACATATCCAAAATTGGAAGTTTCTTCATCGATGGTGTATTCATTTAACAAATCCCCGGTAGTCAGATCCCATACTCTCAGAACCTTCTCACCTGTTGGGAGGAAAGTGAAAACGACAGCCTGTGTGCCATCCCGTGAGATACGGATATTTCTATAGTAAGGATACATACCGAAAGGTTCATGGATGACCACCTGAGGACTCAAGTCCTGTGCGGAAAAGGTAAAAATTCCAGCAGAAGTTGTGACAATAAGGCTCTGTTCATCTTCAGTAAGCTGAATTACCCGCCCCGAGAAAGGATAGCCTGTCCCGTAACCATATTGCCCAACCAGACTGAGTGTCCCGCTGGGGGTTACTGGAGCTGGGGTGGAGGTCGGCGTCGGCGGAACTTCGGTGGGACTCTCGGTTTGAGTTATCGAAGATTCCGTCGTGGCAGTTGCAGCAGCTGGTGTAGACGATGAAGTGAGTTGGATAATATCAGCTGAAGGTAAATCTGCGTCATTTGCAGGTGTTTCCGCTGTTGGCGAGCAAGCTGAAATAACCAGCATTATAGCCACCACAATAAATACAAAAGATTTAACTTTTCCCATAAATAAACTCCTGATTGCTGAATAAAAAAATGCCGTCCGGCTGGGCGGCACGAGTGGTCTATTATATTACTGTTGAATCAATTATCAAAGAGAAACGGGGTTGGAGAGTAATTTCACAATCAACTTTACCGCATTCTGCACGTCGTTCAGATCCACCATCTCGGATGGCGCATGGACGTAACGGCATGGAATCGAGATGCAGCCCACGGGTACACCCGCCCGGCTGACCTGCATGGCGGTCGCGTCGGTGGTGCCACCCAGCAGGATCTCGCGCTGGTAGGGAATGCGATTCTTCTCAGCCGTGTCGATCATCCAACGGACGATACGCGGGTCGGCGAGCATGCCGCCGTCCTTGATCTTGATGGCGGGACCCTTGCCCAACGCCAATTCCACGTTCTTCATGCCGGGAGTGTCCCCCCAGCCCGTGACGTCGATGGAAAAGCCCAAATCCGGCGCGATACCATAGGCCGACGGACCCGCTCCGCGCAGACCAACCTCCTCCTGCACCGTGAAAACGAAATAGACTTCATGCGGCGTGGTTTTCAGTTTCTTCAGAGATTCTATTGCCACGGTACAGCCGATTCGATCGTCCATCGATTTAGCAACCAGCCGATCGCCCATCGCCATGAAAGGACGTTCAAAGGAAGCGACATCGCCAATCTTAACAGGGTGGTTCTTGTCACTTGTGGCACCCACGTCGATAAAGCATTTGTCAAGCGCCGGGGCATCTGACGGCTTATCGAGAGGTTCGGCATAGATGATGCCAGGCGTGCCGTTGGCAAAACGGACGCGTCCGCCCATAAGGTTTTGAGGCCTCACACCGCCGATATTGGTTACGCGCACAAATCCATGTGGGTCGATGTGCGAGGCGACAAGTCCGATCTCGTCCATGTGGGCGGCAATCATGATCTTTCTCCCATTCTTTGCTGCCTGCCCCTTGCGCACGATTAAATTCCCCAGCTGGTCCACGCGGATTTCGTCAGCGAAAGGTTTCACCTCGGAGCGGATGACCTCACGGATGGCGGATTCGTATCCAGACGGGCTGAAAGTTTCGGTTAATTTCTGAATCAATGGTTTCATGGCATATCCTTTTTTCAGGAAGTAGTAAGATCAAGTTGGCAGGGTTATTACCTGACCTGCTGCATACGATTTCACATCGATCTTCGAGATGACGTAGACCTGACCGCGCCCCATCACCTGCCAGGAGGTCCCCGGTGAACCGACCAACGCGGTATCTTCATCAATGCCCAAGGCGTAACCCTGATCGGTCAAGCGGGATTGAAACAATGGCATAAGCATCCCTCTCAAGCGCAGCATGCGGTCAAAGTGCGGGAAAATGGTTGTTCCCTTCAACACACCAAAGGCTGCCTTTTGACGGATGCCTAACGTGCGGAAATCCGGCATGTGCTCACCCATGATCATCGCGCCAGCCGAACAGCCGGCGTATACCGCGCCGCGTTCAAACGCTTTTTCTGCCGCCTGCCAGAGCTTTGAACCTTGCAATGTCTCGTAGAGGTAATGCGGATTTCCACCCGAGCAATAAACCAAATCGGCATCGGCGACCGCTTCGGCGTAAGCAAGGTCATCCGCTTCAGCGCGCTTCGTCACATGCAACGACTTGACCTCCGCGCCTAGGCTGTTGAAATGGTCCTCCCCCATTCGCATCCATCGGGATACCGATGCCTCACCTTCTTCACCGGCAGCCGTGGGCAGGCAGACCACTTTCGGCTTGCGCCCGTCCGCACCGCAGTGGGCGAGCAAATGTCGGTCGACCTCCTCCATGACGGGGAGATATTCCCCCGAGCCAACCAGCGCAATCAATCCCTTTATTTTCATACCGATATGATCAAGGTCGATGGTCCGATAAAAGTGCAGGTGTCATGCTCTTCAGAGCTGCTTGCAACAACGCCAATGTATTCTTCCAATCATCGAGCCTGGAGATGCTGCAAGCAGAATGGGTATAGCGGTGCGGCACCGAAACAGACACAGCGGGAATCCCCGCAAGTTGCTTGTGAATAGCACCGGCGTCCGTTCCTCCACCCCCCGGCTGCCTGAATTGGAAGGGAATCCCTTTTGCCTCGGCCGTCTTCGCCAGGTAGCGGATCAGGCGCGGGTCGGAGAGAGTCCCCGCATCTGTGGTGTAAATCGCGGGGCCATATCCCAACCTGGTGTTGTAACTGACATTCTCGCTGCCGTCAAAGGAGGGCAGGTCATTGGCAGGAGTGGCGTCCACGGCAATCGCAAGGTCGGGGTTGAAATGATGGGCTGCGACTTTTGCCCCTCGAAGTCCAATCTCCTCCTGAACGGAAAACGACAAGCACAAATCAATATTTTTGGGGGCAGATTTGAGCAGTTCGATCAGAGTCACAACCCCGATCCGGTTGTCGATCGCCTTGGAGAGGATTGATGGTCCAACCCTTTTGAATCTCGTGGCAAAAGTCGCCCGGTCGCCAATTTTTATTTTTGCCCCGCCCGGACCCACATCGATGCGCAGCTGATCCAGGGGAATCTTTTTCCTGCGTTCATCCTCAGTCGTCAAATGGATGGCGCGCGCGCCGATCACCCCGGGCACCTTGCTTTTTCCCACCAGCACCTGCTTGCCCACCAATTGACGGACGTCCAGACCTCCGACTGTGTCGAAGCGGTAGATTCCATCGCCGTCATCCGCAACGATCATGAAACCCACTTCGTCCATGTGGCAATCCATCATCACACGAAGGCGATTCCGCCCTTTACCTTTTTTCGTTGCCAGAACATTGCCCAGCGCATCCACTTTGACGTCATCAGCGAAAGGAGTGATCTCCTTCAACACGATCTGGCGCACTTCCCCTTCGTCGCCTGAGACCGCGGAGGCGTTGCAGAGCTTTTCAAGGAGCCTGATCTGGGACTGTCCAATTTTTGGGGTATTTTCAGCCATGTTAATCATCCCAGGTGATGGTGCTTATAAAATCAGGGGTCAGGCCGGCAATATATTCCGCCAGCAGCCGCCCGGCACGTTGAACGTCCTTAATGGAAACCACTTCCACCGGTGTGTGCATATATCGAAGCGGAATGCTCACCAGCATGGATGGAATGCCTTCCCTCGAAACCTGCGTGGCATAGGCATCCGTGCCAGACATGCGAGGCATGACTTCATTCTCATGCGGAATTTCGAGTTTGTCCGCCAGCTCGTTGAATTTCTTGTGGAGATACGGATGGATATTCGGTCCAAAACCCAGGCAGGGTCCCTTTCCCAGCGGCTTGGTCAACCAATCGTTGGCGCCCGGTCCCTTGGCATGTGTGACGTCCACCGCCACAGCCAGGTCTGGTCGCAGTTCATAAGCCGATGTATAAGCCCCGCCTAGCGTGACCTCCTCCTGCGTGGTCGCAACAGCCCACACGTCCCAGGCGTGGGTCTTGGACTGCAACTCTTCAAGGGCAACGGTCAGCGCTGCAACGGAGGAGCGATTATCAAGAGTATGCCCCGAGATGACGTCACCGGAGAGTTCGACCGGTTCGGTGGCATACGAGACGATATCCCCGACCTGGACTCGACGCGCAACCTGGGAGGGAAGCAGTCCCACATCCACCAGCAGCTGGTCCAGCGGAACGGGACCATCGCCGATTGAAGGAGGAAGAAGCTTCGCTGGAGGCTGGACCACGATCCCAGGCAGATCCTCCTCCTTATGTGAGCCCGTCGCATGGACAATCACTGGCGTCCCCGGCAGGACTCGCGCATCCACACCTCCGACGCTTGTGACATGCAGGAAACCTTCCTTGATCGAAGTGACCATCATGCCAATGGCATCCATGTGGGTGGCGATCATGATGGAGGGTCGCGGCGATTTGCCTGAACCTCGTTTCAATCCGTGCAGAGAACCCAATTTCGAGAGGCTCACTTCATCGACCAGAGGTGTCCACTTTTCACGAATCAATTGCATGACAGGACTCTCATAGGCAGAAAGCCCGGGGGCTGAAAGCATGGAATTCAGAAATGGCAGGATATCAGTCATTGAGGTATCTTTTCCATTCAGAAATTATTCAAACCTAGGGTTGTGTCGCGGTTTCAGTCGGCGTTAGGGTTGGCGGAACCGGAGTATCGGTCGGAGTCGATGTGGATGTGAAAGTGGACGTCGGAGGTATTGTGGTCGAAGTATTTGTTGAAGTAGGAGTTGGCGTAACAGAAGGAGTCCACGTGGGAGGAACGAAATTGGTCGGAGTTATAGTCGGCGTGCCGGTTTGAGTCGGGGTATTGGTGAACGTCGATGTCATGCTCGGTGTGAGTGTATTCAACACGGGGGTCAATGAAAGGTTGAGAGTAGGTGTGGATGATAAAGTAAATGTGGGAGAAGTATCCGCCCCTCCGCCTTCCGGAGCAACCATAATTGCCACCAGCCCGACACAATAACACGGGATGGTCGCCAGGATGATGATGATCAGGATGACGCGCAGTCGGGCGCGCGGTTCGGTAGGCAGGTTCACGCAGGCTATTATAAATCATCAGTCTTCAAGCTGGGCTGGCAATTGAGATAAAATAAACCCATGATTCCCCTCCATCTAAAACTCTCCGGTTTCCTTTCCTACTCCGATCCGGTGGATCTGGATTTCACCCGCTTCGAACTGGCCTGCATCTCCGGTGAGAACGGCGCTGGGAAGTCATCCCTGCTGGATGCCATCACGTGGGCATTGTTCGGTCAAGCCCGCAAGCGCGACGATGCCATCATCAATGCTTTCTCATCTGCAGCTGAAGTTGCTTTGACCTTCCAATACGAAGGAGCCACTTACCGGATTCAACGAACGCTTCCCCGAGGAAAAACCACCATTCTGGAATTTCAAATACTGGATGAAGCAAACAGCAGCGGAAACAATAATCAGTGGAAGCCGCTCTCGGAACGGACGACCCGAGAGACACAAGCCCGCATCGAGCAAACACTTCACCTGGACTATGACACCTTCGTCAACGCTTCATTTTTCCTGCAAGGGAAGGCGGATCAATTTACACAACAGAAAGCCAGCGACCGAAAGCGGATATTGGCCAGCATCCTCGGTTTGGATGCCTGGGAGGAGTACAAGAACCGGACTGCTGAACGGAGAAAACTTGTCGAGCGCGACTTGGACAGTGTGAACGGTCGAATCGGTGAAATCAATGATGAACTGAATGAAGAAGAACAGCGCAAGCAACACCTGGCTGAGCTTGAAGCGAGACTGGAAGGTCTAAAAAGCAGCCGAAAGAGCCAGGAATCAGCACTGGAAGCAATCAAACAAGCGGCAGCTTCTTTAACTGAACGTCAGAAGTTGGCTGACACGCTGCGGTCCCAGCTTCAGCGCAACGAAGCGAATCTAATCGCTTCGCAAAACCAACTCGATGAGAGGGAAACTGAAAAAAACACCTACTGCCGAGCTGTTATCGAGAGCGGAGCAGGTGAAGTTGAACTACAAGGCATGGCTTGCTGCCCGGGAGGCTCTGGAAAAGTGGGAAAAATCCGCATCCGCATTTCACGAGTTTGAAAAGAAACGGCAACCTTACCTGGATGAGATCAATGCGGAAAAAGCCAGGCTCATACAAGAACAGTCGCTTTTACTGGAGCAGTCTGAAGCGATCAACCGTCAAAATTCCGAGAGTGAGTATTGTCAAAAAGGAAATTGACACTCTCAAAGAACAACTTGTCAATATGCGAAGAAAAAATAGAACAACGTGAAAAGCTCAAATCACAGCTTGATGCCAATCGTGAACGTTCCGCCGCCATGAAAGCGGAAAGCGACACCTTGAAGATCCAAATGGATGAACACAAGGCGCGTATCGACCAGATTTCAGGCATCGAAGGAGGGGCATGCCCGCTGTGCGGGCAGCCGCTCACCGCCAAACATCGTAAATCCACCATCGAGCAGCTCAAGCAGGAAGGCAAGGAGATGGGTGACCGCTGGCGGTCAAACAAGGCCGAGACCGAGCGGTTGCAGCGCGAAATCAAGCAAATGGAGAATGAATTCAGCAAACTCGCTGGTTTGGACAATGAACGCCTGACCCTTTCGGCTTCCCAATCCCGTTTGACAGAGCGTCTGGGATCGTTTGAAAAATCATCATCCGAGTGGAAATCCATTGGAGCTAAAAGGTTAAAGGAAATTAACAAATTTCTGGAGAAAGATAATTTCCTGCCGGAAATAAGGAAGTCTCTGACCGCTCTAGAAAAGGAATTCAAGAAACTGGGGTATGACGTATCCGCACATGAAGCTGCCCGTCGGGCAGAGGCTGATTCAAGGGTCGTAGAGGAGGAATTCCGCTCGCTGGAGAAAGCACAGGCTGCATTCACACCTCTGGAGCGCGAAATTAACAATCTCCGCGACCAGGTCTCCCGCCTCGATGCCGAAATCGTTCAACTAAGGAAGGATTACGAGCAGACGCAAGCCGCCATCGACCAATCCCCTGTTCCCAATCTCGACCAAGCTGAGCGGGAACTCTTCGCACTGCAAGAGCAGGAAAACCGGCTGAACCAGGATGTCGGCGCGGCGCGACAAAAAGTGAGCGTCCTTGACGATCTTCGCACCAGGAAGAAGCGCCTAGAAAGCGAACGCGAGGAGCTTGCTTCTCGAATCGGAAATTTCAAGATGCTCGAACGAGCCTTTGGCAAGGACGGAGTCCCTGCCCTGTTGATCGAGCAAGCCTTACCTGAAATTGAAACCAAAGCCAATGAGATTCTCGACCGCCTGTCCAATGGCGCGATGTCGGTGCGTTTCATCACGCAGCGAGGCTACAAAGATAACAAACGGGATGACCTCAAGGAGACTCTCGACATTCAGATCAGCGATGGCGCAGGCTTGCGGGATTACGAGATGTTTTCGGGAGGTGAAGTTTTCCGGGTGAATTTTGCCGTTCGGCTCGCACTTTCAGAGATCCTCGCCCGGCGGACCGGAGCGCGATTACAGACACTGGTCATCGATGAGGGATTCGGCTCACAGGATACACAGGGGCGCCAAAGGTTGATCGAAGCCATCAACAGCGTACAGAAAGATTTCGCCAAGATCCTGGTCATCACCCACCTGGAAGAATTGAAAGAAGCTTTCCCCAACCGGATCGTTGTAGAAAAAACCATGCGCGGCTCGACACTTCAGGTGTTCTAAGCTAAAAGGGGATTTCCACCATCCACTGTCAATAGGATGAGCTTCGTGAAATCACGCGAAAAATCCGAACTGCTTGGTCTGAAGACTTTCGGTCTATTGGGATTATTACTTCTTTCATCATTGATCATCGGATGCACCCCACCATCACCAACAAGTACGTCAACTCCATCGCCTGCTCCAATTTTCCTCCCCAGCCCTTATCTGGCTTCGACTCCCCAGCAAACGGATTCTCCCACTCCTCAAGCCATTTATCCAACGCATACAAACCCTGCGATCATATTCAATTCCTGGGAAATCATCCATGACCTGGCTTACTCTCTCGACGGTAGTGTTTTGGCCGTCTCTGCCGGGAGCCACATCCACATTTACAAAAGCGAGACTCTGGAAGAAATGGCAGACATCCAAGTCGGGGCATGGGCAAACCGGATAGCTTTCCACCCCAGTCTTCCCATCATCATCCTCGCTGTAAAGGATGGCACCATTCAATTCCAGGAGATTCATTCCGGAGACCTTGTCTGTCAATTCAGGGCTCACGAAAAAGGTACGAACAGCCTGGCCATTCATCCGGATGGCACCTTGCTCGTCACCACTGGAACAGACATCACATCGCAACTCTGGGATATTTCATCCATAGCAAATGATGAATGCAGCATCGATGAAATCGGTACTTTTATCGGAGAATCCTACAGCTCTCCTGATGCGGCTTTCTCACCGGATGGAAATTCGATCGCTCTGGTGGATATGTCCAATATCCGTCTTCGAAAAACATCTGACCGGAAATTGATCGCACTTCTGGAAAGCGATTTACCCATCTTCGATATAGCCTTCAGCCCGGACGGTCGCTGGCTGGCAGCCGCACAACACCTCGACTCGGTTACGCTGTGGGACTTGATCCTAGCTGATAATCCTGTCACGACGGTATTGCAACAACCAAATCCTGAACTTGAGGCTTATTCCTGGCGAGTCGCCTTCAGCCCTGATTCTAAAATGATGGCTGCAGGTGATTCCAACGGTTCGGCCGCTGTTTGGGATTTAGCCACGATGAATCTCGTTGAGACTTTTCATCTGCCTGGAGGAGTCTCAGCCTTGTCTTTCAACCCTGATGGAAAACTCCTCGCAGTCGGAGGGTTGGACGCTTCCATCTGGCTTTTTCCCATCGATCAGAAGTAAACCCTTGTAGACCAAAATCTGGGCGAATTATCATCCCGACCTTTTTGTAACTAAAATCACAAACAGAAAACGCCATTTGGATTATTATTAAATACAGATTAATTCTGCACCTACTCAGAAGGATTCGTGCATGTCCAAATTACCCATCATTATTGGATTATCCGCGTTGCTGATCGTACTGGGCATATTCGCCTGGGTAACGGATGCCCCAGCTTACATGGGACATGAACCCTCCACGTGCGCCAACTGTCACGTCATGGATGCGGCCTATGAAAACTGGTATCACGCGGCGCACGAAAAGTATGCCGATTGTAACGAATGCCATCTTCCGCACCAGAACATCGCTGTGTATTACTTGTACAAGGGCTACTCCGGTATGAAGGATGTCTACTCATTCACCACGGGCAGCTACCCGGATGCCATACGCGCTGAACCGCTGACCGAACAAATCGTTCAGGATAACTGCATCCGCTGCCACGAGGAAACGGTGAACGACATCATGGCCGGCGCGATGCCTTTTGACCGTGAATGCTGGGCTTGCCACCGGGACATGATGCATGGCGAAAGAGGGATTTCTCTCATCCCATTTCAAGACTCAGAGATCTACAATAAATAGCGAAGGAGAACAAGGGCTATGAAAAAATATGGCACCTGGATTTTAGTTGGAATTATCGTACTCCTGGCTGCTGTTCTGGTCGGGGTGCTAATCTATTTGTACAACCAACCCCCTCAGCAGCGGGCAGTCGTGCCTCCCGTCGTGGAGATCAAACCGATGGAACCCGATTCCTCCCTCTGGGGTCAGAACTTCCCCCTGCAATGGGAAACCCTGCAGCAGACGGCAGACAACAACACCGACACCACCTTTGGCGGGTCGAGTAAATTCTCACATCTTGAACGTGACCCGCGCCAGGTGGTGTTGTTCACAGGATATGCCTTTAGCAAGGAATACAATGATGATCGCGGACACATGAACGCCGTGGAGGATGTAAACACCATCAAACGCATCAACGAGACATCCCCCGCTACGTGCTATTCCTGCAAATCATCCAACAACCCGGCTTTGTGGGAGCAGATGGGCATGGAGGATTATGATGCCATGCTGTTCAGCGACATGAAACCGAATATCCAGAATTCCATCGGCTGCGCCAACTGTCACGAAGCGGGAACCATGCGCCTGATCGTCACCAATCCCGCTCTCCAAAACGGATTGGAAGCCCAGGGAAAGGACTGGACCACCTTCACCCGCCAGGAAATGCGCACCGTGGTATGCGCCAATTGCCACGTCGAATATTACTTTGCCGGCGACAAGAAATTCCTGACCTTCCCCTGGGAGGATGGCACGCGCATCGACCAGATCATCAAATACTACAACGATTTGGGCTTCAAGGATTGGGAATATCCCGAAACCGGCATCCCTATGCTCAAGGCTCAGCACCCCGAATATGAGATGTTCACTGCCGGAAGCACGCACTACAACGCCGGGGTCTCCTGCGCGGACTGTCACATGCCCTACGTCCGCGATGGGGCGGCGAAATACTCCTCGCATGATGTCCACAGCCCGCTGCTCAATCCCGAGCTGGCCTGCGGACAGTGCCATACGGATACAGAATATGTCGTCAACAGGGTCAACGATATCCAGACCCAGGTGTATAACACCAAGCTTTCCACCGAGGACGCTCTGATTGACTCGCTCAATGCCATCAAGCTGGCGGCAGCCGAAGGTAACGTCGATACAGCGAAACTGGATGAAGCCCGTCAGATGCACCGTGAGGCTCAATACATGTGGGACTTTGTCTCCGCTGAAAACAGCATGGGCTTCCACAACCCCGAATACATCCTCAAGATGTTGGCCGATTCCACCAACCTGGCCCGCCAGGCACAGATGAAAGCAACCGAGGCCTCGGGAGACCCCTCCCTCTTGCTGACCGGTTACTACTACACCATCGACCCGCCGCCGACACCTTTCCCGTAAAATTCGATGAAACAAATACCCCTCTTCCGACGTCTGAAGAGGGGTACTCTTTATTTTACTGGAGGCAAAAAAAATGAAACGAATTTCGCTTTTACTGTTATCACTTTTTCTGGCAGGGTGCTCGGCATTTCCCTTTTCGGGCAGTGACGTTGAACGCAACCTGGATAAATGGGAGGCTCAAGGAATCTCTGATTACCGGTTCAACTTGAACATCGGCTGTTTCTGCCCCTGGTCCGATTTGATGCCGCTTACCATCGAAGTGAGAAACGGCGAACCGGTATCCATCACATCCGGTGGAGCACAGGTTACAGACCCGTTTCTTGAAAGTTTCACACAATACGATACGATGGAAGAACTCTTCGAAGTGATTTTGTCCGCACAGGAATCAGGTGCCGACAAGATAAAGGTCGAATACGATCCCGGGTATGGTTTCCCTGCTTCGATTGCCATCGATTATATCGAATTGGCAATGGATGATGAGATGGGGCTTTACGTCACCGAGTTTGAAGTATTGAAATAATTTTCCGGATTAGTTCCAGGGTTGAGTCCACTGCTGGAGCACATCAGCATCCTGGATATGGATGCGCCGATTCTCAACACGAATTGCCCCGCTCCGTTCCAACTCTTTTAACGAACGCGCCACCACCTCGCGCACCGTCCCAAGCCGCGCAGCAAGCTGGTCCTGCGTCACCCGGACATTGGACTCCCCGTTCAATTCTTCATCCGGAAGGTCGTTGATCAACCGCGCCAGCCTGTGAGTGACTTGATAGAACGCCAGCTCACTGACCAGGTGCACGAGATGTCGCATCATCTTCGTCAGGTTCTCGACGATCAATTCCATAAAAAACGGGTCCTTGCGCATCAAATCACGGACAGCATCAGCCTCCACCACCCAGGCGGTGGTCTCTTCCAGAGCCTCGACGTTTACAGGATTGGTCCCACCGTCGAAAGCGGGAACCTCATTGCAGGTATCCCCCTCCTGCATCACACGCACAATGTACTGCCTGCCCTGCGGAGAGACGCGGAACAACTTTATGCTTCCTTTTTCAACGATATGCAAGCCGGAACAGGGGTCTCCCTCCCACAACAAGGCTTCCCCGCGTTCGTATTTTCGCAAAGTCATGTGATCAGCGAGCTGCTTAAGCGAGGCTTCGCGCAAACCATGGAAATACTGGTTATCGCGAAGGGTGTGTATTTTTTCCTTTTGTCCAATGGTGATGACTTGCATGATTACACCCCGCTACGACGACTCTCCCGAGCCTAATATGATTTTATCCGTACCGCGGTCGATCTCCCAAGGGTAGATAACGTGGGCATCGGTCACATCGGCGTAGTAATCCGGCCGGGCTGGAGCCGAACAGGCTGCGGTATGGGTTGAAATGCAGCACACAAGTTTCAGGGAATCCACCCGCAGACGAGACACGATTTTTGACTGCCGTGATGGTACGCCCCGATCCCCAGACATCGTCCACGATCAGCACCGCGCGGCCTGTCAATTTATCTTCCGCGGGAAACTGGATGAACTGCGGCCACATCATCAGTTTCTGTCCCTGGTTATCCATCTCCGCCGGGAAATCGACGGCTGCTGTCAGGATGTGGGTGATACCCATCGCCTCAGCCAGCATCCCGCCGGGGACGATGCCTCCGCGGGTGATGATCACCATGGCAGTGAATTCCCTGCGGAATTGGGGCAGCATCCGCTCAACGAGGCGGTCCACATCCTCCCATGAGAGGATCAGGCGGCGGGGGGCATCGGGCTGCATCGTTACCTGTCCATTCCAGGGATCGAGATCGGTTCGAGAGTCACCAACCGCTTGGACCGGGGCATGAAGTAGGCGCGGTAGTTTATTCCTTCCACCAGCGCAGGGAACGCCTTTTGTGGAACTTCAAATTCATGGCCGCCAATAATGTAATAATAGACTGTGCGCGAGGATTTCCCGCTCGACTTCCTCCGGGTGATCTTGCGACCTTCGCCCTCCACCACCTCAGGCTCGCTGGCGCTGAAGTCCAGGATGGCATTCAGTACCATGGTAAACCCGATAGCCACGAAAATGGCAAGAAAGCCGCCGACAAAAAGTAAGGGAACCAAATTGCTGCTCAAATCGAAACTTGTTAGAAGCGGGTAGAGAAAGAAGAGTCCAAATATAAATGCCACCCCCATGAAAATGACGCCGGGAATCAGCTTTTTCAACCCCGCCCAGCGTTGGGAGTCCGTGACTTCCCCGTTTTGATTGGCTTTCAAATCGTCAAGTGTAAATCCATTGGCTTGGGCGAGAATCTCGGTCAACGCCTGCCGGACCTGTCCGGAGCTGATCTCCCCCAATTGCTCCGCAGAAAGCACGAAACGACTTTCAGGCAGGTAATAAAAATTGTAGCGCACGCCGGGCAGGAGGCCGCTCGAATCATGGGTAGCAGAAAGGATTAAATCTTCTTCGTTTACTCTGGCGGAAAATCCATTTTTTGGAGAATACCCCAACGCACCCACCCCTGACCGGACAACACCATTCGCGCGGTCAGTCTTCAGCCGGGACGTATTCCTCCACCAGTTATAGATTCCCTTTGAAAAACCCACCAAAACGACAACCATGATGGCCACCGGAATAAGAGAAAACCATCCGATATCGCTGCTGCCCAGGAGGGACGTGAACAAGACGAACGTAATGATTCCCAGAATGAAGATCGGTGCGATAAGGGTGGTGCAACCCTGCCGGCCAAGGGTCATGGTATTTAGACGGCTATTCTGTGCAGGCGTGATCTCGCCTCGGCGGTTCGCCTCCACCTCTTCGGGGTTGAGCAGATTGGCCGTCGTACTGGGTGAAAGATAAGACATTAATTGCATAATCACTCCATGCTTTGAATACGAAAATTATAGCAAACTTACCGGGTCCACTTCAATCCGCCAGCCTTCGGGCAGGCGTCCTCGCAGCAGGGATGCAGGCTCCGGTCCGCGCAGGATGACCTGCCACCGATAAGACCCGCTCTGCTTGGCGAAAAAACAGGGGACAGGACCAATCAGGTCTGTCTCGATACGCTTTTCCTTTTCGATGCGCTTGGCCAACATCGCCGCTATATCCCTTGCTGACTTTTCTGCTTTCTCGATATTCTTATGCTGAAATTCCAACCTGACCAGCCGGTTGAAGGGCGGGTAGCCTAATTTTTTCCTGTCTGCGATTTCCTGTTTATAAAAACCGGCATAATCGTGACGGGAAGCTGCCTGAATCACTTCATTTTCCGGCATGAATGTCTGCAAGATGACCTGGCCTCCTCGCTCCGAGCGGCCCGCGCGGCCCGCCACCTGGGTCAGGAGTTGAAACCCGCGCTCGAGGGCGAACGGGTCAGGCAGGTTCAGGCCTGCATCCGCCAGCACAATTCCGACCAGGGTGACCAGCGGCAGGTCCAACCCTTTTGCCAGCATCTGCGTGCCCACGAGGACGTCCGCCCGGTGTGCGGCAAAGTGTGTCAGGATGAGTTCGTGGGCATCCTTCTCGCGTGTGGTCTCCCAGTCCCAGCGCATGACTTCGGCTTTGGGAAAAAGCGATTTGACTTCCTGCTCCACCTTTTCGCTGCCCAAGCCGTACTGGCGGATCTGGTCGCTCCCGCACACGGCGCATTTTTTCGGCATCTTGCGGGAATATCCGCAGCGATGGCACAGCAGTTCCACGCCTGAGAGCTGGGTGTGGAAAATCAGCAGCGTCTCGCACTCCGGGCATTTAACCGTTGTGCCGCATGACCGGCAAAATACATAGGTGGCTGTGCCCCTTCTATTCAGATAAAGGATCGCCTGTTCGCGCCTCTCAAGTACACCTGCCAATGCTTCGATCAGTGCGTTGCTGAAGACACCTTTATGACCGGACTTCAACTCCTCCCTCATGTCCACGATGCGGACGGGAGGCAGCGGCGTGCCCTCGGTCACGCCACCATCTGCCAGAGGAGTCAGCCGGCGGGGAAGCTCCAACAGACGAAGCCCTCGCCCCTCAGCCTGGTAACGTAAAGCGACGGGCGGAGTTGCGCTCCCTAGAATGCACACCGCACCGCAGATGCGGGCGACCATTTGCGCCGCAGCGACCGCATGATAGAAAGGCGGCTCGGACTGGTAATACGAAGAGTCATGGCATTCATCGAGCACGATCAACCCGGGGTTAGGCAGCGGGGCGAACAGCGCGGACCTGGCGCCGATGATGACCTTGAGCTGCCCGTTGCGCGCCCGCCTCCACGTATCGTAGCGTTCTCCATCGGAGAGTTTGCTGTGGACGAGTCCCACCTGCCCGGGGAAGCGCGCCAGAAATCGGCGCACCATCTGCGGAGTCAGCGAAATCTCAGGGACGAGAATGAGCGCCTGCCGTCCTCGCCTGATCGCCTCGGCTGCCGCCCGCAAATAAATTTCCGTCTTGCCGGAGCCGGTCACGCCGTGCAACAGGAACGGAGACAGAGTTTGCTCCGTTCGTCTGGGCAATGAAACGCAGCCTGAACTTCATCCCAGACTTTCTGCTGGTCCGGGGTCAAGTCCAGCGGGGTGGGATTTTGCAGGCTGGCGATATCGATGTGTTGGAGCGGGTCGCGGAAGATCTCCGTTTCCTGCAGGAGGATCAATTCCCGCTCGGCAAGTTCCTGCAGGTCCACCAGCGTGCAGTTGCTCTCGGCGTACACCCACGACACATTGACTGCCTGCGGTTCGTTCATCAAAAAGCGCAGCGCAGCCTGCCGGCGTTTCAGGCTCTCCCCCTGGCGTCCCAGCGCAGGCATGGCTTCTTCAGCCGCTTGAGGCGGCACCGCGAGTTGGGCAGTGCGGATATGTTTGGGGCGGACTCTCGGCGGAGGCAGCACAGACTGGGTATTCACCACTCCGATCTTGACCAGCGGCTGCGCGGATTTTCGCCAGTCCACCTGTGCAAAATGCCGGTCGATCTGCCGACCACGCAGAGATCCACGATTGCCGAGCAGTTCGAGCAAGCGCTTTTGGGTCGAGCTATAGGATTGTTCACCAACAACAAACGGGGATGGATTGAGGCTGTACAGCACGTCCGCCTGCTGGCTGAGGCCAGCCGGGAGCATCATGCCGACCACCGCCGCCAGCGGGTTGAGTGTGGAGTTCTGACAGCTGTTTGGAAAATTCGATCTGGGCTGCAGGTGAGAACCGGCTGCGCATCGAGCACATCGAGCACCGGCTTGGTCTCAGGCACGGACGGCTCGGCCGTGAATTCGACCACTACGCCCTGAACCGTTTGCTTCCCGAACGGGACGGTCACCAGTGCGCCAATTCCCAAACGCCCGTTCAGTTCGGACGGCAAATGATAATCGAATACACCGGTAAGAGTGGGGATGTTGACTGCTATCCGGACATAGGTGGGCATGCGTTGATTATAACCCCGCCCCTATTTCGTCTTGAGCAGCACCGCCGCGCCATACCCTACCACGGATGAGAAATCGCCGGTCACATCACCGGAAGTGGCATGGTTCAACACCTGCACCTTGTCCGCTCCGAGGGCGCGTGCCGCCCACAGGACTGCTGCAGTCGCACCCAGCCCGCAGGCATAACCCTTGCCGCGCGCTTCGGTTTCAAAGAGCTTGTCCGGTGAGAAGGATTCTATCTGCTTGAGCATCTCAGCATCAAACTGATTCGCTTCGTCCTGGGTGTAGAAATGGGACAGGTCGGTGGAAGCCACCAGCAGCGCGTTTTTCCCGGCGAGTGTTTCAGCAAGGGCAGCGCCAAGCTCGCGCGAGGTGAAGCGGGTCCACTTGACGGACCATGACCGGCAGCAGTTTGAACTCCGCTCCCAGCGCTCGCTGAATGAAGGGCAGCTCGATTTCGAGCGAATGTTCCTGGTCGTAAGCAACGGGGGATAAACCAAAACCCAGCCGGGATTTGACACGTGCAGACAGGTCATCCACAGCCTGCCGGTCAATCGGGACATTCCCGAGCGGAGTCGTATACGCAGTATGAGCAGTGGTGATGAGCGGCTGCGGATAAGGCTGGTGCATGGGCGAGATGACGGCGACCAGGCTCGGGGTCAGTCCGCGCACGGCAGCAAAGGCATAGCCGGCCACCGGACCCGAGTAACGGTGCCCGGCATGAGGCGCGATCACGCCAATCACTTCCCCCTCCAGCTTGGGGAGTTCAGCGTGGGCGAGAAATTCGTCCACCGACCGGGCGAGGCGCTGCGGGTTGCTTTCGTACCAGGTGCCGGCGATGGGCGATGGGCGCAATTCGGAGATGTTTGCCATGTTATCTCCTTTCTTTTTTATTGTAGCACAGGGATAAAAAACCGCCTCCAGCGAACGGAGGCGGCCTGAATGCTAACCGACGAGGATGGCCAGCCCCCACCCTACCCCGAGCACGATCACCACAATGCCAAAGCCGGCGAAGAGCAGTCTCAGGCGCGGATTAACCGACTGGGCTATACCAAACAGGAAGAAGGCGATTGCCATGACTGTCAACACCGCGACGTATGAATCCGATTTCCCGCTCCAAATCTTGTAGGCGTCTGAAGCCGCGTTCTGCTTGGCGAGCAACTCAAGAGCTTTGACATTAGAATCATCGATGTATCTCTGGAGATTGGGCTGCGCATCAGGGCTTTTTGGCGCATAGCGCGGGTCTTGATAAAAGATGGAGAATTTGGTCGCAGTATCTGCCTGAGCCTGGGCGACCTGTTCCTGCAGAGTGGAGAGAGACGCACCCGCTTCATCCCCATTCTGCAGCTGTTCCAACGCAGTATATCCCATCACCAAAGAACGCTGGGTGTTATCCAGAATACGCGCAAAGGTATTCATGTCATAGTTGTTCTGCAAGCCTATGCGCTGCAGTTCGCCGGAGGTCAACACCGCATAATACTGCGAATCGCGGTTGGCATCATTGGCGCGGATGTTGGCATCTGTTTGCAAGCCGGCTATGATCGCCACCAGGATCGTGTTGACCATGGTCAGGGCGATGATCATCGTTTTCCATCGTTCCGGGTTCTCCGCCGGTTTGGCAGGCACTGCAGGTTCAGGGGTATTCGCGGATGGTTGTACAACAGTCTCGCTCATAGCGCGCCTCCTCTCAGGAATAAGAAGAGTATCTCCACAAAAAAGAACCACGCCAAACCGATCAGATAAATGATGACACCGATCCCCAGCGTTCCGAGACGAAGTCGTGACCCTCCGACCTGTGAGAGCGCCAGCCAGAACAGACTGAGTGCCAGGAGCACCGTTCCCATCATCAACCAGCGCTGCTCGGAGCTGTATTGCTCTGATAGCCTAAAGGAAGCCTGAGGGTCAAGTGCAAGCAAGTCGGGTGCTTCAGCCTGAATGTCGGTAAACAATTGCTCAAGGTCATAAGTACCATTGTTAAGCTGGTATTTGGGATTTGTGGCAAGCGGGTCTGCCAATTGGATGATCCCTATCAGGAGAAAATCACGTAAATTGACAGCCTGTGCCGCTGCCACCGGATCGCCGCTGGCTTCCATCGCTTCGATGCCCGCCAACGTGACCGCATAGGATTGGGCGTATCCGGCTTGTTCATACAGCCGGCGCCAGTCTTCATTGGTCGTAGCCTGCTTCTTGACCGCATCGATCAACCCCAGGCGGGTCGCATCACCAGCTTTAGACCCGACGGCATTCGTGCGCCAGGCAGCCACGGCAGTGGTCAGCGAAACGATGGCTATCAGGAAAGCGATCACCAGTTCCAACCGGTTGGAGGACTTTTTCTCTTCTGGCATAGACTTCTCCAATTTTGGATTAAGTTGCCCAATTATGCCATCATGCCCCCCCATTAACAAGGGAAGGGTTATTTGTGAAAAAAAGAAAAAGCCTGGCTTCCGCCAGGCTCATTTACTATTGGCTATAAAACTTAAGGTATCGCGTAACTGGCGAGAGCCCCATCGAATACCGGACCATAAGCTTCTTCGTAGCCGCCATCGACCAGCCAACTCAACAAGAGGAACGTGGTACCGCGAGTTTCGAAAAAGGAAATCCCGGAGAAACCGCCGTTGCGAGATTCCCAGGTCAACCGTTCGCTGCCATCGGCCTGTACTTTATCGTCAGTGATTTTTATATCATTACTGCCATCCGTGTAGTACTCATTGAGCAGCGCCAATGCAAACGCTCCTGCTTGAGATTTGGACCAGGTTGTGCCATCATCATAAGTGACATTCTCAATTTTTGAATGCAGGTCTGGAGATACAAAGGTATCTACATATACATTCTCCGCCTCATCATACGAGTAAGACCATGCCGACGGCACTTCAAATTGGAATAAACCATTGGGGTCAGTGTGGGTGTAAATAAAGTTATAGATCGGGAGCTCCGCTGCCTTGTTGCCATCATAATTAATGGTGTTTGCGACGTCCAGATAAGGTTGGTTGTAAGCCTCGGCGAGATCCTCATCGGCCCAGAAATCGAATGCAAAGACAGCCGGTCCTCGCGCCAGGTAAATGGTGAAAACATATTGGGGGACATTGTCGAACAGGAAGGTCTTCTTGGTCACCGCCGTGGCATCATCGTAGATCTGGTAATCCTGCTGGGCATATCCGTCGCGCCCGCTGAAGAAACTCGCCTCGCGAGCCTGGACAAACCGGTCCAGCGAATCCAGGTCCAATTCGACGCCGGTGTTGGTGCTGGATAAGTAAATACTTCCGGTATTATCCGGTGAGACCATCAACAAGTCTGATTCCGTTTCATCCATTGACCAGCCAACAGGGGGATTGAATGAAAAGATACCAGATGAATGTTCATAAACGTTTGAATCGATTTCAAACGGAGCCGGTCCAGCCGGTGCGGCACCCTGCGTGGGAAGCGCCGGCTTGGGGAGTTCAACGGTTGATTCAGGTTCGGAGGTAGGAAGAGCAACGGATTCTTCAATCAGCTCAGCAGTCGGGGACGTATCCCCGCCAGCGCTGCAGGCCGCTCCAACAACAAGCACGAACACTGCAAAAAGTACAAAGACAGACCATGGGCGTTTTGACATATTCTTCTCCTTTGGCGAATGAAGCACAATTATATTCCAATGACCCTATAACACAATAGGACATTTGCACTATTCGTTCGTTATCTTGTGAAAAATGGATTTAATGAATTTTGAAGAATAAACGCGGTGGACTTGAACGCCAGCGGCGGGAGGTTGGACCTTTCGAACCAGACTGCTTCTTCTGCGTCATCCCCCGGCTGGAGCGTGCCGCTAGTCAACTGACCCCGGTAAAAGATGACGAAATCCGCGCCGCGAGGGTGCTCGCGCCCCCAGCGGATGTCGAGGATGCCCGTCACCTTGACCGAAAGACCCGTCTCCTCGAGACACTCGCGTTCGGCTGCCCGCGCAGGGTCTTCATCTGCATCGACAAATCCCGCCGGGAGAGACCACAGTCCCTTGAAGGGTTCGTTGACCCGCCTGACGAGCAGCACCCTGCCATCCTGTTCCACCAGAATTCCTGCCGCGACCTTCGGGTCTGCAAAATACATCCACCCGCAGGAAGGGCAGACAGGCCGCTCGCGGTGAAAGGCAAATTCAAGCTTGACGGGTGAACCGCAACGGGGGCAAAAATGGAGATCGGATGAATTCATCTTTGGGTTACTGTCAGGGGATGAGTGGCAGGAAATTCAACCAGTCTTGTTCTTTCGTGAGAAGGAACGTTCCGCCCTCAGCCGAAGAATCAATGCCGTCACGCCTGCGATTGCCACCACTATCAGTAACACAGCCTGAAAATTGGATAGGCCAGGGAATGTGGATGGTTGTTCCGTCTCAACGGTATTTTCCGCCTCTTTGAATTGGTCCTGCTGCAATCCCAGCCTCTCCTCTTCAGGAGCCGGAGTCGCTGCGGGTTCTGGAGGCAGTTTTTCGGATGGAGCCAACGGAGCTTCAACGATCTGTGTGGCTTCGGCCGTGCAATTATCGCATCCGCCCCCCGACTGAGGTCGTGTTGCATCTTCGGGCTCGCCGCCTCCAATGCCGGTTTGCATTTCCATGGCGGGAGCCGCGGCGCCCATCGGCATCGAAAAACGCGGCAGGAAATTGGACGCATAGGAAAGGAACAGCAGGATGGCCGCAAAGGCTGATGCATATCGGAAAACCGGATAAGCGCGCGGCAAGGGTGGTTTTACCCCAGCCATTTTGGGAGTCAGGGTGAAATTTCGAGGCGCGCGGCGCTGAGGCAGGCGGCGGAGAACCATCCGGGCTTCGCGCAATTCATCCAGGATGGACTTCAACTCGGGGTCCGAACCCAGGCGCGACTCGAGGCGACGACGCTGGGTGGCATCCAATTCACCATCCAGGTAGGCATTCAACTGTTCAACGTCGCGGAAGGAAGGCTGGCTCATAAGGGTCGGCTCTCTTCTTCCAGACGGAATGCAGCGGGTAAAAGTTCCTTGAACGACTGCAGGCACTCCCGCAGGCGCAGGCGGGCTCGCGCCAGCCGGCTTTTGATGGTGCCCAGCGGGACCTTCGCAACGGTCGATATCTCGGCGTAATCCAGCCCCTGCAGGTCGGCCAGCACCACCACGGTGCGGAAATCGGACGGGAGACCCTCGAGGCAGTGCTGGATGGCATGCTCGAGCTCGTCCGCTTCGGATTTCTGTTCAGGCGTCAGGGACGGGTCCGCCAGCCAGCGCGGAGTTTCGACTTCCTCGTCATCGTCGGTCATCGGCTCGAGCGGGACAGTGGGGCGTCGCTTCTTCCGACGCAGCTCGTCGTAACAGGCATTGGTCACCGTACGCAGCAGCCACGCCCGGAACGATCCGCCGCGGAAGCTGGTGATGCTGCGAAAAGCGGAGATGAACGCCTCTTGCGCGGCGTCTGCTGCCTGGTCTTCGTCCCCCAGGATGCGCAACGCCGTGTTGTAGACGATATCCTGGTAGGCCAGCACCAAGCGGTTGAAGGCATCCAGGTCGCCGTGCTGTGCGTCTTTGATGAGGGCGGGTTCGTCCATAAAGGTATTTTATCACCGGTAAAGGCTGGCAACAGAAAGCTTTCTTTTTTCATCTGCCGTATAATATCTTTTGATTTACTTTTCAAATCCTTTTTCAGGAGCACCATCGTGAGCACATTCAAACTTCTCTTTGCCAACACGCGCCCGCCGTTCCTGGTCCTGGGTCCCGTTTGTGTTTTGGTTGGCGTCGGTACGGCATACTGGCAGGCTGGTTCCGTCAACTGGCTGCACGTTCTGCTGATCGTCATCGGCGCGGTGTCGGCGCATGCCTGCGTCAATGTCTTCAACGAATACTTCGATTTCAAGAGCGGGCTGGACGCAAAAACACAGCGTACCCCCTTCAGCGGAGGCAGCGGCGCGCTGCAAGCCAATCCCGAAAAAGTGAGGGCGACCTTTTGGCTGGCATGGGGGACCTTTGCCCTGACCGCTCTCATCGGGATGTATTTTGTCTGGCTGCAAGGCTGGCAGTTATTACCGGTGGGCATCCTCGGGCTGGTCTTACTGGTCACCTATACCCTGTGGTGGGTTAATCATCCGTTCCTGTGCCTGATCGCGCCCGGGTTGGGCTTTGGCGTTCTGATGGTGATGGGCACGCACTTCGCCCTGACCGGGTTCTATAGCTGGACTGCCTTCGTCGCCTCGCTTGTGCCGACTTTTCTGGTCAGCGACTTGCTGCTGCTGAACCAGTTCCCCGACGTGGAAGCGGACCGCAGCGTGGGACGCAGGCACTATCCGATCCTCGTCGGGCGCAAGACCAGCCTCGCGCTATACGGCGTCCTGTTGTTGCTGGCTTACCTTTCAATTGTGGTGGGCGTCCTCTTGAACCTGCTGCCCGTCACCTGCCTGATCGCCCTGTTGACCGCCATCCTGGCGTGGCGCGCCTACCGCGGCGTCCGCGGGAATGAAGACAGCTTGCCCAATATCGTCCCCTCCATGGGGATGAACGTCATGGTCAATCTGGCTACGCCAGTCCTGCTGGCAGTCGGATTGTTTATCGGTTAGGTCAATCCGCCTGCAGACGCTTTTATCATCAAACTGCTGGCTTATAAAAATCCCGCTCGATTGAGCGGGATTTTTATTTACTTCGGGTGAGCAGCCACCACAGGCCGCGCCAGACCAGCATCCCTAGCGCGGCCGATCCACCCAGGATCAACACGAAAAGGGGGATAACCACGCTGTTAAGCATCAACGCGCGCAGCAATCCTGCAAGTGGCGCAGCGAGTACCATCGCCAACAGCGGACGCCAGAGCTGTTTAGGATTGGTGGTAATCTCCGGCTTGAATAATCCCAGCCAGGGAGCAATGAGAAACCAGCCAGCTAATATAGGGAGAAAAGTTGCCATGATCCTTTCCACCGGGAATTGGATCAACATATCGTGAGTGCCGAATCCGATCAGGGTGATGACAGCCAAGGCAAGGACATCGCCCAGAATCAATAAGGTGACATTTTTCATAGCAGTCCAAGAATGAAATAAACAAGAGTTGCGATGCTTGCAAAGACAAGCCCCGAAACGAGACAGATGGCACAACCAATGAGAAAACCACGGAAGTGAAAACCGTAATCTTTGTACCCCGCCATTCCTTCCGTGCCGGGAAGGACAATGAACCTGGGCGTAATGGCACAGAAAATCAGCCAATCAAGAATGAGCAAATCCACAATATTGAAGACCAGGAACAATGTGAAGATGTTGACAAAAATTTCGAGAAAGGATGGGAAGCCTGCAATCATCTGGTCGAGGCGCAGGATGGAAAGCAGGGGAACACCGAACACAATCAGGAAAAACAGGATGATAAACGGCTTACGCTGTTGTTTGGTTTTTTCGCTTGCCGGTCCGTACCGGGCTTTTATATCCGGTGGATAATCATTGAGCATCATTTCCGGATTGATCTTGACCATCACCAGGAGCAGCGCACTGAAAAGCAGGCTGAAAACTATTCCGTACAAGATACCTGTCTGGAAAGCGACAGAATAATCCATCATGGCATCTCCTGGATTTGCCGGGATCGTTAGTCTTCTGCGCTGCGGAGGTGCGGGAAGAGCAGCACCTCGCGGATGGAGTGCTTGTCGGTCAGAAGCATGGTCAGGCGGTCCACGCCCATGCCAAATCCGCCGCAGGGAGGCATGCCATAGCGCATGGCACGCAGGTAATCCTCGTCCATGGGATGCTTCTCCTCGTCTTCAGCGGCGTAATCGCGTCCCATTTCGAGGAAACGCTGTTCCTGGTCGAGCGGATCGTTCAACTCGGTGAAGGCATTGCACAACTCGAATCCGGCCACGTAGCCCTCGAACCGCTCCACGGTCAACGGGTCGCCGGGTTTGGATTTCGCCAGCGGGGAGATGTCGCGCGGGTAATCGTAAAGGAAAATCGGCTGGATCAGCGTCGGTTCGAGATACTCCGACAGCATGAAATCGATCAGCTTGCCCCGGGTGGCATTGACGGGGGGGTTGAAGCCCTTTTTCCGCAAGGCAGCTGAGAGGGAATCCGCATCGCGGTGCTCGTAGATATCCACGTCGGTCACGTCCAGCAGTCCCTGTCGCATTTCGAGGCGCTTCCATGGAGGTGTGAAGTCCAGCTCATGCCCCTGGTAGACGACCTTGAATGAGCCGGTGACATCCTTGCAGGCTGTCGAGACCATTTGCTCGGTCAGTTCCATCACCTGCAGGTAATCGGCATAAGCCCAATAGAACTCAAGTTGGGTGAATTCCGGGTTGTGCTTGAAGGAGACGCCTTCGTTTCGGAAGTCGCGGCCGATCTCGTACACCCGCTCGAGGTTGCCGACCAGCAGGCGTTTGAGGTAAAGCTCAAAGGAAATGCGCAGGAACAGGTCCTGCTTCAACTGGTTGTGGTGGGTCGTGAACGGACGCGCGGCTGCACCGCCGTAAATGGGCTGCAGGATGGGAGTCTCGACTTCGAGGAATCCGTGCTCATCGAGAAACCGGCGCAGGGACGAGACAATCCGGGCGCGTTTGCGGAAGGTCTCGCGCACGTCGGGGTTGACTGCCAGGTCGGCGTAACGCTGGCGGGCGCGCAGCTCGGGATCTTCCAGCGCGGCGTGGCGCACAAGGGTGCCATCTTCCATGGTTTCATCCTTGGCAGCCGGCAGCGGTGAGACGGATTTCGCCAGGAGTGAGAAATCAAGGACATGCAGCGTCACCTCGCCGGTGCGCGTTCGCATCATCACCCCGCTGGCCTGGATGAAATCGCCGATATCGAACATTTTATTGAAGAAATCCACCCGCTCCTGAGAGAGCTCATTGATCCGCAGGAATAGCTGGATCTTTCCATCCCCATCCTCGATGTGCGCAAAGGAGACCTTGCCCATGGCGCGCATGGCACGGATGCGTCCCGTCAGAGTGGCTTTCACCTCATCAGGTGTCTTGCCCTCGCCTGCAGCCTTCTCTGCTTGCTCAAAAACAGCAATCACTTCAGCGGAAGTATGAGTGCGGAGAGCGCGCGTCGGGTAAGGCTCGATCCCTTCGGCTCTCAGCTCTTCAATTTTTTCAAGGCGGATCTTCTCGAGCGATGATAATTCAGCCATCAGGTCACCTTTCAGGATTAAAAAAGTCCCGCGCTTAAGCGCCCTGCTTTCGCAGAGCGCGCGCGGGGCTTGTAGTGACTGCCCCCGTCTTTCAGGTGGTCTTGAGGATTTTAACTTTGAACGACCCGCCGGGTGCTTCCACGATCACCACCTCGCCAGGCCGGTGATTGAGCAACGCTTTGCCGATCGGGGATTCGTTGGAGATCTTGCCCGAGCGAGGGTCAGCTTCGGCAGCGCCCACGATGGTGTACACCTCGGGGCTCCCGCCGGATTCCTGGATGGTCACCGTGTCACCCACCGAGACGATGTTCGGATTCTGATGCGCTGACGACTCATCGATGATCTTTGCGGAGGCCAGTATGATTTCCAATTCCTGGATGCGCCCTTCCACAAACGCCTGTTCATTCTTGGCTGCTTCGTACTCGGCGTTCTCGATCAACTCGCCGCCTTCCATGGCCTCATGCAGGCGGTTGGCAACCTCCTTGCGCTTGGTGGTGCGCAGATAGTCCAATTCATCCTGAAGTTTTTGGAAGCCCTCTTTGGTCAAGTAATTCGCTGGCATAAGTGGATCCTATCTATAAGATATGTTGCATCTCTTTCGAGATGCAACCGGATTGACTTGCTGATTTGGCGTGCGAACTATATCACGATTCTGGAGAATTTTCAAGCGAGCCGGTCGGTGGGTGGATCGCTATTTCTGCCACAGCCGAATGCCTTTTTCGCGGTCCCAGTACTCGCGCATCACCTCGCGCATTTTCGTATCGGTATCGAAAAGCATCTCGATTTGAGAGCCATAGGCGGAAATGCCATGCAGCCACGCCTTTAAACCGGGCTTGGAAACCGGAAAAAGTGTGCTGGACATTCCCCGGGATGTGGATTCCAACTCGTCGGGATGATCCAAAATATAAGGCGTATCAGCATAGTACAGGAGGGACCGTCCGGTCCTTTCGACCCCCAGCCTGGTCAGCACGTGGTCCACATGGTGCCCAACTGAGAGCGGAGAAACAATCACATCCGTTTTACGCAGTTCTTTCAGAAGCATCGCTGCGATCCCGTCGGGAATTAAGGCATCTTCTGCATGGGGCGGGTCGAAAACATCATCCGGGTACAGCGGAGTGCCGTCAGCAGACCAACGGTAGATGCAATCGGGGACTGTAAAATGCCGGACCGTTGCGCCGACTGCTGCACAAGCTTCCCTATCCTCCCTGCGCCGTAAAATGATCGTTCCTCGGCCGGATTTCGTCCGCCAGTCTTGGTGGATTCGCTGAGCCAATTCTGAAAGCGGGCGTCCCTTCGGTGGGAATCCCGCGCAGATTGTCCAGATCTCAACAGGGATGTTATGGCGGGTCTGTTCGTAGATCAAACCGCCGCAGGAGAGCACACCATCATCGTAGTGGGGGGAGATATAGATCCATCGCATGTCGCCTATTTTATCCTTATTTTTTACTTTTCCTGGTAATCAGGTCTGGACATTAACAATAATTTAACCCGGGCAGTCATGGTAAGTTATAATCATTGCCATGCAAAAACGAAAAATATTAATCCCTGTTTTTATATTTCTTTGTCTGATAATGACGGTGGGACTCTATTTCCTTCCACCGATTCACGACCGCGTTGCCTGGCGCCTGGACAGCCTCATCACCCAAATCAAGTACAAGTTGAATCCGCCTGAAGAAGCTGTCTTTGTTCCGGCGCAAAAAACTCCGGCCACCGTTGTCCCCACCGCCACCTCCCTGCCGACTGCTTTGTCGACCAACACCAAGTCTGGACCGACACTCACCCCCACACCTGATGTACCTCCTACGATTACCCCTACCCCGCTTCCGGGTGCCGTGTCATTGGATGGCGTGGTGTACGTGGATCAATTTCATCGCTGGAATTACTGTGGACCCGCCAACCTCGCCATGGCATTGAAATTCTGGGGGTGGAAAGGGCTACCCGGCAAGACAAATGATGTACGCGACCAGATTGCCGAGGTGATCAAGCCCGGCGCGAACGAACCTGATAAACCTTTCATCGACCGAGGAAAAACCGATAAGAACGTCATGCCTTACGAGATGGCGAATTTCGTGATCGACGAAACCCCCTACAATGTCCTCGTCCGCTACGGGGGTGACATGGACCTCATCAAACGGCTGCTTGCCGCCGGCTTTCCTGTGCTGATCGAAAAGGGATATTACGAACGCGATTACGCCGGAAAGGTCGCCTGGCTGGGTCATTATTCGTTTGTCACGGGTTACGACGATGAGAAGAACGTTTTTATCTACCAGGATTCCTACCCGCCCGAGAAGGTCAGCGGGGAGAACCGCGAGATCAGCTATGCCGATTTCAACGAAGGCTGGCGGTCATTCGATTACCTGTATATGCTTGTTTACCCGCCGGAAAGGGACGCGGAGTTGTACGGACTACTTGGGGAATGGGGGAATCCTACCTGGGCAAACCAACACGCGCTGGACATCGCCAACGAGGAAGTTCAATCGCTCAACGGAATCGATGCCTTCTTTGCCTGGTTCAACAAAGGCACCAGTCACGTCAATCTCACCCAGTACAACGAGGCCGCTGAGGCTTACGACAAGGCTTTTGAAATCTATGCCGCGCTGGGTGAAGACGACAAGCAGCGTCCGTACCGCATGATGTGGTACCAGACCGGACCCTACAAGGCGTATTATTACACCGGCCGCTATCAGGATGTGATCAACCTTGCCAATGTGACTCTCGATACGGTCAGCGACAAGAGCCTTGAGGAGAGCATCTACTGGCGCGGGATGGCGGAACAGGCAATGGGAGATACAGCCGCCGCTATTGCTGATTTCAGGATGACGGTCTACCTCAACTCAAGTTTTACCCCGGGCATCGATGCCTTGATCAATCTCGGCGTTCAACCTTGAAATGCGACGGACGGACTGGATCGCCCTCACCCTAAGCCTGGCTGCTGTCTTCTCAGCTTACTTGGTGGCAGACCGGGTATTCGACCGCCTCCCCCACCTTGAAGATGAATGGGCTTACATTTGGCAAGCCCAGGTCGCTGCCAAGGGGCAGTTGACCATCCCCTCGCCGGAGCACGAGAAAAGTATTATCATCCCCTTTGTTGTGGATTACAACGGGCAACGCTTCGGCAAGTACCCTCCTGCCTGGCCGGCTGTGCTCGCGATGGGAGTCAGGTTCAATGCCCGGGCATGGGTGAATCCACTGCTGGCCGGGCTGGGCGTCTGGTTGACTTACCTTCTCGGGAAAAAAGTCTTCAATAACACAATTGGTCTGTTGGCGGCATTTCTCACCCTGACATCCCCCTTTTTCCTGATCAATTCCGGGACACTTCTTTCGCACCCCTGGTCGTATGTTCTGAGCGCGGTATTTGCGTTATCCTGGTTGGATTCCTTCCCGCTCTCTAATGATCGAAAAAATGCAGCTTCCATCCCCGGATGGATTCCGGTGGCAACGGTAGGTCTTTCTTTAGGCTTGCTGGCATTGACGCGTCCGCTGACTGCTCTGGGCGTGGCTTTGCCCTTCTTCATCCATGGCATCATCATCCTGGTGCGGGGTACCAAGTCTGACAGGCTGCAAGTTATCAGCGTTGGAGGCATTTCGCTGAGCTTGGCGCTGCTTTTTTTTGTTTGGCAGTACGGGGTCACTGGAAATGCGCTGCTTAATCCCTATACGCTGTGGTGGGAGTACGATCGCATCGGTTTTGGTCCCGGCATCGGCACCGCTGAGGGCGGTCACACGCTGAGGCTGGCCTGGGACAATTTCAAGGTGAGCCTAAACTCGGGATGGCGCGACCTGTTCGGGTGGGGAACGATATCCTGGCTATTCCTCCCTTTTGGGGTTTTGGCTGCTCGGAAAAATCGTGCAGCGTGGCTCACGGGGAGCGTGTACTGGAGCCTGGCGGCGGCCTATTCCCTTTATTGGGTGGGAGCCTGGGTCTATGGGCCTCGTTACTATTTCGAAGGTCTTTACAGCATCACGTTGATCAGTGCCGCGGGTATTTTTTGGTTAGCCTCGCAGGGACAATTCTTGAAATGGGGAACCATCCTGCTTGTCCTTATTCTCACCGGTTATAATCTTCTATTCAATTTGCCGGAACGGTTGGGAAATCTGGTCGGCATATACGGGGTGCGGCGTGAACTTCTGGCTGCATTCCAGACAGAGAAAGCCCGGGAACTCACCCCTGCCCTGGTCATCGTCCACCCGAAGCAGGAGTGGCGTGAATACGGCGCATTGACAGAATTGGAGGATCCCTGGTTGACCACGCCGTTCATCTTCGCTCACACGCGAGGAAAGCGGATCGATGCCTCGTTGGCTGAACATTATCCCGGGCGGACTATCATTCACTACTACATGGATGGAAACCTTACGGCGCCTGAACCCGTGGATCCGATCCGGCAATAAAAAAAATCCCCTGTAGGGATTTTTTATGAAGCGCTGGCTGCGGCGGTTGCCAGAAGCACGAGTGCGGCGAGGACCAGATTCAGACGTAAAAGGAATTTTTCTTTTTTCCTGAGTGGGGCCAGTTCCTGTTCATTGCCTGTTCGCTGGGATTTGATTTTCGCCCTGCGTATGGCCGGCATCACCCCCCAGGACATGATCGCGCCCGCCACCGCCAAAGAAATCACCAGTCCATGCTTGATCAGGATCGCCTTCTCCCAGTTATTCTGCATGGCCAGCAGTCCATTGTAGTTGGGATTGGCACTGAGTTGAAACATCCCCGTGGCAATCAGTAAAAATAAACAGAACCAACTTAATGAATCGAGCCGGGCTTGGAGATTGTCGAGCAGGGAAACCTGGTCCTTGGGGTCGAGAACCTTTGAGGCAGCAGGGATGACCAGCAACGTCAATCCCACAAGGCTGCCCAGCCAGGCCACTGTCGCGGAGAGATGCAAGAAGTAGACGAGTGTCAGCGCCCAGTGAGGCATTGTATCCACTGACGCCTATCCTCCAGAGGTTGGAGTTTCAGTTGGGGTCTCGGTGGGTGGTTCCGCAGGCGGCCCTTCAAGTGTCGGCGTGGGAGTTTCCGTGAATGTCGGCGTGGGTGGCTGGCTGGCGAGGCAGCGTTCGTTCGCATCTCGTTTAAGGCCGTTAAGCTCATCGGTGGTCGACATGGAAGCTGCCAGGTCAAACTGAATTACAGCATCACAGGGTTTATCCTGGTTCAGCAGGACCTTGCCGTATTCCACCAGGGCGATGAAATAACGACCTCCGGCCGTATAACCCGAGCTGTCGGTCATCCCCGGAGTTGCGGCGGCCACCTGCTGGAAAAAATAAGCCGCCTGCGCCCAATCCACGCCCCAAAGAGATGACCCGATCAGGTAAATTTTGGCAAAATTCCGCAGACCAGCGGACATATTATCGAGCGGACCAAAGCGTTCCGCCAGGGTCAGGTCGTAAATGCCGCCTTCGAGATTATGCAGGACGTTGATTTTGTCGACACCCCGGTTTCGCAACAGGATGTAATACATCCCATCCACCTTGATGGTCTCATATTCCGGGTTGTCCTTGCGCAGCTTGTCGAGTGCCAACTGGGCGCCGTCCCAATTCGATTCCGAGATCATACGTTGGGCGTCGTTGAAAAGCTGCTCGACTCCGCGCAGGTCGGGAGTGGGTGTGATCACCGGAGTGGGCGTATCAGAAGGAGTGGCCGTGACCGAAAGCAGCACCAACACCTCGGTCAACTTATCCTCCGCACCGGGGTAGGATGAGTCGTATTTGAGGACATACTCGAACCTTTGGCGGGCGAGGTCATACTGGCCATTATTCATTTCCTGAATGCCCAGCTCAAACTGCTCACCCAGGGATTGTTTAATCTGTTCGAGTTCAGCAGCTTTGCGGGTATTCATCCCGGCAAGGACCCCAAGCAACAAGCCGGCAATGACAAGGGCTATCGCACCCAACACGATCCAAAGGGTGGTCCGGTTGGTTGATTTTGCAACATTAGTAGGTTGTGTATCAGTCATAGGCAAAAATTATACCGCACTCTACAAACGGAGCATTAACCGAAGATAAGGAAGGATGAAGGGAATGGAAATTAGCCCTCCGACCCCCATTGCAATGAAAGCGGCGATGAATCCTGGGACGGGAAGCCACATCAATACTGCATAAGCGGCTGCCCCTCCAATTAGAGCAGCCAGCCCCCCGCGAATGACTGCCCCTCGGGTAGTGACTGCCGGCTCCACCCTGCGATTCAACCAAATCAACATGAACACTGCTTCAACCGTCAGGGACAGCTCAGCCAGGGCAATACCAGCTGCCCCCCATTGTGGGAAGAAAGCCACGACAACCGCACCGATGGCCAGGTAAATAACGAAGCGAATGATCACGCCACGCAAGGGCACAATCGCTTCGAGGCGGGAATAGAATGTCCGGGCCAGGATCTCCTGCAGGGCATAGCCGGTCAACACGAGCATGTACACCTGGGCTGTGCGGGTCAGCATTTCGGTATCCCCCTGATCGAAACCGAAAGCGACTGAAATCAATGGCGGTAACCCGACGATAAGAAAGGCAGCCACGGGAATGGTCAATGCAATCACCACCCTCACCGCGCGCTCAACCGTATCTCTGAAAATCAGCGCTTCTTTTCGGGTAAACAACTGCGAAAGTGTCGGCAGCAGCGCTGTCGCAATGGCCGTGCCGATCAGAGTCTCAGGGACCTGCATGATCATCCATCCGTAGGTCAGCGCCGAGATTGCTCCCACCTGCTCAAGACGGGAGGCAAAATTATCCCTCGCGATGAACGTCAGTTGGATGAAGAACATGGTCAGCAGGCGGGGACCCACGACGCGCAATACTTCTCGTACACCTTCGTCCTTGATGGATAAATCCGGCGTCCAATGGAATTTAAATTTGATCAGGCCTGGAATTTGAATCCCCAGATGGAACAACGCCCCGATGATAACGCCGTACACCAGTCCGTACACCCCAAAAATGGGCACCAGCACAAAAACACCGAAAATCTGTCCCAGGTTGTACATGATCGGCGCCATGGCCGGCAGCAGGAAGTGCTGATTGGCTTGCAGTCCCGCCATCACCAGTCCGCTGATGGAGAAGATGATCGTGGCCACCAGGTTGAGGCGCATTAGCTGAGCGACCAGCTCCTGCTGCTCGGGACCGAATCCCGGCGCGATGCCAATTTCAGAGCGCACGATCTGGTCCGCAAAAAAGGCGATCACGATCGCCAGAGACAATGTCGCAATAAACGCCAGGTTGGCGATGCGCGAGAACAATGCCCAGGCGTCCTCGCGTCCCTTTTGCGTGATGTGCTCCGTCAACACCGGGATGAATGCCATCGCAAACGCCCCGCCGGAGATCAAAGCAAACAGCAGGTCAGGCAGGTTGTTGGCGACATTGAACGCATCCAACTCAGCAGACAGGCTGAAGCGCCGCGCGATGATGAGCGAACGCCCAAAAGCCAGGATCTTGTCGATGAGGAAAAAACCAGCCAGAAGCAGGGATGTCCGGCTGACAAACGAGAGTTTTTTCACGGAACGGGTTTAGTGCTCGTGATTAACAGGAGGAAAATTTTCCGCGCCTTCCAGTTTTCCAGCCAGGTTCTGAGGTTTATGGATCAACACCGGCAGGCATTGCGGGCACAAATAAATCGGCTCTTCACGATAAGCCAGTGTCAATAAGGGCATTTCATTTTCAGTTCGATCGCAATTCAGGCATTTTTTCATTATAGGGTTCCTTTATACATCCCGCCGTCCACCGTGAGCATCACACCGGTGATGTAGGAGGCAGCGGGAGAGATGAGAAAAACAGCGGCATTGGCGAATTCCTGCGGGGAGGCCATCCGCCCTAGTGGGCTTTCCTTTGATTGTTTGGCGATTTCTTCATCCACGGTTGTCCCGTTGGTTTTGGCCCGGGCGGACATCAACTCGCCGACGCGCTCGGTCTCGGTCCAGGCGGGGAGAATCGAATTGAAGCGGATGCCCTCCCGGCCTAGCTCCAACGCCAGCGACTTGGTCAACCCCACAGTCGCTGCGCGGATGGAATTGGACAGAACGAGATTGGGGATGGGCTGTTTGACAGAGTAGGAGGTGACCGTCAGGACACTGGCAGCCTTAGATTTTCGCAGGTGAGGCAGGGCGGCTTTGATCAAACGGACATGGCTCATGAAGGAAAGGTCGATGGCTCTTTGCCAGGTGGCTTCATCAAAAGATTCGAAGGCACCCGGAGGCGGACCGCCTGCATTGCACACGAGGATATCCAGCCCGCCAAGCTTTTCGGCTGCAGCCCGGACAAGTTCTTCAGGAACGTTGGGTTGGGTGACATCACCCGCCAATCCAAAAACTTTGGCTTGAGATTCCTTTGCCAGCGATTCCGCTGAGGCAGTGATCTTCTCGCTGGTACGGCTGTTGATGGCAACGTGACAACCTTCGGCAGCCAAGGTTTTCGCGATGGCATACCCCAATCCACGCGAAGCCCCTGTGATCAATGCTTTTTTATCTTTCAGTCCTAAATCCATATTTTTCTCCTAATCGAAGATGACCTAATGGCTATGCGCTATCCGACAATTTCAATCTTCTGGTCGATCACGTCCCCGTCCGGCCAGTTCCCCTCCACCCAACGGGCAACGGTCTGCAGGGATCGCTCAAGGTGAGCAGCATCGTTACCCACCATCCCACAACCGATCACGGCCTGCTGCCAGGCATCCTGCAGATCCATTTCGGCTGCCGAGATGTTGAACTCACGATGCAGGCGTGAAACGAGCGGCTTGATGAGGCTCCGTTTCTCCTTGAGGGATTTGCAGCCCGACAAATGCAAATGAATAGTCAACACACCGATCATGGGCAACCTTCGGGCGGCGATGCGAACCTCTTGCACCGGCTATGACCGCAGATTACAATGGTGACCAATGGATACCGAAATCGCTTACAACCAGGCGCTCGATTACCTTTATAGTTTCGTCGATTATAGCCTGAAACATGCCTCCGAGCTTGCCAAGGCGGATTTCAACCTCGACCGCATGGTCGCTCTGCTGGCTGAGCTCGGGGACCCTCAGGATGCCTACCCGGTCATTCATGTTGCCGGAACAAAGGGCAAGGGTTCGACCTCCGCGTTATGCGCTTCCGCACTGAAAGCGGCAGGCTATCGGACCGGCCTGTATACCTCCCCTCACCTGCAGGATTACACCGAGCGGATTCAAGTGGATGGCGAGCCCATTTCCCATGCTGAGCTGGCTGAGCTGGTCGAATTGGTAAAACCGGCTGTGGCGAATCTCCCCTTCATCACCACATTCGAGATCACCACCGCCATAGGCTTCCTGGCGTTTGCCCGGCAAAAAGTGGATGCAGCAGTAGTTGAAGTCGGGCTGGGTGGGCGGCTGGACGCCACCAATGTGGTCACACCCGAAGTGGCGGTCATCACCTCTTTGTCCTATGATCACATGCTGGTCCTGGGAGATACCCTGGCAAAAATCGCTGCTGAAAAAGCAGGAATCATCAAACCTGGCCGACCGGTTGTTTCCTCACCTCAAAAAGAAGAAGCACTCGATGTGATCACTCACGTTTGTGTTGAGCGTAACGCGCCATTGACTCTGGTCGGCAGGGACATCCTTTATGCTCCCATCCGCCAATCGCTTGACGGGCAGGTCTTGAGGATTCAAAAAGGCGACCGTCGACCTCTCGAAGTCAGCCTGCCTCTCCTTGGCGCCTACCAACTTGAAAATGCCGCCATCGCGTACGGGGCACTGAAAGCCAGCAGGTTCCAATTGTCGGATGACGATATCCGCCAGGGATTTGCCTCCGTCCGTTGGCGGGCACGCTTCGAATTGGCGCGGCGTGAACCGCCTGTCATTTTTGATTCTGCCCATAACCAGGATTCTTTCGAAAAACTCGCTGCGGCGCTGGATGACTATCTTCCTGTCAGACCGGTCTATTTGATATTTGGGGCGTCAGAAGACAAGTTGATTCTGGACATGTTCGGCGCAATCAAACACAGGATCAAGATGGTGATCTTAACGAAGGCGGATCACCCAAGGGCGCTCGAACCGGAATCGATCCAGAAGCTGGCGGACCAGGTCGGGCTGAAATCAGAAATTGTCACACCTGTCGAATCTGCATTTTCTCATGCACTGGATTTATCCGCAAAAGATGGTAGCATTGTCCTGTCAGCCGGGAGCATGTTCGTGACCGCAGAGGTCATGACCGCCTGGGAGGACAGGAAAAAGCACAGGAAGCCAGATGAATCATAACGATTGGAACGATGAGGAAGAGAATTTCAACGTTGCGCTGAGCCAGCGAACGGAGGAGTTGTACCGCATCCCCACCATGGAACCGGATGAGGATGGCTGCATCGTGGCGCTGGTCATGCCCTTGCGCGACATGGTGGTCTTCCCTCACATGGTGTCGCCTGTCTTTGTCTCCCGCGAAGGGACCATGCGCGCCATTCACGAAGCACAGACCGGCAATCAGACGGTCATCGGCTTGACCCAGAAGGATACCGAGCTGGAGCATCCGACCTCCGAGGATTTTCTTCCCGTCGGCGTGGAAATGGCTGTCGGCCGCCTGTTGAGCATGCCGGACGGGAGCAGTTCCGCGCTGGTGCAAGGCCGGCGGCGGGTGCAGATCGTCGAATTCCTGCGCATGGAACCGGTCATCAAGGTGCGCGCCAAGGTGATCTTCGAACCCGCCCACGGCGACAAGCAGACCCAGGCGCTGATGCGAACCGTGCTCGACCAGTTCGACCGCATCATCCAGCTCGACCGGTCCATACCCGAGGAAGCTCACCTGTTCGCGCTGAACATCTCCGAACCAGGTTGGCTGGCGGATATGATCGCCACCACGGTCAGTATTCCCTACACCGAAAAGATGGCCTTGCTGCTTTTGCCGGCTCCCCGCGAACGGCTGAAGCGCATCACCAAGCTGCTGGCGGATGAGCTGGATGTGCTCGAGATGGAAGAGGAAATCCATACACGAGTGCAGAGCGAAGTAGACCGCAGCCAACGCGAGTTTTATCTACGCGAACAGATGAAACAGATCCAGAACGAGCTTGGCGAAGGGGATATCTTCTCACGGGACATTCTCGAGATTCGGGAAAAAATCCAGAAGGCAAAACTGCCCGAGGAAGCCAAGGCTGTTGCGCTCAAAGAGTTGGAGCGACTCAACCAGATGCCGCCCATGGCTCCCGAGGTGGGAATTATTCGCACCTACCTGGATTGGATCATCGACCTCCCCTGGCAGAATGCCACCGAGGACAACCTCGACGTGCGGCACGCTGCCGGTGTTCTCGACCGCGACCATTACGGGTTGAAAAAAGCCAAGGAACGCATCCTGGAATACATCGCAGTCCGGTCGTTGAAACCCAAAAAGGAACGCCAGCCCATCCTGTGCTTTGTCGGCCCTCCCGGAACAGGCAAGACCTCCCTCGGGCGCTCCATCGCCGATGCGCTCGGGCGCAAGTTCGTGCGCATCTCCCTGGGCGGTGTGCGCGACGAGGCGGAAATCCGCGGCCACCGCCGCACCTACATCGGCGCCCTGCCCGGGCGCATCATCCAGACCATCAAGAAAGCCGGCACTTCCAACCCCGTCTTCATGCTGGATGAAATCGACAAGCTCGGCAACGACTTCCGCGGCGATCCCTCTTCCGCGCTGCTGGAAGTGCTTGACCCCGAGCAGAACAATACCTTCAGCGATCATTACCTGGAATTGCCGTTCAACCTATCGACGGTGATGTTCATCACGACCGCCAATGCGCTGAACACCATACCCCCCGCCTTGCTTGACCGGCTGGAAGTGATCGAGTTCCCTGGGTATATCGAAGAGGAGAAACTGGTCATCGCGGAAAAGTACCTGATTCCCCGACAGGTGGAGGAAACCGGCCTGCACGAAAACGGACTACGCTTTGGACCCGATGCGCTGAAGAAGATCATCCGCTCCTATACCTTTGAAGCCGGTGTGCGAAACTTTGAACGGGAGATCAGCAAGGTATGCCGAAAAGTGGCGCGCTGGAAAGCTGAAGGCAAACAGTATCCCAACTTGATCACCCCCAATGTGGTGGAAAAATTCCTCGGCCCGGCACAGTTCTTCGAAACCCAGGCTGAACGCCAGGATGAGGTGGGCGTGGCGACCGGCATGGCCTGGACCGAAAACGGCGGCGAGATCATGTTCATCGAAATTGCCGTCCTCGAGGGCAAGGGAAACATGCAGATCACCGGTCAGGTCGGCGACATCATGCAGGAATCCGCCCAGGCCGCATTGACCTATATCAAATCGCGATCCTCCATCCTCGGCATTGACCCGGAAATCTTCGAGCGCATGGACATTCACATGCATCTTCCAGAAACCGCCGTGCCCAAGGAAGGACCAAGCGCAGGGATCACCATGACGACGGCATTGATCTCTGCTTTTACAGGTCGTCCCGTTTACAAGGACGTCGCCATGTCCGGCGAAATCACCTTGCGCGGACGGATTCTCCCCATTGGCGGGGTCAAAGAAAAGGTCCTGGCTGCCTATCGCGCGGGAATCAAGGTGGTCGTCATCCCGGAAAAGAACGTCAAGGATTTGGTGGATGTGCCGAAAAAGGTGCAGAATGACCTGAAGGTTATCCCCGTCAACCACATGGACCAAGTGCTGGAGATCGCCATCGCCACCAAGCCCATTGCCAAACCTCCGCACCCACGGCGCAAACCGGCGCAAAACGACACAGACGAATCTGACGATGCTTCATAAATTAAGGACAAACGCCCCCAGGGCGATTGTCCTTAATTAGCACAAAATATGACCACTTTTGTTTATTTAATGTATAATTGGCACAAGAGTGAGTATTTAACCACCGCCTGAAACTGCGGTGACACGGCTGTAACAAACTTGAAATTGGGTACGTACCTGTCGTACATTTATACAGGTGATAAACTGAAGTCAAAGGTTATCGAGTCCGGGCACGAACAACTTTTTCGACGGACAAAATATTTAGTGAGAATCGACTTCGTGACTTGATATATGTAGATTTGGCGGTCTAACTCACCGCCCGACTAGGTCTATCTTCCCATGCCCGGAAAGAGGGCAAAGGAAGAGTAATCCCGTACTAATTTCAACACAGTCGTGCAGCCTCAGGCAGGCTACGGGCTGTGTTTTATTTATCCGATGCGCCTGAGCGGTTCGGTAGGCGAAACGTGGAGCAGGATGCGCACGATCACTGCGATCGAAGTGCAGAAGAAAAATCCCAACCGGGTCAATATTTATCTTGACGACCAGTTTGCCTTTGGTCTCAGCAGGATGAATGCGGCCTGGCTCAAGATCGGGCAGCAGCTTAGCGACGAGAAGGTCTCCACTCTTCAAGAGGCCGACGCCCGCGAGGCAGCCCTGCAGAAAGCGCTGCGTTTCCTGGGGCATCGTCCGCGCTCCGTCGAAGAGGTTCGGAAGAATCTCGAAAAGCATGAAATCCCAGCCGGGATCATCGAAGAAACGATTGCCCGGCTCGAGCACGAAAAATTGATCGGCGACGCGAACTTCGCCAGAGAATGGGTGGAGAACCGGAGCACTTTCCGGCCGCGAGGCAAACGTGCTCTCAGCTATGAACTTCGGCAAAAAGGTCTCTCGGATGCGGTCATTCAAGAGACGCTGGACGATGAAATTGATGAAGAAGCCCTGGCACTCAAAGCGGCAAGAGTTCAAGCGCGTAAGCTCCAGGGACTCGAATGGAACAAGTTTCGTGAAAAGCTGGGCGGGCACCTGGGAAGACGCGGATTTGGTTTTGACGTGATCATCCCGGTGACCCGAAAGGTATGGGAAGAAATGCAAGACCAGGTGGAAAACTTCGATAAAGAGGATGAGCCATGAACATCATTGGGTATGTATTAGTCGCACTGTTGTGTCTGGGATTGGGATTCGCACTCGGATATTTCATAAATCGTTACCAGAGTGAAAAACGCCAGGCGGCACTGGGAACAAAGGCAGAGGATATTATCCAGGCTGCCCAGTCCAAGGCACAGAAAGTTGACCTGGATGCACGCGATTCCGCGCTGAAAATTGTCAAATCCGCGGAGGATGAAATTAAGAACCGCAGATCCGAGGTGACCAAGGAGGAAGACCGGCTGAACAAACGCCGGACCGAACTGGATGCTCGCTTCGAGAAGATCGACCAGCGCGAACAGGCGCTTAATAAACGTCAAAGTGCCGTTGACAAGCGCGCGAATGAAATTGACAAACTGTATGACCAGGAAATGGAAAAACTCCAGCAAATCGCTGAAATGGGCAGGGAAGAAGCCCGGCAGATCCTTCTTGGCGAAGTCGAGAAGGAGGCTCGCGGCGACATGGCGAGAATCATCCGCCAGATCGAGCTGGAGGCCAAGGAAGAAGGCGAGAAACGCGCCCGCATGCTGATCGCCGACGCGATCCAACGGGTGGCATCGGAACATGTCGCTGAGGTGACCTCCTCGGTGGTCCCCCTCCCCAACGATGAGATGAAAGGCCGCATTGTGGGACGCAACGGCCGCAACATCCGCGCCTTCGAGCAGGCTGCCGGTGTGGATGTGATCGTGGACGACACCCCCGAGTCCGTGACCATCTCCTGCTTCGACTCGGTCCGCCGCGAGATCGCCCGAAGGGCGCTGACCAAGCTGACCCTCGACGGCCGCATCCACCCAGCTCATATCGAGAAGGTGATCGAAGACGAGACCAAAGCGGTGGATAAGATCATCGCCGAGGCGGGCGAACAGGCGGCCTTCGATGCCGGCATCGCCGGCCTGCACCCCGAGGTCCTGCGCATGATGGGACGCTTGCGCTTCCGCACCTCCTACGGCCAGAACCAGCTGGCGCACGCGGTGGAAGTCGCCCGGCTGGCTGGCATTCTCGCCGCCGAGTTGGGCGCCAATGTGGATCTATCCAAACAGGGCGGATTCCTGCACGACATCGGCAAGGCGATGGATCACAACCAGGAAGGGACTCATGCCGGGCTTGGGGCGGAATTCTGCAAACGGTATGGTGTCAACCCCAAGGTGGTGAACGCCATTGCATCACACCACCATGAAGTGGAGCAGGAATCGGTTGAAGCGGTCATCGCCGAATCAGCAGATGCCATCTCAGGGGCACGGCCTGGCGCACGGCGCGAGGACCTGGAAGCCTACATCAAGCGCATCCGCACCCTGGAGGACATGGCTACTTCCTTCAAAGGTGTTTCCCAATCCTACGCCATTCAGGCAGGGCGCGAAGTTCGTATCATCGTCAAGCCGGAAGAGATCGACGACCTGGATGCCACCCGGCTGGCTCGCGATATCGCCAAGAAGATCGAAGAGACCATGCAGTACCCGGGACAGATCCGAGTGACCGTCATTCGCGAAACGCGCGCAGTGGATTACGCCAAGTAACGCGACCTGAACTTATAAAAATGACCGGGGAAATTCTCCGGTCATTTTTCGTTTACCTGTATCTGATTAAAGCCAATTTACAAAGGGGTTGTATTTCTTTTCATGGCCAACCGTCGTTTCAGGTCCATGCCCCGACAACAAACGGGTTTCCTCCGGCAGGGAGAATATCTGGGTACGGATGCTCTCGACCAACTGTCGCGTATCACCGCCGGGAAGATCCGTGCGCCCGACGCTGTCCTGGAAAATCAGGTCGCCGCAGAAACAAACCCCCGCCTCTGCACAGTAAAGGACCACATGGCCGGGAGTATGCCCGGGCGTATGCCGCACCTCGAAGATCGTCTTCCCCAGCCTGAAGAATTTGACCATGCTCGAAATCGATGCCAGGCTCGGGTCCGGGGTCGATCTTGAATCCAAACAACGGCGCCCCGCCTTCCGCCCGCCAAAGCGTATGGTCGCCGGGATGCAAGGCAACCAACGGAAGCGGATTGAGCGCATCGGCAATGGCACCTGCTCCGCCAATATGATCAAAGTGAGCATGGGTAAACCACAGGTGACCGATCCGCCAGTGACGTTTTTGCGCCGCGGCAAGGATGACCTCCCCATCCCAGGCCGGGTCGATGACCGCTGCCTCCAGGGTTTCATTATCCGCCACCAGGTAGGCGTTGGTCTGTACCGGTCCGAGGGTGAAATTAACGATCTCAATCATGGCAGTCTAATCGGGCAGTCCGGGTGCGGAGAAATCATTCAACGTCGGCGTTGTCTGAGCTGCAATCGTTCTTGGAGCAAATCTCCAACTGATGAAAATACTTATCAGGATGGCAACGAAGGAAATGGGATAGATGATTTCAGGGTCCTGGCTGTAGATCAATCCCGCAATCGGCGGGGCCAGGATGACTGGCAAGACATTTACGGTTTCGGACACGCCATAAGCCAAACCCATCTGCGCGCCATGGATCAGGTTGCGCACCATGGCCGTGACCAACACACGGGACACGCGGAAGCCGCCCAGCAGGAAATAGCCCACGGCATACCAGTAAAAACCGGTTCCACGCCAGATGAACAGGGTAAAGAGAGCGACAGCCACCTGGCCAATGATGTATCCCAGCCTTGAATCGAGTTGTCCGAGCGTCAGGTTGAGCACCACAATCCCGAGACTGTTGATCGAACCAATCTGACCGATTTGAGCGATATCCATTCCCCGTTGGTTTTGCAGGAAGTTGGGAGTCAACGGCTGGGGCAGGTACATCGCGAACATGCTGATAAACGCAATGAGCATAAAACCCAGGTAGCGTTGGTTGCCCAGCAGTTTGACAGGCGGGCTTTCGGGATCGTGTTTTTCCAACGGCTGCGAATGGACAAAGAACATGATGACATTGGAGACCACAAATGTCATCACTGCGAAAAAATAAATGTAACGCAGACCGAATTGTCCCCCGATAAACCCACCGATCAGCGGACCCGCCACCGCGCCGGTATTGTACATGGCCGACGTCAGGGTGATCGCCCGTCCCACGGTCAACTTTCCACGTGCCGCGGTGACGTAGCTGTTCAGCGGTGCCACCACGAAAGCAGTCAAACCATAAAAAACAAGTCCGGTGACAAATACAGGCAGCGTGGTCGCCAATGCCATCAATGATGCAGAAAAAAGACCCAGTAACCAGGCAGCCACTAGCAGCGGTTTTCGCCCGATCCGGTCTGCAAGATAGCCGGCAGGGATGTGAGCGACTGACATCGCCACGCCAGACGCCCCCAAAATGAGGCCTATCTGAACCGGGTCTGCGCCGAGTTCCTGAAGATAGATCGGCTGAAAAATAAAGAAGGCGCCTTCGCCAAGCCCCCAGGTGAGAAGGGACAGACCGATCAACAATAAATCAGGTGTCATGCCAGCCCTTCAACGCGATGGATGAATTCCGCAGCGGCTTTGTAAACCTGTTCGCGAACGGGTTCTTCGGTGATGACATGCCCGGCGCCCTCCACCCACATCATTTGCTTGTCGGGGGTGCCCAGGTCAGCGTAGATTCGCTCCATGCTGTCCTTGAGGACGTAATCGTCGTTGCGTGAGTGGATGAGCAAGACCGGTACCTTGATTTCGGGCAGAGCAGCGCGCATTTCACCCAGCAACACGTTCAGCTCGGCGATCGACCGCACGGGGTTCTTTCTGTAGGAGACATGATAGTCCTTCCAGGCATCGCCAAACCAGCCAGCACCTTCCTCCTCTTTGCCTTTTGGCATGTAAGGTTGGACTTTGCTCAGAAGCCGGAGGAATTTCAGACGCGGGTCATCTGGCAGCTTATAAGGCGTCGACATGGCGACAACCCCTTTGACCGGCAGCCGCGATGCGGAATAGAGCGAAAGGATGCCGCCCATCGAGAGGCCGCACAGGTAGATGCTTTTCACCATACCCGACAGCATGTGAAAACCGTCCTCCACGGAGGCCTGCCAATCGGTATACCGGGAGCGGATCATATCTTCCGGGCGGGTGGCATGTCCGGTCAAGCGGATTCCCAGTGAGGTGAATCCATATTCGCGGGTCAGGTATTCCCCCATCCAGCGCATTTCCTTGGGGGTGCCGGTGAATCCATGGGTGAGTAAAACTCCCATCGTGGACTGACCGGGGAAGATGAATGGTTCAGCGGTGTGCATTATTTTGGACATGCGCTAATTATATACTGATAAAAAGAGCACGGTAGGCTTCACCGTGCTCTCATCGCTCATGATTTGGTCCAGGGTGGATTTTTCTTTTTTACAACCTTGAAAATTGGGCAATCCTCATCGTGTGCCCCAGGCAGGTAGCCAGTGCTGACCAGAAATTCACGGACAATCTCGCCGCCCGTAAACAAGAATGTTTTCTTGAACAACTTTGCCCAATCCTCCAACGCCATAGGATGATGGGAGTTTAACCAACCTTGGAACGAACCATAGTCTGCTCGAAGCGCCTGGATACGACGCGCATTTTCGATGGCCGCATTCACCTTCAACCGGTTTCGTATGATCCCAGCGTCGTTTAAAAGTCTTGAGCGATCCCTGGCCTTGTAATTGGCAACAGTGTCCACGTCGAAGCCGTTAAAAGCCTTACGAAAATTATCCTTTTTCTTCAAGATGGTGATCCAGGATAACCCTGCCTGATTGATCTCCAGCATCAACCGCTCGAAGAGAAGGTTGTCATCATGGAGTGGAAACCCATATTCGCTGTCGTGATATTCCCGGTTATAAATGTCTTCAGGATGGGAATTACAGAAATCACAATAGGATGGCATGTTTTTCCTTTCCGCCGGAATCTATCAACTGGCAAGATATTTCTCCAAATGGGCCAGCGCTTCAGGCATATTTTTTCGCGCAAAACCGATACGGAAGTGGTTGCCAGGATGGTCATACATGGTTCCGGGGAGCAAAAGCACACCACTTTCATTGACAAGCTCATCGCAAAAAACTTCAATATCGCCAGCTAGCAGCTTCGGGAAGGCAATGGGACCTGCCTTGGGGCGAACCCATACAAATCGGTTGGCATGGCGCGCGAAGAAGTCATCCAGCAGACCAAGGTTGTGACGGATGATCTGCAGGTTGCGGCCGGCAAGCTGTTCACGGTGGCGTAACGCGATCTCCGAGAGGAATTCACTGGGTGCGCTGTTGCAGATGGTAGTGTAGTCTTTTAGGGAAGCGATTCGGTTAAGGAGTTCCACCCGGTGTGTGGCAATCCAGCCGATGCGCAGTCCTGCAAGCCCATAGGTCTTGGACATCACTCCCAGTGAAACGGCCCCAGGATTTGCATCACAGGCTGCCGGGAGCCGGTCCGCGGGGTCGTATTCCAATTCACGGTAGACTTCATCGCAGAATAGAACCCATCCGCGTTCCATGGCGAATCGGTTTAACTCCTCGAAATCGGACCGCGGCATCAAATACCCTGTTGGATTGTGAGGCGTATTGACGATTACCGCACGCGTCTCCGGCCTGACCAGCCGTTTGAGCTCGTCCATGTCGAGTTGCCAGTTGTTTTCTTCGCGCGCCACCCACAACGAAACCTCCACGCCCAAGCCTTTCGCCACTTCGAACAGCGATTGGTAGCATGGCCAGTGAACGATAAGGTGGTCGCCGGTTTTTAACTCCGCGAGTACAAATAGAAAAATCGCCTCTTCAGCACCGCTGAAGACGAGCACTTCATCAGGCGATATCGATGTATAGATGCGGGAGATCTCCCTCCTGAGGGAAGGCGAGCCGGGTGATTCTGTGTAACCCAACCAGTGGCTGTGCATGGATTCTTCCGCACCGGGTTCCAGAGCGAGCAGGTCCCCCACCGAAAGCGATTCGCAGTCCGAGCTGCACAGCAGGTAGCGCGCACTGAATTCATATTGTGCAAAATAACGTTCCAGTTTGAAGGGTTGAATACGCATGTTCAATCCTTATTGATCATTTTTCGAATATCATCAAAATGGAGCTGGTCATGGTAGATGCCAATGCGCAACGTCACGATCAGATTTATCCGGCCAAAAAGAGGGTCGTAGACAAAGACATTTCCGAGAACATCTTCATCCTTTCCAGCATAGAAGGACCGGACTTCAGAATGCAACCCGCGGACCTGGGTTTTTAATGCATCCAACGAGATTGGCTCATCTATCGAATACTTCGGCTTCCAGAGAAATCCCACCCACATTGGAAATCGCGGTTCGCGATAGACATCGTTGATCTCCGTTTGATAGGGTCGATTGCGATGATGTTCGCCGCGCTTACGGAAATATTTCCAAACCGACTTCACATACGGCAGCGTGGAGGCCACCAATAAATAATTGTGGTTCAGTAACTGTCCGATGGACCATTCCTTGGGAGCTGGAGGCTTCCATAGTTGGTCATCGGTCAATCCATCCAATACGCTGAATACGGATTCTCGTTGAGAATCCATCAGGTCGAGATAGTCATCAACGATGCCCATCGGGAATTATCTCCAAAAAAAGTTCTGGCAAGAACGGGTTATCCCACCCGCCTGATTTCGCGTGGCATGTCACTGAGGGATTCGGCGCCTGATTCCGTGACGATCATATTGTCTTCGATGCGGACACCATTTCGGTCCGGCAAATAAATTCCCGGCTCAACAGTATAAGCCATGCCAGTCTCAAGCGGCTGCAAATTGTCCCCTCGAATGTACGGATCTTCATGTCCTTCCATGCCGATACCATGACCGGTGCGATGCGTGAAATAAGGGCCGTAACCGGTTTCTTCAATGACCTTCCTGGCGGCTTTGTCCACTTCCGCACAGGGAACGCCGGGTCCCCCGGATTTCCTCCCCGCGTCATTTGACTGCTGGACGATCTTGTGGATTTTATGGTATTCATCGTCCACATCGCCAACTGCAAAAGTTCGGGTGAGATCAGAGATGTAACCCTGGTAAGCGGCGCCCCAATCCACCACTAAAAGATCCCCCGGTTGAAGTTTCCGATCGGTCGGTGAAGCGTGCGGATTGGCACTATTCGGTCCGCTGCTGACGATAGGGCTGAACGGCATTTCAGGCTCAGACCCGCAGCGAAGGAGCTGGGTGACCAGCTCGTTGGCAACCACCTTCTCGGTCATGCCAACTTTGATGAGCGGGATGGTCGCTTCCAACGCTTCCTGGGCGATTTTAACGGCACTCCTCATCCGGCTGATTTCGTCAGCATCCTTGCAGACACGGAGTGCAGCCAGCGAGGCAGTCGCATCCGGGAAATCCGCTTCGGGGGCACCCGCCTTGAGATATCGAAACTCCAGCAGGCGCATGGCTCTTGGCTCCACTCCGATACGCTTACCATCCAGGCCAAGGGTTTTGACCGCCTTTATAAACACATCCTCCCACGTCGAGGGATTCTCCCCATAAGGAAACACTTCCACTTGAAAAGGCAGCTGCTTCGTCTTCTGCAATTCCAATTCCGGCAGCAGGATGGCTGGATCTCGTCCCGGAACGAAGAACATCACCACCGGGCGTTCCATGAGATGGAAATGTAAACCGGACAAGTAGGTTAGTGATGGGCCGGGATTGAGCGCAATCGCGTGATATCCAGCATGATTGAGTTCTGTATATAGTTTATTCAGCCTTGCCGTCATGAACACTCCCTGGTTCCTACGTAAAGATGATTCGATTTGCCTTATTTTGATGAGGGGGGTACGGTTGGGTTATCTTTACCAGGCGTAGGTTCTGTATCCCTTTCAGATTCTGCGACTGGAGGCAGATCGGGGTGGTGGTATTTGTCAGTAAAATTCCTCCGAATCACCCAATCCACCACTGCCGGCGTCAAGTAATTTGCCCAGATCACGGGATGGAACCACCAAGGCATGATCACAGAGCGGCGTGGATGCTTTGCCACCTGGACTACTTTCTGTGCGACTTCCTCGGAGGTCATCCTTGCCCATGAGGGAACCTTGAAGTTCTTTTTGAAACCCGGGGAACCGGTGTGCTGCCCAAACTCCGTCGCCGCCGGCCCGGGATAAATACCGGAAACCTTGATGCCAAATGGAGCGACTTCGCGCCGCAACGCCTCCGTAAACCCGCGCATGCCGTATTTAGTGGCTGAATAGACGGTATAGGAAGGTGCTCCGATGAAACCCGCGACCGAGGACATATTAATGATATGCCCCTGCCTGCGCCGCATCATAAAAGGTAAGACTTCTCGCGTAACCTGAATGGTCCCGACCAGGTTGATGGCCACCTGCATGTCGACATCCCTGTGGGTGGTCAGGTTCTCGAGGAAGTCCAGGCTTCCAAATCCGGCATTATTGAAAAGGATGTCGACACGCTCATAGATCTCGAGGACGGTCTGAACCAGGCTTTCGATTTCAGCCTGTTGAGAGACATCCACTGGGACGGCTATGGCCTCGCCCCCCTGCTCCTGGATTTTCCCAGCCAGATCCTGCAGGCGGTTGATCCGCCGGGCAGCCAGAACAACCGCGGCACCCTCCCGTGCAAAAAATTGTGCCGCATGAGCGCCAAAGCCGGAGGAGGCGCCTGTTATAAGAACTACTTTATCTTTCAAGGTAACTGGCATCTGGATTTCTCCAAAGTTTCACCCAATGATATGATAGGATTCACGACCATTATAGTCCAATCCAATGGACACGGGGTTTTCGCTCAATTCAGGCTTGGGCGACGATCCGATAGCAATCCATCCACCATTGATATGACAAACAGAACTATCCTGATGGTGTTTTCTATGGAATAATCTACACACGTACTCAAGATTTCAATGATGCTTATGGAGGAGTTATGGCAAAACTGACCATCACCCGCGAGGATGCCCTAGAGTATCACCATCTAAAAGGTAAACCGGGGAAAATCGCAGTAGTCCCGACCAAACCCATGGACACGCAGCGTGACCTGAGCCTGGCTTACTCTCCGGGTGTCGCACATCCCGTCCTGGAAATCGAGAAGGACCTCGACCTTGCTTACGAGTATACGTCCAAGGGCAACCTGGTGGCAGTGGTCTCCAATGGAACCGCCATCCTCGGCCTCGGCGACCGCGGCGCTTTGGCAGGCAAACCCGTCATGGAAGGCAAGGGGGTGCTCTTCAAGAAATTTGCAGATGTGGATGTGTTCGACATCGAAGTGGACAGCCATGATCCTGATGAGATCATTCGGGTGGTCAAAGCCATTGCCCCCACCTTTGGCGGGATCAACCTTGAGGACATCAAAGCCCCTGAATGCTTTTACATCGAGGAGGAATTAAAGAAGTTGCTGGACATCCCGGTTTTTCATGATGATCAGCACGGGACCGCCATCATCTCTTCAGCGGCGTTGGCCAATTCACTCGAAATCACCGGCAAGAAACATAAGGATATCCGCATCGTCATTTCAGGCGCAGGGGCCTCCGCTATTTCGTGCGCGGAACTCGCCATTCGTTGGGGGGTCAAGCGAGAGAATATCATGCTGGTGGACACCAAGGGGGTCGTTTACAAAGGCCGCAAGGAAGGCATGAACAAGTACAAGGACAAACTGGCGGTGGAGGACAAGGGTCACCGGACACTGGCAGATGCGGTCAAAGACGCAGATGTGTTCTACGGCTTGTCCGTTGCCAATGTGTTGACGCCCGAGATGGTCAAGACCATGGCCGATCGACCGATCATCTTTGCCTTGGCCAATCCCGACCCTGAGATCAAGTATGAACTGGCCAAGGAAGCCCGGCCTGATTCCATTGTGGCCACCGGCCGCTCCGACTACCCGAACCAGGTCAACAACGTTCTGGGTTTCCCCTTCATTTTCCGTGGCGCATTGGATGTCCGCGCGAAGGCTATCAACGAGGAGATGAAATTCGCCGCATCCCAGGCTCTTGCTGCGCTGGCAAAGGAGGACGTTCCCGATTCCGTGCTGCGCGCCTACGGAGTGGACAGCATGAAACTGGGTTCGGATTACATCATCCCGAAACCGCTCGATCCCCGCGTTCTGTTGTGGGAAGCTCCGGCTGTGGCGAAAATGGCCATGGAAACCGGAGTTGCCCGCAAGAAAATCGACATGGACGAGTACCGGGAAAAGCTCGCTTACCGCCTGGGCAAGGGTGAGCAGATCCGCTACTTCATCATGAACAAAGCCAAGGCAACAAAAGGGATGAAACGTGTCGTCTTCGGCGAAGGCGAGGAATCCAAGATCATCCGTGCCGCCTTCCAGGTGAAGGAAGAGGGAATCGCCACGCCGATTCTGATAGGCCGTCAGGCAATCATCAATGAAAAAATCGAACAGCTAGGCATCGAATTTAAACCAAAAATAATCGATCCTTCTCAATTCAAAGAAATCGATAACTATGCGACTGCGTATTACGATCTTCGCCAGAGGAAAGGTTTGAACAAACGGGATGCACGCAAGAAGATTCACGAACCGAACGTTCTGGGACCGATGCTGGTCAAAATGGGCGAAGGGGACGCCTTTGTATCCGGACTGACCTACGAATATCCGGATGTCATCCGGCCTGCGTTGCAGATCCACCACACCGCCCAAGATGCCCCTCGTGCTGCCGGCGTCTATATCATGATCATAGAGGATCGAACTTACTTCTTCACCGACGCCACGGTCAATATTGAACCTACTGCAGAAGACCTGGCGGCCATTGCCTGCCTGGCCTCGAATTTCGCCAAGCAGATGGAGGTGGAACCACGGGTCGCCTTCCTTTCCTTCTCAAACTTCGGCTCCACCCCTCACCCGTTGTCGGCCAAGGTCAGCAAAGCCGTGGAAATTGTCAAAGCCAGCTGCCCTGATTTTCCGTTCGATGGCGAGATGCAGGCGGATACCGCGGTCGTGCCGGATATCATCGACAACCGTTTCCCTTTCAGCGCGGTGAAGGACGCCAATGTGCTGGTGTTCCCATCACTTGAATCAGCAAACATCGCTTATAAGCTGCTGGCGAGATTGGGAAATGCCAAAGCCATTGGCCCCATCCTTTTGGGCGTCGGCGCACCCATCCACGTGCTCCAAACAGGAGACGAAGTGAACGACATCGTGGAAATTGCGGCGGTTGCTGTTATGGACGCCGCGAGTAGAAAGTAGCCATCTGATCCTGATTAGGAATTCGCTTCTCCAGCGGTTCATCACTGCTGGAGAAGTTGTTTATCGCAGTTTATGCTAAAATAGAAATACCATGAACGAACCTATTGTTCCTCCCCCTCCGCGCGAATCTTACCTGCGTCACCGTCAAGAGCGGAGATGGCAGATTCTCGCTCCTGTGCTGATCGCCGCCACCCTGGGGATCATCCTTGCCATCATCATCATTTATAGTGCCATGCAAGGAGGAGACACCGCGATATGGGCTGCCATTGCGACCATCCTTCTGGTCATCCCAATCATGGTGGTTTCGTTTATTCTACTTGTGGTTCTCTCGGTAATTATTTACGAGACTTATTATCTATATAAGATCCTGCCGACATACAGCGCCCAGGCTCAAGATGCGGTATTCAACGTGTCCGCTCAGGTTAAATATTACTCCGAAAAGTCCACCGATCCCATCCTTTCACTAAAATCTTGGTGGAGTGTTCCAGGAAAGGTTTTCCGTAAAGAATAAAGGAGGAATTATGGGAAATGATGATGAAGAAATTGAGGTCTACGAAGATCGCAGCTGGAAGCTAAAAACCCTTGCAGGTGGCGCTCTCATCGGCGCACTTGCTGGATTGGTAAGCGCTTTCCTTCTCACCCGCCGGGCTGAGAAAAACGAGACGACCGTGGCTGTGACCCCCACGGACGGCATCAAACTCGGGTTGCTGGTGTTCGGGTTGCTGAGAGCCATTGGAAAACTCGGCGAGGATTAGAAATAAAAAGCGGCCTAACGGCCGCTTTTTATTTCTCCTTGAAGCAAATCAATCCTTTCAAATACGCCCCCTCAGGAAAGTTCAATGCGACAGGATGGTCGCCATCCTGAGCCAGATACTCAACGATGGAAGCATCCACGCCTGCATCCAAGGCAGCCCCTGCGACGATCTTCTGGAACAAAGCCGCATCCACACCGCCGGAGCAGGAGAAGGTAACCAGAATTCCCCCGGGTCTTAGCAGTTTAAACGCCAGCAGATTGATATCCTTGTAGCCTCGCGCAGCCTTCTCCGCCTGGGCAGCGGTGGGGGCAAATTTGGGCGGGTCAAGGATGATCAGGTCGAAGCTGCGGCCTTCATCGCGCAATTTTCGCAGCGCTTGAAACACATCTGCTTCGAGTGTCTGCAAATGGCTTGATGGCAGGGCGTTCAAGGTGACGTTTTCGCGAAGCAACTGTATTGCGCCTGATGAGGAGTCCACGGACAGCACAGACTTGGCTCCACCGGCAAGCGCATTTAAGGAAAATCCCCCGGTATAGCAAAAACAATCCAACACATCTCGCGCCTCTGCCAGGGCTCGCACCCGCTGGCGGTTGTGACGCTGGTCAAGGTAAAAACCAGTCTTGTGGCCTTCCGCGACATTTACTGAAAAGCGCAAACCGAATTCATTTATCTCCACATGGTCAGGTGGATTGCCTTTTAACCTGCCTGATCTGAGAGGCAGCCCTTCCAACTCGCGCACATCTGCATCCGAACGCTCATAGATATCCTTGATACTTGTTAACTCCACCAGGGCATCCGTGATAATTTCCCGCCAAAAGTCAACGCCTACAGAAAGAAACTGGACAACCAAGCAGCTCCCGTAGCGGTCAACGATCAATCCCGGCAGCCCATCCGACTCACCATGGATCAGCCGTACTCCATCGGTCATTTTCTCAAGTTTGAGGGGAGTTCGTTTCAGCATTGCGGTTTGGATTCGCCTACGGAAATAATCGGCGTCCACTTTTTCTTGAGGGTCAAAGGTCCACACGCGGGCTCGAATCTGAGAAATGGGGCTGTAAGCGCCACGAGCCAGGAACTGTCCCTTATCCGAGAGTATCTCCACAGTCTGTCCCGGCTGTGGATTGCCATCCACCCTTGACACAGCTCCTGAGAAAACCCAGGGATGCCGGCGAAGCAGGGATTTTTCCCGTCCGGGTTTGAGCGTGATGGATGCGATTTCAGCCATATCTTATAAATATCCTATTAAAGCAGGGAGAGTTACTTTCCCAACCCTTGTCTTCGTTTTATCCACTTTTCAACTTCGATCGCTAAAAACACAAATGAGCTCAATACCACAACCAACGCCACTTCAAACTGTCCCAATGGCTGGGTCTTAAAGAAAGTATTGAACATTGGCAGATAAATCACTGCCAGTTGAAGAACAAACACCAGGGCGATCATTCCAATCAACAGCGGATTCCTTTTACTGCTCCTCGAGAATGAGGATTCAGTGCTCGACCGGGAAGCCAATGCCTGGCCAACCTGGGCAAACGCCAGAAATGTGAAAACCACTGTCTGCCAGTTTTGATAGCCGCCAAAATAGTAATAGCTTCCTAACGCCAGAGCCAAAATGCCAATCAAAATTCCCACCCAGGCCACATGCACGCCTGCTCCCCTGCTGAAGACCCCTTCCTGCGGGGAATAGGGAGGACGCTGCATGATATTCTTCTCAGGCGGCTCGACTCCCATCCCCAAACCGAGCAATCCGTCAGTCAGAAGGTTCAACCAGAGCAGTTGAAGCGGCAGGAGCGGCAATGGTTTACCCATAAAAGGCGCCAGCAGCATCACCAGCACCTTGCCGATGTTCCCCGCCACCGAGAACTTCACGAACTTGCGGATGTTGTCATAGATGGTGCGACCTTCCGACACTGCCGCCACGATGGTCGCAAAATTATCGTCGAGCAACACCAGGCTCGCGGCTTCCTTGGATACATCCGTGCCGGTGATGCCCATTGCCACACCGATATCCGCCCGACGCAAGGCAGGCGCATCGTTCACGCCATCCCCGGTCATGGACACGATGTTCCCCCGTTCCTGGAGCGCCTGCACGATTTTCAGCTTCTGCTCAGGCGAGACACGCGCAAAGATCCGGATGTCATCCACCGTTTCTTTCAGCTCATCAAATGAAAGCCGCAGCAGTTCGCTGCCAGTAAGGATGCCCTGTCCCATCCCGGAATGTTCCTGATCCACGATCCCCAGCTGCCGGCCGATCTCTGCCGCGGTGAGCGGGTGGTCGCCGGTGATCATCACCGTGCGGATTCCTGCTGAATGGGTGAGCGCCACTGCATCGCGAACTTCCTCCCTCGGCGGATCGATCATGCCAAACAAACCGACGAAGATGCCCTGGGTTTCGATACTCTGCGGATCGGGTATCACGTCCAAGGGACGCAAGGTCACACCCAACACGCGCATCCCTTTACCCGCCAGCCGGGTGTTCGCAGATTCAATTCGTTCCCGCCAGTGGTTGTCCAACTCGCGGACTTCCCCATTCACAAAAACCCGTGATGCCACATCCAAAAGACCATCCACACTGCCTTTAGTAATTGCCAGAAACGGTTTATTACTGACATCCATTCCGGCCAGGAGAGCTGGATCGTATTCTTTTAATTCGTGAATCGTGGTCATCCGTTTACGATCCGAGTCGAAGGGAACTTCGCTGGCTCGCGGAAAAGTACCATCCAGGGAGGATTTCCAGAATCCCATTTTCGCCGCAGCGACCACCAGCGCCCCTTCCGTCGGGTCACCGTAGGTGTGGAAATTCCCCTCCTTTTCCTCGATAAGGCGTGCGTCGTTGCACAACGCCCCGCCGATCAGCAGCAAAGAAATGGAAGAAATGGCTTTCTCGGACGGCTGTTTCGTGATCAGCACCGAATCGCCGCGCAGGTCTTCGGTCAGATCAATCTGATGGTCGGCAACATCCAAAGCCACCACAGTCATACGGTTCTCGGTCAGTGTGCCGGTCTTGTCCGAACAGATGACGGTCACCGACCCGAGCGTCTCAACCGCCGGCAATTTTCGGATGAGGGCATTGCGCTTAAGCATGCGTTGCGCCCCGAGAGCAAGGGTGATGGTCACCACGGCCGGTAATCCTTCGGGGATAATTGCGACTGCTATAGACACCGAGGTGAGAAGCAGATACCGGATCGAATCGCCGCGCCAAATGCCCAGCACAAAAACCAGCAGCGCAACCGCCACCCCGATCACCGCCAGGAGTTTTCCCAATGAGTCGAGCCTTTTTTGCAAAGGCGTCTGTTCAGGTTCGGACTCCTGAATAAGACCGGCAATCTTTCCAAGCTCGGTCTGCATCCCTGTTGCCACCACCAACGCCGACGCCCGGCCAATCGTGACAATCGTACCCATGTACGCCATGTTGCTCCGGTCACCCAGAGGAAGATCCATACCTGTCAGAGAAGCAATATTCTTTTCAACCGGCTCGGATTCACCGGTTAATGCGGCTTCCTGGACCCTGAGGTTGACGGCCTCGATCAGGCGCACGTCGGCAGGCACGATGTTTCCCGCTTCGAGCTGGAGGATGTCGCCTGGTACCAGCTCCCGAGCTGAAATTTCCGTCAAGGCGCCGTCCCGCGTGACCCGTACCATGGGAATGGACATCTTCTTGAGAGCCGAAATCGCTTTTTCAGCCCGATACTCTTGAAAGAAGCCCAGAAGGACAAAAAGAACCACGATGGCAAGGATGGCAAAGGCATCCTGGTAATCGCTCAGCATAAAGGCGATCAACGCTGCTGCGAGGAGGATCAGCACCATGGTGGCGCGCACCTGCTCCCAAAGGATCTTGAGCGGCGTCCGCCCGCCTTTTTCGACCAGCTCGTTGGGGCCGAACTCTACGAGGCGTTTACCGGCCTCGGCATTGGTCAACCCCTGTTGGGAATCAGAATTCAATTCCTGCAGAGCGGCTTTAATTTCAACAGTATGCCAGATCATTTGATTATCCTAATTGGCAAGATAGTGGTGATTTCATTGTGCGATCACTTTCAATAAAAATTATATCTCAAGTAATCATTGTGAATGGAAGTCCAGTGCATAAGAAAAGACCTGGCGGTTCTCACAGTTTCCGCCAGGTCTTTGGACCTTATCTTAGCTCACTGGAATACGTTCCGCCTTGTCCAATGCCCGTTTTATGGTGAGGTAATCAGAAATGTTCTCCATTGTTATCAATCCTACGATCTGTCCGAGCTTAAGGACAGGCAGGGCTGGCATTCCGGATTCTTGCAAACGCATCAACACCTGCTCCATCCGCTCAGTAGCTTCAACGGTTACCAGATCCCTGCGCATGATCTCCGAGACAGTAACATCCCTTCCATGCCGGTTAAGCGCTGACATCAGGTCATTTCGCGTGACAAGACCCACCAATTGTCCGTTTTCGAGCACAGGGAAATCCCTTTGTGAACTTGCAAGGATTAGTCGCGATATAAATCTAAGACCTTCGCCCGGTTGAAGGGTTAAGTAATCCTGTCGCATCACCCGTGACACTGGGACATCGCTCAAATCATGTTTGATCCTTGTGTAGCTTGCTTCCTGAGACGCGCCAAACCACACAAAGAAAGCGATGAAGAGAAGGAAGGGGTTGCCAAATAATCCTGCGATACCAAACAGAACTGCCATTCCCTGTCCCACGGTCGCAGCGATGTTCGTAGCCCTGACATCATCCATATTCATGGCCAACAGTGCACGTAACACACGTCCGCCGTCCATCGGGAAGGCAGGGAGAAGGTTGAAGAGCACCAGCGAGAGATTGATAATCGCCAATCGCTCAATGAATGGGACCGACACAAGCGTCAATTCCCTGACAGGAATGAATGAATTGGTAAAGACAAGCCAGCCAAACAGGACGGCGGCAATGACGACGTTGACGGCCGGCCCTGCCAGCGCCACCCAGAACTCCTGAATGGGTTTATCGGGCATTCGCTCCAAACGCGCCACACCGCCAATGGGGGAAAGGGTGATATCCCTGGTCTTGATTCCATATTTTCGCGCAGTCAATGCATGGCCATATTCATGAAGGGTCACCGCCAAAAAGAGCAGGAGGATCAACGCTACACCTTCAATGACAGCCGATATTGTCCTTCCCTGAAGCCAATATGAATATCCATACCATCCCACAATGAGAAGGAAAGTAGCATGAATATATACATCTATGCCTGCAAATCGTCCCAGTTTCCACTGCCATTTCATGGTTGTCTCCTAAAAAAATGTCTGTACAGTAATTGTCCAGATTATAAACATAATATATTAGAAGAATATTATAAATATTATTGAAAAAGATTAAAAAAGCCCACCTGAAAAAGGTGAGCTAAGGCTAATTATGAAATATCGGCTAGACGATACCGAGCTCTTTGCCAGCCTTACCAATCACGTCCATCGCGCGCTGGATCTCGTCTTTTTCGTGCGCGGCGGTGACCGTTGCCCGCAGACGCGCCAGCCCTTCCGGGACGGCGGGAGAAACCACGGGTAGTACAAACACGTCGTTGAGTTGACAAGCCCGGGTGAGCCGGAACGCCTTCTCATCCGTTCCACATAAAACCGGGACGATAGCTGTGGTGGTCAGCATGGTATCGAATCCCATTCCTTTCAATCCGCCGATGAACTGTTCAGTATTCGCATCCAGTTTCTTAATCCGCCAGGGCTCATCGAGGATGACTTTGAAGGCTTCGTTGGCGGCAGCCGCCTGAGCAGGAGGCAGCGCTGCGGAGAAAATATAGGCGCGGCTGGCGTGACGCAAGTATTGCACGAGTTCCTTGTGAGCGGCCACATACCCGCCCACGGAGGGAATGGTCTTGCTGAGTGTACCCATTTTGATGTCGATCACATCGCCAAGACCAAAGTGTTCTTCAATACCGCGACCGGTTTTCCCCAGCACACCCAGGGAGTGGGCTTCATCGATCATCAGCCAGGCGTCATGCTTGCGGCATAATTCCACCACTTTGGGCAGGTCGATCACGTCCCCGTCCATGCTGAAAACCGAGTCGGCGATCACCATCCTGGAGACACCTGCCGGCACCTGTTCCAAGCGGTGCTCAAGATCTGCCATATCATTGTGCTTGAAGCGGCGGAATTCCGCACCGGACATCAGGCAGCCGTCCACGATCGAGGCGTGGTTGAGCTTATCCGACAGGACGTAATCGCCTCGCCCCATAAGGGTGGAAATCACGGACAGATTGGTGGCATATCCCGAGGAATAGGTGATGGCTGCTTCGGCATGCTTGAATTCAGCGATGGTTTCCTCAAGTTCCGTGTGGAGGGTCAGTGTGCCGGCAAGGGTGCGGACGCCGTTCGTACCGGTCCCAAACTTGTCAACCGCCGCCTTGGCAGCCGCATTGATGCGCGGGTGACCGATCAGGCCGAGGTAGCTGTAGGAGGCATACATCCCCATTTCACGGCCGCGGACGATTGCCTTGGCGCCGCCCTTTACTTCTTCAACCGGCTGGTTGTAAAAGTAAAGCCCATTGTCTTTGAGCATTTTCTCGCGATCCCCCATCGCTTTGATGCGGCCCATGACGCTGTCGTTGGCTGATTTCAAATCCATACACCCTCCAATGAAGAATACATTTGGACAAGTTTAGTATAGGGAGAGGGAACTGTCAACCGAAGTATTGGACGGCACCTGAAAAGAAAAGACGCCGTAAAAATTCACGGCATCCTTTCACATGAGATCACTCACACAATTTCCTTAATTCATCTTCCCCGATGATCTTTACTCCCAACGTCTTCGCCTTGTCGAATTTAGAACCCGGCGACTCGCCAAGCACCAGGTAACTGGTTTTCTTGCTGACTTGAATCCGTGACTTTCCCACCGTGTGCTTCGATCAATTCTTTCGCCTGGTCCCGGCTGAACGTGGGCAGAGTCCCCGTGATCACAAATGTCATCCCGGCAAGCACCTCCGACAACTGACCACTTCCCGTCGTTGACGGCTCAGCTGACCGGCCAGACTCCTGCCCGCTTCAGCTTTTCCAATACCTTACGGTTGCGAGTGCGGCTGAACCAGTCCACGATGGCTTCGGCTATGTTCGGTCCAATTCCCTCGACTGTTTGAAGATCATCGACGGAGGCTTTGGACGAGATTGTCCAGCGACATGAAATGGGATGCCAGGTCGCGCGCGGACACTTCGCCCACCCCCCGCATGCCGAGGGCAGTGATCAGCCTGCTAAGCGGCTGCCTCTTGGATGCTTCAATGGCAATCCAACAGGTTTTCGGCGATTTTTCCCGGCGGCTCCTTGTCCGTTTTTCTATCCTTTTTAGTGACCGCTTCTAGAATATCGTCTCGCTTCAGCGAATAAATATCCGCCACATCCTTCACCGCGCCGGTCTCGATGAGCTTCTCGACGATCTTGATGCCCAACCCATTGATGTCCATCGCGCCTTTCGAGACGAAGTGTTCCACGTTTCGCACCAACTGCGCCGGGCAGGCGGCATTGACGCAATACCAGGCCACCTCCCCTTCGAAATGCTCCACGGGCTGCTCGCAAGCCGGGCAGGTCGTTGGCGGTTTGTATGGTTTTTCCTTGCCGGTACGCGCATCGACGACAGGACCGATCACATACGGGATCACTTCCCCGGCGCGCTTGACCAGCACCCGGTCGCCGGGACGGATATCCTTCTCGGCGATGTAATCGAAATTGTGCAGTGTGGCGCGCTCGACGACCACCCCGCCCACCTCCACCGGTTCGAGGATGGCGTAGGGCGTGAGCACGCCCGTCCGCCCGACGGCGACACCAATTCCGTTTAATCGAGTCGTCACTTCCCTCGCCGGGAACTTGAAGGCGATCGCCCCGCGCGGGTCTTTGCCCACATACCCCAACTCTTCCGCCAATGACAGGTCATCCAGCTTGATGACCATGCCGTCGGCTTCGTAACCCAACTCGTCGCGGCGGTTGTCCCAGGTTTCGGTGTAATTGATGGCGGATTCGAGGTCATCGAACCGTCGGGCTACGTCCGTGACCGGGAATCCCAACGCTTTCAGATAGGCAGGATCTCCCACTGTGACGCGGGCACCTGTCCGCCCTCGGAATGGATGATCTGGTACAGCAGCAACGTCAGCGGGCGCGAGGCGGTGATGGATGGATCCAACTGGCGCAGTGAGCCGGCGGCCGAGTTGCGCGGGTTGAGATAGGTCTTCTCGCCTGCTTCTTCAAGACGCTGGTTCATCCTTTCGAATTCCAGCGTAGTCATAAAGACTTCACCGCGCACGACGAGATAGGCAGGCGGTTTCGGCCCGGACTCTTCCACAGGGATTTTCAACGGGATGGCTTTGACTGTCCTGAGATTTTGGGTGATGTCCTCGCCTACTTCCCCATCACCGCGGGTGGCGCCTTGCACGAACAAACCATTTCTGTAATGCAGCACCACGCTCAAACCGTCAATCTTTGGCTCGACGGTGAACTTCGCCTTTTCCACGCGGTCGTCCAGCTTGCGGATGCGCTCGAACCAGGCGCGCGCGTCGTCCGCGCCAAAGGCATTCGCCAGGCTGAGGATCGGACGCGGGTGCCGCACCTTCTCAAATTTTTCGGAGGGCGTCACGCCTGCCCGCTGGCTGGGTGAATCCGGCGTGACCCAGCCGGGATTCTCCGCCTCGATGGCTTTCAACTCAGCCGCCAGCTTGTCGTATTCCGCATCGCTGATCACCGGGGCATCCAGCACGTGGTAGCGATAGTTGTGGAAGTTTATTTCCTGTTTGAGTTTTTCGTATCTGCTTTTTGTTGCCATGGTTATTTTCCATTAATGGTCAACGAGATGGAGCTGGATTAACCGCGCGCCGCCGGCGGTATTGCTCATGGATTTCCTGGCAATGCGCCACTTTCTCTCGAATCGCAACGTCCAGCCAGTAACGGCCTTTTTCAGCGGTGCCGAGCGAGCCGGCTCCATACGCGCCTGTCTTGGTGTCGTCAATCCAGGGTGGATTGGCTACCAACGCGCCTCCCTCGATCCAATCCATGTAATAGGAAGGTGTTGAAATAAAGTTCATCTCGTCCACAGCGCGGTCGATATGGATCAGCTCGGGTCGAAGGGCTAAAACCAGTGAGGTTTCCAGCTCACAGGCATGTCCCATGCCGCCGATCGGCGATTGGCGTTTTGACTCGAGCGCGGCGATACCTTCGGGGCTGTTGAGATAAAGCCAGGTGGTTGCGGCGAAGATGGTGGGGTACTTCTCGCCGGCATATTTGACCACCGTGACCAGGAATGAGCCGTTGCCGCCATGTCCGCTGTTGAAGTAGAAACGGGTGAAGCCGCGACCCACCAGCGTATCCAGGACCGCACCCCAAAAATCCTCGAAAGCCCGACCGCCTGCATTGAACGTCCCAGCCAGGAAGCGGCGATGGGTGCTGACCCCGTATGGATAAACCGGGAGCGTCGCGCACACTTCAGGCGCAGATTCCGCCGCTCCCTTGCAGATCGCCTCGATGATGAGGGTGTCCGTCGACAACGGAGAATGGTAGGCATGCTGCTCCGTATGCCCCACCGGGATGAGAATCACCTTCTCGCGATCTGAATCAGGGGGAATCTGAGGGTGTTGAAACTGCGATCTCACCACCACCAGGGGAATATCGGATTCGATCCACCCGTCTCCGCCCACCACAGCCCGGACATCGGTGAACCCGTCCTCGATCATGTTACCGACGAGGTTACGCACCATCGCGCTGAAAACAGGTCTTCGGGGTCTCCAATCCGCTCCCCGCCCACCCAAATGGCAGTGCAGGAAACACGCCAACCCGGTCCGGGTTTCCCAACGCGGCCGACAGGTCTTTTTGTTCATAGCCCAAGCCCACGGGTAGTATGAGCGGTGCTTCCCTGGGAAGGGCAGCCACCTCGGGGAAGGTCAATTCGTCGAAGCGGAAAAATTCAGTCATAAAAATCCTTTCCTGCATGTCATTTTAACCGACCCGTGTGCAAAGTCAAAGGATAAGTGGCAGGCGTCCGGGAAAGAATTGGTCATAAATGACCGGGTTTGGGTATTGACTTAAATAGAATAAATGTTCTATAATGCATTCATCGAACAATAGTTCTATTTGAAGGAGGCTTGAATGAACGCAACTCGAAGTTTTCAAAACATCCACTTGAACCAGATTTGGAATAAAATCATGAGCCGCCGTGGAGCCGTTTTCGGTTTCATGATCTTCGGTGCACTCCTGGCATTTGAGATTTTCAATTACAGCACCACCCAATTCGCTTTGCAGGACATCCTGGGAGATCTGACCTTCATGGGAATCCAATGGGCGACCATCCTTGCGCTGGCGTTTTGCGGGATCGATTTCGCCGGCATCGCGCGCATCTTCACTCCCGAACAGGGACGCGAGGAACCCGCCGAAGTCTGGTACCTGTTCGGCGCATGGCTGCTGGCTGCCGCCATGAATGCCACACTGACGTGGTGGGGTGTTTCGGTCGCCATGGAGAACCGCCAGATTGCAGGAACAGCCATCATCGAATCTTCAACAATGATGACTGCCGTGCCGATTTTCGTTGCAGTCATGGTATGGGTCATCCGGATCCTGATCATTGGCACTTTTTCAAGCATGGGCGACCGCCTTTTCCGAGGCGATACACGCGTTCGGCGCCCGATGACGAACAGTGCCCCGGTACGACCGCAATCCCAATCCTCCGGGTCTCATCCCATCCACTCAGGCGCTTCGCTCTCAACCTATCGCCCGCAACCCCGGACATCACTCCCGCAAAGTGCATACAAGCGCCCCGAGACGACCTACTCCGCCAAGTCCGTGGATTATGATGACAGCGGTTACACGGCCTGAATTGGCTAAATCATTGGATTACCTGAACAGGATTAACTCCGTCATGCCCCCTGCCCGACTGACCTATTCATCAGCCAACCGGCGCAGAGAGACAGCCGAAGGCCAAGGCTGTCTCTCTGGTTTTACACTTCCGCCATTGCTGGCATTGGTGGTGGGAATAAGCTTTTTGGTATTCCTTTCGCGATTCTCACCTGAGTCGAACACAGGAGTGGCGAACGCCGATACAGGATTATTCACTTCCGGAAAACAGCCAACCAGCCTCTCCCCCATTTTCACACCGGAAATCCAGTACTGGGGACCGCAGATCATCCGCTGGGCGGCAGACTATAACCTGGATCCCAACCTGGTGGCGACGGTGATGCAAATCGAATCCTGTGGATATCCTGACGCGCGTTCCTCCGCAGGGGCGATGGGATTGTTTCAGGTGATGCCTTTTCATTTTTCCGCGCTTGAGAATCCATACGACCCGGATACCAACGCCCGGCGAGGGATGTCCTACCTTCAACGCTCCCTGATCGCCGCCGAGGGGAATCCCAACCTCGCGCTGGCGGGCTACAACGGCGGTATCAGTGTCATCAGCAAGCCGCAAAGCCAATGGGCGGAGGAGACTCAACGCTATTTGTACTGGGGATCGGGAATTTATTCGGATGCAGTGAGCGGAGCTGTGGAAAGTCCCCGGCTCAATGAATGGCTCAGCCGGGCGAGCGGCATGTGCAGCCGGGCGCGAGATAAACTGAATATTCCATAAAAAATTGGGCAGCCGAGGCTGCCCAATTTTTTATTATGCATCGCGAACTTCACCGTCGATAACATCTCCGTTACCGCCCTCCCCGGCTGGAGGAGGTGGAGGCGTGGACGGTCCGCCTTCAGGCTGAGGCTGCTGCCCCTGCCCATAGAGCATCTGGCTCAAAGCGTAGAACGCATTCTGAACTTCCTCGGTTGCCTTCTTGATCCTGTCGACATCTTCAGTCTGTGCTGCTGATTTCAGGTCGGCAATCTTGCTCTCGATGTTGGTACGGTCGTTGGCGGGAACTTTGTCGCCCAGATCACGCAGTGCCTTTTCAGTCTGGTAAACAAAGCTGTCAGCGGTATTGCGGACTTCGATCAATTCACGGCGTTTCTTGTCTTCCGCTTCATGCGCCCGTGATTCCTGGACCATGCGCTCGATATCCTGCTTGTTGAGGTTGGTCGAGGCGGTCACCGTGATCTTCTGTTCCTTGCCGGTAGCCTTGTCGCGGGCAGTGACATGCAGGATGCCGTTGGCATCGATGTCAAACGTCACTTCGATCTGCGGTACTCCGCGTGGAGCGGGCGGAATTCCATCCAGGCGGAATCGGCCGAGAGACATATTGTCGTTCGCCAACGGGCGTTCACCCTGCAGGATGTGGATATCCACCGCAGTCTGGCTGTCAGCGGCCGTTGAATAGGTCTCCGTCTTTTTGACAGGGATGGTCGTATTGCGCTCGATCATGACGGTCATGACACTTCCCAGAGTTTCCACACCCAATGAGAGCGGGGTCACGTCCAGCAGGAGGATATCGCGCACTTCACCGCCCAACACACCTCCCTGGATCGCCGCGCCTACCGCAACCACTTCGTCGGGATTTACCGATTTATTGGCTTCCTTGCCGGTCAGCTTGCGGACCAGGTCCTGAACCATCGGCATACGGGTGGACCCACCCACCAAAACCACTTCGTTCAAATCACCAGCCTTTAACCCGGCATCCTTGAGCGCGTTTTCAAATGGAGCGACACAACGCTTGAGCAGGTCGTCGGTCATCTGATCGAATTTGGCGCGTGAGAGTTTTATGACCAGGTGTTTTGGACCGGACGCATCGGCCGTGATATAGGGAAGATTGAGTTCTGTCTCCATCATGGTCGAAAGTTCAACCTTGGCCTTTTCAGCCGCTTCGCGCAATCGCTGAAGGGCTTGCCGGTCGTTACGTAAATCAATGCCTTCCTGCTTCCGGAATTCATCCGCCGCCCAGGTCACGATGCGCTGGTCCCAGTCATCTCCGCCCAGGTGAGTATCGCCGTTGGTGGATTTGACTTCGATCACGCCTTCGCCGACCTCGAGCACCGACACGTCGAAGGTACCACCGCCCAGATCAAAGACCAGGATGGTTTCATTCGTTTTCTTGTCGAGTCCGTAGGCAAGCGCAGAAGCCGTCGGTTCATTGATAATACGCTTAACTTCGAGGCCAGCAATGCGGCCTGCATCCTTGGTGGCCTGGCGCTGCGAATCGTTGAAATACGCCGGAACGGTAATAACCGCCTCGGTCACAGACTCACCCAGGTAGGATTCAGCATCCGCCTTGAGTTTCGCCAGGACCATGGCAGAAATCTCCTGCGGGCTGTATTCCTTGCCGGTCATGGGGACTTTTACACGCACATCATCGGTGGGTCCTTCTATCACCTGGAAGGGTACCATCTTGCGCTCATTGGACACCTCTTCGAACCGGCGACCAATAAAACGCTTAATGGAATAGATGGTGTTCTCTGAATTGATCACAGCCTGACGCTTTGGCGGTCTGTCCAACCATGCGCTCGCCGTTCTTATTGAACGCGACCACGGATGGGCACAATCTGCCTCCCTCGGCAGTAGTGATGACGGTCGGCGTTCCGCCTTCCATGACGGCAACCACGCTGTTCGTGGTTCCCAGATCAATGCCTATGATTTTTCCCATTTTGCAACTCCTTAAGTAGTAATAATTTCACTTTTAGAAACAAGCCCATTTTTGGCTTGGATTGCATTAGTCTACCTGATGAATAATAGAAATACGTTAACAAACCATAGGTTTTTTATAAGGCAACAGCCGCCTTAGAAAGGCGGCTGTTGAATCTTGATTAAACAAAATCTACAGACTTGCTAGCGAATGACCTTGACCAGTACTGCCTTGACAGCCACCCGCTGCCGGTACGAATCGGACTTTTCATCGTAGCTTCTGCAGGTGAGCAGCGTCACCCAGGATTCTTCCTTGTGCTCGAAAGCTTTGGATACATCCGTGGGCTTCAAATACTCAACTTTTCGCACCTCATAAATGAAGGTCTGTCCATAGGCATGGACAGTGATCCGGTCCCCATATTTTAAGTTTGGATATATCGACAAATGGACCCGGAAGGCCATTGGGTAGGTAGACGTGACCTGTAATGACGCTATTCCCCGAATGAGTCGGGAAGGCGGATCCTTCTAGATAACCAGCATCGCGCCACAGCCAGGATACATCCCACTCGCCCTCCACCTTGGGAACACCGACAATATCCATCTTAACTTTTTGAGATGGGATCTCGAGCCACAATTCGCTTTGAGCGGTATATTGTTTGGCCTCCGGTTGGGCATCCAGCCTGGTCAATTTGCCAGGCGCGAATCCGGTATCCGGCAGGAGGACTGAAGTCTGCCAGTTCGCCGCTGCGGTCGCGACAATTTGCTCACCTGGATCCGTAAGAAGGCCATTTCCGTTAAGGTCCGAATCCATCGTTGCCAGGTTGTCCACCGAATTTATCCCTGTATTCACTGTCACGTTGAACCTAATATTCAACTCATTGTTGGCTGATGCCGCATCCGTCGCGCCAAAGTCCGGGCCTAGCGTGCCAGTCCATACAATTCGACCACGTGGGTAGGCTACACTTGGAGCTTCATATGCACAGCTCGTGGTTGTCGTAACCCCCTCTTCAGTACAGCTTAAACCTCCAGCATACGTCGTTCCTAGCGGAATAGCATCGCTGACTGCTGCATTCACCGCAACAAGGTTCGATCCATTGATCCAAACCATTGTCCAACGCAGGATAGGCAGGCCGTTGTCATCGACAAACTTAATCCCGAACGGCGGGTCAAACAGGGTCGGTCTGTAGCCAAAGTCCACATCTGTGCGGATCTGACCTGCGGTCATCGTAACATTCGCCTCGTTCACAGTGGCTGTGCCATCTAGATCAAATGTCGGTACAGAGCCAGCTGGCAATGTGGTCGTATCGACGCGAACTAAATATGTGCCTGCAGAAAGTCCAGTGATGGAGTAATTACCAGATGCATTTGTAGTACCGTTTGGCTCGCCGACATCATAGGTATTGTTATTGTCCTGGTCAATGTAAACAAGGACACTGCTTATTCCAGGTTCACCTGGATCTTGAACGCCATCACCATCTACATCATTCCAAATTCGGTCACCGATGGTGGCGGCCGCAGGCGCATTTCCCGTGTAACTGGCGGTGTCGCTGTCCTGTAGGGTTTCGTTACTATCCGCTGTTGCCGTGTTGTTGTTCGTGCCTGCCACGGCCGTCACCGGACCCACCACACAACTCGTGGTCGCCCCCACCGCCAGCGGACTCGTCCACGTACAACTGCTAGTGTCCACCACGGGGTCGCTCACCGTGATGTTCGAGAGGGTCACGTTCCCCGTGTTCGTCACCGTGATCCGGTAGTACACATCCGCCCCAACGGTCACCGTGATGCTGTCGCTCCACGGCCCCGTCGCACTCTCTCCAATGTCCTTCACCACATTCAGCGCAGGCGTGCCCGTCAGCGGCCGTGTGTCATCGTCCGTGTCCGTCACGTCCGCTCCGCTCGGCGGCGTGCCCGTCACCGTCGCGAGATTCGTGAAGGTGCCTGCATCAATGTCCGTCTGCGTCACCGCGTAGCTGCCCGTGAACGTCGTGCTGTCACTCGCCCCCGGCACCAGGCTGATCGGTCCACCCAAGATCGTCACCACGGGGTCGCTCACCGTGATGTTCGAGAGGGTCACGTTCCCCGTGTTCGTCACCGTGAACGCGTAGTCGATCGTGTCGCCCGCATTCAGGATGCCGTCCAGGCCCAGGTCCAGCACGCCCGTCTTCAATAACGTGATCGCAGGCGTGCCCGTCAGCGGCCGTGTGTCATCGTCCGTGTCCGTCACGTCCGCTCCGCTCGGCGGCGTGCCCGTCACCGTCGCGAGATTCGTGAAGGTGCCTGCATCAATGTCCGTCTGCGTCACCGCGTAGCTGCCCGTGAACGTCGTGCTGTCACTCGCCCCCGGCACCAGGCTGATCGGTCCACCCAAGATCGTCACCACGGGGTCGCTCACCGTGATGTTCGAGAGGGTCACGTTCCCCGTGTTCGTCACCGTGAACGCGTAGTCGATCGTGTCGCCCGCATTCAGGATGCCGTCCAGGCCCAGGTCCAGCACGCCCGTCTTCAATAACGTGATCGCAGGCGTGCCCGTCAGCGGCCGTGTGTCATCGTCCGTGTCCGTCACGTCCGCTCCGCTCGGCGGCGTGCCCGTCACCGTCGCGAGATTCGTGAAGGTGCCTGCATCAATGTCCGTCTGCGTCACCGCGTAGCTGCCCGTGAACGTCGTGCTGTCACTCGCCCCCGGCACCAGGCTGATCGGTCCACCCAAGATCGTCACCACGGGGTCGCTCACCGTGATGTTCGAGAGGGTCACGTTCCCCGTGTTCGTCACCGTGAACGCGTAGTCGATCGTGTCGCCCGCATTCAGGATGCCGTCCAGGCCCAGGTCCAGCACGCCCGTCTTCAATAACGTGATCGCAGGCGTGCCCGTCAGCGGCCGTGTGTCATCGTCCGTGTCCGTCACGTCCGCTCCGCTCGGCGGCGTGCCCGTCACCGTCGCGAGATTCGTGAAGGTGCCTGCATCAATGTCCGTCTGCGTCACCGCGTAGCTGCCCGTGAACGTCGTGCTGTCACTCGCCCCCGGCACCAGGCTGATCGGTCCACCCAAGATCGTCACCACGGGGTCGCTCACCGTGATGTTCGAGAGGGTCACGTTCCCCGTGTTCGTCACCGTGAACGCGTAGTCGATCGTGTCGCCCGCATTCAGGATGCCGTCCAGGCCCAGGTCCAGCACGCCCGTCTTCAATAACGTGATCGCAGGCGTGCCCGTCAGCGGCCGTGTGTCATCGTCCGTGTCCGTCACGTCCGCTCCGCTCGGCGGCGTGCCCGTCACCGTCGCGAGATTCGTGAAGGTGCCTGCATCAATGTCCGTCTGCGTCACCGCGTAGCTGCCCGTGAACGTCGTGCTGTCACTCGCCCCCGGCACCAGGCTGATCGGTCCACCCAAGATCGTCACCACGGGGTCGCTCACCGTGATGTTCGAGAGGGTCACGTTCCCCGTGTTCGTCACCGTGAACGCGTAGTCGATCGTGTCGCCCGCATTCAGGATGCCGTCCAGGCCCAGGTCCAGCACGCCCGTCTTCAATAACGTGATCGCAGGCGTGCCCGTCAGCGGCCGTGTGTCATCGTCCGTGTCCGTCACGTCCGCTCCGCTCGGCGGCGTGCCCGTCACCGTCGCGAGATTCGTGAAGGTGCCTGCATCAATGTCCGTCTGCGTCACCGCGTAGCTGCCCGTGAACGTCGTGCTGTCACTCGCCCCCGGCACCAGGCTGATCGGTCCACCCAAGATCGTCACCACGGGGTCGCTCACCGTGATGTTCGAGAGGGTCACGTTCCCCGTGTTCGTCACCGTGAACGCGTAGTCGATCGTGTCGCCCGCATTCAGGATGCCGTCCAGGCCCAGGTCCAGCACGCCCGTCTTCAATAACGTGATCGCAGGCGTGCCCGTCAGCGGCCGTGTGTCATCGTCCGTGTCCGTCACGTCCGCTCCGCTCGGCGGCGTGCCCGTCACCGTCGCGAGATTCGTGAAGGTGCCTGCATCAATGTCCGTCTGCGTCACCGCGTAGCTGCCCGTGAACGTCGTGCTGTCACTCGCCCCCGGCACCAGGCTGATCGGTCCACCCAAGATCGTCACCACGGGGTCGCTCACCGTGATGTTCGAGAGGGTCACGTTCCCCGTGTTCGTCACCGTGAACGCGTAGTCGATCGTGTCGCCCGCATTCAGGATGCCGTCCAGGCCCAGGTCCAGCACGCCCGTCTTCAATAACGTGATCGCAGGCGTGCCCGTCAGCGGCCGTGTGTCATCGTCCGTGTCCGTCACGTCCGCTCCGCTCGGCGGCGTGCCCGTCACCGTCGCGAGATTCGTGAAGGTGCCTGCATCAATGTCCGTCTGCGTCACCGCGTAGCTGCCCGTGAACGTCGTGCTGTCACTCGCCCCCGGCACCAGGCTGATCGGTCCACCCAAGATCGTCACCACGGGGTCGCTCACCGTGATGTTCGAGAGGGTCACGTTCCCCGTGTTCGTCACCGTGAACGCGTAGTCGATCGTGTCGCCCGCATTCAGGATGCCGTCCAGGCCCAGGTCCAGCACGCCCGTCTTCAATAACGTGATCGCAGGCGTGCCCGTCAGCGGCCGTGTGTCATCGTCCGTGTCCGTCACGTCCGCTCCGCTCGGCGGCGTGCCCGTCACCGTCGCGAGATTCGTGAAGGTGCCTGCATCAATGTCCGTCTGCGTCACCGCGTAGCTGCCCGTGAACGTCGTGCTGTCACTCGCCCCCGGCACCAGGCTGATCGGTCCACCCAAGATCGTCACCACGGGGTCGCTCACCGTGATGTTCGAGAGGGTCACGTTCCCCGTGTTCGTCACCGTGAACGCGTAGTCGATCGTGTCGCCCGCATTCAGGATGCCGTCCAGGCCCAGGTCCAGCACGCCCGTCTTCAATAACGTGATCGCAGGCGTGCCCGTCAGCGGCCGTGTGTCATCGTCCGTGTCCGTCACGTCCGCTCCGCTCGGCGGCGTGCCCGTCACCGTCGCGAGATTCGTGAAGGTGCCTGCATCAATGTCCGTCTGCGTCACCGCGTAGCTGCCCGTGAACGTCGTGCTGTCACTCGCCCCCGGCACCAGGCTGATCGGTCCACCCAAGATCGTCACCACGGGGTCGCTCACCGTGATGTTCGAGAGGGTCACGTTCCCCGTGTTCGTCACCGTGAACGCGTAGTCGATCGTGTCGCCCGCATTCAGGATGCCGTCCAGGCCCAGGTCCAGCACGCCCGTCTTCAATAACGTGATCGCAGGCGTGCCCGTCAGCGGCCGTGTGTCATCGTCCGTGTCCGTCACGTCCGCTCCGCTCGGCGGCGTGCCCGTCACCGTCGCGAGATTCGTGAAGGTGCCTGCATCAATGTCCGTCTGCGTCACCGCGTAGCTGCCCGTGAACGTCGTGCTGTCACTCGCCCCCGGCACCAGGCTGATCGGTCCACCCAAGATCGTCACCACGGGGTCGCTCACCGTGATGTTCGAGAGGGTCACGTTCCCCGTGTTCGTCACCGTGAACGCGTAGTCGATCGTGTCGCCCGCATTCAGGATGCCGTCCAGGCCCAGGTCCAGCACGCCCGTCTTCAATAACGTGATCGCAGGCGTGCCCGTCAGCGGCCGTGTGTCATCGTCCGTGTCCGTCACGTCCGCTCCGCTCGGCGGCGTGCCCGTCACCGTCGCGAGATTCGTGAAGGTGCCTGCATCAATGTCCGTCTGCGTCACCGCGTAGCTGCCCGTGAACGTCGTGCTGTCACTCGCCCCCGGCACCAGGCTGATCGGTCCACCCAAGATCGTCACCACGGGGTCGCTCACCGTGATGTTCGAGAGGGTCACGTTCCCCGTGTTCGTCACCGTGAACGCGTAGTCGATCGTGTCGCCCGCATTCAGGATGCCGTCCAGGCCCAGGTCCAGCACGCCCGTCTTCAATAACGTGATCGCAGGCGTGCCCGTCAGCGGCCGTGTGTCATCGTCCGTGTCCGTCACGTCCGCTCCGCTCGGCGGCGTGCCCGTCACCGTCGCGAGATTCGTGAAGGTGCCTGCATCAATGTCCGTCTGCGTCACCGCGTAGCTGCCCGTGAACGTCGTGCTGTCACTCGCCCCCGGCACCAGGCTGATCGGTCCACCCAAGATCGTCACCACGGGGTCGCTCACCGTGATGTTCGAGAGGGTCACGTTCCCCGTGTTCGTCACCGTGAACGCGTAGTCGATCGTGTCGCCCGCATTCAGGATGCCGTCCAGGCCCAGGTCCAGCACGCCCGTCTTCAATAACGTGATCGCAGGCGTGCCCGTCAGCGGCCGTGTGTCATCGTCCGTGTCCGTCACGTCCGCTCCGCTCGGCGGCGTGCCCGTCACCGTCGCGAGATTCGTGAAGGTGCCTGCATCAATGTCCGTCTGCGTCACCGCGTAGCTGCCCGTGAACGTCGTGCTGTCACTCGCCCCCGGCACCAGGCTGATCGGTCCACCCAAGATCGTCACCACGGGGTCGCTCACCGTGATGTTCGAGAGGGTCACGTTCCCCGTGTTCGTCACCGTGAACGCGTAGTCGATCGTGTCGCCCGCATTCAGGATGCCGTCCAGGCCCAGGTCCAGCACGCCCGTCTTCAATAACGTGATCGCAGGCGTGCCCGTCAGCGGCCGTGTGTCATCGTCCGTGTCCGTCACGTCCGCTCCGCTCGGCGGCGTGCCCGTCACCGTCGCGAGATTCGTGAAGGTGCCTGCATCAATGTCCGTCTGCGTCACCGCGTAGCTGCCCGTGAACGTCGTGCTGTCACTCGCCCCCGGCACCAGGCTGATCGGTCCACCCAAGATCGTCACCACGGGGTCGCTCACCGTGATGTTCGAGAGGGTCACGTTCCCCGTGTTCGTCACCGTGAACGCGTAGTCGATCGTGTCGCCCGCATTCAGGATGCCGTCCAGGCCCAGGTCCAGCACGCCCGTCTTCAATAACGTGATCGCAGGCGTGCCCGTCAGCGGCCGTGTGTCATCGTCCGTGTCCGTCACGTCCGCTCCGCTCGGCGGCGTGCCCGTCACCGTCGCGAGATTCGTGAAGGTGCCTGCATCAATGTCCGTCTGCGTCACCGCGTAGCTGCCCGTGAACGTCGTGCTGTCACTCGCCCCCGGCACCAGGCTGATCGGTCCACCCAAGATCGTCACCACGGGGTCGCTCACCGTGATGTTCGAGAGGGTCACGTTCCCCGTGTTCGTCACCGTGAACGCGTAGTCGATCGTGTCGCCCGCATTCAGGATGCCGTCCAGGCCCAGGTCCAGCACGCCCGTCTTCAATAACGTGATCGCAGGCGTGCCCGTCAGCGGCCGTGTGTCATCGTCCGTGTCCGTCACGTCCGCTCCGCTCGGCGGCGTGCCCGTCACCGTCGCGAAATTCGTGAAGGTGCCTGCATCAATGTCCGTCTGCGTCACCGCGTAGCTGCCCGTGAACGTCGTGCTGTCACTCGCCCCCGGCACCAGGCTGATCGGTCCACCCAAGATCGTCACCACGGGGTCGCTCACCGTGATGTTCGAGAGGGTCACGTTCCCCGTGTTCGTCACCGTGAACGCGTAGTCGATCGTGTCGCCCGCATTCAGGATGCCGTCCAGGCCCAGGTCCAGCACGCCCGTCTTCAATAACGTGATCGCAGGCGTGCCCGTCAGCGGCCGTGTGTCATCGTCCGTGTCCGTCACGTCCGCTCCGCTCGGCGGCGTGCCCGTCACCGTCGCGAGATTCGTGAAGGTGCCTGCATCAATGTCCGTCTGCGTCACCGCGTAGCTGCCCGTGAACGTCGTGCTGTCACTCGCCCCCGGCACCAGGCTGATCGGTCCACCCAAGATCGTCACCACGGGGTCGCTCACCGTGATGTTCGAGAGGGTCACGTTCCCCGTGTTCGTCACCGTGAACGCGTAGTCGATCGTGTCGCCCGCATTCAGGATGCCGTCCAGGCCCAGGTCCAGCACGCCCGTCTTCAATAACGTGATCGCAGGCGTGCCCGTCAGCGGCCGTGTGTCATCGTCCGTGTCCGTCACGTCCGCTCCGCTCGGCGGCGTGCCCGTCACCGTCGCGAGATTCGTGAAGGTGCCTGCATCAATGTCCGTCTGCGTCACCGCGTAGCTGCCCGTGAACGTCGTGCTGTCACTCGCCCCCGGCACCAGGCTGATCGGTCCACCCAAGATCGTCACCACGGGGTCGCTCACCGTGATGTTCGAGAGGGTCACGTTCCCCGTGTTCGTCACCGTGAACGCGTAGTCGATCGTGTCGCCCGCATTCAGGATGCCGTCCAGGCCCAGGTCCAGCACGCCCGTCTTCAATAACGTGATCGCAGGCGTGCCCGTCAGCGGCCGTGTGTCATCGTCCGTGTCCGTCACGTCCGCTCCGCTCGGCGGCGTGCCCGTCACCGTCGCGAGATTCGTGAAGGTGCCTGCATCAATGTCCGTCTGCGTCACCGCGTAGCTGCCCGTGAACGTCGTGCTGTCACTCGCCCCCGGCACCAGGCTGATCGGTCCACCCAAGATCGTCACCACGGGGTCGCTCACCGTGATGTTCGAGAGGGTCACGTTCCCCGTGTTCGTCACCGTGAACGCGTAGTCGATCGTGTCGCCCGCATTCAGGATGCCGTCCAGGCCCAGGTCCAGCACGCCCGTCTTCAATAACGTGATCGCAGGCGTGCCCGTCAGCGGCCGTGTGTCATCGTCCGTGTCCGTCACGTCCGCTCCGCTCGGCGGCGTGCCCGTCACCGTCGCGAGATTCGTGAAGGTGCCTGCATCAATGTCCGTCTGCGTCACCGCGTAGCTGCCCGTGAACGTCGTGCTGTCACTCGCCCCCGGCACCAGGCTGATCGGTCCACCCAAGATCGTCACCACGGGGTCGCTCACCGTGATGTTCGAGAGGGTCACGTTCCCCGTGTTCGTCACCGTGAACGCGTAGTCGATCGTGTCGCCCGCATTCAGGATGCCGTCCAGGCCCAGGTCCAGCACGCCCGTCTTCAATAACGTGATCGCAGGCGTGCCCGTCAGCGGCCGTGTGTCATCGTCCGTGTCCGTCACGTCCGCTCCGCTCGGCGGCGTGCCCGTCACCGTCGCGAGATTCGTGAAGGTGCCTGCATCAATGTCCGTCTGCGTCACCGCGTAGCTGCCCGTGAACGTCGTGCTGTCACTCGCCCCCGGCACCAGGCTGATCGGTCCACCCAAGATCGTCACCACGGGGTCGCTCACCGTGATGTTCGAGAGGGTCACGTTCCCCGTGTTCGTCACCGTGAACGCGTAGTCGATCGTGTCGCCCGCATTCAGGATGCCGTCCAGGCCCAGGTCCAGCACGCCCGTCTTCAATAACGTGATCGCAGGCGTGCCCGTCAGCGGCCGTGTGTCATCGTCCGTGTCCGTCACGTCCGCTCCGCTCGGCGGCGTGCCCGTCACCGTCGCGAGATTCGTGAAGGTGCCTGCATCAATGTCCGTCTGCGTCACCGCGTAGCTGCCCGTGAACGTCGTGCTGTCACTCGCCCCCGGCACCAGGCTGATCGGTCCACCCAAGATCGTCACCACGGGGTCGCTCACCGTGATGTTCGAGAGGGTCACGTTCCCCGTGTTCGTCACCGTGAACGCGTAGTCGATCGTGTCGCCCGCATTCAGGATGCCGTCCAGGCCCAGGTCCAGCACGCCCGTCTTCAATAACGTGATCGCAGGCGTGCCCGTCAGCGGCCGTGTGTCATCGTCCGTGTCCGTCACGTCCGCTCCGCTCGGCGGCGTGCCCGTCACCGTCGCGAGATTCGTGAAGGTGCCTGCATCAATGTCCGTCTGCGTCACCGCGTAGCTGCCCGTGAACGTCGTGCTGTCACTCGCCCCCGGCACCAGGCTGATCGGTCCACCCAAGATCGTCACCACGGGGTCGCTCACCGTGATGTTCGAGAGGGTCACGTTCCCCGTGTTCGTCACCGTGAACGCGTAGTCGATCGTGTCGCCCGCATTCAGGATGCCGTCCAGGCCCAGGTCCAGCACGCCCGTCTTCAATAACGTGATCGCAGGCGTGCCCGTCAGCGGCCGTGTGTCATCGTCCGTGTCCGTCACGTCCGCTCCGCTCGGCGGCGTGCCCGTCACCGTCGCGAGATTCGTGAAGGTGCCTGCATCAATGTCCGTCTGCGTCACCGCGTAGCTGCCCGTGAACGTCGTGCTGTCACTCGCCCCCGGCACCAGGCTGATCGGTCCACCCAAGATCGTCACCACGGGGTCGCTCACCGTGATGTTCGAGAGGGTCACGTTCCCCGTGTTCGTCACCGTGAACGCGTAGTCGATCGTGTCGCCCGCATTCAGGATGCCGTCCAGGCCCAGGTCCAGCACGCCCGTCTTCAATAACGTGATCGCAGGCGTGCCCGTCAGCGGCCGTGTGTCATCGTCCGTGTCCGTCACGTCCGCTCCGCTCGGCGGCGTGCCCGTCACCGTCGCGAGATTCGTGAAGGTGCCTGCATCAATGTCCGTCTGCGTCACCGCGTAGCTGCCCGTGAACGTCGTGCTGTCACTCGCCCCCGGCACCAGGCTGATCGGTCCACCCAAGATCGTCACCACGGGGTCGCTCACCGTGATGTTCGAGAGGGTCACGTTCCCCGTGTTCGTCACCGTGAACGCGTAGTCGATCGTGTCGCCCGCATTCAGGATGCCGTCCAGGCCCAGGTCCAGCACGCCCGTCTTCAATAACGTGATCGCAGGCGTGCCCGTCAGCGGCCGTGTGTCATCGTCCGTGTCCGTCACGTCCGCTCCGCTCGGCGGCGTGCCCGTCACCGTCGCGAGATTCGTGAAGGTGCCTGCATCAATGTCCGTCTGCGTCACCGCGTAGCTGCCCGTGAACGTCGTGCTGTCACTCGCCCCCGGCACCAGGCTGATCGGTC